>NZ_CP154857.1:2821313-4231970 GCF_039614715.1 Microbacterium sp. AZCO | reverse complement strand
GGTCGCGCTTCGCGCGACCGCCCCTCCCCTGGCGTTTCAGGCCATCACGCCTTGCGTGAGCGGCGCACCGAGACGATTGTCATGCCGACGCCCGCGAGGACCGCGAGCGCCCCGAGACCGAGGGCCCCGAGCTGGATCGTGCCGCCGGTGATGGCGAGCGTGTTATCCGTGGATGCCGAAGCCGGCGTCGGCGTGACCGACGGCGCCGGAGCCGGGTCGGAGGGGTCCGTGGGGTCGCCGGTCGGGTCGGTCGGGTCGGTCGGGTCGTCGGGCGTGACCGACGTGAGGGCCGGGTTCGCGCACTCCGCGGTCGCCTCGGGGTACGTGACGGTCGTCTCGTACTCGGGGTTGACCCTGAACTTCACCACGACGTCCTTCAGGCGCGTCCAGGCGTAGTTGCCCGAGGTCTCCACGTACTGGCCGTCGACCAGATCCCAGCCCGGCCACATCTTCGGCTCGGCGTCGGAGGCGCCGGGCCACAGGAGCTTGCCGCTCAGCGGCTGCCCGGTGACGACGTAGTCCTCGCCGCCGTGACCGTTCACGAACGTGATCGTGACGGGCTTCTCGCTGCTCGCCACGAAGCCCTCGGGAAGGTCGACGCTATAAGAGAGGTACGGAACGTCTCCGACGCACGCCGAGAGGATCTTGCCGGGGACGAGCGGGCACGTCCCGATCTCCGACTGCGTGAGCTTGCGCGTCTGCTGCTCGGACGTCTTCGTGACGGTCGGCTCGCCCTCCGTCGGCGTCACCGTCGTGATGACCTCGCGGGTCTGGAGCACAGTGGTGTCACCGCACTTCCAGCTGCCGTCGACCCAGGGCTTCGTGTCGACCGTCGTGGTCGGCAGCTCGGGCTCCTCGGGCTCGCACGTGGCCTGCTCGTCCGCGGTCAGCGGACGCGTGGTGACCACATCGCTCGACGTCGCGGTGCCCGCGACCCACTTGTGGAGCGTCGTGTCCCAGACGTCGTAGGGCGTCTTCGTGGTCGTCGTCGTGATCGTGGCGAGCGGAGGCGCGCAGACGAACGTCGTCTTCACGGTCTCGGACTCGTCCGCCGAGGGCTGCGTCGGCCGGCACCCCTCGAGGTCGATCGAGAGCTTCGTGAGGTCGGGGACCGTCCAGCTCGTCGTCACGTTCGCCGGGAACACGGTGCCCGCCTTCGGCGAGGCCGTCCAGGTGGTGGTTCCATCGGCGTTCTTCACGGACGACCAGACGACGTTCTGACCGAACACGATGGCACCGGCGGCCAGGCAGCTCGCCGGAGTGAAAGTCAGGGACGGCGTGACGACGCTCGGCGGTGTGGGGAGCGTGCCCTTGCAGACGATCCAGTGCGAGACGGTCGCCTGCTGTCCGCCGTTGTTCACCGGTGATGCGTAGGCGATGCCCGCGACGGGCTTCACGATGACGTTGTTGCTCGTTCCGCTGTTGACGATCAGCGCTGCCCAGCCATTGCCCGGCCACGAGCTCTGGAACGGCGCCAGCGTGACCGTCTTGCCGCCATCCGTGACGGCACCGTGCACGGTGGACTCGGTGAGCGAGTGCTTGTAGCACGTCGCGTTGTACGAGGCGTATCGCGCCTGCCAGTAGGACTCGTGATTGCCGTCGGAGGTGGCGGCCTCGATGGTCCCCACGGTTCCGAGCACCGGCGCGGCGGCGGAGGCGCCTGCCGCGGTCAGCGGAGCGATGACGAGAGCGGCTGCGAGGACGGCTCCGGCGAGCGCGGAGAACCTCTTCTTGATGCGCACTTCAGGCACGCGTTTCCTTCCCCAAACGGTGCGGAGAGCGCACCGACCCTCAGCGCCCTCGGGTGGGCGCTGCTCGCGACGATCGAGTGCTCTCCGAACCCCCAGGAACGGAACGTGAGGGCGCCCTTCGGGTAGGCGCCGCGATCATCGCCTGAGCAGACTAGTCGCTCAGGTCGCACTCAGGGAAATCGGAGCATCCATTCAGGGTGAGGACGCGCACGAGGGGCTCACCGACCGGGTCGGCGAGCCCCTCGTGCTGTTTCGCGGAGTCGGGGGCTACTCCGCCGAGCTCCCTGCTGTCTTCCGACGACGGCGGTTGACGTAGAGGAGCGTGAACCCACCGAGCACGGCCGCAAGGCCTGCCCACAGTGCCCAGATCCCGAGCGTTCCGCCCGTGATCGCGAGCGGCGTCAGGAGGACGGTCGCGCTGTCGGCATCTCGACCAGTGTCACTCGCGTCGTCGAACGTGTGGTACTCGACGACACCGACGTTGTCGATCTTCGTCGCCGTCGACGACGGGTTCACGTACGCCGCCAGCGTGATCGTCGGAGCCGATTGACCCGGCTGGAGCGGACCGAACAGGTGGCAGGTGAGCGTTCCGCCGTAGCCCGCGCCGTTCTGACCCGCCACCGCGCAGTCCTTCCAGTTCGGGAACACCGAGGTGTCGCCCTTGCCGGTCCACGTCACGTTCGTGATCTTCAGGTCGGTCGGGATCGCGTCCGTCACGACCACGCCGTCGGCTGCCGAGTCATCCGTCACGTTCTTCACCGCGAGCGTGTAGTCGAACGAGTTGCCCGGCGCCGTGTTGGCGACGCTGGCGTTCTTGTCGATCTCGACGTTGCTGTGACGCGCCTGGACGCAGCCGAGCTCCGGACCGGGGTACTCCACGTCGAAGGCGATCACCGGGTTGACCTCGAACGTGATCGTCGATGCACCGCGCCAGGCGTAGTCAGGCTCGGCGTTGTCGAGGATCAGTCCGTTGTAGACCTTCGCCGGGATCTCATCCGCCGTCATCGGCAGGCCGTCCGCGGGATCGATGTACTGCCCGTCGGGCGTGTAGTCGCTCGCCCGCAGCGGACGCCATCCCGGGTAGTCGATCGCGACCCCGTCGGCCGTGAACTTCGCACCCGGCCAGGGAATCGTCTGCTGGTATCCGGTGACGCCCGCAAAGAACGGAGCGACGTTGACCGTGTGGCCCTCCACCGTCGGCTCCTCGTCGGTCACCCACGTGCCCGTGACGGGCTGGTTCGCGAGCGCGCCCGACGTCTTCACGAGGAAGGTCAGCTGCGCGGTGTCACTCACGCAGCTCACATACACCGCCGCGGTCATGTCGTGCACCGGGATGGTTTCGTCGTCGCAGTTGTTCCCGCCGCTCGCGCCGTCGATCGGGTCGAGGAGCGTCTCGACGCACGCAGTGTTCACCAGGCTGCTGATCGGGTCGGGCAGCTGCTCGAGATCCGTTGCGTCCGTGTCCGGCGGCGCGAAGAACTCGGCCTCGATCGTGATCGTCGCGGTCTCACCGGCTCCCAACGTCTCCAGCTTGAAATCGACGATGTTGTTGAAGAGGTCGGACTCGTCGTCCACCACCTTCAGCGTGTTCGGATCGACCGTCACCGAGTTGAAGGCGATCCGATCGGCATAGGGCGCCACGCTGAGCGAATCGTCGAAGACGTGCACCATGCTCGCCGCCCGTGTGCCGTGGTTGGTCACCGTGAGCTGGTAGTCGAAGGTGTCGCCGGGTTCGACGTTGTCCTCACCCTCAGGCAGGACGCCCGTCTTCTCGATGCTGACGTCGTCGAACTGCAGCTCGTCGCACGCCTCAGCGTTCTTCACGAACTCACCCGAGCTCAGCACGACCGTGTTCCACACCGGGATGCCCTGGCTCCCCTCGGCGCAGGGCCTCAGCTCGTCGCTGTCCGGCACCGAGGTGACGGTCACATCGCGCCACACCCGGAAGGTGTGCGTGAGGTGGCCCGCCGTGCGGTCCGCGGCCGAGAAGACGCCGAGCGCCCGGATCAGCCACGTGCCGGTTCCGTTGAAGCTCGACTGCGTCGGCGTCGGCGTGTCGGAGCCCACCGCCTCGACCTGCCAGTCACCGGCCGGCGCGACGCCCGCGGGCAGCGCGTCCGGGTGCTCTTCGAGCCGGTAGATGACGTTGGTCACAGGGTTACCTGCCGCGGGATCCGGCGATGTCACCGTGATGAGGTACTCGAGACGCTGCTTGCCGCTCGGTGCCGTCGTCAGGTTCGGTGCCGACTTCGTGACGCTCGGGTACACCGGCGGCGTGCAGACCTCGCGGACGATCGGCGTGGCGTCATCCGAGGACAGCGTCACCTTGTTGAAGAAGCCCACCTCCGTCGAGCGCGTCTGCGTGTCGCAGCCGGCCGTGTGGTTCACCAGGTCGCCCGGCTCGAGGGTCGCGTGCACCACCACGTTGTAGGTGTGCGTCCCGCCCGAGGCGATCGGCTCGTTGTTCGCGAGCGTCGCAGGCTGGACGCTGCCGGGGGTCGCCCCGGCCGTGAACGACCCGGTGCGGTGGCCCGACCACGAGGCATCCTGCACCTCGATGTTGCCGAACTCGAGCTCCTCCACGAGGTTGTACTCGCCCGACAGGTTGTCGGGGTTCGCCGCGAGAGTCACGTCGATCTTGTACGTGATCTCCCACACCTTCGTGTCGGGGTCGCGCGTCAGGCCCGTGACCGTCTTGGTGACGTCGGGGTACACCTTCTCCTTCACCGGGATGCAGGTGTCCGAGTTCTGGTCGACACCAGACACCGTGAGCACCGCCTCGTTGAAGAACCCGTTTCCGGCCGTCGGCGTCTCGCCGCAGTCCCGCGTCGCCGGCGGGATCTGCGCCGGGATGCGGACCGTCCACGTCACGAGCCACTGGTGCGGAGCATCTGATCCCCCGAGGGCCACACCCGTGACGAACGGGTCGCCGTTCGACGGGATGTTCGGGACGACCGCGCCGTCAGGGTCGGTGTCGACGCGCTGCGCCGTTCCCGAGACCACGTTCACCCCGGACGCGAAGCCCGGAACGTCGTTGAGGTCGTAGAACGTGTCAGTGCCGTGCGGCGTCACCGTGATGAGGTACGACACCTTCCAGACCGACGGGTCGGCCTGCTGGAGCGCGCTCTGCGGCGTCTTCACGACCGTCGGCAGGCCGGGCTGCGTGCAGGCGGTGTCGGTGTCGGTGATTCCACCGGCCACGGCGATCGCCTCGTTCAGCAGACCACCCGACCGGGCCTCGCCTGTGGGGCAGGGAAGCCCGAGGACTGTCCCCTGGCCCGCGGTCCACGCGGAGGCGGGGATCGTGGCGTTGACCTGGACGACGTAGTGGTCGACGCCCAGCGGGGCCAGCGTCTTGTCATCTGCGAGCGGTGTGCCCGTCGAGAACGGTCCCTGCGCGACACCCGAGGAGTTCGACACGGCCCAGCTCGGGGTGCCGGTGATGCCGGCGCCGAAGAGCGGCGCGTCCGTCAGGTCGTACACGGCCACACGCGAGGCGTCGTGGTTCGTGACCGACACGAGGTAGCGCACGAGCCACGTGCCGTCCGCGTTCTCGCTGACCGACAGCGCGTCCTTGTTGACGTCGACCGGTGGGAGGTCGGTGCTCACGCACACCTCGCTCTGATCGGTCGCCGCGCCGGAGGCGACGACGGCCCGGTTGAGGAGCCCGCCGTCTTCCGAGGCGCAGTCGATCGACGACGCAGCTGCTGTCGGGTCGAGGACACCGGTCACCGTGTAGGTGTAGTGCGATCCAGCCGGGATGAGGCCCGCGAACAGCTGTGCGTCACCCGGGCCGAAGTCCGCGCTCAGCGTCGGCGTGTTCGCGCCGCTCACGACGTGCCACGCGCCGCCCACGAGCGACCAGTCGGCCGGCGCTCCGGGAAGGGCGTCCTTCACGACGGTGTAGACGGCCGGGTCTCCGGCAGCTCCCGTCGTCGTGACGTCGATCGTGTAGGTCACGGTCCAGTTGCCGTCGGCGCCCTGCACGGGGTTCGACGCTGTCTTCACGACGTGCGGGAACTCCGGCTGGTCGCAGGCGGTGTCGTCCGAGCTCTTGCCGTTCACCGTCAGGGTGGCCGAGTTCAGGAACCCGGTGCCCTTCTCGCCGTCCTGCAGCGTGCAGTCCTGCCACGTGTCCTGCGCGGTCGGGAAGGTCGCGATCGTGGCGTGGGCCGTCACGGTGTAGACGTGCGTCGCGTGGCCGGTTCCGTCCTGAGGCAGGGTTGCGCCGGAGGCGATCTGGGCCGACCACGTCGAGGTGTTGAAGCTCGTCGGCGTGCTCGCGGGTGCGGGGCCCGACCACGAGGCATCCATCCCCTGCGCGCCCGCACCGAACTTCAGGGTGTCGGCGAGGTCGTACGTCAGGGTCGACGCGACCGACGTGTTCGTGACGGTGATCGCGTAGACGATCTCCCAGACGCCCGAGGCATTCTGAGAGATGCTCGTGACGGTCTTGTCGATGGTCCCGGTCGCCGGGATGGCCGTGTTCGTGATCTGGCAGGAGACGTTGGCCGCGAGCGGCAGCGTCACGGTGCTGCCCTGCAGCACGCCCTGCGTGTCACACGACCACGTGCCCGCCGTGTAGCCGGCCGGGCCGGACTCGCTCAGGGCGTATGCCGCGTTGGCGTTCACGGACTGCGCCGAGGTCGAGGCCTGGGCCGCCGATCCCGCCGTCGTGCCGTTCCACGCGGTGGGACCCGCCGCGGTCAGAGTCCATGCGGTCGCACCGCTGACCCCGCCGCCCGTGTTGTCGACGTTCTTGACGAGCTTCAGCGTGGGCGCGACGTCGTTGTTGGTGAACGTGCAGACCACGGTGGATGCGGCATCCACCGCCACCTTCGCGGGCTGGCCGCCGGCCGCCGGAGTGAACGTGCCGCCCGTGCAGTCGAGGCCCGTCTGCGTGTAGCCCGCGGGACCGTTCGTCTCGGTCAGGGAGTAGACCCCGGCCGGGACGAATGCGCCCGTGACCGCGGCGTCGCCTTCCTTGCCGGAGGCGGTCACGATGCCCGCGGCGTTGAGCGTCCATGCCGTGTCGAGCGCCTTGCCGCCGTTGTCGTTGACGACGGTCTTCTCGAGCGTGATCTTGCCCTGCGTGTTGGCGTTGGTGAAGGTGCAGAGGATGTCGCCCTCACCCGATGCGACCGTGAGCGAGAAGCTCCTGCCCGCTCCCCCGGCGACGACGCCGCCCGGAGTGCAGGAGTAGCTCGAGGAGTACTGGCTGCCGCTCTTCGCGTCGAGCACCTCGCCGAGGCTGATCACCTCGCCGATCCGGACACTCGCCGTCGCGACGTGTGTGCCGTCGACCTGCGAGCCCTTGACGCCGTTCGCCGTGCTGACGACGGGCGCCCCGCCCGCGATGGAGAGCGATGCGGTGTCACCCGAGATCGCGTCGACCCACTGCTTCTGCAGCTTCACGACGCGCTCGTGGGCGGTGTTCTGGATCGTGCAGGTGACGTTCGTCGTCGCCGTGAAGCTCGTGCTGCCGCCGTCGGCGTACACGCCGTTGGGACCGCACTTCCACTTCGCGTCGTACACACCCGTGTTGCTCGTGAGCGACTCGGAGATCGCGACGTTGTCGCCGATGCGCACGACCTTCGTGACGACGGCGGCGTTGGTCGCGTTGGATGAGGTCGCCACCGCGGTGTTCGACGTGCCGTTCACCGTGATGACGGCGTCGTCGCCGACGAAGGCGTTGACCCAGACCTTGTCGACCGTGACGGTGACCTTCTTGGCGGTGTTGGTGACGGTGCAGCTGATGCCGCCCGCCGCGATCGTGAGTTCACCGGTCGCGAGCTGTCCAGCCGTCGGCGCGGTGCCGCCGGTGCACGCCCAGGTCGTGTCGTAGCTGCCGATGTTCGTCGAGCCGAGCGCCTCGGACAGCACGACCTTGTCGCCGATGCGCACCACCGCCGAGATAGTCTTGTCGGGGGTGTCACCCGCCGTCGAGATGCCGGTCGTGAGCGTCTGCGCGCCGCGGGTGATGTTGAGGCCCGTGACGTCGGTCGGGAAGGCATCCACCCAGTGCTTGGTCAGCGAGACCGTGACCGTGTTGGCCGTGTTGGTGTACGTACACGTGACGTCGAAGGACGGAACCGTCAGCGTGTGACTGCGGTCGCTGCCGGTGAACGAGGCGCCGGGAGTACACGTGAGGACCGAGCCGTAGGTGCCGGCGTTGGTGCCGGGGAGCACCTCGGAGAGCGGGATCTGCGCACCCTGGCGCACCGTGACCGTCACGGCCTTGGGCGTGTCGGTGAAGCTGGCCGACCCGTCAGCCGTCGACTCGCTGCTCGTGCCGTTCAGCGTGATCGTGGCCTTGTCGCCCTGGATCGCGTTGACCCACTTCTTGACGAGCGTCACCTGGTGGGTCACGGCCTCGTTCGTGTACGTGCAGACGATGTCGGCACCGTCAGGAGCGTCGAACGAAGCGGTGCGGCCGGTGACGGTCTCGCTGACGTTGGTGCAGTCGATCGCGGTGGTGTAGGTGCCGACGTTGTTCTGGCCGAGGACCTCGGCCACCGTCACCTGCTCACCGACGCGCACCTTCTTGACGACCACACCGGGAACCGTCTGCGTCGCGGAGCCGTCAGCCGTCGTGGTGGCGCTCTGGCCGTTCACCGAGAGCGACGCGCTGTCGCCCTGGAACGCGTTCTTCCACACCTTGCCGACCGAGACGTTGATCGTCTTGGCCGTGTTCGTGATGGTGCAGGTGATCGAGGCGGTGACGGTGAGCTGCGGGATGCTGCGCCCCGTGCCGCTCGTGCCGTTGTCGCACGACCACGTCGAGGTGTAGCGGCCCGTGTTCTCGGCGTCCACGATCGACTCCGAGAGCGTCACCTTCTCGCCGACGTGGACGCTCACCTGGGAGAACGTGTCGTCCACGCCGTCGACGCCCGAGGCCACCGATGTGTCGGCATCCGTTGCCGGACCGGCGATGGCGAGGTGAGCCTGGTCACCGGCGAAAGCGCCGACCCAGTTCTTCTGAAGCTTGACGGTGGCGCGCTGTCCTGTATTTGTGAAGGTGCAGGTGACGTCCTGGTTCGGCACCTTGTAGTCGAACGAAAGGGCCGTGCCGTTCGTGCCCGCCTGGTCGGTGCAGGAATAGGCGGAGCCGTAGGTGCCGACGTTGCCGGCCAGCGACTCACCGAGGTTCACCGTGTCGCCGACGCGCACCGTGATGGTCGCGACGTGCGCCGCGTCATCGAGGTTCGCCTGCGTTGCGGTCGACGTGTTCTGGTTGGCGCCTGCGTGGACGACGGCCTTGTCGCCGACGACGGCATCCACCCACTTCTTCTTGACCGTGATGGTCTTCTGGACTGCCGTGTTCGTGAACGTGCACTGCACGCCGGCCTTCGAGGCCGGGTAGGCGGGAACCGTGATGGAACCGCCCGTGCCGGTGTTGCCCGAGACAGTGGCACCGACGCACGAGAGGCTCGACGTGTAGAGGCCCGTGTTCTGGGCACCGAGCACCTCGGCGAGCGTGAGGCTCGACCCGGGGGCGACGCTGACGGAGATGACAGGGCCGTCGGTGGGGGCCGTCGAGGTGCCCGTCTTCGTCGCGGCGCCGCCGATCGAGAGCTGCGCCGTGTCACCGGTGAAGGGGCTGACCCAGTGCTTGGTCAGCGTGATCGTCGCGTACGGGATGTTCACGAAGGCGCCGGTGATCGAGACGTTGTACAGCGCGTTCGTGATGTCGAACGACTTCGTCGTGGAATCGAGCACGTAGCCAGCAGGCGCCGCCGTCTCCTTGACGGTGTACGAGCCGAGCGGAAGGCCGGTGAGCTTGAACTGCCCGGCCACCGGGTCGGCGTCATTGGCGCCGTTGTCGACGACGGTCTTCGGGAAGCTCGCCGCCCAGGGGGCCGCGGCCGCGGCACCACCGGTCGCGGCGACCTGGAAGGTCGCCCCGCCGAGGAGGTTGCCGACGTCGTCCTTCTTGAGCCACGTGACGCTGCCGAGCGGATCGACGAAGGTCAGCGTCTTGGATTCGAGCGAACCGATCGTGACGGTCTGAGTGTTGGGGGACGGCAGTACGTAGCCGGGAGGCGCCACGGTCTCCGTCACAGTGTATGTGCCCGGCTTCACGTTGGCGGAGAAGACGATCTTCCCCGTCGCGTCGGTGGTCACCGACGCGCTTCCGGCTCCGGTCGTCGGGTTCGGGGTCACCGTGAACTGCGCGCCCGCGAGATAGGCGCCCGCCTCGTTCTTCTTCTCGATCGTGAGGGATCCGCAGGTCGAGGGTGCCACCACCTGTGCCGGTCCGACCCAGCCCTTGAGGTTGCCGGTGGGGCCGAAGTTGTTGCCGGTGAACGAGCGCATGTAGGCGGTTGCCGCGGCAGCGCCGGGGCATCCCGGGGTGACCTGACCGTTCGTCAGCGCGGTGACGTTCATGCCGATCTCGAAGAAGCCGCCCGCCTCGACGGCCTCGCCCGCGGGGTTGGTGAGATCAGCGGTGCTGACGGCTCCGATGAAGCCTCCCGTCCCCGACGAGCAGGTGCCCGGGTAGTTGCCTGCGTTCGTGTAGACGCACGACTGCAGCAGGATCGGCGGCGCGCTGCCCTGAGTCGTGATGTAGAAGACGGCGCCACCGTTGGTGCGGTTCGGGCGCGGAGTGCCGTCCGCGCCGACGCTGGTGCCGGCGTTCGTGACCTCGATCGCGTAGCCGCCCGTGCCCGAGGTGTGCTCGCGGTCCCAGCCGACGTACAGGTAGTACTGGCCGCCGACGATGTGGGAGTAGGTGTAGACCCGGATGAAGTCCACCTTGGGCGGGGTGCCGCCCGTGCTCGTCCACGTCGAGGGGTCGGAGTTGTCCTTCACGACCTGATACGTGCCGACGGTCGCGGTCGACGTGCCGACGCCGCTCCCCCAGTCGATGCCGCCACAGGTGCCGGGCGCATAGTCGCCGTCGATCTCGAATCCGCCGAAGGGGCTCGCGCACGACGCGGCGAGCAGAGCGGCGCTCGTGTCGACAGCCAGCGGCGCGGTTGCCGCATCCTGCTTCACTGTCTGCGTGCTGTTCTTGGACGTATCCTTCGCCGGAGTCGTCGGCGTCGGGCTCGGTGTCGCCTCAGGCGTCGCGACCGGCGCGCTCGGCGCGGTCGGCGCGCTCGGCGCGGCCGGATCGGTCGGCGTGGCCGGATCGGTCGGCGCGGGGGTCGAGGCATCCGTCGTCGTGTCTGTCGCCGTCGTGTCGGATGGCGTGGTCTCGTCCGCGTAGGCCGAGGCCGGCGTCATGCCGGACACCAGCAGCGCCGCGGAGACCGCTACCGCGACCGCTCCGCTGTACCACCGGTGACGCAGCGACAGCTTCCGCTGACGCTCGCGCTCCTCTCGAATGTTCCGACGAATCCCCTTGCGCCCGGAATCGGACGCACCCCAAGTGCCAGACATCTTTCACCTTCGTCGACAACGACAAAAAGCGAACCCCAAGTGAGGCTCCCCAAGACGCATGTCCCGCGCCGGTGAATCTCTCCCCAGACATTCAGCGCGGTGTACTGCCCCTCAGGTGACCGTAAACCTGGGATCGACACTCGTCAAGTAACGGGATGACAACAACCTGGGTGAACGGCCGATAACCACAGCCGGCGTCAACCGGGAACGGAATACGCCGGCTGTGGTCAGTCAGTCAGGCGACCGGCGGAGGGAGAGCGGGCGAGGTGCCCTCCCTCCGGTCGGTCAGAGGTCGGCCTTCGCCTCCCCCTTGCGTCGCCGCATCACGACCAGGGCAGTGACGCCGCCCAGGAGGGCGAGGAAGCCCAGCATCGCGAGGGGCCAGGCGGCCCCGCCGCCCGTGACCGGGAGACCCGACAGCAGCACTGTCGCGTCGTCCGCGTCGCGGCCGGGGTCGTCCGGGTCGCCGAAGGTGGTGTAGTCGACGACCGCCACATTGGTGATGACGCTCGCCTTGGAGGCCGGGTTCACGCTCGCGGTGAGGGTGATCCGCGGCGCGGCCTTGGCGCCGTCCGTGGAGTCCGCCGGCTGCAGCGGGCCGAACAGGCTGCAGGTCAGCGTTCCGCCGAAGCCCGAGGCATCCTGTCCCGTCACTGCGCAGGTGGTCCAGTTCGGGAACGTCGCTCCGTCGCCCTTGCCTGCCCACGTCACGTTCGTGACCTTGATGTCCTTCGGGATCGCATCGGTCACGACGACGTTGGATGCCGCGCTGTCCGCGCTCACGTTCGCGACGTCGATCGAGTACGTGAAGGACTTGCCGGGCTCGGTCTTCTCGACGCTCGCCGTCTTCTGGATGTCGAGCTCGGTGTGGCGCGCCGAGAAGCACTCGGGCGTCGCCGGCGGATACGACGCGTGGAACACCAGCGTCGGGTTGACGCTGAAGGTGATCGTCGTGTTGCCGCGCCACGCGTAGTCGAGCTCGGAGTCGTCCAGGATCAGGCCGTTGAAGACGTTGTTCGCCTCCTGAGCCGGCGTCATGACCGTGGTCGTGCCCGGCAGGTAGTACCCGCCGCCCGGCGCGTAGTCCGACGCACGCAGCGCACGCCAGCCCGGGTAATCGATCGCGACGCCCGACGGAGTGAACTCCGCACCCGGCCACCCGATGGTGTCCGACCACGTCGGATCCGAGGCGTTCGGCTGCTCGAGCACGACGCTGGCCGGATCCGTCGTCGCGGAGCCGCTGTCGGGCGTCCACGTCATCTTGGCCGGCAGCCCTGCGACGAGCGACGACTTCTTCAGCTCCCACGACAGCAGCGGTGCATCGCTGACGCAGGTGGCGTAGAGCGTCGCCGTGATGTCGCGCGTCGGGACCGACGCGTCGGCGCAGTTGTTGTCGGGATCGGTGTCGAAGTCCGCTGCGACGCATGCCGTGTTGTCGAGCTTCTCGAGCGGGTCGGGAAGCGCGGGCGGCTCGGCACCCGGGATGAGCGAGACGTCCGGCGTCGGTGACGGCAGGAACTTCACCTGGATCGTGACCGTGAACGATGCTCCGACGGCGAGCGTGTCGGTGAGCGTCAGATCGATCCCGTGACCGGATGCCGCGGGAAGGATGCCGCCCGTGTAGGTGTGTCCGCCCGCGACCGCGAGCGCCAGGAGGCCGAGTCGCTGGTTGATCGACGTGTCGGTCACCCGCACGTGCGTCGCGGGCGCGGTGCCGTTGTTGGTCACCGTCAGCACGTAGTCGAACACGTCGTTCGGCTGCACCGAGGTCTCGCGCGTGGTCCCGTCGCCCGTGAGCGGCAGGAGTGCGGTCTTGGTGATGCTGACGTCGTCGTAGTTCACCTCCGTGCAGTCGACGCCCGTGTCGGAGTACTCGCCCGAGGAGAGCTGCACCCGGTTCCACAGCGGGAAGCCGCTGAAGGTCGCGTTGCAGTCATCCAGTCCTTCGAGCTGGTCCGGCGTCGGAGCCGCCGTCACCTTCACGTCGGCCCATACGCGGTAGACGTGCTCGAGACGTCCGGCGCTGCGGTCGGCCGCGCTGAAGCCCGCGATGTTCTTCACGAGCCACGGGCCGACGCCGTTCCAGGTGTCCTGCGACGGCGTGGGGCCGTCGCCGACCTTCTCGGCGTGCCACTCGCCCACGCGCTCGACGCCGGCCGGAAGCGGATCCGGCTGCTCGCTGAGCGAGTAGATGACGTTGGTCACGGGCTTGCCGTCCACCGCCGGGTCGGCCTTCACTCTGATCAGATAGCTGATCCGCTGCAGGCCACCGTCGACTCGCTCGACCGGCTGGGCGACCTTGGTGATCTTCGGGTAGGACGGCTCGGTGCACGCCTCCCGCACGACCGGGAGCGCGTCGTCGGACGTGAGCGTCACCTTGTTGAAGAAGCCCACCGCCGTCTGACGGGACTGCGTCTCGCAGCCGACCGTGTGGTTCACGAGGTCGCCCGGCTGGATGCGCGCGTGCACCTTCACGGTGTACGTGTGCGTCGCACCCGCCGCGATCGGCTCGTTGTTCGCGAGCGACGCCGTGGTGGCGCCGGCCCCGAACGAGCCCGAGTCGTGACCGGTCCAGGCCGCATCGAGCAGGTCGATGTCGCCGAACTCGAGAGCCTCCACGAGGTCGTACTTCGCCGAGAGGTTGCCCGGGTTGAGCGAGTCGCCCTCACCGTCGACGTCCTCCGAGTCGGGGAGCGTCACCACGATGCTGTACGTGATCTCCCAGATCTTGGTGTCAGGGTCGCGCGACAGGCCGGTGGCCGTCTTCGTGACGTCCGGGTAGACCTTCTCCTCGATGTTCACGCACGTGTCGGCGTTCTGCTCGACGTCCGAGACCGTCAGGGTCGCCGCGTTGTAGAACCCGTGGCCCTGGGTGCCACCCTCGGTGCAGTCCCGCAGAGCGGGCGGGATCTGGTTCGGGATCTCCACGAGCCACGTCACGAGCCACTCGTGCGGCTCGTCCGATCCGCCCAGCGCGACGCCCGTCACGAACGGCGTGCCGTCGCTCGGGATGTCGCTGACCGGGGTGCCGTCGGGATCGGTGTCGATCCGAACCGCCGTACCCGACACCAGGTTCACGCCGGTGGCGAAGCCGGGGACGTCAGCCAGGTCGTAGTGCGTGTCGGTGCCGTGCGGCGTGACCGTCAGCAGGTAGCTGACGCGCCACAGGTCGGGGTCGCCCGGATCCTGTTCGGGGTTCTTGACCGCGCTCACCGGCGTCTTCGTGACCGTCGGCAGGTTCGGGACGATGCAGTCGTAGCCTGTCTCGGAGTCGTCGCCGGCCGTCGCAGTCGCCGTGTTCAGCAGGCCCTGCGGGTCGGGGATGCCCTCGCCCGGCGTCGGGCAGGTGAGACCGATGACTCCCCCGTCCTCGGCCCACGCGTCAGCCGCGATGTCGGCCGTCACCTCGACCACGTAGTAGTCGGTAGCGCCGTCTGCGAGCGGCTTGCCGTTCGCGATCGCGACGGGATAGGTCGACGTGGATGCCGAGAAGGCACCGGTCGGCGCACCCGTCGAGTCCGCGGGAGCCCAGCGCAGCCCGGTCGGCGTGATGCCGGTGCCGAAGCGCGGCGCGTCGACGAGGTCGTAGACCGCCGTCAGCTGCGCGTCGTCCTGGGCCGGGTTCTCGACCGCCACCACGTAGGTGACGAGCCACGAGCCGTCGGGGTTCTGCGAGACGGACTTGGCGTCCTTCGTCACCGTGACGGTCGCGACATCCGTGTCGGCGCAGCCGACGTCGGAGGCGCTGCCTTCACCCGACCAGACCGTGGCGGTGTTGAGGAGGCCGCCCTCTTCGTCGTCGCAGGGCCCGATCGCCGTCGCGTCGCCGCTCGGGGTCACGATGCCCGTCACCGTGAAGGTGTACGACTCGCCCGCCGGGAGCGAGCCCGCCCAGATGGACTGAGCCGGACCGCCCGCCGTGAAGGAGGCTGCCGTCGGCGTCACGTCGGCCGACGTCACGCCCCACGCGTCGCCCGTGAGCGTCCAGTCGGCGGGCGCGGTCGGGAAGGCGTCGGTCACCTCGGCCTGCACCGCCACGTCACCGGGGTTGGTCACGACGATGTCGTACGACAGCGTCCATGCGCCGGTGGCAGCATCCTGAACCGAGGTCTTGCCCGTCTTGAGGATCGTCGGGAACGACGGCTCCGAGCAGGCGGTCTCGGGGTCGGACGAACGGTCGTCGTGCGTCAGGACGGCCCTGTTGAGGAAGCCTCCGCCGTCCGCGCAGCTCTGCCAGTCGTCGTCGGCCCCCGGGAAGTCCGGGATCGCGGCGACCACGACGATCGTGTAGACGTCGGTCGCGTTCGTGCCGTCGGTGTTCTGCGGCAGCGCGCGGTCGGTCGCGAGCTGCGAGGTCCACGTCGTGGTGTCGAACGTCGGCGTCAGGCCGGCGGGTGCGGACGTCACGACGGCGCTCTGCGGCTCGATCTCCGCGGGGAACTCCAGCGAGTCGACGAGGTCGTACACGAAGGTCGAGGCGACCGACGTGTTCGTGACCGTCACCTTGTAGGTGATCTGCCACTTGCCGGCGTTCGGCCCGTCAGCGATCTGGGTGGTCGAGACGACCTCCTTCGTGTAGTCGCCGCTCGCGGGTGCCGCCGTGTTGGTGATCTGGCAGACCGCGTTCTGTCCGACCGCGAGGGTCACTGCACCCGCGTTGAGCTGACCCGCCGTGCAGGACCAGGCCCCGGCGTTGTAGCCGGCCGGGCCCTGCTCCGACAGCTGGTATGCGACGCCCGCCTTGACCGTCTTCGCGCCGGTCGAGGCCGTGGTTGCGGTCCCCGTAGTCAGAGCATCCTGGAATCCGAGCTCGCCGGAGGCGGAGAGGGTCCATTCCGTCGCCCCGTGCACGCCGACGCCGTTGTTCGCGACGTTCTTGACGAGCGTCAGGGTCGGCGCAATGTCGTCGTTGCGGAAGGTGCAGACGACGTCGGCTCCCGCTGCCACCGCCACGGAGGCGGGAGTGCCGCCGGTCGCGGGGGTGAACTGACCGCCCGTGCAGGCGAGGTCGGTCTGCGCGTAGCCCGTGGGACCTCCCGACTCGGCGAGCGTGTAGACCCCGGCCGGGACGAACGCACCCGTCACCGCGGGCGCACCCTCGGCTCCGGTCGCGACGACGACACCGGTCGCGGTGAGCGTCCACTGCGTGTCGATCGCCGTGCCGCCGTTGTCGTTCACGACGTCCTTGCGAAGCGTGATCTTGCCGCGCAGGTTCGTGTTGGTGAACGTGCAGACGACATCGCTGTCGGGGACGGTCAGCGCGAAGGACTGCCCGGCGCCGTTCAGCGCGCCCGGCGTGCAGCTGTAGCTCGAGCTGTACTGGCTGCCGCTCGCCGCGTTCACGGTCTCGTGCAGGGCGACCGAGTCGCCCACGCGCACGACCTTCGTCGCGAACCCGGCGGGGTCGATCCACGACCCGGCCTCGCCGCCGGCGGTGCTGGTCACAGCGGGGTCGGTCCCGATGACCAGGCTCGCGGTGTCGTTCTTGATCGCGTCGACCCACTGCTTCTGCAGCTTCACGGTGTGCGTGCGCGCCGTGTTCTGCAGGGTGCAGGTGACATCGACGGATGCCGTGAACGAGGGGATGCTGCTCCCCGCCGCGAACGTGCCGTTCGGTCCGCACTTCCACTTCGCGTCGTACGTGCCCGTGTTGGTCGTGAGCGACTCGGAGATGGCGACGGAGTCGCCGACGCGGACGGTCGCCACGACGACGTTCGCATCGGTCTCGTTCGACGTGTCCGCGACCGACGGGCCGTTCTGGCCGTTGACCGTCAGAACCGCATCGTCACCCGGGAAGGCGTTCACCCACTGCTTGTCGACGCGGACTGTGATCGTCCTGGGCGTGTTGGTGATCGTGCAGCTGACGGCCTTCGTCACGGTGAACGACGTGCCGAGACCGCTGCCCGAGCGACCGTCGTCGCACACCCACGTCGCCGCGTACGACCCGGTGTTGGCGCCCGGAAGCGTCTCGGCCAGGCTCACGACGTCACCGACGCGCACCGTCTGGCTGATGGTCGCGGAGGCCGGCGCCGTCGAGGTGGCGGAGGTGAGAGTGTCGCCGCCGCGCGTGATCGCGAGGCCGGCCTTGTCGCCGGCGAAGGAGCCGGTCGCCCAGGACTTCGTGAGCGAGACCGTCACGGTGTTCGCGGTGTTGGTGAAGGTGCAGGTCGTGTCGGCGTTCGGGACCGTCAGCGTGTAGCTGCGGTCGCCGCCCGTGACGCTGCCCGCGGTGCAGGCGAAGGCCGTGCCGTAGGTGCCGGCGTTGGCGCCCGGAAGAGTCTCCGACAGGACGATCGCCGCACCCTCCGCGACGGTCACCGTGATCGCGTTGGCGTTGTCGGTGAACTCAGCGGCCGCCGTCGCCGTCGACGTGGCGTTCTTCGCACCTGCCGTGAGCGTGGCCTTGTCGCCGGCGATCGCGCCGACCCACTTCTTCACGAGCTTCACATCGTGGGTGCGCACCGTGTTCTTGATCGTGCAGGTCACGTCGTCGCCGGGGGCGAGCGTGATCCTGCCGCCGCTCACCGTGATGTTCGAGTCGCAGGACCAGCTCGAGGCGTCGTAGCCCGCCGGGCCGGTCTCGCTGAGCGTGTAGGCCGTGTTGGGCTGCACGTTCTTCTTGCCGGTGGATGCCGTCACACCGCCGTCGGACGAGGTGCCGGGCTGGCTGAAGCCGCCCGTTCCAGCGGCCGTCAGCGTCCACTCGGTCGCCGCGTGCGTGCCGACGCCCTTGTTGTCGACGACCTTCACGAGCGTCAGCGTGCTGGGCTTGAGCGGATCCTTGAAGGTCACGACGGCGGCCGTGGTGGTCTCGGCCGCGCCGAGCACGACGGTCTGCGTGTCGGGCGTCGCGAGGTCGTAGCCGGGCGGCGCCGTGATCTCCTTCACGTAGTACGTGCCCCACGAGAGGTTGGTCAGGTTCGCCGTGCCGGCGGTGACGCTGCCGTTGACGAGCGTGTCGGCGTTGCCGCCCGAGGTCTGCAGACCCGCGGCGGCGCCGGTCTCCTTCCAGAGCTGGAAGACCGCGCCCGCGAGCCCGTTCCCGGACATGTCCTGCTTCACGATCGTGAGCTTGGCGGGGTTGTCGTCGTTGACGAACGTGCAGGTGACGTTCTGGTTCTTCGCGAGAGTGATCGTCTTCTGCGCGCTGACCGTCACGCCGCTGTCGCAGGTGAGGCTCGTCAGCGTGTATCCGGCGGGGCCGGACTCCGACAGCGCGTACGTGCCCGGGGCGACCTTCGCCAGCTTCACCGCCGCGGAGCCGCTCGCACCCGAGATCGTGGTGGGGCCGGCTGCCGTCAGGGTCCAGGACCCCACCGTGGCGGTGCCGCCGTTGTTGTTCGTGAGCGACTTGACGAGGGTCAGGGATGCCGCATCCTGCTGATTCGTGACCGTGCAGCTGACGACGGCGTTGACGCCGACCGGGACGGAGAAGCTGCCGGGCGAACCGGTCGGAGATGCCCCGGTGCACGTGACGTTCGTCGCCGTCCACCCTGCCTGCGCCGTCTCGGCCACCGTGACGGTGCGCGAGGAGGTGCCGGCGAGGTCGATCGGGAAGTTCACGGCACCCTTGCTCGCGCCGGAGTTCGGCGTCGTGAGGGCGAGCGACGAGACGTTGCCGCCGCCGGTCTGGATCCACGCGCCCGAGGTCGAGCCGGTGAACGTCCAGCCGCCGGCGGTCGCGTCGATCGTGTTGCCGTTGCCGTCGACGGTCTTCTTCACGACCGTGAGGGTGCCGGCGCAGTTCGCCTGCGCGATCTGGTTGAGCTTCGTCGCGAGGTTCGCGAAGTCGGTCGTGTAGTAGTCCTCGTTGACCGTCGGGCCGGAGACGGCCGCGAGGTTGAGGTACGAGTTGCCCGCGAGGCCGATGCCGACCGCGACGATCTTCGTGCGCGAGCCGGCAGGGCCCGTCATGCTCTTGACGGCGTTCGCCGAGAAGACGCCCTCCTCGATGTTGCGGAAGCCGACGTTGGTCTCGCCGTTGGCGCCGTTGGTGCCCATGACCGTCGGGTCGCCGTCGGTGAGGAGGATGACGACGTCGTAGTTCTCGCTGCCGTTGAACGCGACCTTGCGGAAGGCGTCATCCCAGTTCGTGGAGTCGTTGCCCGATGCGGGGAGTCCATCGATGGCGTTGTTGACCGTCGTCTGGCTGGCGGCGATCGACGTCAGGTTGAGGAACTTGCTGGCCGTCGTGCTGAAGCGGTACAGCGCGACCGACGACGGGGTGCCGCCCAGGGCGCCCGGCGCGACGAAGCTCTTCGCCGCGTTCTTCATCTGCGTCATCTCGGTCGAGTTGATCGACCCGGAGGTGTCGAACACCATCGCGATGCTGAGTCCGCAGCTGTTCGGGAAGGTGGGGTTGCTCCGCACGTTCGCGAAGCCCTTCTCGTCGGTCTTGGTCGTCGCGGACGTCCCTGTTCCGAAGTACGCGGTCGCGTCGCCGGGGACCTCCCAGATCGTGCTGCTCCCCGAGACGTTGTTCGTGAAGTCGATGTACGGCGTCGGGGTCTTGGTGCTGTCGTAGTCGCCGAGGCCCAGCTGGCCGAGGCGGTTCCAGCCGCTCGGCGCCACGCCCTCGAACACCCAGTAGCCCTGGGTGTTGCCGCCGTTGCCACCCGTGCGCGCGTCGACGACGATCTGGCAGAGGCCGTTGGCGTCCGTCGTACAGGTGAGGAGCGACGTCGTCGTACCGGGGGTCGGCCGCGCGCCGCCGCGCGTGCCGTCGACGGCGTAGAACACCGCGCCGGCGACGCTCGAGACGCTGCCGTTGGCCAGACGCGCGCCCAGCTTCTTGATCTGCAGGGTCGTCTTGCCCGCTGCGACAGGTGTCGGGTCGACGAGCGACTGCGGCGAGACCGTGGTGTCGGCCGCGAGCGACTTCGCCGTCAGCGGAGCCGACGCGGAGGGCGACGGCGTGGGCGTCGGCGTCGTCGACGGAGTCGGGGTTGCCGCGGGGGTGTCTGCCGGCGGCGTCGTCGCGTCGGACGGCGGCGTCGTCGCCGCGGGCGGGGTGGTGCTGTCTGCCGGCGGTGTCGAGGCATCCGCCGGCGGAGTGGTCGCGTCGGCGGGCGGGGTGGGCGCGGGAGTGTCGGTGGTGCTCGAGTCGGCGGGCGGCGGGGTCACCTCCGCGGCGGTCGCCGGACCGACTCCTGCGAAGATCAGCGCGCCGGAAAGGACCGTCGCGATGCCACCGGCATACCACCGGTGGCGCAGCGTCAGTTTGCGCTGACGCTCCCTTTCCTCCCGCATCTTGCGGCGCAGCCCCCTGCGCCCCGAATTTTGCCCGCCCAGAACACCAGACATATTGAATTACCCTGTCGCTTCGGACTCCTGGGAACACAGGAGTCCAGCCCTTGAGCCTCTCGGAACTAGAGACCCAAAAAAAGGGAAACGCAATCACCGCGCCGTTTTACGTAGCCCCCAGGCCGCGGCGCGGAATCACCTTTCCCCGATGCGAACCTAGGTGGCTGAGAGTTTCCCGTCAAGTAACGGATCCGAAACGGCGTGCCGGATCCTCTGACACGGGATGCCACGTCGAGGCGCGACGCAGGCCTCGGGCACTCTTCGCCCGAGACTCTTGGATGGCCCGACTACTCGGTGCCGACGGCGCCGTCCGCCTTGTCGCGCAGGTCGTCGATGTTGTCATCGAACTGGTCGGGAGAGATCTTCTTGGCGAGGTCGGCCGCGCTGTCGAACACCTGGTCGCTCACCTGCTCGGCCTGCTCGGACTTCAGGAATCCGTCGACCTGGTCCTTGTTGTCGCCGTAGAGCTTCTTGCCCTGGTTGACGATGTCGTCGAAGCCCATGAGACTCCCTCTCGCTCGCACACGACGCTGCGCCGCTCGTTCAGTCTGACCGGCCTGAGAGCCCGCGTAAAGCCCGCTGGGACGGCAAAAGCCCCCGGGAACATCCCGGGGGCTTTTGCGAGCCGCTGACGCGAGAGCGCGTCGTAAGACTTACTTGATGATCTTCGTCACCGTACCGGCGCCGACGGTGCGGCCACCCTCGCGGATCGCGAAGCCGAGGCCCTCCTCCATGGCGATCGGCTGGATGAGCTCGACCGTCATGTCGGTGGTGTCGCCGGGCATGACCATCTCGGTGCCCTCGGGCAGCGTGATGACGCCGGTGACGTCGGTGGTGCGGAAGTAGAACTGCGGACGGTAGTTGGTGAAGAACGGGTTGTGACGGCCGCCCTCCTCCTTGGACAGGATGTACGCCGTGCCCTCGAAGTTGGTGTGCGGGGTGACCGAACCGGGCTTCACGACGACCTGGCCGCGCTCGACGTCGTCACGCTTGGTGCCGCGGAGGAGCAGACCACAGTTCTCGCCGGCCCACGCCTCGTCGAGCTGCTTGTGGAACATCTCGATACCGGTGACGATCGTCTTCTGCGTCGGGCGCAGACCCACGATCTCGACCTCGGAGTTGATCGCGAGCGTGCCGCGCTCGGCGCGACCCGTCACGACCGTGCCGCGGCCGGTGATGGTGAAGACGTCCTCGATCGGCATCAGGAACGGCTTGTCCTTGTCGCGCACCGGGTCCGGGATGGACTCGTCGACGGCGTCCATGAGCTCGACGATCTTCTCGGTCCACTCGGCGTCGCCCTCGAGCGCCTTGAGGCCCGAAACACGCACGACCGGAGCGTTGTCACCGTCGAAGTCCTGGCTGGAGAGCAGCTCGCGGACCTCGAGCTCGACGAGCTCCAGGATCTCCTCGTCGTCGACCATGTCGCTCTTGTTGAGGGCCACGAGCAGGTAGGGAACGCCGACCTGCTTGGCGAGCAGCACGTGCTCGCGCGTCTGGGCCATCGGGCCGTCGGTCGCGGCGACCACGAGGATCGCGCCGTCCATCTGGGCAGCACCGGTGATCATGTTCTTGATGTAGTCGGCGTGACCCGGGGCGTCGACGTGCGCGTAGTGGCGCTTCGGGGTCTCGTACTCGACGTGCGAGATGTTGATCGTGATGCCGCGCTGGCGCTCCTCGGGAGCGGAGTCGATCGACGCGAAGTCGCGCTGCACGTTGGTGGCCGACGGGTACTTGTCGGCGAGCACCTTCGAGATCGCGGCGGTGAGCGTGGTCTTGCCGTGGTCGACGTGACCGATCGTTCCGATGTTCACGTGCGGCTTGGTCCGCTCGAACTTGGCCTTAGCCACTTGGTCCTCCTCAGGACGGTCGTGTAGAGGTTCCGGGCACTGGTTTGCGACCGGGTCTCTACGGGGATTTCTCTAGCTTAGTAGAGGGGTTCTGTTTGATTCTGTGAAGTTGTGGAAGCCCGGGATGCCTCGTCACCGAGGCATCCCGGAGGCGATCACTCGCCCTTGTTCTTCTGGATGATCTCGTCGGCCACGTTGCGAGGAACCTCGGCGTAGCTGTCGAACTCCATCGAGTACACGGCGCGGCCCGAGGTCTTCGAGCGCAGGTCGCCGATGTAGCCGAACATCTCCGAGAGTGGGACGAGGGCGCGGACGACCTTGACGCCCGCCGCGTCCTCCATCGACTGGATCTGGCCACGGCGGCTGTTGAGGTCGCCGATGACGTCGCCCATGTACTCCTCGGGCGTGCGGACCTCGACGGCCATGACCGGCTCGAGCAGCACGGGGTTCGCCTTGCGGGCGGCCTCCTTGAAGCCCATCGAACCGGCGATCTTGAACGCCATCTCCGACGAGTCGACGTCGTGCGACGCGCCGTCGTTGAGGGTCGCCTTCACACCGACCATGGGGTAGCCGGCGAGGATGCCGACGGCCATCGCGTCCTGGAAGCCCTGGTTGGTCGGCTCGATGTACTCGCGCGGGATGCGGCCACCGGTGACCTTGTTCTCGAACTCGTAGATCTTGTCGGCCGTGACCTCGATGGGCTCGAGCGCGAACTGGATCTTCGCGAACTGACCCGAACCACCGGTCTGCTTCTTGTGCGTGTAGTCGTGGCGCTCGACGGCCTTGCGGATCGTCTCGCGGTACGCGACCTGGGGCTTTCCGACGTTGGCCTCGACCTTGAACTCGCGCTTCATGCGGTCCACCAGGATGTCGAGGTGCAGCTCGCCCATGCCCTTGATGACGGTCTGGCCGGTCTCGGCGTTCTGCTCCACGCGGAACGTCGGGTCCTCCTCGGCGAGCTTCTGGATGGCGACACCCAGCTTCTCCTGGTCGGCCTTCGTCTTGGGCTCGATGGCGACCTCGATGACGGGCTCCGGGAACGTCATCGACTCGAGCACGACCTGGTTGGCCGAGTCCGACAGCGTGTCGCCGGTCGTGGTGTCCTTGAGGCCGATGACCGCGTAGATGTGACCGGCGGTCACCGAGTCGACGGGGTTCTCCTTGTTGGCGTGCATCTGGAAGATCTTCCCGATGCGCTCCTTCTTGCCCTTGGTCGCGTTGACGACCTGGGCGCCGGAGTCGAGGTGACCCGAGTACACGCGGATGTACGTGAGGCGACCGAAGAACGGGTGCGACACGATCTTGAACGCCAGGGCCGCGAAGGGCTCGCTCGCGTCGGCGTGACGCTCGATGACGATCTCCTCGTCCTTCGGGTCGTGCGCCTCGATGGCGGGCACGTCGAGGGGCGACGGGAGGTAGTCGACGACCGCGTCGAGCATGGGCTGCACGCCGCGGTTCTTGAACGCCGAGCCGCACAGGACGGGGTAGATCTCGGAGTTGATCGTGAGCTTGCGGATCGCGCCCTTGATCTCGGCGACCGTGAGGCCCTCGCCGCTGAAGTGCTTCTCGAGGAGGTGCTCGTCGGTCTCGGCGACCGTCTCGAGCAACTGCTCGCGGTACTCGGCGACCCTGTCGGCCATGTCGGCCGGAATCTCCTGGATCTCGTACTTGGCGCCCATGGTGACATCACCCTTGGCGTCGCCGGGCCACACCAGGGCGCGCATCTCGACCAGGTCGACGACGCCGACGAAGTCGTTCTCGACACCGATGGGCAGCTGCAGCACGAGCGGCTTGGCCTTCAGGCGGTTGACGATCGTGTCGACCGTGAAGTAGAAGTCGGCGCCCAGCTTGTCCATCTTGTTGACGAAGCAGATGCGGGGAACGTCGTACTTGTCGGCCTGACGCCAGACGGTCTCGGACTGGGGCTCGACGCCCTCCTTGCCGTCGAAGACGGCGACCGCGCCGTCGAGGACGCGGAGCGAGCGCTCGACCTCGACCGTGAAGTCGACGTGGCCGGGCGTGTCGATGATGTTGATCTGGTGCTTGTCCCAGAAGCAGGTGACGGCGGCCGACGTGATCGTGATGCCGCGCTCCTGCTCCTGCTCCATCCAGTCGGTGGTGGCAGCGCCGTCGTGCGTCTCGCCGATCTTGTGGTTGACGCCCGTGTAGAAGAGGATGCGCTCGGTCGTCGTCGTCTTGCCGGCATCGATGTGCGCCATGATGCCGATGTTGCGGACCTTGTTGAGGTCGGTGAGCACTTCTTGTGCCACGGGGTGTTTCCTTACTTGTCGGAAGCCGGGTGACCGTTCGTGACGATCAGGCGGGTGGGGCGGTCGCGCCGAGGGGATGCCACGGCACGACCGCCGCGCTGGTTACCAGCGGTAGTGCGCGAAGGCGCGGTTCGACTCGGCCATCTTGTGGGTGTCCTCGCGGCGCTTCACCGCGGCACCCAGGCCGTTCGAGGCATCCAGGATCTCGTTCTGGAGGCGCTCGGTCATGGTCTTCTCACGACGGCCCTTGGCGTAGCTGACGAGCCAGCGGAGGGCGAGCGTGTTGGCGCGGTGAGGCTTGACCTCGACCGGCACCTGGTAGGTCGAGCCGCCGACGCGGCGCGACTTGACCTCGAGGGTCGGGCGCACGTTGTCGAGGGCCTTCTTGAGCGTGGCGACGGCGTCCTGGCCGTTCTTCGCCTCGACGCCGCGGAGGGCGGTGTAGACGATCGACTCGGCGAGCGACTTCTTGCCGTCGACGAGGATCTTGTTCACCAGCTGGCTGACGATCGGAGCGCCGTAGACCGGGTCGTTGACGACGGGGCGCTTCGGGGCGGGTCCCTTACGAGGCATGTTCCTTAGCCCTTCTTCGCGCCGTAGCGGCTGCGAGCCTGCTTACGGTTCTTCACTGCCTGGGTGTCGAGCGCACCGCGGACGATCTTGTAGCGGACACCGGGGAGGTCCTTCACACGACCGCCGCGGACGAGCACGAGCGAGTGCTCCTGGAGGTTGTGGCCCTCACCGGGGATGTAGGCCGTGACCTCGGTGCCGTTGCGGAGCTTGACACGGGCGACCTTGCGCATGGCCGAGTTCGGCTTCTTGGGCGTGGTCGTGTACACGCGGGTGCAGACACCCGCCTGCTGCGGGTTCGCCTTGAGCGCCGGCGCCTTGGTCTTCGAGACCTTGGGCGAGCGACCCTTGCGAACCAACTGCTGAATGGTTGGCACGTTCTCTCCTTATTTGTGCTGCACGGTGACAGCGACGTGGTCTCCCCTCGCGCTCGGCGGATCTTTCGATCTGTTTCGCGTGAGGCTCACGTGGATCCACCGGCGCGGCATGATGGTGCCGGGCTGTTGTGTGGTGGATATGCCGTGGGGGTGGCCTGTTCGCAGGCCGTTCCCTGAGATGCGGCGTCCTGCGGCCATCTTCCGGGCCGAGGCGCGGCGGACGGCGCGCGAGAGCGCACACCCTCCTATGATACGCGGGATGCCGGGGGGTGGTCAAACCAGCGGAGGCCTCCGCCGAGCTCCGCCTAACCCGCCGTCGTGAGCAGGGCGACGAGCACGGCGACGGCGGCGATGAGGACGATGGATGCCGCGACCACGGCGATCGTCGTGCGCCGGCGCGCGCGCCGCCGGGCGAGCGACTCGCCGGCAGCGGTGTCGGCGGGAAGCTGCGGGTCGCGGACCGCGGGCGGGCACCGGCTCGCCGTCACGGGCTGCGGAGGACGGGGTGAGTAGGCAGGGCGCTCCGCCTCAGGCGCCTGCGCGACGCGGCCGATCGCGGGGAGGCCGGGTGCCGTTGCGGCGGCCGGACGGTCCGGGGATGCCGCGCCCTCGTCGTGACGCGCGGCGCGGCGCCGCGACTCCCGGCGGGCGACGACGGTCGACCCGTCCTCGGGCTCGGCTTCTCCGGGCTCGGGCTCGCCGGTGGACGGGGTCCGCCGGGGACCGGGCGGCGCCGTGACGGCGCTCGGCTCCGTCGGCCCGGGGTCTGCGGCATCCACTCCCCCGCCGGACCGACGGGAGACGCGCGTCGCCTCGTCGACCTCGCCGCGCAAAGCGCGGACCGTCTCCTCGTCGACCTCGCCCTCTGCGGGCGTGCGGACGGTGTTCTCGTCGACCCCGCCCCGCGGAACGCGGATCGTGCTGTCGTCGGGCTCGCGCCGCGGAACCCGCACCGTCGCCGCGTCGACCTCGCCCTGCGGTTCGCCGATCATGCCGCCGTCGTGGTCACCCCGCGGAACGCGGATGGTGCTGTCGTCGGGCTCCGCGTCGTCGCCGCCGGTCACCCGTCGCTCCGGCTGAGCGACACCTCCGCGTCGCCGAGCAGGAACCGCTCGCCGGCCTCCGTCGCCTCTCCGGGCGTCGCGGCGACCTCGGTGCCCATGAGCGTCGTGAAGAGCACGCCGTTGGTGGAGGCGAGGTCCGTGATGTACCAGCGGTCGTCGCGCAGCTCGAGACGCGCGTGCGTCTTCGAGACGGTGCGGGTGTCGTCGTCGAGCGACACGAGCTGCGCACCGGGGAACTCCGGATCGATGGACGGGCGACGTCCCAGGATGACCGTCTCGGCGGTCAGCGGCACGCGCGCGCCCGAGGGGCTCGTGAGGGTCCATGCCGTGCGCTTGCGGCGCGCGACGATGGTCGCCTCGAGCTCCTCCTCCTCGGGGATGTGCGGCTGCGTGTGCAGGGCCGACACCGACGAGAGCGCGGAGCGGGGCATCCCGGCGTCGGGCGCGCCCGCGATGGCCGAGACGGGGCCCGAGCTCTCGGGGAACGCCTCCCCCTCGCCGGGCACGGGGGATGCGGCGGGCGCCCACGGCTCACGCGAGGCGGCTGGAGCCGGCGCGGCGGGCACGCGCGTGACGGGCGGACGCACGAGGGAATCGTCCTCGGGCAGCACAGGGCCGTCGACCGGGCGGGCGCTGCGGGAGGCGGCGGAGACGGGGGCGGGCGCGCCGCTCACGGCATCCGTCACCTCGCTCGTCGCGGACGCGGGGCCGAAGTCGAAGTCCCAGGACGGCTCATCGGACTCGGGGACGTCCCACGAGGGCGCGTCGGCCGGCGCCGAGCGACGGGCGATGGGCGGGAAGGATGCCTCGTCGGCGTCCTCCTCGTCGGCGTCGGGCGCCAGCGGCGCGGCGGAGACCGCGATGGGTTCGGTCATGGAAGCGGGAGGCGGCACGGGAGAGGACGGGACGGCCGAGAGCGGGCCCCGACCGGTGGACGCCCGCTCGGCCGTCGGCGCGGCCGGCGCGGCGACGATCGGCGCCGCGCGGACGGCGGGGCTGGGGGCGGGCGCCGGCCAGTCCGAGGGCGTCGCCGGCGCGGGCCGAACCGAGGGCGGGACGGACATCACCGGCGCAGGCGCAGGCGGGGCCGACGGCGCGTCGGACGCTGCCGAAGCCTGCCTCGGCGGGGCCGACGGCGCGTCGGGCACGGACGACGCCGGCGCCGGCCAGGCCGACCCGGCCGCCACGGGCGCGCCGGACTCCGCCCGCGTGGGCGGGATCGGCGGAGGAGGTGTCCAGCCTGCCGTGGCAGGAGCCGGGCGCCCGTAGGCGGGCGGGGGCGTGAACGGCCCAGCCGACGGGGAAGGCGCAGCCACCGCATCGGGCAGCGGGGGCGGCGGCGCGACGTCGGCGTAGGTCGCGCGGACGGGGCCGCGCGCGGCCTCTTCGCGACCGAGCCAGCGATCCGGGCCGAAGCCGAGCACGGTCGCCCAGATCGGGAAGAGGAGCGCTGCGAGCACGGTCATCCCGGCGCCGTGCCCGAAGGCGACGTTGATGCGGTACGACGCGATGACGGTCACGACGAAGCCTGCGAACGGGAGGAGGAAGAGCAGGACGAGCCACCCCGAGAGCCCCGCGACCCTCAGGAAGACGACGATGTTGAGGACGGGGACCCACGCCTTCCACGCCGACTCGCCGCTCTTGCGGAAGACCGCACCGAGGGCGATCGCCGTCCACGCGTAGAAGAGCACGAACGTCACGAGCGACAGCGTGCCGAGCGTGACGGTGTTCCACATTTCGAGGTTGGTCATGGCGATGTGCGCTCACGCCGTGCGGCGCGGCGCTTCCCCCTTTCGGCGGTGCGCTCCCTCAGCCCCGCCGTCGGAGCCAGGTGGCGCATGAACGATCTCAACGATACGGCCGCGCGGAGGCGACGCCAGAACCCGGCTTCGGCGGACAGCCCGCGGCGCTCCGTGTCGACGATCCGCCAGAACTCCTCCGCCTCGGAGATCGTTGCGACACCGCCCGAGAAGACGGCGCGGTCGGCGCCTTCCGCGAGCGCGGCACCGGATGCTGTGCCGAAGCCGGCCGCGAGCTCGGCCCGCGTCGAGGCCTTGGGAGCACCGCGCCCGGCGTCGATCGCCGCGTCGACGTACTCGTCCCAGCCGCCGGCGATGCGCGCGACGGCCGGGCCTTGCGTGCGACGGCCCCGGCGGCGGAAGCCCTTCGCCGCGACGACGGCGATGAAGGGGCCGAGGGCGAGGACGAGGATCGCGGTGACGATGCCCGCGACGCGGAGCGTCGGCCACAGCCACGCGAGGTCGGGGCCGGTGTCCTTCGGCGTGGAGTCGTCGTTGCCGGAGTCCTCCTGAACGGGGTCCGGCGGCACGACCTCCTCGACGGAGTCGGGGCGCACCTCCGTGACGTTCTCGGGGTCCCGCTGCTCGGTGACGTCGAGGCTCGGCGACGCCTCGTGCTGCGGCGTGACGTCGACGGGCACCCACAGGCCGGAGGCATCCTGGACCTCCGTCCACGCCGAGAGGTCACGGGCGCGGCACACTCCCGCGTCGCAGGCGGGGAGGTCGGCGTCCGACGACGTGAGTCTGGCACCCACGACGACCCGGGAGGGGAAGCCGAGCTCGCGGGCGATGAGCGCGACGGCGACGGCGAACTGCTCGTCGTCGCCCACCGCGGCGACGTAGTTCCCGGAAGCCTCGGCCCGCGGATCGGTCTCGCGCTCGAGCAGCCGGGTGAACAGCGTGTCGATGCGGGCCAGCGAGTGGCCCGAGGCGCTCGGCTGGAAGGTGTAGCCGGCGAGGTCCGCCATCCACGAGGGCGTGTCCTGGCCGACGGAGAGGGCGTGGCTCAGGTACCCGCGCTCGCGCAGGAGGCGTACGAGCTCCTCGAGCGCCGCTCCCCCGGAGCCGGTCGTGTGGCGATCCACCCACGTCGTGAGGCTGTCGGGCGCCGAGACGGAGTCGTCGACGCCGCCCGGCGCCTGGAGCGAGCCGAGGGCGGGAAGGCGCGGGTCGACGGCCTGCAGCTCGTAGGAGTCCCCGGCGGCGAGGCCGTTATCGCCCGTCGTCTCGACGCCCGCCGCGGCGGACTGGCTGTAGTAGAAGCTGTCGGCGAGGCTCGAGGACCGGTCGCCGTCGAAGGTGACGGACGAGAGGCGGCCGGAGGTCGGCATCCAGATCCCCCGCAGGTCTTCGATCGAGACGGTGAGCCGCACGGGGTCTCCGGCGCCGGCGTCGAGCGTCGAGGGCACGCGCACGAAGCGCGCTTCGCCGGTCGCGTCGCCACCGCCCGAGCGGAAGACCTCGCCGTCGTAGCTGTCGAGGGTCGCGAGGCGGATGCGGGAGGGCGAGCCCTCGAGCGCGGCGACGCGGAAGAGCACGTCGTCGGCGCCGGCGCCCTCGAAGCGGGTGCGGTAGGTCGTGAGCGGGCTGACCTCGGCCGCGAGGTCGACCTCGGGGCCCACGGCGGAGCGCAGGACGTCGCGCTCCGCGCCGCGCGCGGCCCACGGCACGACCGCCGCCCCCGCGACGACGGCCAGGGCGAGCATGCCGGCGCCGAGCGCCGTCCGGCGACGGTCGGCACGGCTCGGGCGCCGCGAGATGCGCACGCCGCTCGAGACGGCGGCGCGCTGCAGCGCACGCACACGCTCGTCGCGGTTGCGCCACGCGAGCCAGAGCACGCTCGCGACGAGCGCGGAGATGCCGATCGCCGTCTCGACCGGCGCGTACACCGTGAGCGGCCCGAGCTCGATCGGCGAGCTCGTGACCGGACGGCCGAAGAAGAGGCCGAACGACGTCATGGCGATGCCAACGGGCGCCGCGGCGTACGCGGCGCGGTCGTCGCGCCACGAGAGGGCGAGCGTCGCGCACGTGCCGACGAGGAAGACGATGAGCGCGGGCACGAGGAGGTTGCGGTACGTCCCGACCGGGAGGTCCACGGTGACGAGGTCCTTCCACGCGAAGACCGTGCCCGCGAGGAGGTCGCCGAGTCCGCGGAGCAGCTCGAGCGGGGCGCCGAGGCGCGAGGGGACCGCGAGCGGGACCCCGAAGATGAGGAACGCGGCGGTGACGGCGGCCGTCGTCATCCATCCGTCCCAGCGGCGAAGACGCGAGACGACGGCGATGCCCGTCGCCAGCACGACGGAGGCGCCCACGAGGAGCAGGAACCAGCCCGACCGGTAGACGGGCCAGGCGGCGAGCGCCGCGATCGCGACCATCGCGGCGGTGTAGATCGAGCCCGCGACGAGCCGCGGGACGGCCTCCGACGACGTGCGGCGCGGACTCGTGAGGACTGTCGCGGTCACGAGGCGGCCCCTCGCAGGAGGAGTCCCGACAGGTCGTCGAGCGTCCCCACGGTGAGCACGCTGAGGCCCGCCAGCGACCGCATGCGCGGGTGGGCCCGCTCGTCGCAGATCACGGCGATGACGGCCGTGTCGGCGGGGAAGCCGAGCGCCGCCTGCTGCAGGCGGGTGAGCGACACGCGGGAGCCCGTGACGATGACGGCGACGGAGAGGCGCTCGTTGGCCTCGGCCGCGAGGCGGCACACATCCTCGATCGGCATCGTGTTCTCGAGCAGGTCGATGCCGCTGAACCCGTCGAGGAGAGTGCGGGGGGATGCCGCGGGCAGGTGCTGCACGGCGCGGAGGCGCCCGCGCACGACGCGCGGCACCTCCGACCCGACGACGATGTCGACATCGCGCGCGTCGCGCACGGCGCGGAGCCCGAGGGATGCCGCCGAGCTGACCGCGAGCTCGAACTCGTCGGCATCCAGGTACTCCGCCTCGGCGATCGCGAGCACGATGGCCATGCGCGAGCGGCGCGACTCCTCGTACTGGCGCACCATGAGCTGGCCCGTCTTGGCGGTCGACTTCCAGTGCACCTGCCGCCACGAGTCGCCGGGCGCGTACTCGCGGATGGCGTGGAACGACATGTCGGCGTCGACGAGGCGCCGCGTCGGCGCGCCCTCCAGGTCGCGGATGAGGCCCGCGCTCGTCGAGGGGACCCCGATCGTGCGGGGGTGCACGTAGAGCTCGTGGACGTCTTCGAAGGCGTGCTCGCGCCGGAGCAGACCGATGGGGTCGCTCCGCACCGTCGTGGCGGGGCCGACCGTCACGATCCCGCGACGCAGGTCGGGGATGTCGAGGGGCTGCCCGATCGTGTGACCGGGACGCAGCAGCGGGACGCCGAACTCGACGAGCCCCTCGCCGACGGGGATGTCGATGCGTCCCGGCAGGGCCGTGCGGGTGCTGTCGTTGCGCACGACGATCTCGCCGACGACGCCCTGGCCCGCGACGACGCGCTCGTGCGCGAGGCTCAGGTCGACGTCGTACGAGCGGGCGCCGAAGAGGAACGGCACGGCCATCGCGAGGAGGAGCACCGAGATCGCACCCGCGACCATCCACTCCACCCAGCCGAAGGCGAGCGCCAGCACGAGTCCCCCCGTCGCGGCCGCCGCGACCAGCACGCCCGCGGGCCGCACGGTCCGCGACGCCCACGTCGCAGCCGCCGCGACCCCGGCGCCGAAGGCCCGGGAGGCCTGCGTGGTCCACACGACGGCGCGCACGAGCGCGCGGCCCCGCCGGAGCGGCGCCACGGTGCGCGTCGTCGCGCCCGTCCCCGACCCCGTCGAGGTCGAGGTGCGGGTGAGGCGGGACTCGGTCAGACTCATACGGCCTCGCGGCGGGTGGGCGGAGCGATGTCGAGCAGCACCTGGCCGATGACGGCCTCCTGCGTCACGCCGTCGAACTCCGCCTCGGGGTGGAGTATGAGGCGGTGCGAGAGCACGGGCACGGCGAGCGCCTTGACGTCGTCGGGCGTCGCGTAGGTGCGCCCCTGGGAGGCGGCGCGGGTGCGGGTCGCGTGCGTGAGCGAGAGGGCGCCCCGGATGCTGACCCCCAGTCGCACCTCGTCCGCGGAGCGGGTGGCATCCACGAGCCGCGCGATGTAGTCGAGCACGAGCGCGTCGACGTACACCTCCTGCGCGAGATCGGCCATGCCCACGAGCGCCTGCGGGGTGATGATCGGCGCGAGCTCCTCCGTCGCGACGGCGGCGCCGTCGAGGATGCGCACGGTGGACGCGTGGTCGGGGTAGCCGAGCGACGTCCGCATCATGAAGCGGTCGAGCTGCGCCTCGGGCAGACGGTAGGTGCCGGCCTGCTCGACGGGGTTCTGCGTCGCGAGTACGAGGAACGGCACACCCACGTCGCGCGAGACGCCGTCGATCGTGACGTGCCCCTCCTCCATGACCTCGAGGAGCGCCGACTGCGTCTTGGGGCTCGCGCGGTTGATCTCGTCGGCCAGCACGATGTTGGCGAAGACGGGTCCCGCGTGGAACTCGAACTGCCCGGCCTTCTGGTCGTAGACCGTGATGCCGGTGATGTCTCCCGGCAGCAGGTCGGGCGTGAACTGGATGCGCGTGTTCGTCCCCTGCACGGACTGCGCCATCGCGCGCGCGAGCGACGTCTTCCCAGTCCCGGGGACGTCCTCGAGCAGCACGTGCCCGTCGCTGAGCATCGCCGTCAGCACCAGCTCGACGACGTGGCGCTTGCCCAGGATGGCGCGCTCGACGTTGTCGGAGATCTGGGCGAACGTCTGCGCGAACCAGGTCGCCTGCTCCTGCGTCAGGGTCATGGGGGATGTCCTTCGGGGGTCGGGGGGAGAGTCAGGGGGTGGGCGTCGGAGTGGGGGTGGGCTCCGGCGTCGGGTCCGGCGGACTGTTCGGCGTGCAGTCGGCGCCGAACGTGCTCGTGGCGTCGGCGAGGCTCCAGCCCTGGGCGCTCCAGCTCACGGTGACGCGGATGCCCTCGACGCGCACGGCGCCGCGCGGCACGTCCCACGTGTCGGCGGTGTACGGCAGCACCTTGCCGTTCTTGTCGTAGTAGGTCAGGTTTCCGTTGCCGAACGAGACGGTCGGCTTGCCCTTCGCGGTGTTCGACGAGTCGCCGCGCGCGACGAGCTTGCCGCCGCCGTCGCACGACGGCACCCACCACGTCGACTGCAGCTGGAAGGGCGCGCTCCCGGCGGCGGGGACGACGGTCGCCCACGGCGTCGCGGTGCCCCACCAGTCGTGCACGTACCGCACCTGGATGGCCGGGTCGCGGTCGAAGACCGTGGTCGGCCATCCCGTGAGCTCCGCGTGGTTGCGGTTGGGTGGATTCTCGGTCGAGCTCGGCTGAGAACGGATGACCCACTCGGCGCGGTTGCCGGCGACGTTCGGGCTGCCGTCGACCTGGAACGTCCAGCCCTTGGGCGCCTTCCCGCTCTGCACGGCGCGGACGCTCTGCGACGCCGTCACGCGCCCGAACGACTTCCCGTCGTACCAGGAGTCGACGCACAGCGTGAAGCGGTACTCCTCGCCGTCGGGAAGGCCCGTGAAGACCGCCGTCGCGCCGTCGGCCGTCGTGTCGCAGCGCTCGCCGTCGCGCACGATGCCGTAGCGGAGGCTCGACCCGTCGCCGTTGAGCGCCGCCGAGCCGCGCGCCGTCACCGTCGAGGTGCCGTCGCCGTTGGAGTCGGAGCTGAGGGTCAGCACGGGGTCGAGCGGAGCGCCGATGCCGTTCGACCACACCGTGACGGCGGAGCCCGACTGCGTGCCGGTGAGTCCGGGGGGCAGCTCGAACCGCGAGTACGGCGTGACGGTGATGGGCGACGACGAGTTCGTGCCGACGCGGTACGAGGAGATGTCGAGGCGGTCCTGGCCGGGCCGCACCGGCACCCGCGAGGTCTCGCCGTTGGGGCTCGCGATCTCGATGCCGCCCGTCTGGGACGTGTCGACGCCCGCGATGCTGAGCGAGACCACGCCGCCGTCGCCCTGCGTCACGACCGGCCGCACGGTGATCGTGCTCGGCGCGGCGGGCGGGTTGTACGCCCATGCCACGGTCTTCACGCTGCCGCGCGACTCGCCCACGGCATTGACGGCGACAGCCTCGTACGTGCGCTGCTCGCCGTTGGGCGCTGCGATGGGCTGGCACGAGCCGTCGGCCGCGCAGCGCGAGACCTCCTGCCCCTCCGACCGCACGACGAAGCCGGTCAGGGCGGGGTAGGCCAGGCGCGACTCGCCGGGATCGACGCGCAGCGTCACCGTGCCGTTCGCGTACGCCGTCTGCGCGATGCTCGCCGGAGTCTTGGGGAAGCCCTGCAGGTCGAGGAGCAGCCGGCCGTCGCGTTCGGCGTTGGTACGCCGGCCCTGGGCGTCCTGCACTGAGAAGCTCGCGCTGCACGTCGCGCCCGGGGCATCCTGCGTCCACGACGCGACGACCGAGGAAGCCGAGGCGACCTGGAAGCTCACGCCGACGCAGGCACCGGTCGGCCGCACGTCGACCACCTCGAGGGGCGTGTGCGGCAGCGGGTTGACCTCGCCCGGTGCCCCGACGACGGTGATCGTGCACGAGAACCCGGATGCCTCGGAGCACTGCTGCACCGCCGAGCCGCCCTGCGGGAGGGTCGAGGGTGCCGCGCCGACGCGCAGGATGAGTCGGGCGGGTGCGACCGCGCTGTGGCTCGTGACTGACACGACCGCCGCCTCCTCCGCACCGGGCACCGCCCGGTCGGCCCCAGTGATCGTGAGCGTGTGCCCGGACAGCGACACGGCGAAGGCGGAGCCCGGATAGTCGACGGCGTATTGGATCCCCTCCCAGTCCTCGCGGAGCTGCCACGTCGTCATCTGCTCGAGATCGAACGTGGCGGTCTCGCCGGGGCCGACGGTGAGCGACGCGGGATGCAGCTCGGGCTGCGGCTCGAGCGCGTGGACGACGATCGGCACCGACAGGTAGGTCCAGTCGTCCTGACCGGCGATGCGAACCGGCACCTGGCAGGCATCCGCCCACGGAGCCCCCTCGCCGGCGTCGTAGCGCACCGAGGTGCCGGATTCGAGGGAACAGGATGCCGCGCTGCGCGCGCCCGAGGCGCGCACGTCGTCGCCCACCTCGAGCCGGCTTCCCGGCGGCCGGGCGACGAGCGACGCCATGTCGAACGTGACGGACTGCAGCTCGTCGACCTCGGGGGTCTGCGCGCCGCTGCGGAGCGCGAGCGACAGGTCGTCGTCGCCGGGGACGCGGAGGAAGGCGTAGGTCGTGACCGGTCCCGAGGCGCCCTCACCCGTGACGGCGAAGGGGATGATCCGGGTCGTCGCGGGCAGGTCTCCGCTGAGCTTGCGTCCCTTGACCGTGACGCCGTCGGGGTCGCCCCACAGGCTCAGGGTGAGGTCGGCCACATCGCCGCCGGCCCACGTCGCCTTGCCCGCGAGCACGTCGACGCCGCGCTCGAAGTCGTCGCGGTTCTCGACGGTCAGCACCGTGTCGGCGACGACGGGGAAGTCGGGCACGCTCTCACGCACGACCTTCACGACGATGAGCCCTCGACCGGTGTTGCCCGAGCTGGAGACCACGTCGTAGAGGAAGGACATCGTCGCGGGATCCGTGCCGGCGCGGATGAGCACTGTCGCGTCGGACTGCGACTGGATGAGCCCGTCGAGGCGCTGATACTCGGGGTTGGGCGACCCGTCGCCGAGGGTCGCCGTGACGTCCGGCCGGACGCCGGTGAGCGTCAGGCCCCCCATCGTCGGGTCGATGTCGTTGGAGAGCGGGCTGACCCGGATCGTGCTGTCGGCACCCGCCTGCACCTGCACGTAGTCGGTGAAGGTGATGGGGCTCGGGTTGGACTGCCCGTCGAGGACGCCGATGCGCACGGTGCCCTCCCCGGTGGCGCCGAAGGCGTCGACGACGCGGTAGCGGAACGACACCTGCCCGCGGTATCCCGGAACGCTCGAGTACTGGATCGACGTGCCGTCGGCAGAGATCGTGGCGGCACCGCTGTTCGGCTGGCTCACGATGCGGTCGAGGGTCACGACGTCGCCGTCGGGATCCATGCCGAAGCCGTCGAACTCGATGACGGTGGACTGGCCGCTCAGCACGCGTCCCTCGAGTGTCTCGGGCAGGGGCGCCCGGTTGGCGTCGTCGGGCAGCACCTGGATGCGCACATCGGCGGTGTCGGCGAGGGTGGGCGAGCCGGTCGTGTAGACGGAGTACTCGACCCCGTACTCCCCCGGCTCGGTCGGCGCGAGGTAGCGCAGCGTGTCGCCGGAGGCGAAGGCGAGCGCCGAGTCGGTCGACGAGACGATGGATGCCGGGTTGAGCGTGGGACGCCCGCCGGCCGGGGCGATGTCGTTGTCGAGCACCGGGATGTCGACCTGCTCCCCCGCGCGCACGACGACCGTGTCGTCCACGGCGATGGGAGCGAGCTCGGGTGCGGGCGGGAGGAGGTAGACCGTCGCCTCGCCCTGCACGCTCGCCCCGCGGTCCTGGGTGCCGTCGCTGATCGTGTAGCCGACGGTGCCGAGGCGCCCCGCCGCGCCCGAGGCGGTCGTCCCCGACACGCGCAGATAGTTCTGGCCGACGGCGTCGACCGACAGGGACGAGCCGTCGTCGGCGTGCGCCACGACATCGCTCAGCAGCAGCACGCGCCGCGTCGGATTGGAGACCGCCGCGAAGACGTCGAGGGTGGCATCCTCCTGCGGATGCACGAAGGCGATGACGGGGGCCGTCGCGAGCTCGGGGGGCGCGTCGGCGGGGAGGATCGTGATGCGGGCGGTGCCGTCGGCGTCGCTGATCCCGTCGCTCACGGTGAAGCCGACCCGGAACGTGCCGGGGCTGCGAGCGGTGAAGTCGAATCCCGTCGTGCCGCCCACGACGGTCGCGGTCGCCGTGGCTCCGTCGAGGACGCGGACGGACGCGAGCGACAGCGCACCCGCCGTGCCCGTCACATGCGGCGCGACGTCGACGGTCAGGCCCGCGTCGATGGTGTCGACGACGGCGAAGGACTGCACGGCCAGTTTCGGCTCGGGCGAGACGCGCACGATGAGCGACTTCGTCGTCGTCTGACCGCGCGTGTCGGAGACCGTGACGGCGAGCTCCACGAGCTGCTCCCCGCCGCTGCCGTCGTCGGCGTGCTGGTAGACGACGTCACCGGCGGGCGTCGCGGCGACGCTGCCGACGCCGGAGCGGTTCTCGACCGAGAGGAGCAGCAGCGGGTCGCCTTCGGGGTCGACCCAGCCAGGAAGCACGGGCACGGTGACCGTGCCGCCCCGGGCGACCTCGGGCTCTGGCCACGGGACGAGGCATCCCTCGACTCCGCACCAGGCGGGGGCCGACTCGACGCTCTCGCCGGCGACCTCGACCGTCACGGTCGTCGGTTCGGAGACGAGGCCGCCCTCGCTCGTGCCGTCGGTCACGGCATACGTGAAGGTCGCCGCTCCGGTCGCGCCCGGAGCGACCCTGACGGCGAGGCGCTGCCCGTCGTCGGTGATGAAGACAGTCCCGAAGCCGGGGTCGAGCCCCGTGACGGACGTGGGGTCGATCGACAGCACGTCCTCGTTCGGGTCGTGGTCGTTCATGAGCACGGGGAGGGTCACGAGGCTTCCCGCGCGGACGCCGAAGCTGTCGGGCTCGGCGACGGGCGGCTTGGGATCGATCATGATCGTCAGCTGCTCGTCGCTCGGCTGCGCCTCGGGGTTGGTGCGATCGTCGAGCGACCAGTCCTGACTCGAGGCGACGAGGGCGCCGTCGGGGACCGTCCAGACCCAGCCGCTTCGGGTCTCGTTGAGGATGACGGCGGCATCCGTCGCGACGAACTGCGGCCGGCGGTCGTCGCTCAGCGTGCCGGCGGCGTAGTCGAGCTGCTTCTGGCCCGACCGCGAGCTCCACAGCACGCCGTCGCCCGTGCCCTGGGGAAGCCACGCGGCGAACTCCTCGCCGTCGTGCCCGATGGGGCGCGCCGGTGTGCCGAGGGAGTCGGTGCCGTTGCCGAGCTCGGTCTTCACCCGCGAGCCGTCGACCGCGATGCTCACGAGCCCCGTCTCGTCGGCGAGGTACACGGACCTGCCCGACGGATCGGGCTCGCTCACCACGACCGAGCCCGTCGTCCCGGCCTTCACCGCGCTGTCGCCACCGCGCAGCCAGACGTCGCCGTCGTCGGCGTCGACGACAGCCCACGCGTCGCCCGCGGCCGTGATGGCGGGAGTCGCGAGCCCGTCCACCGCCAGCGGGTCCCGCCCGCTCACCTTCGACGAGGGGATGTCGTAGCGGAGAACGGATGCGTCGGCGCGGGAGTAGCTGAAGAGCATGCCGCGCGCGTCGACCGCGATCGCGTCGGCCGTGTACTGCGGGGCGTCCTCCGCGTCGGAGGGGAACGGGTCGAGCTGTGTCGACTCCCCCGACGACAGGCGCCCCACGAACACGGCGCCCGAGTCCGTGCGGTACGCCACGAAGTCGCCCGCCGTGGCGACGTCGGTCGTTCCCGCGGGCGTCGAGGGCGAGGCGCGCAGCGACTCCTCGTCGAGATCGACCGGCATCGACGCGTCGATCTTCGTCAGCTTGCTGTAGCTGTCCGAGAAGAGGAACGCGCCCTCCGAGGTCTCGGCCACCTCGCTCGGGTTGCTGATGCTCCGCACGGTGTCGAGCTCGCCGACGCTCGTGTTCACGCGGGCGTAGCGGCGTCCGTCGGCCGTCTGCAGCGCCCACACCGAGGTGTCGACGTCGGGCGTCTCCTGCGCGTCCAGGCCGGGCCAGACGACGCTCGCGACGACGACGAGGGCGCCTGCCGCCACCGCCGCAGCGATGCCGGCCATCGTTCGGCGCCGCATGTCAGAGCACCCCCGTGACGGCGAGGGCGACGACGACGGCTCCGAGCGCGACCACGACGGCCACACCCGCGACGATCCAGGGCAGCACACGACGACGTGCGACAGGGGATGCCGAGATCTCGGTGTCCTCGTCGCGCGCGAGCGACGCGACCCCCGTGCCGGGCTTCGTCTTGCGGCGCTCCGCGTGCTCGACGTGGCTTCGCGTCGCTCCGCGCATCGTCGAGTCGGCGAAGTCGACGGGAGTGGATGCCGCCGCCCACTCGTCCACGGGCACTTCGAGCGCCGTCGGCAGGAAGCCGAGCTCGGACTGCACGCCGCGGAGGGCCTCCGCGAACTCCCGGGCCGAGGCGTAGCGCCGGGCCGGATCGCGGCTCATGGCCTGCGCGAGCACGTCCTGCAGCGCCTGCGGCACGTCGGTGCGGGCGATGGGTGTGTAGCTCGCCCGCGCGATGCGGCGGCGGAGCTGCTCCTTGGTGTTCTGACCGCGCTCGCGCCGCTCGAACGGGCTGTGCCCCGCGAGCAGGGAGTAGACGGTCGCGCCGAGGCTCCAGATCTCGCTCGCGACAGTGCCGGCGGTCTGCTCGGCGACGACCTCGGGCGCGCTCCACGGGATCGACATCGCCAGCACCTCGTCGGCGGTCGCGCGCGAGAGCGACGACGAGATGCCGAAGTCGGCGAGCACCGGCGCCCCGAACGTCGTCACGAGGATGTTGCTGGGCTTCACGTCGCGGTGCACGAGGCCGGCGCGGTGCGCCGACTCGAGGGCGCTCGCCATGCGCACGCCGATCTCGAGCACCTCGGGCACGGGCAGGCGCTCGATGCGGTAGCGCTGCGCGAGCGAGCCGGGGCAGTACTCCATCACGATGTACGGGCGGCCGTCGGCCGAGATGCCGGCCTGGTAGACGGTGACGATGGAGGGATGCGCCGAGAGGTGCGCGAGCACGTCGGCCTCGGCGTTGAACATGCGCCGCAGCTCGGGGTCGCGCACGTCGCTCGGCAGCACCTTGACCGCGACATCGCGGCGCGGCATGTCCTGTTCGTAGAGGAACACGTCGGCGAAGCCGCCCGAGCCGAGCGGCCGGATGTAGGTCAGCCCCGGAAGGATCGGGGGTGCCGAAGGAAGGCGTGTGGCCATCCTGACCTCCCCAGCATCCAGGACCGCCGACGGCGGCGGGCGAGCGCGCGCTCTGCAAACTTCGTCATGCTAACAAACGCGCCTGAAACGCCCCCGGGAGCATCCACCCCTGTGGACGGAGTCAGCCGGCCGGCGGATCGTTCGGATCGAACGGCGCGTCGAGCGAGCGCGTGAGCTCCTGCAGCATCGCCTCGATCTGCGGCTCGACGTACTGGCCGATCGCCGACTGGATGCGCAGGCGATGGTGCAGGAGGATCGTGCACACCTCGCGGCCGACCATGTTGGCGTAGTCGTCGGCGAGGCCGACCTCCTGCCGGAGGGCCGCCTTCGCGTCGTCGCTCAGGGGCGGAAGGGCCGGGATGTCGGCATCCACCTCCTCCGCGAGCCCCGAGATCGTGAACAGGAAGGGCGCCCCGGGAACCGGCTCGGGATCCAGCGGGAGACCCTCGTACTCGGGCTCGAGCCCCTCGGACGGACGGTAGCTGCGGGCGCGGTTGCGGGCCGCCTGCTGGTCGAGCTCCGCCTGCAGCATGGGCAGGTTGCGCGCGGTGTACTCCGCGACCGAGTGGTCGACGATCGTCTTGATGCGGGTCGAGAGTCCGTGCTGCACGCCGTGCGGCACATCGGAGCCGAGACCCGCCGCGGACAGGACGGGCGATCCGAAGCAGCGACGGCACGGAGCGACCCGGCCCCGGTGCGTCGAGGGCTCCCAGCGGGGAAGCCATTTCAGCCAGGCGTCCACCGCCTGGCTGACCTGGGTCTCGAGCGACCGCTCCACGGTGTCAACGGTATCCGGTACAGGCCTGATCCGCCGGGTTTTCCGGACTACTCGTCGTCGGGGTTCTCCCACGGCCACCGCGGCCGGCGCGCCGAGGTGCGCACGAGCGCCACCGCGCTCCACGAGCAGATGAGGGCGGATGCCGCCACCACGACCCCGAACCACGAGGTGAGGAAGCCGCCCGCCGCACCGGTCGCGGCAGCCACATCGGCGCCCGACACCACGGCGCCGAACCAGACTCCGAGCGGATACGCGAGCATGACGACGAGCGTCGTGACCGCCGCGAGCCAGTAGGAGGGGTGTGGATGCCGCGTCCCCACGTCGACGCACAGTGCGAACCCGCCCGTCGCGAAGATCGTGCCCATGATGCCGGGCGCCTGCCCGAGTCCCGGCACCGACAGCACGTCCTCGTCCAGGACGAGGCTCGTCATCCCGAGTCCGAAGATCAGGAGCGCGACGAACGCCGCGGTCGTCAATCCGAGGGCGACCGCCGGGCGCACGTGCCCGTGCTGGGGAGGACGATCAGCCGTCACCTTTCGACGATACGTCCGCGCGCGACCGCGCGACCGGACGCTCAGCGCTTCGTCAGGCCGCTCTCACTGACGGTAGAGCTGCGGCCCCGCCTCGAGCGTCCGCTCGTACTCCCGCATCGCCTCGGTGTTGAGCTCCGTGACGCGCTTGCCCCGCGCGGCGGCCCAGGCGCCGAACCAGATCGTCAGCTCGCGGCCGATGATGAACGCGATCACCGCGAGCGGGGCGAAGAGGTTGTCCTTCAGCAGCTGGAGACCCTCCGTCGGCGTGAGGCGCCAGAAGGGGGCCTGGAAGTACTCGCCGAGGATGAACCCGAACCAGCTCAGGACGCCCACGAAGAGGCCGAAGATGACCCAGTGGCCCCACCGGCCGCGGTTGATGATCGCCCCGAGCAGCCAGAACGAGAAGAAGAAGACGACGACGGGCGTCCAGAAGATCCACGACGTCAGCGCGGCGGTGATGGCCGTGACGGCGTTCTCGGCCGTCAGGCCGCCCTGCGGGCGGGTCCCCCCGAGCTCGGTGCCGAGGAAGAAGACGCAGAACAGCCACGCGGCGAGGTACAGCACCGCGAAGGACAGCGCGGCGAGCAGGCCGATCGCCCCGGCCGCGGCACGGTTGCCACGGGGACGCGGCGCCTCGGGCGCCTGCACGAAGATCGGCTGCGGCGCGACGGCGGCCGGGGCGACGGCGGCCGGAGCGACAGCCGCCTCGGTGGCGACGGGCTCGCTCGGCGCGACGGCGGGCGCCACGACGGTCGGGGCGGCGGGATCGTAGGCGGCCTGCGCGACGCTGCTCTGCGCGGCCGGCTCGTCGTCGCCGGCGGAGGCCGCGTTGTAGGCGGCAGTGTAGGCGGCGGCGTCCGTGATCTCGTCGTCGGTCGTCTCGGGCGCGGCGGCCTCGGGCACCGGTGCGACGGCGGGCTCGGGCGCGGCGGGCTCGTGGGCGGCCTGTTCGTGGACGGCGGGCGCTTCGGCCGCGGGTTCGGCGGCGGCGGGCTCCTCGGCGGGCCGATCGGCGTCGGTCACGGCGTCGCGACCGGCGGCCTCGGCATCCACGAGTCCCTCGTTGGCACTGCCGACGACATCGTCGACCGGCTTCGGCTCGGCCACGGGCTCGCCGTAGGACGACTGGGGCTCACTCATCGGATGCACTTCCTCACACGGGACCGGTCCCCGCACAGCGAGGGTAGCGCGCGGCTCCGGCATGCCCGCGGAGGCATGCCGCGGCGATTCGCCGCGGATTCGCGGGCGCGGCGCGGCTAGGGTGAGCGCCATGCCTCACCTCGCAGCGGCTCGGGCTCGGCGCACGATCGCCGTCGGCGCGGCATCCCTCGCCCTTCTCGCCGTCCTGTGCGCGTGCGCGCCGGAGTCCGACGGCGCGTCGGCCGGGACGCCCTCGTCGACGTCCGACTCCACCCCCGCTGAGAGCGGCGCGGCGACGCCGACGCCGACTCCCTCCGCGACGCCGAAGGCGAAGATCCCCACCGACTGCCGGGAGATGCTCACCGACGACGTGCTGGCGCAGCTCGAGGGCGTGCCGCTCAACGACCCGGCGTTCGGGCCGTCGGGGCCGCAGCCCGACGGGAGCCTGATCTGCATCTGGGCCGATCCGGCGGCCGACACGACCGGCCTCAACACGTCGATCACCTACGTCGCGCGCGGTCCGGCGCTCGACATGCTCAACGACCTCGCCGCCACGGTCGGCTTCACCTGCTACACGCCCGACGGCGGGACGCGGTGCGAGAAGACGTGGCCGAACGGGACGTATCCGGTCACCGACGGGCGCACCCTGTTCTGGCGCGACGACATCCTCATCGACACGAAGTACTCCAACCTCGCGCCCACCGGCTACACGTCGGCGATCGTCGACCACATCTGGCCGGCGTAGCTCAGCCCCACACGAACGCGGCGAGGCGTGCCGTGAACGCCTCCGGCATCCACCCCGTCTCGATGCTCGAGAGCCACAGGCCGTCGCGCACCGCGTGCTCCTCCAGAACGCCGCCGGACGTACGGCGGCAGAGCGTTCCGCTCGCGAACGCCTCGCACGAGAAGCCCTGGCCGCGCAGCGACGCATCGGCGACGGTGGCGGCGTCCGCGCCGACGCGGGCGAGCGTCGAGACGATCGTGCCCTGCGGACCCTTCCACTGGCATGTCACCCGCACGGCGGGCTGGAGCGCGTCGATGAGCGCCGCGGCCGACGTCGGCGGCAGCGACAGGTTCTGCGTCAGCAGCACGTTCGGCGACCACGCGAGCTCCGACCACAGCGGGCCGGGGTACAGGTCGCGGCAGTCGATCTCGTCCGACCCGTCGAGGGCGATCGCTCCGACCGGCAGGCCGGATGCAGCCACGGGCGCCGAGGTCGCCGCACGCAGGGTGTCTCCGACGAACTCCACCGTGCCCGGCACGGCCGGCGCCGCGAGGTAGACGAGCGCGCCGACGACACCCGCGCACACGAGGCCCGCAGGCCACGCGAGCCACAGGTTGCGACCCCCGATCCGCGCCATCCGCCCTCCCCCTCCACGGTAAGCGGCACCGGCGACACCGCCCGCGCGGCGCGCGGCCGGCGGGTACGACGAAGGCCCCGGCGCGAGCCGGGGCCTTCGGAAAGGGTCTGAGTGGATGCCCCGCCGCGGCGAGGCATCCACTCACCTCTCAGTTGTAGTTGCCGGAGAAGTCGTCCGTCGAGAACGAGTCGAAGTCGACGTAGCTCAGGTCGGCGTCGGAGTACGCGCCGTCCGAGGCGAAGATGCGGTTGGGGTACCGCTCGCTCTTGGCCTCCTCCGTCGCCTCGACAGCGACATTGCGGTACTTCGCAAGGCCGGTGCCGGCGGGGATGAGCTTTCCGATGATGACGTTCTCCTTGAGGCCGACGAGCGGGTCGCTCTTGCCCTCCATCGCCGCCTGGGTGAGGACGCGCGTCGTCTCCTGGAACGACGCGGCCGACAGCCACGACTCCGTCGCGAGCGACGCCTTCGTGATACCCATGAGCTCGGGACGACCCGACGCGGGGCGCTTGCCCTCGCCGACGGCCTCGCGGTTGATCGACTGGTAGCGCTTGAAGTCGACGAGCTCGCCGGGCAGCAGGGTCGTGTCGCCGTGGTCGACGACGGTGACCTTGCGGAGCATCTGGCGGACGATGACCTCGATGTGCTTGTCGTGGATCGGCACACCCTGCGAGCGGTAGACGCCCTGGACGCCGTTGACGAGGTACTTCTGCACCTCGCGGGCACCCATGACACGCATGACCTCCTTGGGGTCGAGCGTGCCCACCAGGATCGGCTGGCCGACGGTGACGTGCTGGCCGTCCTCGACCAGAAGCGTCGCACGCTTCAGGACCGGGTAGACGTGCGGCTCGTCGCCGTTGTCGGGCGTGAGGATGACCTTCTTGGACTTCTCGGTCTCGTCGATCGTGATGCGACCGTCCGACTCCGCGATCGGCGACGCGCCCTTGGGGGTGCGGGCCTCGAAGAGCTCCTGCACGCGGGGAAGACCCTGCGTGATGTCGTCGGCCGAGGCCGAACCACCCGTGTGGAACGTGCGCATCGTCAGCTGCGTGCCGGGCTCGCCGATCGACTGGGCGGCGATGATGCCCACCGCCTCGCCGATGTCGACGATCTTGCCGGTCGCGAGCGAACGGCCGTAGCACTTCGCGCAGACACCGACGGCCGAGTCGCACGTGAGCACCGAGCGGACCTTGATGGTCTCGACACCGGCATCCACCAGCTTGTCGATCAGCACGTCGCCCACGTCGTCGCCCGCCTCCGCGAGGACGTTGCCCTGCGCGTCGACGACCTCGGCCGCGAGCGTGCGGGCGAACACCGAGTTCTCGACGTTCGGGTCCTTGACCAGCGCGCCGCCCAGACCCTGCGAGGCGATCGGGAGCTCGAGGCCCTTCGTCGTACCGCAGTCCTCCTCGCGGATGATGACATCCTGCGAGACGTCCACCAGTCGACGCGTGAGGTAGCCCGAGTCGGCCGTACGGAGGGCCGTGTCGGCCAGACCCTTGCGGGCACCGTGCGTCGCGATGAAGTACTCCGCCACCGACAGACCCTCGCGGTACGAGGAGATGATCGGACGGGGGATGATCTCACCCTTGGGGTTGTTCACGAGGCCGCGCATACCCGCGATGTTGCGGATCTGCAGCCAGTTACCACGAGCGCCGGACGACACCATGCGGTTGATCGTGTTGTCCTCGGGGAAGTTGTCGCGCATCGCCTTCTGCACGGCATCCGTCGCCTCGGTCCAGATCTTGATGAGCTCCTGACGACGCTCGGCGTCGGTCGTGAGACCCTTCTCGAACTGGCCCTGGACCTTCGCGGCCTGCTGCTCGTAGCCCGCGACGATCTCCGCCTTGTTCGGCGGGGTCAGGATGTCGGACAGCGCAACGGTGACACCCGAACGCGTGGCCCAGTAGAAGCCGGCGTCCTTGATGCGGTCGAGCGACGCCGCGACCTCCACCTTCGGGTACTCCTCGGCGAGCTTGTTCACGATCTGCGACAGCTTGCCCTTGTCGGCCTGCTCGCGGACGAACGGGTAGCCCTTGGGGAGCGTGTCGTTGAAGATCGCCTGGCCGAGCGAGGCGTCCACGAGCCCGTGGCGCTCGTAGCCCTCGGGGGCGTCGCCCTCGAGGAACGTGAGGCCGGGGACGCGGATGCGGACCTTCGCCTGCAGGTCGAGGGTGCCCTCGTCCTTCGCCAGGATCGCCTCGCCGACCGAGCCGAACACGCGACCCTCACCGACGGCGCCGTCCTTGACCGTCGTCAGGTGGTGCAGACCGATGATCATGTCCTGTGAGGGCAGGGTCACCGGGCGGCCGTCCGACGGCTTCAGGATGTTGTTCGACGCGAGCATCAGGATGCGGGCCTCGGCCTGAGCCTCGACCGACAGCGGCAGGTGCACGGCCATCTGGTCACCGTCGAAGTCCGCGTTGAAGGCGGCGCAGACGAGCGGGTGCAGCTGGATGGCCTTGCCCTCGACGAGCTGAGGCTCGAAGGCCTGGATGCCGAGGCGGTGCAGCGTGGGCGCGCGGTTGAGGAGCACGGGACGCTCGCGGATGATCTCCTCGAGCACATCCCAGACCTCGGGACGCGTGCGCTCGACGGCGCGCTTGGCCGCCTTGATGTTCTGCGAGTGACCGAGGTCGATCAGGCGCTTGATGACGAACGGCTTGAACAGCTCGAGGGCCATCTGCTTGGGCAGACCGCACTGGTGGAGCTTGAGCTGCGGTCCGACGATGATGACCGAACGGCCCGAGTAGTCCACGCGCTTACCGAGCAGGTTCTGGCGGAAGCGACCCTGCTTGCCCTTCAGCATGTCGCTGAGGGACTTGAGGGCGCGGTTGCCGGTGCCCGTGACGGGACGGCCGCGACGGCCGTTGTCGAAGAGCGCGTCGACGGCCTCCTGCAGCATCCGCTTCTCGTTGTTCACGATGATCTCGGGGGCGCCGAGGTCGATGAGGCGACGGAGACGGTTGTTGCGGTTGATGACGCGACGGTAGAGGTCGTTCAGGTCGGAGGTCGCGAAGCGGCCGCCGTCGAGCTGGACCATGGGGCGGAGCTCCGGCGGGATGACCGGAACCACGTCGAGCACCATCGAGGCGGGGCTCATGCCCGTGGTCAGGAACGAGTTGACGACCTTGAGGCGCTTGATCGCACGGATCTTGCGCTGGCCCTTGCCCTCGGAGATCTGCAGGTGCAGGTTCTCGGCCTCGGCGGCCAGGTCGAACGCCTGCAGGCGGCGCTGGATCGACTCCGCACCCATGTAGGCCTCGAAGTACTGGCCGAAGCGGTCCTGCAGCTCGTGGAAGATCTCGTCCTCGCCCTTCAGCGAGCCGACCTCGAGGTTGCGGAACTCCTCCCAGACGCGCTCGAGCTTGGCGATGGACTCGTCGGCGTTCTTGCGGATCGCCGCCATGTCCTTCTCGGCGGAGTCCTTGACCTTCTTCTTCTGGTCGGCCTTGGCGCCCTCGTCCTCGAGCGCCGCGAGCTCCTCCTCCAGCTTGGCGAGGCGCGTCGCGATCCGCGAGTCGCGGCGGTCGGCGAGCGTCTTGAGCTCCAGGCGGAGGTTGTTCTCGTGCGTCGGGAGGTCGCGGTGGCGGGCCTCCTCGTCGACCGAGATCACCATGTAGGCGGCGAAGTAGATGACCTTCTCGAGGTCCTTCGGCGCCATGTCGAGCAGGTACCCGAGGCGCGACGGGACGCCCTTGAAGTACCAGATGTGGGTGACGGGCGCGGCGAGCTCGATGTGGCCCATGCGCTCGCGGCGGACGGAGGACTTGGTGACCTCCACGCCGCAGCGCTCGCAGACGATGCCCTTGAAGCGGACGCGCTTGTACTTGCCGCAGGCGCACTCCCAGTCGCGGGAGGGTCCGAAGATCTGCTCTCCGAAGAGGCCGTCCTTCTCGGGCTTCAGCGTGCGGTAGTTGATGGTCTCGGGCTTCTTGACCTCGCCGTAGGACCAGCGACGGATGTCGTCGGCTGTGGCCAGGCCGATGCGAAGCTCATCGAACGTTGTTGCGTCGAGCACTAGTTCTCCTGTGTCTCTGTAAATCGCGTAATCGCTGTCGGCCGGATCAGATCTCGTCGATCGACGAGGACTCGAAGCGGCTGGAGATGTTGATGCCGAGCTCCTCGGCAGCGCGGAAGGCCTCGTCGTCGGTGTCGCGGAGGTTGACCGCCGTGCCGTCGGCCGAGAGGACCTCGACGTTCAGGCAGAGCGACTGCATCTCCTTCATGAGGACCTTGAACGACTCGGGGATGCCGGGCTCCTGGATGTTCTCGCCCTTGACGATCGCCTCGTACACCTTGACGCGGCCGAGGATGTCGTCGGACTTGATCGTGAGAAGCTCCTGGAGCGCGTACGCGGCGCCGTAGGCCTCGAGGGCCCACACCTCCATCTCACCGAAGCGCTGACCGCCGAACTGCGCCTTACCACCGAGCGGCTGCTGGGTGATCATCGAGTACGGGCCCGTCGAGCGCGCGTGGATCTTGTCGTCGACGAGGTGGTGCAGCTTCAGGATGTACATGTAGCCGACCGAGATGGGCGCCGGGAAGGGCTCGCCCGAGCGGCCGTCGAAGAGCTGCGTCTTGCCCGACGAGTCGATGAGGCGATCGCCGTCGCGCGTGAGGTTCGTCGAGTCGAGCAGACCCGCGATCTCCTCCTCGAACGCGCCGTCGAACACCGGCGTGGCGACCTTCGTGCCCGCGGGGGCCTCGAGGGCCTCCTCCGGCAGACGGACGGCCCACTCCGGGGTGCCCTCGACCTTCCAGCCCTGCTTCGCGATCCACCCGAGGTGGGTCTCGAGCACCTGGCCGAAGTTCATTCGACCCGGGATGCCGAGCGGGTTCAGGATGACGTCGACCGGCGTGCCGTCCGCGAGGAACGGCATGTCCTCGACGGGGAGGATCTTCGCGATGACGCCCTTGTTGCCGTGACGGCCGGCGAGCTTGTCACCCTCGGTGATCTTGCGCTTCTGGGCGATGTAGACCACGACGCGGCGGTTGACGCCCGAGCCGAGCTCGTCGTCGCCGTCCTCGGCGTTGAACTCCTTGACCGCGATGATCGTGCCCTGCTCACCGTGGGGGACCTTCAGCGACGTGTCGCGCACCTCGCGGCTCTTCTCGTTGAAGATCGCGCGGAGCAGGCGCTCCTCAGCCGACAGCTCGGTCTCGCCCTTGGGCGTGACCTTGCCGACGAGGATGTCGCCGGGACGCACCTCGGCGCCGATGCGGATGATGCCGCGCTCGTCGAGGTCCTTCAGCAGGTCGGGGCTCACGTTCGGCAGGTCGCGCGTGATCTCCTCCTTGCCGAGCTTCGTGTCACGGGCGTCGACCTCGTACTCCTCGATGTGGATCGAGGAGAGGGTGTCGTCCTTCACGAGGTTCTGGCTGAGGATGATCGCGTCCTCGAAGTTGTGACCCTCCCACGTCATGAACGCGACGAGGAGGTTCTTGCCGAGCGCGAGCTCGCCGTTCTCCGTCGCCGGGCCGTCGGCGATGACCTCGCCGGCCTCGATGCGGTCGCCCGCCGAGACGATGACGCGCTGGTTGTACGACGTGCCCTGGTTCGAGCGGTCGAACTTGCGCAGGAAGTAGTCCTGCGTGCCGCCCTCGTCGAGCTGGATCGTCACGACGTCGGCCGAGACCTCGACCACGACGCCCGAGCGCTCCGCGGTGACGACGTCGCCGGCGTCGATGGCCGCGAAGCCCTCCATACCGGTGCCGACGACCGGCGACTCGGAGCGGAGGAGCGGGACGGCCTGGCGCTGCATGTTCGCACCCATGAGGGCGCGGTTGGCGTCGTCGTGCTCGAGGAACGGGATGAGCGACGTCGCGACCGACACCATCTGGCGCGGCGAGACGTCCATGTAGCCGATCTCCTCGGCGTGGAACAGGTCGACCTCGCCACCCTGGCCGCGACGGGCGAGGACGCGGTCCTCGGCGAACGTGCCGTCGGCCGTGAGCTTGGCGCCGGCCTGGGCGACGATGTAGTCGCTCTCCTCCGAAGCCGTCAGGTAGTCGATCTGCTCGGTGACCTTGCCCTCGACGACGCGACGGTACGGCGTCTCGATGAAGCCGAACGCGTTGATGCGCGCGAACGAGGCGAGCGAGCCGATCAGGCCGATGTTCGGGCCTTCCGGGGTCTCGATGGGGCACATGCGGCCGTAGTGCGACGGGTGGACGTCACGGACCTCGACGCCGGCGCGCTCACGCGACAGGCCGCCGGGGCCGAGCGCCGACAGGCGGCGCTTGTGGGTCAGGCCCGCGAGCGGGTTGTTCTGGTCCATGAACTGCGACAGCTGCGACGTTCCGAAGAACTCCTTGATCGCGGCGACGACGGGGCGCACGTTGATCAGGGTCTGCGGCGTGATCGCCTCGATGTCCTGCGTCGTCATGCGCTCGCGGACGACGCGCTCCATGCGCGAGAGGCCCGTGCGGACCTGGTTCTGGATGAGCTCGCCCACGGCGCGGATGCGACGGTTGCCGAAGTTGTCGATGTCGTCGACGTCGAGACGGATCTCGGCGGCCTGGCCGTTGCGGATGCCGTCGAAGACGACGTCGCCGCGGTGGAGGCGGACGAGGTACTTGATCGTCGCGACGATGTCGTCGACCGTCAGGACCGACTCGCCCAGAGCGGCGTCGAGGCCGAGCTTCTGGTTGATCTTGTACCGGCCGACCTTCGCCAGGTCGTAGCGCTTCGGGTTGAAGTAGAAGTTGTCCAGCAGCGCGCGGGCGGCCTCGGCGGCGACCTGCTCGCCCGGACGGAGCTTGCGGTAGATGTCGCGGAGGGCGTCCTCCTTGGTGAGGATCGTGTCCTTCGAGAGCGTCTCCTCGATCGACTCGAAGCCCGCGAACTCGTTGAGGATGTCCTCGCTCGACAGGCCGAGGGCCTTAAGGAAGACGGTGACCGACTGCTTGCGCTTGCGGTCGATGCGCACGCCGACCTGGTCGCGCTTGTCGATCTCGAACTCGAGCCAGGCGCCGCGCGAGGGGATGATGCGCGCCGAGACGATGTCCTTGTCGGACGTCTTGTCGGGCGTGCGGTCGAAGTACACACCGGGCGAGCGGACGAGCTGCGACACGACGACGCGCTCGGTGCCGTTGATGATGAACGTGCCCTTGTCGGTCTGGAGCGGGAAGTCGCCCATGAAGACCGTCTGGGTCTTGATCTCACCGGTCTGGTGGTTCATGAACTCGGCCTCGACGTAGAGCGGGGCGGCGTACGTCTTGCCGCGCTCCTTGCACTCCTCGATGGAGTACTTCTCGGGCTCGAGGTAGGGGTTCGTGAACGAGAGCTGCATGGTCTCGCTCAGGTCTTCGATCGGCGAGATCTCCTCGAAGATCTCCTCGAGGCCGGAGACCTCGGGCACGTCCGTGCGACCGGCGGCCTGCGCGTCGGCGACGCGGGCCTTCCACGCCTCGTTGCCGACGAGCCAGTCGAAGGACTCGGTCTGCAGGGCGAGAAGGTCAGGGACCGTCAGCGTGTCGGAGATCTTGGCGAACGAGAGGCGGGAAGCTCCGCGGCCGTTCTTGGGGGTGGTGGTGGATGCGTTGCGCGCAGCAGCCAAGGGAATTCCTCCGTGAGCCCGTGAGGGCTCGTTTCCTTGTCGTCAGGGTGGAGTGCTCGATCGTCCCCGAAGTCTGCACGCCGCACACCGCGATGAAACGGGGGCACGCAAACACAGCCGACCACCATATGAGGGCAGGGGGAATCCAAGAGCGCAACTACCAACTATACGCGTTCCGACGCGCCATGTCCAGCCGCATTCTTGACGAGGGGTGGATGCTGCGGTATAACCGCGCTCGATGCTGACAGGTGGCGGGTTGTCGGGCCATGATGTGCACATGACTGGGCCCCATCGCCCGGTGATCCGCACGCCCGACCAGCGGATCCGGGTCTTCGTGAGCTCCACCCTTCGCGAGCTCGCCGACGAACGCCGCGCCGCCCGCGCGGCGATCGAACGCATGCGCCTCGCCCCGGTCATGTTCGAACTCGGCGCCCGCCCCCACCCGCCCCGCGAGCTGTACCGCTCCTACCTCGAGCAGTCCGACGTGTTCGTCGGGATCTACTGGGAGTCCTACGGCTGGGTCGCCCCCGACGAGCAGATCTCCGGCCTCGAAGACGAATACAACCTCGCCCCGCCCACGATGCCCAAACTCATCTACATCAAGGCATCCCAGAACCGCGAACCCCGCCTGAAAGACCTCATCGCCCGCATCCAGAAAGACGACTACGCCGCCTACCTCCCCTTCACCACCGCCGACGAACTCCACGACCGCATCGCCGACGACCTCGCCACCCTCCTCGCCGAACGCTTCGACGCCGCGGCCCGCGAGGAGCGGGGACCGGATGCCTCCCTGCAGGGCCTGCCCGTCGGCAAGATCCCCGTGCCCTATACCTCCACGATCGGGCGCGAGGAGGATCTGCGCCGCGTGCGAGAGGTGCTCGCGCGCGGCACCGACCGCGTGGTGAGCCTCGTCGGGCCGGGGGGCATCGGCAAGAGCCGGCTCGCGATCGAGGTCGCGCGGGCGAGCTCCGACCTGTTCCGCGACGGCGTCTACTTCGTCCTCCTCGAGGGCGTCCTCGAGCCCGGCCTCCTCCTCTCGACCATCGCCTACTCGCTGGGCGTGCGCGACAGCGGCGCGGTCGACCTCGAGGACCGCATCGCCCGCGCCCTCGAGGGGCGCCGGGTGCTCATCGTGCTCGACAACTTCGAGCAGATCGTGGATGCCGCCCCCGTGCTCGTGCGCCTCTACACCGCCGCGCCCCTGGCGACGTTCCTCGTGACGAGCCGCGTCGTGCTGCGCATCAGGGGCGAGCAGGTCTACGAGGTGGAGGCGCTCGCCTCCCCCGCGGCCGCGGAGCCGGCGACCCTGCCCCGCGCGCTGCGTTCGTCGGCGGTCGCCCTCTTCGTCGATCGCGCGCGAGCCGTCCGGCCCGACTTCGAGCTGGGCGAGGACAACGTCGCCGACGTCGTCGACATCTGCCGCCGCCTGGAGGGCCTCCCGCTCGCGATCGAGCTCGCCGCCGCGAAGGTGCGGGCGCTCAGCCCTTCCACGATCGACCAGCGGCTCGAGCAGAGCCTGCCGCTCCTCGCGGCCACCTCCCGCGACCTGCCCGAGCGCCACCGCACGATGCGGGCCGCGATCGACTGGAGCGTGAGCCTGCTCCCCGCCGTGCAGCGGGACCTCCTCGAAGACCTCGGCGTCTTCGCGATGCGCTTCACGCTCGACGCCGTCGAGGCCGTGAGCGAGGGCCGCTCGTGGCAGGGCGAGGTGATCGACGCGCTCGGCGCCGTCGTCGACGCATCCCTCGTGAAGCAGGTCGACGTGGGCGGGCGCTCGACCTTCGCGCTCCTGGGCATCGTGCGCGAGTACGCCCTCGCCCGCCTCGAACAGCGCGGCGAGGCGGACGCGATGCGACGCGCGCACGCCGACTACTACGCCGAGCTCGTGCGCCGGGCGTCGCCGCAGCTCCGCGGGGCCGCCCAGGTCGACACCGTGCGGCTCTTGAGCCTCGAGCTCTCCAATCTCCGCGCCGCCGTCCGGCACCTCGTCGCCAGCGACCGGCTCGACGACGCCGGCGACTTCGCGTGGGATCTCTTCGTCTACTGGTGGATCTCGGGCTTCTTCAGCGAAGTGCGCCTGTGGATGCTGGAGCTGCTCGCGAAGCGGCATCCCATCTCCACCCGCACGCGTGCCGTCGCCGTCTTCTTCACCGTGTGGGGCGAGATGTGGCGCCGGCCGTCCGAGGAGGTCATCGAACGGCTCGGCGAGTCGGCGCGCCTCTTCGAGGAGAGCGGGGATCAGGATGCCGCGGCCATGGCGCTCGCGGCGCGCGGGTCGACGCGCATGCGATTCCCCGACCTCGACATGCCCGCCGCGCAGGCCGAGGTGGAGCAGGCCCGCGAGGTGTTCCACCGCCTCGGCAACTGGTGGCTCGAGGCCCTGACGGACGTCGCGCTCGGGCTCCTCGCGATGGCGCGCGGCGAGTTCCCCGAGTCGCTCGACCACTTCGAGCGGGCGACCGCGATCGGCGTCCGCGAGCAGGACGCCTTCACACGGGTCGTCGCGGGCAACAACGTCGCCCGCGTGCGTCTGCTCGGCGGCGACGTCGCCGCGGCGGAGACCGAGTACCGGGCGACCCTGGAGCTCGCGGCGCTGCTGCACTACGACGAGGGCGCTCAGTACGCGCTCGAGGGCATGAGCGCGATCTCGGCCCTCAGGGGCGAGGCGTGGCGCGCCGGTGCGCTTTCTGCGGTGGCCGTCGCGATCCGCCAGCGGGTCGGACAGTACGACGTCGAGGGCTTCGCCGCGCACCGTGAGGCGCTCGAGCAGCTGCGCGCGAAGCAGCCCGAGGCCGTCGCCGCGGGCGAGCAGGCGGGCGGCGACATGAGCATCGCCGAGGCGTACGCGCTCGCCCTCCCCGACGCCGACGCGTCGGTGCGGCACGCCATCGCCCAGTGGTGAGCGGCCGAAACCCGCCGAGCCGCACGCGGGTGCATGACAGGTGGCGGGTTGTCGGGCCATGATGTGCACATGACTGGGCCCCATCGCCCGGTGATCCGCACGCCCGACCAGCGGATCCGGGTCTTCGTGAGCTCCACCCTGCGCGAGCTCGCCGACGAACGCCGCGCCGCCCGCGCGGCGATCGAACGCATGCGCCTCGCGCCGGTCATGTTCGAACTCGGCGCCCGCCCCCACCCGCCCCGCGAGCTGTACCGCTCCTACCTCGAGCAGTCCGACGTGTTCGTCGGGATCTACTGGGAGTCCTACGGCTGGGTCGCCCCCGACGAGCAGATCTCCGGCCTCGAAGACGAATACAACCTCGCCCCGCCCACGATGCCCAAACTCATCTACATCAAGGCATCCAAGAACCGCGAACCCCGCCTGAAAGACCTCATCGCCCGCATCCAGAAAGACGACTACGCCGCCTACCTCCCCTTCACCACCGCCGACGAACTCCACGACCGCATCGCCGACGACCTCGCCACCCTCCTCGCCGAACGCTTCGACGCGTCGCGGGACGAGGCATCCGAGCCCCCGGAGGCGCCCGAGTCGTCGGAGCCCCTCGCCGGGCGCATCCCCGTGCCGTACACGACGACGATCGGCCGCGAGCGCGACATCGCCGCCCTGCGGACCCTCCTCGCCGCGAAGCACCGCGTCGTGAGCCTCATCGGCCCGGGCGGCATCGGCAAGAGCCGCCTCTCGATCGAGACAGCGCTCGGAAGCTCGGACCTCTTCCCCGACGGCGTCTACTTCGTGCCGCTCGAGGGCGTGTTCGAGCAGGGGCTGCTGCTGCCGACGATCGCGTACTTCCTCAACATCCGCGACAACGGCGAGGCGGCGCTCGAGGAGCGCATCGCGCATGCCCTCGCCGATCGCCGGGTGCTCGTCGTGCTCGACAACTTCGAGCAGATCGTGGATGCCGCGCCCGTGCTCGTGCGCCTCTACGACCTCGCACCGCTCACGACCTTCCTCGTGACGAGCCGCATCGTGCTGCGCATCCGGGGCGAGCAGGTCTACGACGTCGGCGCCCTGGACACCCCCGACGAGTCGCTGCCCACCTCACTCGAGCGCGCAGGCCGGTCGACGGCGTGCACGCTGTTCGTCGACCGCGCGGAGGCGGCGAAGCCGGGATTCGCCCTCACCGAGGAGAACGCCCAGGCGATCGCACAGATCTGCCGGACGCTCGAGGGCCTCCCGCTCGCGATCGAGCTCGCCGCCGCCAAGGTGCGCCTCCTCACGCCGCAGGCGATCGCCGAGCGGCTGCAGCAGAGCCTCCCGCTCCTCAGCGCGGCCGTGCGCGACCTGCCCGAGCGGCACCGCACGATGCGGGCGACGATCGACTGGAGCGTGAGCCTCCTGCCCGAGGAACAGCGCGACCTCCTGGAAGACCTCGGCGTCTTCGCCCGGCGCTTCACACTCGAGGCGGTCGAGGCGATCGGCGCCGGCCGGTCGTGGGACGGGCTGGGCCTCGACGGGCTCACGGCGCTCGTCGACGCCTCGCTCGTGAAGGCGACCGACGTCGAGGGGCGGACGGTCTACTCGCTGCTCGCGACGGTGCGCGAGTACGCCCTCGGCCGTCTCAAGGAGCGCGGGGATGCCGACCGCATGCGCGCGGCTCACGCCGACTACTACGGCTCGCTCGTCACGCGGCTCGCACCCGACCTCGGCGGCCGGCGGCAGTCCGAGGCCGTCGCCGAGCTCGGCCTCGAGCTGACGAACCTCCGCGCAGCGGTACGGCACCTCATCTACATCGATCGCCTCGACGACGCCGGCGACTTCGCGTGGCGCCTCCTCATCTACTGGTGGATCGCCGGCTTCTTCGGCGAGGTGCGGGTGTGGATGCTGGAGCTCCTCGACAAGCAGACGCCCGTCACGCAGCACACGCGCGCCGTCGCGTGGTTCTTCGCCCTGTGGGGCGAGATGTGGCAGCGGCCCAGTGAGCAGGTCGTCGCAGGCCTCGGCGAGTGCGTCCGGCTCTTCGCCGAGAGCGGGGATCAGGATGCCTCGGCCATGGCGCTCGCCGCGCGCGCGACGGCGCGCGTGCAGTATTCGGGCCTCGACGTCGAGAAGGCCGAGGCCGAGCTGACCGAGGCCGTCGCCCGGCTGCACGATCACGGCAACAACTGGGCCGAGGCGATCACGCGTGTCTCGCTCGGCCGGCTCTCGTGGGTGCAGGGCGAGATCGACGAGGCGCTCGCGCACTTCGGCGAGGCCCTCGCCGTCTCGCGCGCGAGCGGAGACCTCTTCACGACGTCGCTCGGCGGAAACCTCCGCGCGCGGCTCAACTTCATGCGCGGCGACGTCGACGCCGCCGAGGCGGAGTTCGTCGAGACGCTGCACCTGTCGATCCAGCTGCACTACGACGAGGGTGTCGCTTACGGCCTGGAGGGGCTGTGCGCCGTCGCGGCCGCGCACGGCGATGCCTGGCGCGCGGGGGCGCTCGCGAAGGCGGCCGAGACGATCCGGCACCGCATCGGCGTCTTCGACGTCGAGGCGTTCACGGTGCACGCGTCGCACCTCGCCGCGCTGCGAGAGACCGATCCCGAGGGGGTGGCCGCCGGCGAGCGCGCGGGCGCCGACCTCTCCCCCGCCGAGGCGATCACCCTCGCCCTCCCCGACCTCGAGCGCGGCCGCCTGGAGGACGCCCTCCGCCACTGGTGACGCCGCGGTGCTCTCGCCGCTCCGGCACGCTGCGCGGTGCTGTGCCGCGCCGCGCCTCGTGCTGGTCGCTTGTCCATAGCCCGTGCTCTCGCCGCTCGCGTCGCGCTGTGCGCAGCTGGGCTGTCCATAGCCCGTGCTCTCGCCGAGAGCACCCGCTCCGCACGGTGCACGACGGGGGCTTTCGGTGACAGCACGGGCTATGGATGCTGAGGTGGCGACCGGAGGCGCTCGGGCGGCGCGCGAGCCGGCTGGGGAGACGCGGGAAGGGCGGAGGACCCCCAGGTCCTCCGCCCACCGCACGCACCTCGCCTAGCGGCGTGCGGCGCCTCGCCGGAGCCGCGCGATCGCGACGAGCCCCGCACCGACGAGGACGAGAAGGCCCGGGATGACGGGCGCCGCGACGCTCGCACCGGTGACCGCGAGCGACTCGGCCCGCTGAGCGGCGGGATCGGCCACGACCGGCGCGACCTCCGTCTCGGCAGGGAGTGCGGGAAGAGGGGGCTGGCCGCCCTCGGCCGGGTCGTCGACCGGGTCCGTCGGCGTGCCAGAGTCGGTCGGGTCGCTCGGGTCAGCGGGGTCGGTCGGGTCCGCAGGGTCGGTCGGGTCCGCAGGGTCGGTCGGGTCCGAAGGGTCGGCCGGGTCCGAAGGGTCGGCCGGGTCCGAAGGGTCCGCCGGGCCGGCGGGGTCGGTCGGGTCCGAAGGGTCGGCCGGCGTGACCGCGGCCTCCGTGACGTAGACGCGCACATTGCCGTGGCTGACGTCCTCGCCGATCATGAGGCGGTAGGCGAACTGGTCGAGGCCGACGAAGCCCGCGTCGGGGACGTACGTGAACGAGCCGTCCTCGTGCGTCACCACCGTCCCGTGCTGGGGCATGTTCCACAGGGCCTCGTGCACCCACGGGTCCGCACCCGCAGGCACCAGGTCATTCCCCATGAGCCCGGGGGCGCCGACCGTCAGCTGCTGCCCCTTGCCCGTGGTGTAGGTGTCCTCGATGGCGACGAAGGGCTCGTCGCCCGCGGCGTGGACGGCGAACGTCACCGTCGAGGCCGATGTCTCCGCGCCATCGGTCACCTGGTAGTACACGATGTCGGTGCCCGTGAAGCCGGCCTGCGGTGTGTACGTGAGCGAGCCGTCGGCCGCGACCGTGAGGGAGCCGTGCTGCGCCGGGTCGGCGTCGAGCACGAGGAGCGCGTCGCCGTCGGCGTCGACGTCGTTGCCGAGCAGGGCCGGGGCGTCGAGGTGCACCGTCGTGCCGGCCTCGACCGGATACGCGTCGGCGTGCGCCTGCGGCGCGGCGTTCACACCGTCGCCCGGGACCACCTCGAAGGTGATCGCGGCCTCGGCGCTGTAGGCGTTCGAGTCGTCGTGCGCGTTGTAGGCGGCGGTGTCGACGCCCGTGAAGCCGGGGGCCGGCGTGTAGCGGACGGCGTCGGCACCGGCCGAGGAGAAGGTGCCGTGGAGGGGCGGGGTGAAGCCCCCGAAGGACACCGGATCGCCGTCGGGGTCGCTGTCGTTCGCGAGCAGGAGCGACTTCGGGAACAGGAGCGGCTGTCCCGCCTCCACCACGAAGTGGTCGGCGACCGTGAGCGGCGGATGGTTGACGCTGCCGTCCCCGACCTGGAACTCGACCTTGGTGAAGGCGCTCTTGAGCCCGTGCGCGTCGACGGCCCAGTACCGGAAGGAGTCGGTGCCCGTGAAGCCGGCCGGTGGCGTGTAGGTGAAGGCGCCGTCGGCTGTGACCGCGATGCTTCCGAGGAGGTCGCCGTCGTCGATGACCGCCTCGAGCACGTCGCCGGGTTCCACGTCGGTGTCGTTCGAGAGGAGGCCGGCCGCCGCGGCCGTCGTCAGGGCTGTGTCCTTGACGACGCCGTAGTAGTCGGCCGCCGCCACGGGAGCCTCGGGCACGATGGCGGGGCCGTCGGCGGGGATGCCGTCCGCGGCGGGGTAGAGCCAGACCAGGCCGCTCGCGCAGCCGATGGTCGTGCACACCGAGTAGGTGAACGAGTCGGTCTCCTCGATGTACGGGCTCGCCGGCGTGAAGAGGAAGCCGCCCGTCCCGAAGCCCTGCACCGTGCCGGCTCCGAGGGAGGGGGTGTCCACCTTCCACGAGACCAGCTGGCCGTCGAGCTCGTCGTTGGCGAGCACACCGGGTGCCGGGATGTAGAGCGGCGTGCCCCGGGCGTAGAGGTACGAGTCGATGTGCGGCACGGGCGGCAGCTGGAGGTCGCTGCCCGCGGGGAGCACGTCGATCGTGACGGTGGCCCACTCGCTCTCGAGGTCGAGATCGCCGTGGTCGTCGCGGAGCACGTACTGGAAGGTCGCCGTGCCGACGAACCCCGGCTCGGGCGTCCAGCGGAAGCCGGGCGAGTCGATCCACTGCAGCACGCCCGACGAGGGCGGCGTCATGTCGTTGATCTGGAACCAGTCGCCGTCGGGGTCGTGGTCGTTCCACATCAGACCGGGCTTGCCCACGAGCAGCGAGGTCCCCTCTTCGATCTGCCAGTGGTCGTCGACCGCGACCGGGGCGGTGTTGGTGTCGGGGCCCGCGGACTGCACAGGCGGGGCGAACGACACGAGCGGCGCGAACGCCTCGGCGCGGGGAGCGCCGATGGATGCCTCACCCGCCGTCGCGGCCGGCGTCTCGGTCGCGTCTGCCGGAGCACCGGCGGCAGACGTGTCGCCGGCAGGCGCTTCTCCCGCAGCCGTCTCGCCGGCAGGCGTCTCGCCGGCAGGCGTCTCGCCGGCAGGCGTCTCGCCCGCAGGCGTGTCCTCTGCGGGCGCGTCAGCGGCAGGCGCAGGCGCGGGCGCCGGGTCGGCGGCATCCATCGTCCCGGTCCGAACCGGCTCCCCCGCCCCGACCGTGGCGTCGGGAGCGGGCGCCGTGTCTGCTGTCGCATCCGTCGACTCGGCGAGCGCCGTCGCCGCGGACGCTTCCTCGGCGCGGGCGGGAAGGCCGGAGACGAGTGCGAATCCGACGGCGATGACGGTCACGATGAGGATGCCGACGAGTCGCACGACGGCGGGGACGGGGCGGCGCCTGGGTGCGCCGGCCGGGTTCGGGGCGAGGTCCATGGTGGGGTTCCTTCTGGCGAGGTGGTCGTGCGGATCCGCACACCATCACGATGGCGGCGCGCCCCACGCGCCCGGATGGGTGGGCGGTGCTCATCTCCGCGAGCGCCGATTACTCACCCCGAACTCGGATACTCAGAGAGCTGCGGATGCGGCGGATGACGGCATCCCTCACCCCCAGGTGCGCCCGCGCGCCGCTCACCCCTAGAATCGCGCTCAGTTCGGACGGCTCTGGGGAAGGACCGGGATGAGCTCACAGCAGGGGGCTGCGATGGAGCATGCCCTGGCGCCCTGGCCGCTCGCGGGTCGCGACGAGGTGGTCGATCGTGCCGTCGCGGGGCTGGAGGGCCTCGTCCGCACGCTCGTCGTCTCGGGCGAGTCGGGCGTCGGCAAGAGCCGCGTCGCGGCGACGGTCGGCGAGGTGCTGGCCGCTCGAGGCTGGACGGTGCTCTCGGCCGGAGCGACGTCGATCATGTCGGGCGTGCCGCTCGGCGCGCTTCTGACGCAGTTCCCCGGGGACCGGGCGCAGCTCGCCGCGTCCGCGGCGGATCCGGCGACGCTGCTCGCGCGGGCGATCGACGCCGTCGAGGCTCGCGGACCCGCTCCGCGCGTGCTCGTGCTCGACGACCTCGGGCTGCTCGATCCGCTGTCCACGACCCTCATCGCCCAGCTCGTCGCGTCGGACGTGCTGCGGCTCGTCGCGACGATCCGCTCGGGCGACCCGCTTCCCGACGCCGTCATCGCGACGTGGAACGCCGACCGCTCGGCGCGGCTCGACCTCGCGCCCCTCGACCCGGACGCGATCGCAGCGCTCCTCGCGCGCGTGCTGGGCTCCCCCGTCGCGCACCGCAGCGTCACGGAGCTGCACCGCGCCACCGGCGGCAACCCGCTGTTCCTGCGGGAGCTCGTGCTCGGCGCCCTCGACGCGGGGCGGCTCGTGCCCCAGGCGGGCGTCTGGCAGCTCACGGGCGAGGCCGTCGGGTCACCCGCGCTGCGCGACCTCATCCTCGCGCGCATCGCCCAGCTCGACGCGGACGAGCGCGACCTCGTCGAGCGGCTGGCCGTGTGCGGCGAGCTGGCGGCATCCCATCTCCCCGACTCGCGGGCGCCACTCGCGCGCCTCGAGGCGGCCGGCATCGTCGCGATCGGTCCGCAGCTCGAGGTGACTCTCGGGCACCCCCAGTACGGCGCGATCGTGCGCTCGTCGCTCTCGCGCCTCCGCGCCGCCGACCTCCTGCTGGAGCAGGCCGACATCCTCACGCAGCACGGCCGGGGGACGGCCGACGACCTCCGCGCCGTCGTCTGGCGGCTCGAGGCGGGGGTCAGCTCCGACCCCGAGCTGCTCATCAGCACGGCGCTGCTCGCGCAGCAGGCCGGCGACTTCCCCACCGTCGAGCGCCTGTGCACGGCCGCGATCGCCGCGGGAGCCCGACGCCCCGATGTGCTGCTCATCCGCGGCGCCGCACACCTGCGGATGGGCCGTAACGACGAAGCGCTCGCCGACCTGCGGGCGGCGCGCGAGCTCGCACCGGAGGGGCAGCTCGCGAGCTCGATCGCGGCGACGACCGCGATGGCCCACGCCATGGTCCACGAGGGCATCCGGGACGCGCTCGCCGTGCTGTCCGGCGCTGAGGCCGACCTCGGCTACGCCGATCCGGGACTCGAGCTCACGCGTGCCCAGATCGAGCTGTGGGACAACCGCGTCTTCGACGCCGACCGCGTCGTGCGCGGAGTGTCCGACCTCCTCGGCGACTCGATGCCCGAGCGGGCGATCGTCGCGGCCGCGCACGCGCAGCCCCTCGCGGCGATCGGGCACGACGACGAAGCCCTCGCCGCGGCGCACACCGCGCTCGCGTTCGCCCGCGCGACGAGCGACAATCCGGTGCCCGGGCACACGGTCGCCGACGCGCTGCACACCCTCGGGATCGTGCAGCTTCACGCGGGACTCGTGAACGACGCACGGGCGACGGCGAAGCAGGCGCTCGTCGAGGCCATCGGCGCCGACGACGAGATCGTCACGCGGTCGATCGAGTTCCTGCTCGGCCGCATCGCGGCGGACGCGGGGCAGATGGAGACGGCCGCGCGCTGGTATCGCGACACGATGAGCGGCGCCCTCACGGTCGGCCCCGTGAGCCTGTACGTGCCGGCGCTCGCGAGCCTCGCGATCACCCTCGCACAGCACGGCGACGTCGACGCCGCGCGACGCGAGCTGGAGTCGCTTCCGGCCGGGGTCGACGCGGGGCCCGGCGGGATCCTCGCGCACGCCTGGCTCAACGCCCTCGACGGCGACCTCGACTCGGCGCGCACCGCGCTGCGCGCGGGCGCCGTCGACACGCATGCGACGGGCCACAACTTCCTCGCCGGAACCTACCTCTTCACGCTCGCGCGGCTCGGCGACCCCGGGGCCGCGGCGGCCGACCTCACGGCGCTCGAGGCGGAGAGCCCGGGCGGCCTGCTGGCGCTGCAGGCGTCGCACGCCCAGGCGGAGGCATCCCGCGACCGCGCTCGCCTCGCGACCGTCGGCGAGAACTGGTCGGCGCAGGGCGCGCACCTGCTCGCCGCGGAGGCGTTCGCGTCCGCCTCGCGCGCCGCGCGTGCCGAGGGCGACTCCCGCGCGGCTGTCGCGCTGCAGGCGCGCAGCGACGAGGAGGCCGCGCAGTGCGAAGGCGCCACGACGCCGCTGCTCCGCTTCAGCGAGGAGCGCACCCCGCTGACCCGCCGCGAGCGCGAGATCGCGGCGCTCGCCGCCAGCGGGGCGAGCTCGAAGGAGATCGCTGCGAAGCTGTTCCTCTCGACCCGCACGGTCGACAACCATCTGCAGTCGGTCTACGGCAAGCTCGGCATCAGCGGGCGGCACGAGCTGGCCCGTCTGTAGCGCCGCGCGCCGTCAGGACGCGAGGTCGAGCAGTCGCCCGCTGGATGCTCGGGGCCCGGCGGGCATCGCGGACCGGAAGGCCCGCTGATACTGCGACGGCGAGATCCCGAGCCGCGCGATGAAGGCGCGGCGCAGCACCTCGGCGCTGTTGTACCCCGCCTGTGCGGCCGTCGCCGTGACGCTCGCGCCCGACTCGAGATGCAGCCGGGCCAGGTCGAAGCGCACGGCGTTGACGTACTCGGCGGGCGACTGGCCGAGCTCCTCCCGGAATCGGCGCGTCAGGTGACGCGGGCTCACGGCGACGAGCGCGGCGAGGTGGGGCACGGTCCACGCGCGCGCGGGGTCCGCGTCGACGAGGTCGGTCGCCCGCCGCACGATCGACGCCGGCTGCGCGCGGGCGCGCAGGGGCACGGAGTACTGCGACTGGCCGCCGGAGCGCTGCAGGTAGACGAGGAGGAGCTGCGCGACCTGCCGCGCCACGTCGGCGCCGTGGTCGTCCTCGACGAGCGCGAGCGCCAGGTCGATCCCCGCCGCGACGCCCGCCGACGTCGACGCGTCGCCGTCGCGGACGAAGATCGCGTCCGGCTCGACGCGCACACGCGGATAACGGCGCTGCAGGTCGGCCGCGAACTTCCAGTGCGTCGTGGCGCGCCTGCCGTCCAGCGCGCCGATCTCGGCGAGCACGAAAGCGCCGCTGCAGATCGAGACGACACGACCGGCCCGCGCAGCGAGGGCGGCCGCGGCATCCGTCACCGGCGCCCGCGCGAAGTCGCGAGGCGGCAGCTCGCTGCCCGGCACGATGACGGTGTCGACCTCGCCCGTGTCGTCGGCCGATCCGTGCACCGAGACCGTGCTTCCGAGCGAGGTCATCACATCGCGACCGTCGGGTGAGAGCAGCACGACCTCGTAGCCCTGCACGGCCTGGTTCGCTTCGACGAACACCTCTGCCGGGCCGACGTAGTCGAGGCTCTTCACACCGTCGAACAGGAGGAACGCGATTCGCCGTCGGGCGAGGGACGAGGGCATACCCTCATCCTTCTGGATGCCTCCCGCCGGTCCAATTCGGCGGTTCGGTTCCGTCGATCCCGGCGACCCGGAAGTGGTCCGGATTCGTGGGATGCACGGCCGTTCCCGCGGGGCGCCGCCGGGCGCCGATCGTACAGGCTCGAGGTGGCGCCGTCGCCCGTGACGGCTCCGGCGAGTGGGGCGACGGGCCGGCCCACTGATCGCAAGGAGTCCGCATGCCGACGTTCACCACCTCCGACGGCACCGAGATCTATTACACCGACTGGGGCACCGGCGCGCCCGTCGTGCTGAGCCACGGCTGGCCGCTCAGCTCCGACGCCTGGGCCGTCGAGTCCAAGCTGCTCGCCGACGCGGGCTACCGTGCCATCGCCCACGACCGCCGTGGACACGGCCGCTCGACGAACACCGACCGCGGCCATGACATGGACACCTACGCGCGCGACCTCGCCGAGCTCATCGAGCACCTCGACCTCACCGACCTCGTCGTGATCGGCCACTCGACGGGCGGCGGCGAGGTCGTCCGGTATGCGGCGCAGCACGGCAAGGGCCGCGTCCGCAAGGTCGTCACCGCCGGTGCCGTCCCGCCCGTCATGGTGCAGTCCGAGACGAACCCCGAGGGGACGCCCATCGAGGCCTTCGACGGGATCCGAGCCGGCGTGCTCGCCGACCGCTCGCAGTTCTACAAGGACCTCGCGGTGCCGTTCTACGGCTTCAACCGCGACGGCGCCGTCGTCTCGCAGGGTCTCATCGACGACTTCCAGCGTCAGGGGATGCTCGCGGGCCTCGTCGCCGCCTACGAGTGCGTCAAGGTCTTCTCCGAGACCGACTTCACCGAGGACCTGAAGGCACTGGATGTGCCGATCTTCCTCGCGCACGGCTCGGACGACCAGATCGTGCCGATCGCCGCGGCCGCCGAGAAGTCGATCGATCTCGTGTCCGACGGCACCCTCAAGGTCTACGAGGGGGCCCCGCACGGCATCTCCGGCGAGTACCAGAAGGCGCTGATCGCCGACATCCTCGCGTTCATCGCCGACTGAGCCCGCAGCGTGACCCGGGAGTCTCGCCCTCGGGGGCTCTCGGGTCTCGCTCCCGCCGGTGTGCCAGAACGTCGCCGAACCTCGACGTCGAGTCGCGCGATCCTGTGGCGACTCGGCGGAGGTGAACGAGCCGCGCTACGCCGTGACGACGTCCTCGCGGAGCGGCTCGACGCGCTCGCGCACAGCAGTGACGACGTCGTCGGCGACCCCGAGGTCGTGGAGGCTCGTCGTGAGGTGCTCGACGATCGTGTCGAACCCCTCGTCGGTGATGTCGCGACCGGCGTGGGCCGAGGCGAGGTCGCGGCCGGAGAACAGCTCCGGCCCGCCGAGCGCTGCCGCGAGGAACGCCCGCTGATGCGACTTCAGCCGCATGATGTCGATTCCGTCGAACCACGGCGACACCGACGGATCGGCGAGCACGCGGTCGTAGAACACCGACACCGCCGCCTTCACCGACGCGGCGCCGCCGATCTCGTCATACACAGCCATGGGTTCTCCTTCTCAGGTCTGCGCTCACGCTATCCAGCGGGCGCCGTCCCCGAGTAGGCAGTCGTTACTCAATTCGCGCGGGCGTGACGGAACCGGATGCGGCTGCCGGGCCTGGCCTGCGCGATCGCGTCGAGCGAGGCATCCGTCGCCACCGCGATGACGGGGTAGCCCCCGGTCACGGGACCGTCGGCGAGGAGGATCGTGGGGCGCCCGGTCGGAGACACCTGCAGCGACCCCGGCACCATGCCCTCGCTCGTCAGCTCGCCGTCGCGCACGCGGGTGAGAGCCCGTCCGTCGAGGCGCACGCCCACCCGATCCGCGTCATTCGTCACGGTCCACACCGATTCGAAGAGGTCGCGAAGCGCGGATGCCGCGAACCAGTCCGCCCGCGCACCGGGGGCGAGCTCGACCTCGAGCTCTGCGTCGTGCGGCGCGCCCCACGGCGCGATCTCCGCGGCGGGGATGGGAAGGGATGCCGCGCCCGCGAGCGCGACGAGAGTGCCGGCACGCAGCGGGTCGGGGCCGAGTGCGGCCAGGAGGTCGGTCGCGCGCGACCCGAGGACCTCATGGCCGGCGAGGCCGCCCCGCACCGCGAGGTACGCCCGCGCGCCGTGGGCGAACCAGTCGAGGTGCAGCTCGGCGCCGGCCGGCCAGGGGTGCGCCTCGTACGGGTCGAGCTCGTGGCCGTCGAGTCGGATCGCGCCCCACGCGCCCGCAACGGCGAACCAGAGGTCGGCCTCCGCGACGGCGCGGAAGCCGCCCATCGTCACCTCGACACCCGCCTCGGCCTCGTCGTTGCCGACGAGGCGGTTGGCCGTGCGCAGCGCCCCCCGGTCGAGCGCGCCCGACGGTGCGACGCCGAGCGATGCGGCACCGGGGCGGCCGAGGTCCTGGAGCGTTGCGAGGAGCCCGGGCTCGACGACGCGGAAGGCGCGGCGTGGCGACGGGTTCGGGGACCGGGGTGGGGCGCCGGAGGCTGTGGGTCGACCCCTCGACAAGCTCGGGGACCGGGGGGTGGCCGGTTCCGCCTCGACGGCGCGATCCGTCGACGGGCTCGGGGACCGGGGGGTGGCCGAGCCGGTCGCTGAGCCTGTCGAAGCGTCGGACGCCGCGGTCGGCCGGAACCGCACGCGCGTCCCCGGCGCGAGGAGCGCGGGCGTCGCGGCATCCGGGTCGAAAAGCAGGGCCGACGTGGTCGCGATGAGGCGCCAGCCGCCCGGCGTCTCGCGCGGATAGGCGCCCGAGAAGCCGCCGGCGAGGCCGATCGCACCGGCCGGAACGCGCGTCCGGGGGCTCGCGAGGCGCGGCACGTCGAAGCGCCAGTCCTCGCTCACGAGGTACCCGAACCCGGGAGCGAAGCCCGTGAAGGCGACGGTCCACTCGGCGCCGGAGTGGCGGGCGACGAGCTCGTCGCGGCTCAGCCCCAGCAGCTCCGCCGTCTCGGCGAGGTCGGGCCCGTCGTAGACCGCGTCGAGTTCGACGACCGTCGCGTCGGCGCGAACCGGGGGCGCGGCATCCATCCCCTCCGCGGTGCGCTGGATCCACGACCGCGCGGCCGCGAGCGTCAGCCGGCGAGGGTCGACCTGCACCAGGACCGTGCGCGCCGCGGGCACGAGGTCGACGACGCCTCGGGGGCGCGACGCGGCGAGCGCCTCATGCAGGGCGAGCACCTCATCGAGCGCGGCGACCTCGGCGATGACGGCGCGATCGCCCATCGGCAGCAGGCGCGGGCTCACCACGGCGCCCGCACCTCGATGCCCTCCACGTCGAGAGCGGCTCGCACGGCGCGCGCCATCGCGACCGCGGCGGGCGAATCGCCGTGGAGGCAGAGGGACGCCGCGTCCGCCGCGATGTCGGATCCGTCGACGGCATCGACCAGGCCGGCGCGCGCGAGGCGCACGGCCCGCGCCGCTACGAGCGCGGGATCGTCGAGGAGATCGCCCGGCTCGCCGCGCGGCACGAGCGAGCCGTCGGCGCGGTAGCCGCGGTCGAGGAACGCCTCGCGGACGAAGGGAATCCCCGCACGAGCGGCGGCGCCCGCGATGGCTCCGTCGAGTCCGAGGATCGAGAGCGCCCGGCCGAGGCGGGCGGAGAGGTCGGCGACGGCGGCGACGACGGCATCCGCCTCTCCCGCGTCCCGCGTCACCGCGTGGTACAGGGCGCCGTGCGGCTTGACGTACCGGAGGTCGGCGCCGGCCGCGAGCAGAGCGTCGAGCTGATCGGCGACGCTCGCCCGGAGGGCGGCGGGCTCGATGTCGATCCGGGTGCGCCCGAACCCGGCCTGGTCCGGGTACGACGGGTGCGCGCCGACCGCGACACCGAATCGCCGCGCGCGGTCGACGGCGGCGCGCATCGACGCGGCATCTCCCGCATGCCCGCCGCACGCGACATTCGCGCTCGAGATGACGGCGAACATCGCCTCGTCGTCGGCCGTCGGGACCCCGTCGACGGTCTCGCCGAGGTCGGCATTGAGGTCGATCGCGGGCATGCCCCCACGGTAGCCCGGCGCATTCGCGTGCGAACCGTGCACGAACTCCTCAATTCCGTCGTCGCACGGGCGCGACACGCCGCGCTGCCGGGCGCCGCGGGCGGTTCTTTGAGGAGTTCGTGCCGGGCCGCGCCGGTGCCCGGATAGCGTTGAGCCATGGCGAGGGCGAGACGGGAACCGAGTGACGACCCGCAGGCCCGGCTCTCCGACGGCACCATCGCGCGCATCGTCCCCTCGGGCTTCACGAGCGGGTCCGAGCTCGTCGTCGACGGAACCCCGCAATCGCACGTCGACCTCGACGATCCGACGCACCTGCACTTCGAATACGTCGCGCGGATGGGCGCCGTGATCGACAGGCTCCGGATGCCGGGCCAGCCGCTGACCGCCGTGCACCTGGGCGCGGGGGCCCTGACGATCCCGCGGTACGTCGAGGCCACCCGGCCGGGATCGCGTCAGCAGGTCATCGAGCTCGAGCCGGCGCTCGTCGACCTCGTGCGCGAGAGTCTCCCGCTGCCGAAGGGCGCCGCGATCCGCGTGCGCATCGGCGACGCGCGCGAGGGGCTCGGCCGGCTTCCGGCGGGGCTCGTCGGGGCGGTGGACCTGCTCGTCTCCGACGTCTACTCGGGCGCCCAGACGCCGGCCCACCTCACGACGATCGAGTTCTACACCGCGGCCGCGCGGCTGCTCGCCCCCGACGGCGTGCTGCTCGTCAACGTCGCCGACGGCGCGGGACTCGCGTTCGCGCGGCGTCAGGTCGCGACAGTGCGCGCCGTGCTGCCGCACGTCGTCGTGCTCGCCGAGGTGCAGACCCTGAAGGGCCGGCGGTTCGGCAACCTCGTGGTCGCCGCATCCCCCGCTCCCCTGCCGACCGAGTGGCTGCCGCGCCTCATGGCCGCCGGCCCGCACCCCGCGAAGGTCGCCCAGGGCGACGAGTTCGACGAGTTCGTGCGGGGAGCCCGACCCGCGACGGACGCCGACGCGACGCCGTCGCCGAAGCCCTCGGCATCCATCTTCGAGAGATGACCCGGCGTGCCGGGACGCCTCCCCGGCGGACCGCGGGGCAGACTGGGACGGCGAACCGGTGACAGCGGAGAGGAGTCGACGGTGAGCTACATCCACGGATACGACCCCGATACCCTTCGCGAGCGCATCGACCCGCGCCAGTGCCAGGAGCGCCTCGACGAGATCGGCGAGCAGCGCAGCCTCGCGGCCCTGCTCGAGCGCGTCTGGCTGCTCAAGGTGCTCGACCGCCTCGACGACTCCCTCGTGCTGTCCGAGCAGTCGGTGCGCCTCGCGCGCATGGCGGGGACGCGCAAGGACCTGCTGCGAGCGCGCATCCTGCACGCCTCGGTCATGCAGCAGCGCGGCGCGTACGCGGCGGCCGAGCAGGAGCTGACGACGTGCGCCGAGGAGGCCGAGGGGCAGGGCTGGAACGCCATCGCCGCCTTCGCACTCCAGCACCGGGGCAAGGTGCGCTACGACGCCGAGGAGTACGAGACGGCGCGCGAGGACTTCAAGCGCGCGCTCTTCCTGCGACAGGAATCGGGAGCGACCGACGCGCAGCTCGAGTCGACGCTGCTCGCGGTCGACGCCGCCGACCGCCGACGCGCCCGGGCCGTGGCCAGCTGACTGTCGCAGGTTCGTTCTAGTCTCTCCGGCATGTCGGAACTGCATCGCGTGCGCCTGTGGGCGGAGGCCCTCATCGCGTCCCACCTCGACGACTCGTGGACCTTCGCGTTCGACAACGCCAAGCGCCGCGCGGGGCAGTGCGACTACACGCGCAAGCGCATCACGGTGTCGCGCTACCTCGCGGCGCGCTACGACGACGACACGAATCACCAGACGCTGCTGCACGAGGTCGCGCATGCCCTGGCGGGAGCGGATGCCGCGCACGGCCCGCGCTGGAAGGCCATGGCCCGCGACCTCGGCTACGTCGGCGGCGTGACCCATCACGGCGAGACGGCGACCGACCTGGCGCCGTGGGTGGGCGTGTGTCCCGCGGGGCACACCGCGTACCGGCACCGACGCCCGTCACGGGCGACGTCGTGCGTCAAGTGCGCACCGCACTTCGACGCCCGGTTCCTCTTCACCTGGACCCGGCGCGAGATCACCCCCGCCACGCGGCTCGCCGCCATGACGCCCCGCTGACGCGCCGACGCGCACCAGCGCGGGTCCCGCGCTGACGCGCAGCAGCGCCGCGCCGGCCACACGCCGACGTGCAGCAGCGCCGCGCCGGCCCTCCGCCGACTCGGCGCGCCGGCCCTCCCCCGACTCGGCGCGCCGGCTCCCCGCCGACGCGCACCAGCGCGGCGCCCCGCCCCCGGAGCGCCGCGCTGTCGGCATCCGCTCGATCTCAGCAGGGCGAGTACGTGCACGCCCGGTAGGTCGAATTGCGGATGTCGGGGCCGACCGTTCCGCGTCCCCACAGGTGGTCGTCGGCCGTGTTCGCGGTGGAGTTGCCGATGTAGTACGCCGCGGCGTAGATGTCGGGCCCGTACGGGTCGCCGTACGTGTTGGTCGACGGCTGGATCTCCTGCGCCGCGCGGAACCACGCCTGGCGCAGCGTCATGCCCGATCGCGCGTAGCTCGCGATGCGGCGCCCCTCCTCCTCGTTGTCGAAGGTGACCGCGGCGTAGCCGAGCAGCAGGTGGAGGCCGTCGAAGACCCCGCGCCACCGATCGTGCACGTTGCCGCCGCCGTTGATGATGTCGTCCTCGAGCGGACCGCAGGCCGCGATCACCGCCCACTCCAGGTTGTTGCGTCCCCAGTGATCGGACGGGTTGTTCGGCTGCGCGCCGATCTCGGTGTAGTTCAGCCAGTCCGCCGCGCCGCCGGTGGCCAGCATCCATCCGTCGGGACCGGCGTGACCGGTGTAGAACACGAAGTCGACGTCGTCGACGTACTGATCGTCGTTGCTGATCCAGTCCGACTTCCACGCGGCCTGGTTGCCCCAGTTGAACCGGCGCTGCCACCCCTCGGCGCTCATCTCGTCGACGAAGCCCTGCGCGTTGCCCTGGCTGCCGCCGAGCCCTCCGAAGCTGCCGATCCACGAGGCGCCGAAGGAGCGCGGGCGGATCGCCTCGAGGAGCGCCGAGAGGTCGATGCCCGTGAGGCCCGGCTTGATGAAGATCGAGCCGGACGGCCCCCGCGTGAGGACGTTCTCGGGCTGGATGCCGCGGCGGCGCAGCGCCGCCGAGCTCACGGTGAGGTCGCTCGGGACCGCACGGCCGGGCGTGATGACGTCGCGCAGGACCGCGGGCGAGAGCGTGATGCCCTCCGTGCGGTCGGGCACGGGCGCCTCCCGCCGGGTGACCTCGCCGAGCTCGGTGGCCGGCACGAGCGTGACCCGCGAGGGGATCCACTCGTCGCCGTTTCGGACATCAGCGGTGACGGCGTACACGGGGAACAGGAGGTCCTGCGCCGCGAACGACGGGGCGCTGTAGTAGCCGAGCTGCGCGCCGGTGACGCGCACGTTCTTGCCGTCGCGGCTGAGGCCCGCCGCCTCGATCGCCTCCTCGACGCTGCGAACGGGCAGCTCATCGGCTTGGAACGCATCGCGCCACACCCCGTGCACGCCGACGATCTGGCCGCCGTCGCCGACGGTCGCGCGGAAGCGTCCGCCTCCGCCGAAGACCGGAAGCGCGTCTCCCGGGATGTCGGGGCGACCCGAGACGTCCACGACGACGTCGCGCGCATAGGTCGCCTCGCCCTCGTCGACGCTGCGACCGTTGTCGTCGTCGGTCACGGTCTTCGAGCGGCGCACCCCGGGCTCCGTGTACCGGAACGGTTCGGTGAGCTCCGGCGTCAGCCGCAGCTCGTCGAGCACGGTGCGGGCGATCTCGGCGACCTGGTCGTCCTTCGGTACGTCGATGCGGGGATCGCCCCACAGCCGGCTGAGATCCCCCGCCCAGACGCCGCCGCGGGCACGGTCGGCGTCGACGGTGACGTCGAGTCCTCGCACCGCGGTCGTCGCGCCGCGCGAGTCGATCCTCAGATCGTGTCCGCCCAGCACGTCCCTGGCGAGCTTCTCGACCTGGATGTCGTCCTGCCGCGCCGATGTGGTGTGGAACACCGGAAGCGAAGCCATGGCCTTCTCCTTCTCTCGCTGACGGGAGGCCGCACGGCCTCCTCAGGAGTGCAGAGGGAGGAATCGGCGCGCTGATACGCGTCGGGTCAGATGTCGTCGCCGGGGCTTCGGAGCGGCGTGCCGGGGCGAGCACTCAGAGCGCGACGAACGCTCCACGGCGCAGCACCGGCACGACGGTGGACGCGTCGACGGCGGCGGCCGCCCGCACGTCGTCGGCGCGGTCGGCGCGCTCGCGGCCGGAGCCGCTCGCCGTCAGGAGGTGCCGGGCGGCACCGCGCAGCGCGCGGAAGGCCTCGCACGCGACCGCCGCCTCGGGCGACGAGTGGTCGATGCCGCGGTCGGCGAGCGCGGCGATGACGGCACCGGCGCCGAGCAGGTCCTCCATCGCGAACCGCGGGCCGTCGCCCACGGCGATGACGGCGACGCTCGTGCGCGCGCTGCGGCGACGCTGCTCGGCGAGCACGGCGTCGGCGACGGCCGACGCGTTCGTGAGGGCCCCGACGAGCACGAGACCCTCCGCGGGCGCCACCGCGGCGAGGGCGTCGGCCGAGGCATCCCGATCCCCGGCCCCTGGGCCATCTGCCGACGCGTGCCGGCCCCCCGCCGCGATGAGGTCCGTCGAGGCGATGACGTCGGTCGAGGCGTCGAGCACGTCCACGAGCACGACGACGTCGGCCGGCGCGAGCCGGGCGAGCCCCTCAGCGCCCCAGTCGAATCGGACCTGGTACGTCGACTGGTCGAAGGGATGCTGCGGTTCGGGCATCCCTCGAGCCTAAGCGGCGACCCGATGCGAGACTGGAGCATGCGTGTTCTGCTCAAGCTCGTGATCGACTGCGATGCGGATGCCGCCTGGCGGGCGGTGCACTCGCCCCGCGCGGTCGCCGAGCTGTACGGCCCCCTGCTCGACCTCGACCCGCTCGTCCCGCACGGCCTCCCGACCTCGTGGTCGCCCGGCGACGACGTGCCGGTGCAGCTGAGCGCCCTCGGCGTCGTGCCGATGGGGCGCCAGCTCATCCACATGAGCGAGCGGTTCGTCGACGGCCCGCACGGACCCGTCCGGATCTTCCGCGACAGCGGCATTCCTCTCACGGGTCCGCTGTCGAGCCTCGACGTGTGGGATCACCAGATGGCCGTGTCGCCGGCGCCCGGCGATCCGTCGCGCACGCTGTGGCGCGATCGCCTCGTCATCGGCGGCCCGACGGCCGCCCCGCTGTGGCCCCTGCTGTGGACCGTGTGGCAGTGGCGAGGGGCGCGCATCCGGGCCCTCGCACCGACCTGGGCCCACGACCCCGAGCCCGCACCCGAGTCGGAGCCCGCACCCGCACCCGAGCCGGAGCCCGCACCCGCACCCGCACCCGAGCAGGAGCCCGAGCCGGAGCCCGCGCCCGAGGCCGCGTCCGCGCCCGAGCCGAAGACCGCGCCCGAGGAATGACACGGAAGAACGGGATGCCGCGGCGAAGCCCTGCCGCGGCATCCCGAGCCGTCGCCGCCCCGAACGGCGACGGGTCTACTCCGCGAGCGCCTCGACGGGTGCGACGCGTGTCGCGAGACGGGTCGGCACGACCGTCGCGACGAGGGTGAGGAGCGCCGTCGCGGCGATGATCACGACGACGGGCCAGAACGGCACGGCCGGGGCCACGAAGTTCATGACGCGCGGCGCCTCGGGGTCGATCGGCACCGAGCCGAGGAGCGACTGCGCGCCGGCCCAGCCGTAGACGACGCCGAGCACGAGCCCCGTGATGAGGGCTGCGATCGTGAGGTGCGCCGCCTCGAGCAGCACGACCCGTCGCACCTGGGCGTTCGAGAGGCCGAGCGCGCGGAGCAGTCCCAGCTCGCGGCGGCGCTGCACGACGCCGAGGGTGAGGAGGTTGACGAGCCCGACAGCGGCGATGACGGCCGAGACGCCGACGAGTCCCATCATGATGGCGGCGAAGGAGTCGATGACCGTGCCGATCTCGTCGGGGAGCTCACCGCCCGCCGAGACAGTGAGCACGGCCTTCACGGTCTCGAGCGCGACGGCGAACATCGTCACGAGCGTCACGCCCATCACGACGCCGATCGCCATGCGACTCGAGCGCTCCGGGTAGCGCAGGGCGTTCTCGGCGGCGAGCCGCGCGGTCGCCGACGAGCCGAACCAGCGGCCGACGAGGCGGAGCACGGGCGGCATGACGAGCGTCGCACCGAGCGCGAGCCCGGTGAACGACAGGATGCCGCCGACGAACGCGATCATGACGCCGAGCGGCGTGACGAGTCCGGCGAGGATGCCGAGCGCGAGCAGGGCGCCGCCGACGATGAAGAGCACGAGGGCCGTGATGTTCCGCCCGCTGCGCCGCGCCACGGTCTCGCGCGACGCCTCGACCGATCCGCCCAGGGCCTGCAGCGGAGTGACCGCGAGCACGCGCCGCGAGCCCGCCCACGCGGCGGTCCACGTCGTGAGGGCGACGATGACGGCGGGCAGCAGGAGGGATGCCTGCACCACCGAGTACGAGACGCCGTCGAGTCCGAGGACCGCGGTCAGGATCGCGACGCCCGCGGCCGAGAGCAGCGTCCCCGCGACGAGTCCGACGAACGCCCCGATGACTCCGACCACGAGACCCTGCTGCGCGACCTCGCGCCGCTGCGAGCGCGCGGAGGCTCCGATGAGGCGCAGCAGCGCGATCCGGCGCGTGCGGCCCGCGACGACGGTCGAGAACGTGTTGGCCGTGACGATCGCCGCGACGTAGACCGCGACGCCGACGAGCAGCGTCGTGAGGAAGCTCAGCACGAACGCGAGCGTCCCGCTGTCGCCGACGTAGGGGTCGGCACGCAGCATCGCGCCGATGAAGCCGGTCGCGGAGATGAGCACGACGCCGAAGGCGCTCGACAGCGCCGCGACGAGCACACTCGCGCCCATCCCCCGTTCGCGCAGAGAGCCGAGGGAGAGGGATGCCGCGCCCCGCGGCATCCCTGTGTCGACGGTCGCCGCGGTCATGCTGTCACCGGAGCCGACGTGGTCTCGATCGTCGTGGTGGCGCCCGCGACGGGAGCGGTGCTCCCGAGCTCGGCCGCGAGCATGTACGCCGAGATCTCCTCGGCGCTCTGGCGGGGCTTGTCGGCCGTGATCCGCCCGTCGCCCAGGAACAGGACGCGGTCGGCGTGGCTCGCCGCGACGGGGTCGTGCGTCACCATCGCGATGGACTGGCCGTGCTCGCGGCTCGCGGTCTGCAGCAGCGCGAGCACCTCGCGGCCGGAGCGCGAGTCGAGGTTGCCGGTGGGCTCGTCGGCGAAGACGAGGTCGGGCGCCGTCGCGAGTGCGCGGGCGATCGCGACCCGCTGCTGCTGACCCCCGGAGAGCTCATGCGGGCGGTGGCGGAGCCGCGAGCCGAGTCCGAGCGACGCGACGAGACCGTCGATGCGGGCGCGCTCGAGCGCGGTCGGGCGGCGACCGTCGAGGTCGAACGGCAGCAGGATGTTCGCCATCGCGTCGAGCGTCGGCACGAGGTTGAAGGCCTGGAAGACGAAGCCGACGCGCCGGCGTCGCAGGATCGTGAGCTCGAGGTCGCTGAGGCCCGTGATCTCGGTGTCGCCGATCCAGGCGCGGCCGCCGGTGGGGGCGTCGAGGCCCGCCATGATGTGCATGAGGGTGGACTTGCCCGAGCCCGACGGTCCCATGATCGCCGTGAACTCGCCGCGGCGGATGCCGACGCTCACGCCGTCGAGCGCGGTGACCGCGCCTTCGCCCGAGCCGTAGGACTTGGTCAGCTGCTGCACCCGGGCCGCGAGCCCGAGGTCGGTGGAGGAGATGTGCATGCTTCGACGGTAGGAATCCCGGAGGCGTCCGCGCGTCGGCCGGGAGAGGCATCCGCGTACATCTCGAGGATGATCCGGGCGGCGGCTCTTCCGCCTGTCGGCGGTCGGGGCTAGCGTCGGGCGGGAGCCGATGAAGGAGCGACGATGCCCGCCACCCCTCTGCCGCCGAGCGGCGACGTCCCGACGGCCAAGACGTGCGACGCGAGCGGAATGGCCGACATCCATCGCATGTACAAGGCGGGCTTCGGGGAGGGGCCCGCGCTCGTCCGCGGCGTCGCCGAGCGCGACTCCGCGCACGCCGAGGTCGTCGCGCAGCAGCTCGACCTGCTGTCGGTCGCACTGCACGCCCACCACGAGGGAGAGGACGCGCGGCTGTGGGCGCCGCTCGAGGAGCGGGCGCCCGCGTGCGCGGTCCACGTCGAGCGCATGAAGCAGCAGCATGCGGCGATGCTCGTGCAGCTGACGGCGCTCGACGCGGCGCTCCCCGCGTGGCGGCGGTCGGCGAAGGCGGTGGATGCCGAGCCCGTCCTCGCGGCCCTCGACGGTGTCAACGCCGCGCTCGACGTGCACCTGCCCGACGAGGAGGCGAACATCGTCCCCGTCATGGAGACCGTCATCACGCAGAAGGAGGTCGAGTGGTTCTCGGAGCACGGCCGCAAGGCGACTCCGAAGGGGCAGACCTGGAACTCGCTCGGCCTCATCCTCGAGGCGCAGCCCGACGGCGGCGACGCCTGGATGCGCAAGAGCCTCCCCGGCCCCGTGCGACTCGTCTGGCGGTGGGTCGGCAAGCCGAAGTACGAGAAGCACCGCGCGGCTCTCGAGGGGCGCTGACCCGGCGCCGCTCAGGCCAGCCCGTGCTCGAAGGCGAAGACCACGAGCTGCACGCGGTCGCGCAGCCCGAGCTTCGTCAGGATGCGGCTGATGTGCGTCTTCACCGTCGCCTCGGAGAGGAACTCGCGCGCCGCGATCTCGGCGTTCGACAGACCCCGTGCGGCGAGCGCGAAGATCTCGCGCTCGCGCTCCGTCAGCCCCCGGTACGCCGGCGGCACGGGCCGGGGAGCGGCATCCGTGAACCGCTCGAACAGGTCGCGAGTGGCGGATGCCGCGATGACGGCCGAACCGGAGTGCACGGTGCGGATGGCGGCGAGCAGGAACTCGGGATCGGCGTCCTTGAGGAGGAAGCCGCTCGCCCCCTGACGGATCGCGCGGGCTGCGGCTTCATCGAGGTCGAAGGTCGTGAGCATGACGATCCGCGGCGGATCGGCGTCGTGCAGCAGCTCCGCCGTTGCGGCGAGGCCGTCGAGGACGGGCATGCGGATGTCCATCAGCACGACGTCCGGCTTCGTCGCGCGAACGACCTCGATCGCCTCCTTACCGTCCGACGCCTCGCCCACGACCTCGAGGTCCGGCTGCGAGCCGACGAGCATCCAGATGCCGGCGCGGAAGAGCGCCTGGTCGTCGACCAGCACGACGCGGATCATGCGGGGCTCCCGACCGGGATCGTCGCGCGGACGAGGAAGGCTCCGTCGACCGCCTCCGCCAAGAGCGTGCCACCCGCGAGCTGGGCCCGCTCGCGCATGCCGATGAGCCCGTGCCCGGCGCCGGGCGCGGCATCCATCCCCGTCCCGTTGCGCACCGCGAGGTCGACACGGTCGGGCAGCCACGAGAGCCGCACACTCACGACTCCGCCGTCGCCGTGGCGCAGGGCGTTCGTGAGCGCCTCCTGCAGGACGCGGTAGATCGCGAGCTGCACGGCGGCGGGCGGCTCTCCGGGAGGTGCGGGGTCGACATCGACGCGCAGGTCGACGCCGGCCGCGCGCACCTGGGCGTAGAGCTCCTCGAGGTCGGCGAGGGTGGGCTGCGGGCCGTCGCCCTGGCTGTGCCGGAGCTGGGTGAGGAGCAGCCGGACATCGGCGAGCGCCGAACGCGCCGTCGAGGAGATGGTGCCGAGGGCCTCGGTGGCGGCGGCGGGGTCGGATGCCGCGGCATACCGCGCGCCGTCGGCCTGCGCGATCACGACCGCGAGCGAGTGCGCGACGACGTCGTGCATGTCGCGCGCGATGCGGACGCGCTCCTGCTCCGTCGCCGTGTCGGCCTCCGCGCGCACCTGGGCGGCGCGGTTCTCGCGAGCGCGGATGCCGGTGCGCACGAGCGCGCCCACCGTCCACGCGAGGAGGAGCGCGAAGAGCGCCGCGACGAGGACCGCGGCCGCGTACGTGATGCTCTGCCAGGTCTGACCGGCAGAGAGGATCGCCATCACCGCGACGAGGTAGAACGTGATGACCGCGGCACCCACGATGGCCGACGAGAACCCGAGCCAGAAGACGAGCCGCGACCCGTAGGCGGCGGTCGCGTAGAGCACCCCGAAGATCGCGACGTCGACGAGCCCCGGCGGGCGCGAGAACCCCATCTGCACGACGGCTCCGAGCCAGGCGAGCGCCAGCGCGAGGCCGGGTGAGAGCCTCCGGACGGCGAGCGCCCCGGCGAAGATCACCGTCACGAGCGTCGTGCTCAGGGCATTGCTGTCGGCGGCGCGTCCGAGGGCGAACTCGACCGGCGCGATGAGGGCGGCGAAGACGCCCGCCACGACGACGTCGACGACGATCTGGACGGGCGTGAGCGGACGGAACATCGCCTTCACGCTACGGGAGAGCGGATGCCGCGGCATCCGTCGGGCGATGTATCCGGGTCATCCGTCACGCCGATGTCGGTGCGGTCGGGGAGACGCCGCGGCGCGGCATCCTGAACGAACCCGGACGCCATCCGGGCAGACATACGCGGTCCGGGATGCCGTGCCGAGGGGCATCCCGGACCGCGGCCGGCACGCACGGGGTCGCGGCGGTGCCGCGGACGTGCCGGGGTTCGAGGAAGGTCGCGGGTCAGGCGACGAGGGTCGGCGCCTTCGGCGCCTCGACCGGGTGGGGAGCGCGGGCGCGGGTCAGCACGAGGAGGGTGACGCCGACCGCGGCGAGCAGCAGAGCAAGCCCGAAGAACACGGCGGGGGCGCCGATGGCACCGGGCCCCCATCCGAGTGCGGGGGCGATGAACGCGGCGCCCAGGAGCAGAGCGCCGAGCACAGCACCTGCTCGGGCTGGGACGCCGGGTGCGCTGAGCCGGACGATCTCGACGATCGCGCCGAGTGCGACGAGACCTGCCAGAACGGCGACGGGCCAGGCCCACCAGATGCCCGTCAGAGGCAGAGCAGGGGCGGCGATGAGGACCGCGGAGAGTCGTGGCACCTTCGCCCGCACCGCGATGCCGGCGACGAGGAACGCGAGGGCGACGAAGCACTGCGTGGCGGATTCCGGCAGCGGCGCATATTCGCCGACGAGGTTGTCGATCCCGGCATAGAGGAGGAACGCGGCGAGGACGGCCGCGCCGGCGGCCCACCACCAGCGCGCGAGGGTGTGTCCGAGAGTGTTCATGGCGGATGCCTTTCGGTCGGCCTGCAGACCCCGCATCGCCAGGCGTTGTGTTCGTACCCACAGGAGGTCGTCCGGCATGCCGGCGACCACCCGCCACGCGATCGAGGCGGCGACGGCCGATGGCCGGCTCCCGCTCTCTCGCGCGTCGGCGCGCTGCTCCCACAGATCGGACTCGATCTCGGCACGGCGACGCTCGGCCGCCTCCGTGCCCACGAGTCCTGCGTACCAGCGCACCCAGCGCCGGGCGACGTCCGCGGCGGCCTCGGCCGCGCGATCGCCTCCGGCTGTGCGGCCGGGGACCAGGGCGCTCACAGCGCCTCCCACGCGGCGCGCCCGACGGGAGCGCTGCGTGCGGTCTCGGCCCGATGTGCGGCGAGCGCGAGCTGACCCGCGCCCGTCACGCTGTAGAGACGCCGACGCGGGCGCCCCTCGTCGCCGGCTGCCTCGGCATCCTCCCACTCGCTCTCGAGCAGGCCCGCCTTCTCGAGCCTGCCGAGCGCCTTGTAGAGGGTGCCGTGCGCCGTGAGCGTCGACCCGTCGCCCGCGAGCACCTTCGCCAGCGCGAAGCCGTGGAAGTGCTCGTCGCCGGAGCGCCGCAGGCGCAGTCCGGCGTCGAGGATCTCGGCCTCGAGCGGCAGGAGGGTTCCGGCGCGACGTCTCATGGTGAAAGTATCGGCAGATATCTTCCCATTGTCAATAGGAAGATATGGATGCCGACGTGCGGCCTACGCGCGGGGCGCGTAGACCCGCACGGCATCGGGCACGACGACGCACCGGAGGGTGAACCCGTCGAGGGCCTCCTCCTCGAGCTCGCCGTCGTGCACGTACACCGACGGCGCACCCGGCGCGGGCGTGACGGCGAGTTTCAGCTCGCGCACGACGAGACGCTCGACATCGGACTCGGGCGGCATCAGTCCGACCGCCCGGAGCACCGCGATCGTCTTGTGGCCGAAGGCGAGTGAGGCGACGGCGCGCAGCCGCGACCCGCGTGCGTGGTGCAGCCGCACGTCGAGCAGATCGTCGTCGATCGTCTGCCGCTGCATCGTGGCGAGCCTCTCGGGATCGTTGCGGCCGACGCTCACGAAGACAGACCACACCCGCGCCCGGCGCCCCTCCCGCGAGACCGTGACCGGTGCCGCATCCCGCAGCGCTCTTCTGATCGCCGCGACTCCGCCGAGCCACTTGCCGAGGTCGTCCATGCGGTCCTCGCGCTCCGACACGACGAGCGGGTAGGTGCCGATCGAGACGGCGTTGAGCACAGTCTTCGGCTCTTCGCCGTCGGCGGACACCTCCGCCGCGGTCACGCTCACACCCGTCCCCGCCTCGAGCGCGTCGATCGCCGCATCGACGCCGTCGATCCCCACCGCGCGGGCGAAGTGGTTGAACGTCCCGCCGGGCAGCACGAGGAGGGGGCGGTCGTGCCTGCGCGCGAGGTGTGCCATGCGCGCGACGGACCCGTCGCCGCCCAGCACCCCGAGGACCTCCGGCGGCTGAGGACCCCGGATCGCAGCATCCACGACGTCGTCGAGCGACTCCCCCTCCACGAGCTCGCGGATGTCGGCGTCGGGGAGGCGCTCGGCGAGGAGGTCGGACGGGTCCGAGCGGATGACGTCCCGACCCGAGCGCGGGTTGCGGACGATGAGCACGCCGGCGCCCCTCGGATGCGGATCGAGCCGGAGCGTCGGCCCTGCGGTGCCGGGGGCGGGGACCGGAGACTCGCTCATGCGACGCCCTGCGCCGGCACGATCGGCCGGTTCTCGTAGAAGGTCTGCAGCACGACGGTCGTCCGGGTGCTGACGGATGCCGCGAGGCGGATGTCGCGGATCAGCTCCTCGAGCGCGCGCGGCGAGGCGACACGCACGAAGAGCATGTAGCTCGCCGCCCCCGCGACGGAATGGCACGCTTCGATCTCGGTCAGATGCTCGAGCAGCTCCGGCGCGTTGTCGGGCTGCGCGAGATCGAGCGGCGTGATCTCGATGAAGGCGGAGAGCGGCCGGCCGACGGCCTCGGGGTCGAGGAGCGCCCGATACCCGACGATCACGCCGCGCGCCTCGAGGCGGCGCAGCCGGGCCTGCACGGCCGAGACCGAGAGCCCGACAGCCTTCGAGATGTCGGCGAGGGTCGCTCGCGCATCCCGCGAGACCTCCCGCACGATCGCGCCGTCGACAGGGTCATCGAGGCGGGGGCCGTGGGGGTCGTCGATCGGCGGATCGGTGGCGCTCATGTCTCGAAAATACCAGCGCCCGCTTCGCCCGCACCGGAAGGATTCCTGCCTCAGGTCGATATCGCCGGAATCCTTCCCGTAGACTCGGGTCTGCTCGCAGTCACGGATCCACCGATCGGAGGTTTCCCCATGTCCATCAGCCACGCCCACTCCGGTGCGACCCAGGCGATCGTCGGCGAACCCGAGGTCGTCGAGGACGTGCGCGGTGTCGAGCGCTCCCTCGCCTGGCTGTCGCTCAAGGACGCCGCGACGGCGCTTCAGGCTCTGCAGGCGCAGGACGGATCGATTCAGGATGCCGCGCACCGCGCGATCGCCGAGGAGCACGTCGCCGCGATCATCACCTCGATCGAGGAGCTGCGGCCCCTCTTCCCGCACGATGACGAGTACCTCCGCGCCTCGGTCCGCGACTTCGAGCGCTGGGCGCGGGAAGGGTTCGGCGTGCCCGACTTCCTCGACTCGCTCGTCGCCTTCCAGCCGCAGCAGCACCGGATCGACGGCATCCGTCACCTCGTCGTCTTCCCGATGTACACGCAGAACGGCTCGCGGAGCCGCTTCGTCGAGGCTCTGCTGGTCGAGGTGATCTGGCCGGAGTTCATCGCGCAGCTCGAGGCCGGCGACTACGGCAACAAGCTCTTCGTCTCGCTGCGGCTGGTCGACTTCACGCCGGGCTACGACACCAACTCCGCCGTCCTGTTCCCCGAGACCGTCGCGATGCGCGAGATCCCGACGTTCACGTGGGGCGCGATCTTCCAGGACCGCGAGGCCGCGCGCTACCGCCGGGTCGTGCGCGCCGCCGCCGAGATCACGAAGCTCGAGCTCCCGGCCGAGGCCGCCGCGATGCTCGACGATCAGGCGCTCACCGAGCAGACGTTCGTGATGTGGGACATCATCCACGACCGCACCCACATGCGCGGCGACCTGCCGTTCGACCCGTTCATGATCAAGCAGCGGATGCCGTACTTCCTGTACTCGCTGGAAGAGCTGCGGTGCGACCTCACCGCGTTCCGGGAGTGCGTCGCCATCGAGCGCCGGCTCGCGGCCCGCGAGACGGTGGGCCTGGATGCGGCAGAGGCGGCGATGCTGAAGCACGCGAAGCTCGTGCAGTACGCCGTGATCTTCGACCGCATCTTCCGCTTCGCGATCACCGGCTCCCGCGTGCGCAACTACGACGGACTCGGCGGCCAGCTGCTGTTCGCGTGGCTGCACCAGCGCAACGTGCTGCACTGGACCGACACCTCGCTCGCGTTCGACTGGGACGACGTGCCGGCGGCGGTCGTCGCGCTCGCCGACGCGATCGACGAGCTCTACTGGCGCTCGATCGACCGTCCGAAGACGGCGCACTGGCTCGCCGCGTACGACCTCGTGCGCGGCACGCTGACGCCGAACCCGGCATCTATCTGGGCTCGAGGCCTCTCCGACGAGGTGCTCGCCGGTGCGCCGAAGGGCTACACCGACGCCGTGCTCGACGACGAGTTCCCGCTCTCGATGTTCTACGAGGCGCTCGAGAAGAAGATGCGCCCCGTCATCGAGTCGACCGCGGGGATCCGCGGCACGGACTGACGCGTCAGACAGCGGGGTCGGCCGGGGCCGGCTCCGCTGTCTCGTACTCGGCCGACAGCGTGCGGTACGCCTTCGTCGTGAAGGCGAGGAGCGCCAGCACGACCATCACGAGGCCCGAGACGAGGAAGATGAGCGCGATGCCGCGCGCCTCGCCGTCGCCCAGCAGCCAGCCCCACGTCTCCTGACCCGCATCGGAATTCATGTACGGGATGACCCAGAACTGCGCGATCGGAGCGATGAGGAACGCCGTGATGGGCGCCGCGGCAGCCTCGAAGGCCTGGGCGAAGCCGAACACGCGGCCCTGCGTGCGGTACGGCACCACCTTCTGGATGACCGTCTGCTCCGATGCCTCGACGACCGGGATGATGCACATGTACAGCCAGATGCCGAGGGCGTACAGCCACCACCACTCGCGGATCGTGAAGAGCGCACCGAGCACGCCCATCGCGATGACGAAGACGAGCATCGTGCGGATCGGATTGCGGCCGAGGCCGAACTTCGCCACGAGTGCGCCGCCGATGATGAACCCGGTCGCCGTCACACCCAGCACGATCCCCCACCACTCGACGGGGAAGAGCGTGAGGCCGTACGGGTCCATGAGGGCCATGTACACGCCGCCGATGAGGTTGTTGAGGGTCGAGAAGACGATGAGGGCGAAGAGCCCGGAGACGGCCGCGACCGCCCGCACACTGCCGCGCAGGTCGATGAGCGGCAGCTTCTCGGTCGTCGCGGGACGACTCTCGGGGATGCGGAGGAAGAGCAGGTGCACGAGGGCGGCGATCGTCAGGAAGAGCGCGATCGCGAGGGTCCACCCCATGCCGAGGATGCCGATCGCGAGGCCGCTGAAGATGCTCGTGACCATGAAGGCCATGCCCTGCACCGTGCCGACGAGGCCGTTGGCGTTGGCGTGCCGCTCGACGGGGACGAGCAGCGTCACCGTCGTCGACAGCGCGATGCTGCGGAGGTTCTCGACCACCGCGCCCACGAGGATGATGCCGGAGAAGATCCAGAACCAGGGCTGGCCGAGGTCGATGAGCGTCTGCTCGCCGAGCGCGACCCACAGCGCGCCGGCGACGAGGAACGCCGCGAGCGTCACGAAGCCCGACAGCACCATGACGCGGTGCTTGCGGTGACGGTCGACGAGCGTGCCGAACAGCATCCCGAACAGTGCGATCAGGAGCATGTAGACGCCGCCGATGACGCCCGTCGCGAGGACCGACTTCGTCTCGAGATAGGCCCAGAACGTGAGGGCGAACCACAGGAAGCTCGTCGTGATGTTGGCGACCGCCGTGTTGACGAGCACCTGCACGAAAACGCGCATGCCGCCGGGCGGAGCGATCACGTCTGTCGTCGGCTGGTCCGAGGCACCGGTCTCGTCGGCCATGCGTTTCTCCTATGTCAAGTTTCAGGCCGTGAGGGGGAGGCTGGAGGGAATGTGGGCGGGTCGTTGGTCGGCGTGAAGGGCGTGGAACACGATGCGGCAGAGGCGGCGTTTCAGGCAGCGGAGGGCTTCGACGGTGGAGTCGCCGTGGTCGAGGCGTTTGCGGTAGTACGCGCGGCCGAGGCCGTCGAGGCGGATCTGGGTGACTGCGATGCGGTGAAGGGCTGCGTTGAGTTGTCGATTGCCGGTGCGGCTCATCCGGACTCTGCCGCGGGTGTTCCCTGACCAGACCGGGAGCGGTGCGACGCCTGCGTTCATCGCGAAGCATGCTTCGGACCGGAACCGGTTGACGTTCGCGGTCTCCCCGGCGATCTTCGCGGCGGTGAGGGGCCCGCAGCCGGGGATCGCGAGAAGGTGCCGGTAGCGGTCCTGCACCAGCGCGGTGATCCTCTTCTCGAGATCGTCGATCCGGATGCTGCCCTGCCCGATATCGGCGAGGATGTCACGCGCCAGCTCAGCGACCAGGCCGGTGCGGCCGTCCAGCCAGTCAGCGACCCGTCGCCGTTGCTTGCCGATCGCGAACCCCTTCACCGGAACATCGAACTCAGGATCCAGTTCGTGCAGATGCCAGCGGAGCCGGTTGATCTGACGGGTCCTTTCGCTGACCAGGTCTTCTCTGCGGTCGACCAGCAGCTTCAGTTCGCGGGTCGACTCGTCGTGCGACGCGACCGGGAGACCGGGCTCACGCAGCACCGCGCGGGCCACGGCCATCGCGTCGATCGGGTCGGACTTGCCCCGCTCCCGGCTGGATGCGCGGGACTGGGCCATCAGCTTCGGCGGCACCCGCACCACGTCCTGCCCCGCCGCGAGCAGGTCACGCTCGAGCCGCGCCGACAGGTGACGGCAGTCCTCGATACCCCACCGCAACTCGCCGGGAAGCTCGCGCCTGGCCCACCGCAACGCCGCCTCGTGGCCGCCAGTCGTGGCTCTCACGGTCTTCTCGCCGAGTCTGCGGCCGACTTCGTCGACCGCAACGAAGGTGTGTGTGGCCTTGTGGACATCCGCGCCGATGACGATCACCATGGGAATCGTCTCCTTCCTGAATCCGAATGGGACAGGTTGGGCCGGTCGGCGGACAAACCTCAGTCGGGGGGCGATGCCACGCTCCTATCAAGTCACGCCGGCCGGTCCATCACACCAGACGCCGGCAAAACGCATGCACGCCAACCCGAAGGCGGCAGCGAGGCTAAGAGCCAGACGCCAGGTGATCAGGATCCAACCACCGCAACGCGGCACTGTCACCCTGACACTGATGCGAGGCTAGTCCGCCCCTCCGACACCCGGAAGCCGATGGAAGGATGAACCCATGACGTCAGCACTGCACGGCCGACTCGTGCTGCTCGCGGGAGGGACGAGCGCCGCGGGCGCCGTCGCCGCACGAACGCTGCTCGATCGCGGCGCGAGGGTCGTGGTGGCGGGCCGCGACCCGGACAAGCTCGCCGAGCTCGCGGACGCACTGCCGCGCCTCATGACCCAGACCTGCGACCTCACCGACGAGACCTCCGTGCGAGGGCTCGCAGATCGCACGCACAGCCTGGTCGGCCGGGTCGACGGCATCCTGCATCTCGTCGGCGGCTGGCGCGGCGGCGGCGGTCTCGCCGGACAGAGCGACGACGACTACCGCTTCCTCGAGCGCTCGCTCACAGCCCTGCGCCACGTCACGCGCGCGTTCGACGACGACCTGCGCGCGTCCCCGGCCGGACGCTTCGCGATGGTCTCGTCGACCGCCGTCGCGCGGCCGCTCGCCGGCGGGGCGAACTACGCCGCGATCAAGGCGGCGAGCGAGGCCTGGACGCGCGCCGTCGCCCAGGGCTTCGCGAAGGACGCACGGGACGCCGGGCGCCCGCTGACAGCGGCCTCCGTCGTGTTCCGCGTGAAGGCCCTCGACGGACTCGAGCAGACCCTCGCCGACGCCTTCGCAGACCTCTGGGATGCGGACGCCGCCGACGTCAACGACACCATCGTCGAACTCTCCTGACCCGGCGGGCACCAACTCCTCACTCGCCGACCCGGCGGGCACCGGATGACGGCGTGTCGGGGCTCTCCGAGCGGATTCTTGAGGAGTTCGTGCACGCGGCGACCTCCTGCCCCCGAACTAGATTGGATGACCGTGACCACGATCCACGATCCGAATGTGCGCGGCTTCGCGTCCGACAACTACTCGGGCATCCACCCCGAGATCCTCGCCGCCATCGCGGCCGCCAACGAGGGCCACCAGGTCGCGTACGGCGAGGACGTCTACACCGAGCGCCTGCAGGAGGTCATGGCCCGCCACTTCGGCGAGGGCGTGCAGGCGTTCCCCGTCTTCAACGGCACCGGCGCCAATGTCGTGGGCCTGCAGTCGATGCTCCCGCGCTGGGGCGCCGTCGTCTCCGCCTCGACCGCCCACATCAACACCGACGAGGGCGGGGCTCCCGAGCGCGTCGCGGGCATCAAGATCCTGAACGTCCCGACCGAGGACGGCAAGCTCACCCCCGAGCTCATCGACCGCGAGGCGTGGGGCTGGGGAGACGAGCACCGCGCGCAGCCGCTCGTCGTCTCCATCACGCAGTCGACCGAGCTGGGGACGCTCTACACGCCCGACGAGATCCGCGCGATCGCCGACCACATCCACCCGCTCGGGATGCGGCTGCACCTCGACGGGTCGCGGATCGCCAACGCCGCGGCATCCCTCGACCTGCCGCTCCGCGCCTTCACGCGCGACGCGGGAGTGGACGTCCTGAGCTTCGGCGGCACCAAGAACGGCGCGATGGTCGGCGAAGCCGTCGTCGTGCTCGACCCCGAGGCGTCGTCGGGCATCACGTACCTCCGCAAGCTCGACATGCAGCTGTCGTCGAAGATGCGCTTCGTCTCGGCGCAGCTCGTCGCGCTGCTCGAGGGCGACCTGTGGCTGCGGAACGCCAGGCACTCGAACGCCATGGCGCAGCGCCTGCGGGCGGGCATCGAGGCGGGACTCGCGGACGGCTCGATCCGCGGTGTCGCGTTCACGCAGCCGACGCAGGCCAACGGCGTCTTCGCGACCCTGCCGGACGGCGTCGCCGACCGCCTCCGGGAGTCGTTCCGCTTCTACGACTGGGATGCCGCGCGCAACGAGGTGCGGTGGATGTGCTCGTTCGACACGAGCGAGAACGACATCGACGCGTTCCTCGCAGCGATCGCGCGGGAGACGACGCGCTGATCTCGACCTGAAACGCGAACGCGGGGCCGGCTGCCTGACGGCGCCGGCCCCGCGTTCGTGTGCGGGATCAGTTCTCGGCGTGCGAGAGCTCCTCGGCCTGGCCGTCGCCCTCGGAAGCCTCGACGTGCTCGCCCTCGACGGCCTCCTCGCCCGCGTCGTCGGAGCCGTGCTCGACGAGCTCGGCCAGCTCGGCGTCGACGTCGTCGGCGTAGCCGGAGTCCTCGCCGCGGTCCGCGTCCTGCGCGCCGGGAACCTGCTCGCCGATCGCGGCGGCGGCCTCGTCGAGCGGCGTGCCGGGGCGGATGAGCTCCTTCACCTCGGCCATGAAGCTCACGAGCTGGTGCTGCTGCCAGCGCAGCTGGCGCGTGCGGTCCTCGGCGTCGCGCAGCACCGACTGCGAGTGGTCGGTGACGAGGTCGAGGATGCGCTGCGCCTTGTCGCGCGACTTCTCGAGCGTCTCGCGGGCGCGGAGGTTGGCGTCGGCCTCGATCTGCTGCGCCTGCGCACGCATGAGGCGCTCGAAGTCCTCGGCCTTCGACGCGACCCGCTGGGCGTGCTCGAGCGACGCCGCGACCTGCTCGTTGGCGTCGAGCGTGATGCGCTCGGCGTGCGCGACGGCCTGGTTGTGCAGCATGAGGAACTCCTGCTGCGCGTCGTCCTGACGGCGGGTGAGGGATGCCTCGAACTCGAGCGCGCGCATGCGCTGCTCGCGCACGGCCTCGTCGGCCTCGGCACGCGCGAGGTCGGTCTCGCGGGCGACCATCGTGCGCAGCGCCGCGGCGCCCTTCTCCGCCTCGGAGCGGATGGCGGCGGCCTCGCGCTCGGCCTGCGAGATCTTCTCGGCGGCGTGCGCGGCCTCGCGCTCGAGGCGCGCCTCGTGGGCCGTCAGCTCGGTCTCGATGCGCAGACGCGCCTGCTGCGCGTCGTGCTGCGCCTGGCCGATGATCGACTCCGCCTCGGCACGGGCATCCTTGTGGCGCTTGTCGATCTCTTCGCGGGCGACGATGAGGAGGCGCTCGCCCTGGACCGTCGCGTTGCGGATGAGGACGCCCGCCTGCTCCTCGGCGACGCGAAGCACCTCTTCGAACTGGGGACGGTTCGGGGTGTCGGCCGCTGCGCCGACGAGCTCGTCGCTGAGGGTCTGCACGCGCTTCTCGGCCTCGGTCGCGCGCGCCTCGGCGGCGGCGAGCTCGGCCCGCAGACGCTCGACCTCGTCGCGCTCCTGCGCCGACGCGGCGGTCGCCTCGGCCTGCGCGCGCTCGACGGCGTCGCGGCCCTGCGCCTGCGCGGCCTTGATCTCGGCCTCGACGCGCTCGACGGCCTCGCGGCGCTGCTGGTCGGCCGTGGCGAGCTCGGCCTCGAGGCGCTCGACCTTCTCGCGGCTCTGCGCGAGCGCGGCGCCGGCGCGGCGCTGGTGCTGCTTGAGCACCGACACCTGCTCGGTGGCGGACCGGACGCGGGCGTTGAGGCCGGCCACGGCGGCATCCACTTCGTCCTTGTCGTATCCGCGGAAGGCGGTCGTGAAGACGGCGGCCTCGGCGGCGGGCGTGCCGCCGTCGATGAGCTCCTGGAACGGCGACATGCCGTCGGCGTCGGTCGGGCGCTCCGGCGAGGGCTGGTCGGACATCTGTGTCTCCGTTCGGACGAGGGTCAGGAGCGCGCGCTCGGACCGCGCCGACCGCGCGGATGCGAGGGGTCGGCGGAGGAGGAACGTCGCGCTCCGCGTCGACAGGTGGGGGGATTCGGCACGGCGAACCGTGCCTCGGGTGTGAGAACTCTACCTCTCGCGCCTGGGAGATCCGGCCCGCGGCGGCGGGCCTGTGCACGACCCCGCTGCAGCGGCGCCGAGAGGGGTCAGCGGAGGGCGCCGACGCTCGCGAGCGCGAGGCGGACGAGCGTGCCGCGGCCGCCTTCCATCTCGGCGGCGAGGGAATCGGATGCCGCCTCCTCCGGTGAGAGCCACGTGACCTCGAGCGCGTCCTGGCGCGGCTCGCACGTGCCCGTCACGGGCACGACGAAGGCGAGCGACACGGCGTGCTGACGGTCGTCGTGGAACGCGCTCACACCGGGGATCGGGAAGTACTCGGCGACCGTGAAGGGCACGGGCTGCGGCGGCAGCAGCGGGAAGGCCATGGGCCCGAGATCGTTCTCGAGGTGACGGAAGAGCGCGTCGCGCACGGTCTCGCCGTAGCGGATGCGGCCCGACACGATCGAGCGCGTGATCTCGCCGAGCGGCGTCGCGCGCAGCAGGATGCCGACCTGCGTGACCGCGCCGACGCCGTCGGTGCGGACGGGGATCGCCTCGACGTAGAGCATCGGCAGGCGGCGCCGCGCCTCGGCCAGCTCGATGTCGGTGAGCCATCCCGGGTTCGCGGCGTTGCCCGGGGCGGGCGATCCGAACGTGCCGTCCCCGAGGGGACGACCCGGGACCCCGAACGACGCGCCGATGCCGCCGAGAGGATCGCGGGGCGTGCCCTGGTCGTCGCTCTCGTTCGGATCGGGGTCTGGCGTGCGGACCGGCATGCCTCCTGTATACCGCACACCCCTGTTCTCACCGGTGCAGGGGCTCCGGCACGGAGGCGAGGAGACGGCGGGTGTAGGGATGCTGCGGGTCGGCCAGAAGCTCCGACGTCCGGCCCTGCTCGACGATCTCGCCCCTGCTCATCACGAGCGTGCGGTCGCACACGCGCCGCACGACGGCCAGGTCGTGGCTGATGAACACGAGCGTCAGACCGCGCTCGGCGCGGATGCGCGCGACGAGGTCGAGCACCTGCGCCTGCACCGACACGTCGAGGGCGCTGGTCGCCTCGTCCATCACCAGCACATCCGGCTCGATCGCGAGCGCCCGGGCGATCGCGACGCGCTGGCGCTGCCCGCCCGAGAGGGTGCGCGGGCGGGCGGCCGCGTGCTTCTCCTCGAGGCCGACCGCCGCGAGGAGCTCGAGGACGCGCGCCCGCGCGTCCTTCGCGCTCGCGCGTCCGTGGAGGCGGAGCGCGTCCTCGATGGCGCGGCCCGCCGTGATGCGCGGATCGAGTGAGAGGTAGGGGTCCTGGAACACCATCTGGACGCTGCGCGCGTGCGCGCGTCGCTCCGCACGTGTCCGGGGAACGGTCGTCCGCTCGCGGCCGGCGATGCGGATGTCGCCGGCGTCGGCCTGCTCGAGGCCCACGATCATCCGCGCGAGCGTCGACTTGCCCGAACCGGACTCGCCGACGATGGCGAGGGAGCCGCCGGCGGGAACCTCGAGCGAGGCATCCCGAACCGCGACGACCGGCTCCTTCCCCCGCGAGGCGTACGTCTTGCCGAGGCCCCGCACCGTGAGCATCGGCTCGGCGGCGGCCAGTGACCCGGCGTCGACGGCGCCCGGCGGCTCGGCGAGAGGAGCCGTGAGCGACGGCGTCGCGGCGACCAGCCGCTCGGCGTAGGCGGTCTGCGGCGCGAGGAGCACCGTGCGCGCCGGGCCCTCCTCCTCGACGGCCCCCGCGCGCATCACGACCAGTCGGTCGCAGAGCGAGGCGGCCAGGTTGAGGTCGTGCGTGATGAACAGCAGGCCCATGGCCCGGGCATCCCGGAGCTCCTGCAGGAGCGCGACGATGTCGGCCTGCGTCGTCACGTCGAGGGCGGTCGTGGGCTCGTCGCACACGAGCAGCTTCGGATCGCTCGTGAGGGCGCCCGCGATCATGACGCGCTGCAGCATGCCGCCCGACAGCTCGTGCGGGTACTGGTCGAAGTGGTCGTCCGGCCGCGGCAGGCGCACGGCTGCCAGAAGCTCGAGCGCACGGTCCTTCGCGGCGGCGCGGCTGACGCCCTGGCACAGCCGCAGCGACTCCGTCATGTGGTCGCCGATCGTGCGCATCGGGTTGATGCCCGCCCGCGGATCCTGGAAGATCATCGCCGCGCGGCGACGGCGCACCTCGAGGAGGTCCCGGCGGGAGGCGCCGAGCACCTCGAGCCCGTCGACGCGCACCGAGCCGGTCGTGCGCGCCCGATCGGGAAGGAGACCGAGCACCGACCGCGCGGTGAGCGACTTGCCCGAGCCGGACTCGCCCACGAGCCCGACCGTCTCGCCGGCGGAGACCGACAGCGAGATGCCGCGCAGGAGCTCCGTGCCGTCGGGCAGGTCCAGCGTGAGGCCCTGGATGTCGAGCAGGGTCATCGCGATCCGCCTCCGACCCGGCGGGGGAGCTCCTCGCCGATGATGTTGACCGCCACGACGACGAGCACGACCGCGACGGCGGGGGCGATGGCCGGCAGGAAGTGGCCGCCGGCGAGGCCCGCCTGCGCTTCGTTGATCATGGATCCCCAATCCGGCGTCGGCGGCTGCACGCCGAGTCCGAGGAACGACAGTGCAGCGAGCTCGGCCAGGACGTAGCCGAAGTTGAGCGTCGACTGCGCCCCGACGACGGGCGTGACGTTCGGCAGCACGCGGCGCAGCGCGATCCACGCCCCGCCGAACCCCTGCACGCGATACGCCGAGACGTACGAGCGGTTGCGCTCGGCGGTCACGAGCGTGCGGGTCAGCCGCGCGACGAACGGGATGTAGGCGATGCTCATCGCGATGACGGGAGCGACGAGCCCCTTGCCGAAGAGCGCGACGGCCATGATGGCGATGAGGAGCGACGGGAAGGCGAACACGACGTCGAACAGACGCCCGAGCGTCGCGTCGAGCCATCCGCTCCGCCACCCCGCGAGCAGGCCGAGGAGGGCGCCGAGCGCCGTCGAGAGGATCACGACGAGGAGCGGACCGAGCAGCGCCGTCCGGGCTCCGTAGATGATGCGGCTCAGGATGTCGCGCCCCAGCGCGTCTGTGCCGAGCCAGTGCGCCGGGCTCGGCGACGCGTACACGGCGCCGAGATCGACCGCCTCGGGATCCTACGGCGCGACGAGCGGCGCGAAGACCGCCGCGAGCGCGAAGAGCACGAGCACGGCGACGGCGATCAGCAGGAAGGCATCCGTCCGCGTCGCACGGGGCATGCGCAGCACCCGCACGGCGATCGTGGGAGAGGTCATCGCGCACCCGCCCCCGCCGCCGTCCGCGGATCGATCCACGGCTCGAGCACGTCGACGATCGCGTTGACGACGACGAACGCCGTCACGACCAGGAGCACGATCGCCTGCACGACGGGGAAGTCGAGGCGATCGACCGACTGCACGAGGAGCGAGCCCATACCGGCGAGCCCGAACGCGGACTCGACGATCGCGCTCGCGACGAGGAGTCCCGCCACGAGGATGCCGCTCACCGTGACGATGGGCCACAGCGCATTGCGGAACACGTGGCGACCCACGACCGCGCCGCGGGAGAGGCCGCGGCTCGTCGCGACCTCGACGTGCTCGCGGACGAGCTGCTCGACCATCGCGGAGCGTGTGACCTTGGCGACCAGCACCGTGAAGACGATCGCGAGCGCGACCGACGGCAGGACGAGGTGGTACACCGTGTCCCAGAACCCCTCGCCCGACCCGAACGACGGGAACCAGCCGAGCTGCACCGAGAACACCGCGATGAGCACGATCGACCCGACGAACGACGGGATGGCGGCGAGGACCGTCAGGGCGATGAGCACGAGCCGGTCGCCGGAGCGGCCGCGGTTGAGCGCGGCGATCGTGCCGAAGCCCAGCCCCGCGATCGCGATCATGAGTCCCGCCATCACGACGAGTCCGAGCGTCACCGGGAGGCGGTCGCCGATGACGGTCGTGACGTCCTGGCGGTACTGCAGCGAGCGTCCGAAGTCGCCCTGCAGGATGCCGCCCACCCAGTCGAGGTACTGCTGCCATGGCGGGAGGTCGAGGCCGTACTGCGCCGTCACCTCGGCGATCGCCTCGGGGCTGGGCTTGCGCCCGCGCAGGAGGAAGTCGACCGGGTCTCCCGGGACGAGGAAGCGGGAGAAGAAGATGAGCAGCGACGCGAGGAAGAGGGTGAGCAGGAGCCCACCCGGCTTCCCCGCGACGCGACGGACGGCGATCACGCGCTCGCCTTTCCTTCAGGGACCACCGAGCGCTACCGCGCGCCGATGGTCGCCGCCCACGGGTAATAGAGGTACGCGATCGAGGGGGCCGCGCCCGTGATGCGCGTGCCCAGGAACAGCGTCGTGGGAGCCGTGTACAGCGGCAGCCACGGAAGCTGGGCGTTCGCGATCTGCTGCGCCTTCGCCGTCTCGGCGCTCCGCGCGGCGGGATCGTCGATGGCCATCGCGGTGTTGACGACCTCGTCGAACTCGGGGTCGCTCCAGCCGCCGTAGTTGCTGAACTCGCCCGTCCGGAGCACGCCGTACATCTCGAGCGGGTCGGGGCTGGACAGGTACCAGTTCGTGTAGAAGAGGTCCACGCCCTCGCGCGCGCTGGGGTCGGAGAACATCGTCGTGTACGCACCCGGGGTGATCGACTCGATCTTCGCCTTGAGCCCGATCGACTCCAGCGCCGCGGCGGTGGCCTGCGAGATGACGGCGAACTCGCCCGAGATGGGTGCCGTCACGATCGTGACCTCCTCGCCGGCGACGCCGGCGTCCTCCACGAGCTTCTTCGCGGCGGCCAGGTCGTAGTCGTACGGCTCGACGTCGGTGAAGGCGCTGTCGACCGCGCCCGCATCCGCGCCGACCCAGACCGACTTCGTGGTGAGCACGTTCGTCACCTCGCCGATGCCGCTGCCCGCGGCATCCAGGATCCCCTTGCGGTCGAGCGCCATCATGAGCGCCTGGCGCACCTTCAGGTCGCCGAGGGGGCCCTGCAGGTTGCTGACGACGAGGCTGCCGACGGCCGAGGTGAGGCCGAAGTACATGTCGCCGGCCTTGGAGTTCTGCAGCTGCTGCACCGCCGACGACGGGACGAGCCACGAGCCGTCGACGTCGCCCGACGCCAGCGCATTGACGCGCGCCGTCGGGTCGGCCATGAAGACGAAGGTCACCTCCGCCGCCTTCGCCTTGAGCGAGGCGTCCCAGTAGCCGTCGTAGCGCTTCAGGGTGATCGACTCCCCCGACTTCCAGTCGGCGAGCTCGAACGGGCCCGTGCAGTTGACGCCGCCGGTGGAGTTGCCGTAGTCGGCGCCCTTCGCCGCGAGCGTCGCGGCCGACTCGATGACGCCGGCCGAGCTCCCCATCGCGAGGTTGAACTGCTCGCCGGGCACCGCGAGCGTCACGGTGACCTGGCGGTCGCCGGTCTGCTCGATCGAGGTGACGTTCTGGTACGCCGAGTACCAGAACGAACCGACGGCGGGGTCGAGGTGGCGGTTCATCGACGCCACGACGTCGGCGGCCGTGAGCGGCGTGCCGTCGTGGAAGGTCACGCCCTCGCGGATCGTATAGACGAACGTCTCGGGCGTCGGGTGCTCGTACGACTCGGCGAGGCCCGGGCTGAGCGTGAAGTCGGGGTTGAGCCGCAGGAGGGACTCGCACACGTTGGACAGGATCTGGTTGTCGGCGTAGTCGAACGCGTAGGCGTAGTCGAGCGAGAACGGCTCGGCGTACGACGCCCACGTGAAGGAGTCGATATCGCCCGCGGGGGCCGGCGTCGTGGCGGAGAGCTTCCACTCGACGGGCTTCTTCTCGGGGGTGTCGGATGCTGCGCATCCGCCGGCGACGAGCGCGATGGCCGCGGCGGCCGCCGTGGCGGCGAGCGCGCGGGGAAGAGTGCGGCGAGTCATGCTGCTTCCTCTGCGGTGTCGGAGGCGAGGTAGACGGGGCGTCCCTCGATCCAGGTGGACAGGACGGTGGACGTGTGGATCTCCTTCGCCGGGACCGCGAAGGGGTCAGGTGAGAGCACGACGAGGTTCGCGAGATAGCCCTCGCGGATCCACCCGGTGTCGTGGTCGCGGTGGTTCACGTACGCGCTGCCCGAGGTGTACGCGGCCATGGCCGTCGCGAGGTCGATGCGCTGCGCCTCGCCGCCGAGCGGCTCGCCGTCGTAACCGGGTAAGGTGCGGTTGACGGCGACGTGGATGGCGTCCATCGGGTCGGCGCTCGAGACGGGCCAGTCGCTTCCCGCGGCGAGCGCGACGCCCGCCCGCACGAGGTCGCCGAAGGGGTAGTGCCGCGCTTCGGCCCCGTCGCGGAGGAAGGGCAGCGTCAGCTCGTCGAGCTGCGGCTCGTGCGTCGCCCACAGCGCCTGCAGGTTGGCGACGGCGCCGGCCGCGGCGAAGCGCGGGACCTCCGCCTCGTCGACCACCTGGAGGTGGGCGAGGTGGTGGCGCCCGTCGCTCGGACCGTTGGCGGCGCGGGCGGCCTCCACGGCGTCGAGCGCCTCCCGCACGGCACGGTCGCCGAGTGCGTGGAAGTGCACCTGCATCCCCGCGGCGTCGAGGGCCGTGACGGCGTCGCGCAACAGGGCCGGGTCGATGAACGAGAGCCCCGCCTGACCGGTCTCGTGGCCGTGCGCGTCCTTGTACGACGTCAGCATCGCGGCGGTCTGGTTCTCGGCGACGCCGTCGACCATGATCTTCGTCGTCGTGACGGTGAACCGATCGGCCGGGATCTCCGCGGCGAGCGCGTCGCGGCGCGCCGTCATGCGCGCCACCTGCTCGAGGCCGCCGTCGCGCTCCCACCACTGGGCGCCGTTCACGTGCACCTGCAGCAGACCCTCGCGGATCGCGCGGCGATACGCCTCGATGGGGTCGGCGATGATGCTGGCGGCGCCCACCATCGCGTCCTGCCATCCGGTGACACCGAGGGCGATGAGCTCCTCCTGCGCGGCGAGCAGTCCGCGGAACGCCAGTTCGTCGCTGTGCGGCGGGCGCACGTGGCTGAACAGGTCGCCGGCGCCCTCGTGGAAGGTGCCGGCCGGGTGGCCGTCGGCTTCGCGCTCGATCCAGCCGTCGACGGGGTTCGGCGTCGACGCGTCGATGCCCGCGAGCCGGATGGCTGCGGTGTTGACCCACGTGCTGTGGTGGTCGCGGCTGAGCAGCAGCACGGGGCGGTCGATGTCGTCGAGGAGCGCACGGCTCGGGGCGCCGCCCGGGAAGTGGTCCATCGACCAGCCGCCGCCGAGGATCCACTCCTCGTCGGGGTTCGCGGCCGCGTACTCCTTGACGCGCGCCACCGAGTCGGCGGCATCCGCCGACCCGGCGAGATTGCACTGCAGGAGCTCCATGCCGCCCGCGACCGGGTGGATGTGGGCATCCTGGAAGCCGGGGCTCAGCAGGGCGCCTGCGAGGTCGACGACCTCCGTGCGCGGGCCGATCAGGCCCGCGATCTGGTCGTCGGGCACGACGGCGGCGATGCGGTCTCCGATGACCGCGACCGCGTGGGCCTCGAGGGGTCGACCGGCGCCGGTGAAGATCCGGCCGCCGGTGAACAGGACATCTGCGACTGCCATAGTCGCCTCGCTTCCGTGTCGGGGAACGAGGTGAGGCTACGTCGATGACAACGACGCTGTCAACGGTGTTGACAGGACTGTGACATTCAGTCTTACAGTGGAGTCCCACCGAACACTTCGACTGCCAGGAGGCCGACGATGTCGAGCGAGCGAGCGCCGTCCCTACGCACCGGAAAGGCGCGCCTGGACCGTGAGACGATCATCGCGGCGGCGCTGGAGCTCGCGTCGGCACCCGGGGTGACGACGATCTCCTTCCGCGAGCTCGGCGGGCATCTGGGAGTGGACCCGACGGCCGTCTACCGGCACTTCCGCAGCAAGGACGAGCTCATGCGAGCGCTGCTCGATCACCTCGCACTGCTCGGGATCGACGAGATCGAGGTGCCGCCGGAGCAGTGGCGCGAACGGCTGCGGGCACTCGGCCTCGCGACGCTCCGGCAGTTCGAGCGGTATCCCGCGATCGGCGTCGAGGCGGTCGTGCTCACGACGAACGGACCGGGCGAGCATCGCGCGATCGAGCTGATGCTCGACGGCTTCACCCGCGCCGGGCTCTCCGGCGACGATCTCGTGCGTCACTACGCCCTCCTCGCGGCGCACATCCTGTCCACCGCTTCGAACATCGCACGAGCGCGCGCGGATCGGGGCGAGGCCGCCGGCGGGCTGTGGCTCGACGCGCCGATCCTCGTCGACCCGCGCGAATACCCGCTGGTCGCTGCGCACATCCCGCTGCTGTCCGAGATCCGCGACGAGGAGATCTTCCTCGCCGGCGTCGACATGATCCTCGACTCGGCGGAGCGCACCGCGGCGCGGCATCCCTGATCCGCCGGCCGCGGGCGCTGTCCGGGTGTCGGCGGGCGCTGTCCGGGTGTCGGCGGGTGCTGGCACGATGGGGGCATGAGCGACCCGGCACGCGAGACCCCTCACCTGGATCCCGAGATCGTGCTGTGGTCGATGGATGCCTCGACCCGCGCCGGTCGCCCGCTCCTCGTGCTGCTGCACGGCTACGGGGCCGATGAGAACGACCTCTTCGGGCTCGTGCCCTACCTCCCGGCCGAGTTCGCCGTCGCCGCCGTGCGCGCTCCGCTCACCCCGCCGTGGCCTGCCCCCGGCTACTCCTGGTACCCCATCGAGGGGCTCGACGGCCAGAGTCCTGCCAAGACGACGGATGCGGCATCCCGGCTCCTGCACTGGATCGACGCCGTCGCCCCCGCCCCGACCCCGGTCGGCCTCCTCGGCTTCTCGCAGGGCGCCGCGGTGTCGCTGCAGGCCATGCGCCTCGCACCCGACCGGTTCGCGTTCGCCGTCACCCTCTCGGGGTATGCGACACCCGGCGAACTTCCCGGCGACGCGGACCTCGCCGCGCGCAGGCCGCCCGTCTTCTGGGGCCGCGGCACGAACGACGACGTCATCCCCGAACACCTCGTGGCGCACACGACCGACTGGCTCCCCGCGCACGCCGAGCTGAGCGGCCGGGTCTATCAGGGCCTCACACACAGCGTCTCCGAGCCCGAGCTCGCCGACGTGCGGGTCTTCCTCGACAAGCAGCTCGAGTCGCTCGCCCGCTGATCCCCGGCGCCGCCCCGGTCCCCGAGCTTGTCGAGGGGTCGACCCCGAACCCGCGAGGAGCGCCGGCTCGGCAGCATCCATTCTCTTCTCAGCGCTCCTTCGCTATGCTGGCTCGGTCCTTGTCCCGAGTGTGAGGAAAGACGTTGACGGAGATCGTCGCGACCGCGCTGTGACCACGCGCTGATCCGTCGACCCCTCTGTCCGTCACCCGGACATCTCGACGCGAGTCCGCGCACCGATCCGCGCTGACCCGTCGACCTCCGCCGCTTTCCCGGCTCCGACCTCTCCGCCCGAGCGTTTCGCGGCTCCTCGGTGTCAGTGCATCCACGACACCAGGAGACTCCATGCCCGCTCATACCTTCACGCCCTCCGTCGTCCTCGACGACGTCCGCTTCACCTGGCCGGACGGCTCGGTCGCCCTCTCGGGCGTCTCGGGCGCCTTCGGCGCCGGCCGCACGGGCCTCGTCGGCCGGAACGGCTCGGGAAAGTCCACGCTGCTGCGTCTCATAGCGGGCGAGCTCGCGCCCGATCACGGCAGCGTCGTGCGGCAGGCGGACGCCGCCTACCTGCCGCAGCAGCTCACGCTCGACGTCGACCGGCCGGTCGCCGAGCTGCTCGGCGTCGCCCCGGCTCTGCGCGCCCTGCGCGCGATCGAGTCCGGCGACGTCGACCCCACCCATTTCGACGCCGTCGGCTCGGATTGGGACATCGAGGCGCGCGCCCACGCAGCCCTCGCCGAGGCGGGCCTCGCGCCGGAGATGCTGGAGCGGTCGGTCGGCGAGCTGTCGGGCGGCGAGGCGATGCTGACCGCGATCGCCGGGATCCGGCTGCGCGGCGCGCCCATCGCGCTGCTCGACGAGCCGACCAACAACCTCGACCGCGACGCGCGGGCACGGCTGTACGAGATGGTGCGCGGCTGGCGGGGATCGCTCGTCGTCGTGAGCCACGACACCGCCCTGCTCGAGCTGATGGACGAGACCGCCGAGCTGTACGAGAGCGAGCTGTCGACGTTCGGCGGGGCGTACTCGGAGTGGCGCGCGTGGCTGGACGCCGAGCAGGGCGCCGCCAAGCAGGCCGAGCGCGCGGCCGAAGCGGCCGTCAAGCGCGAGAAGCGCCAGCGGATCGAGGCCGAGTCCAAGCTCGCCCAGCGCGCGGCGATGGGACGCAAGGCGCAGCACGAGAAGCGCGTGCCGGGCATCGTCGCGGGCAATCGCGCGAGCGCCGCACAGGTGTCGGCCGGGAGGCTCCGGGGCGAGAAGGCAGACCGCGAGGCGTCCGCGCGCGCGGCGCTCGATGCGGCGGAGCGGCGCGTGCGCGACGACGACTCCGTGCGCATCGACCTCCCCGATCCCGGCGTGCCGGCCGGGCGCCGCATCGCGACTCTCGGTGACGGCACGCGGTCGTGGGTCGTGCAGGGGCCGGAGCGCGTCGCGCTCACGGGGCCGAACGGTGCGGGGAAGACGACGCTGCTCGAGCGGCTCGTCGGCGCGGCGGGCACCAACTCCTCAAAGTCACGCCGCTTCGGGCCCTCTGCGCCCGAGCAAGCCGAATCGGGCACGATCTTGAGGAGTTCGTGCACGGCCGAGGCGCACACCGACCGCATCGGCTACCTGCCGCAGCGCGTCGACGGGCTCGACGACGCGGCCACCGTCCTCGACAACGTCGCGGCGGGTGCGCCGGCCGTGCCGATCCCCGAGCTGCGCAACCGGCTCGCGCGCTTCCTCATCAGAGGGGATGCCGTGACCCGGCCCGTCTCGACGCTGTCGGGCGGCGAGCGGTTCCGCGTCGCTCTCGCCCGGCTGCTGCTCGCCGACCCGCCGCCGCAGCTCCTCGTGCTGGACGAGCCGACGAACAATCTCGACCTGGACACGGTCACTCAGCTCGTCGACGCTCTCTCGTCGTATCGGGGCGCCGTGCTCGTCGTGAGTCACGACGACGGGTTCCTCGCGCGCCTCGGGGTGGACCTCGTCCTCGAGCTCGATCGGGACGGGACGCTCACCGAGGCGCCCGGCGTCGGCCTGCCCTGAGGGCTACCGGAGCGGGGGCGGATGGAGCAGGATGGCCGCATGGCCGAGCTCATCCGTCCCCGCTCCGGTCGCGTCATCGGTGGCGTCTGCCTCGCGATCGCGAACCGCTTCGACATGAGCCCCATCGTCGTGCGGGTGGTGATGGTCGGCTCGGTCGTGTTCTTCGGACTGTCGATCTGGCTCTACCTGCTGCTCTGGCTGCTGATCCCCGAAGTCCGCGACTGATCCGACCCGCCCCGATGTCGGTGGGGTCGGGAAGGATGGAGGGATGAGCGACGCGTCGTCCGGATCAGCACGTCGTGTGCTCGAGCGGTTCGGTCCTGCCACGCAGGACTGGTTCCGGGGGGCGTTCGCAGAGCCCACGACGGCGCAGGTCGGCGCGTGGGATGCGATCTCCGCCGGCAAGCACGCCCTCGTCGTCGCGCCGACGGGATCGGGCAAGACGCTGTCCGCCTTCCTCTGGGCGATCGACCGGGTGTTCCGCGAGAAGGCGCCCGTCAGCGCCGCGCCGCCGCCCGCCCGCGGAAAGAAGAAGCAGGCGGAGGCCGCGGCATCCCCGACCCGTATCCTCTACATCTCCCCGCTCAAGGCCCTCGGCGTCGACGTCGAGCGCAACCTGCGATCGCCGCTCGTCGGCATCGGGCAGTCCGCGCGGCGGCTGGGCATCACCGTCCCCGACGTCTCGGTCGGCGTGCGCTCGGGCGACACGACGTCGAGCGATCGCCGCAAGCTCGTCAGCGCACCCCCCGACATCCTCATCACGACACCCGAGTCGCTCTACCTCATGCTCACGAGCCAGGCGGGGCAGACGCTGGCGGGCGTGCACACGGTGATCATCGACGAGGTCCACGCGGTCGCTGCGACCAAGCGCGGCGCGCATCTCGCGGTGAGCCTCGAGCGGCTCGACGCCCTCCGCGAGTCGCTGCAGCCCGGCTCGACCCCGGCGCAGCGCATCGGCCTGTCCGCCACCGTGCGGCCGATCGACGAGGTCGCGCGCTTCCTCGGGGGCGCCGCACCGGTCGAGATCGTCGCGCCGAAGGCGTCGAAGACGTTCGACCTCTCCGTCGTCGTGCCCGTCGACGACATGCTCAACCCGCCGCCCCCGCCGGGAGAACCGGCTCCCGCCGACGAGCCCGTCGAAGTGGCGGATGCCGAGGGCGAGGACTGGTTCGCTCCGCCCCGGGCGGAGTACACCGAGGTGACGGGCTCGCTCTGGCCGCACGTCGAAGAGGCGATCGTCGACCGCATCCTGCAGAACACGTCGACGATCGTGTTCGTCAACTCCCGCCGGCTCGGCGAGCGCCTCACGGCCCGGCTCAACGAGATCTACTCGGAGCGCCTCGGCCTCGATCTGCCGGGCCCCTCGGCAGGCTCGGGGACCGGGGGAATGCCTGCCGCCACCATGGCACAGGCCGGATCGACGGCCGGCGCGGCCGCCGTGCTGGCGAAGGCGCATCACGGCTCGGTCTCGAAGGAGCAGCGGGCTCAGGTGGAGGAGGAGCTGAAGTCGGGCGTCCTCCGCTGCGTCGTCGCGACGTCGAGCCTCGAGCTCGGCATCGACATGGGCGCCGTCGACCTCGTGATCCAGGTCGAGGCTCCCCCGTCCGCGGCGTCGGGCCTGCAGCGCATCGGTCGCGCCGGCCACCAGGTCGGCGAGATCAGTCGCGCGGCGCTCTTCCCGAAGCACCGTGGCGACGTGCTCCACACGGCGATCGTCACGGAGCGGATGCTGGCGGGCAAGATCGAGGCGATCGCGGTGCCGCAGAACCCGCTCGACATCCTCGCCCAGCAGACCGTCGCCGCGTGCGCCGTCGGCCCGGTCGACGTCGAGGGCTGGTACGAGACGGTCAAGCGCAGCGCGCCGTTCCGATCGCTGCCGCGCTCCGCATACGAGGCGACTCTCGACCTGCTCGCCGGCCGCTTCCCCTCCGACGAGTTCGCCGAGCTGAGACCGCGCGTCGTGTGGAACCGCGACCTCGGCGTGCTCACCGGCCGTCCCGGTGCCCAGCGGATCGCCGTGACGAGCGGCGGCACGATCCCCGACCGCGGGCTCTTCGGCGTCTTCGTCGCGGGCGAGTCGTCGAACGCCCGCGTCGGCGAGCTCGACGAGGAGATGGTCTACGAGTCGAGGGTCAACGACGTCTTCACGCTCGGCACGACCAGCTGGCGCATCGTCGAGATCACGCACGACCGCGTCAACGTCGTGCCCGCGTTCGGGCAGCCCGGCAAGGTGCCGTTCTGGCACGGCGACGGCCTCGGCCGCCCCGCAGAGCTGGGTGAGGCGCTCGGCGCCTTCGCCCGAGAGGTGTCGACGGCCAAGCCCGAAGCCTCGGATGCGCGGCTCCGCGAGGCGGGCCTCGACGCGAACGCCTCAGGAAATCTCATGGCCTACCTCGCCGAGCAGCGCGAAGCGACCGGCACCCTGCCGACCGACAAGTCGCTCACGGTCGAGCGCGGCCGCGACGAGGTGGGCGACTGGCGCGTCATCCTGCACTCCCCCTACGGCATGCCCGTGCACGCGCCGTGGGCCCTCGCGGTCAATGCGCGCATCCGCGAGCGGCTCGGGGTCGACGGGTCGGCCGTGGCGAGCGACGACGGCATCATCGCGCGGATTCCGGATGCCACGGCAGAGCCGCCCGGCGCCGAGCTGTTCGTGTTCGATCCCGACGAGCTCGATCAGATCGTCACGGACGAGGTCGGCGGGTCCGCCCTGTTCGCGTCACGCTTCCGCGAGTGCGCGGCCCGCGCTCTGCTCCTGCCGCGGACCAACCCGAACCGCCGCAGCCCGCTCTGGCAGCAGCGCCAGCGCTCCGCGGCGCTGCTGGAGGTCGCACGCCGGTATCCGACGTTCCCGATCATCCTCGAGACGCTGCGCGAAGTGCTGCAGGACGTCTACGACCTGCCGTCACTCCTCCGCATCGCGCGCGGCATCGGCGAGCGGCGCATCCGGCTCGTCGAGACCGAGCCCGCCCAGCCGTCGCCGTACGCGCGCGATCTGCTGTTCGGCTACGTCGGCGCCTTCATGTACGAGGGCGATTCTCCGCTCGCCGAGCGCCGCGCCGCCGCGCTCTCGGTCGACCCCGCACTCCTCTCGGAGCTCCTCGGCAAGGTCGAGATGCGCGAGCTGCTCGACCCCGCCGTCATCGCGCAGTTCGAGCGCGAGGCGCAGCGACTCGACCCCGAGCGCCGGGCGCGAGGGCTCGAGGGCGTCGCGGATCTGTTGAGGATGCTGGGGCCGCTCGACGCGGCCGAGGTGGCGGCGCGGCTGCAAGCCTCGGAGGCACCGCCCGGTGCCGAGACGGCGGGCCTCGACCCCTCGACACGCTCGGGGACCGGCGGAGCGGCGGGACTCGACCCCTCGACAGGCTCGGGGACCGTCCAACCGGTGGGGACCAACCCCTCGACACGCTCGGGAAGCGAATCGGGCACCGCCGCGGGGGCCGCGACGGCGGGTGAGGCATCCACTCATCTCGAGGCCCTCATCGCCGCGCGGCGTGCGATCCCGGTCACCATCGCCGGGGTGTCCCGCGTCGCCGCGATCGAAGACGCCGGGCGACTGCGCGATGCGCTCGGGGTCGCGCTGCCCGTCGGCATCCCGACCGCCTTCGTCGATCCGCTCGCCGATCCGCTCGGCGATCTCGTGGCCCGGCACGCCCGCACCCACGGGCCGTTCGTCGCCGACGACGTCGCGACCCGGTTCGGGGTCGGAATCGCCGTCGTGCGGCAGACGCTGCAGCGACTCGAGTCGCAGGGGCGCGTGTCGAGCGGGTTCTTCCTGCCCGACCCGCCGACGGGAGCGGCGATGACCCGCGGCGACGACATCGAGTGGTGCGACACCGAGGTGCTGCGGCGCCTTCGGATGCGGTCGCTCGCGGCGATCCGCGGGAGTGTCGAGCCCGTCTCGCAGGAGGCGTACGCGCGCTTCCTTCCCGCCTGGCAGCACCTGGCGCGCCCGCTCGAGGGCATCGACGGAGTCGCGGCCGTCATCGAGCAGCTCGCCGGGGTTCCGATTCCGGCGAGCGCATGGGAGTCGCTCGTGCTCCCCGCTCGCGTGTCCGACTACACCCCTTCGATGCTCGACGAGCTCACTGCGACCGGCGAGGTGATCTGGTCGGGGCACGGGTCGCTTCCGGGACGGGACGGCTGGATCGCCCTGCATCCCGCGGAGGTCGCTCCCCTGACCCTCGCGCCGCCCGACGACGCCCTCCGACCGGCTCAGGAACCGGCCCCCGGCAGCCTGGAGGCCCGGCTGCTCGAGGCGCTCGCGGCCGGCGGCGCGTACTTCGCCGCCCAGCTGCGGCAGCTCACCGGCGCCGAGAACGAGCTGTCGGTGGTCGAGGCCCTGTGGAACCTGACGTGGAGCGGTCGGGTCACGAACGACACCTTCGCTCCCGTGCGCACGCTGCTGACGGGCGGCTCGCAGGCGCACCGCGTGGCGCGGCGCGCGCCGCGCGCGCGACTCTACCGAGGCGCCGCGGCGCGGACGGTCGCGGCATCCGTGCCCCCTCGGCCGCCCTCGATCGGCGGACGTTGGTCGCTGCTGCCGGCGGTCGAGCCCGATGCGGCGCTCCGCGCCACGGCGACCGCGAGCCTCCTGCTCGATCGGTACGGTGTGGTCACGCGCGGCGCCGTGCAGTCCGAGGGCGTGCCGGGCGGGTTCGCGCAGGCCTATCGCATCCTGGCCGGCTTCGAGGAGGCCGGCCACTGCCGCCGCGGCTACGTCATCGAGAAGCTCGGCGCGGCGCAGTTCGCGGCTTCGGCGACCGTCGATCGCCTGCGCGAGTTCGCGGCGCTGCCCGATCCACCGCCGCTGCGCGCCGTGACGCTCGCGGCCACCGACCCCGCGAACCCCTACGGTGCGGCGCTGACCTGGCCCGCTCTCGAGGGCGTGAGTCACCGTCCGGGCCGCAAGGCGGGCGGACTCGTCGTGCTCGTCGACGGCGCCCTGACCCTCTACCTGGAGCGCGGCGGCAAGTCGGCCCTGGTGTTCACCGACGACGACGAGCGGCTCGCCGCGGCGGCCCGCGACCTCGCGGCGACCGCCCGCAGCCGCCGGCTCGACACCCTCACCATCGAGCAGATCAACGGCGAATTCGTCTACAGCAGCCCGGTCGGCAAGGCGCTGCGGGATGCCGGATTCGTCGAGTCGCCGCGCGGGCTCACGCTGCGACGGCTCACAGCGGGCGACGCGGCGCGCGAAGCCGCGCGCGCCTGACGGAGGTTCGGCATGCCCGAGGGCGACACCGTCTTCCGCACGGCGCGGCGACTGAACGACGTGCTGGCGGGCCGGGAGGTGCGGCGGTTCGAGCTTCGCGTCCCGCAGGTGGCGACCGCCGATCTCCGCGGAGAGACGGTGCACGAGGTCGTCTCCCGGGGCAAGCACCTGCTGCACCACATCGGCGAGTGGACGCTGCACTCGCACCTCAAGATGGAGGGCGAGTGGCATGTGTACCGGGCCGGCGAGCGATGGCGGAAGCCGGGGTTCAAGGCCCGAGCCGTCATCGGCGTGGACGGGTGGGAGACTGTCGGGTTCGACCTCGCCGACATCGACGTCGTGCGCACCCGCGACGAAGGCCGCCTCGTCGACTACCTCGGCCCCGACCCGCTGTCGGAGTCGTGGGATGCCGCGGAGGCGGCTCGCCGGCTCGGGGCCGACCATCGCGCCGCCCACGTCGCACTGCAGGATCAGCGCAATGTGGCCGGGTTCGGCAACGAATACGCCAACGAGATCCTGTTCGTGCGCGGCATCCTGCCCACGAGACCTGCCGATGAGACGGATGCCGCGGCACTCGTCGATCTCGGCGCGCGCATGATCCGGGCCAACCGCGATCGCCGCGACCGCACCTTCACGGGAGACGCCCGCCCCGGACGCACGACCTGGGTCTACGGGCGCGAGGGCCGGCCGTGCCGCCGATGCGGCACGCGGATCGAGGGCGGCGCGCTCGGCGCGCACCCCACGCGAGAGCGAATCGTGTTCTGGTGCCCGTCGTGTCAGCGCTGAATCGTCCTCATTCCCCGCGGACGAGGCGCCGGCGAATCCGGGAGCAGCGCCGATAGCGTGCTGTCACCCGTCACCTCGCAGGATGGACCGACATGACCACAGCTCCGAGACCCCGTGGACCCCGGCGGCCGATCGCGATCATCCTCGGGTTCGCGGCATCCGTGATGCTGCTGGCGGGCTGCGGCATCCTGCCTCTGAATCTGCCGTCCCCGACCGCCACGCTGCCGTCGCCGACGCGCACCCTTCCCACGCCGACGCGCACGGTGCCGGAGCCGACGTTCACGGTGTCGGAGCCGACCCCGACGGTCGAGCTGCCGATCGTGACGCCCGACGCCGAGCCGACCGCCGAAGCGCCGATCGTGACGCCCGAACCGGAGCCGACCATCGCGCCGACGACGGCGCCGGAGCCCACGACGGCGCCGGAGCCCACGACGGCGCCCGCGCCCACGACGGCTCCGGAACCCCCCGTCGTGCCCGAGCCGACGCCGACCGTCGCCCCGACGCCGACCGCCACTCCGACACCGACGCCCACCCCCACTCCGACGGTCACACCGACGCCCACGCCATCGCCGACCGGGGAAGCATCCGCCTCCGATACGGCCGTGGCGGGCTGGGTGCCATGGGTCGTCGGACTCGTCGTCGCGGGCATCGTCGCCGCCGTCATCTACCTCATCGCGCGCCGCCCGCGCGCCACGGGGAAGAGCTGATCCCACCCCTGCCATACGCCCGACCAATCCGCAAGCGTCTAGGTTCCGAATCCCTCATAAGAGGAGATAGATGGAAGGCCATGCACGGGAATGAATCCGAGCGCGGCGAGGTTATTCCTGTACTCGGCATCCAGTGGTGCCGCAGGAGGGGACAGTGGGCAAGAACTACATCGACATCGAGAACGACCACGGCGAGACGCTGCGCTATCGGAAGCACGCCAATGGGCGAGGTCTGATCGCGCACGGGGCCAAGGTGCACCCGAGTGCCGTCGTGGAAGCGGGCGCGTATGTCGAACCTGGTGTGCAGATCGCCGCGGGCGCGCATGTCGGACGCGGTGTGTGGGTGGAGTCGGATGCCGTCATCGGGCCCGACGCCGACATCGCACCGCACGCGCACATCGGTTCGGGAGCCGCGATCGGAGCGGGAGCGAAGATCGGCGTGCGCACCCAGGTCGGACGGGATGCCCGGGTCGCGGTGGGTTCGCTCATCGGCGATGACGAGACGATCGGCGACGGCGAGCGCGTCGCGACGGATCGGCGAGGGCTGCGCCTGGCGGCCTGACCTGGACCGGAGTGTCGGAGGGCGCCGATAGCGTCGGGGCATGAAGCGAGCGCTCGGCGTGGTGATCGTGCCGTGCGTGCTCGTGGGCGTCTGGCTGATCGTGACCCGTCCGGAGACACCGAGCGACGAGGCCATCCAGCTAGGAGCCTCCGAGGTGCCGGCGCGTCCCGACGACGCCTTCCCCGTGACCGTCGTGTCGGTGTGGGACGGCGACACCCTCCACGCCGATGTGGACTCCTCGCACCCCGGCGTCGCGGCGAGCGACGACGTGCGTGTGCGACTCATCGGCATCGACACCCCCGAGGTCTCCGACCCGGCCGAATGCTGGTCGGCGGAGGCGAAGGCGCAGCTCACGACGCTCGCCCCGGTGGGCACGAGGCTGTGGGCCGCGTTCGACGACGATCCGCGCGACCGGTACGACCGGCTCCTCCTCTACCTCTGGACCGAGGACGGACGGTTCATCAACCACGAGCTCGTCGCGACAGGCTCCGCCGAGACCATGACGATCGCACCCAACGACGCGTACGCCGCCCTGTTCGCAGCGGACGAGGCGCGCGCCCGTGCCGCCGGCGCCGGTCAGTGGGGCGGCTGTCCGTGATGCGCGTCGTCAGGAGAAGAGCAGCAGCACGAAGCCCACGAGCGGCAGCGTGCCCTGCAGGAGCGCGGCCCGCAGATATCGGCGTCCCGTGGTCAGGAGCACGAGTGCCGCCGCGACCATCGACCCGAGCGTGAAGAGCACGAGCGTACGGCCCGCGACGTCTGCCGCGGTTCCCGAGCCGTCGGCCCAGAACAGCACGAGCCCGATCGTCGCGCCGATCGCGAGGAAGAGGTTGTAGAAGCCCTGGTTGTACGCCATGGCCTTCGTCGCCTCGGCGGTCGCCTGGTCGGGGACGCTGAAGCGCTTCCAGACCCGTGGCTGCGTCCACTGCACGCTCTCCATCACGAAGATGTACACGTGCAGGAGGGCTGCGAGGGCCGCGAACACCGTCGCGATGATGGCCACCATGAGCGAACGATAGCGCCCCGCTACGCTGGCGGCATGGCGAAGAGCGGTGGTTCGCGCGGCGCGCCGAAAAGGCGGACGGGGAGGGATGCCGCTCCCCGGCGAACGGGTGCCTCACCGGCCGGTCGGTCGGCGCAGCGGTCGCGGACCGGGCCCCCGGCTGAGAAGCCGCAGGAGCGGACCACCTCCGAGCCGGGCACATTCGTGCTCGGCGCCGTTCCCGGTGCGACTCCCGGCAAGTGGATCGACGTCTGGCGGGAGCGGATGCCGCACGTCGGGCTCGAGCTGCGAACCATCGCCGTCGCAACGCAGCGGAACGAGCTGCTCGCGACGCCTGCCGAGGATCGGGATGCCGCGACCCGCGTCCCTCCCATCGACGCCGCGCTCGTGCGGCTGCCGATCGACCGGGAGGGACTGCACGTCATCCCCCTCTACGAGGAGCTTCCGGTCGTCGTCGTGTCGAAGGACTCCCACCTGACCGCGGCCGACGAACTCGACCTCGCCGACCTGGCGGGCGAGATCGTGATCGTTCCGGCGGACGACGTCCTCGCGTTCGAGGTGCCGGGCGCCGTCGCGCCGGTCTTCGACCCGCCCGAGACGACGGCCGACGCGATCGCGACGGTTGCGACCGGCGTCGGCCTCGTGGTCGTGCCGATGTCGCTCGCGCGGCTGCATCAGCGGCGGGACGTGGCATCCATCCCCCTTCGCGAGGGACCAATGTCGGAGGTGGCGCTCGCGTGGCAGGCCGACCGGACCACGCCGCATGTCGAGACGTTCGTCGGGATCGTCCGCGGGCGCACGTCGAATTCGTCCCGCGGCTGACGGGTCCGACGGCGCCGGATGACGGCGAAGCGGCGCCGGACGCCGCTCGCCGCCTAGAATCGGCGCCATGACGCGCGCCCCGCTGCTGTATGTCTGCGTGCGCCCGCAGCAGGGCGCCGCGGCCGCGGAGTACGAGTCCTTCCGGCTCGCGACGCGCTTCGACGAGACGATGCTCCACGAGCACGACCTCGTGCGCGATCCGCTCCCCGACGACGCGTTCGACCGGTACGGCGGATTCCTCGTGGGCGGCAGCCCCTTCAACACGACGGACCCCGAATCGTCGAAGACCGATGTGCAGCGCCGCCTCGAACGCGACCTCGAGCGGATCGCCGAGCGCGCGGTCACCGGGACGGTGGCTGCGCTCTTCACGTGCTACGGGATCGGGGTCGTGACCCGGTTCCTCGGCGGGGAGGTCAGCCGCGCGTTCCCCGAGGACACCGGGGCGACCGTCGTCAGCCTCACGAAGGAGGGGCGCAGGGATCCGCTCTTCGGGGAGCTCGCCACCCGCTTCGCCGCGCTCACGGCGCACAAGGAGGGGTCGGCCGCGCCGCCGCCGGGCGGGGTGCTGCTCGCGAGCAACGACGCGTGCCCCGTGCAGGCCTACCGCGTCGGCGACACGCTGTACGCGACGCAGTTCCACCCCGAGCCGACGACGAAGGCGTTCACGCAGCGCATGGCGGTCTACCGCGACGACGGGTACTTCGCCGCGAACGAGTACGACCGCATCGCCGCGCAGGTGCTCGCCGCGTCGGTCACCGAGCCGGTGCGCCTGCTCCGCGCGTTCGCGCGCACCTTCGGTCCCGAGGCCTGAACCTGCCCCGGCCCCCGCGCCCGCCCCGCCCCGGCGGGCGATTCCCGTCGAGACGGGCGAGGAGGTCGGGGGAGGTGCGGTCCGGTGAGGGTCAGGCGAACGCGGACGGTCAGGGCCGGAACTCGCGCCGCCGCACGCTCATCGCAGTCGGCACGGCGAGCACGATCGCGGCGACGACGAGCGCCGCGACACCGATCGGCACGCTCGCGGGCTCGCCCGTGAGACGCCCGACGGCGACCCAGACGAGTCCCCACGCGATCGCGAGCCCGGGAGCGAAGCGGCCCCCGCTCGCGAGCGGGATCGCGACGCCGATCACGGCGACGACGACCAGCACGCCGATCCCCCACGCCGCCGGCGCGGAGACGTCGAGACGCGCGTTCGTGAGCCACGCGGCGGTGTTGGCGACCGACGCGAGCGTCACCCAGCCGAGGTGCAGACCCGTCGTCGCGTCGATGAGGATCGCGTCGACGGGCCGCTCGGCGGGCACGGCGACCGTGCGCTGGAAGGTCGCCGCGAGTGCGGCGAGCAGCACGAAGATCGAGAGGACGGTGAGCGGCAGGTTCGCGTACTGCGCGGTCACGAGCCACACGCCGTTGAGCACGGCTGTCAGCGCGATCCACCATCCGAGGGCGCGCTGGCGCCGGTCCGCCCGCTGGCCGGGGAGCGCCTGCCACACGGTGTACGCGATGAGCAGGAGGTAGATCGCGCTCCAGATCGAGAACGCGGGACGCGCCGGCGCGAGGAACGAGCCGTCGCTGTCGAGGGACCCGCCCTGCAGGTCCTGAACGGGCGTGCCGCCGAGCGCGCCGGTGCCCACGGCGGCCGCGACGATCATGAAGCACGTCGCGGCGATCACGGCGATCTGCCGGCCGAGGTCGAGGGGGCGGGATGCTGCGGAACTGGCGTGGGGGTGAGCTGCCGCTGTCATGCCGCCCAGGTTAGAGGCGACCCCGCGTCCGGGCCCGGTCTTGACAATGCGTCAGGTGGCGCCGAGGGGAGGCTGCTCGAGCAGAGCAATCCGTTCGTCGAGGTATGCCGAGAGCGGCATCCATCCTCCTGAGGAGCTCCACCGGACGCTCGGCACCCCGTCGACGAGGGAGAGGGGACCGGATGCCGCGCCCGCCGCGACCGCGCCGAGATCGACGACGCTCCACCCGATGTGGACCGTCTGACCCTCGGCGAAGCCTCCGCGACGCGCCGCCGCGGCCAGTTCCGCACGCCGGCGCTGCGATTCGGCCGCATAGCCGCGCCGTGCTTCCGTGCGCGCCCGCACGATGTCGCCCGTCGCGAGGACGGCGTCCTCGGTCACGAGGAGCACGCCGAGGTGCCAGGCGTCGCCCCGCGACACGATGCGCGGGGCCCGCGGCATCCCGAGCACTCTCCTCGGCTGCACGAGTTCGCCGAGCGCCTCGCGCGGCAGCGTGCGCAGCCGCGCGCGCGCGGCGTCGAACAGCGCATCGAGGCTCACGCCATGTCATCCTCGAACTCGGTGGACGTCTTCACCGGCTCGCGGCGCACGATCGTCCCGATGAGGGGATAGAGCAGCACCGAGAGCATCCCGGCGCCCACGAGCGCCGAGGCGGCGCCGCTGGAGATGAGCTTCTCGTCGACGCCGATCGCCGTCACGGCGACGATGATCGGAAGTCCCGTCGCGCCGAACAGGGCGACGGCGGCGCGGTCGCGACGCGACGCGCGCTCCGGGGCGGCGAGCATCGACGGGAGGCCGCGGATGACGAGCAGCAGCACGAGGCCGACCGGCAGCAGCAGGAAGAGCACAGGCTCGTCGAGGAGGGCCTGGAGGTCGAACGTGACGCCGGTGTAGATGAAGAAGAACGGCACGAGGAATCCGAAGGCGACCGCCTCGACCTTGCTCTCGACGATCTCGCGGTCCTCCTCCTTCGCATCGCGCATGATGAGCTTCCACACGACGCCCGCCGTGAACGCGCCGAGGAGCATGTCGAGGTCGAGCACGATGCTGAGGGAGACGAGCACCGCGAGAGCGAACGCGACGAAGCGGACGGCGAACTGTCCCGACGTGTGCAGCGACGCGTTCACCGCGCGGTGCAGTGCGCCCTGCGGCACGCGGAAGGCCCACCAGATGGCGACGGCGGCGAGCGTGACGAAGAGCAGGAGGACGATCGTCGCGATCCCGGGATCACGACCGCCGAGGAAGAGCGAGATCGCGATGAGCGGGCCGAACTCGCCGACGGCGCCGATCGCCGAGATCGACTTGCCGAACGGGGTCTTCAGCTCGCCTTCGTCGCGGAGCATCGGCAGGAGCGTGCCGAGCGCCGTCGAGCACAGCGCGACGCCGACGACGATCGCCCCCTGTCCCGGCGCGATGAGGAAGCCCGCCGCGATGCCGAGCGCGAGGCTGATGAGCCAGCCGCCCACCGCCCGCCGCCCCGTGCGGCCCTGAAGAGCTGTGAGTTCGATCTCGGAGCCCGCCATGAAGAAGAGCATCGCGAGCCCGAAGTTCGACAGGATCTCGACGAAGTCCGACTGCTGCGCCCAGCCGAGAAGGGATGGGCCGACCAGGATGCCGAGCAGAAGCTCGAAGACGACGATGGGCACGCGCACCCAACGGCCGATGAACCTCGCCGCGAGGGGCGCGAGCACCGCCAGGACGAAGATGACGAGGATCGTCGTTTGCTGGGTGCTCACGGGATCAGGGTAGCGACGGCGCGACTCCGCGCCCATCATCGGGATGCACGGCTCACCGCACCCGGGCGACCCCGCGGCCCTAGGTCGTGACGCCCCGCGCGTCGCGGACGGCTCGCGCCTGCTCGGCTCTCTTGTCGGCGGCTCGGGATCGGGATGCCGCCTCCCCGCGCTCGGCGTCGAGGCGGTCGACCTCGGCGTCGGCGTCGGATGCGTCGGACTCGACCCGCGTGAGATCGGCGCGCAGCTGTTCGAGGCGCTCGTGGACGAGGTCGGCGCGCTCGCGCGCCTTGGCGAGGCGCGTCTCGAGGTGCGTGAGTTCGCGCGCCGCCTCGGAGGCCGCCCGCTCGGCCTCGCGCGCGGCCTTCTCCGCCTCCTTGCGCGCTCGGCGCTCGGCGAGGTCGTCGCGGCTCGGGGGCGGCGGCGCGGCGCTGCCGTCGGGGGCGGAGCCGCCGAGGGCGTCGGTCAGGTCGACGTGCTCGAACCCCGTCGCCTCGAGGGGCCGGACGAGCCGGCCCGTCATGACCGCGGCGGCGGCCGCGGCATCCATCACCGCCGCATTGATCGTCTTCTCGACGTCCTCGCGGGGCGACGCGCCGACCGTCACCCCCCGCTCGCCGGCGAGGGCCACGGCCTGCTTCGTGAGCGCGGCGACGAGCGCGCGGCGCTGACCGCCGAGGCGGGACAGCTCCGCCGCATCGAGGTCGTCCTGCGCTTCGCGCAGCGCCGCGGCCAGCTCGAGCGCGTCACCGAGCTGCCCCTCGCGCGCGAGCAGGCTCACGGCCCACGCCGCGACCGCGGGCTTCGGGAGCTTCTTCACCCGGGCGCCGAGAGGGCGAGGGGATGCCGCGGCCCGCGCATCGCGCGCCGCCGTGAACTCGCCCGGCGGCAGGCCGTAGAGCTCGACCGCGATGGTGTCGAGCTCGTCCTCGTCGCTGGCGTGCGGCATCCCGATCATTCTGCCGTCACCCGGCGCTCGACGCGCCGACCGGCGCGGGGCTCCGGGCCTGGGCGGCCGCCGGTCGGGGCACTGCGAACCCTCGACCGGCGCGGGGCTCCGGGCCTGGGGACCGATCGTCGACAGGCCCGGACACCGCCGGGTCAGACGGTCGCCGGCTCCGCGACGGGCGCCTCGAGCTCAGACGCCCGGGGAGCGATCTCGGCCGCCGTGCGGCGGTGCCCGATGAGGGTCAGGATGACGCCGAGCACGATCCAGCCAGCGAGCACGAGCCACTGCGCGATGGTGGATGCCTCCGGGAAGTAGCTCACCGACCGCAGGAGCGTCGAGGCGGCGCCGGGCGCGAACCACTGGCCGACCACGCCCCACGGCTCGGGCAGGAACTGCGGGGGCAGCGCGGCGCCCGAGATCGGGTTGGCGATGAGCATCGTGATGGCCGCGCCGACACCGATTCCCGCGGGGCCGATGAGCGCCGCGAGTCCCACGATGAAGGCCGACGTCGCCGTCACGCCGACCCCGACGGCCGCCGCGTTGAGAAGCCAATCGCCCTCGAGGATGCCGAACCACGTCTGCATCACGAAGACGATCGCGGCGCCCGCGGCCGCGCCGAAAACGACGAGGCCGATGAGGCGGCGCACGGCCCCCTGCACGAGGAGGGTGAGCAGGATGCCGCCGAGCATGCCGCCCAGGACGAGCGGGAAGGATGCGGCGGCGAGGCCCGCGCCGGTCGGATCGCCGTCCGCGAGCGGCACGACATCGGTCACGGTCACCGTGGGCACGGCGGCCGATCCGGAGGCGCCGGCGGGAAGCTGCGGCCGCTGGCCGGACTGGAGGGCGCCGACGATCGCGGTCAGCTGATCCTTGAGCGCCTTCTGCACCGTCGTGTCGATCTGCAGCTGCAGCTGCGTCGCGACGGCCTTGAGCGCCGCCGCCGGTGCGGCGCCGGCCGCCGCCGCGACCAGCACTTCGGGCTTGTCTCCGAGAAGGATCGCGCCGTAGATCTCGCGGGTCTTGATGAGGTCGACGGCGTCGTCGCGCGAATCGACGGTCTGCAACGCGAAGGGCGACGGGTCCTGGTCGGCGAGCTTGTCCTCGATCGCCGCGACGGCGTCCTTCGGACCGTTGATCCCGACGGGCAGGTTCTGCGGCTTCGCGGTGGCGGCGGGCCACACGAAGGCCATCACGATGATGCCCACCGCGACGGCCGCGACGAGTCCGAAGACGGCCGCGATGCTCCAGCGGGTGGGTCGCGGCGTCGAGCCGATGCGGTCGCTCATGGCGTCCTCCTGAAAGAGAATGAGTGTTCTTTTTGCGACAATAACAGAACGCCTATTCTTTTTCCATGCCCAAGGTGTCGGAGGAGTATCGGGAAGCTCGCCGCGACGAGATCGCCCAGGCGGCGATCCGGTGCCTCGAGCGGCAGGGCGTGCGCGAGACGTCGATCGCCGACATCGTCACGGAGTCGGGTCTGTCGACGGGTGCGATCTACTCGCACTTCTCGAACAAGGCCGAGCTCGCCCGGTACATCGTCGGGCGGTTCCTCATCGTGCGGCTCGACGCGCTCGAGGCCCGCGGCCACGCGGGCGAGGTGATCCCGCCGCGGCAGGCGCTCGAGTCGATGCTCGCGGTCTTCGAGGGGGCGGGCCTGTCCCCCGCGCTCGTCGTGCAGTTCTGGGGTGAGGCGATGGTGGATGCCGGTCTCAAGACCGAGATGACCACGACCGCCGCCCGGCTCTTCCACGCGCTGGCGGCCGCGACGCTGCCGTGGGCCCGCACGCGGACCGGATCGGACGACGAGGCGCTCGCGCTCGCGCAGGAGTCGGCGCGGTCGATCGCCGCGCTCGCCCAGGGCTACATCGCGAACAGCGCCGTGTTCGGACCGCGCAAGCCCGCCGAGTACGTCGCGGCCGCGGCATCCATCCTCTCGACGTGAGACGTCGAGATCAGACGGCGACGACGGGGCTCGTCCTGGGGCCGTGCAGCTCGCGGTGCAGGCGCTCCATGCGGTGGTCGAGCGCCGCGGCGGAGTCGGCGGCGTCCTTCAGTTCCTCGAGCAGACGCTCAGGCACCTGGCTGTCGTACTTGTAGTAGATCTTGTGCTCGAGGCTCGCCCAGAAGTCCATGGCGATCGTGCGGAACTGCACCTCGACCGGCACTGGCACCCGGCCGGTCGAGAGGAAGACGGGCACCTCGACGATCGCGTGCAGGCTCTGGTAGCCGTTCGGCTTCGGCTCGGCGATGTAGTCCTTGACGTGCAGGACCGTGACGTCGTCCTGGTGCGACAGCAGGTCGAACAGGCGATAGACGTCGGTCACGAAGCTGCACGTCACGCGCACGCCCGCGATGTCGGTGATGCGTGCGCGGATCGTCTCGAAATCGGGCTCGACGCCCTTGCGCGCGACCTTGTCGACGAGGCTGTCAGGCGACTTCAGGCGGCTCGAGACGTGCTCGATCGGGTTGTACGCGTGCGTGTGCTCGAACTCCTCGCGGAGGATCGCGATCTTCGTCTCGATCTCCTGCATGCCGAAGCGGTACTCGAGGAGGAAGCGCTGCATCTCGTCCCGCGCCGTGCGGAGCTCGGACGCGGAGATCGTGAAGGACGTGTCTTCCGCGGGGAGCGCCATGCCGTCGAACCTACGGCGGCCGCCTAGGCGAGTCCTGTGAAACGTCCCAGGACGCCCGGGCGGGCGGGTTCGGTGATGCTGGCCGTGCGGAACTCCGGCTCGTCGGGGCCGGTGGGGGGCGCGTCGGCGTGTCGCCGGCGTGTCGTCACAGCGAGCCGGAGTTGCGCACGGCCGAGGCGGGCGCCGCCGGAGCGCAGCGGCCCGCCGCAGCCGCGCGCCGGATCAGACGGCGGCGACGCGGGCGGCCTGGCGCGCGGCGCCGAGGGCGACGTACTCGCCGGGCGCGGGCACCTCGACCGGGATGCCGAGCACGAGCGGCGCGATCGCGCGCACCGCCTCGGACTGCGCTCCCCCGCCGACCAGCAGGCCGCGCTCGAGGGGCACGCCGAGCGCACGCAGAGCGTCGAGGCCGGCGCCGAGGCCGGAGAGCATCCCCTCGACGGCGGCACGCGCGAGGTTCTCACGCGTCGTCGAGGCGAGGGTCATGCCGGTGAGCGACGCCGTCGCGTCGGGGAGGTTGGGGGTGCGCTCGCCCTCGAAGTACGGCACGAGTGACAGGCCCGCGGCGCCCCGCTCGGCGGCGAGCGCGAGTCGCGACAGCTCGGCGTGGTCGACGCCGAGCACGCGGCCGATCGCGTCCAGCACGCGCGCGGCGTTGAGCGTCGCGACGAGCGGGAGGAACCGTCCGTCGGCGTCCGCGAAGCCGGCGACCGTGCCCGTCGGGTCGACCGTGCGCGTCTCGCTCACGGCGAAGACGGTGCCCGACGTGCCGATCGACACGACGACGTCGCCCGGTCCCGCGCCGAGGCCGAGTGCGGCACCCGCGTTGTCGCCGGCACCGGGTCCGACCCGGCGTCCTTCGTCGTCGAGCACCCATTCATCGGGCGCGAGCACGCGCGGGAGCACCGCGTCGTGGCCGAGTGCCGCCACGAGGAGGTCGCGGTCGTAGCCGTCGGTCTCGGGGTTCCAGTACCCGGTGCCCGAGGCGTCCGAGCGGTCGGTGACGAGCTCCTCGAGCACGGGGCCGCGCGGTGACTCGTCCGGCGGGCCGAAGCCGCGCAGGCGCCACGTCAGCCAGTCGTGCGGCAGTGCGACCGCCGCAACGCGGGCGGCGTTGTCGGGCTCGTGGTCGCGCAGCCAGCGGAGCTTCGTGATGGTGAAGGATGCGACGGGAACGAGGCCCGTGCGGCGGGCGAGCTCGTCGGCGCCGAACTCGGCGATGAGGTCCGCCGCCGCTCCCGAGGAGCGGGTGTCGTTCCAGAGAAGAGCGTCGCGGATCACCCGGCCGTCGGCGTCGAGCGCGACCATGCCGTGCTGCTGCCCGCCGATCGCCCACGCGGCGACATCGTCGAGACCGCCGGCCTCGGCGATCGCCGCCTGCAGCGCAGTCCACCATGCCGCGGTGTCGACCTCCGTGCCGTCGGGATGCGACGCACGCCCCTGCCTCACGACGGCGCCGGTTGCGGCACCTGCGCTGAGCCCCGTCGAAGCACCTGTGCTGAGCCCCGTCGAAGCATCCATCACCACGACCTTGCACGACTGCGTCGACGAGTCGACTCCCATGACGAGCGTCATCGCTTCCGACCTTCCTTCGTGTCCCAGTTGTTGCTCTTCATGTCCCGATTTCCACCGCTGAACGCCTTGCATAGAGCGGAAAGTGGGACATGCACCGCCGAGCCGGCATGGGAACGGGATGCCGCGGCCCACGCGCAAGGCGGGGGCGCGGCATCCCGAACCGTCGTCTGTCAGCGGGCGCCGAGCAGGTGCTCGGTCGCGAGCTGCTGCAGGCGCACGAAGCCGAAGCCCTTGCCGCCGAGGTAGACGCTGGGGTCGAAGTCCTCGTAGGCCGAGCGGTCGGCGAGGAAGTCGTCGTACGTCTCACCCTCGTTGAGCGTCGGCTGCGAGAGCTCCGGCACGCGGGCGGCCTCGAGCGCCTCCTGCACCTCGGGGTCGGCGCGGAAGGCCGCGGCGCGCTCCTTGAGCAGGAGGTACGTGCGCATGTTCGCGGCGGCCGAGTCCCAGACGCCGGTCTCGTCCTCGGTGCGGCTCGGCTTGTAGTCGAAGTGACGGGGGCCGTCGTACGCGGGGACGCCGCCGGGGCCGCCGTTCTCGAGCAGGTCGACCAGCGCGAACGCGTTGTGCAGGTCGCCGTGGCCGAAGACGAGGTCCTGGTCGTACTTGATGCCGCGCTGACCGTTGAGGTCGATGTGGAAGAGCTTGCCGTGGTAGAGCGCCTGGGCGATGCCGGCGGCGAAGTTCAGGCCCGCCATCTGCTCGTGGCCGACCTCGGGGTTGAGGCCGACGAGCTCGGGGCGCTCGAGCGAGTCGATGAAGGCGATCGCGTGGCCGAGCGTCGGGAGCAGGATGTCGCCGCGGGGCTCGTTCGGCTTGGGCTCGATGGCGAAGCGGATGTCGTAGCCCTTGTCGGTCACGTAGTCGCCGAGGAGGTTCACGGCCTCGCGGTAGCGCTCGAGCGCCGCGCGGATGTCCTTGGCCGAGTCGTACTCGGCGCCCTCGCGGCCGCCCCACATGACGAACGTCTTGGCGCCGAGCTCGGCACCGAGGTCGAGCTGGCGGAAGACCTTGCGGAGGGCGAAGCGACGCACCTGACGGTCGTTCGAGGTGAATCCGCCGTCCTTGAAGACGGGTGCCGAGAAGAGGTTGGTCGTGACCATCGGGACGATCAGGCCGGTGTCGGCGAGCGCGCCCTTCAGGCGGTCGATCTGCGTCTGGCGCTCGGCGTCGGTCGAGCCGAAGGCGAACAGGTCGTCGTCGTGGAAGGTCAGGCCGTAGGCGCCGAGCTCCGCGAGCTTCTCGACAGCGTGGACGACGTCGAGCGCGGGCCGCGTCGGGCCGCCGAACGGGTCGGTGCCGTTGTAGCCGATGGTCCAGAGACCGAACGAGAACTTGTCGGCGCGGGTGGGGGTGGGCATGGCGCTCCTTTGCGAACGACCGTGGGTGAATTGTTGTCAGAGACAACGTATAGCAGAAGGGATGCGGTGTCCAGCCGTTCGTCGAGGCATTGGATTTTCGTCACCTGCCCCAACAAATCCCCGATGAATCAGCCCCGATCTCATAGGGTGGGGGCGTGACCGACAACGGGGGCTCCATCGAGGGCGTGCGTCAGCGCAACCTCGCGCGCCTCCTCCGGCTCGTCCACCTCGACGGCCCCCAGTCGCGTGCGGCCCTCACCGAGACGACCGGGCTCAACCGGTCCACGATCGCCGACCTCGTCGGCGAGCTCGTGCGCCGCGGCCTGGTCGAGGAGCGCGCGCCCGACCCCTCGCGCCGGGTCGGCCGGCCGTCGCCCGTCGTCGCCCCCGCATCCTCGGTCGTCGCGATCGCGGCGAACCCCGAGGTCGACGCGCTCGAGATCGCCGCCGTCGGCCTCGACCGCGGCATCCCGGTGCGTGAGCGCATCGAGGTGACCCACCTGCTCACGCCGGAGAAGACGGCCGAGCTCATCGCCTCCACGATCGCGGCGTGGCGGGAAGGCGCGCTCGCCGACGCGCGCATCGCCGCCGCGGGCGTCGCCGTCCCCGGACTCGTCCGCGCGTCGGACGGGCTCGTGCGCAACGCGCCCCACCTGCGCTGGCGGGACGAGCCGCTGCGCGACCTCGTCGCCGAGGCGACGGGACTTCCCACCGTCATCGGCAACGACGCCACCTACGGCACGATGGCGGAGCACCTGTTCGGTGCCGCGCGAGGCCTCGATGACGTCGTCTACCTCAACGGCGGCGCGAGCGGCATCGGCGGCGGCCTCATCGTGAACGGCGCACCGGTGGCCGGCGCGGGCGGCTACGCCGGCGAGTTCGGGCAGAACCGTCCCGGCATCGCCGCGGAGGTCGACCGACGCGCCCACGACGGCGTGCTCGAAGACGAGGTCAGCCGCGCCCGCCTCCTGAGCGTCGCCCGGCTCACCACCGCCGACGACGCCACGCTCGCGACCGCCCTGAAGGAGTCGTCGAGCCCCGAGGCCGCCGAGGAGCTCGCACGGCAGCGTCGCATCCTCGCGACCGCCCTCGCGAACGCCGTGAACGTGCTCAACCCGTCCGCCGTCGTGCTCGGCGGATTCCTCGCGACGATCGCCGAGCACGACCCCGACGAGCTGCGCGAGCTCGTCGCCCGCCAGGCGATGTCGGCGAACGTCGAGGAGCTCGAGATCCGCTCCGCCGAGCTCGCACAGGATCGGCTGCTCATCGGCGCCGCCGAGGCGGCCTTCGACGAGCTGCTGCGCGACCCCGCCGGCGTCGAGCCCGCCTGAACCGGCGGCATCTCACGGCGGGGCTGCGCCCCCGCGACCCCGCCGGCGTCGAGCCGGCCTGAGCCGGCGAAGGGCTCAGCGCGGCGGTGCCGTCGTCCCCCGCGGAACGAGCCGCGTCGGCAGGGTCAGGTGGGTCGCCGGCGGCGTCTCCCCCTGCATCAGCGCCAGGAGCAGGCGCGCGGCCTCGGCGCCGAGCGTCTGCATCGGCTGGCGGACGGTCGAGAGCGCCGGCGTCGCCTTGGACGCCTCGGGCACGTCGTCGAAGCCGATCACCGACAGATCGTTCGGGATGTCGAGCCCGAGCTCACCGGCCACCTTGACGATCTCGATCGCGGAGATGTCGTTGGCGGCGAAGATCGCCGTGGGTCGATCCGAGCGCTCGAGCATCTCGAGGGCGGCGACGCGGACGGCATCCTGCCGGTAGCTGCCCGACCCGACGAGGTGAGGATCGACGGCGATGCCCGCGTCCGCGAGCGCCCGGCGGTAGCCGGCATCCCGCGCGATCGACGACCGCAGATCGGGTCGACCCGCGATGAAGCCGATGCGGCTGTGGCCCAGGTCGATGAGGTGACGCGTCGCCTGCAGCGCACCGCCGAAGCTGTCCGCCTCGACCGTCGGAAGGTCGGCCGGACCCGTGTGCGGATCGATCGCGACGAGCGGCACCTCGGTGCCGACGTTGACGACGGTCGGCGTCACCATGATGGCGCCGTCGATGAGGGTGCCGCTGAGGCGCGAGAGCGAGCGCCGCTCCCAGCCCTCGGCGGTGCCGTGGGTGCCCGAATAGGCGAGCAGGTCGTAGGCGGAGTCGCGCAGCGCCTGCCCCACGCCCTTGAGGATCTCGGCGCTGAACGGCTCGAAATCCGCGACGAGCACGCCGATGACACCCGTCGTGCGCGAGCGCATGCTGCTCGCGATGAGGCTGGATTCGTAGCCCATCTCGGCCACGACGGCGAGCACGTGATCGACGGTCTCGCTCGCGACTCCGTAGCGGCCGTTCACCGCCTTGGAGACGGTGGAGACGGAGACGCCGGCGGCTTCGGCGACGTCGGTGATGGTGGGTCGGCGCTTCATGATCTCGAAAGCATAACGTCATAGAAACCGTTTTCGAAAACGTTTGACATTCGATTTGTTGTGCGCACAGACTTTTCCTGCTCGGACTGATCCGAGAGTGCGCGACATCCGAACATCGCGCCACCACCGCACCCCGGAGCAGAGGTGCTCCTCGAAGAAGAGAACGGGAATCACATGAAGGGCAAGAGGATCCTCGCCGGTTCCGCCGCACTCGTGGTCGGCGCTATGGCGCTGGCCGGCTGCAGCGCCGGCGGATCGAGCGGCAACAGCGACGGCAAGGTCGAGATGACCCTGTGGCAGAACTCCACGACGGGCCCCGGCCAGCAGTTCTGGAAGGACGCCATCGCCGCGTTCGAGAAGGAGAACCCGAACGTCACCATCAAGATGCAGTCGATCCAGAACGAGGACCTGGACGGAAAGCTGCAGACGTCGCTGAACGCCGGCGACCCGCCGGACATCTTCCTTCAGCGCGGCGGCGGCAAGATGGCCGCGATGGTGCAGGCCGGCCAGCTCATGGACCTCACCGGCAAGATCGAGGGCGAGGCCAAGGAGCACATCTCGGCGGGTTCGCTCAAGGGCACGAGCTACCAGGACAAGGTGTGGGCGATGCCCCTCTCCGTGCTTCCGGGCGGCATCTTCTACAGCCAGGACCTCTACAACGCGGCCGGCGTCACCGAGACCCCGACGACGATCGACGAGCTCGTCGCCGCGAACGACAAGCTCAAGGCGACCGGCGTCGCCCCCCTCGCGCTCGGCGCGAAGGACGCGTGGCCGGCAGCCCACTGGTTCTACTGGTTCGCCCTGCGCGAGTGCGCCCCCAAGACCATGGAGGAGACAGGCGACTCGAAGGACTTCAGCGACCCGTGCTGGCTCAAGGCGGCCGAGGATCTGGACGCCTTCGCCAAGACCAAGCCGTTCAACGACGGCTTCCTCACCACCTCCGCACAGCAGGGCGCCGGCAGCTCGGCCGGCCTCGTCGCCAACCACAAGGCCGGCGGCGAGCTGATGGGCGCGTGGGACCCGGGTGTGATCGCCTCGCTCACGCCGGACGAGAAGCCTCTCCCCGATCTCGCGTGGTACCCCTTCCCCGAGGTGAAGGGCGGCAAGGGTGAGCCGGGCTCGATCATGGGCGGCATCGACGGGTACTCGTGCTCGGCGAAGGCTCCCAAGGAGTGCGTGGACTTCCTCAACTTCGTCGCGAGCGACGCGCAGCAGACGGCCTACTACAAGGCGTACAACTCGCCGCCCGTCAACGAAGAGGCCCAGAAGGCCGTCACCGAGCCCTACCTGAAGCAGATCCTCGAGGCCTACAACAAGGCTCCGTTCGTCTCGCAGTGGCTCGACACGGTGCTCGGCCAGAGCGTCGGCAACGCCCTCAACGTGGCCGTCGTATCGATGCTCTCCGGTCAGAGCACGCCCCAGCAGATGATCGACGAGGCCAGCAAGGCCGGAGCCAAGGGCTAGGAACACCTCTCATGCAGACAAGCGAGACCCCGAAGACGGACGATCGCCCGGAGACGGATCTCGCGCAGCGTTCCGGGGGCGGCGGCGTCACACCGCCGTCCTCGGCATCGCGGCGCCGCCGACCCCGAGGACTCGGCTGGAAGGGCCGACTGGAGATCGCGGTCCTCGCCGGCCCGGCGATGCTCGTCTTCATCGGGTTCGTCATCTTCCCCGTGATCATGGCGGCGTACTACGGCTTCTTCAACTGGCACGGCTACGGGCCGGCGACCGACTTCATCGGGCTGAAGAACTACGTCACGATCCTGACCGACCCGGACTTCCAGGAAGCACTCGGTCACAACGCCTTCATCGTCGTCACGTCGATCCTCATCCAGGGCCCGATCGCCCTGCTGCTCGCCCTCCTCCTCAACCGCAAGATGCGCGGGCAGTCCGTCATCCGCGTGCTCATCTTCGTGCCCTACGTCATCGCAGAGGTCGTCGTGGGAACGGGATTCAGCCTGCTCCTGGCCACGAACGGCGGCCTGAACGGGGTGCTGGAGAAGTGGGGCCTGAACGGTCTCGTCCACGACTGGCTCGCCGACCCGAGCATCGCGATCTGGACGCTCGTCGCGATCCTCACCTGGAAGTACGTCGGGTTCGCGGTCATCCTCTTCCTCGCCGGCCTCCAGGGCATCCCGGACGAGCTCTACGAGGCGGCGGCGATCGACGGCGCCACCTACTGGCAGATCCAGCGCAGGATCACGATCCCGCTGCTCGGCCCCACCCTGCGCATCTGGGCGTTCCTGTCGATCATCGGCGCCCTGCAGCTGTTCGACCTGGTCTACATCATCTGGGGCCAGTACGTCGCTCCCATCGCGGGGACCTCCACGATGGCGACGTACATGGTCGCCAACGGTCGCAACGCCGGCAACTTCGGCTACGGCAACGCCGTCGCGGTCGTCATCTTCGTCATCTCCCTCATCGTCGCCCTGATCTACCAGCGCTTCGTGCTGCGCCGCGACACCGCCGGCGCGCTCACCGAAAGGAACGCCCGATGACCACCGCCGCACTGGCGACCATTGAGCTGCCGCCGCCCCGACGCCAGCGCATGCGGCGCGCGACACCCGCCGTCTGGTTCGTCGCGCTCGTCGTGATCGCGCTGATGCTCGGGCCCGTCATCTACATCATCCTCGGCGGGTTCCGCTCGAACTCCCAGATCACGACGGATCCCGGCGGTCTCCCCGACCCGTGGGTCTTCACGAACTACCTGGACGTGCTCACGGGCGGCGTCTTCTGGCAGCTCGTGCTCAACTCGACGATCGTCGGGATCGCCACGACGGCGGGCGTCATCATCCTCGGCCTCATGGCGAGCTATGTGCTCGCGCGCTACAAGTTCCGCGGACGGGGCGCCCTGTACGCCCTGTTCGCGGCCGGGCTCATGTTCCCGATCACCGTCGCGATCACCCCGCTCTACATCGTCGTGCGCGACATCGGGCTCATCAACTCGCTCGGGGGCGTCATCCTGCCCCAGATCGCGTTCGCACTGCCGACGACGATCATCATCCTGGTGCCGTTCCTCCGCGCGATTCCGGACGAGATCGAAGAGGCCGCCTTCATCGACGGCTGCAGCCGGCTGGGCTTCTTCTGGCGGATGGTGCTCCCCCTCGCCGTCCCGGGAGTCATCACCGTCGGCATCCTGGCCTTCATCGCGAGCTGGAACAGCTATCTCCTCCCCCTGTTCCTCCTCAACGACAACGCCAACTTCACCCTGCCGCTGGGCGTCCAGGCGTTCTCGTCGCAGTACTCCCAGGACACGGCGAAGGTGCTCGCGTTCACCTCGCTCTCGATGATCCCGGCGCTCGCGTTCTTCAGCCTCTTCGAGCGGCGCATCGTCGGCGGTCTCACGGGGGCGGTCAAGGGATGAGCGACATCGGACTCCCGCCGGTCTCCGAGCGGGTGCGGGCTCTCCACGCCCGGATGACGCTGGACGAGAAGCTCGCGCAGCTGGTCGGCTACTGGGTCGACCAGGGTGACGAGGTCGTGGCCCCCATGGCCGGGGAGATGGTCACCTCCACCAGGTACGAGGATGCCGTCGCCCACGGCATCGGGCACCTCACCCGCGTCTACGGCACCCGGCCCGTCGAGCCGGTCGAACGCGCCGCCTGGCTGTGGGGCGAGCAGCGGCGTCTCCGCGAGGAGACCCGGCTCGGCATCCCGGCCCTCGTGCACGAGGAGTGCCTGACGGGACTCGCCGCGTGGAAGGCGGCAACCTTCCCCACGCCGCTCGCGTGGGGCGCGTCGTTCGACCCCGCCCTCGTCGAGGAGGTCGGACGCCTCATCGGCGGGTCGATGCGGGAGCTCGGCATCCATCAGGGGCTCGCACCCGTGCTCGACGTCATACGCGACCCCCGCTGGGGACGCGTCGACGAGTGCATCTCGGAGGATCCGTACGTCGTCGGAACGATCGGCACGGCCTACGTGCGGGGGCTTCAGGATGCCGGCATCCACGCGACCCTCAAGCACTTCGCGGGCTACTCGGCGTCACAGGCGGGGCGCAACCACGCGCCCGTGCACGCAGGCCCGCGCGAGCTCGCCGACGTGCTGCTGCCGCCGTTCGAGATGGCCATCCGCGACGGCGGGGTGCGCTCGGTCATGAACTCCTACGCCGAGATCGACGGCGTGCCCGTCGCGGCCTCGGAGGAGCTGCTCACCGAGGTGCTGCGCGAGCGGTGGGGCTTCGACGGCGTCGTGGTCTCGGACTACTTCTCCGTCGCGTTCCTCCACACGATGCACGCCGTCGCGGCCGACCTCGGCGAGGCCGCGGCGCTCGCGCTGGCCGCCGGCATCGACGTCGAGCTGCCGACCGGCGACGCGTTCGCCGAGCCGCTGGCCGCGGCCGTCCGCGAGGGCCGGGTCGAGGAGGCGCTCATCGACCGCGCCGTCCTGCGCGTGCTCGCCGAGAAGGAGGAGCTCGGGCTCCTCGACGAGCGCTTCGCCGAGCCGCCCACCGAGATCGATCTGGACTCCCCCGCGCATCGGGAGCTCGCGCGCCGGCTCGCGGGCGAGTCGGTCGTCCTCCTCGCCAACGACGGACTGCTCCCCCTCGGACCCCGCGCGGGAGCGCGCATCGCCGTCGTCGGCCCGAACGCCGACTCGTCCGAGGCCCTCATGGGCTGCTACTCGTTCGTGAACCATGTGCTCGCGCACCATCCCGAGGTGCCCCTCGGGATCGAGCTGCCGAGCCTCGCGGACGCGCTTCGCACCGAGCTGCCGGATGCCGCCATCGAGGTGGTGACGGGCTGCGATGTCGAGGGCGCCGACGAGAGCGGCATCCCGGCGGCGGCCGCGACAGCAGCGGGCGCCGACGTCGCGATCGTCGTCGTGGGCGACCGCGCGGGGCTCTTCGGCCGCGGCACGGTGGGCGAGGGCAACGATGTCGACGACCTTGAGCTGCCCGGCGTCCAGCGCCGCCTCGTCGAAGCGGTCGTCGCGACCGGCACCCCGACGGTGCTGGTGGTGCTCTCCGGGCGGCCGTACGCGATCGGCTGGGCGCTCGACGGCCGGTCGGCGCCCGCCGCCGTCCTGCAGGCCTTCTTCCCCGGCGAGGAGGGCGGTGCCGCCATCGCCGAGATCCTGTCGGGGCGTGCCGCTCCCTCGGGACGGCTCCCGGTCTCGCTGCCGCGCTCGGCGGGGGCGCAGCCGTTCAGCTACCTGCATCCCATCCTCGGCGGACCCTCCGAGATCACGAGCGCCGACAGCACACCGGCACTGCCCTTCGGACACGGCCTGACCTACACGACGTTCGAGCGTGCCGCGCTGAGGGCACCGGCGGAGTCCCCGACGGGTGCCGCGTTCACGGTGTCGGTCGAGGTCCGCAACACGGGCGACCGGGCGGGCGTCGACGTCGTGCAGCTCTACGCCCGCGACGTGTACGCGAGCGTCACTCGTCCGGTCGCGCAGCTCGTGGGCTACGCGCGGGTCGAGCTGGAGCCCGGGGCGGGCGCGAGCGTGGAGTTCGCGGTGCCCTCCGCGCGGCTCGCCTTCACCGACCGGCGCGGCGTCCGGATCGTCGAGCCCGGCGACATCGAGCTGTGGGTCGGTGCCTCGTGCGACGTCCGCGAGACCGAGGCCACGATCCGGCTCACGGGCGCCGTGCACGAGGTGACCGCCGCCGACGGCCGGCTGGTCGGCGTCACCGTGTCGGACGCCGTGCGCGCCTGACGACGCCTCAACGCGACCTCCGCGCGGCCCGACGACCTGTCGGGCCGCGCGGCGTTGTCCGGTCATTCCGGCGCCGCCCGCGCCTGGTCGCGGCCGCGGGGCGGGGATAGTGTCGAGGCACACCGCCCGGGAGGTCCACCCATGTCGATCGACACCGCCCTCGTCCGCGACCAGCAGGCGCTGCAGGAGAAGGCCCGCGACCACCTCTGGATGCACTTCGCGCGCCAGTCGGTCATGACGGAGGGCGACGGCGTCCCCATCATCGTGCGCGGCGAGGGGCATCACATCTGGGATGCCTCGGGCAAGCGCTACATCGACGGGCTGTCGGGCCTCTTCGTGGTCAACGCCGGACACGGTCGCCGGCGCCTCGCCGAAGCGGCCGCGCGCCAAGCGGAGGAGCTCGCGTTCTTCCCCATCTGGTCCTACGCGCACCCGTCCGCGATCGAGCTCGCCGACCGTCTGGCCGCCTACGCTCCCGGCGACCTCAACCGCGTCTTCTTCTCGACGGGCGGAGGCGAGGCGGTCGAGACGGCGTTCAAGCTCGCCAAGCAGTACTGGAAGCTCCAGGGCCGGCCCACGAAGCACAAGGTCATCTCGCGCGCCATCGCCTACCACGGCACACCGCAGGGGGCGCTGGCGATCACCGGCCTCCCCGCGATGAAGGAGATGTTCGAGCCCGTCACACCCGGCGGGTTCCGCGTGCCGAACACGAACTACTACCGCGCCGCCGAGATGGGCTTCCGGGGCACCGAGGAGGAGTTCGGCCGCTGGGCCGCCGACCGGATCGAGGAGATGATCCTCTTCGAAGGTCCCGAAACGGTGGCGGCGGTCTTCCTCGAGCCCGTGCAGAACTCGGGTGGATGCTTCCCCCCGCCGCCCGGCTACTTCCCTCGCGTCCGCGAGATCTGCGACAAATACGACGTGCTGCTCGTGAGCGACGAGGTCATCTGCGCGTTCGGCCGCATCGGCGAGTGGTTCGCGTGCGACGCGTACGGCTACGTGCCCGACATGATCACGTGCGCGAAGGCCATGACGAGCGGCTACTCGCCCATCGGCGCGACGATCGTGAGCGACCGCATCCACGAGCCGTTCGCGCACGGGCACGTGAGCTTCCCGCACGGCTACACGTTCGCGGGGCATCCGGTGTCGGCCGCCGTCGCACTCGAGAACCTCGACATCTTCGAAGAGGAGGGGCTCAACGAGCGCGTGCGCGAGAACTCGCCCCTCTTCCGGTCGGCCCTCGAGCGCCTGAACGACCTCCCGATCGTCGGCGATGTGCGCGGCGACGGGTACTTCTTCGGCATCGAGCTCGTGAAGGACAAGGCGACGCGCGAGACGTTCGACGACGCCGAGTCCGAGCGACTGCTGCGCGGCTTCCTCTCCAAGGCGCTGTTCGACGCGGGCCTCTACTGCCGCGCGGACGACCGTGGCGACCCGGTCATCCAGCTCGCACCGCCGCTCACGACCGGACCGGCGGAGTTCGACGAGATCGAGCAGATCCTCCGGGGCGTCCTGACCGAGGCCTGGTCGCGGCTCTGACGCGACTCGCGGCGTAACGCGGAATACCCGCCACGGTCAGACGTTCCACCCCCGCATGACCACTGTGGGAATCATCGGAGCAGGACACATCGGATCGGCCGTCGCGCGCGGCCTCGTCGACCGCGGCTATGACGTCGTGATCGCCAACTCGCGCGGGCCCGAGTCGCTCTCGGGCCTCGTCGACGAGCTCGGCCCGAAGGCGACGGCCGGAACGTCGACCGAGGCGGCGGCCGCGGGAGAGTGGGTGGTCGTGACCGTGCCGCTCAAGGCGTACCGCGACATCCCCGTCGAGGAGCTCGCCGGCAAGATCGTGCTCGACACCAACAACTACTACTGGGAGCGCGACGGCCACATCGCCGAGCTCGACGAGAAGAAGGCCACGACGAGCGGTCTCCTGCAGGAGCACCTCCCCTCGTCCAAGGTCGCGAAGGCCTTCAACCACATCCAGGCCCTGCAGATCAACACCGACGGCACGCCCGCCGGCACGCCGGACCGCCGCGCCCTCGCGACGGCGAGCGATTTCGATGAGGCATCCACCCTCGTGACGGAGCTCTACGACGAGTTCGGCTTCGACACCGTCAACGTCGGGCCGCTCGCAGAGAGCTGGCGCGTGGAACGCGATCAGCCCGCCTACGTCGTCCGTCAGAACAAGGAAGAACTCGTCGAGAACCTGACGCGCGCCCAGCGCTGAGCGGGATTAGGGTGGCCGCATGGGCACGATCTACTACGGCGGCTCCGCGACCCCCATCCACATCGAGGACCGTGCCCTGGCGCATCTGAAGGTCGTCATCGCGACCAAGCTGCGCCGGGGCGAGGCCTTCACCGTGTCGTGGCGCCACCCCGACGATCAGCCTCGCGGACGCAGCACGATCTGGCTGCATCCGTCGATTCCGCTGCGGTTCGTCTTCGACGACCCGGAGCCGACGGAGCTCAGCCGCGATTGGATCGAGGAGCTGGCGAACTCGGCCAACTCGTCGGGGGGCATCATGCTCGTCCCCGAGCACCTCGAGACGGGTCCCATCCCGATCGTCGACGCCTCGCCGCAGGTGGTCGAGGTCAGCGACTCCGAGGACTGACCGACGCGCTCATGATTCGTCGGGGCCGCCGCTCGGCTCTTCGGGCTCGGGAACGATCTGCAGCCCGCTGGGCCCGGAAGCCGCCTGCATGAGGTCCTCGATCCAGAGGCGGTTGATGCGCGGCGGACGGCTGCCGAAGAAGTGGAACTGGAGCGGCACCGACGGGTGGATCCAGAAGCTGCGGCGACCGCTGCCGTCGCCCACCTCGACGTCGAACATGAAGCCTTCGGAGCGTCTCAGCTTGTTCATCACCACGATGCGCAGGTGCGCGAGCGTCCGGTCGTCGATGTCGACCGAGTTCGCCATCGTGTCGTAGATGAACCGCCCCATTGACGTTCTCCTTCCTCAGTTCGGAGGCTACCGCGAATCCGTCGCCCGGAAGGCATTATGCACGAGCCGCCGCGCGCGCGCCGCGACCGCTGCCCGGCCCTCGGTCGGAGTGCGGGAGATGACGACCGCGACCATCTCGGTGGCGACCAGGACGTCATCGACGTCGAAGTGCGGCTCCCCACTCGTGCTCGCCGGCTGCCGCTCGAGCAGCAGCTCGACCGTCTCGCGGTAGCGCGCGCCGATGTGGTGGACGCGCGGATCGGCCGGGTCGGCGGTCACCAGCTCGATGAAGGCCGTCGAGACGACGGCCTGATCGGCGACGAGGTCGAGGAAGTCATCGACGGTGTTCGCCGGGTCGGACGCGAAGGCCTCGAGGTCGGCGATGTTCTCCTCGAAGACCGCGACGGCGAGCGCCGTGCGATCGGGGAAGTGCCGGTAGAGGCTGCCCTGGCCGACGCCGGCGCGCTTGGCGACCTGGCTGAACGGAGCGCTCAGCCCCGCCTCGGCGTAGACCTCGCGGGCGGCGGCGATGAGGGCCCGGCGGTTCTCGGGTCCGGCGGCCGGTCCGCGATTGACGCGAAGGGACGGTTCCACGACGTTGGGCACGGGTATAACCTAGTACCGGACAATGCTGTCCGGTATGCAGAAAGGACCCGAACCATGGCTACCACCACGCCGCTCACCGGCGACTCCTCCATTTCGACCTGGCTGGCCGACCCCGTCGGCGGCGCCATCCTGACCGATCTGCTCGCTCAGGGCGGCCAGTCTCCCGACGTCTTCCGCCCCGTGAGCAAGCTCGCCATCAAGCGCCTGGTGAAGATGAGCCGCGGCGCGTTCACGCAGGAGATGCTCGACGACCTCGTCGCGCGCGCCGCCTCGGGCGACGTGCCCGCCGGCGCGTCTCCGGCCACCGCTGGCGCCGCGGCCCCCGAGCCTGCGGCCGACGGGGAGTCCGATGCGGTGACGCTGCGGGAGTGGACGGAGCGCCTCGACCAGGGCCGCTTCACCGGCCAGACCGTCATCGTCACCGGAGCCGGCTCCGGCATCGGCCGCGCCACCGCCTCCCGCGTCGCCCGCGAGGGCGGCCGCGTCGTCGCGGTCGACGTCAGCAGGGACCGCCTCGACGAGTTCGCCGCCGAGCACCCCGGGGCCGACGTCGTGCCGATCGTCGCCGACATCACCGACGACGCGGGCGTCGCCGCGATCGTCGAGGCCGCGGGCGACACGATCGACGGCCTCGCCAACATCGCCGGGATCATGGACGACATGACGCCCGTCGGCGAGCTCAGCGACGCCGTGTGGGAGCGCGTCATGCGCGTCAACGTCACCGGCACGATGAAGCTCATGCGCGCCGTCATCCCCGCGATGCTCGCGCAGGGCGGCGGCTCGATCGTCAACACCGCATCCGAGGCGGCCCTCCGCGGCTCCGCCGCCGGCGCCGCATACACGGCCTCCAAGCACGCCGTCGTCGGCCTGACGAAGTCGACGGCCTTCATGTACGCGCCGAACGGCATCCGCGTCAACGCGGTCGCCCCCGGCCCCACCATCACGAACATCGAGGCGAGCTTCGCGTCGCCGCTCGGCGCACAGCGGGTGCAGGGCGCCATGGCGATCCTCCCCGAGCCCGCGGAGGCGGAGGCGCTCGCGGCATCCATCACCTTCCTCCTGAGCGACGACGGCGTGAACGTCACGGGTGTCGTGCTCGCGAGCGACGGAGGCTGGTCCGCCACCTGACGCACACCCCCGCCCCGCCCCTTCGTCTCGCGACGAGGGGCGGGGCGAAGGTCAGAACGGCCAGATGAGCGGGACGTAGAAGACGCCGACGACGAGGAAGAACAGGGCGAGCGGCAGGCCCAGCTTCCAGTAGTCGCCGAAACGGTAGCCGGCGGGCTCCATGACCATGAGGTTCGCGGGCGTCGCGACGGGCGTGAGGAATGCCGCCGCCGCGACGACGGCGAGCGCCATGAGGAACGGCAGCGGCGAGACTCCCAGCGTTGCCGCGAGCGACAGCGCGATGGGCGCGACGATGAGCACCGTCGCCGAGTTGCTGATGAGCTGGCCGAGCACGAGCGTCAGGAGGCACAGCACGAGGAGCGCCACCGACGGACCGGCATCGCCGATGAGCCGCAGCAGCCCGTTCGCGAGGAGGTCGGCCGCGCCCGTCTTCGTGAAGGCCGTCGACAGCGGGATCATGCCGGCGATCAGCACGATCGTCGTCCACGAGATCGACTGGTACGCCTGCTCGACGCGCACGACCCGCAGCAGCACGAGCACGCACGCCGCGAGCAGCGCCGCGACGGCCGGCGGCACGACGCCCGTCGCGAGCAGCACGATCATGCCGGCGACCACCCAGAGCGTGCGCTTCGCCCCCTTGCCGAGCGGCACGGCGCGCCGCAGCTCCTGCGGCGAATGCACGGGCAGCACGCCCTGATCCTCAGCGTGACGGGCGAGGTCGTCCCATCGGCCCTGCATGAGCAGGGCGTCGCCCGCCTGCACGACGATGTCGCCCTTCAGGAGCGTCTCGCCGCGGCGTGCGGCGAGCACGACCAGATCGCCCGTCGGCGTCGCCATGCCGGGGAAGATCTTCTCGCCGATCAGCGGCGAGCGCGGGGCGACGACGACCTCGGTCACGCCGTTCTTCGGGCCGACGAGGAGCGAGGTCTCGAGGCTCAGCGAGTACTGCTGACGGAGGATGCGCGCGTGCCGCACGAGGTCCATCGGCATCGCGGCGCCCTCCCGCCGGGGCAGGAGCCGGTGCGAGAAGAGCGTGAGATACAGCACGGTCCCGATGACGAGCGGGATGCCGACGAGCGCGAACTCGAAGTACCCGAACTCCCGGCCCGCGCTCGTGACGGCGAACTCCGACACGATGATGTTCACCGGGGTGCCGGTCAGGAGCAGCATCGACCCCGCGCTCCCCGCGAAGGCGAGGGGCATGAGCAGGTGCGACGGCACGATCTCGGCGCGCGCCGCGACGACCACGACGAGCGGGAGCATCGCGGCGACGGCGCCGTTGACGCTGATGACCGCCGCAACCACGGCGACGAGCAGGCCGACGACGAGCAGCAGCGTACGGCGCTTCGTACCTGCGCGGGCGATGACCTTCTGTCCCGCCCACGCGGTGATGCCGGTCGCGTCGAGCGCCTCGCTCACGACGAAGAGGCCCGCGATGAAGAGGACGGTGGGATCCCCGAACCCTGCGAGCGCCTCCGTGAGCGTCAGCACGCCCGTGAAGAAGAGCGCGAGCGACACCCCGATCGCGACGATGCCGAGCGGCACGCGGTTCGTGACGAACGCGATGACCGCCAGGACGAGGATCACCAGGGTCGCGACGATGGGGTCCACGAGGCTCAGCGTAGCCACGAGGCGTCGGACAGAGTGTCGGGCGCGCACAGGCCGGCCGAGGGATCGTCCGTTTCGGGGATGCGGGATTGCCGACCTCGCCGTATGGCCGATTGACTGGCGGGACGGGCAGGACTGCCCGACCACCGACACAGCACAAGGAAGTGATAGCCGTGGGCACCACGGTCTTCGAACGGCACCGACCCCCGGCATCCCTCGTCCGCGAGAGTCTGGCAGGCTCCCGACACTCCGTCTTCTGGCTCGACGACCTGCCGCAGCAGCCGGCGCGGCCGACCCTCGCGGGGTCGCACACGGCCGACCTCGTCATCGTCGGCGGCGGCTACACGGGGCTCTGGACGGCGCTCCTGGCGAAGCGGCGCGACCCCGGCCGCCGTGTCGCGATCGTCGAGGCGCGCACCGTCGGGTGGGCCGCCTCGGGCCGCAACGGCGGATTCTGCGAATCGAGCCTCACCCACGGGCGCGAGAACGGCGTGAGCCGCTGGCCGGACGAGATCGACGTGCTGGAGCGGCTCGGGCACGAGAACCTCGACGGCATCGAGGCGGACGTCGCCGCGTGGGGTCTCGACGCGGACTTCGAGCGCACCGGGACCCTGTCGGTCGCGACCGAGCCCCACCAGCTCGAGTGGCTCGACGAGTGGGCGGCCGAGGCGCAGGCTCGCGGCGAGGACGTCCGGCGGCTCGACGAGCCGGCGATCCAGGCATCCGTCGCCTCTCCGACCTATCTCGGGGCCGTGTGGGACACGCGCGCCGCCGCTCTCGTGCACCCCGCGAAGCTCGCGGCGGAGCTCGCCCGCGCCGCCGAGCAGCAGGGCGTCGAGATCTTCGAGCACTCGCTCGTGAAGCGCATCGACACGTCGGAGCAGGGGCGCGTGCGGGTCGTGACGGCGGATGGAGACATCGCGGCCGACAAGGCCGCTCTCGCGACGAACGTCTTCCCCTCGCTGCTGCGGCGCAACCGGCTCATGACGGTGCCCGTGTACGACTACGCGCTCATGACCGAGCCCCTCGACGCGGATCAGCTCGACGAGATCGGCTGGCGCGACCGGCAGGGCATCAGCGACCTCGCCAACCAGTTCCACTACTACCGGCTCAGCGCCGACGACCGCATCCTCTTCGGCGGCTACGCCGCCCTGTACCACTGGGGCCGACGCGTGCGGCCGGGCTACGAGAACAACCCGCGCGTCTGGAACGACCTCGCGAGCCACTTCTTCACGACGTTCCCGCAGCTCGAGGGCCTCGGCTTCACGCACCGCTGGGCCGGCGCGATCGACACCTCGACCCGGTTCTGCGCCTTCTACGGAGTCGCTCGCGAGGGGCGCGTGGCATACGCCTCGGGGTTCACGGGGCTCGGCGTCGGCTCGACGCGTTTCGCCGGCGACGTCATGCTCGACTTCCTCGAGGGCCGCGAGACCGAGCGCACGCAGCTGAAGATGGTGCGCGAGCGCGGCCTGCCCTTCCCACCCGAGCCCGCCGCCTCGATCGGCATCCAGGCCACGCGCTGGTCGCTCGATCGCGCCGACCACGACCGGGGTCGCCGCAACGTCCTGCTCAAGACGCTCGACGCCCTCGGATTGGGCTTCGACTCGTGACGCCCGCGCCGGGAGGGAGCGCGGATGCGGCAGGCCCCGCGCTGACCCCGGGAGCCAGGGTGGATGCCGCGGCGCTCGCGCTCGCGCACGAGCCGGTGTCCGCAGAGCAGACGGTCGCCGGCGCTCCGTCGACGGGATGGGCGTCGCTCGACGATGCCGCCGGCATCGGCGTGTGGGAGATGACCCCGGGGACGATGCGCGACGTCGAATCCGATGAGGTCTTCGTCGTGCTCACGGGCGCCGCGACGGTCGAGTTCGAGGAGCCCCCACTGCCGGCCATCGAGCTGCGGGCGGGCGCCGTGGTGCGGCTGGCCGCGGGCATGCGCACCGTCTGGACGGTGCGCGAGACGCTGCGGAAGGTCTACGTCGAAGGCTGAGCCCCATCAGCGGCCCGCGGAGCGACGGACGAGGAGAGCGAGATGCAGCGCCGTCTGGGTCTCGCCGTCGTCCAGGTCGACGCCGAGGAGCTCCTGGATGAGCGCGAGGCGCTGGTAGAACACCGAGCGCGACAGATGCGAGGCGGATGCCGCGGCCGTGCGATTGCCGGGATGCCTCAGCATCGCGCCCAGCACGTCGAGCAGGTCGCCGCCGCGCGCGAGGTCGTGGTCGATGAGCGGCGCCAGCATCCGCTCGCCGTGATCGAGCAGGCGGTGGTCGTCGCGGAGCGTCGTCACGAGGCGCACGAGCGGGCGCTGCTCGGCGCGGCGCACCTGCGGTCCGCGGGCGCGGCCGGCGCTGCGGCCGCGCGCGAGGTCGATCGCCTCCTGCAGCGAGACGAGCCCGGCCTCGAGGCCCTCGGCGGCCGAGCCGATCGACAGCGTGAGAGCGGGCTCCCCCGGCGCGAACCCGCGCAGGAACGCGAGCGCCGCGGCATCGTCGAAGGGCGTGCGCGGCGGGAGCGACACGAGCACCGCGACGGCGGGCGCGTCCACGACGGCAGGCCCCGATCCGGCGAGCGCGCGGCCGCCGAGCGCGCGAGCCGCGGCATCCATCGACTCCGCCGCCGTGGGCGGCAGACCCGGACCCGACACGACGACGCCGAAGACCTGCTGCCCCTCGAGGGGGAGCCCCGCGGCTTCGACGCGTGCGGCGGCACCGCTGACCGCGGCGTAGCGACCGGCGAGCAGGCCGTCGACGAGGCGGCGTCGGCCGATGCGCGCCCATTCGTCGGTCGGGCCGTCGGCGAGTCGGCCGAGGGCGAGGGCGATCGCTCCCTGTTCGAGCACGCCGGCGCGTCCGGCGGGATGGTCGGGACCGGGGAGGGCGATGAGGTGCCCCCAGCGGATGCCGCGCGCCTCGACCGGCACGATGAGCCAGTCGTCGGCCCGGCGCGGCACAGGAACGAGGTGCTGCCGGTGGGCTGCGCGCGAGCGCACCTCCCACCGCGTGAAGAGCTCCTCCTCCGTGGCGGGCGGCACCTCGGCGGCGACGACCTCGTGGGCGAGGTTCTCCAGGACGACGGGCGAGCCGAGCGTCTGCGCCAGCTGATGCACGATGAAGTCGGCCGGCGAGCCGCGGAGCGCGAGGGCCGTGAAACGCTCGCGCACCTCGTCGCGGGCGCGGAGGGCGGCGGTCTGCTCGGAGATGATGCGGCTGTGCACGGCCTCGGTGAGGGCGACGAACTTGAGCTCGCGGTGCAGCACGACGAACGCGAGGCCGTGCGTGCGGGCGGCGGCGACGATGATCGCCGGCGCATATCGGTAATGCGTGCCGAGCTCGAGGACGAGCCCCGCGATCCCCGCCGACACGAGTGCCTCGACGAAGGCCTCGAGGTCGTGCGGCTCGGAGGGCCAGCCCGACCCGGTCGACAGCAGCAGCTCGCCGCCGTCGAGCAGCCGGGCGACGCCCGGACTGTCGGACGTGTGCACCCACCGCACTCGGGCGTCGAGGGCGCCCTCGCCCACGAGCACCTCGGGCACGCCGGTCAGGAAGGCGTCGAGCTGCAGCACCTCCCGGACGGTGGGAAGACTGTCGTGACCGGTCGGACGTTCCGTCTGGATCACTTGCACTTCGCGACGATCAGCCATCGGGTTGGCCTCTTCTGCTCTGTCACACTGGGATTTCGCACAGCCTAGACGATGCCGGTCGATCTGTCCGACGCTCGTCCACATGCACTCCGTTCCGACAACGACGAGGGACCATGACCGACACACTCACGCGCAGCGCCGCCCTTCCCGACCTCGACGGCGATGCCCGCGTCCGCGCCGACGACCGCGCGCACGTCTTCCACTCGTGGAGCGCGCAGGCGCTGATCGATCCGATGCCGGTCGCGGCGGGCGAGGGGTCCACGTTCTGGGACTACGCCGGCAACGCCTACCTCGACTTTTCGTCGCAGCTCGTGAACCTCAACCTCGGGCATCAGCATCCCGACCTCGTCTCGGCCATCCAGCGGCAGGCGGGCCGGCTCGCGACGATCCAGCCGTCGATGGCCAGCGACGTGCGCGGCGAGCTCGCCCGGCGCATCGCCGGGGTCGCGCCCGACGGCTTCGAGAAGGTCTTCTTCACGAACGGGGGCGCCGACGCGAACGAGAACGCCGTGCGCATGGCGCGCGCGGTCACCGGCCGGCGGAAGGTGCTCTCGGCCTACCGCAGCTACCACGGCAACACCACGACGGCCATCTCGCTGACCGGCGACCCCCGGCGCTGGGCGAACGAGCCCGGCGACGGATCGGTCGCCCACTTCTTCGGCCCCTACCCCTACCGCTCGGCGTTCCACGCGACGACCCCCGAGGACGAGGCGCAGCGCGCGCTCGAGCACCTCGAGCAGGTCATCGTGCTCGAGGGGGCGTCGACGATCGCGGCGATCGTGCTCGAGACGATCGTCGGGACGAACGGCGTGCTCGTGCCGCCGCCGGTCTACCTCGCGGGCGTCCGGGCGCTGTGCGACAAGTACGGCATCGTATGGATCGCAGACGAGGTCATGGTCGGCTTCGGACGCGTCGGCGAGTGGTTCGCGTTCCAGGCCTTCGACGCCGCGCCCGACCTCATCACCTTCGCGAAGGGGGTCAACTCGGGATACGTCCCGCTCGGCGGCGTCGTCATCTCCGACCGGATCGCGGCGCACTTCGACACCGTCTCGTTCCCCGGCGGCCTCACCTACTCGGGCCACCCGCTCGCGTGCGCGGCCGGCGTCGCGACGTTCGAGGTGTTCGAGCGCGACGGCATCCTCGAGCGCGTGCGCGACCTCGGCCCCCGCGTCGTCGAGCCCGCGCTGCAGCGCATGAAGGAGCGGCATCCCTCGGTCGGAGACGTGCGCGGACTCGGGCTCTTCTGGGCGATCGAGCTCGTGCGCGACCGCGAGACGCGCGAGCCGCTCGTCGCGTTCAACGCGAGCGGAGCGGATGCCGCGCCCGTCGCCGCCGTCGCCGCGGCGTGCAAGAAGGGCGGCGTATGGCCGTTCACGCACTTCAACCGCGTGCACGTCGCGCCTCCTCTCGTGATCACGGAGGACGAGCTCGTGCGCGGCCTCGACGTGATCGACCGCGCGCTCGACGCGGCCGACGACGCGATCGCCTGATCACCCCGGGAGGAGATGGCGCTCCGGGAGGATGCCGGAGCGCAGCATCCACCTCCCGAGACGCCATCCCCTCCGATCGCGCACGCTCTCCCGCCGACCCCGATCGGACGAGACCCTAGGGTCTCGCCGAGTGCATACGTCGTCGACGCCGGGAACGTGTGGTCTCGACGACTCCCTAGGGTCTCGTCGCGAGAGGTGGGGAGTGATACCTTGTGGTTCTAGGTACATAGAACTGCGAGGTATCGGATGCGCATCGGCAAGGACCTCGTCGCGGCGACCGCGACACCGCTCGTGCTCGGCATCCTCGCCGAGGGCGAGTCGTACGGGTATGCGATCCTGCGGCGGATCGGTGAGCTGTCCGGGGGCGAGCTGGAGTGGAGCGACGGGATGCTGTACCCGCTGCTGCACCGCCTGGAGCGTCTCGGGCACGTGGAGTCGACCTGGGGCTCGGCGCCCAACGGCCGGCCGCGCAAGCACTACCGGCTGAGCAGCTCGGGCGAGGCCGCGTTCAGCGAGCAGCGGCAGCAGTGGGCGGTCGTCAGCCGCACGCTGCAGCAGGTGTGGCGCGACCGCGGCGACCCGCGATCGGCGATCCCGCTCGGAGGCCTCGCGTGACCCCCGCCGGGCCGGAGCCCGCACACCGGCATGACGCTGCGCCCGGCGCCGGACGGAGGGCCGAACCCCCTGCAAACGCCGGCACCGCCCCGGATGCCGGCACCGCCCCGGATGCCGGCACCGAGCCGGATGCCGGCACCGCGCCGGATTCCGGCGTCGAGGGGCAGATCGAGCAGTGGCGGCGCTACGTGTCGCGCAGCGACGCCATCTCCGCCGGCGACACGCGTGAGCTCGAGGGGCATCTCCGCGACCAGATCGACGGGCTCGAGGCATCCGGCCTCTCGCCTGACGAGGCGTTCCTCATCGCCGTGCGCCGGATGGGCCGGCTCGACGACCTGTCGCGAGAGTTCGCGCGCGAGCACTCCGAGCGACTGTGGAAGCAGCTCGTCGTCGGGGACACGGCCGCCGCCACCCGCCCGGCCGGCGGGCTCGGCCTCGCGGTCGGGCTCGCCGTCGCGGCGGCCGTCGCGGTGAAGGTCCCGGCGCTGTTCGGTGTGACCGTGGCCCAGGATCCGGGCTTGTACGCCCTCAACCTCGCACTGCTCGTGCTGCCGTTCCTCGCGGCGTACTTCCTCGTCCGCCGTCGCGCGAGCGTCGCGACGGTCGTGGGCGTCGGGGTGCCGTTCGTGGGAGCGGCCGTGCTGCTCAACACCTACCCCTTCGCCCCCGACGGCGCGACGATGATGCTGGCCGCGCTCCACGCCGCCGTCGCGCTGTGGCTCGTGACCGGCATCGCCTACACCGCGGGCGACTGGCGGTCGGAGCGCGCACGCATGGACTTCATCCGCTTCACGGGCGAGTGGTTCATCTACCTCGTGCTCATCGGCCTGGGCGGCGGCGTGCTGGCCGCGCTCACGGTGGGCGTCTTCGGCGCGATCGGGCTCGATGCGGCCTGGTTCGTCGAGGCGTGGCTCGTGCCGTGCGGCTTCGCCGGTGCTGTCGTGATCGCGGGGTGGCTCGTCGAGGCGAAGCAGAGCGTCATCGAGAACATCGCGCCCGTGCTGACGAAGCTCTTCACGCCGCTGTTCACGCTCCTGCTGCTCGCGCTGATCGTCGCGGGCCTCGTGCAGCTCGCTCGGGGCGAGGGCTCCGTCGCCGACCGCGACCTCCTCATCATCTTCGACGTCGTGCTCGTGGTCGTGCTCGGCCTGCTGCTCTACTCGGTGTCGGCGCGCGATGCGACGGAGCCGCCCGGGTGGTTCGAGCGGCTGCAGCTGCTCATGCTCGTCGCGGCGCTCGTCGTCGACATCCTCGTCCTGATCGCGATGGTGAGCCGCATCAGCGAATTCGGCGCGAGCCCCAACAAGCTCGCGTCGCTGGGGCTCAATCTCATCCTGCTCGTGAACCTCTCCGGCGCGGCCTGGCTCCAGTGGCGCTTCCTCTCCGGCGCGGCCGCGTTCGGGCGGGTGGAGCGGTGGCAGACGGCCTACGTCCCGGTGTACCTCGCCTGGGCGGCGATCGTCGTCGTGGTCTTCCCGCCGGCGTTCGGGTTCGTCTGAGCGGCTTTCTATGAGAAGTCGATGAGGCTCGGCCCGGACAGTCCTTCCTCACGGCACCGGGGGCCTACCGTCGGCACATGGGCATGATCTATTACGGTGGGTCTACCGCTCCCATCCAGATGGAAGACAGAGCCCTCGCCCAACTGAAAGTCGTCATCTCGACCAAGCTGCGGCGCGGCGAGGCTTTCACGCTCTCGTGGCGGCACGCGGCCGAGGAACCCGACGGTCGCTCCACCATCTGGCTGCATCCGTCGATCCCGCTGCGGTTCGTGTTCGAGCATCCTGATCCCACAGAACTGGACCGTGCGTGGATCGAGGAGCTCGCCACGTCGGCGAACTCGTCGTCGGGCATCGTGCTCGTGACCGAGCACCTCACCGAGGACCGAGTCGCGTCCCTCGTCTGACCCCGCTCACGACGACGATCGGTCGATGGGCTGACGAGCGTCGAGGGGGATGAACGGCACGGGCACGCCCAGGCGCACCTCCCCGTGCGCGATCTGCTCGACGCACTCCCACGGCACGATCCGCGATCCCCGGTGCATCCGCGTGATGATCGCATTGATGACCGCGGGTGCGTTGACGCGCCCGCGCTCGTAGCCGTAGAACGACAGCCGGCTGCGGGGGCTCACGATGAGGGCGACGAGCTCGAGCTCGCCCTCGCGGGCACCGCGCCGCGCGCCGCGGCGGAAACGCACATCCACGACGGTGCCGAGCTGCTCGCCGTCGACTGAGCGGACCCGGGATCCGAGAAGGTCACTCAGGAGCATGACGGCCTCCCGGGATGCGTCCGATGATGCGATCGCGCACCCAGCGCTCGAACCACGTCGCCTCGAGATCGTCGGCCTTCGCCGTGAGGTCGATCGCGGAGCCCAAGCGGGCCACGACGTCCCACGACAGCCGCTCCCAGCGCGACCGCGGCACGTGGCCGCCGAAGATCCGCGGAAGGAGCACGGTGCCCACGAGCACCGCGACGACGACGGGCGGGTGCTCGGCATCCCACCCCTCCTCCCCCTCGAGACCGCCGAGCTCGACGTCGTCGACGGTGCTGACGGGCACGCCGTCGCGGTCGAGGATCTGGCGATCGAGGAGGTGCAGCCGGGCGTCGACGGCGCGGCCGCCCACGTCGCGGTACCACTCGAGCGGATGCTGCGGTTCTCGTGCGCGTGTCATGAGCCCATCCCCGAGACGATGAGGAGCGGGGTCGCCGCGACCGCGGCGACGAGGATGATGACGAGGAAGACGACGCCGAGCGCGTTGCGCACGCGCCCGTTGACCCGCTCGCCCATGTAGTCCGGGTCGTTCGCGACGACGAGGATCGGAAAGTACGTGAGCGGCAGCGCGACCGCCGAGAAGACGACCGAGAGCTCGGTCACGGCGACGGGATCGACACCCGTGAGCAGGATGCCTCCGCCGATGAGGAGGCACACGATCATCGCCAGGTGGAACCGCGCCGCCTGGGACGGCCGGCGGAACTTGCCCCAGCTCCAGCCGAAGAACTGCGCGAGCGTGTAACCGCTCGACAGGGTCGTCTCGAGGGCCGCGCCGAACGTCGCCGCGAGGATGCCGACGATCGCGAAGGCGAGTGCGAGCTGACCGCCCGCCTGGGAGACGGGCAGCACGATCTGGGACAGCGTCTCGACCTCGATCGACTGCGGCATGAGCACGACCGCTGCGCACGCGGCAATCGCGATGGAGAGGATGCCGCCGAGCGGGAAGCCGATGAAGACGTTGGCGCGCTCGGTCCCGAGGTCCTTCTCGGTCCAGTTCTCCTCGAGTGCGCCCGAGGAGAAGAAGAACACCTCGTACGGCGTCATCGCCGCGCCGAACAGGGCGACGGCGAAGTACCAGTACGACAGCGGGTTCTCGCTCCCGATGCTCCACGGCTGCACGACGTCGGTCGCGAGGGCGCCCCAGTCGGGCTTGAGCAGGAAGAGCGCCACGACGAAGACGATGAGCGCGAGGCCGAGGAGGCCCGCGACGTTCTCCATGATCGAGAACTTCACGCGCCACAGCACGATCCACACCCCGAACAGGGCGACCGGGATCCACATCGCCGGCCCCACCCCGGCCGCGAGCTGCAGCGCGAGCGCGATGCCGCCGATCTCGGCCGTCACGGTGAGGAGATTGATGAGGAACGAGGCGACGAGGTTCGCGAGTCCGGCCTTGGGCCCGAGCCGCTCGCGGATGATCTCGAACGTCGCGCGCCCGCCGACGGCCGCGACGCGGCCGGCCATGTCGGCGTAGAGGCAGATGCCCGCGACCCCGATGAGCACGACCCAGACGAGGCTGAGCCCGAACCGCGACCCGACGACGGAGTTCGTGACCAGGTCGCCGATGTCGACGAAGCCGCCGATGGCGGTGAGGATGCCGAGCGCGACGGCGAAGATCCGCTTCATCCGGCCTGCCCCAGCTTCTCGAGCGTGTCGGCAGCGTCCTCCAGACGGTGCTCGGCGTCGGATACTCCGCGCGCGGCGGCCTGCACGGCGTCGAGCGATGCCAGGCTCGCGTCGAGCAGGTCGGTGCGGTAGGCGGCATCCTCCGCGTCGGCCGGCCGGTGCAGGGCGACCTCTCTCGTGAGGTCCCCGAGCTTGGCCTCCATGTCGCCGAGGAGGGCGGTCGTCGTGGTGGAGAAGATGCGGCCGTCGTTCTGCTGGTCGACCCCGAGGAGCGCCGAGCGCGTGTAGCTCAGCGCGGACTGCGAGAGCTTCACGAGGGCGGGGTCGGGCGAGGGGGTCGGCGCACAGCCGGCGAGCAGGAGCGCGGCGAGGAGCCCGCCGGCGAGTGCGGTGCGGGTCCGGCTGGGCGAGCGCCGGCGGGACACCTCAGAGTCCCTTGCCGCCCGTCACCGGGAGCACGGCGCCCGACACGTAGGACGCGGCCTCCGAGGCGAGGTAGACGTAGGCCCCCGCGAGCTCCGCGGGCTGTGCCGCGCGGCCGAGCGGGGTGTCGCTGCCGAACTTCTCGACCTTCGAGGAGTCCCAGCCGGTCGCCGGGATGAGCGGCGTCCACACCGGGCCGGGGGCGACGGCGTTCACGCGGATGCCCTTCGGGCCGAGCTCCTGGGCCATGGCTTTCACGAAGGCGACCTGGGCCGCCTTCGTCATGGCGTAGTCGACGAGGCCTGGCGACGGGTCGAAGGCCTGGATCGACGCCGTGACGATGATCGACGACCCGGGCTCGAGGTGCGGGGCCGCGGCGCGCGCCGACCACAGCAGGCCGTAGAGGTTCGTGCGGAAGACGCGGTCGAACTCCTCGGTCTCCAGTGACGCGAGTCCCTCGCGGTCCTTCTGGTAGGCGGCGTTGAGCACGAGGATGTCGAGGCCGCCCAGCTGGCCGATCGTGTCGGTGACGATCGACGTGGCGAAGCGCTCCTCACGGATGTCGCCCGCGAAGCTCACCCCGCGCCGGCCGGCATCCGCGATCAGGCGCACGACCTCGTCGGCATCCTCCATCTCCTCGGGCATGTGCGCGATCGCGACGTCGGCGCCCTCCCGCGCGAAGGCGATGGCCGCCGCGCGGCCGATGCCGGAGTCGCCGCCCGTGATGAGGGCGCGCCGGCCTTCGAGCCGTCCCGCGCCGCGGTAGCTCTCCTCGCCCGCGTCGGGCTTCGAGCGCATCTCCTCGTTGGTGCCGGGCTGCTCCTGGGACTGGGGCGGGAATTCGTCCTGGTGCTTGTCGCGAGGGTCGGTCTGCTCGTCGCTCATCGTCGTCTCCTGTCCGGCCCGCTCCGGGGGGAAGCGGTTTCGGCCTCGACGCTAATGAGGCCCCCGTCGCCGCGAAATCGGGTTGACAAAGCGTCGCGACGTGGGCACGCGGACGTGAGTGGATGCCTCCCCGACCTACCCCGCGGGCCCGAGGTCGGCGACCGCCGGCCCCTCGAGCAGCGTGCCGTCGGCGGTGAACCGGGACCCGTGCAGGGGGCAGTCCCACGTGCGCTCGGCGTCGTTCCACGAGACGATCCCGCCCAGGTGCGTGCAGACGGCGGAGAGGCGGCACAGTCGTCCGTCGACCCTCGACTCGGCGACGGGCGAGAGCCCCGACCGCACCACGCGCCCCTCGCCCTCGGCGGGCGGCGCGTCGGGCTTCGCCGACATCTGCGCCCGCGTCCAGCCGCCCACGAGATGGCCGGCCACTTCGGCGTTCGCAGCCACGGCCTCACCGGCGTCGGTGACGCTCGGCATGCCCGTGCGCAGGCGCTCGGCCCAGACCGGCGGCTGGTCGGCGATCGCCCCGGCGATGGCGAGCGCCGCAGCGGCGGCGTTGGTCATCCCCCACTTGTTGTAGCCCGTCGCCGTATAGATGCGGCCCCCGCCCCGCGGCATGGGTCCCGCGAACGGCACGTTCGTCACCATGCGGTAGTCCTGGGCGGCCCACCACGTGACGCGCGCGGCGCCCGGGAAGTGCTCGCCGACCCACGCGTCGAGCTCGGCTCGTCGCGCGCGCACGCTCTCCTCGCGCCCCGGCACGAAGCCACCGCCGCCCGCGACGAGCAGCTCCCGGTCGACCCCGACCGGCGCCCCGCGGAGCGACCGCGCCTGCGGGTCGACGGAGACGTACATGCCGTCGGGAACCCGGATGTGCTGAGGCAGCCGGTAGGCGGCGGCGAGGGAGCGCGATGGCACGACCTTGGCGAAGAACAGCCCGCGGTCGAGGATCGGGATGCCGGTCGCCAGGACGACCAGCCGCGCGTCGATGTCACCCGTCGCGGTGCGCACGCGGACGCCGTGCTCCGAGACGTCGACGCCCGTGACGCGGCATCCCGCCACGACCCTCCCGCCGTGCCGACGCACCTCTGCGACGAGACCCGCGAGCAGCCGGAGGGGATGCAGCTGCCACTGCCCCGGCATCCTGAGCGCGCTCGTGACGGGGAAGGGTACGCCGATGTCCGCGCCCGGGCCCTCCCGCTCGACGGCGAGGCCGCCCGCCACGAGCGCCTCCGCCTCGGCGTGCAGCGCGTCGTCGCCCTCCGGCGTGGTCGCGTAGGTGAACGCCGTGCGGGGCTGGATGACCGCCGGATCGTCACCCGCCTCGGCGCGGATCCACTCCTGCCCCTCGCGGTTGGCCTCGAGGTAGGCCCGCAGCACGTCGTCGCCCGCGTGCGTGCGGATGCCGCTCGCGACGGCGCCCTGCAGCAGGCTCAGCTTGCCGGTCGTGTTGCCCGTCGTGACGGCGCCGACGACGCGCGCCTCGAGCACGAGCACCCGCCGACCCTGACGGGCGAGCAGGACGGCGGTCGCGAGACCCGTCAGGCCCGCCCCGACCACCACGACGTCGGCGCGGTCGGGGCGGGTGTCGGAGACGACCTTCTCGGCGGTGCGGTCCCAGAGCGACTCCGGCGGCACGAACGTCGGAGCGACCATGCCTAGGGCGCGGCTCGCCTCGGCGGGGGCGGGAAGTGCGGGATCGCGAAGGGGCGCTGCCGGCGGTTGAGTCCGCCCGGCGCGAGGTCAGCCGCGGCGGCCCGCAGCACGTCGGTCAGGTCGGTGAAATGCGTCCACCCTCGCCGGCCGTGGAGCCAGACGACCTCGAGTCCCTCGGCGGTCGTCTCGATGTACGCGACGATGCTTGCGGGGTCGTCCTCCTCGACGTTGCGATCGCAGAGCCGCCAGGAGCCTTCACCCAGCGGGATCAGCTCGAGCTGGTGCACGTGGCCGTCGGCCATCGATATCGTCATCGCCGCCTCACTCGTGACGGTCCGCGGGGATCTGGTAGGACCGCACGGGGATGTACCCCTTGCCGGCGACGCGCCGGAAGTCCTCCTCCGCGCGGTAGCGCCGGTCCGGCGCGTATCCAGGCTGCTGCGAGGGATCGACCGCCTCATCGCGGCGGCGCTGGTGGGTCGTCGTCTTGCTCATCGTCGTGCCTCATTCACTCGCGGCCGCCGGCGCCCGGAATCAAGGGACGTCGGTGCCCGTGATCCGAGCGTGCGCCCCGTTCGGCACCAGGAGGAGGGGCTTGACATTGCCGCACCCCCTTCCTACAAAGGTCGATAAGCGCAACCGGGTGTGCGATTCGCGCGCGGTGTAGCGCCGTCCTCCGCACTGGTCAAGGGGCTCGGCCCCATACGGCGACGGTTCTTACGTTCTCCCCACCGCCTACTTCTCGGCGGGTGGAAGGAGGCAGGAGATGCGCAGGACAGCAAGGGCGCTTCTCGGGGGCGCGCTCGCCGCGCTGACCCTCACCGCGACCGGGTGCGCGGTGGGGACGGGCGGTGCGAACGACTCGAACGCCCAGTACGACTCGGCGTCGCCGCTCAGCGGGACGCTCTCCGTCATGGGATTCTCGGGCGTCGACGAGGTGGCCACGTCGCGGATGGATCTGGCGAAGAAGGAGCTCGGCGACGGAGTGGACGTCAAGCTCATCGAGGGGGAGCTCGATCTGCAGCAGTTCCTCTCCGCCGTCGCGTCGGGCAAGCCGCCGGACATCGTCTACGCCGACCGCAATCAGATCGGCTCGCTCGCCGCCCGCGGCGCGATCGTGCCCCTCGACAGCTGCATCGAGGGCGAGGGGATCGACACGAATCAGTTCGTGCCGGCCGCGATCGACCAGGTGACGCTCGACGGCAAGGTGTACGGCATCCCGGAGTTCAACACGGTGCAGCTGACGATGGCCAACTCCCAGCTGCTCGACGCGGCAGGCGTGTCGCTCGACGACGTGAACGGGTCGGATTGGGATGCCGTCAGCGCGGCGAACAAGAAGCTCACGAAGTCCGACGGGGGCAAGCTCTCGGTCATCGGGTACGACAGCAAGATGCCGGAGTTCCTGCCGCTGTGGGCCAAGGCGAACGGCGCCGACCTCATCTCGCAGGACGGCAAGAAGGCGCAGCTCGACGATCCGAAGGTCGTCGAGGCGCTCACGTGGGCCGTGTCGATCTACGACGACCAGGGCGGGTTCAGCGCCGTCAAGGCCTACCGCGACTCGGCCGACTTCTTCGGGGAGGGCAATCAGTTCGCGACGAACGTGCTCGGCGCGATGCCCATGGAGCAGTGGTACGTCAACGTCCTGAACGACGTCTCCCCGACGGCTCCGATGGCCTTCGACACCGTGCGCGACAAGAAGGGCGACACGATCGCCTACGCGTCGGGCTCGGCGTGGGCGATCCCCGCCGGCAGCGCCAACCCCGAGGCCGCGTGCCGCTGGGCGAAGTCCATGACGTCGGTCAAGGCGTGGGAGGCCGCTGCGAACGCCCGCATCGACGCCCGCACGAAGGACGGGAAGCCGTTCACCGGCATCCTCACCGGCAACGCCGACGCCGACACGATGATCCAGGGCATGGTCACCTCCGGCGGAGAGCCGTGGGACACCGCGGTGAAGAAGATGTACGAGGCGAACAACAACACCTTCGCGCTGCCCGCCAACCCCGCCGACGCGGAGTTCACGACGGCGATGCAGGATGCCGTCAACTCCGTGCTCAACGGCCAGGCGAAGCCCGAGGACGCCCTCAAGAAGGCGCAGAAGACGGCGCAGGACGCCCTCGACAAGGCGTGGGCCAAGCTCGACAACGGCGGGAAGAGCAGCTGACATGACCGTCGCCACGCCCGCCGCGCCCGGCCTGTCCGCGCCCGCCCCGGCGCCGGACAGGCGCCGGGCGCGGCGGCGCGCCCGGCGACGCAACCTCTTCTCCGCGCTGCTCTTCCTGTCGCCGTGGATCATCGGCTTCGTCGTCTTCACGGCGTGGCCCCTCATCTACAGCGCCTACCTGTCGCTCACCGACTACGACGTCATCAACGATCCGAACTACGTCGGACTGCAGAACTACCGCGACCTCCTGCAGGATCCGAAGGTCTTCCAGGCGATCGGCAACACGATCTTCTTCACGGTCCTGCAGGTGCCGCTGCACGTCATCGTGGCGCTCTCGCTCGCCTTGCTGCTGAACCGGGCGGGGCGCAGCTCGAGCTTCTTCCGCACGATGTTCTTCCTACCCAAGATGACGCCGCCGGTCGCGGTCGGCATCCTGTTCCTCCTGCTCTTCAACGGGCAGAACGGGCTCATCAACACGGTGCTCGGGTGGTTCGGCATCACCGGGCCGTCGTGGACGACGGACCCCGCGTGGGTCAAACCCGGCCTCATCCTCATGAGCCTGTGGACGGTCGGCGCGTCGGTCATCATCCTGCTCGCGGCGCTGCAGAACGTGCCCGAGGAGCTCTACGAGTCGGCGCGCATCGACGGCGCGGGCTTCTGGCGGCAGTCCTTCAGCGTGACGCTGCCGATGATCAGCCCTGCCCTGTTCTTCATCATCGTGGTCAACACGATCGCGGGGCTGCAGACGTTCGATGAGGCCTACACGGCGTTCTTCGGCGCGGGCAACACGACCTACGGCAACGACGCGGCGCTGTTCTACGTGATCTACCTCTTCCAGCAGGCGTTCACGTTCCTGCACATGGGGTACGCGTCGGCGATGGCCTGGGTGCTCTTCGTCATCATCATGATCGTCACGGCGGTGCAGCTGCTCGTGTCGCGACGAGTGGTCTACTACGAGGGCGAGGGCCCGAAATGAGCCGCGTCCTGCCGGGCGGCGTCCCCGGTCGCGAGTACGAGCGCGATCCGCACCCGAGCGGCGACATGCCCACGGTCTCGCCGGGGAGGGATGCCGCCTCCCCGCCGCCGCGCGGCCGCCGACGCCGTGCGGGCACGGTCTCGACGCGGTCCGCTCGTCGCGGCCGCCGCATCCGCAGGGGCTTCGTCATCGCGGCGCTCACCGTGCTGACCGTCGTCTTCGCCTACCCCTTCATCTGGCTCGTGAGCGCCTCGTTCAAGCCGCGCGGCGAGGTGTTCGACAATGCACTCATCCCGAAGACCTTCACCCTCGAGAACTACCTCTCGGTGTGGGAGCAGGCGCCTGTCGGCCTGTGGCTCCTCAACACGGCCATCGTGACCGTGCTCGCCGCCGTGACCGTGACCTTCTCGAGCGCGATGGTGGCGTGGGGCTTCGCGTACTTCCGCTTCCGCGGCCGGGGCGCGCTGTTCGCCCTCGTGCTGGGATCGATGATGCTGCCCGGCGCCGTCACGATGATCCCGACGTTCCTCATCTGGAACGCGCTCGGGCTGGTCGGCACGCTGACGCCCCTGTGGGCCGGGAACCTCTTCGGCAGTGCGTTCTACATCTTCCTGCTGCGGCAGTTCATGCTGGGGCTTCCCCGGGAGCTCTTCGAGGCGGCGCGCGTCGACGGCGCATCCCAATGGGGCGTGTTCTGGCGCATCGCCCTGCCCCTGACGAAGCCGGCGCTCGCCGTCACGCTCGTCTTCGAGGTGCAGGCCGTGTGGACCGACCTCATGCGGGCCCTCATCTACCTGCGCGACTCATCGACCTTCACGATCCCCCGGGGCCTCAAGTCGCTCGTGGACGCGTTCGGCTTCGGCGGCGAGTGGCACTGGGAGATCATCGTGACGGCCTCCGTCATCGCGACCATCCCGATGATCATCATCTTCTTCCTCGGTCAGAAGCAGATCATCCAGGGTGTCAGCACGAGCGGACTGAAGGGCTGAGACGACGCCTACGGCTGCGCCGGCGGCGTGAGGTCGTGCTCGAATCCGGGCACCTCGGAGGGGATCGGGACGAGGGAGACGTTCGAGCCCGGGGTGATGAGCAGGAAGGCATCCCGTTTCATGCCCTCCCCGTCGTTCACCTTGAGCCAGTGGTGACCGTTCGCGAGCCCCGTGACGATCTCGTTCTGGATCTCGTCGAGCTCGCGGCCACCCACGCTGTACGAGTGGCCGCCGTAGATGATGTCAATGCGCTTCATCGGTCAGTTTCTGCGGCTCGGCGTACTCCGCCGGCTCGGGAACGACGTAGAGGCCCGAGGGGGAGTTCGCGGTGAAGGAGAGCGCGTCGATCCACGCGCGGTTGAGCGAGGGGCGGCGGCTGCCGTAGAACTTGTACACGAGCGAGCAGCGCGGGTGGATCCAGACCGTCGTGCGACCGTCGCCGATGCTCGGGTCGTCCCGCCAGCTGAAGTGGAAAGCCTCGCCGCGTCGCAGCTTCGTCCCGATGACGAGCTGGAGGTGCGCCAGCGTGCGGTCTTCGAAATCGACCTTGACGACCCCTTCGTAGACGAACTTTCCCATCGGCGTGCTCCTCGCTGATCACCTGGGTGATCCATCCCGCCTCAGGTCTGATTGCGCTGGTTCGCGCGCGCATCCACCCGCTGCTCGGACAACCATTCGGGGGATCGGGAGTGTGCGCATACGCCCTTGACGACCGCCATTCGTTAGGGTACGCCGGTCATCCGGCCAGCGGGAGAGGCGCCGTCGCTACCGCCCGCCCGGTGCCCCGTCAAGGGGCTCAGCCGGGCGATCGCCGCCTCACTACCGTCGCGGCATGGACGTTGCGCGCCTGCCGGGAGACTCCTCGCTCGCACTCCTGCGCGAGGGGTACCTCTTCGGCCACCGGCGCTTCGAACGACTCGGCACCGACGCCTTCCGGACGCGGCTCATGGCGCGTCCCGTGCTGCTCCTGCGCGGCGCAGCGGCCGCCCGCTTCTTCTACGAGGACGAGCGGTTCACGCGTGAGAGCGCCATGCCCCGCTCGGTGCTGCACTCGCTGCAGGACGAGGGCAGCGTGCAGACCCTCGCCGGCGGGGCCCACCGCGCGCGCAAAGCGCTCTTCCTCGAGGCGCTCGACGGCGAGGGCGAGGTCGCGCTGACCCAGGCCTTCGAGAGCGCCTGGGATGCCGCATCCGCACACCGCCGTCCGGGCGACGTCGAGCGGGTGCTCGAGAGCACCTCCGAGACGCTCACCCGCGCCGTGCTCGCGTGGCTCGGCATCTCGGCGACGAGCGACGACGTGCGCGCGCGCACCGGGGAGATGACCGCCATGATCGACGGGGCGGGATCGTTCGCCTGGCGCAACGGGCGCGGACGCGCCCTGCGCCGCCGATCGGAGGCCTGGGCGCGAGGAGTCGTCACGCGCGCCTCCCCGACGTCGTCGCGACCGCTCCGCATCATCGCGGACGCGGGCCTCGACCCGGACACGGCCGCCGTCGAGCTTCTCAACCTCGTGCGGCCGACCGTCGCCGTCGCCCGCTTCATCGCTTTCGGGGCGCTCGCCCTGCACCGGCATCCCGAGTGGCGGGAGCCCGTCGTGCGCGACGACACGATGCTCGCGGCCTTCTGCGACGAGGTGCGGCGCACGACCCCGCTGTTCCCGATCGTCGGCGGCACCGCGGCACGGGGCCTCGAGTGGAGAGAGGCGCGGATCGCTCCCGGCGACTGGGTCGTGCTCGACCTCTTCGCGACGAACCGGCATCCGCGAGAGTGGCACGAGGCGTGGCGGTTCGACCCCGCGCAGCAGCTGCCCGAGACGGATGCGGCCCCCGGGGAGCTGCCGCCGCTCCCCGTCGGTCACCCGGCCGTCGTGCCACAGGGTGCGGGGCCGATGGAGACGGGCCATCGCTGCCCCGGTGAGCCCGCGACGCGGAGCCTCCTCGCCGTCGCGGTGCGCCGCCTGGCGGAGGAGGCGTGGTCCGTACCGAACCAGGACCTGCGCGTCGATCTGTCGCGCCTGCCCGCCCGGCCCGGCGCACCGGGCATCACCGTCCGCTGGGAGGCCCCGCGATGAGCACCCACCACGACGAGGCGGTCCTCATCGCCGCCGCGACGGTGCGCCGCGTGGCGGTCGCGCTGTTCGCCGCGGCGGCCGCGCTCGCCTTCGCCGGGGTGCTCCCCGGCGACTCCGTGCTCCTCGGGTTGTCGACCTCGGACTCCCTCGCCGACGCCGGGCGCCTCCTCGCGGCGGTCGTGCTCGCACGACGCGTGCTCGAGAACGATCCTGCCCGCCTCGCGCGCACCCTCGGTCACGTCGGCATCGGGATGCTGGCCGCCGGCGCGCTGGTCACGCTCGACCCGCACCTCTTCGGCCTGCTCCCCTTCGGCGCCACGCTGACGGATCAGGGGGTGCTTCTCGCTGCGGGAGCGGCTGCCCTCGTGGTCGCGCGCATGGCTGCGGCGCGGCATCCCTCCTCTGTCAGACGACCGCGCCGTCGGGCGGGGTGATCTGGAGCCAGCGGAAGCCGAACCCGTCGAGCTCGACGTCCGTCGGACCGTCGGGATCGAGGGGGATCTCGCGCGGGTGGAGCAGGTCGGTGAGCTCCTGGCCGCCCAGGTCACGGCCGGACGGCAGCCGCACCGTGGCGGGCACCGAGGCCAGATTGTGCAGCGCGAGCAGGCCGCCGCTCCCATTGACGCTCACCACGTGCGCGAGCACCGCCGGGGTCTCGTGCTCGAGCACGCGGACGTCGCCCCAGCCGATCTCGGGCGTCGTGCGGTAGCGGGCGATGAGCGCCTGGATGAAGTAGAAGAGCGACCCGGGATCCATGTGCTGGTCGCGCACGTTGACGTGGGCGGGTGCGTATCCGTCGGACGGGATGGCGCCCGGCAGCCGTGACGGCCGCGCCGAGGAGAAGCCGCCGTTGCGGCCGGGCGACCACTGCATCGGCGTTCGCACCGCGTAGCGTCCCGGCTCGGCGGGGTTCTCCCCCATGCCGATCTCCTCTCCGTAGTAGAGGACGGGGGCACCGGGCAGCGAGAAGAGGAGGCTGTAGGCGAGCCGCAGGCGGCGGGGGTCGCTGTCGAGCATCGGGGCGAGGCGACGGATGATGCCACGGTCGTAGACCCGCTGGGCGGGGTCGGGGGCGAGCGCGTCGAAGACGTCGTGCCGCTCATCGGGCGTGAGGAGGTGCAGGGTGAGCTCATCGTGATTGCGCAGGAAGTTGCCCCACGTCGCCGGCTCGTGCGTCGCGGGCCGAGAGGCGAGCGCACGCGCGATGGGCTCCGCCGTGCCGCGCACCATCGCCAGGTACACGGCGTTCATGAGCGTGAAGTCGAACTGGGCATCGAGCTCGCTCCCGTCACCCCCGCCGAAGTAGTCGAGCTGCTGGTCGTGGGGCAGTGCGACCTCGCCGAGGAGCATCGCCTCGCTCGACCGGCGGCGGACGAACCGCTTCAGGTCGCGCAGGAACTCGTGCGGATCGGCGACGTCGGGCGCGCCGGGCTGCGCGAGCAGGAACGGGACGGCGTCGATGCGGAACCCGGCCACCCCGAGCTGCAGCCAGAACGCGACGATCTTCGAGATCTCGTCGCGGACGCGGGGCTCGGCGAGATTGAGGTCGGGCTGGTGCCTGTAGAAGGAGTGCATGTAGAACTGCTCGGTCTTGGGCTCCCACTCCCAGATGCTCTTCTCCTCGCCGGGGAACACCGTGTTCTTCGCGTTGCGCGTCGGCCGGTCCCGCCACACGTAGTAGTCCCGGAACCGCGAGTTGCGCGAGCGCTTGGCCTGCTGGAACCAGGGATGCCGGTCGGACGTGTGGTTCACGACGAGGTCGATGATGGTGCGGATGCCGCGGCTCCGCGCCGTGCGGACGAACTCGACCATGTCGCCGAGACTCCCGAGACGCGGATCGACGCCGTAGAAGTCGCTGATGTCGTAGCCGTCGTCGCGGTCGGGCGTCGGATAGAAGGGCATGAGCCAGACGCACGTGACACCGAGCTGCTCGAGGTAGCCGATGGACTGCGTGAGGCCCGTGAAGTCGCCGATGCCGTCGCCGTCGGAGTCGCGGAACGTCTCGACGTCGAGGCAGTAGACGACGGCGTTGCGCCACCACAGGTCGCCCGTGTCCGACATCCTCATGCCGTCGCCTCCCGCAGCGCGGGGAGCAGCTCGTCCCGGGCACGCTCGAGGAACCGGTCCTGATCGAGGCCGACGTGGTGGAGGTAGACCTCGTCGAACCCCACGCCGACGATCTCGGCGAGACTCTCGGCCATCGCGCGCGCGTCCGAGCCGACGAGCACGCCCGCACGGAGGGCGTCCTCGTCGCCGGGGTTCGCGGCGGCGTCGAAGTCCTCCGGCTGCTCGAGGTCCCACATGACGTCGCCCGGCGCGGTGGCCTGCCGCCACTGCTCCGCCGCGATTCCGAGCGCCTCATCGTCGGTGCCGGCGAGGCTCACGTGCACTTGAACGGCGACGGGACCCGTGCCGCCGGCGTGCCGCCACGCGGCGAGCACCTCGGCGAGTGCCCGCGCATCGCGGCCGACCGTCACGAGCCCGTCCGCCCACCCGGCCGCCCACGCCGCCGTCGCGGGTCCGACGGCGGCCGCGCGGAGGGGCGGCGGCTCGGCAGGGCGCGTCCAGACGCGGGCGTCGTGCACCCGCACGGCGCCGTCGTGGTCGACGCGCTCACCCGCGAGCAGCGCGCGCATGACCTCGACCGACTCCCGGAGGCGCTGCTCGCGCTCGGGCTTCGACGGCCACACATCACCCGTGATGTGCTCGTTGACGGCTTCGCCGCTGCCGAGCGCCGCCCAGAACCGGCCGGGGAACATCTCCTCGAGCGTCGCCGTCGCTTGCGCGACGATCGCCGGGTGCATGCGCTGACCGGGCGCCGTCACGACCCCGATCGGGAACGACGTCGTGGCGAGGGCTGCGCCGAGCCATCCCCACGAGAACCCGGACTGCCCCTGGGCCAGGCCCCACGGCGCGAAGTGATCGGAGCTCATCGCGACGTCGAAGCCCGCCGCTTCCGCCTGGCGCACGAGCGTCAGGAGGCGCGAGGGGGCGAACTGCTCGTGTGAGGCATGGAAGCCCAGCCGCGGCACCGTCACTCCGACGACACCGAGCTCTTGTGGTGGGGCGCACCCACCGGCTTCGACTCGCTGGACCCTCGCTGGCGGAGGTAGACCGAGAACGCGACCATGGACCCGACGGCCAGGAACTCGGACTGCCAGTTCTGCAGCGTGCGATTCCAGAACTCGGGCGACACGACGTACTGGGCCCATGTCTCATCGGGCATGCCGTGCTGGGCGTTCTCCTCATTGGCGACCACGACGCCGGCGAGCGACTGGGCGAGCCACGACAGCAGGAAGATCGTGCCCATCGCGATGAGAAGCGAATTGGAGTACAGCCAGCCCCGCAGACCCGTGTCCCTGGCCCAGCGAGGCGAATCCGCCAGCGCATACTCGCCCACGTACTGCTCCTCGTCGGAGCCGACCCCTTCGTCGCCGGGCTTCTTCGATTCGGGCGAGCCCTTCTGGATGAGCCAGATCGTCGCGAGGATGAAGAGGAAGAACTGCAGGAACTCCGACTGCCAGTTCTCCGCCACGTCGACGAGGAAGTCCGACGAGGTCACGAAGTCGAGGAATCCCATCGGCGGCTGCCCGTGCATCGCGAGCTCTTCGTTCTGGTTCGCGAGGCCGGCGAAGGCCTGGCCGATGATCGCGGCGAGGAAGATCACGAGGAAGAACAGGCTCAGCCCGCTGTCCCGCAGGAAGCGCTTCATCCGCCCATCACCTCCCGACGAGCGGCAGGACGATCATGACCACGAGTCCTCCCGCGATGATCACCACCCACGCCCAGAACATCGTGCGCCGTGCGAGGCGATCCGCTGCAGGTTCCATGACGCTCTCCCTCCGCGATGGCCGGTCTCCCTCCGTGCGCTGGCCACGCTAGGACCCCCGCGCGACGAGGGGCAGGGGCTTGACGGTCCTGCGCCCGCATGGCAATTCGACGAAGCGACCCCGGCCCACGCGCGGGTATGCCACAGGTCCCCCCGGGGGCGCAAGCCCCGCGCAGACGAGGGAACCCGGGGTTTCACTGGAACGGACGTGGTCGACCGCGGCCGCGAACGAATCGAAGGGAGTGGCGATGTCGGACACTCATGACACGCTGCACACGGGCGGGTCGACGTACCCGACCACAACCTCGCCGACAGGAAGCACCCCCAACACCGGCACGCCCTCCGCGGGCGACGTCGTCGACACCGCGAAGCAGGAAGCCGCGGGCGTCGTGGACACGGCCAAGTCGGAGGCCAAGGAGGTCGGCCGCGAAGCACGCACGCAGCTGTCGAGTCTCTACCACCAGACACGCTACGAGCTCAGCGATCAGGCTTCACAGCGCCAGCAGAAGCTCGCCGACGGACTGCGGTCCGCGGGCAGCGAACTGCGCGGCATGGCGGACTCGAGCACCGACAACGGCGTTGCGAGCGACGTGGTGCGGCAGGTGTCGCAGCGCCTCGAGGGCGCCGCATCCTGGCTCGGTTCCCGCGGCCCGGAGGGGGTCATCGACGAGGTCAAGCGCTATGCGCGCCGCCGCCCCGTCGTGTTCCTCGCCGCCGCCGCCCTCGCGGGCGTCGTGGTCGGACGACTCACGCGGTCGCTGGCCGCCGGTCAGCCCGATGACGGCGGTGCGAGCCGCTACACGGGGGACGGGTCCTACCCGACGACCGGCTACCGGACCGGTGCGACGTACGGAACCGAGCCGAGCTACGGGACCGGCGCAGCCTACGGCTCGGCCGGCACCTACGGAACCGGCGCCGCATCGGGTGCGACGACCGACGAGGTCGGGACTCCCATCTACGACGCCACGACCGGCGTCGCCGACGAATCCCGCGACCCGCTCTATCGATCCGGGGAGGACGGATGACCAACCAGATGCCGGCCGGACGGAGGGTCGATCCGGCCCCGGCCTCGTCGCCCGCGCTGAGCGGCGACGAGACGCCCTCGGAGGTCCAGGCGGCGACCACGTCGCTCGGCGACCTCGTCGGCCAGGTCACCGGCGACATGTCCCGGCTGATGCGTCAGGAGCTCGAGCTCGCCAAGGCGGAGCTGCGCGAATCGGCCAAGACCACCGCGAAGGCGGGAGCCATGATGGGCGTCGGCGCGTACGCCGGCCACCTGACGGTCCTCTTCCTGTCGATCGCGCTTTGGTGGGGCCTCGGGTCGCTCTTCGACAACGGATGGCTGGGAGCCCTCGTCGTCGCCGTCCTCTGGGGGATCGTCGCGGCGATCCTGCTGGTGGTCGGCCGCAACAAGATCAAGGAAGTCCAGGGCGCGCCCCAGACGGTGGACACATTGAAGGAGATCCCCGAGGCGCTGAAGAGGAATGAGGAGAACCGATGAGCACTCAGTCACCGGAAGAGATCCGCGCGAACATCGAGGAGACCCGCCGAGAGCTCGGTCAGGACGTGGACGCGCTCGCCGACAAGGTCACACCCTCGAAGATCGTGGACCGGCAGAAGAACAAGGTGCGCAACGCCCTGGGCGGCGTAAAGGACCGCATCATGGGCGCAGCCGACGACGCGTCGTCGTCGGTCGCCGGCGCCGGCCACTCGGTCGCGCACGGCGTCGAGGACGCGGGTCACGCCATCAAGGCCAAGGCGCAGGGCAACCCCCTCGCCGCGGGACTCATCGCCTTCGGCGCGGGCCTGCTCGTGGCATCCCTCATCCCGGCGTCGGACAAGGAGCGCGAGCTCGCCGCGAAGGTGGAGGAGAAGGCCCAGCCGCTGATGGACGAGGTGAAGGACGCGGCCCGCGAGGTCGGCCAGAACCTCAAGGAGCCCGCGCAGGATGCGGTCGACTCGGTCAAGACGACGGCACAGGATGCTGCGCACAACGTCGCGGACGAGGCGAAGGCGAGCGGGCAGACGGTCGCCGATCAGACCAAGCAGGCGGCCGGCAGCAGCGGCTCCTCCTCGACGACCGGCACGGGTACGGGCACCTCCGCGGCGGGTACGTAGTGGGGCTCGGACACGGGCGTCAGCTGAGCTCGTCCTCGTTGATCCGGACCTGATCGCCGCCGTCCTCCGGGAGCGCGACATTCACCGCCGAGACGCGGCGGATGCGCTTCCGGAGGTCGGCGGCCAGGCCGTCGTCGGCGGGCACGTCCAGATCGGAAGAGGTGGTCTCCGTCATGAGGACCGTGGAGGACGTCAGCAGGAACGTCGCACGGACCTCGTTTCCATCGGCCCCCACCGCAGGCACCTCGACGGTGTCGCTCTCGCCCGCCGCCGCGATGAGTCGCGAGTACTCCATCAGGAGATCCGCGAGGGTGTCGTCGACGAACAGGGTCTTCTCGGCATAGGTCACGTGGCGCATGTCCGCACAGTAGGCGCAGCGCCCCAGCATCCGCCCACGGGCTTGACACCCGCACCGCTTCATGAATCACCCCCGTAGGAAAGGAACAGATCGTGCAGATCGTAGAGACCATCGATGTCGACGTCCCCCTGACGACGGCGTACAACCAGTGGACGCAGTTCGAGAGCTTCCCGCACTTCCTGCAGGAGGTGGAGTCGATCACGCAGATCGATGACACCCACAACCACTGGAAGGTCAAGGTCGGCGGCGTCGAGCGCGAGTTCGATGCCGAGATCACCGAGCAGCATCCGGATGAGCGCGTCGCGTGGCGCAGCATCGGGGGCGACACCGCGCACGCGGGCGTCGTGACCTTCCACCGCCTCGGCGACACCCAGACGCGTGTGACGGCGCAGATCGACTGGGACCCGGAGGGGCTCGTCGAGAAGCTCGGCGCGCTCGTGCACGCCCCCCAGCACGCCGTGAAGAAGGACCTCGAGAACTTCAAGGAGTACATCGAGGGCCGCGGCGTCGAGACCGGCGCCTGGCGCGGCGATGTCGAGCCGGGCGCGGGCGCGTCGCCCAGCAGCGGCACGACCGGCACGACCGGCACGACCGGCACGACCGGCACGACCGGTGCGACGTTCGCGACCGGTGCGACCGGCACCACGAGCAGCACCGACGACACGACCCGGGACCTGCCATGAGCGACAACCAGGACAAGCCGAGCCAGGCCGAGGGGGAGGACCCCGAGCGCCCGAACACCGGTGAAGGCTCCGGCGCGGTCGGCAAGCCCTCGCAGGCGGAGGGGGCCGATCCGACCCGTGCCGATGCCGACCAGGGCTTCTCGAACGACTCCGCCGACACGACCGGCTCGTCCGCCGCGACGAACAGGGCCACCGCCGGAGGCGAGGGTTCCACGTCGTCCGAGGACGACTGAATGACCAGCCGGCGCCCCGCGGCAGCGTGGGGCGCCGGCGACCCCCTCGCCCCGCCCGCCGTCGACGTGCTGATCCCGACGGCAGGGCGCCCCGGGGAACTCGCCGTGACGCTCGCGGGGCTCGCCGCGCAGGACGACCCGCCTTTCGGCGTCGTCGTGAGCGATCAGTCGCTCGACGATGCGACGCGGCGCTCCCCCGCCGTCGCCGCCATGCTGCGGGTGCTCGCCGCCCAGGGACGCGCGGTCGAGCTCGTCGAGCATCTCCCCCGCCGGGGGCTCGCCGAGCAGCGCGACTTCCTCCTCGGCCGATCGAGCGCCGAGGAGGTGCTCTTCCTCGACGACGACGTGTGGCTCGAGCCGGGTGCGCTGGCCGTGCTGCACGAGGCGCTCGGCGTGCTCGACTGCGGGTTCGTGGGCATGGCGGTGCAGGGCCTCTCCTACCTCGGCGACGACCGGCCGCACGAGCGTGACGCCTTCGAGCCGTGGACCGGCCCCGTCGAGCCCGAGCGCGTCCGCCGGTCGACTCCCGCCTTCGAGCGGTGGCGGCTGCACAATGCAGCCAATCTGGTGCATCAGGCACGAGGGATGGATGCCGCGACCTGGGTCGCGTACAAGGTGGCGTGGATCGGCGGCTGCGTGCTGTTCCGGCGGGAGGCGCTCGTCGAGGCGGGGGGATTCGCGTTCTGGTCGTCCCTGCCCTCGCAGCACGCGGGCGAGGACGTGCTGGCGCAGTGGCGCGTCATGGAGCGGCGCGGCGGGGCCGGCATCCTGCCGAGCGGAGCCGTGCACCTGGAGGCTCCGACCACGGTGCACGACCGGTCCACCGAGGCCACGGACCTCCTCGCCGACTGACCCGCCACCGTCGTTTACACTGCTTCTCCTTCTTCCTCAAGCCCCTCACCACTTCTTCTCCTCCCCCCGCACGATCCCCTTGAGAACCACGGGGAGGTGGGGAGCATGGAGGACGACGAGGCCCGCGTGCTCGCGAACCTGGCATTGGCCGAACGCGTCGCGCGCCGCTACTTCCGGCACGATCCGGCTCGGGATGAGGATCTCGTGCAGGTCGCCTACATCGGCCTCATGAAGGCCTCCCGCCGGTACGAGCCGTCGCGCGGCACCGACTTCGCGGCGTACGCGATCCCCACGATCGCCGGCGAGCTCAAGCGGCATCTGCGCGACCACGGGTGGTTCATCCGGCCGCCCCGCCACGTGCAGGAGCTGCGCGCGCAGCTCGTCGAGGCCGTGCCGCGGATGAGCCAGCGGCTGGGCCGCCGGCCGACGCTGGCCGAGCTGGCGGTGGAGCTCGGCACCTCGGAGGCCGACGTCCGCGAGGCGCTGGAGTCGGCGATGCACATGAGCCCCGTGTCGCTCGACGCGCGGGTCGGGGAGGATCACGGCACGACGCTCGGAGAGGTCATCCCGACGCCGGGGTCGGAGGTGGAACGCACAGAAGCGACCCTCCTCGTGTGGGCGGCGCTGCGCACCCTGACGCCGCGCGATCGCCGCGTCGTCCGCCTGCGGTACTTCGACGACTGCACGCAGCAGGACATCGCGACCAAGGTCGGCGTGACGCAGATGCAGGTGTCGCGCATCCTCGCCCGGACGCTCCGCACCCTGCGGACGCAGCTCGAGGGCGGCTCAGCGGTCGGAGAGCCCCGGCGGAGCGCGTGACGCCGTCAGCCGGGGGTGCCGAGCGCGCGGTCGACGGCCGCGAGGACGTCGTCGACGGTCACGGCGAGGAGTGCAGGGTCCGGCGCATCGGCGAACGCCTCGCCCAGGCGCAGCCGCGCATCCGTCAGCACGACGTGCGGGCCGGGCGGCGGGCCCCACTCCTCCGGCGGCGCGGGGCCGAACAGCACGACGGACGGTCGCGCGTACGCCGACCCGAGGTGGGCCGCGCCCGTGTCGGCGGTCACGACGAGCCGCGCACCGGCGATCGTCGCGGCAAACGCCGTGAGGTCGAGCCGGCCCGCGACGACGGCGTCCTCCCCATCGCCCGCGAGACGCGCCACCTCGAGAGCGCGGTCGCGCTCCGACGCGTCGCCCGTGTAGCGGACGCGATGCCCGCGCCCCCGCAGCTCACGCGCGACCGCGGCGAAGCGCTCGGCGGGCCAGCGGCGCGAGCCGTAGAACGCGCCGACATGCACGATGGTGACCCCCGCATCGCCGCCGGGCGGCACGGCGATCGCGACGTCGTCCGCGTCCGCCTCCACTCCGAAGGCTCCGATCAGCCGCACCCAGCGACGGCGCTCGAGGCCGCCGTCCACCCACGCGGGCATCCGGGGGTCGCGAGGGCGGTCGCCGTCGATCTCGGCGACGCGGTGCGCCACGGTGAGCCGGGCTGCGAGAGCGTCCACGCGGCTGCGGCTCTCGACGCCCTTGCCGTGCAGATTGACGGCGATGTCCACGCGGCCGGGCTCGAGCGGGAGAGGCTCGTCGAGCCCGCGCGTCGGCAGCAGGTCATCGACGCCGCCGACGAGCGCGACGATCGGCTCGAGCCATCCCGGCACCGCGAGCACGAGCCGATGCTCCGGAAAGGCCCGCCGCAGGCCGTGGATCGCCGGAACCGCCACGAGCAGGTCACCGAGCTTGAGGGCGCGCAGCACGAGCAGTTCGGGACGCCCGTCCGGCGGGCCGAGATGCCGCATCCCTCCAGCATCCCAGGCTCCGGGGAGCCGGGCACCGACGTTTGCCGCGATCGAGAAGAGGGGAAGAAGAAGCACATGGGCAGCGCCGAGCCGAACGTCTCCGCCGTGCTCTTCGACCGCGACGGCACGCTCGTCGTCGACGTGCCGTACAACGGCGATCCCGCGCTCGTCACGCCCATGCCGCATGCTCTCGAAGCCGTCGCACGCGTGCGCGCGGCGGGTCTCGCCGTCGGGCTCGTGACCAACCAGTCGGGCATCGGGCGCGGCATCCTGACCCACTCGCAGGTGCGGGCCGTGAACGCCCGGATCGAGGAGCTGCTCGGCCCGTTCGACGTGCAGGCCTACTGCCCGCACACGCCGGAGCAGGGGTGCGGATGCCGCAAACCGCGCCCGGGCCTCATCGTGGCGGCGTGCGCGGCGCTCGGCGTCGACCCCGCCTCCGCGGTCGTCGTGGGCGACATCGGCGCCGACGTCGATGCCGCGCGCGCCGCCGGCAGCGCGTCGGTGCTCGTGCCGACGCAGGAGACCCTGGCGGCGGAGATCGAGGCGGCGCCCCTCGTCGCGCCCGACCTCGCCGAGGCCGTTCGGCTTCTGCTCGCGTCGAGAGCGGAGGCGCGGCGATGAGACGCGCGCTCGTGGCGAGGCTCGACAGCGTCGGCGACGTGCTCCTGTGCGGTCCCGCTGTCCGCGCGGTCGCGGCGGGGGTCGACGAGGTGTGGATGCTGTGCAGCTCGATCGGCGCCGAGGCGGCGCGCCTCCTCCCCGGCGTCGACCGCGTCCTCGAGTGGGACTGTCCGTGGATCACGGCGCATCCCCCGCTTGCGACGCCCGAGCAGCTCGCGCGGCTCGATGCGCTCATCGCGGAGGCTGCTCCGGACGTCGCGGTGATCCTGACGTCCTTCCACCAGTCGCCGCTGCCTCTCGCGCTGCATCTGCGCCTCGGGGGCGTGGAGCGTGTGACCGCCGCGTCGGCCGACTACGCCGGCACCCTCCTCGACGTGCGGCTGCGGCCCGGAGAGGAGTTCCCCGAAGACCTCCCCGAACCCGTGCGGGCGCTCACGATCGCGCGGGCGGCGGGGTTCGATCTGCCGGACGGCGATGACGGGCGGCTCCGGATGCACGCGGGGCGGGCGCCGGCCGAGTTCGACGGTCTCGTCTCCCCCGTCGTCGTGCATCCGGGGGCCTCGGCGACGTCGCGCCGGTGGCCCGCGGAGCGGTTCGCCGAAGCCGTCGCACTGCTCCACGAGGCCGGCCGCGATGTCGTCGTGACGGGCGGATCCGACGAGCGCGAGCTCACGCGCCTCGTCGCCGGCGCCGGGTCATCCGCCCTCGACCTCGGCGGCCGCACCGACCTCGCCTCGCTGGCCGCCGTGATCGCCCGCGCTGCGGTCGTCGTGTGCGGCAACACGGGGCCCGCGCACATCGCCGCCGCCGTCGGCACTCCCGTCGTGAGCCTCTTCTCGCCCGTCGTCCCCGCGGCGCAGTGGGCCCCGTACCGCGTGCCGCACGTGCTCCTCGGCGACCAGGACGCCCCCTGCCGCGGCACGCGCGCGACCGAGTGCCCCGCGCCGGGGCATCCCTGTCTGTCATCCGTCGATGCGGCCGACGTCGTGAGCGCGTGCGAGCGGCTCGCACCCGCCGGCAGGCAGGAGGTCTCGATATGAGGGTGCTCCTCTGGCACGTCCACGGCGGCTACACCGACGCCCTCGTCCGCGGCGAGCACGAGTACCTCCTGCCCGTCAACGAGACGCGGGATGCATGGGGCCTGGGCCTGGCCGGTCGTCCGTGGCCGCAGGCGCGCGAAGTCGCGATCGGAGCGCTGCGCGACGAGCAGATCGATGTCGTCGTGCTGCAGCGCCCCGAGGAGCTCGAGCTCGTGCACCGCCTGACGGGCCGCCGGCCCGGCCGCGACATCCCGGCCGTCTACCTCGAGCACAACGCCCCGCGGCCCGACGCCGTGGCGAGCCGGCATCCCCTCGCCGATCAGGACCTCATCCCGATCGTGCACGTGACGCATTTCAACGACCTCTTCTGGGACTCAGGGCGGGCCCGCACGCTGGTCGTCGAGCACGGTGTGCCCGACCCGGGTGAGCGCTACTCGGGAGGGCTCGCGCACCTCGCCGCCGTCGTCAACGAGCCCGTCCGCCGCGGTCGCATCGCCGGCACGGACCTGCTGCCGCTGTTCGCCCGCATCGCCCCCCTCGACGTCTTCGGCATGGGCGGCCGGGAGCTCGAGGAGCTGTACGCGCCCGAGTCGACGGGGGTCTCGCCGGCCGGCGACCTTCCGCCCGGGACGCTGCAGCGCGAGCTCGGCCGGCGCCGCGTGTACCTGCACCCCTACCGGTGGACCTCGCTCGGCCTGTCGCTCATCGAGGCGATGCTGATCGGGATGCCGGTCGTCGCGGTCGCGGCGACCGAGGCGGCCCGCGCCATCCCGCACGGCGCGGGCATCGTGTCCACCGACATCGACGAGCTGCGCCGCGGCGCCATCGGATACCTCGTCGACCCGGGCCTCGCCCGGGAAGCCGGACAGCGCGGCCGCAACCATGCACTGCGGCGATTCAGTCACACGACGTTCCTCCGCAGGTGGGATGCCGTGCTCGGCGACCTCGCCGCGTCACCCTCGCGCAACCGGCCGGCCGCCGCGCCGGCGGGAAGGAGCTGATCATGAGGATCGCCATGGTCTCCGAGCACGCGAGCCCTCTCGCGACGCTCGGCGGAGTCGACGCGGGCGGCCAGAACGTCCACGTCGCGGCACTGTCCACGGCGCTCGCGGAACGCGGCCACCACGTGCGCGTCTACACGAGACGCGATGACGCGACACTGCCCGAACGGGTGCCGCTCGCGGCCGGCGTCGAGGTCGTGCACGTCGATGCCGGCCCCGCGGAGTCCGTGCCCAAGGACGACCTGCTGCCCTACATGGACGCCTTCGGCGACCGGCTCGCGGAGCACTGGGCCACAGAACCGCCCGATGTCGTGCACAGCCACTTCTGGATGTCGGGGCTCGCGGCACTGCGCGGCTCCGCCGACGCGCCCTGGCCCGTGCTGCACACGTTCCACGCCCTCGGCAACGTCAAGCGCCGCCATCAGGGGGCCGAGGACACGAGCCCCGCGGAGCGGGCGACGCTCGAACCCGGCGTCGGGAAGCGGGCGGACGTCGTCATCGCGACGTGCTCGGACGAGGCGTTCGAGCTCACGCGGCTCGGCGTGCCGTCCACGCGCATCTCGGTCGTGCCGTGCGGCGTCGACAACGCCCTGTTCACCCCCGACGGGCCCGTCGCGGCACACGGCGAGGGCTTCCGGCTCATCAGCGTCGGCCGGCTCGTGCCGCGCAAGGGCGTCGGCACGACGATCTCGGCCCTCGCCGAGCTCGTCGCTCGCGGGCGCGACGACATCGAGCTCGTCATCGTGGGCGGCTCACGCGACGCGGCGCACATCGACGAGGATCCCGACGTGCAGCGGCTCGCCGCCCTCGCGCGCCGCCTCGGCGTCGAGGGCCGCGTGTCCTTCCGCGGTCAGGTCGCGCACACGGCGCTGCCGCCGCTGCTCCGCTCGGCCGACCTCATGGTCTGCGCGCCCTGGTACGAGCCGTTCGGCATCGTGCCGCTGGAGGCGATGGCCACGGGGATCCCCGTGGTGGCCGCGGCCGTCGGCGGGCTCATCGACACCGTCGTCGAGGGCGTGACGGGCGTTCACGTGCCGCCGCGCGACCCCGCCGCCGTGGCCGACGCCGTCGAGGCGCTCCTCGCCGACCCCGAGCTGCGTCGCTCGTTCGGCGCCGCGGGCGTGGCGCGGGCGGCACGCCGGTACACCTGGACGCGCGTCGCGGCCGACACCGAGCGGGTCTATCGCCGCGCCGCCGCCGCACGCCCCGCGCGGGCGGCACGAGAGGCGGGTCGCGCATGACGACCACGATCGCCCCGACCGTCGACGACCGGCGCGTCGCCCTCCTCACGGGGCACGTCGCCAGCCACAGGCAGGCCGTCGACGGCCTCGCCCGCGAACTCCCCACGCTCGTGTCGTGGGGGGTCGAGCTCGCCGACCGCCTCCTCCGAGGCGGGCGGCTCATCGCCGTCGGCAACGGCGGGTCCGCGGCCGAGGCGCAGCACCTCACGGCCGAGATCGTCGGCCGGTTCGACGGCGAGCGCCCGCCCTTCTCCGCGATCGCGCTGCACGCCGACACGTCCAGCGTCACGGCGATCGCGAACGACTACGGGTACGAGGAGGTGTTCGCCCGGCAGGTGCGGGCGCACGCGCGGTCCGGCGACGTGGCCATCTTCTTCTCGACGAGCGGTCGCAGCCCCAACCTGCTCGCCGCGGTGCGGGCGGCGCGCGGCGTCGGCGCGGTCACGTGGGCGATGACGGGTGCCGGGCCGAACCCTCTCAGCAGGACGGTGGATGCCGCCCTCTGCCTCCCCGGCACCTCGGCGGCGGCGCAGGAGGCGCACCTGCTCGCGCTGCACCTCGTGTGCCGGGTCTTCGACGACCGCGTGCGGACGCGTCTGGCGAAGGGACGGGCATCGTGAGGATCGCGGTGGTCGGCGACGTACTGCTCGACATCGACGTCGACGGCGCGGCCGACCGGCTCAGCCCCGACGCCCCCGTCCCCGTCGTCGCCGTGCGCGAGACCCGCCGCCGGGCCGGCGGAGCCGGTCTCGTCGCGACCATGCTCGCCCACGAGGGCGTGGACGTCGTGCTGATCACGGCGCTCGCGGACGATGCCCCGGCGGCGGAGCTGCGCACGCTCCTGCGCGGCCCCGTCGCCGGCTTCCGCGGCGCCGGGTCCATCGAGGTCGTCGCGTCCTCCGCGCCGTCCGCGACGGCCGTCAAGATGCGGGTGCGCGGGGCGGGGCATCCACTCCTCAGACTCGACGAGGGCGGCGATCCTCCGGCCGAACCGGTCGCCGCCCCCGTCGCGTGTGCCCGCATCCTCGCGCACGTCGACGGCATCCTCGTCGCCGACTACGGCCGCGGGCTCACCCGCGACCCCGCGCTGCGGCGCGCCCTCGAGAGCGCGGGCCGGCGGGTTCCGCTCGTCTGGGATCCGCATCCACGGGGCTCGGACCCCGTCTCCTCGACGACCGTCGCGACGCCCAACGCGGCAGAGTCCGCGGCCGCCGGCGTGGACGCCGGAGGCGACATCGCCGGCGCGTGCGATGCCGCGGAGCGCCTCGCGGAGCTCTGGTCGGTGCCCGCCGTGCTGCTCACCCTCGGCGAGCGGGGCGCCGTGCTGCACGAGGCGGGGCGCACCGACGCGCACGTCGTCCGGGCCGCGCGCGTCACGGCGTCCGATCCCTGCGGCGCGGGCGACCGCCTCGCCGCCGCACTCGTCACGAGCCTCGCCGAGGGAGTCGAGGCTGCCGCGGCCGCCGAGCAGGCGGTCGCGGCGGCGACCCGGTTCCTCGCCGCGGGCGGGGTGGCCTCCCTCGACGAGGCGGCGCCCGCGCCCCGGAGGATCGGCGGCGACGCCGACGCCCTCACGCTCGCCCGCGACGTGCGGGCGCGCGGCGGAACCGTGGTCGCGACGGGGGGATGCTTCGACCTGCTGCACGCGGGACACGCGCGCACGCTCGCCGCGGCCCGGCACCTGGGCGACTGCCTCATCGTGTGCCTCAACAGCGACGACTCCGTCCGACGCCTGAAGGGGCCGCAGCGGCCGATCATCGCCGAGTCCGACCGGCGGGAGCTGCTGCTCGCCCTCGAGTGCGTCGACGCCGTCGTCGTCTTCGACGAGAGCACGCCCGAAGCCGTGCTCGACCGGCTGCGCCCCGACCTCTGGGTCAAGGGAGGCGACTACGACGCGGACGACCTCCCCGAGACCGCCCTGCTGCGCACCTGGGGCGGACGGACCGTCACGGTGCCGTACCACCCCGCCCGCTCGACCACCGGCCTCGCGACCGCCCTCGCGCGCGTCGGCTGACCGGCGTCCGCACATCGAACAGGAGCACCATCATGACTGCATCGCGCCCACTCGGCACCGTCCTCGTCACGGGAGGGGCGTCGGGTCTCGGCGCCGCCGTCGCCGCGGCTGTGGGGGCGGCGGGCGGCAGGCCCGTCGTGCTCGACGTCGCAGCATCCGACCACCCGTACAGCCATGTGTGCGACGTCTCGGACACCCGTGCGGTCGAGCAGCTGGTGACCGAGATCGCCGCCGACGTCGGCGGCTTCGACGCCGTCGTGACAGCCGCCGGAATCGACCGCCCGGCACCCTTCGGCGATCTCGCCGGCGACGTCTGGGAGCGGATCGTCGCGGTCAACCTGCTCGGCACGGTCGCCGTCGTGCGCGCCGCGCTGCCGTCGCTGCTGAAGCGGCACGGGCGGGTCGTCACGATCGCCTCGTCGCTCGGGCTGCGCGTGTTCCCCGACGCCACCGCCTACTGCGCCTCGAAGTTCGGCGTCGTCGGGTTCTCGCGTGCGCTCGCGATCGAGACGAAGGGCCGTCTCGGCGTGACGACGGTGTATCCCGCCGGCATGGACACCCGCTTCTTCGACGGCCGCGAAGACCGCTACAAGCCGGGCGCAGACGCGAAGCTGATCGACGCGCGGGATGCCGCCGAGACGATTCTCTTCGCACTGACGAGGCCACAGGGCGTCGAGCTGCGCGAGGTCATCGTCTGCCCGGAAGAAGAGCCCTCGTGGCCGTGACGGCGAGGTCGCGCACGTCGTCGTAGACCGCGTCGACGTCGATGCCGGTGAGGAACGACGGGTCGTGCTCGCAGCGCTCCGCGACCCACCCGACCTGCGTCACGTCGCGTCCGCACACGGGGCAGTGCGTCGTGAACGACAGATGCACGCGCTGCCGCGCCCGCGTCATCGGGCCGCCGTTGACGAGGTTGCCGAACCAGAACAGCCCGACCGTCGCGGTCCCGACGGCCTGGGCGAGATGGCGCGGCCCGCTGTCGTTGCCCACGAAGACGTCCGCGACGGCGAGGAGGCCCGCGAGCTCGCCGAGCGACAGCCGGCCCGCGAGCGAGACGACGGCATCGCCCGCCCCGGCCCCCGCCGCGATCGCCTCGCCGGCCGCGGCATCCGTGCCGTCGCCCACGACCACGACCCGCAGGCCCTCGCCCGCGCACCGGCCGGCGATCTCGGCGAAGCGCTCGGCCGGCCAGCGGCGCCGCGGGTCGGTCGCACCGGGGTGCACGACGACGAGCGGCTCCGGTCCGGCTCCGAGGAGGTCGAGGGCGCCCAGGCGCTCCGTCTCCCGCACCTCGACCCGCGGCTCGTGGCCGAGCGACGCGGCGCCGGCGAGCGCGACGGTCTCGAGCCAGCGGAAGACCTCGTGCTGGTAGTAGCGGTACGGCAGCGAGCGCTCGAGGGGAGCGGCATCCTCGGTTCTGGTCCCGACGGTGTGGCGTGCGCCGAGGCTCAGCAGGAAGGGATTGGAGAAGCGGCCGCCGCCGTGCAGCTGGCACGCGAGGTCGATGCCGTCGGTGCGCATGTGGTCGCGGAAGAGCTCGATCGCGAGCGGGTCGTCGACGTCGCCGTAGACGCCCTTCGCACGCGGCAGGATCTCGACGCGGGTGACGGGCCCTGGACGCCCCTCGAGCAGGGCGCGGTGCAGCGGCGTGCCGAGCAGCTCGATCTCGGCGCCCGGATACGCCGCCGCGAGCGCGTCGATCGCGGGAAGGGCGAAGAGCAGATCGCCGAGGCCGCCGCCGCGCAGCACGGCGATCCGCTCCACGCCGTCGAATCGCTCCTCGATCTGCGCTCCCCAGCCCTTCATGGCCGCTCCTCTCGCCCGACTGCCCGCCTGCCGCGGAGGCATCCATGACCCCCTTGGTTCCCCGTGAAGCACCTGCCCAAACGCGTCGGAGACGTTTGCCTCGGCCGTCTCGCGGGTACTCCGGCCACATGGCACACGCGCCGGCAGAACTCCTCGCGCTCGCCCGCTCGACACCCCCGCAGGTCGTCGTCGCGGGCGACGCGATGCTCGACCGGTGGCTTCGCGGAGGCGTGCGCCGGCTGAGCCGCGAGGGTCCCGTGCCGGTCGTCGAGGTGGGCGCCGCCGACGAGCGACCGGGCGGCGCGGCGAACACCGCGGCCAACCTCGCGGCGCTCGGCGCGCGGGTGCGCTTCACGACTGTCGTCGGAGACGACGACGAGGGGCGCGCGCTCGCACGGCTCCTCGGCGGCGAGGGCGTCGACACCGCGGACTGGGTCGTGCGCACCCGCGGGGCGACGACGAGCAAGACCCGCGTCGTGGGCAACGACCAGATGATCGTGCGATTGGATGCCGCGACCCACGACCCGCTGGACCCCGCCGACCGGGCCGCCTGGCTCGCCGCGCTCGCGCGCGCCGCGCGCGCCGAGACGCTGCTCGTCTGCGACTACGGCACAGGTCTGTTCGACGAGGCGGCGCTCGACGTGCTGACGGCGACCCGGCCCGGGCGGCTCATCGTCGACGCGCACGACCTGCGGCCCTGGGCGCGCGTGCATCCCGACGTCGTGCTGCCCAACGCCGATGAGGCGTCGACGCTGCTCGAGCGACCCCTCCCCGAGGGGCCCAGGCGCGTCTCCGCCGTCGCGGCCTGCGCGCCGCGGCTGCACGAGACGTCCGGCTCGACGGCGGTCGTCGTGACCCTCGACCGCGACGGCACGCTCCTCCTGCAGAACGCCCGCGTCGCGCATCGCACGGTGGCCCATCCCGTGCCGGACGGGCAGACGATCGGCGCCGGCGACACGTTCGCTGCGGGGTTCACGGTCGCCTGCGCCCTCGGCGCGAGCCTCGCCGAGGCGTGCGACTTCGCGCAGGGCGCCGCCGACGTCGCGGTGTCGCGCCCCGGGACGACCGTGTGCACGCTGGCCGATCTCGCGGCTGCGAGCGAGAGCGCCTCGCACATCGTCGACCTCGCGACGCTCTCGGCCGCCGTCGCCGAGGCCCGCGCGCGCCGGTTGCGGATCGTGTTCACGAATGGATGCTTCGACCTGCTGCATCCGGGTCATGCGGCGCACCTCGAACAGGCCAAGGCGCAGGGTGACGTCCTCGTCGTCGCGCTCAACGACGACGCGTCGGTGCGGCGGCTCAAGGGGCCCGGCCGACCCGTGAGCCCCGTCGCCGACCGCGCGCGCGTCGTCGCCGCCCTCGCCTGCGTCGACTACGTCGTGGTGTTCTCGGGCGACTCCCCCGCCGCCCTCCTCGCCGAGCTCGAGCCCGAGCTCTACGTGAAGGGCGGCGACTACACCCCCGAGATGCTCGACGAGACGGCGATCGTGCAGGCGTACGGGGGCGAGGTGCGCATCCTCGACTTCATCGCCGCCCATTCGACGAGTCGCCTCGTCGAGCGCATCGCGAGCGCCGCGGCGCCGACCGCGCCCGGGTCCTGACCGACGCTCACTCCGCCCGATCGGCCACCCTCACGACGACGGCCTCCCACGGCCGCAGCGTCACGACACCCGCGCCGGGCGGGACGGTGCTGTCGGGATAGTTGCCGATCACGAGCTCCCCGCCCGTCAGATCGATGCCGAGGTCCACGGTCCGCGCGTGGCCGCGGAAGTTCGCGGCGACGACGAGCCCGCCCGTGCCGAGCGTGCGCGTGAACGCGTAGACGTCGGGGTCGTCGGCCAGCAGCAGCGCGAAGTCGCCGAACCGCACGACCGGGTCCGCGTGCCGCAAGGCGATGAGGCGGCGGTAGTGGTGGAAGACGGATGCCTCGTCCGCCCGCTCCGCCTCCGCGTTGAGGCTGCGGTGGTTGGGGTTGACCGCGATCCACGGCGTGCCGGTCGTGAAGCCGGCCTCGGGCGAGGCATCCCACTGCACCGGCGTCCTGGCGTTGTCGCGGCTGCCGTCGGCGAGGCCCTTCAGCAGCTGATCGTCGCTGACGTGTCCGAGGGCGCGGGCCTGCGCGACGTACCGCAGCGACTCGATGTCGCGGTACGACGCGAACGACGTGAAATGCGCGTTCGTCATGCCGAGCTCTTCGCCCTGGTAGACGTACGGGGTCCCGCGGTGCAGATGCAGGACGGTCGCGAGCATCGTCGCGGACTCCCGGCGGTATTCGCCGTCGTCGCCGAAGCGCGAGACGATGCGGGGCTGGTCGTGGTTCTCCCAGTACAGGGAGTTCCACCCGGCCTCCTGCAGTCCCGTCTGCCAGCGCGCCATCGTGGCCTTGAGCTGGACCAGGTCGAGCGGCACGACGTCGAACCGCCCCGCGGGGCCGTGGTCGATGCCCATGTGCTCGAAGGTGAAGATCATGTCGAGCTCGCGGCGCGCGGGATCGGTGAGTAGGCGGCCGTCGTCGATCGTCGCGCCGGGCGTCTCGCCCACGAGCAGCAGTCCGCTCCGTCGGCCCGCGAAGACCTCCTGGCTCATCTCCTGCAGGAACTCGTGCAGCCGCGGGCCGTTCGTCGTGAGAGGGCCCGCGTCGCCGTACGGACCGACCGTCACGATCCCGTCGGCGAGCGAGCTGTCGGGTCCGAAGCGCTTGGAGATGAGGTTGATGACGTCCATGCGGAAGCCGTCGATCCCGCGGTCGAGCCACCAGCGCATCATGGCGTACACCGCCTCGCGCACTTCGGGGTTCTCCCAATTGAGGTCGGGCTGCTTGCGGCTGAAGAGGTGCAGGTAGTACTCGCCCGTCGCCTCATCCCACGCCCACGTCGGACCGGAGAAGAACGAGCCCCAGTTCGTCGGCTCCGCGCCGGGCTCGCCCGCGACCGTGCCGGGACGCGCGGGGCGCCACCAGTACCAGTCGCGCTTCGGACTGTCCCTCGACGAGCGCGACTCGACGAACCACGGGTGCTCGTCGCTCGTGTGGTTGACCACGAGGTCCATCACGACCTTGATGCCGCGGTCGTGCAGGGCGGTCACGACGTCATCGAGGTCGTCGAGGGTGCCGAACAGCGGATCGACGTCCTGGTAGTCGCTGATGTCGTAGCCGTTGTCGTCCTGCGGGCTGCGGTAGATCGGCGAGAACCACACGACGTCGACGCCCAGCTCGACCAGGTGGTCGATGCGCTCCAGCACGCCGCGGAGGTCGCCGATGCCGTCGCCGTTCGAGTCCTGGAACGAGCGCGGATAGATCTGGTAGACGACGGCGCCCGTCCACCAGGGAGCGGTCGCGGGGTCGGTGAGCGGGTTGGTCATCTTGTCCTTCCAGCAGAGATCCCGAGGGGTGGTCCCCGAGCCTGTCGAGGGGCGGTCCCCGAGCATGTCGAGGGGTGGTCCCCGAGCCTGTCGGGGGGTCAGTCCAGCCGCAGCCGATCGACCGCGGCCTGGATCGCGACCGCGGCGGCTCCGCGCGCCCACGCGGTGAAGCCCGAGTCGTCGATGTACAGCTCTATCGGATCGGCGCGCGGATCGCGGTCGGCGGCGATCGCGGCGCGCACGCGCTCCTCGGCCACCGTGAACAGACCGATCCCCTCGCCCGCGAGCACGGCCGCGGGCTGCAGCGTGAGGTTGGCGGCGAGCGCGACCAGGCGTCCGAGGGCGTCGGCCGCGGCATCCACCACGGCGCGCGCGGCGGGATCGCCCGCCGACGCGAGCGCGAGCGCCTCGTCGTAGCCGACGGAGCGCTGGAGGGATGCCGAGACCTGGCCCGCGATCGACCCCGAGGTGAGCATCGCCTCGGCGCAGCCGCGATGGCCCTGCTGGCAGACGGGCCCGACGGCGCTCAGCGGAATGTGGCCGCCGAGTCCGACACCCGCTTCGCGGGAGCGCACGACCTCGCCGTGGACGACCAGCCCGTATCCGATGCCCGCGCCGATCGTGATGACCGAGAAGCCCGGGATGCCACGCCCCCGCCCGAACCACCGCTCGGCCTCGGCGAGCGCGACCACGTCGTTCTCGAGCGAGACGGGGGCCACGACCCGCTCCTCGACGAGCGCGCCGAACGCGACATCCTTCCAGCCGAGGAAGGGCGCGAACTCCGAGACGCCGTCGCGCACCGAGCCGCCGAGCGAGATGCCGACCCCCGTGAGGCTCCCGAGCCCGAGGTCGGCGACCGCCGCGGCGACCTCGTCGGCGACGGCCGCCGGATCGTGGCTGCGGAGGGGGTGCGATGTCGTGGCGAGCAGGGACGCGCGGACGTCCGTCGCGACCACGTGGAGCGCGTCGCCGGTGATCTTCACACCGGCGAAGCGGCCGATGTCGGCCACGTCGAGGGGACGCACGGGACGCCCGACGGATCCATCGGCGCTGTCGTCGAGCTCCACCAGCAGACCCTGATCGAGGAAGGGCTTGGCGAGGCGCGTGAGGCTCGCCGGCGAGAGACCGAGGCGCGTCGTAAGGGCGCTGCGCGAGATGGGGCCGTGGATGAGCACGGCACGCGCGAGCGCCTTTTCGCTGTCCGTCAGCATCCGCATCCCCTCGATTCCTTTCATCATGGCACGAATCAGCCATCGAAGTTCGGCTTCGCGTGGTTCTGACTCGGCTCTTGTTGCCGAATTATTTTCGTGGTAGAACTAACCTCATGCACTCCACCGACCGGGCGCTCGACGCCGACGCCCCCGTCTCCGCCACCTCCCGCGTCCTCCACCTCCGCCGCGGCGGCACGAGCGTCGTGATCGACCTCGACGCCTCGCCCACGCCGGCGATCGTCCACTGGGGCGAGGAGCTCGTCGATTCCCCGGACGAGTCGCTCGGCTCGCTCGCCCTCGCCGCCCGGCCCCAGCGCGTCTCCGGCGGGCTGGACGAGACGGCGCGGCTCACGGTGATCCCCACCCCCGCCGGAGGATGGCTGGGCACCCCCGGGCTGGAAGGCCACCGCTCGGGGGCGGGCTTCAGCGCACGCTTCGACGTCGCCGGCATCCAGGCGAACGACCACCGGGCGTCGCTCGCCCTCGTGGACGGCGAGTCCCGCCTCGCGGCGCAGCTCGAGCTGCGGGTCGGCCCGAGCGGCCTCTTCCACCAGCGCCTGACGGTGCGCAACACCGGCGAGACGCCGTACACCGTGCAGTCGCTGCAGCTCTTCTTCCCCGTCCCGTGGGACGCGACCGAGCTCCTCGACACGACCGGCCGCCACCTCCGCGAGCGCACGCCGCAGCGGCGCGAGTTCACCTTCGGCACGCACCTGCGCGAGAGCCGGCGCGGTCGACCCGGCGCCGACGCGACGCTCCTCCTCGCGGCGGGACGCCCCGGCTTCGGCTTCGAGACGGGCCGCGTGCACGGCATCCACGTCGCCTGGAGCGGCAATCACCGCGTGCTCGCCGAGCGCGTCGTCACGGGTGAGGCCTTCCTCGCGGGCGGCGAGCTGCTCGGCGCCGGTGAGATCGTCCTCGCGCCGGGCACCTCGCTCGCGTCCCCGTGGGTCATCGGCTCATGGGGCGACGGACTCACCGAGCTGTCGCACCGCTTCCACGACGAGTGGCGCCGGCGCCCGCAGCACCCGCGACGGCCCCGCCCCGTGACCCTCAACACGTGGGAGGCCGTCTATTTCGACCACTCGCTCGAGAAGCTGAGCCAGCTCGCGGATGCCGCGGCCCAGGCCGGGATCGAGCGGTTCGTCCTCGACGACGGGTGGTTCGCGGGCCGTCGCGACGACACCAAGGGCCTCGGCGACTGGTACGTCGACGAGACGGTGTGGCCGGAGGGCCTGCATCCCCTCATCCGGCACGTGCGCGGGCTCGGCATGGAGTTCGGCCTCTGGGTCGAGCCCGAGATGATCAACCCCGACAGCGACCTCGCGCGCTCGCACCCCGACTGGATCCTCCGCGGCCGCATGCAGCTGCCGCCGTCAGCGCGCCAGCAGCAGGTGCTCGACCTCGCGCACCCCGAGGCCTACGCCTACATCGCGGAGCGCCTGCACGCGATCCTCGACGAGCACGAGATCGCGTACCTCAAGTGGGACCACAACCGTGACCTCGTCGACGCCGGCTCCGGCCCCGAGGGCGTCGCCCGCGTGCACGACCACACGCTCGCCGTGTACCGCCTCATCGACGAGCTCAAGGCCGCGCACCCCGGGCTCGAGATCGAGAGCTGCGCCTCGGGCGGCGCCCGCGTCGATCTCGGCATCCTGGACCGCACCGACCGCATCTGGACGAGCGACAGCCTCGACCCGCTGGAGCGCCTCGCGAATCAGCGCCACACGGCCCTCGTCGTGCCGCCCGAGCTCATGGGCATGCACCTCACGAGTCCCGTCGTCCACTCGTCGGGGCGTGCCGTCGGCCTCGGTCTGAGCGCCGCCGTCGCCCTCTTCGGGCACTTCGGGGTCGAGTGGGACCTCACGTCCGCTGCGCCCGAGACGCGCGAGCGGGTCGCGGAGTGGGTCGCCCTCGCCAAGCGCGTGCGCCCGCTCGTTGCGACGGGCCGCACGGTCGACGTCGACGGCACCGACCCCGGGATCGACGTGCGCGGCATCGTCGCGGAGGACGCGGCAGCCGCCTTCTTCACGATCACGCAGGTCGAGACCACGGTCGCCTACCCGCCGGGACGGATCAGGATGCCGGGCCTCGATCCGGCTCGCCGGTACCGCGTTCAGGTGCTCTCCCCCGGACAGCCCTACGAGGACGCCGGACAGTCCGCCCTGGAATGGGCGACCCAGGGCGTCGTGCTGACGGGTCGCGAACTCGCGACCATCGGCCTGCGCCCGCCCGTCCAGCTCCCCCAGCGCTCGACCGTCGTCGAGCTCACCGCCCTCTCCTGACACTCCCCACGCGCAAGGAGGCGCACTCATGAAACCCACTCCAGGCCGCCTCGGCCGAGCTGCCGCGGTGCTGGCCGTCGCAGGCCTCGCCGTCATGATCGGCGGCTGCGCCGCCAACCCCTCGAACGGGGTGACGACGCTCAACTTCTTCCAGTTCAAGGGAGAGGCGCTCGAGGACTTCGACAAGATCATCACGGACTTCGAGGCCGAGAACCCCGACATCAAGGTCGTGCAGAACCAGGTCGCCGATGCCGACACGACCATCCGGACGCTCCTGGTCAAGGACAAGGTCCCGGACGTCATCACCCTGAACGCCAACGGCGGCTTCGGCAAGCTCGCGCAGGCGGGGGTCTTCTACGACTTCTCCAAGGAGCCCGTCCTGCAGACGATCAACCCGGCCGTGCAGGAGATCCTCGCCAAGCTCGGCAACAAGAAGGGCGAGGTCAACGGCCTCGGCTACGTCAACAACGCCAACGGCGTCATCTACAACCAGGACATCTTCGACAAGCTGGGGCTTCAGGTGCCGACGACGTGGGACGAGTTCATCGCGGTCTGCGACAAGCTCGAGGCCGCCGGCATCACGCCCTTCTACGGCACGCTCGCGGACTCCTGGACGGGGCTGCCCTCGTTCAACGCGCTCGGGGCGTATCCGTCGCAGGGCGACTTCTGGGACAAGATGCGCGCGGAGGGTGAGAACGTCGGTCCCGACTCCGAGGTGTCGTTCCAGAAGGACTTCCCCGAGGCGCTCGACCAGCAGTACGAGCTGTACTCGAAGTACATGCAGGACGGCTACCGCGGCAAGACCTATGACGACGGCAACGCGGCCTTCGCGAAGGGGGAGGTCGCGATGCTCCTCCAGGGCATCTGGGCCACCAACCCCATCAAGCAGGTCAATCCCGAGATCCGCGCGGGGATCTTCCCCTATCCCGCCACCGAGAACCCCGACGACCGGCTGCTCGTGTCGGGAGTCGACGTCGTCGTGACGATGGGCAAGAACCCGCCGCACAAGAAGGAGGCGATGCGCTTCATCGACTACATGTTCCAGAAGGGCGTCATCGAGGAGTTTGCGGCGTCTCAGAACATGGTCCCGTCGGTGAAGGGCGCGAAGCTCGGCGACGACCCCGCCCTGCAGTCGGTCAAGCCCTACTTCGACGAGGGCAGGATCACCGGCTTCATCGACCACCAGATCCCGCCCAGCATCCCGCTCGCCGCGATCATCCAGCAGTTCCTCTTCAGCGGCGACACCCACGCGGCGCTCGCCACCCTCGACAGCGAGTGGGCCAAGGTGGCCGCCCGCACGATCCCCGTGACAGGAGAGTAGTCATGACGACCATGACGGAGGCCGTGCGCGCCTCGTCGACGGGAGGCGCCGCGAAGAAGCGCGCGACCCGCACCCGGACCACGACGAAACGGGCGCCGAGCGCCTACTACTGGATGGTGTGGCCGGCGGTCATCGCCTTCGCCTTCTTCCACACCCTGCCGGTCATCATCGGCATCTTCTTCAGCTTCACGAACTACCCGGGCTACGGCGACTGGAACTTCATCGGGCTGTCGAACTACATCAATCTGTTCAAGGACGACCGCGTCCTCCACGCCTACGGGTTCTCCTTCCTGTTCGCCATAGTCGCGACGATCCTGACCAACGTCATTTCGCTCGCGATCGCGCTGGGGCTCAACGCGAAGATCAAGGCCCGCAACCTCTGGCGCGGGGTCTACTTCGTCCCCTACGTCCTCGCGATCCTCGTCATCGGGTACGTGTTCCAGTTCTTCTTCTCGAACTCGCTGCCGAAGATCCTGTCGGGCATCCCGCTGTTCGCCGACAACATCCTGACGAACGAGACGTGGGCGTGGACGGCCATCGTCGGCCTCGGCGTCTGGCAGGCGTGCGCGTTCGCGATCATCATCTATCTCTCCGGGCTCCAGACCATCCCTGGGGAGCTGTACGAGGCGGCGTCGATCGACGGCGCAAGCGCCGGCCGGCAGTTCTGGTCGATCACCTTCCCGCTCATCAGCGCCTTCTTCACGATCAACATCGTGCTGAGCCTCAAGGGCTTCCTCCAGGTGTTCGAGCAGGTCGTCGCCCTCACCAACGGCGGTCCCGGCACCGCGACGGAGTCCGTGACGCTGCTCATCTTCCGCGGCGGGTTCTCCGGTGGAGAGTTCGCCTATCAATCCGCGAACGCCGTGGTCTTCTTCATCGTGATCACGATCGTCTCGCTCCTGCAGTTCCGGGTCCTTCAGCGCAGAGAGGCCGATTTCTGATGACCACCACGACCAACACTTCGATCCAGTTCGAGCAGCCCGCCGAGGCTGTGGAACCTCGACGGCGGGTGCTCCGCCGGCGACCGGAGGACCTCGACACCCGCAAGACGAACTGGTGGGCGACCGCGCTCATCGCCGTCTGCTCCCTCACCGTCCTGATCCCCCTCTACCTCGCGGTCGTCGTCGCCCTCAAGACCCCCGACCAGCTCACGGAGGGCACCGGGTTCGAATGGCCGAACCCGGTGAACTGGGCCAACTTCGCCGAGGCCTGGCAGCGGACGAACTTCCCGCAGGCGCTCGTGAACACCGCGATCATCACGGTGGGCGCGGTGGCCTTCACGCTCCTCACGAGCTCGATCGTCGCCTACGCGATCGCGCGCAACATCCACCGGCCGTTCTTCAAGGGCGTGTTCTTCTACCTGCTGGCGGCGCTGTTCATCCCGTTCCCGATCATCATGCTGCCGCTCGTCAAGCAGACCGCGCTCCTCGGCCTCGACAATCAGGCGGGCCTGATCATCCTGTACACCGTGTACGGGCTGTCGCTGAACATCTTCATCTACACCGCCTACATCCGATCGATCCCGATCGAGCTCGAAGAGGCGGCCAGGATCGACGGTGCGAGCACGTGGCGCGTCTTCTGGTCGGTGATCTTCCCGCTGCTCACGCCGATGAACGCCACCGTCGGCATCCTCACGTGCGTGTGGGCGTGGAACGACTTCATCATGCCGCTCGTCGTGCTGACCGATCCCTCGTCCCGGACGCTGACCCTCGCGCAGTACGTCTTCCAGGGGCAGTTCAACACCGACTACACCGTGGCGTTCGCCTCGTACCTCATGGCGATGGCGCCGCTCCTGATCGTCTACATCTTCAGCCAGCGCTGGGTCATCTCCGGCGTCACGCGGGGCTCGATCAAGTAGGAACTCCAAGGACGGACGAAGGGATGCCGCGACCGGCCGGGTCGCGGCATCCCTTCGTCTCCGGCTACTTCTCGCCGAGCTTGTCCTTGACGACGCCGGTCGCCTTGTCGAGCAGGTTGGGCTTGGCGTCGGTGCCGAAGAACCGCGGGTCGGGGGTAGTCACGGGCGGCATGGGGGCCGACGTGTCGGGGGCGTCGAGGTAGCGGAACTCGCCCTTGCCGTCGGGCGTCGGCCCGGCGGCCCACCCGCCGTCGGCGGCGTGCGCGCCGTCGGAGAAGTTGATGTAGTCGTAGGCGACCTCGCGCTTCTCGTTCGAGAGCGGGAAGTTGGACGGCACGGGCAGATCCTCGACACCCTCGTCGCGCAGCTCTTGCACGGCGCGCAGCCACTGGTTCTGGTGCATCGTGTCCCGCGCGAGGAGGAACGACAGCAGCTCGCGCACCCCGTGGTCGTCGGTCATCTCGTAGATCCGGGCGACCTGCAGCCGCCCCTGCATCTCGGCGTTCGCATTCGACATGAAGTCGGCGAGCAGGTTGCCGGATGCCGTCACGTACGACCCCTGCCACGGATTGCCGTTGCTGTCGACCGGCCGCACGCCCGCACCGGCCACGATCGCGGCCTGCACGTCCATCCCGCCGATCACCGCGCCGAGCACGGGATCCGACGCAGCGGCCGCCTCGGACTGCTCCACGGGCGCCTTCTCGAGCAGCTGGGCGATCATGATGGCGAGCATCTCGACGTGCCCGAACTCCTCGGCGCCGATGCCGTACAGCAGATCGCGGTACTTCCCCGGGATGTGCGCGTTCCAGGCCTGGAACCCGTACTGCATGGCGACGGTGATCTCGCCGTACTGGCCGCCGAGCACCTCCTGCATCCGCCGCGCGAAGATCGCGTCAGGCCTCTCGGGGGTCGCCGCGAACTGCAGCTCCTGCTTGTGGAAGAACATTGCCCTGCTCCATTCCGTCCGGTTCGCAGGCCGCCGGCGGCGGCCGCAGCCCTTCGCGCGCGAAGGGGTCCGGAGACGGTACGGGGCGAACGGCGCGGCGCCCTCGGGGATTGACTTCACCCGAGGGCGCCTGCGACCATGCCCCTCCGCCGCGTCGTCGGAGATCACCACAGCGTCGGACGCCTCGCGGCGATTCCCTCCGACGCTGCCGCGATCTCAGACGCTGTGGCGCGCGCGGATGCCTACCCGCAGCTCTTCGCGGGATACGCGACCGGCGACACGGCCTTGCCGGCCCCGTCGTCGGCTGTGATCTGCACGCTTCCCGCCGTGAGCTGCGCCTGCTTCGTCGACAGCGCGACCGACACGGTCCTGCCCGGCGGCACCGCCGTGAACGACTTCGCTCCGTACGACGACGCGACGTCGATCGCGAGCGGGGCGTCGTCGACGTTGGCCACCGTGACGGCGAGCACGACCTTCCCTGCGACGCACCGCTGCTCGACGGACGACTCCACCACCGGAAGGGCCGGCGGCGCGGCGGCGAGCGTGCCCGTCACCGAGATCTCCGGGATCTTCAGGTACGTCGAGGGCGTCGCGAACGTGAGCCGCACGGCCGTCGCGACGACCGGGGTGAAGCTCGCCGACGTCTGCGCGCCCGCGGGTGCGACCGGCACGGCCTGTGCGGTCGTGTCCCGCCACACGCCGTCGACGCCGCGGTAGCTCGCGCTCACCGTCTTCGGCGACCCCTCGCTGTTCGTGAACGAGAAGCCCGACACCTGGTACGCCGTGCCCGTCGCGAGCGTGAAGCCCACCGAGCTCGGGCCGCCCGCGCTCGCCCACGTCGACCACGGCGTGGTCGTCGATCCGTCGCACGCGTTCGTCGCGGGGAACACGGAGTAATCGGTCTGCGAGAAGGTCGCCGACACGCTCGCCCCCGGCACGCGGCAGACGTTGCCGCCCTGCGACGCGTCGCCCCAGATCTGCACCTCCGAGATCGACTGCCACACGTTCGTCGCGGTCTGCAGCTGGACGCGGATGCCGGTCGTCGCCGGCAGGCTCGAGGCGTCGAGCGTCGCGACGGGCGCGACCGTGACGGTCTGGTCGAGCGTCGCGCTCACCTGGGTGTCGACCCACGCGCCGTTCGCCTTGTACTGCACCTTCACGGTCGACGGCCAGGAGGCCGTGCCGTCGCGGTACGTGTGCACGACGACCGTGCGGGGACGCTGCGCCGACGTCCAGTCGAACGCGAGCCAGCTGTTCTTCGGGTACACGCCGCCGGAGAGCCAGTCGTCCCAGCCCTTGCCTTTGACGTTGAGGTCGACAACCGTGCGGGCTAGGTCCGAGCGGCTCGACGCCGTGACGGTCGCAGCGGGTGCGATGTTCGCGACGCCGTAGTCCCACACGTCGACCGTGCGGGTCACGCGCCGGCCGGGCTCGAAGTCGCCGTCGCCGGCCAGGACGCCCGTGATCATCGCCGTGCCGAGGGTCGTGAACGAGGCATCCCACGTCACCGCCACGTCGCGTGTCTGACCGTCGACCGTCACGGGAAGGGTGGCGGGGAGGGCATTCGACGCCGACGATCCGAGGCGCACGGCGGACGGGATCGCGGCATCCGAGACGGTCCAGATCTTGCCGCCCGCACCCTTGTCGTCCCAGTACGAGGGTCCCCAGCCGCCGCTCCAGCGTGCCGGGTCCTCGGTCGCCGGGTTGCGCATCTCGAGGGCGCCGTTGGCCGCGACCGTGATCGGCAGCCAGACGTACGTCGAGTCGGACTTGCCGTCGTTCCAGCGATCGCCCATGTAGACGTACCTGCCGTCGCCGAGGGTCAGCACGTTCGTCGACTGCGAGCCGAACGTCGTGCGCCGTGCGTCGCCGACCGAGAGGAGGCCGTCGCCGCCCTCCGGGATGGAGCTGTACGAGACGTTCTCGTACGGGTCGTTCGCCTGCACGCCGCGGATCCAGCTGCCCAGGATGTCGTCGGCGCTGTAGTACGTCTGCGGGTTGGGTGCCCAGCCCGTCGCGCCCGAGGCCAGCGCGTAGTACTTGCCGCCGTGCGTGAACACGGCGGGCGCCTCGAGGTGGCCGCACTCCTTCACGATCTGGAAGTCGGTGCCGCGCACCGGCGCGTCGGCCGTGCCGTCCGCGAACAGGTGCGGGTACCGACCGCTCTCGGAGTACTGGAACGTGTAGCCCGCCGTCCCGCCGAACGATCCCGCGCGCACCGGGTCGGTCGAGGTGGTGTGCTCGACGTTGGTGTAGTCGTCGTCGAGCTTCGCGACGTACAGCGAGTTGTTCTCCTCGGACGAGTAGACGATGTACGCCGTGCCGTCGGCATCCTGGAACACCGTCATGTCACGCGCCTGCCCCGGAACCGCACTCGTCGTGCAGGCCTGGTAGTTCGCCCGGTTGTACATCCGGTAGGCGCCCGTCATCTTGAAGGGGCCCGCGGGGCTGTCGGCGACGGCGACCGCCGCCATCGACCGCGCGTACATCGACCCGCCCGCCGACGTGCGCCCGTCGGCGTGCCACCACATGACCCACTTGTCGGTCGTGGCGTTGTAGAGCACCTTCGGGCGCTCGAAGATCGCCGTGTAGGTCCAGTTCTGGTCGGTGTTGAGGTAGTACGACAGCGACTGCACGAGGTCGGTCTTCGGCTGCCCGGCGCCGTCGAGCGTCCCGTACAGGTTCACGAAGTACGGGTCGGTCGTCAGCTGGGCGTTGTCCGACACTCCGCGGAGGGCGTCGCCGAGGTTCTCCCAGTTGTAGGTGTCGGTCGAGCGGTAGACCGCGACGCCGGGGCTCCCGTAGTAGCCGTTCGTGCGGTCCTCGCCGTACCAGTAGTAGACGGTCTGGCCGTTCTCCTCGGTCGTCACGATCTGGCCGCCGTGCGCCTGGATGTGCCGCCCCTGCGTGTCGTACCAGTACGGCTGGAAGTACCCCGAGGCGCTCGCCCCGGGATCCGCCAGCGCCTGATAGTCGTCGTAGACCGGTGCCGGCGAGGTGCGCGGCACGCCGTCGGCGGGGTCGGTCGCGACGGCCGCCGTGGCGCTACTCCCCGGCAGGGCGAGGGCGGGGGTGGATGCCGCGGCCAGCGTCGACGCCACGAGGACGCCGATCACTCCGAGCGCGATGGCTCTCACTCGCATGTCAGTGCTCCGTACGTCGTGGTCTTGGTGAGCTGGCGACCCGTGGCCGCATCGGTCGTCGTGAGCGTGACCGAGCCGGCCGGCACCGCGACCGCCTTCGTCGTGAAGGCGAAGCTCGTCGAGCGCCCGGCCGCGAGGTCGACGGTTCCCGTGCCCCACGCCGAGGTGACCGTGCCCTTGAGCGCCGCATCCCCCGTGTTCGCGACGCCCACGCCGAGGACGAGCTTGCCCGCGACGCAGCGCTTCGTGACCGTGAGGTCGGCCTTCGGCGCCGGCGGGGTGACGTCGGTGACGGCGAGCCAGGAGATGACGGGCTTCTCGCCGCCCGCGCCCTCGTTCGTCACGACGTACTCGACCGTGGCCGGCGCCGCGAGGGTGAACGTGAGCGGGGCGGTGAGCGGCGTGTTCGAGCCGGAGAGGGGCACGTTGCCCTTCGCGAGCTCGACCCCGCCGGCCGAGACGGTCTGGTTCATCGTGCGGCTCAGGTTCCACCACTCCGTGAAGCCGCCCGTCAGGGTGTACGTGCCGGCAGCGAGAGGCAGACGGTAGACGAGCTTCGTCGTGTCCTGGTACAGACCCGTCGAGTACTTGTCGTTGATGTCGGTCGTGCTCTTGACCTTCATGCCGTCGGACACGTAGCCCCACTGATCGGCTGTCGTCGAGACCTGGTCGACCTTGTCGTTGCGCAGCGCCGGCACGGCCTTCTTGACGGCCGTGTACTGCGGCGAGTCCACGCTGCCGGTGCCCGAGTCGATGTAGTAGACGAGGTTCGCCGGGATGATCTCGAACGACGCGACGATCGGGCTGCCGGTCGCCGTCACCTTGCCGGTGACCGTCAGCTTCGCGTACTCGGCGCGCGGCTGCGCGGCGGACGCGGCATCCCAGGTCACCGGCGTCGCCGAGCCCTTGATGTCGACCGATCCCGGCAGGGCGTCGGCCGTGCGGAGCGCGCCGACGACGCCGAGGTCGCGCGGCAGGCTCTGCACGTACACCAGGGCGAGACGGGCGTTGTAGCCGCTCGTGCCGTTCGTTCCGAACTCGAGGTCGACGACGGTCGTCGCATCCAGCGTCACAGTCTGGGCGACGGGCGTCGCCGTGCCGGTCGAGGTGGCCGTCTTCGTCGCGGTCGTGATGCCGGCACCCTTGACGGTCGAGTACACGTTCGTCGTGAGCCCCGCCCGCGGCGCCTGCACGCCGACCAGGCTGTACGTGCCGGCCGGGAGGGTCAGGTGGTACGTGATCGGCTTGTTGAAGTCAGCGGCGAGGTACGACGATCCCCAGTCGGCCGGGGTGCCGGCAGCGGTCGTTGTCGCCGTCGTGGAGTAGCCCCACGTCGAGCCCGCAGTCGTGCCGTCCCATTTCTGGTCCGCTGTCGCGTTGGCAAGGCCCGGGAAGGCGCTCTTGACGCCCGCGTAGGCCGAGCCGGCCGCCGCACCCGACGAGCCCGAGTCGATGAAGTACGTCAGGTCCGGCGGCACCACGAGCACGGTCGCGCTGAACCGCTGGTAGAGGCCGGACGCGTTCTTCTGCGTCGAGCGACCCGTCGCGGCGAACGTCCCGAGCTCGGCCGTCGTCTTCGCGGCGTCGGTCGCGCCGAGGCTCCACGTGACGGCGGAGTCCGCGCCGGCGAGGGTCAGGTGCGCGGGGAGCGCGCGGTCGCGCGACGTGATCGAGACGATGCCGAGATCGATCACGTCGACGCTGACGTCGACCGGCGTGAGCCGATCGGCAGCCGTCTTGAGGCGCCCCGTCAGCGCGGCCGCGCCCTCGGCGTCGAGTCCGTACGAGACGGGGTCGGCGACGGCGGCCTTCGCGTCGGCGAGGACAGCGGCGAACACCGTCCACGTATCGGGGCTGTACTCGCTCTGCGCGAGCCCCTTCACCGACTGCACGGCAGCCGCGAGCGCGGTCGTGTCGACCTTGGTCGCATCGGCACCGGCCTTGACCACGCCCACGGCGTCGACGTTGATCGAGTCCGCGTTCGCCGTCTTGATGACCACGGTGTGCGCGGCGTTCGCAAGGCCCCGCAGCATGAACGCGGTCCGCTCGCTTCCGGCGTTGTAGGTGGGGGCGGATGCCACGACCTGCACGCCGTCGACGATCACATCGAGCGTCGGGGTGCCGGTGTTCGTGCCGATGATGTCGAGGCCCGTGCCGGTGAAGGCGTAGGTGAGAGCCGCGCCCTTCGCGGTGCTCTTCGAGGCGCTGCGCTGCCACTCGAACATGCCCTGACCGTTGACGTGGCTCCAGTTGGCGTCGAAGCTCAGGATCTTCGTCGACCGGTTCGCCCAGCTGGTCTGGTGCATGCCGTCGATGACGTCGGAGTAGTACGGCGTGTAGCCGGGCACGGTCGTGACCTTCAGGTTGTCGAACTGGACGAAGCTGAAGCTCGAACCGAGCTGGATGCGGCCCGTCGCCTGCGGCGTCGGGTCGGTGTACGTCGCGACCTGGACGCCGTTGATCGAGGCGCTGTAGACCGAGCCAGCGACCGTGACGGCGAGGTTGTTCCAGACGCCGGCACCAGCCTTGAAGCCCGCGGGGGCGGCGCCGCTCGACAGCGTCGCGCCGAAGCGCATGAACGTCCAGGCGCCGGTCGCATCGACCTTCAGCTCGGCGGCCGAGACGCTCTGGCCGTTTGCCGTGCCGCCCTGCTCGCGTGCGCCGATGGTGGCGTACTGGGTTCCGGATGCCTCGAACAGCACGTCGCTGGAGACCGTGTAGTTCGCCCAGCGGTAGTCGCCGATCGTCGTCTTCGGGTCTCCGGCGTTCCAGGCGCTGCCGGCCATGCCGGGGCCGACCTGCTGACGCAGGACCCGGCCGTGCGCGGCATCCTGAGTCGCCACCGACTCGAACGCGCCGTTGGTGTCGTTCGTGTAGCGCGGGGTCGCGCCGTTGTCCTCGGCCTGCACGCTCGGCGTGCCGGCGGGCTTGGCCTTGTTGCCGCGCGCATCGAGGAAGGACTGACCCGAGTCGACGAGCTGACCCGTCGCGGGGTCGTAGCCCTCGATGTTCGCGAGGCCGCGGTAGTCGAAGTCGTCGGCGTAGAGCGTCGCGTCGTTCGTGACGCCGTTGACGTTGCCGCTCGCGTCGGTGTCGAGCACATCGCGGCCGCCGTCGGGGGCGGTGTACTCCGGGGACGTGGGCAGCTTGCTGCCGTTGCCGGCCTTCGCGGTGAGCGTGCCGTCAGCCGCCTTCGTCGCCTGGTCGAGGGTCGTCGCGGTGAGGGTCGACCACGGCTTGACCGTGACGGTGTACGTGCCCGTGCCGTCGGGGCTGATCTCACCGACGGGCTGCAGGTAGTTCGCGTCGTACGCCTCGCCGGCGTCGGCGGCGCGGGTCTCCCACAGTTCGACCGTGTCGTCCGAGCCGAGGCTCAGGTTCTTCGCCGTGATCTTGTACGTCTTGGTGAACTTCGAGTCGTTGACGATGACGGTCGAGAAGTCCGACTTGTCCGGCGCGGCGAGCGTCGTGTACGACGCACCGCCCGCGCGGGCGCCGCTCGGCGGGTTGCCCGTGCCGAGCTCGCTGCCGGATGCCTTCGGGATGGCGCGCCAGATGCCGGCGGTGTTGTCGGTGTTCTCCCACCCGAGCTTGGCGAACTGCGTGAACTGCTCGAGCACCGCGAGGCCGCCGTCGTAGTACATCCAGCCGGACCACGGGTCGCGGGCGTTGACGAGCTCCTTGGAGGAGTACTGGAAGCCGTCGTAGAACGATCCGATCGCCGGCTGGAAGATGTTCATCGTGCGGCGCGAGGCGGTGAAGCCGGTCGTGATCCAGTTGCCCATCTCGAGCGCGGAGTTGGTGCCGCCGAACTGCGTGCCGAAGCCGCCCTGCTCGTCGCTCGCGTTGTTGTTCGGGCGGTCGGCCGAGCTCGAGAAGGTCGACTGGCCCTCGGAGTTCCAGACCTCCTTGTCGAGCTGCTCGGCGATCTTCTTCATGTTGCCAGCGCTGTCGTCGGCGCTCGAGTAGTGGAAGCCGACGATGTCGACGGCGTCGCGCAGCGACGAATCGGTCGCCGAGGTCATCGCGTTGCCGAAGGCGACGGGCGGAGTGCCCACCGTGTCGGCCGCGATCGTCTCGATGCCGGTGAAGAGCCGCTTCTCGTCGGCGGTCTTGAAGCCGTTGTTCGGGTCACCGGCGGTCGCGCCCTCGTAGCCCTTCGTGTCGGCGCTCACCCAGCCGGCGAAGTCCTTGTAGAGCTGCTGGTCGGGGGTGCCCGTCTCGTTGGTGTCGGGGTTGATCGAGTCGACCATCACGCCGTACTCGCGGTACGCCGCGAGCACCGTGTTCTTGAACCAGATGTACTGGTCGGCGCTGCTCGTGACCCACGTCGGGCGGTTCCAGCGCAGGAGGCTCAGGTGGATGTCGCCGTGCGCGACCTTCTGCGCATCGGCGGCGAGCTGGAAGCCGGGCTCGCGCAGCACGTTGGGGTACTCGTCGCGCGAGCGCATCGACGAGGCGTTGGGACCCGTCGAGGTGTTGCGGTCGTTGCCCATCTCGATCTTGACCGTGTTCATGATCGGGTGATCGCCGCCGAACAGGGTCTCGATGAGCTCCCAGTACTTGTCGGGATGCTGCGACTTGTAGTCGAGGAGCAGAGCGCTCGTCGAGTTGGCGGAGAGCACGCCGAACCCCTTGAAGGTCAGGCCGTTCCTGTTCTGGGCCGCGGCCGCGACATCGGCGCCGTCGACCGTCACGGTGACCGAGTCGGCGCCCGCGGCCTGTGCCGCGATGGGCACCGCGAGCGGCGCGGCGATGACGGCGGCGCTCAGCGCCACCGCCAGCGTGCCCCGCATCCGTCGTGAATTCCGATCGTCCTTCGGACGAGGCATCCTTGCCTCCGACATCAGCGCTCTCCGTTCTGCTTCTGAGGCGCAACGATGTGCCCCACAGCGCGATTGTGCCGTGTTACCGCGAACTGTGGAACAAAACGAACATGTTCGTTCAGTATTGATTGCTTTCGAACGAGCGGCTAGCCTGAGCGCGATGGAACCCGGTGACCCTGCTCCGTTCGGCCTGTCGCGCAGGGAGCGGATCCTCGACGAACTGCGGCGCACCGGCGCCGTGCGCGTCGCCGACCTCGCGCGCGACCTCGGCGTCGCCGAGCTGACGATCCGCCGCGACATCAGCCACCTCGCCGATCGCGGCCTCCTCACGCGCGTCCACGGCGGCGCGACGCTGCGGAGCCGCCTCGACACGACGGTGCCGTTGGCATCCACCGCGGTCGCCCCCATCCGCTTCCGCGTCGGGATGGTCACGCCGTCGCTGAGCTACTACTGGCCGCACATCATCGTCGGCGCCCGCGCGGCGGCGACCGAGCAGGGCGTGCAGCTCGTCCTTCGCGGTGCGAGCTACTCCGTCGACGACCAGCGGCGGCAGATCGCATCGCTCGTCGAGTCGGGGAGCCTCCACGGCCTTATCGCGGCCCCCGAGACCCTCGGCCCCGACGGACGGGCCTTCCTGCACTGGCTCGAATCGCTGCCGATACCGGTCGTGCTCGCCGAGCGCCGCGCACCGTCCGCACTCGCCCTCACGAGCCTCGAGTGGGTCACGACCGACCATGTCTTCGGGGGATCGCTCGCCGCCGACCACCTCGCCTCGCTCGGCCACCGCCGGGTCGGCATCCTCACCTCCGCCGGCTCCCCCACGTCGTGGCAGCTGCGCGGCGGCTGGGAGCGCGCGACCGCCGACCTGGGCCTCGAATGCCCCGTCGACGTCGAGGCGACCCTCGACGCGATGGACGGCGAGTCCCGCGAAGCGGTCATCGCCGATCTGCTCGAGCAGTGCCGAGCGACGTCGACGACGGGCCTGCTCATCCACTCCGACCCGCAGGCCGTGCTCGTGCAGCAGTACGCGCGCGACCACGGGTGGGCGATCCCCGCCGACCTCGCGATCATCGCCTACGACGACGAGGTCGCCGAGAGCGCGGAGCCCCCGATCACGGCCCTCCGCCCGCCCAAGCAGCACGTCGGGCGGCTCGCGGTCGAGACGATGGTCGCACGCCTCACCGACGGCGCCCGGCGCCCCGTGCAGCGCACGTACGTGCTGCCCGTCCTCCACCCCCGCGAGTCGACCGGCCCCGCCTGACCCCGCACCCGAGCTTGTCGAGGGGTCGACGTTCGACGCTTCGACAAGCTCAGCGACCGGGCGGGCGGGCAACCGCGAACCTCACCGACCCGGTGGGGGACGAGCGACCCCGCACCTCGGTCCCCGAGCTTGTCGAGGGGTCGACACCGACGTTGCGGCGGCGCGGGCGCGCAGCATTCATGCCGATTCGCCGCGGGCTACCCCGCACCTCAGGTCCCCGAGCTTGTCGAGGGGTCGACACCGACGTTGCGGCGGCGCGGGCACGCAGCATCCATGCCGATCCGCCGTCGGCCACCCCGCACCTCGGTCCCCGAGCTTGTCAAGGGGTCGACACCGACGTTCGAGGAGCTTCGCCCTCGGCGCTCTCGTCCCGTCGGAGATCCGCGTAACGCCGGACCGCACGGCCCCATCCCGCCCGACAAACTGGTGATCACCGACGTTGTGGCGGCCGCGCGCCGCCGGGTCGAGCCTCGCGGCGCGCGACCCCGCGCACCACACCGTCGGAGATCCGCACAGCGCCGGACCGCACCGCCCCATTTCGCCCGACAAACTGGTGATCACCGACGTTGTGGCGGCCGCGCGCCGCCGGGTCGAGCCTCGCGGCCCGCGACCCCGCGCACCACACCGTCGGAGATCCGCACAGCGTCGGACGGCACGGCCGCATCCCGCCCGACGCTGTGGTCATCACCGACGTTGCGGCGCCGCGGGCACGCAGCATCCATGCCGATCCACCGCGGGCTACCCGCACCTCGGTCCCCGAGCTTGTCGAGGGGTCGACACCGACGTTCGAGGAGCTTCGGCCTCGGCCCTCTTGTGCGGTCAGCGGGAGGCGAGGAGCTCCGCGAGACGCTCGAGCTGGGAGGCGTCCTCGAGGGCCGAGCCGACGGCGACGACGCGCACGCCGGCATCCAGGAACTCCGCGGCGTTCGAGGCGTTGATCCCGCCCGTCGCGACGAACGTCGCCTGCGGGAACGGCCCGCGGATGTGGCCGAACCACTCCGCGCCGAGCCAGGTCGCCGGGAACGCCTTGAGCCACGTGAGCCCCAGCGACAGCGCGAGCTGGACCTCGCTGGGCGTCGCGACTCCGGGGAGGATCGGGATGCCGGCATCCTGAGCCGCCCGCACGACGGCCGGGTCCAGGCCCGGCGACACGAGGTACGCCGCGCCGGCCGCCTGCGCCTGCGAGACCTGCTCGACGCGCACGATCGTGCCGGCACCGACGAGCTTTCCGCGCTCCGCGCCGAGGCGCACGACCTCGCGGAGCGCCCGCTCGTCCTCGTCGGTCTGCAGCGGCACCTCCACGGAGTCGATGCCGAGGTCCCACGCCGTGTTCGACAGCGCGGCCGAGCGGTCGACGCCCATCCCCCGCAGGATGGCCATGACGGGCACGCGCCCGAAGATCTGCTCGAAGTCGGTCATGCGGTGGTCCTCTCGTCGACGGAGTCGCTCGTGGTCTGGAGGGTCAGGGCCGCGCGGCGGTGGCCGCGGGCGAGGCGCTCGGGCACCGGCAGGCCCTCGAGCAGCGCCGACAGGTAGCCGCCGGCGAAGGCATCCCCCGCCCCGACGGCCTCGACGACCTCGACGACGAGCGCGGGTGCGAACGTCGCGTCGGTCCCCGTGAACGCCGTCGCGCCGACGTCGCCGTCCTTCACGACGAGCTCGGCGACATCGGGCAGAAGAGCGCGAATGGATGCCGCGTCCGCCGTCGCCCAGAGCACCTCGGCCTCGTCGCGGCCGACGAAGACGATGTCGGCCGAACGCGCGAGCGCGAGGAGCGCGGGCGCGGCGTCGGCGGCCGACCACAGCGGTGCCCGGTGGTTGACGTCGAAGCTCACGAGCACGCCCGCCGCCCGCGCGCGGGCGATGACGGCGTCGAGGAACTCCGCTGCCGAGGCCGAGATCGCCGCCGTGATGCCCGAGACGTGCAGCACGGCGACCCCGCGCAGGTCGACAGCCCCCACGTCTGCCGCCGACAGCCGCGACGCCGCCGACCCTGCCCGGTAGTACCGGACGCCGTGCCCGGGGTCTTTGAAGTACACGCCGGTGGGATGCTGCGCATCGAACTCGACGGACGACACGTCGACTCCCCGCTCGGCGAGCTGCCGCGCGACGCGGTGCCCGAGCGGATCGTCGCCGAGGCTCGAGAACCACCGCGCCTCCACGCCGAAGGAGGCGGCGTGGGACGCGACGTTGGACTCGGCGCCGCCGGCATCCACTCGGAAGTCGACGGCGTCCGCGAGCCGCTCCGCTGTCGCCGGCGTGACCATCGCCATCGTCTCGCCGATGGCGAGCAGGATGCCCGATCTCGTCATCGGCCGATCATCGCAGGTCGGTGACGGGCGCGGCATCCATGTCGTCGAAAGCCTGGTTCTCGCCCGCCATCGCCCAGATGAAGGAGTAGGCGGCAGTGCCGACGCCGGAGTGCAGCGACCAGCTCGGCGAGATGATCGCCTGGCGGTCGGCGACGACGAGGTGACGCGTCTCCTCGCGCTCGCCGAGGAGGTGGATGACGCGGGCATCCTCGGGCACGTCGAAGTAGAGGTAGCACTCCGTGCGGCGGTCGTGCGTGTGTGCGGGCATCGTGTTCCACATCGAGCCCTCGTGCAGCTGCGTCACACCCATCACGATCTGGCACGAGCGCACGCCGTTCTCGTGGATGTACTGGTTCAGGGTGCGGCGGTTCGAGGTCGCCTGGTCGCCGAGCTCCCGCACCGTGCCATCGCCCGGGTTCACCAGCGCCGACGGATACGTCGTGTGCGCCGGTGCCGAAAAGAGGTAGAACTGCGCGCCCGACTCACCGCCGGCATCCGCGAACGACACCGCCTGGATGCCGCGCCCGAGGTAGAGGCATGCGCCTTTGACGAGCGTGTACACCTCCCCGTCGGCGGTCACCGTTCCCGTGCCGCCGACGTTGATGATGCCGAGCTCGCGGTGCTCGAGGAAGTGGTCGCTGCGGATCTCGGGGTATCCCGTCAGCTCGAGCGTGCCGCCGGCTGGCGTCGCACCGCCGAGCACGATGCGGTCGTGGTGCGTGTAGACGAGGGTGATCTCACCGGGCACGAAGATCTCGGGCACGAGGTACCGCTCGCGAAGGTCTGCCGTCGTCATGCCGGGGATCTGGTCGGGGTTGGTCGCGTAGCGCTGTTCCATGTCGCTCCTGGTTTCGTATGCGGTTCGGGATGTCAGCGGACGAGCCAGCCGCCGTCGACCGGCATGATCGCGCCGGTGACGTAGGCGGCGGCATCCGAGGCGAGGAAGACGAACGCGCCCTGCAGGTCGGCGGGCGTGCCCCAGCGGCCCGCGGGGATGCGGGCCTTGATCGACTTCTCACGCTCGAGGTCGGCGCGAAGGGCCGCCGTGTTGTCGGTCGCCATATAGCCCGGCGCGATAGCGTTGACCGTCACGCCGGATGCGGCCCACTCGTTGGCGAGGGCCTTCGTGAGTCCTGCGACGGCGTGCTTGGACGCCGTGTACGCCGGCACGAGGATGCCGCCCTGGAACGAGAGCATCGAGGCGACGTTGATGATGCGCCCGTGGCCCTGTGCGATCATGTGCCGGCCCGCCGCCTGCGAGAGGTGGAAGACGGCGTCGAGGTTGACCGACAGGACGTCGGTCCAGTCGTCGGCCGTGTACTCGGCGGCGGGGGCGCGGCGGATCGTGCCGGCGTTGTTGACGAGGATGTCGACGCGTCCGAGCTCGGCGACGACCTCGTCGACCGCCGAGGAGAGGTCGGCGGGGGCCGCCCCGATGAGGTCGCGGCGCACGCTGTGGACGCGACGGCCGAGCGCCTCCACCGCAGCGATCGTCTCGGCGGGGTCGCCGCGGTCGATGAGCGCGATGTCGGCCCCGGCCCCGGCAAGCGCGATCGCCGCACCCTGCCCGAGGCCGCGGCTCGAGCCCGTGACGAGGGCGACGCGGCCGTCGAGGCGGAACGAGTCGAGGATCATGCGGCGGCCTCCTGGGCTGCGGTCGTCGCCGGAGCGGCGATGAATCGGGTGGTGAGCTCGCCGATCCGCGAGACGCGGACCGTGACGGCATCGCCATAGGCGAGCGGCCGATGCGCCTCCTGAGCCTCGGGGAGTTTCTGCGGCGTGCCCGTCGAGACGATGTCGCCGGGCTCGAGGGTCAGCACCTGGCTGAGGTGATGGATGACGAACGCGACGCTGAAGATCGTCGTCGACGTCGACTGCGACACCGTCACGACGCCGTCGCGCACGACCTCGACGAGAAGGTCCTGCGGGTCGCCGACCTCGTCGGGCGTGACGACCCACGGGCCGAGCGGCGCGAAGCCGTCGGAGCACTTGCCGAGCGCCCACTGGCTCTGCCGCCGCTGCCACGCCCGATCGGACACGTCGTTGAGGATCGTGTACCCGCCGACGTGGTCGAGCGCATCGTCGAGCGCGACCCGCTGCGCCCGGCGCCCGATGACGACCGCGACCTCGCCCTCGTAGTCGACGTCGGTCGCATCGGGCGGGATCACGACGGCGTCGCGAGGACCGGCGAGCGTATTGGGCGTCTTGACGAAGACGTCGGGCCACTCCGGGTCGTTCGCGGTCGGGTCGACGCCGTCGGGCACATGCCCGCGGTAGTTGTATCCGAGGCACAGGATCTTGCCGGGCACGACGGGGGCGAGCAGGTCGACGTCGTCGAGGCGGGGAAGCCTGGCGGGATCGTGCGCCGCCGCTTCGGCCCGCACGGCGGCCAGCAGCCCGGCATCGCCGAGGATCGTCACGACGTCGGCGGCGGCATCCGCCAGTTCGACGACGCGGTCGTGGCCGTCGGCATCCGTGACGATGGATGCCGCTCGCGGCCCGTCGGCCGTACCGATGGTGACCAGCCTCACCAGTACGGCTTCCAGCCCGGGAGCGCGCGGCGCGTGAGGGCCTCGAGGTAGAAGTAGTCGCCCCACAGGTTGCCCTCGTCCACGCCGTTGTCCTTCGGCAGGTCGTAGACGCCGTGCAGGAGCAGGGCGTCCGACGCCTCGGGCCGCTCGGGCGTGTACCCGGCGACAAGCGAGTCGAGGATCGCGTGGGCGGCCCTCGTCGCGCGCCCGGCGCGCTCGGTGCCCGGCTCGAGATCCGCGAGCTCGAAGAGCCCGCATACGGCGATGGCCGCCGCCGAGCTGTCGCGGGGCGCGTCGCTGCCGTCGTGGTACACGAGATCCCAGAAGGGCACGTCGTCGGCGGGGAGGTGCGCGAGGAAGTAGTCGGCGCAGCGCCAGGCAGCGTCGAGGAGAGCGGCGTCACCGGTCGCGCGGTGGTTGAGCGCGAATCCGTAGACACCCCAGGCCTGCCCGCGGGCCCAGCACGAGTCATCGTGGGCGCCCTGCTCGGTCGCGCCGCGCAGCGGCTCGCCGGTCGAGGCATCCCAGTAGAAGGTGTGGAAGGTGGAGTCGTCCTCGCGGAGGATGTGCACGCGCAGCTCGGTCGTGTGCCGGCGCACCGCCTCGGCGAAGCGCTCCTCGCCCGTCTGCTCGTACGCCCACGTGAGGAGCGGCATGTTCATGAGGCTGTCGATGATGGTGCGGCCGCGCTGAGCGGGGTCGCTGAGGTCGCCCCACGCCTGGATGATTCCGGCCGGCTCGAGGTAGCGCGCCATGAGATGGTCGGCGGCGAGCACCGCCGCCGCGCGCGCGCTCTCGTCGCCCAGGAGGCGCCACGGCGCGACCGAGGCGAGCGTGTAGAGGAAGCCGAGGTCGTGCGTGTCGAGGTCTTCGCCCTGGCGGACACGCCGCTCGAAGTCGGCCGCGTGGCGGAGGGCGGCATCCCGGAACTCGCTCTCGCCCGTCAGCTCGTACGCGAGCCACTGCATCCCGGGCCAGAAGCTCGTGGTCCAGCCGCGGTTGCCGCCCTCGGGGAAGATCCCGTCGGCGGGACGCAGCAGGTAGCGCCCGTCGGTCGTGGTGTCGTCGGGGTAGGCGTCGCCGAAGGCGGCGATGTTGCGGCGAACGGTGGCGAGGGCGCCGGCGAGGGCCGGTTCCGCCGCCACGGCGGTCCGCTCCTGGGTCGGGGGCGTGGTCGTCATCGGTGTCGTGTTCCTTCTTCGGTGTCGGTCGGAGTGCTCGGGACGCGGTGCGCCGGTCAGGCGGCCTGCGCGTCTTCCATCGCGAGCACGGGCCGGAGCGTGAAGCGCGAGTTCGCCCACGCGAGGTAGAGGGCGGCTGCCGCCGTGAGGCCGATCGCGATGGCGGGGAGCGACGCGAACAGCGTCGCCTGCGCCGCGAGCACGAGCAGCGAGACCGCCGAGAGGTACCACCGCCGCACCGCGAGCCAGGCGCTCGCACGCAGCAGATCGCGCAGGCGGGCGTGCGGGTCCTCGGCGATCGCGACGAAGGCGAGGAGTCCCGTCCCCATCGCGAGCACCGTCAGCACCGCGAGGGCCGGGATCGCGACGACCGCGAACGGGGAGTCGGAGAAGAACCGCACATCGACGAGCAGCACGACGACGAGGGTCGACAGCATCGCGCCGAGTGCGAGCGACCGGCGCCACGTGGCGCGGAGGCCGCCGACGAAATCCCGGGCGACGGTCGTCGAGCCCGCCGCATGCGCGCGGAACACCGTGAACGTCGCGGTGAGCCCGGGGGCCGCGAGCGGCGCCGCGACCGCGAGGAGCGGCCAGGAGCGCGCCGGGTCGGTCGTCACGAGCAGGAGGACGAGCGGGAAGGATGCCGCGAGCAGCAGCGCGTTCGTCATGAGGCCGAGGTAGACGACGCCGAAGACGTTCGCGTACGACTCGTGCGAGATGCGGCGGAGGGCGTTCATCCCTTCATCCCGCTCGTCGCGATGCCCTCGATGAAGAAGCGCTGGCCCAGCATGAAGATGATCGCGATCGGGATCACCGAGATCGTCAGGCCCGCGAACAGAAGGGCGTAGTTCGTGTCGTAGAGGTTGGACACGAAGCTCTTGAGACCCAGCTGGATCGTCCACAGGTCGGGGTTGCGCAGGTAGATGAGCGGTCCGAGGTAGTCGTTCCACGTGTTCACGAAGGTGAGCAGCGTGAGGCTCGCGAGGGCCGGGATCGACAGCGGCAGCATGATCCGCCGCCAGATCGCGTACTCGCTCAGACCGTCGAGCCGGGCCGCCTCGGACAGCTCCTCCGGGATCGTCTCGTAGTACTGCTTCATCAGGAAGACGCCGAAGGCGCCGAACGCCTGGATCAGGATGATGGCCCACAGCGTGTTCGAGACCTTGAAGTTCGACAGCAGGATGAACTGCGGGATCATGTACGACTGCCACGGCACCGCGATCGTCGCGATGTAGACGATGAAGAGCACGTCGCGCCCCGGGAAGCGCATCTTGGCGAAGCCGTAGGCGGCGAACGATCCCGTGAGCACCTGCAGGAACGTCACGACGACCGCGAGCACGAGCGTGTTGCGGATCCACGTGAGCATGTTCGACTGCGTCCAGATGTCGACGTAGTTGCTCCACACGAAGGTCTCGGGGAACCACTTGATGGGTACCGAGAAGACCTCGTTGGCCGACTTGAGCGAGCTCATGACCATCCAGAAGAACGGCATGAGGAGCCCGATGGCGGCGATCACGAGCACCGCGTAGCCCACGATCCGGGCGATGCGCCGCCCCGGGCTCAGCGTGGTGCGGTCGACGGGCGGGGGCGACTGCTCCTCCGCGACGCGCTGCAGCTGACGACGGGTGAGGGGGCTTTCCACGGCGGTCATCAGTAGCTCCTCCGCTTGTTCCAGAAGAACTGGATGATCGTGACGACGATGCACATGAGGAAGAGGGCGACGGCCGCGGCGGACGCGTAGCCGAACTGGCTCTCCTCGAAGCCCTTCTTGTAGATGAACTGCGACAGCACGAGCGTCGCCTGTCCGGGGCCGCCGTTCGTCATCACAAGGATGAGGTCGAAGATCTTGAACGAGTTGATCGTGAGCATGACCGTGACGAAGAACATCGTCGGCCGCAGGCACGGGAGCGTCACGTTGAAGAAGCGCTGGAACACGTTGGCGCCGTCGACGCGGGCCGCCTCGTGCAGCTCGCGCGGAACGGTCTGGAGACCCGCGAGGAACAGGATCATGTAGTAGCCCATGTCGCGCCACGTGCTGACGATGACGACGGCGGGCATCGCCCACTGCGCCGAGGTGAGCCATCCGGGCGGGTTGTCCACCCCGATGAACCGCAGGATCTGGTTGATCGGGCCGTAGTCGGGGCTGAAGAGCAGGTTCCACACGACCGCGATCGCGACGATCGAGGTGATGTAGGGGAAGAACGCGGCGGTGCGGAAGAAGGCGATGCCGCGCAGCTTGTTGTTGAGCAGCAGCGCGAGGCCCAGCGAGACGACGATCGTCAGCGGGATGTGCATCACCGAGTAGTAGAGGGTGTTGACGACGGAGATGCGGAAGCTGCCGTCGCCGAGCAGGCGCTGGAAGTTCGCGAGACCGATCCAGTCGGCCTTGCCGAACACATTCCAGTTCGTGAACGACATGTAGAAGAGCGTCACGACCGGCACGAGGGTCAGGAGCGCGAACCCGAGGAAGTTCGGGAGGATGAAGCTCCAGCCGATCAGCGTGTTGCGCAGCGCCAGCTTCGACCGTCGTCTGCGGGGCGAGGCGGGCGGCTTCGCCGCGGTGGCGACGTCGTCGGCGACGAGGCTCGTCATGGGGTCCTCCAGAGGGGAAGCGGGATGGTGGGGTGGCCGGGTGCGCACGCGCCCCCGGCCACCCGCGGATCGGTCAGTCGAGACCGACCTCGTTCTTGACGCGGTCCTCAGCGGTCTTGATCGCGTTGTCGATGGTGTCGGAGCCCGACATCACGGCCGTGTGCAGGTCGCCCAGGATGCCCTGGATCGCCGCCGTCTTGCTCGACGTCGGGTTCTCGGGCTTCGTCTCGTGGGTCGAGAACGCGAACTTCGAGAGGTCGTCGGTGGGCGCGCCCTTGACCGAGAAGTACGTGTCGACGACGGAGTCGTTCAAGAGCGCCGGCGTGATGCCGATCGCGGCGAGCGCCTTGGCGGCGTCCTCGCTCGCGGCGAACGCGAGGAAGTCCTTCGCGGCGGCGACCTTCGCCTTGTCGACGTTGGCGTTGATCGAGAAGCCGGTCGGGTCACCGAACGTCACGGGAGTGTTGTCGGTGCCGGTCGTCTTCGAGTCCAGCTGCGGGATCGGCGCGATGCCCCAGTTGAAGGTGTCGGCGTCACCCGAGGCCTGCTGCGCGATGAGCGTCGCGACGTACCACGTGCCCATGGGCAGCATGGCGGCGTTCTGCTTGCCGAACTCTCCCTGGTAGGTGAGCTGGTTGGCGCTCGAGGTGTTGAAGTCGACCTGCGACCCGTCGTTCTGCAGCGCGAGCACGCGGTCGTAGTAGGGCTTCAGGTAGCCGTAGTCGCCCTTGAGGATGTCGCCTCCCTTCGACTGCGCGTTCGCGAAGCCCTGGACCGTCGACTGCCAGCGGTGCTGGTAGGTGCCCTTGGCGGCGCTCCCGGCGCCGGCAAGGCCCTCGCTCAGCGCTGCGGCGGCCGTGTCGTAGTCGTCCCACGTCCACGAGCCGTCGGGGTAATCGACGCCGGCCTTGTCGAAGAGGTCCTTGTTGTAGAAGAGCACCCACGAGTCCTGGCGGTAGGGCACGCCGTAGGCGGTGCCGTCGACCTCGTACGACGAGGTGCCGCTGATGCCGTCGGGCAGCTTCACGTCGGAGACGTCGAGCAGCTGACCGCCCTCCTGGAAGGTCGTGACGTACTTGACCTCCTTCTGCGTGATGATGTCGGGGCCGACGCCGGCGGCGAGGTCCGCCGTGACCAGCGTGTTGTAGTTGGCCGGGTCGTACTCCTTGAGCTCGACGGTGACGTCGGGGTTCTTCTCGTGGAAGGCGTCGGCGAGCGTCTGGAACTCCGGCGTCGTCTCGAGGCTCCAGCCCGAGAGCGTCAGGGTCACAGGACCCGACGACTCCGAGGGGGCGCTGTCGCCCGAGCCGCCGCTGCAGGCGGCGAGCGACAGTGTTGCGACGACGGCGATTCCCGCCGCTGCTGCGAACGTGCGCTTCATTGTGATGCTGCTCCTTTGCGAGTGCAGATACCGGACCCGCCATCGGGTCCTGAGGGTCACCGGGTCGCGGGGACGATCCGGGGGTCTGGAAGGGGCGTCGTCGTCACGACGCCGTCGGGCCACGTCACGCGGGCTTCGCCCGCGATCTCTTCGAGCGCCGCCGCGCCGAGGTCGGCGGCGGTGCCGGCGAGCTCGACGATGACGGCGACGCGCTCGCCCGCGACCGCGGGGAAGCTGACGACCGGCACGCTCGCCGAAACGCCGAGCGGGGTCGAGTCCGCCCGCTCCTCGACGCTTGCGCTTCCCTCCCCGAGGAGGGGATGGATGCCGCTGCCCAGCCGCACGGTCGCGGCGCGGGCCGTGGCATCCCGAACCGCCGTCTCGGCATCCGCGACAGCCCAGCCGCCGACGCGCAGAGTCAGAGCACCGTCATAGCCGGGCTCGAGCGCGTCGAGGTCGACGATGCGCAGCTCCCACGGCCCGCGCACGAGCGACCGGACCGTGAGCCGGCCGGCGATCATGACGTCACCCTGGATGCCCGAGCCGTGGCGCACCTGCGTCTCGGCCGGCTCGATCCAGTGCGCGGGCCAGGTCGACGCGGCGATGCCGACCTCGCCGTCGATCCGCACGTCGAGGAGCTGCATCGCGGCGCGGTGCGTGGCCTCGCCGGCCTCGTCGACGAGTGCGACGGACTGCTCGAGCGGCTCGCGCCAGGCGCGGCCGTTCGCGAGAGGCGCTGTCGCGGTCGAGTAGCCGAGGCGTGCGTAGAGAGGCGAGTCGCCCACGAGCGCGCCTTCGGCGGCGTGGTCCGTGCCGTGGTTGACGATGCGCACGATGCCGTCGGCCCGCGTGCCCGAGACGACCCATCCGGCGGCTCGGACGGCGCGGAGCGTGTCGCCCGCCTCGACGGGGAGCGGCTCGGCGGGGGCGCTCCACACGGGGTGGTCCGCGGGGAGCGAGATGCCGAGGAGGCCCTTCGTCGCCCAGTAGGGCGAGGCGGGGCCGGAGTAGGCCTGCGCGAGTCGGCGCCAGTCGCCGTGCCAGCCCATGCTGAGGAGGTCGCGGGCGTCCGGGACGCCGCTGCCGGCGAAGTGACCGACGACACGATCCGCGGCGTGGCGGAGGGCGCCGAGCGACGTCGAAGGAACCTCGGCGATCGCGCCGACCCAGAAGGGAGCGGCGGCGGCGAAGCGGTAGATGAGGCTGCGTCCCTGGATGAGGGGAGATCCGTCGGCGCCGACGAGCGCAGCGGCGTCGAGGAGGAAGCGGTCGAGCAGCGCGATGTCCTTCGCGGTGCGGCCGGCGGCGAGCTCGGCGGCGCCCTGCATGCGCGACCACAGCACGGGGTAGAGGTGCAGCGCCCAGCCGACGTAGTGGTCGTAGGAGCGCTCGTCGCCGTCGGAGAGCCAGCCGTCGGGCCGCGCGAACGAGTCGTGCAGGGCGAGGTCGTCGGCGACGTCCTGGGGCGACCACGGGCCGCCGACCGAGCGGAGGAACGTCTGCACGACGAGACGGAACCACAGCCAGTTCGTGCGGGGATAGGTCCGGTCGCCGACGGCGGGTGCGAAGTAGGCGACGACACGCTTCTGCGTGATCTGGTCGAGTCGGTCCCAGATCCACGGACGGGTCAGGTCGAGGATCAGCGCGAGCGACGCCGCCTCGACCTTCGCCTGGGGGTGCTCGTCGAGGCGCAGCCAGCGGTCGGGGGCGTTCGGATCGACGCCCGTCCGGATACCGCGCGAGTAGAAGTCGATGAGGTCGTCGACGCCCTGGCCGCGCTCGCCGGCGATGCGGAAGCCCGCGAGCAGGAAGGTGCGGGCGAATCCCTCGAGGCCGTCGATGGCGTTGCCGTAGCCGCCCTCCGCTCCGGGCGGAGTGATGCGGCCGTGGCCGGGCGACGCGAAGGCGCGGGCGCCCGAAAGGAGACGATCGGCGTACTGCAGCCACTGTGCGCGGCTCCAGTCCGGCGCGGAGGCGTCGAGAGTGCGCGTCACCGTCGTTCTCCTTTGAATCGTTCGCGGGCCGAGATCGGACCGCTTTGGGAGATTAGCAATCAATTTCGTTCACGGCAACACATGATTTTTCTTTCCTGATCGTTTATGATCGATTCCATGCCGACGACGTCGTACTCGGGCCCCCTGGCCGCCCTTTTCGGGACGAGCCGTGGCGACGCCGTGGATCGCGTCCATGAAGCGCTCGCCTCGCCGTCGGCGGCGCTTCCCGTCGCCCCGGCGGACGATCGTTCGGTCTGGGATGCCGCCTCCCTCGACCCCGTCACGATCGCCGACCTGTTCGCGCGGGCCGAGCGCGACCTCGGCGAGCCGTGGCCCCTCCCGCTCGCGAGCCAGGCGGCGCGGGTCTACCGCGACGGCGACCGCTCCGTGTGGGAGGCGGCGGCCTTCGCCCGTCAGCGTCGGCTGAGCCGCGCGGCGGTCGCCGCGGCGATCACCCTCGAGGATCGCTGGATCGACGAGGTCGCCGACGGCGTGCAGCTGCTGTGCGAGCAGAGCTCGTGGTGCTGGCCCGCGCACGACGACACGTTCGCGCGCCACGGCGGGGTGCTCGCGACCGTCGACGATCCGTTCCTCGATCTGGGTGCGGGCGAAGTCGTCGGTCAGCTCGCCTGGGTCGACCGGCTGCTCGGCGTTCAGCTCGACGGGCGCTACCCGGGGCTTCGCGCCCGCGTGCGCCGCGAGGCGCGGCTTCGGGTCGTCGACCCGTTCCTGCGCCGCCGCGACTGGCACTGGCTCGGGCTCGACGGCGACGTGCACAACTGGAACCCGTGGATCCACGGCAACGTGCTGCTCGCCGCCCTGCAGCTGCTCGATGATCCGGCCGATGCGGGTCTGCGCGCCGACGTCGTCAGCCTCGTCATCGAGGGGCTCGACCGCTATGTCGCGGTGCTTCCCGCCGATGGCGCCATCGACGAGGGGTACTCGTATTGGTGGAACGGCGCGTGCCGCGCGCTGGAGGCGCTCGACCTCCTCGCCTGCGCGACGGGCGGGCGATGGGATGCCGCGCCCGCCGTCGCCGCGCTGCGCGAGACCGTCGCGTTCCCGCACCGAATGCACCTCGGCGGAGAGTGGTACCTCAACCTCGCCGACGGCCAGGCGCGGCCGATCCGCGAGCAGCCGTGGCACGAGCTGCACCGCGCCGCTCGGCGCGTCGGCGACGACCACGCCCGCCGGCATGCGGCTGCGCAGCGCCGCGACGGCGAGCCGCTCGCGACCGAGCGCGAGGGGCTCGGCCGCCTCCTCCGCGGCATGACCGACGCCGCGTGGCGGGAGGATGCGGCGGCGACCTCTCCCCTGCCGCGCGACACCTGGCTGCCGTCGACCGAGGTGCTCGTCACGCGCGAGCGCGCGGGCTCCGCGAGCGGCCTGACGCTCGCCGTCAAGGGCGGCCACAACGGCGAGCACCACAACCACAACGACGTCGGCTCTTTCGTCGTCGCGGTCGACGGGGTGCCCGTCCTCGTCGACGCGGGACGTCCGACGTACACCGCGGCGACCTTCGGACCGCTCCGCTACGACATCTGGACGATGCAGAGCACGTGGCACAGCGTGCCCGAGGTCCGCGGCGCCGCGCAGTCGGCGGGCGCGGAGTTCGCGGCATCCCTCGTCTCCGTCGACATCGCCGACGAACGCACGTCGCTCGCGCTCGACCTCGCGGGCGCCTACGACGCCCATGGGCTCGTGTCCTGGCGGAGGGATGCCGCGCTCGAACGCGACACCGCACGCGTCGTCGTCGACGACCGATGGGAGCTCGAGCCCTGGGTGGGGGCGGAGGAGCCGCGGACGACCGTCCGGATGCTGGTCGCGGGCGAGGTCGAGCTTCGGCCGGACGGCCTCCGCGTCGTGCCGCTCGAGGGCGCGCCGCCCGTTCTGGTGCGCTGGCCCGAGGGCGTCAGCGCGACGCTCATGACCCGCGAACTCGACGACCCGATGCTCACCGGCGTGTGGGGCGACGCGCTGACGCGGGTCGATCTGGACGTCGCAGACCGCCGAAGCCTGCGCGTCACGGTAGAACTGGACGCAGTCGACAAGGACCCCCGATGACCGATCAGAACCACGCACCGCTCGCCCCGGCGCGTCGCGCGCATGTGCTCGCCTCCCTCTCGCGCGACGGCGTCGTGCGCGTCTCGCAGCTCATCGACGACCTCGGGGTCACGCCCGTCACCGTGCGCCGCGACCTCCAGCAGCTGGAGGAGGAGGGCCTGCTCGTGCGCGTGCACGGCGGCGCCGTCGCGCCCAACGGCCAGGCGCACCCCGTCGTGGAGGGCCACGCCGAGGGCGAGCGGCCCGCCGTCACCGAGGCATCCGATGCCCTCGCCGTGCTCGTGCCGTCGCTCAACTACTACTGGCCGAGCGTCGTGCGCGGCATGGAGCGCGAAGCGCGACGCCGCGGGTACCGGCTGCTGCTGCGCGGGGCCTCGTACGAGCTGCAGGACGAGCGGCCCGTGCTCGAGCGCCTCGTGCACACGGAAGGGGTCAAAGGCCTCATCGTCGCGCCGAACACCGACACCCCGCACGCGCAGGACGTCATCCAGTGGCTCGCGGAGTCGGGCATCCCGAGCGTGCTGACCGAGCGCGACGCCTCCGTCCTCCCCCATCGCACGCCGGTGGAGTCCGTCACGTCCGACCACGCTCTCGGGGCAGTGCTCGCGGCGCGGCACCTCGCCGACCTCGGACACCAGAAGGTGGGTCTCGTGCTGTCGCGGGACTCGCCCACGTCTCGCAAGATCGCGGCCGGCTGGGAGGCGGTGTGCGCCGAGCTCGGCCTCACCCCGACGCAGCACTTCGAGCACCTGCTGCCCGACCGCAGCAGCCCCGACTTCTCCGACGCCGTCAACGCCTCGCTCGACCGGGCGATGCACAGCGGCACGACGGCGCTGCTCGTGCACCCCGACGCCGAGGCGATGGCGTTCGTCGACCTTGCGCTCGCACGCGGCATCTCGGTGCCCGCCGACCTCTCGGTCATCGCCTACGACGACGAGGTCGCCGAGCTGTTCACGCCCGCGCTCACAGCCGTGAGCCCGCCCCGCATGGACGTCGGCGCGGCCGCGGTCGATCTCCTGATCCGCCGCATCCAGGACCCCGATCGGCCCGTGCACCGCGTGACGCTCAACCCCACGCTGCACGTGCGGGCCTCGACCGCGGCTCCGCGCGCGCACTGACCCGTGATCGACCCGCTCGAGTACTCGCCGTGGGATTTCTGGTCCCGCGCCGACGCGGCGGCCCGGGCGCGTCAGCGCTCGCACCTCGCCGGCCTCGCCGAGCGCCCGGGACATGAGCTGGGCGAGGGATGCTTCGTCTCCGAGCTCGCCTCGGTCGACAACGACGAGCTGCGGCTCGGCGACCGCACATACGTCGCCGCGGGCGCCTACCTGACCGGATCGCTGCGCGCGGGGAGCGACTGCAGCGTCAATCCGTACACCGTCGTGCGCGGCACGGTCGCCCTCGGCGACGGTGTGCGGATCGGCGCGCACACGTCGATCCTCGGGTTCAACCACACCATGAGCGATCCCGACCTGCCCGTGTTCCGCCAGCCGCTCACGGCGACGGGCATCCGCATCGGCGACGACGTGTGGGTCGGCTCGCACGTCGTGATCCTCGACGGCGTCACGGTGGGCGACCACGCGGTGCTCGCCGCCGGAGCAGTCGTCACGAAGGACGTCCCCGCCGGAGCGGTCGTCGGCGGCAACCCCGCGAAGCTGCTGCGGTGGCGCATCCCGCCCGCCGGCTCGACGCGCGGCGACCTCGGATCGCGGGTCGCGGCCCTCGCCGATCGCGCCCGCGCCCAGGCGGGCGATGTCCTCGAGCGTTCGTGGCAGGGGTCGCTCTTCGTGGACCGTCCGGGCGCCGCGCCTACCGTGCGGGCGCAGGCCGATGCGATCGAGCTCGCCGACCTCCTCCTCGGCACGGCGCCCCCGCAGCTTCCGGCCGAGCAGCAGGTGGAGCGCCTTCGCGGGTGGCAGGATGCCGCGACCGGCCGCATCCCTCGCCTGCGGGCCGACGGCAGCATCGCGCCCGCCTCGGCCGAGGACGACGCGGACGTCGCCTACCACGTGCTCTCGGTCGGGTACGCCCTCGACCTGCTGGGGTCGGAGTTCGCGCATCCGCTCGCGCTCGTGACGTCGTCGTCGGCCGGCCAGCTCGCCGCCTTCTGCGACGGGCTGCCGTGGCGCAGCGAGGCGTGGCACGCGGGGCACTGGGTCGACGCCCTCGGCACGGCCCTGCTCTGGTCGAAGCGTCGCGGCGACGCGCTGCCCTCGGGCATCCATGAGTCTCTCCTCGGCTGGCTGGTGTCGAACGCCGATCCGGCGACCGGCATGTGGGCGTCCGTGTCGGCTGACGGCAGCCGACTGCAGATCGTGAACGGCTTCTACCGGGCCTCGCGCGGCACGTTCGCCCAGTTCGGCGTGCCCCTGCCGTACCCCGAGCGCGTCATCGACACCGTGCTCGCGCACGTGCGCGACGACCGGTACTTCCGCCCCGATCGGCATGACGCGTGCAACGTGCTCGATGTGGCGCATCCGCTGTGGCTCACCCGGGCGACCGGCTACCGCGGCAACGAGGTCACCGCCGTGGCCCGGCGCCTGCTCGGCGACGCTCTCGACCGCTGGGTCGACGGCGCGGGCTTCGGGTTCCGGGCGCCGAGCCCCGACGATCCGGCACGGGATGCCTCGGCCCCGGGGCTGCAGGGCACCGAGATGTGGCTCGCCACGATCTGGTACCTCGCCGACCTCGCGGGCGTGTCGGATGCCCTCGGCTACCGCCCGCGCGGCGTGCACCGTCCGGAGCCCGCCCCGCTCTCCTAGCCCGGTTTCCCGCCCGGCCCCCGGGCCGGTCGAGGGGCGGTCCCCGAGCCTGTCGAGGGGTCGACGTCGGAGTCGCCGGCTCGTCCTTCGGTCCCCGAGCTTGTCGAGGGGTCGAACCCACAGCCCTCGCAGGTTCGGGCTCGACGCTTCGACACGCTCAGCGACCAGGTGAGGCAGGGGATGCCGCGGCCTGGGGCCGCGGCATCCCCCTCCGTCCTCAGTTGCAGGTGGCGGCGGAGTACGCGGCCGGGAGCGTCGCCTGCACCGCCTTGCCCTCGATCGTCGCCGACACCTTCACCTCGGCCGAGCCGTCGGGGATCGACGCGAGCTTGGTCGCGAAGGCCGCCGACGTCTTCTTGCCGGCGCCGAGCGCGTCGATCTTCTTCGTGCCGTACGCCGTCGTGATGGCGACGTCCAGCGCGATGTCGTCGGTGTTCTCGACCGCGACGGCGAGCTGGATCTTGCCCGCGACGCAGCGCGTCGTCGCCGAGACGCTCGCGCTCAGCGCGGGTGCGACCTTCTTTTGGAAGGAGACCGCGTACGTCTTCGTCGCACCCGACACCGCGGTCACCGCGACCGTCGCCGTCGGCGCAGCGGCCGTCGCCTGGGTCACGGCCACTGTCGCGTTGCGGTCGACCGCGATCGCACCGACGGTGGGCAGCGCACCGCCATCCCAGTCGACGGTGTACGCCGTCTGATCGGGCGTGAAGGCCGGCAGCGCCACGCCGTTCGTCGTGATGCGGGCGAGGTCGGCGACCGTCGAGGCCGACGGAGCGGCGGCGTAGATCTCCACCTCCGACACGATGAGGTGCGTGTTCGCGTTGGCGGTCAGCACGAACCGGACGGCATCGGCGTCGACACCCAGCGGGATGTCGATGATCGGCGCCGTGCCGCTGGCGGGCGTCGCGTCGATGACGGTCGGACCGGTCGTCCATGCGCCCGTGCCGGTGCGGTACTCCACCGTGATGGACTGCGCCCAGCTGTTGGTGCCGTCCTTGTAGAAGTAGACCTTCGCGTGCTGCACCTTCTCGCGGTTCGCGAGCGTGTAGGTCAGCGTGTCGGTCGTGTTCTTCGTGCCCGACTTCCAGTTCGACCAGCCCTTGTCGGTCGTCACGCCGTTCTTCGTGCGGTCGACGCTGTAGCTCGCGCTCTCGGTGAAGGTCGCCGCCGCCGTCGAGGCCGGGGCGACGTTCTTCTCCGTGGCCGCCGTGAGGATCACCGACAGCTTCGCGGCGACCTGCGGGTGTGCGGGATCGGTCGTCGTCGCCGTGCCGGGCACGGTCACGACTCCCGCCGCGGCGAGCTTCGCGGCATCCACTCCCGTCCAATCCCACGTGACGGGCACCGCGACGGTCTCGCCGCTCGTGCCTGCCTCGGCGGGGACGGTCGTGGGAGCGGCGGCCTTGACCTGCGCGAGCGAGATGCCCGCGTAGGTCGTCAGCGAGACCGGCTGCGTCGTGGTGAGCGCGCCGACCTCGACGGTGGCGGTCGCCTGGAAGGACGTGCCGAAGACGTCGGTGCCCGTGCCGGGAACGGTCTTGGAACCGGGGACCGACCAGTCGATGCCGGCGGTGTTCCACGTGACCGCGGCGGTCCGCTCGACGTTGCCGGCGTACACCAGCGTCACCTGCGCGGGGAGCTGCGGCGCGACGCCGGTCGCCGTCGCGGTGCGGACGTCCTTGACGCCGGTGACCGCGACATCGGCGAGCGTCCAGCGCTGGTTCGCGCCGCCGTTCGAGCTGTACAGGCCCACCGACGCGCCGTCGGCCGTGCTCTGGCCGTTGACGTCGAGCACCTGCTCGCCGGCGACGCTCAGCAGGGAGTACGTCTTGCCGTCGGTCGTCGAGGCGATCCACTGCAGGGCCGGATCGGATGCCGCATCCTGCACGCTCTTGGTCGACAGGGTAGTCCCGCCGCCCGACGTTCCGAGCAGGCGCCCGTCACGGTTCTGCAGCACGAAGCGCTGGCGGTCGGTGCCGGCACCCGCGAGGGTGTGCACCGTCCAGGCCTGTGCGGTCGCGCCGGCGGCCGTCGTCGCCGAGGTGCGGAGCGCGAGCGCCGAGGGGTCGGCCGCGAGGGCCTTGCCGCTCTGGACGCCGAGCAGCTGGTACGTGTGGCCGTCGCGGAGCACGGGCGCGTTCGCCGAGACACCCGAGACGCCCGACACGACGAAGGTCGTGACGGACTTCGCCGGGATGCTGACCGTCGCGGTCTTCGTCGCGCCGTCGATCGCGACGGGCGTGCCCGCCTTGAGGGCGTTGGCCTCGGGGTCCGAGCTCGGCGACTGGGTCGTCACGATCGGGGTGACGGTCGCGCCGGGCGCGATCGTGCCGAACTGCGAGAGGTCGATCGTGACGTCGCGCGCCGAGGCGTCGGAGTTGACGTGCACGAGGGTCACGCCCGTGCCGTCCGCCGTCACGGCGGCGGTGGTCTGCGTGTTCTCCGTCGGCACGATGCGGTCGCCCGGGTGGATGTAGTGGGTGAAGTTGCGCGTCGTGTTGTACTTCGCGTTCGTCAGCACCTTGCACGTCGGGTCGGCCTCGCCGGCCGCGATGCGACGCAGCGACTTGCCCTCCGCGTTGCAGTCGAAGTCGATGAAGACGCTGCCCCAGTTGAGGTTCTCGACCTTCTGCATGTTGTAGAGGTCCTCGACCGGCTGCCAGAACACCCACGCCGACGGCTCGAGCTCGCGCAGGTCGTCGACGATGCGGCCGGCCATGCCCAGGCCGTTCTCGATGTTGACCTGGTTGAAGCCCGTGCCGTCCCAGTCGCCCTCGACCTCGCTCATCCAGAGCGGCTTGTCGGAGCTCTTCGCGATGTCACGGGCGACGAGGCGGTCGCCCGTGCCGTACGTGTGGACGTTGAGCTGGTCGACCTTCGACTTGGATTCGGCCGACCAGGCCTTCCAGTTCGTGGTGAAGATCGTCGGGTTCGTCTCGTCCATCGCCGAGATCTTCACGTCGGTCGTCGTGCCCGGCTGCGCGAGGCGCGCGGCGAGCTTGCCGATCATCTCGTTCTGCGCCGCCGGACCGATGTGCGCGCCCTCCTGGCGGCTCGCGGTCGTCGGCCAGCCGTTCGTGCCGAGGCGCGTCGACCAGTAGTTCGTGTTGGGCTCGTTGAACGGGTCCAGCGTGTCGAATTCGATGCCGTACTGGTCCTCGAGGTGCTCGACGACGTTGACGAGGTACGAGGAGAACTTGTCCATGTCGGCCGAGCCGAGCTGCTCGGCGGTCGCGTTCGTGCCGCCCGAGACGAAGCCGCTCTGGGTCAGGAAGTAGGGCGGCGAGTTGCTGAACGCCTCCCAGTGCGTGATCTTGTCCTTCAGCGCCTCGATCCACCAGCGCTGCGTCGCGTCGGCGTTCCAGTTGTAGTTCGTCTCGCTCTCGCCGTCCCACGCCGCCTTGTAGCGGAGCCGGTCGGCGAAGGTGGCCGTGATCGGCCCCTGCGCGTCGGACAGGTTCGCATTCGGGTTCCAGTAGCCCTCGACCGCGCCGCCCGGTCGCAGGTACGACGGGACGTCCGTCGCGTTGCCGCCGCCGATGTTGTAGCGCGCGATGTTGAGGTTGAGGCCGTCCTCTCCGAACACCTTGTCGAACAGCGCCTGGCGCACGTTCGCGGGGTAGCCGCCTGTCGCGTTGGCGAACCAGACGAGACTCGTGCCCCAGCCCTCGAAGGGCTCGGATGCGTAGCCGGGATTGGGGGTGATGCGCACCGGGGTTCCCGCGGCGGACGCGGCGGGGAGCGCGGCGGCGCTGACCGAGGCGGCGATCATGGCGGCGATGGCCGTCGTCGCCAGGACTCTTCGTGACGGCATTGTCTTCCACTCCTTTGCGGCGAGCCGGCGTCGGCTCGAATGAGGTCGCGCTTGTTTACGTAAACAGTTAGCGAGAACATTCGGATCCTAGCGATGCCCTTGGAGGCAGGTCAAGGGTCGGGATGCCGCAAGCGAGCCCATTCCCGCCGGATCGGCCGAGTCGCGCTCGATCAGCGCGGCGGCGCGGAGCTCGCGCGCACGACGAGCTCGGTCGGCACGAGGTCGGCGCGCTCCGGCTCGGCGCCCTCGATCGACGCGACGAGGGCCTGGAAGGCGACGACGCCGACCTGGTGGAAGTGCTGGCGGATCGTCGTGAGCGCGGGCCAGAAGCTCGCGGACTCGGGCATGTCGTCGAACCCGACGACGCTCACGTCGGCGGGCACCGAGCGGCCGGCGGCGTGCAGCGCGTGCATGACGCCGAGCGCCATCTGGTCGTTGGCGGCGAAGACGGCCGTCACGTCCGGGATGCCGGCGAGCACGTCGCCCGCCGCGCGTCCGGACTCCGCCGACCAGTCGCCGACGATGGGCTCGGGCACCTCGGCGCCGTGGGCGCGCAGCGTGCGCTCCCATGAGTCGCGGCGTCGCTGCGCCGAGAACGACTCCTCGGGGCCGCGGACGTGCCACACCGTGCGGTGTCCGAGCTCGAGCAGGTGCTCGGTGGCGAGACGGGCGCCCTGCGCCTGATCGGTGTCGATGACCGGCAGATCGTATTCGGCGCTCGAGTCGAGCACGACGACGGGGAGCCCCGACGGCAGGGCGAGCTCGGACTCGTTGAGGCGATGGGCCTCGATGATGATGACGATGCCGTCGACCGATTCCTCGCTGAGGCGGGCGAACGCGCCGGAGACGCTGCCCTGGGTCGCGGAGTCGAGCGGGATCAGCGTCAGCGAGTATCCGGCCGCCGTCGCTTCGGACGCGATCGCCTCGAGCGTGCGCATGTTGCCGTACGTGGAGAGCGAGAACATGATGACGCCGATGCTGCGGTAGCGGCCGGCCTTCAGCGCCCGGGCGGCGCCGTTCGGACGGTAGCCGAGGCGGCGCATCGCGTCGACGACCCGCTCCCGGGTGGCGGCCCGCACGACGTCCTTCCCGGTCGCGACGCGCGACACGGTCTGGGCCGAGACGCCCGCCTCGCGCGCCACGTCGAGGATCGACGGCTCGCGCCGGTGGGCCGGGGCATCCATGCGCTCCGGTGATGCGGCCATCGTCGCCTCCCGACTGTTTACGTTGACATCGTAGCCAGATTCGTGCGAATGTTTGCGTAAACAGCGATCAGAACCGTTCCGGAAGAGGCCCGTCGATGACGACAACCATCGCGCCCCCCGCCTTGGCGAGGGACACCCGCCCGCGGCGACCCCGCACCGACTGGCGGGGCTGGTGGTTCGTGGGCCCGTTCATGCTGGTGTTCGCGCTCGTGTTCCTCGCCCCGCTCGCCTACGCGCTCTACCTGAGCCTGTTCCGCGACCAGCTCGTCGGCGGCACGGCCTTCGTCGGGCTCGACAACTACGGCAAGGCGCTGACCGACCCGCAGTTCTGGGAGGCGTTCGGCCGCGTGCTGATCTTCCTGGTCGTGCAGGTGCCGATCATGCTCGCCCTCGCCCTCGGCGCGGCGCTCGCGATCGACAGCGCGCGTCTGCGCGGAGCATCCTTCTTCCGCATCGTGCTCTTCCTGCCCTACGCGGTCCCGGCCGTCGTGGCCGTGCTGATGTGGGGGTACATCTACGGCGACCAGTTCGGCCTGACGGCGAACATCAACGGCCTCCTCGGCTTCGAGCTGCTGACCCCCTTCGCGAAGCAGTGGATGCTCGTCGCGATCGGCAACATCGTCACGTGGGAGTTCGTGGGCTACAACATGCTCATCTTCTACTCGGCGCTCAAGACGATCCCGGGTGAGCTCTACGAGGCGGCGTCGATCGACGGCGCGGGCGCCTGGCGCACCGTCTTCTCGATCAAGATCCCGTCGCTGCGCGGTGCGATCGTCATCGCCACGATCTTCTCCATCATCGGAAGCTTCCAGCTCTTCAACGAGCCGAACATCCTCCGGCCCCTAGCCCCCAACGTCATCACGACGTACTACACGCCCAACATGTACGCGTACTACCTGTCGTTCTCGGGCCAGCAGTTCAACTACGCCGCGACCGTCGCCATCATCATGGGCGTCATCACGGCCGTGATCGCCTACGTCGTGCAGTTGCGCGGCTCCCGAGCGGAGGTGCGCTGATGACCGCCACGGTCCCCACGCAGGACACGCGCAAGACGAATCGGGATGCCGGGAAGGCGACCCGCCGCCCCGCACTCGCCTATACGAACCCGCTGCGTCCGCGCAGCTCCAAGATCCTGCTGATCGTCATGGTGCTGTACGCGGTGTACACGCTCGTGCCGCTCATCTGGCTCGTCGTGAACTCCACCAAGACGCAGGGCGGCCTGTTCTCGAGCTTCGGCCTGTGGTTCGGCCCCGACTTCGCCTTCTGGGACAACCTCGTCGCGACGCTCACGTACCACGACGGCATCTTCCTGCGGTGGTTCGGCAACACGCTGCTCTACGTGGTGATCGGGGCCGGCGGCGCGACGCTCCTCGCGACCCTCGCCGGCTACGGCCTCGCGAAGTACCGGTTCCCCGGCAGGCGCGGAGTGTTCGCGATCGTGCTCGGGGCGATCGCGGTGCCGGGCACGGCCCTCGCGGTCCCGACGTTCCTGCTGTTCAGCCAGCTCGGACTCACCAACACCCCGTGGGCCGTCATCATCCCCTCGCTCGTGACGCCCTTCGGGCTCTACCTGATCTGGGTGTACACGGTGGATGCCGTGCCGACGGAGCTGCTGGAGGCGGCGCGCATGGACGGGGCGGGCGAGTTCCGCACGTTCTTCACGATCTCGATCCGGCTGCTCGTGCCCGGCATCGTGACGGTGCTGCTGTTCGCCGTCGTCGCGACGTGGAACAACTACTTCCTCCCGCTCATCATGCTGAGCGACCCGTCGTGGTATCCGCTCACGGTCGGCCTCAACCAGTGGGCCGCGCAGTCGATCGGCGCGGGATCCCAGCCGATCTACAACCTGGTGATCATGGGCTCGCTGCTCACGATCATCCCCATCATCGTCGCGTTCCTCCTGCTGCAGCGGTTCTGGCAGTCGGGTCTGAGCGCGGGAAGCGTCAAGCAGTAGCCGGGGCCTGCACAGTGACGAAGAACAACCCGGCGGGGTCGCGGTCGCGATCCTGTTCACCTGAAGGGACACAGCAATGACGCACAGGTCACACGCACGCCGCTTCGCCGCCATCGCGGCGATGGGCGCCGTGGCAGCACTCGCACTCGCCGGATGCGCCGGCTCGGACAGCGGCAGCTCGTCCGACGCGCCGGCCGGCGGATTCGACTCCGTGAAGGCCGCGCTCGACAAGGGCGGCGAGCTCACGTACTGGTCGTGGACGCCGCAGGCGGAGGATCAGGCCAAGGCGTTCGAGAAGGCCTACCCGAACGTCAAGGTCAACGTCGTCAACGCCGGCACGGGCAATGACGAGTACACGAAGCTGCAGAACGCCATCAAGGCGGGCTCGGGCGCGCCCGATGTCGTGCAGATCGAGTACTACGCCTTCCCGCAGTTCACGCTGACGGACTCTCTCGCCGACCTGTCGGGCTACGGCTTCGGCGACTTCGAGGGCGACTACACCGCGTCGACGTGGGGCTCGGTCACGTCGGGTGACAAGATCTTCGGCCTGCCCCAGGACTCGGGCCCCATGGCCCTCTTCTACAACAAGGCCGTCTTCGACCAGTACGGCATCGCCGTGCCGACGACCTGGGACGAGTACGTCGCCGCGGCCAAGACGCTGCACGAGGCCGACCCGACGAAGTACATCACCGCCGACATGGGCGACGCCGGCTTCACCACCAGCATGATCTGGCAGGCGGGCGGCAAGCCGTTCCAGACCGACGGCACCGATGTGACGATCGACCTCCAGGACGAGGGCTCGAAGAAGTGGGCCGACACCTGGAACACCCTCGTCGAGGGCCAGCTCGTCGCGCCGATCTCGGCGTGGAGCGACGAGTGGTTCACCGCGCTCGGCAACGGCACGATCGCGACCCTCGCGACGGGCGCCTGGATGCCCGGCAACCTCGAGTCCGGCGCCCCGGACGGGTCGGGCAACTGGCGCGTCGCACCGATGCCGACCTATGACGGCACGCCCGCCTCGGCGGAGAACGGCGGCGGCGGCCAGGCCGTGACGAAGCAGAGTAAGAACGCGGCCCTCGCCGCGGGCTTCTTGTGGTGGCTCAACAACAGCGACGACAGCATCGACATCTTCCTCAAGAGCGGCGGCTTCCCGTCGACGACGAAGCAGCTGCAGTCGGACGACTTCCTGAGCGCCGCGCCGGAGTACTTCGGCGGCCAGAAGATCAACGAGGTGCTGGCGGATGCCGCGTCCTCGGTCGTGAAGGGCTGGCAGTACCTGCCCTACCAGGTCTACGGCAACAGCATCTTCGGCGACACCGTCGGCCAGGCCTACGAGAACCACTCCGACCTGAACGAGGGCCTCACGACGTGGCAGGACGCCCTCGTCGAGTACGGCAACTCGCAGGGCTTCGCGGTCAACAAGTAAGAACCATCGAGAGACGCGGAGGGGCGGTCGGCCGAGCCGGTCGCCCCTCCCGCATGGAGAGCCCAGTGCCCACCTTCACCATCGGCGAGACCGACTTCCTGCTCGACGGAGAGCCGCACCGCATCGTCTCCGGCGCGCTGCACTACTTCCGGGTGCACCCCGAGCAGTGGGCCGACCGCATCCGCAAGGCGCGCCTCATGGGCCTCAACGCCATCGAGACCTATGTCGCCTGGAACGCGCACGAACCGCGCCGCGGCGAGTGGGACACGACCGGCTGGAACGACCTGGGCCGCTTCCTCGACCTCGTCGCCGCCGAAGGCCTGCACGCCATCGTGCGGCCCGGCCCCTACATCTGCGCCGAGTGGCACAACGGCGGTCTGCCGGTGTGGCTGACCGGGATGCCGGGCATCGGCCTGCGCCGGTCGGAGCCGCAGTACCTCGCCGAGGTCACCCGCTACCTCGAGCGCGTGTACGACATCGTCGCCCCGCGGCAGATCGACCGCGGCGGCAACGTCATCCTCGTCCAGATCGAGAACGAGTACGGTGCCTACGGCTCTGACAAGGACTACCTCGCGGAGCTCGTCCGGGTGACGCGGGATGCCGGCATCACGGTGCCGCTGACGACCGTCGACCAGCCTCAGCCCGACATGCTCCGCGACGGGAGCCTCGACGGGGTGCACCTGACCGGCTCGTTCGGCTCCCGCGCGCAGGAGCGCCTCGCGACGCTGCGCGAGCACCAGCCCACCGGCCCGCTCATGTGCTCGGAGTTCTGGGACGGCTGGTTCGACTGGTGGGGCGGCCTCCACCACACGACGTCGGTGGAGGATGCCGCGGCCGAGCTCGACGCGCTCCTCGCGGCCGGGGCCTCGGTCAACATCTACATGTTCCACGGCGGCACGAACTACGGCCTGACGAACGGCGCCAACGACAAGGGCCGCTATCTGCCGATCACGACGTCGTACGACTACGACGCTCCGCTCGACGAGGCGGGCGAGCCGACGGCGAAGTTCGCCGCATTTCGCGAGGTCATCGCCCGCTACGCGCCCGTGCCCGCCGTGGCGCCTGCGCCCGCCGCCGCCGCGCCGGAGTTCGAGGTCGCGCTGGCCCCCGTGGTGGGAGACGGCGTGAAGCGCACCGGGACGCGGCATCCTGCTCCCCCGTCGTTCGAGCAGCTCGACCATCTCGGCGCGCTCGTGCTCTACGAAGCGGAGGTGCCCTCGGGCGCATCCCGCGACGGCGAGCCCACCGTGCTGCAGGTGGACGAGCTGCGCGACCACGCGTGGGTCGCCGTCGACGGCCGCCGCGTCGGCACCCTTTCGCGCACGCGCGGAGAGCGCACGCTGCTCGTGCCCGCCGGCTCCCACCTCGCACTCCTCGTGGAGGAGCAGGGACGCGTCAACTACGAGCACCGCCTCGGCGAGGAGAAGGGCCTCATCACGGCGCCGCGGCTCGGTGGCGTGCCGATCGAGGGGTGGAGCGCGACGCCGATCGATCTCGGCCAGCTCGCTGCTTCGGGCTCGCCCCTCGCATGGGGCCCGCGCGTCGCACGCGGGTCGTTCACCCTCGAGGGGCCGGCCGACCTCTTCCTCGACACGGCCGGCTTCGGCAAGGGATTCGCGTTCGTCAACGGCCTCCTCCTCGGCCGATATTGGAGCAACGGCCCGCAGCGCACCCTCTACGTGCCCGCGCCGGTGACCCGCTCCGGAGCCAACGAGGTTGTCGTCATCGAGCTCGACGGCGCCGATCCTGCCGCCGCACGCTTCGTCGCCGCGCCGATCCTCGGGCCGCTGGAGGAGTAGCCCTCGCACGATGGATGCCGCGTCCCCGGCGAGGGCGCGGCATCGTCGTTCGTGCGCCACACTGTCGGAGATCGCCGGTTCTCAGGAACCTCGACGCCCGATGCTCCCGACGCTGCGGTGATCTCCGACGTTGTGGCGGCCCGGCGCGCGCATCGGCGCCTCATAGCGGGCGGCGACGACGCGGATAGCTCGGGTGCGTACCCATGAAGCATGGACAAGCCCACCCGCCGCCGCCACCCCGTTCGCAACAGCCTGATCGCCGGCGGTCTCGTCGTCGTGCTCGCGGGCGGCGGCGGCGCCGTGTGGGCTGCGGAGCGGTTCCTCGTCCCGCATGTGCAGATCGCCGACGTCTCGGAGTACGAGGCGGAGAACTCGACCGTCGACACCTCGACCCCGTCGGCGAGCGCCGCGGCCGGCGCCGTCACGGGGTCGACGTACTCGAACGGCTCGACGAGTGTCACGGTGTCGACGGTCACGACGGGCTCGGGCGACGACACCGTGACGTACTACGTCGCCGACGTCGTGCTCGGCGACGCGACCGACCTGCGGTCGGCCTTCGCCAACGACCAGTTCGGCGAGAACATCACCGAGACCACGAGCGCGATCGCCCAGGACAACGGCGCCGTCTTCGCGATCAACGGCGACTACTACGGCTTCCGAGACACGGGCATCGAGATCCGCAACGGCGTGCTCTACCGCGATGAAGGGGCCCGCGAGGGCCTCGCGTTCTACACCGACGGCAGTGTGGAGGTGTACGACGAGACGACGACGACCGGCGCCGACCTCCTCGCCGCCGGCGTCTGGAACACCCTGAGCTTCGGTCCCGCGATCGTCGAAGGCGGGCAGATCGTCGACGGCATCGAGACGCAAGAGGTCGACACGAACGTCGGCAACCACTCGATCCAGGGCGAGCAGCCCCGCACGCTCGTCGGCGTCGTCGACGACAACCACCTCGTGTTCGTCGTCGTCGACGGCCGCGATCCCGGCTACAGCCGCGGCGTCACGATGACCGAGGCGGCGCAGATCATGATCGACCTGGGCGCGACGACGGCGTACAACCTCGACGGCGGCGGCTCGTCGACGATGTACTTCGACGGCGAGGTCGTGAACCAGCCCTCGAACGGCGGCGAGCGCGGCACGAGCGACATCCTCTACGTCGCGGGGTGACGGAAGTGATCGTGCTCATCCCCGCGTACGAGCCGGGCGCTGCGCTGCCGGAGCTCGTCGGCGCCCTCCTCGCGGCGGACCCCGACGTCGAGGTGCTCGTCGTCGACGACGGCAGCGGACCCGACTATGGCCCGGTCTTCGTGCAGGCACGCGCGCTCGGCGCGACGGTGATCGCCCACGAGTCCAACCTCGGCAAGGGCGCGGCCCTCAAGACGGGCATCCGTCTCGTGATCGCGGAGCACGAGGGCGACGACGTGGTCACGGCCGACGCCGATGGTCAGCACACCGTCGCCGACATCGTCGCGGTGGCCGACGCGATGCGCGAAGACGCCGCCGCCCCTCGAGGAGCTCAGGGGCCGGCGCCCGCGATGGTGCTGGGATGCCGCGCCTTCGCCGGCCGCGTCCCGCTGCGCAGTCGCGTCGGCAACGCGGCGGCGCGGGGCATCTTCCGCCTGGCCGCGGGCTGGCGTCTCTCCGACACGCAGACCGGGCTCCGGGGCATCCCGTCCGCCATGCTCCCGTGGGCCGCGGAACAGGCGGGCGACCGCTTCGAATACGAGCAGAACGTGCTGCTCGCAAGCCGGGGGGCGGGGTGGACCGCCCGCGAGGTTCCGATCGAGACGGTGTATCTCGACGGCAACGCCTCCAGCCACTTCCGGCCTGTCGCCGACTCCCTGCGGGTCGCCCTGCCGCTCGCCCTCTTCGCTGGATCGTCGGTGCTCGCGTTCATCGTCGACACCCTCGCACTGCTGCTCTTCACCGCCCTCACGGGCTGGCTCGTCCCCTCGATCGTCGCGGCGCGCGTGCTGAGCGCGAGCGTCAACTTCGCCGTCAATCGGCGGGTCGTGTTCCGCCGGCAGGGCGGCAGAGGGCTCGCGCGGCAGGCCGTGCGATACGCCGTGCTCGCTGCCGCGCTGCTCGCATCGAACGTCGTCTGGATCACGGCGCTGACCGACTTCGGCATCCCTCTCCTGCTCGCCAAGATCGCGACCGAGATCCTGCTCTTCGTGACGAGCTATGGGGTTCAGAAGAGCTTCGTGTTCCCGCCGCCCGAAGCCGTAGGCGCGGCACAGACGAGGCAGAGCAACCGCATAGCGGGAGGCGGCCTGATGGAATCCGACGCATTCACGACCGGGAGACCGCAATGACCCCCCAGACCCTCATCCTCATCGGCATCGACCTCGCCGCCGCCCTGACCCTGAGCCTCGGCCTCTACTACCGCCGGCACCACCGCCGCGACCTCGTCGTCGCCTTCCTCGGCGTCAACGTCGGCGTGCTCGCCGTCGCCGCGGTGCTCGGCACGGCGGAGGTCGCCCTGGGGCTCGGGCTCGGCATCTTCGGCGTGCTGTCGATCATCCGCCTGCGCTCGTCGGAGATCTCGCAGCGCGAAGTCGCGTACTACTTCGCGTCTCTCGCGATGGGCCTCATGGCGGGACTCCCGCAGACCGACCCGTGGCCCGTCGCCGGACTCATCGTGCTGCTCCTCGTGGTGCTGTGGGCCGCCGATCACCCCGCCGTGCTCGCCCGCAGTCGCCACCAGGTCGTGCGACTCGACCGCGCGATCGCCGACGAGGGCGAGCTGCGCGATGAGCTCGCCGAGCGCCTCGGCGCCCAGGTCACCTCGCTCACGATGCAGGAGCTCGACCTCGTCAACGACACGACCCTCGTCGATGTGCGGTATCGCCTCGGCGCCGTGCGGCGCGTCTCGGCGGGTATGCGATGAGCACGCCGCTTCTCGCCCGCTTCGATTCCGTGACGCTGGAGGAGCTGGTGATGGATGCTGCGCTCCTCACGCGCGTCGACCGCAAGTACGTCGTGCCCCGGCAGACCGCCGCGCGGCTGCTCGAGACGCTCGACTCCGGCACGCGCGTGCTCGAGATCGACGGCGCCCGTGACTTCGCGTACGAATCGGTGTACTTCGACACCCCCGATCTGCTGAGCTTCCGGATGGCTGCGCAGCCGCGCCGGCGGCGGTTCAAGCTCCGCACCCGCACCTACCTCGACGTCGGCTCGGCCTACCTCGAGATCAAGACGCGCGGCGCGCGGGGCACGACCGTGAAGGAGCGCTCCGAGTACGACCTGCGACTGCGCCGCGTGCTGACCGACGGCGCACGCGATGACGCCGCGTCGGCCTTCGACGCCATCGGCGTCGCAGGGTCGCGCGCCGACGAGCTCGCCGCCACCCTGACGACCCGCTATCGCCGCGCGACCCTGCTCACGTCCGATGGCGCGGGGCGCGCGACGATCGACACCGAGCTGCGGTGGGAGCAGCCCGGCGGGTCCGGCTTCGCCCTGCCCGGCATCGCCATCGTCGAGACGAAGTCGCCGGCCGCGGCATCCCGAATCGACCGCCTGCTCTGGCGGGCGGGACACCGGCCCGCCACCGTCAGCAAGTACGCGACGGGACTCGCGGCGCTGCACTCCGAACTTCCCCGCAACCGCTGGGCGCGGCTGCTGCGCGGACCCTTCCGCGGCGCCGACGCCTTCGAGACCGACCGACCCGACACCACCCGAACAGAGGAGCCGCCATGCGCCGCCGCCTGATCCTGCCCGTCATCCCCCTCGCGATCGCGGGACTCGTGCTCTCCGGCTGCGCGACGACCACCGCCACGACCTCGCCCGCCTCGGTCTCGGACTCGGGCTCGGCCACGACGCAGGCGACGGTGACGATCGACTCCGACCTCGCGGCCGACGCGGTGCTCGCCGCGGATGCGGACGCGACGGTCGTGCGGGACGACGAGTGGTCGGCGTCGGATGCCGTCGATGTCGACCTCTCGTCGCCGTCCTCCGGCTCGGGCGTCGAGATCGACGGCTCCACCGTGACGATCACTACGGCGGGCGTCTACCGGCTGAGCGGCTCGCTCGACGGCTCCGTCGTCGTCGCGGCGCCCGACGACGCGCAGGTCGTGCTCATCCTCGACGACGCGTCGATCGCGAACACCGCCGGACCCGCAATCGACGTGCAGACGGCGGACGACGTCGCGATCTCACTCGCCGACGGCACGAGCAATACGGTGTCGGATGCCTCGTCCTACGCCGACGACGCCTCGGCGAACGCCGCCATCTACGCCGACGCCGACCTCACCATCACGGGCACGGGCTCGCTCGAGGTGAGGGGCAACGGCAACGACGGCATCGCGAGCACCGACGACCTCGCGATCCTCTCCGGCACGATCACGGTCGACGCGGCCGATGACGGACTGCGCGGCAAGGACGCGCTCGTCGTCGAGGGCGGCACGATCGACGTCACCGCGGGCGGAGACGCCCTCAAGAGCGACGACGACCAGGACGCGGCGGCCGGCTACATCGCGATCTCGGGCGGTGCGATCACGGCGACGAGCGGAGACGACGGTCTCACGGCCGCGACGGACGTCGTCGTGACGGACGGCACCGTCGACCTGACGACGACCGGCTCCGACGGCGCGAAGGGCATCGTCGCGGGAGTCGTCGTCGCGATCGACGGCGGCGACGTGACGGTCGATGCGGCCGACGACGCGATCCACTCCGACGGCTCGGTCGGCATCGGAGGCGGCACAGCCCGGCTGAGCTCGGGCGACGACGGCATGCACGCGGAGGCGACCCTCGAGATCCGGGCCGGCGACGTCACGGTCGCGAAGTCCTCCGAGGGCCTCGAAGGCAAGGACATCGCGATCTCGGGCGGCACCGTCTCGGTGACCTCCGATGACGACGGCGTCAACGCGAGCGCCGGCTCGAGCGGCTCAGGCGGCGGCCAGGGCGGCGGAAGCATGGCCGATGGGGGCGAGACGCTCGTCATCTCGGGCGGCACCCTCACCGTCTCGGCACAGGGCGACGGGCTCGACTCCAACGGCTCGATGACCATCTCGGGCGGCGACACGGTCGTGTACGGCCCGACCGGCCAGGGCAACGGCGCGCTCGACACGAACGGCGGCCTCACCGTGACGGGCGGCACCGTCGTGGCGCTCGGAAGCGCCGGCATGGCCGAGACGCCCGATCCGTCCTCCGCGCAGCAGTGGGTGGCCGCGTCGGTGAGCGGCTCGGCGGGTGACCGGATCCAGATCACCGATGCCTCGGGCGCCGTCGTCGCATCCTTCACCGCCGAGAAGGACTACGCCACGGTCGTCTACACGTCGCCCGACATCGTCGACGGCGCCACCTACTCCTTCGGCGTCAACGGCTCCTCCGCCGCGACGGCGACCGAGGGGACGGCCCTCGCGGGAGGGATGGGCGGCGGGCCCGGCCGACGCTGACCCTTGTCCCTCCGTCCTCCCGCGCGTGATGGCGCGGGAGGATGGTGGGATGGAGATCCCATCGCTCGTCACAGAGGTCCCGCCGCCGACGTTCATCATGTCCGCGGAAGGCGATCGCATCGCCACGTACAGCTGGGGGGACCCGGATGCCCCGACCGTCCTGTGCGTGCACGGCTTCGCGTCGAGCTGCAAGGACAACTGGGTGAGCACCGGCTGGGTGCGCGACCTCCTGCGCGCGGGCTTCCGCGTGCTGGGCGTCGATCAGCGCGGACACGGCGCGAGCGACAAGCCCCACGACCCGCGGCAGTACTCCATGCCCGCTCTCGTCGCCGACCTCCAGATCGTGCTCGACACCTACCTCATCGACAGTGCCATCTACGTCGGCTACTCGCTCGGCGCGCGGGTCGGGTGGCAGTTCGCCCTCGAGTGCGGCGACCGGGTGACGAGGGCCGTTCTCGGCGGCATCCCGGACGGCCGTCCGCTCGCGCGCATGCAGCTGGACCAGGCGCGCGCGTACGCGGATGACGGCACCCCCGTCACCGACCGCGTCACGATGAACTACATCACCCTCGCGGAGCGCGTCGAGACGAACGACCTCCGCGCCCTCATCGCACTCGGCGAGGGCATGCGTCTCGGCGACAGCGACCCCGACCTCGCGCACCCGCCGCAGCAGCCCATCCTCTTCGCGACCGGGTCGGAGGATGCGATCCTCGAGCGGTCCAGACTTCTCGCCGAGGCGACGCCGAACGGGACGTTCTTCGAGATCCCAGGGCGCCACCACTTCAATGCGCCGGGCTCGCGCGACTTCCGCCGCACGGCGATCGAGTACCTCGGCGCTGAGCCGGGTCAGTAAACCCAGGTCGTCGTGGCGGCGGGTCCGGGCGCGATCGCGACCTCACCGCGGTCGACCTCCGCTCCGCTGTCGTCGAGGTAGGCGACGCGCAGGCGGCGGTCGTCCTTCGCATCGACGAGATACGCCGAGCGGCCCTGCGGTGCGGGGTTGAACTCGTCGCCCCATTGGATCATCGCCGCGAGCACGACACGCAGAGCCTCGCCACGGGGTGTCAGCCGGTACTCGGGCCGTGCGCGCTCGCCGGGCTCGCGGTACGTGCTCTTCTCGAGGATGCCGTGGGCCACGAGCTTCGCGAGGCGGTCGGTCAGGACGTCGCTCGGCGCGCCGAGGCCGTCGCGGAACTCCGAGAAGCGCGTCTGACCGCGCAGGGCGTTGCGCACGATCAGCAGCGCCCACTTCTCGCCGATGACGTCGAGCGTGCGGACGATCTGGCAGACCGGCTCGGACTTCTCCATGGCTCCATCCTACGCTGAGTTGGATTTTCCAAGCTAGACTCGCGGAATGAAGACCTTCGGCCGTCGCGGCGCCTTCTGGTCCGCCTCCCTCGTCCTCGCGCTCTGCCTCTGGGCGAGCGGCGCCCCGAGCGTGCTGTACCCGATCTACGCCGCCGAGTGGGGACTCACCCCGGCCGTGACGACGCTCGTCTTCGGCATGTATCCCCTCGCACTCCTCGTCGTGCTGTTCTTCTTCGGCAGCATCTCCGACACGATCGGCCGGCGGCGGGCGATCCTCATCGGGGTCGCCCTCATCGCGGCATCCGCCCTCGTCTTCGCGGTCGCACCCAACGTCGGATTCCTGCTCGCGGGACGCGTGCTGCAGGGCGTCGGGACGGGCTTCGCGCTCGGCGCCGCGAGCGCCGCGCTCGTCGAGCAGAACTTCACCTCCAACCCTCGCCTGCCGAGCTCGCTCACGACGGTGTCGACGTCCACGGGACTCACTGCCGCCCTCGTCGTCTCGGGCGTGCTGGCGCAGTACGCTCCGCTGCCCCTCGTCGTCAGCTTCGGCGTGCTCTTCGCCCTCGCCGCCGTCACGTTCGCGCTCAACTGGTTCACGCCGCGCGACGGCGCGACCGGCCGGTCGTGGTCATTCGCCGCGCCACGGCTTCCGGGAGGGATGCTGCGCCCCTTCGTCCTCGCGACCCTGTCGGTCACGGTCGCCTACGCCGTCGGCGCGATCTTCCTGTCTCTCGGCGCCGACATGGCGCGCCAGCTCACCGGCACGACCGATGCGCTGGTCATCGGCATCCTGCTCGGCACGTCATCGCTCACGATCGGCGTGACCGCGCTCCTGCTCACCCGGGTGCCGGCGCACACGGCAGTGGTCGTGGGAGCACTCGTGTCCATCGCGGGCCTGGGCATCATGGCGCTCGCGAGCGCGACCGGCTCGATCATCGCGATGCTCGCGTGGTGCCTCGTCGGCGGCGTCGGCTACTCGTTCGCCTTCACGGGCGGGCTCGGTCTCATCAATCGCGCGGCGCCCGCGCAGCACCGGGGCGCGACGCTGTCGCTCCTGTATCTCTTCTCGTACCTCGGCCAGGCGATCGCCGCGATCGGCGCCGGCGCACTGGCGACGAGCATCGGCCTGCCGAGCGCCGTCGAGGTCGCGGCGCCGGTGCTCGGCATCCTGTGCCTCGCGGTGCTCGTGCTCGCGGGAGTCGAGCGGGCCGGCGCACGCCGGGAGTCGCCGGCCGCCCCGCCGGCTGCCGAGCTGTCGTAGCCCGGCGGCGCCGCGGCGGGCTCGGCAGCGGAGTGGCGCCCTACAGCCCCTCGGCGATGCGCTTGATGGCGGCGAGGCGGCGGTCCCACTCGGCGCCGACGGCGTCGAGGCGGCGGGCGGTCGCGCTCAGCTCGGCGCCGACGACCCGGAACCGCACCTCGCGGCCGACCCGCACCGACTCGACGAGCCCGACCTGCTCGAGCACGGCGAGGTGCTTGGCGATGGCCTGGCGGGTGACGGGCAGGCGCCCGGCGAGGGCGGACGCCGAGGCATCCCCCTCGCCGAGCGCCGCCAGGATGCTCCACCGGGTCTCGTCGCCCAGGGCGGCGAACACGGCGACCAGGGTCTCTGTCGTCATGAGCCGCTCTCGAGCAGGGCGACCAGCTTGTCGAGCTCCTCGTTCCACCCCGTGCGGTGCGACTCGAGGTTGGCGCGCGGATCGGAGGTGTTCTCGAACCCGCTCTCGACGACGGTCAGCCGCGTGCCGCCGTCGACGGGCTCGAGCGTGAAGGTGAAGGCCGTCGAGCGCTCGGGGTCGACCTCGGCCGGCGGCGTGCCGAGCGCGTCGTCGTTGCCCCAGCGGTACGTCACCGAGCGGAACGGGTCGAACGCCTCGACGCGGACGGGGATGGTCCCGTAGCCCTCGAAGGTCAGAGTGCCGGTCGCGCCGGCGCCCGCACCGGCGAACTCGGCGATGCCGAACCACTGCGAGATGTGCGCGGGTTCCGTCACGGCCTCCCACACCTTCTCGACGGAGGCTGCGATGCGAATGCTGCGCCGGACGGCGAACTGTCCCTCGTCGACGACGGACTCGGGGTTGGCGGTCATGCTCATGATGATGGTTCCTCTCGGGGTTGATTGCAACTTTTGAGTTGCAGAACTGAGCAACCCCAGAGTTGCACAACCTTCCCCGACAAGCAACCCTGAGGTTGCACGAACGATCACGCCCGAAAGGCCGGTATGCCCGTGATCCGCTGTCCGAGGATGAGCGTGTGCACCTCGTCCGTCCCCTCGTACGTGCGCACCGACTCGAGGTTCGCTGCGTGACGCATCGGCGAGTAGTCGAGGGTGATGCCGTTGCCGCCGAGCACCGAGCGCGCGTCGCGCGCGATGTCGATGGCGGCGCGCGTGTTGTTGAGCTTCGCGGCCGAGATCATGTGCGGCTCGAGGCGTCCGGCATCCTTCAGCCGGCCGAGCCGCAGGGCGAGCAGCTGGGCCTTCTGGATCTCGAGCGCCCAGTCCACGAGCTTGAGCTGAGTGAGCTGGTAGCCGGCGAGCGGCGTCCCGAACTGCGTGCGCTCGAGCGCATAGCCGAGGGCCTGCTCGAAGCAGTCGCGCGCAGCGCCGACGGCGCCCCACGCGATGCCGTAGCGCGCCTCGTTGAGGCAGGAGAAGGGGCCTCGCAGACCGACGGCGCCGGGCAGCACGGCATCCTCGGGCAGGCGCACGTCGTCGAGGGCGATGTCGCACTGCACCGACGCGCGCATCGAGAGCTTCGGCGCGATCGGCGTGGCGCTGAAGCCCGGGGTCGAGGTGGGGACGAGGAATCCCCGGATCCCCTCGTCCGTCTTCGCCCACACGACTGCGATCTCGGCGATCGACGCCAGGCCGATCCAGCGCTTGGCGCCGTTCAGCACCCATTCGCCGCCGTCGAGGCGGGCCGTCGTGGCCATGCTCGACGGATCGGAGCCCGCGGTCGGCTCGGTGAGGGCGAAGCATCCGATCGCCTCTCCTCGTGCCATGCGCGGCAGCCACGCCCGCTTCTGGGCCTCGGAGCCGTGCTTGTGGATCGCCGACATCGCGAGCGACCCCTGCACCGAGACGAACGTGCGGATGCCGGAGTCGCCCGCCTCCAGCTCCTGCATCGCGAGCCCGTACTCGACCGCGGAGCGCCCCGCGCAGCCGTAGCCCTCGAGGTGCATGCCGAGGAGGCCGAGCTCGGCGAGCTCGGGGACGAGCTCGACGGGGAAGACGGCGTCCTCGAACCACCGGGCGATGTGGGGGCGGATGCGGCGGTCGACGAAGTCGCGGACCGTGTCACGCACCTGGCGCTCGGCGTCGGCGAAGTCGTCGTCGAGCGCGAGGAGATCGGCCGCGCTGCGGAGGTCCTGAGGCGAACGAGCGGTCACGGTGACTCCTCTGTCGGGTGCGGCCACTCCCGAGTGTGCCCGACCCGCGCAGCCCGCGGGAAGGCAGTCCGGTCAGTCTCCGAGGCCCCGCTCGTCACGGACGTAGTCGGAGTACACGGCCGCGCTCGGCTTGGCGGTGCGTTCGAAGGTGACGCGGTCGACGGAGAACAGGCCGAGCTTGGGTCCGTAGCCGAAGATCCACTCGAAGTTGTCCATGAGCGTCCAGTGGCAGTAGCCGAGCACCGGCACGCCCGCCGCGATCTCGTCCGAGAGGAGGTCGAGCGCGGCAGGGATGAACGCGGCGCGCTGCGTGTCGTCATCGGTCTGGATGCCGTGCTCCGAGACGAGCACGGGAACGCCCGAGACCTCGTGGGCGTAGCGCACGGCGCCGGCCAGCGAGCCGGGTTCGATGACGGTGCCCATGCCGTTGACCGGTCCCTCCGCGATGACCTCGCCGTCGGGCCCGTGCACGATGCGCTCGTAGTTCTGCACGCCGATGAAATCGTCGGCGGCGGCGACGCGCAGCCAGTGGTCGTAGGCGACGGCGCGCTTGGCGTCCCGGCGCTCCTCACCGCCGACGACGGCGACCTCGTCGGCGATCGCGATCGACAGGCCGACGGGCAGGTCGGCACGGACCGCCTTGATCGCGGCCTTCGCCTCGCGGTGCGCGCGCGTCTGCGCGTCCTGGAACTCCGCCTGGAGAGCGGCGGGGATGACGTTGCCGGCGAAGTAGCGGTCGCTGCCGGCGCGGGCCGCCGCGGCGGAGAGCATGTCGGTCTTGACGCCCTCGAGGAAGCCGGGCAGGCGGCCGCTGGAGTGCAGGAACTGCTCGAGGTTCGGCTCGTTGAAGGTCACCCCGAGCGCGATGCGGTCACCGAATCGCTCGGTGACGCGGGCGCACTGCGCGGCGAAGAGCGCCGACGCGTCGTCGCCGAGCCACGAGCCCGCGGCGGAGAACCAGTGCGGAGCCACGAAGTGGTTGTACGTCACGACGGGCGCGAGGCCTCGGGCGAGGCATCCGTCCACGATCCGCTCGTAGTGATCGAGGGCCTCCTGCGAGACCTCGCCGCGGGACGGCTCGACCCGGGACCACTCCACGGAGAACCGGTAGGCGGACAGGCCCAGGCCGGCGACGATGTCGAGGTCCTCCGCCCACCGCTCGTAGTTCCGGCACGCCGGGCCGCTGCGCTCGCGGAAGAGCGACGGCTCGGTGTTCTCGAGGAACCAGATGTCGCTGTCGACGTTGTCGCCCTCGACCTGGTGGCCGGCGGTGGCGACTCCCCAGAGGAAATCGGAATCGAATGCGCCCATCGTCGGGCTCCCTTCGCGAGCGTGATGCGCCCCATGCGGAGCGGAGCCGACGCTAACACGAAAAGTTAAAGCGTTCAATATTTTCGAGACGGTCTGGTACCGTCCCTCGCATGGCGGGTCCCCGAGGCGAGTACGCCAAGAGCGCGATGCGGCGTGCGCAGATCCTCGACGCCGCGTTCGATGTCTTCGCCCGCAGCGGCTACTCCGCGAGCTCCGTCAACGAGATCGCGCGCACGGTCGGTATCAGCCAGACCGCCGTGCTCCACCACTTCTCCGGGGGGAAGCCGGAGCTGCTGCGCGCCGTGCTCGAGCAGCGTGACGCGATGGCGGAAGGCGCCCTCGCCGACCACCACGGGCGGGAGTTCCTCGCCGAGCTCGTCGAGATCTCGCGGCGCCAGGCGCGCCAGCGCGGGGTCGTGCAGCTGTACCGCATCCTGTCGGCGGAGGCGACCGATCCCCAGCATCCGGCTCACGAGTACTTCCGCGCCAGGATCGAGCGGATCGCGGATGCCGTGACCCACGCTTTCTCCGAGGCGCAGGAGGCGGGGGATCTCAAGCCGGGCGTCGATCCGCGCCTCGCTGCACTGAACGCCCTGGCGATGGTCGAGGGCCTCGAGATGCTGTGGCTCAGCGGTCTCGAGATCGACATGGCCGAGAGTGTGCGCCGCGACCTCAACGCCCACCTCGTCGCCCCGCTCTGACCGACGGCGCGTGACCGCCGCGCGAGCACGTTAGGGCGCGGCTAACGCGGGGCGGCCCTAGTCCGAATGGCCAAGCGAGGAATCGCGCTTCATCCTGAAGGGGAGGATCGCGTGACCCGCACCCGATCCCGCGACAGAGCAGTCACTCCACAGCACATCGATCACAGGAGATCAGGATGTCTCGCATTTCACATACGGCACGCGCCCTGGCCGCGCTCGCCGCGGTGGCCGTGTCGGCCCTCGCGCTGAGCGCCTGCACGGGCTCCGACGGCAGCGGCGGCGGCACCGGCGGCAGCGCCGACACGTCGAAGCTCGTGATCGGCCTCGATTCCGATCAGGCGCCCCTCGGCTACGACCCGGTCCGCTATAGCAGCGGCCAGCGCATGTTCTTCGAGGGCGTCTACGACTCGCTCTTCGTCCTCGACCAGGACGGCAAGCCCAAGCCGGACCTCGTCACCGACTTCCAGTACAACGCCGACAGCACCCAGCTCACGCTCGACCTCGACACGAGCGTGACATTCGACGACGGCACGGCCGTGAGCGCCGACCTCGTCAAGCAGAACCTGGATGCCCGCGGCAACCCCGATCTCGCCGCCTACAGCCAGTTCGCCTCGGGCGGGCAGCAGGAGATCACCGATGTGTCGGTGGTCGACGACGACACCGTGACGCTGACGTTCGCCAAGCCGCAGCCCGGATTCGAGGCGAACCTCGTCTTCCCCGCCGGGGTCATCGTCGGGCCCAAGGGTGTCGCGGACCGAGGCAGCCTGGACGCCACGGCCGATGGCTCGGGCCCCCTCGCGATCGACTACGACGCGACCGTCAAGGGCAACAGCTATCTGCTGACGAAGAAGAAGGACCACCCCCGCGGCGGCGACTACCCCTTCAACAGCTACGAGTTCAAGCCGATCCTCGACCCGCAGGCCCGTGTGAACGCCGCGATCTCGGGTGAGGTCGACACCGCCTACGTCACCTCCGACACCCAGGAGCAGGTGAAGTCGGCCGGCATCGGCCTCGTCGCCAACGGCGGCGTCATCCAGAACCTCATCCCGTTCGACAAGAACGGCTCGCTGGCACCCCAGTGGGGCGACCCGAACGTGTGGAAGGCGCTGTCGATCGCGATCAACCGCGATGAATACGTCAAGGCCGTGCACCCCGGTGAGGTGCCGACGGCGAACGCCCTCCCGAAGGACAACCCCGGCTACCTTCCCGAGCTGGAGAAGGACTACAAGTACGACCCCGAAGAGGCCAAGAAGCTCCTCGCCGACGCAGGCTACCCCGACGGCTTCTCGTTCGACTTCACGATCTCGTCCGCGAGCCAGCGCGACCTCGAGGCGCTCCAGAAGTACTGGAAGGAGATCGGGGTCGACGTGACGCTCAAGAACGCCGCCACCACCGAGGAGCAGTTCGCCGCGGTGCAGACCGACCCGATGGGCGGCCCGATCCCGTTCACCTGGTCGAACCCTGCCGGCAACGTGTTCGGCGCCCTGTTCGGGTTCGCGAACTTCCACAACGCCGAGAACCCGCAGCTCCAGGCGGCGGCCGGTGCCGTGGCGGCAGCCGGCGGCGACGCCGAGAAGGAGGCCGCGGCCCTGCAGGACCTCAACAAGACGATCGTCGAGACGGGATGGCTCATCCCGCTCTACGAGCAGCTCTCGCCGTGGGCGTACAACACGTCGAAGCTCAAGGAGCCCACCTTCCCGGGTTCGGACTCCTTCCCCTGCTGGCGTCGTTCACACCCGCATCCTGATCGACTGCGTGGTGCCGGCCGACCCCCGGCGGCACCTTCGGGCGGGGGGGGGGGCGGCCCCCCCCCGCCCCCCACCACGCGGCAGTCGGAGACAGACATGGTCATCTTCATCGTCAAGAGAGTCGCCTTCGCGATCGTGACGCTCATCGTGGCGACCTGGATCGCGTTCGTGCTCGTGCATCTGTCCGGCTCGACGCCGGGCGGCGTCGCCCTGGGCAACTCGGCGACACCCGAAGAGGTGTACGCCTACAACGAGCAGCTCGGCTGGTACCAGCCGTGGATCGTCCAGTACGTCGACTGGGTGGGCCAGGTGCTGCAGGGCAACCTCGGCGTCTCGCTCATCGACGGGCGCCCCATCGGCCCCGACATCGCCAAGCGGCTCCCGGTCACCGCGGCCCTCGCCGTCTTCGGCACGCTGCTGAGCGCCGTCGTCGGCATCGTGATGGGCGTCGTCGCGGCGGTGCGGCGCGGGGCGGTGGATCGCGCGATCACCGCGACCTCGGGCATCCTGCTCTCCGTCCCGGTCTTCTGGGTCGGCGTGCTCCTCGTCTACGTCTTCGCGGTGCAGCTGCGCCTCCTCCCCGCGACGGGCTTCGTGCCCTTCACCACCGATCCGCAGCTGTGGGCTCGCTCGCTCGTGCTCCCCGTCATCACGATCGCCATCACCTCGGCCGCCGGCATCGCGCGCCAGACGCGGGCCTCGATGTCGGAGTCCCTCTCGCAGGAGCACATCCGCACGCTCCGCGCCGTCGGCACCCCCACCAATCGCATCATCTACGTGCACGCCCTCCGCGGCGCGAGCCTGCCGATCCTGGCGAGCGTCGCCGTGCAGTTCATCGTGCTGTTCAGCGGCTCGGTCGTCATCGAGGTGCTCTTCGCCCTCCCGGGCATCGGCCAGGCCATGCAGGGCGCGGTCGGCTCGGCCGACCTGCCCTTCGTGCAGGCCCTCGTGCTCGTGGCGACCGTCGTCGTCGTGCTCGTGAACATCGTCATCGAGCTGCTCAATCGAATCCTCGACCCGAAGCTGCGTGCCTCATGACCGTCTCGACGACCTCCATCGTCCGCCCGCGCCGCACCGAGCGGAAGCTGCGCCTGCGCGTCCTGCGCTCACCGGCCGCCGTCATCTCGATCGTGTGGCTCGTCGGCCTGGTGCTGGCCTCGCTCACCTCGCCGCTCTGGCTGCGCTACGGACCGCTCGAACAGGACCTCTCGGCTGTGCTCCAGGGTCCGTCGCTCGCCCACCTGCTCGGAACCGACGAACTCGGCCGCGACATCCTGTCGCGTCTGGTGACCGCCGCCGCGCCGACGATCTTCATCGGCCTGATCGTGCCGATCATCGCGATCGTCGTGACGATTCCGATCACCCTCTGGGCATCGCGCAGCCGTCGCGGCGAAGGCGTCATGAACCAGATCAGCGAGATCGTGCTGTCGCTTCCGGGAACCGTCATCATCCTGGCCTTCATCGCGGCCGTGGGGACGAACATGCCGCTCGTCATGGCGGCGTTCGGCCTCCTCCTGTTCGGCGCGATCTACAAGATCTTCTTCGGCCAGGCGAAGTCGCTGCACACCCAGCTCTACGTCGAGGCGGCCGCGATCGACGGCGTGCGCCCCATGAGCGCCAGCATCCGCCACGTCCTGCCGAACATGTCGACGACCGTCATCGTGCAGTTCGTCCTGCTGTTCGGCGTGGGCATCGGCATGCAGGCCGCCCTCGCCTTCATCGGCCTCGGGCCGCAGCCGCCCGAGCCGACGTGGGGCGGGATGATCCAGACCGCGTCGCGCTTCATCTTCCAGCAGCCCTGGATGATGGTGCCGACGGGCGGCATCCTGGCCCTGACGCTCATCGCGGCGAACACCCTGGCCGATGTCCTCGCCGGTGGCACGGCCGTGCCGCCCCCGCTCGTGGCCCTGCGACGGCGCCGTTCCGCGACCGCACCCGCCGAGATCGCGGCATCCGCCGTGGCCGACGACCTGCCCGTGGCAGGGCGCCTCGACGAGCCGGCTCCCGAATCGCTCAACATGATCGGGGATGCCTCGTACCCCGGCTCCAACGCCGACCCGATGTTCGCCGCCGAGGGCCCCGCCGAGGTCATCGCGGTGGCGAGCCTGCCCGATGACGGCGCCGACGAGCCCACCTCCGGACCGGCGCTCCCCGGTGCGGAGGTGATCGACGACGGTCGAGGTCTGGTCGTTCAGGACCTCGTGATCGGCGTGGACGGCGGGCCTGCGCTCGTGACCGGCGTGTCGCTGCGCGTGCGGCCGGGCACCGTCATGGGCCTCGTCGGCGAGTCCGGATGCGGCAAGAGCGTCACCTCGTACGCGCTCCTCGGGCTGCTCGCACCGGGCCTCTCGGTGCGCTCCGGACGCATCGGCTGGCAGGGCTCAGACCTCGCGGCCGCGGGTGAGAAGACCCTTCAGAAGGTGCGCGGACACGAGATCGCATTCATCTCGCAGGAGCCAACGCGCGCCCTCGACCCCATGTTCACTGTCGGGTGGCAGCTCACCGCCGCCATCAAGCGCCTGCGCCGCGTCGGCTCCGCCGACGCCAAGCGCATCGCGGCCCAGCTTCTCACCGACGTCGGGATCGTCGACCCTCCGCGGGTGCTCAAGAGCTACCCGCACCAGATCTCCGGCGGCATGGCGCAGCGCGTCGCGATCGCCCTGGCGCTCAGCGGCACCCCCAGCCTGCTCGTCGCGGACGAGCCGACGACGGCCCTGGACGTCACGATCCAGGCCGAGATCCTCGCGCTGCTGCGCGGCCTCGTCGCCGAGCGCGGGATGTCTGTCATCCTCGTGACGCACGACCTCGGGGTCGTCGCCGACATCTGCGACGACGTGTCGGTCATGTACGCGGGAGAGATCGTCGAGACGGGCGCGGTGCGCGACGTGCTGCTGCGGCCGGAGCATCCGTATACGATGGCGCTGCTCTCCGCCGACCCGCACGCGATCCTCGACCTCGAGGGCACGCCGCGCCTCGCGTCGATCCCCGGTCAGGTGCCGCTGCCCGGATCGTGGACGACGGGATGCCGGTTCGCGGAGCGCTGCAGGTTCGCCCGCGACGAATGCCTCGTCACGGTGCCGCTCGAGCCCCGGGCCGAAGGCGAGGGCGGCGTGCGATGCGTGCGCCGCGACGAGGTGCGGGGGCGTCAGGACGAATGGCGGGCCCCCGTTACGGCGGGAGGATCACGATGAGCGCGCACGAGGCATCGGCACATCGAGCGACGGAGGCTCCGCTCCTGGAGGTGCGCAATCTCGTCGTCCGCTACGGCAAGAAGGGCCCCGCCGCGGTCGACGACGTCTCCTTCACGATCGCGCGCGGGGAGACCCTGGGCCTGGTCGGCGAGTCCGGGTCGGGCAAGACGACGATCGGACGCGCGATCCTCGGGCTCATCCCCGCGACCGAAGGGCAGATCCTCTTCGAGGGACGCGACATCACCCGCGCGAGCGTCGCCGAGCGGAGGGCGCTGCAGGGCGACCTGCGCGCGGTCTTCCAGGATCCGTTCTCGTCGCTGAACCCCCGGCGGGTCATCGGCGACGCCCTCACCGAGCCGCTTCGCGTGGCCGGCGTCGCGCGGGCCCGGCGCGTGCAGCGGGCCAACGAGGCGCTTGCCTCGGTGGGCCTGCCGCCCGGCTCGTTCGACCGCTACCCGCGCCAGTTCTCCGGTGGGCAACGCCAGCGCATCGCGATCGCCCGGGCGCTCGTGACCGATCCGCGGCTCGTCGTGTGCGACGAGGCGGTGAGCGCGCTCGACCTGTCCACGCAGGCGCAGGTGCTCAATCTCCTCGCCGAGCTGCGCACCGGCGCCGACCTCGGCTATCTCTTCATCGCGCACGACATGGCGGTCGTGGAGTTCCTCGCCCAGCGCGTGGTCGTGCTCTACCGCGGCAAGGTCATGGAGCAGGGGCCGACGCGCGAGGTCATCCGCGACCCGAAGAGCGAGTACACCCGCGTGCTGATGGCGGCCTCGCCGGTGCCCGATCCCGACGAGCAGGCACGGCGCCGCGAGATCTGGCAGCGGCTGCGCGCGGAGGCGAAGGCTGCGGCGGCCTGACCCCGGCGGAGGGCGGCGACCGCATCGGGGTGCATCGCCGCGCCGACGAGGGCGTGGACCTAATCGGGGTGCATCGCCGCGCCGACGAGCGGGGAGAGCTCGAGGGCGGTCTCGCGAAACACCTGCACCATGGGGTTGCGGGTGTCGGAGATGCTGCAGAGCATGATCGTGGCGGGCTCGATGTCGTCGATGCGGACGTACGCGAGCTCGTCGCGGCGATAGTGCCGGCTCGCCGACTCCCCCGCGATGTTGACCCCCGCGCCTGCGGCGACGAGCTCCAGGAGGCCCTCGACGCTGTCGGCAGTGGGCCCGCGACGCGGACGCGATCCGTCCGGACGCGGATCGACGAGCCACCAGTCCACGACCTCGGGCAGCCCGCCTCCCGCGGCGACGAACACCTCGTCGGTCGTCTCGAGGATCGAGATCGACTCGCGCTCCGCGAAGCGATGATCGACCGGCACCACCAGCACCCGCGGCTCGCGCCACAGCGGCTCGATGCGCACGCGCGGAGGGAGCCGCATCGGCCACGGGGCGAAGACGACGTCGACACGCCCCGCCTCGAGGTCGTCGGCGACGTCGAAGAATCCGAGCCGCCGCATCTCGATCCGCGCGCTGGGCTCCTTCTGCAGGGTTGTCGCGATCGCGGCCGTGGTGAGGTGCCCTGCCCCGGCTGCGACGACCCCCACGCGGAGGAAGGGCGCCTCGAGGTCGCGGCGCACCGACCTCCCCCACGAGATGACCTGATCGTGGTCGTCCTGCAGGCGCCGGGCGAGCGGCAGCAGCTCGCGCCCGTAGGCCGTGAGCTCGACCTTGCGCGGGCTGCGGTCGAACAGCTTCACCCCGAACTGCTGCTCGAGCCGGCTGATCTGCTGGCTCAGCGACGGCGGCGTGATGCTGAGCCGCTCCGCGGCGCGACCGAAGTGCAACTCCTCCGCGAGCACGCAGAAGTACCGGATGACGTGGATCGGGACATCCATGCCGCGATCTTAGCCCCAGGCTAATGCCGAGTAGGGAGGTCGAACTTCCTTCCTCCCCCGCCAGGCCGAAGACTTGAGGAACCGGACCCCCGTCGGAATGCCCCGACGATTCCGTCTGCCTAACGGCACCCACTGCTTCACAAGGAGGTAAGCATGACCCTTTTCCCCGCTGTCGACGCCGACAAGGCTCCCTTCGCCGGCATCCTTCCGGCATCCCCCCAGCCGTTCGTGCTGGGTGAGGGCCAAGGCGAGAAGTCGCTCGTCTTCGACCAGCTTTTTGAGATCTTGCTCACGGGCGACGAGACCGACGACCAGTACGGCGCCTGGACTATGAAAGCACCCAAGGGCGACCGCATCCCCGCCCATCGTCACCTGAGGACGCACGAGATCTTCTATGTCGTCGACGGTGAGATCACGGTGTGGATGGACGACGAGGCCGACTACCACTCGCGCACGACCCTGACGACAGGCGACTTCGCCTTCGTGCCCGCGAACATCGTGCACGCGTTCCGCATCGACAACACCACGAAGGTCTTCGGCTGCGGCACGGCCGGCTTCGAGCGCTTCTTCCACGCCATCGGGCAGAAGACCGATGCCACCGAGCCGCAGGGCGTCTACGTGCCCGACTTCAGCGTCCTGCGCGCGGCGGGCGAGAAGTACTGGACGCAGTTCATGCCCGAGTTCCAGTTCCGCGACTGACGGATCGTGCCGACGTTCGTCGAGGTCGATGTCGCGCAGCCGGAGGGGTATCGCCCGCTGTCGCTCGACCTTCGCACTACCGACGTGGCGGGGGCGCCCGTCGTCGTGTTCCTGCACGGTGGCGGGTTCCTCCGCGGCAGCCGGAAGGTGTTCACCCCCGGCATCCCGGCCTCCGACTCGTTCGATCGCATCGTGGCGGCGGGCTTCGCCGTCGCGTCGTGCGAGTACCGTCTGAGCGGCGAGGCACGCTTCCCGGCGCAGCTCGACGACGTCGACGCCGCGATCGCGTGGCTGCACGCACACGCGGAGGAGTACGGGATGGATGCCTCCCGCCTCGTCATCTGGGGCGTCTCGGCCGGAGGCACCCTCGCCGCACTCACGGGGCTGCGCCGCACGGACGTCGCGGGCGTCGTCGACTGGTTCGGGCCCGCCGACCTGTTCACGATGGCGGAGCACGACACCGGCGAGGCGCCCGAAGACACCCGCGAGGCGCGGTGGATCGGCGGGCCGGCGGTGACGCGCCCTGACGCGGCGCGCATGGCGAGTCCGGTGCATCAGGTTCACGCGGATGCGCCGCCCTTCCACATCGCCCACGGCACCGCCGACGAGCATGTGCCCTTCGCACAGAGCGAGGGTCTGGCGCACGCGCTCGAGGCAGCCGGCGCCGACGTCGACTTCCGCGCGGTGACCGGCGCCAAGCACTTCTGGCAGGGCCTGGACGACACGCGCCGCGTGTTCGACCCGGCCCTGGACTTCGTCGCGCGCGTGACGGCGCGCTGACGCGAGAGGATCACAGATGACCGAGACCCACGATGTCGCCCTCGAGGGCGGCGGCTTCGACTTCCGCGTGCGCGTGTATCCGGCGGCGGAGCCGAACGGGGCGATGCTCGCGTGGATGCACGGCGGAGCGTTCATGTTCGGCACCCTCGAGATGCCCGAGGCCGACCAGGTCGGCCGGCGCCTCAGCGAGCAGGGCATCACGGTCGTCTCCGTGGACTACACGCTCGCCCCGCTGGACGCGCTCGAGTCCCTGGGACCCCCTCCTCCCGACGCGCCGGTGCCGTCGCCGGAGCAGCTGCGCGCCGAGGCCGACGCGGCGGGCCCGCGTGCGCGCTTCCCCGTCGCCTCTCTCCAGGTCGTGGCTGCGTTCGACTGGGCGGTCGCCCACGCCGCGGAGTTCGGCGCCGATCCGAGCCGGGTGGCGCTCGGCGGGGCGAGCGCGGGCGGCAACCTCGCGGCGGGAGCCGCGATGCGTCTGCGCGACCGCGCGACGACGGTGCCCAGCATCCTGGCCCTCATCTACGCGTCGGTGCACGACGGGATCCTCGCCCCCAACGCCGAGCTGCAGGCGATCCTCGACGACCTGCCGCCCTTCCTGATCTTCACGCCCGAGACGCGTGAGGCGCTCAACAGCAACTACCTGCCCGACCCCGCGGCCGACGAGCACGGCTACGCCTTCGCGGGCGGCCACGACGTCGTGGGGCTGCCTCCGACACTCCTCGTCACCGCCGATCGCGACAGCCTGCGACCGAGCGCGGAATCCTTCGCCGCCGAGCTCGCCCTCGCCGGCGTCGACGTGCGTCTCGTGCGGCAGCGGGGCGCCGTGCACGGGTTCCTCAACATGGTCGGCGAGCCCGCGGCCGAGGCGACGCTCGCCCTCATGGTCGAGGCCGTGCGCTCGCGCTGACGCGCTGCTGCGCCTCGCCGCAGCGTCGGAGATCACCTCAACGTCGGGCCGGCTCGCGGCGAGTCGCCCCGACGTTGCGGCGATCTCCGACGATGTGGCGGGGCCGGCGGGCCGGGTCAGGCGGATGCAGCGTGGCGGCGGAGCTTGGCCAGCAGGTCTCCGACGAGCAGGCGCACGTCGTCGGCGTCGACCTCCCGGACGCCCGGTTCGGTCGAGAGCTCCTCGAACGACGACCGGCCGAGGGCCGTCACGAGCACGGGAAGGCTGTCGCCGAGCGCCCAGACCTCACCGACTAAGACCCCGGGCGGGAGCGGCAGCTCGATGAAGCGCCGCCACAGCCAAGCACCGACGGAGCCCGTGCTCACGAGGTCGTGCTCGAGCTCTGCAACCGAGATGCGGGCCCGCCGATACGACTCGAGGGGGTACTGGATGACGCGCGCCGACGTGCCGAGCACGAAGGCGGCGGCATCCTCATCCGTCGCCCGGTTGTACTCCCAGCCGCCCGGCTCCGTCGTGCCGCCGACCCACACGAGGACGACGTCGTCGGCGAGGTCGGGGCGCGCCAGCAGCGCGTCGGCGACGTTGGTGAGCGGTCCGGCGCACACGACGTAGAGCGGCAGCGGGTCGTCCCGGTCGGCTTCCGCGACGATCGCATCTGCGGCGGAATTGGCGCGCCGGATGCCGGTGAACGAGGCATCCGGTCCCGCGACGACCGCGACCGTCACCCCGCACAGGTCCACGAGCTCGCGCGCGAACTCGGCGCCGCGATCGGCGGCGCCGTCGTTCGGTCCGAAAACGGTGTTGAGCGACGACGATGTCACCGCCCGCAACTCATTCGAGGGCGACAGGAGGTGATGCGCGAGCGCGACGAGTCCGTCGGGGTCACCCGCCCAGTCGTTGTCGATGACGACCCGGCACGCGGGCCGGATCGGCAGAGTCGAACGCACCATCACGCGAACCGGGTCGTCAGAGACCCGATGCCCTCGATCTCGGAGGTGAGCACCTCGCCCGCGTGGATGAACCGCTTCGGCGTGCGTGCGTTCCCGATGCCCGACGGAGTGCCGGTGAAGATGAGGTCTCCGGGCAGGAGGGTCACGACCGCCGACAGCCGGAAGATGAGCTCGGGGATGTCGTAGATCATGCGCGACGTGCGCGAGTCCTGCAGGGTCTCGCCGTCGAGCGCGCACGAGATCGCGAGATCAGCGGGGTCGGCGAACTCGTCGGGCGTGACGAGCCACGGACCGGTGGGAGAGAAGCCGGGGTGCGACTTCGCGAGGCTGAACTGCGGACGAGTGCCCTCGAGCTGCGCGACCCGCTCCGAGAGGTCCTGGCCGATCGTGAGGCCCGCGACGTGCTGCCAGGCTTCTTCGCGACGGATGCCGTGGCCGCCCCTGCCGATCGCGACGACGAGCTCGACCTCCCAGTCGACGTTGCCCTCGGGGAGCGTCACGGTGGCCTCGGGCCCCGTGAGGCTCGAGGGGAACTTCGTGAACGTCACGGGGAGGCTGTTGGGTGGGTAGCCGGCCTCGTCGGCGTGCTCGCGGTAGTTCACGCCGATCGCGAAGACCTGCGGCGGCCGCGGGACGGGTGGGCCGAGCTCGGCGCGGTCGAGGGTCACGCCCGGGTCCGAGACGTCGGCCGCCCACGCCCGGAACGCGTCCCAGTCGGCGAAGGCCGACATGGGATCGGGGCCGAACCGCCCGTCGGAGGCGGTCGCGGCATCCGTCGCCGTTCCGTCCGGCCCGACGAGCACGAGCCGGCCCGCGAGAGCGGCGATCCTCACCAGTCGACCCTCTGGGGTGCGGGCTCGCCGTAGCGCTCCTCCCAAGAGATGACCGTGTTGCGCAGGATGCCGACGCCCTCGATCTCGGCCTCGACGACGTCGCCGGGCTGGAGGTAGAAGTCGAACGGGTTCTGCTGCACGGCCGCGACGCCCGAGATGGTGCCGGTCGTGATGAGGTCGCCGGCGCTGTAGACCTGCGGCGAGTGGTAGGCCACGAGGTGCGGCCAGCGGATGCGGGTCTGGTTGGTGCTGCCCTGCTGACGCACCTCGCCGTTGACACGCAGCTGCATCGCGAGGTTGTGCATGTCGGGGATCTCGTCCTTCGTGACGATCCACGGCCCGATGGGGCAGAAGGTGTCGATGCCCTTGGAGAACGAGAAGACGCCGGACTCCATCTCCTTGCGCTGGATGTCCCGCGCCGTGATGTCGTTGAAGACCGTGAAGCCGGCGATGTAGTCCTCAGCCTCGTCCGGTCCGAAGAACTTGCCCGACTTGCCGATCACGATCGCAAGCTCGAGCTCGTAGTCGAGCTCCTTCGTCAGGCCCTCGGGGTAGACGATGTCGTCGTCGGGGCCGATGATCGCGTCGAGGTTCTGGAAGAACACGATGCCCTTGTGCACGGGGTGCGACCAGTCGACGGCCGTGAGCTCGTTGTGGTGGTCGGCGAAGTTGCCCGCCGTGTGGAAGAACTTCTTGGGGCGGATGGGCGCCTCGAGCTTCACGTCGGCGTAGTTCAGCCGCTCGCCCGTCTCGCGAACGTCGCCGCCGCGCTCGAAGTACTCGCGCGTCGAGGGCACGTCGAGTTCGATGACGGTGCCTTCTTCGAGCTCAAGGCGGCCGACGCGGCCGCCGTCGAAGGTGATGAGTTTCATGTGTGTCTCTCCAGGTTCCTGAGCGTGTCGAAGGAGCGGACGCCTACGCGCCGACCATGTTGAAGCCGCCGTCGGCGAGCAGGTAGCCGCCGGTCAGATGCGCCGACTCGTCGGTCGCGAGCCACAGGCACGTGCCCGCGACGAACTCGGGTGGCGGGATGTGGCCCATCGGCGTCTGCGAGATGAGCACCTCGCGGCGGCCCGACTTCCAGTCCTCGCGCTGCAGCAGCCGCTCGGTCTCCATGAAGCCAGGCGCGAACGTGTTGACCCGCACGGCGGGAGCGAGCACCTTGGCGTACGACTTCGTGATGCCGAGGATCGCGTACTTCGCCGCGGCGTACTGCGGAGCCCGAGGCGACCCGCGCACGATGACCGTCGAGCCGACGTTGATGATGTTGCCGTGGCCCTGCTCGAGCATCCGCTCGCCGAACTCGTGAGTCATGAGGAGCGTCCCCTTGACGTCGACGTCGACGACCGCGTCGAGGGCCTCCTGCGTGAGGTCGCGCCACGACATCTGCTCGCTCGAGACGTCGCCGACGTTGTTGACGAGCACGTCGAGCACGCCGAACGCCTCCCACACCTCGTCGGCCATGCGCTTGATCTCGGCCCACGAGCCGATATCGCCCTGCACGAGGATGCCGTCGCTGCCCGCCTCGCGGATGCGCTGCAGCGTCGCCTCGGCGCCCGCCTTCGACGAGCGGTAGTGCACGGCGACCCTCGCGCCCTCCTGCGCGGCGCGCACCGCGACCTCGGCGCCGAAGCCCGTGCCGGCGCCCGTGACGAGCACCGTCTTGCCCGCGAAGCGGGGGAAGATCTGCGTCATCCGTCGATCCCTTCTCTTGATCAGACCAGTGTGCGTCCGCCGTCGATGTACATGATGTGGCCCGTGATGAAGCCCGCATGACGCGACGACAGGAAGAGTGCGGGGCCCGTGAGCTCGTCGGGCGTGCCGAGCCGGCCCGCGGGAACGAGGCTCTCGAGCTCCTCCCGCTTGCCGGGCTTCGACAGGTGCCCGGCGGTCAGCGGAGTCTCGATGTAGCCGGGCGCGAGCGCGTTGACGGTGACACCGGATGCCGCCCACTCGCGCGCCATCACGCGGAGCAGCTGGTTGATGCCGCCCTTGGACGCCGCGTACGGCCCATGCGAATGGTGGGCGAGCAGGCCCGAGACGCTCGAGAGCGCCAGCACTCGCCCGTGGCCCTGCTCGACCATCCGGCGGCCGGCGGCCTGGGCGAGGCCGAAGAGGGTGAAGAGGTTGATGCGCATGACGCGCTCCCACTCGTCCTCGGTGAACTCGAGGATCGGGCGGCGGTCGTTGATGCCGACGGCGTGCAGCAGCACGTCGATGCCGCCGAGTCGCTCGACCGCCTCGGCGATGACGCGCTCCCCCGATCCGTGCCCGGACAGGTCTGCCGCGATCGTTTCGAACCGCTCGGCTGCCGCAGTGCCCGGCGCCGACGCGAGGGCCGCGAGCGCGGCAGCATCCCGGTCGACGACGACGACGGATGCCCCGGCGGCGGCGTAGGCGAGCGCACACGCGCCTCCGATGCCGCCCGCGCCGGCGACGACGACGCGCGCTCCGCGCAGCCCCAGCCAGTCGGTGTTCGCCTGGACCTCGAGGGGAGCATGGGCGGTGCCGGACATCCGCGCCTCCTTGCACTTCATTCGATGAAACTAACTTTCGCTTGATGAATGTATGCTGATGGAGCGGGTCCTGTCAATTCGCGCCGTTCCACGAAGGAGGCCAGCCGTGCCGCGCATCCCTCTGCTTCCTCCCTCGGCCCTAGACGCCGAGCAGCGCACGCTCTACGACGCGATCACGGGAGGACCCCGTGGCTCCGGTCCGCAGCACTTCGCGCTCACTCACCCGGACGGGTCGCTCACCGGCCCGTTCAACGCTCTGCTGCAGTCGCCGTCCGTCGGCGCAGCCCTGCAGGAGGTCGGCGCCGCGCTGCGATATCGCACCTCGCTGTCCGACCGGGCTCGCGAGATCGCGATCCTCCTGGTCGCCGCGCGGTGGGACTCGGCGTTCGAGCGCTCCGCGCACGAACCCGTCGGACGGGCGGCGGGGCTCACCGACGACGAGATCCTGGCCCTCGGCGACCAGCGCGTCGACGGCCTGCCCGACGACGAGCGGGTCGTGGGGCGCACGGTGACGGCTCTTCTGGACGGCGACCTGACGGACGAAGAATGGGATGCCGCGGCCGCCGCCCTCGGCACGCCGGTGGTCTTCGAGCTCACGACGCTCGTCGGCTACTACTCGACCCTCGCCCTGCAGCTGCGGGTCTTCCGTGTCTAGGTTTGCGCTGAGCGCCCTGCCCGGATACGGTTTCGCACCATGAAAGCCCCTGTGCCGGCCGACGCCGACGGCGGCGACGAGGCTTCCAAGCCCGCGAACCGCTACCGCATCGAGGCGCTCGCGAAGGGCCTCGACGTGCTGCGGCTCTTCGACGAGTCGACGACGAGCCTCAAGCTGCGCGAGATCTGCGACCGCACCGGCATCCCGATGCCCACCGCGTTCCGTGTGGTGGCGACGCTTGAGGAGGAGGGCTTCATCGAGCGCTCCACCGACGGATCGCTTCAGCCGGGCGTCGCCGTGCTCACGCTCGGCTCGGCCGCGCTGCGCGGCTCGAGCCTCGTGCAGCTGAGTGAGCAGCCACTGCGCCACCTGGCCGAGCAGACCGGGGAGACCGTCAATCTGGGCGTGCTCCGCGGCGACGAGGTGCTCTATCTCGCACGGCTGCGCAACCAGGACCTCGTGACCGCGAACATCCAGGTGGGGTCGACGCTGCCCGCCCCCTACACCTCGATGGGCAAGCTTCTGCTCTCCTACCTCTCCCCCGACGAGCTGCGGGAGACCCTGGCCCGCCATGTCTTCCGGGCGGATGCCGGGCCCAACGCGGCGGGCTCCGTCGATGAGCTCGAGCAGCGCCTCGCGCCGATCCGCGCGCAGGGCTACGCCGTGCAGGACGAGGAGGTCGCCGCGGGGCTGCGGTCGGTCTCGGTGCCGGTGTTCGGGCGCGACCCTCGCCCGGTCGCGGCGATCAACATCGCCGTCGCCACGACCCGCCACGACCTCGCCTCTCTGCGCGGACCCCTCCTCGAGCGGCTTCGCGCGACGGCCGACGACATCTCGGTGCGACTGCGCGCCGCCTGATCCCTGGACGGCTACGCCCGGTCGTCGACGGAGCAGGCGTAAGAGGCCGAGCCTCCGCATAGCACCGAGGTCGTGCCGTCGGGAAGACGCACCTGCGCGACGGTGCCGTCCGGCACCGTGACGTCGATCCGGAAGACGCCGTCCTCGAGGCGCCACGCCGACGCGACCGGTCCGCTCGGGGTGTCGATCGTCGCCGAAGCGTGCGTCAGGCCTCCGCCGACGTGCGGGGCGATCGTGACGCGGCGGTACGCCGCCTCGCCGTCGGCGGGATCGGCGGGAAGACGGATGCCGGCGATCCACTCGTACAGGAACGACACGACGGCGCCCTTGCTGTAGTGGTTGAGCGATCCGCGCACGTCGCCCTCGTCGACGCCGTCCCACCACTCCCACACGGTCGTCGCACCGCGGTCGACCATCTCGAGCCACGACGGGATGCCGGTGGAGAACAGCAGAGCGAACGCCTCGTCGACGAGCCCCTCCTCGGCCAATGCCGGGAGCAGCTGGCCCGTGCTGAGGAAGCCGGTGGTGAGTCGTCCGCCGTTCTGACCGACGAGCGCGGCGAGCCGGTCGGCCGCCGCAGGGCGGAGGTCGGCGGGGATGAGCCCGAACGCGAGAGCGCGGGCGTAGTTCGCCTGCGACTCCTCGGCGATCGTGCCGTCGGGCGCGAGGTACTCGGCGCGCCAGGCATGCGCGGCGCGGTCGGCGATGCGTGCGTAGCGGTCGGCCCGATCGTCGGCGGCGAGGCGCAGCATCCGTGCCAGCAGTGTCGCCGAGCGGTGCAGGAACGCCGTCGCGACGATGCCGTGGTCGACGCTCGGGTCGGGGTTGGGCGCGACGCCCGGCTCGAGCCACTCTCCGAAGTGGAAGCCGGTGTCCCAGAGCGAGTCCTCGTGCTCAGCGGGCACGGGCCGCACAGCGGCGCGATCCGGATGCCGCGCCCCGGCCGCCGCCCCGGCGGCGAAGTCGACCCACCGCACGGCGGCCGGCAGTGCGCGACGCAGCGCGTCGAGGTCGCCGTACGCGCGCCACAGCTCCCACGGCACGATGACCGCCGCGTCGCCCCAGCCCGCGGAGCCCGCCGACATGTCGTCGAGCCAGCGTCCGGAGGGTCCGTTGCCGGCGGGGCTGGGCACGATCGTCGGCACGCGGCCGTCGTCCCACTGGTCGACCGCGAGATCGCGCAGCCACTTCTCCGAGAAGGCTCGCACGTCGTAGAGCTGCGCAGCTGTCGCGACGAAGATCTGCCAGTCGCCCGTGAAGCCCGAGCGCTCGCGCTGCGGGCAGTCGGTCGGGATGTCGCACGCGTTGTCGCGCAGGCTCCACATGGTCGCCTCGTGGAGGGCGTCGAGCCGCGGGTCGCTCGAGCGGAAGGTGCCGACACGCGTGAGGTCGGTGTGCACGACGACGGCGCGCAGATCGGCGGGCTCGAGGTCGTCCGGGGCTCCGTCGAGCTGCACGTACCGGAAGCCGTGAGTGGTGTGACGGGGCTCGAACACATCGCCGTCGCGCCCGGCCGAGATGACCTCGTCGACCTGGCCGGCGGGCAGCGGCGTCCGCGCCGCGAAGTCGAACGCGCGGATGTTCTCGGTGCTCACCTCGCCCCCGGCGCCGAGCACCTCGCCGTGGGTCAGCACGGTCCGCACCCCCGCCGCCCCGAGGCGCGAGAGCCGCACCCACCCGTTGATGTTCTGGCCGAAGTCGACGACGACCGTGCCGGGCTTCGGCCGGCTGAGCGAGACGGGCGCGAGCTCCTCCATGCGGCGGACGGGCGCCGACTCCTCGGCGATGAACCTCGCGGCGTCGTCGTAGAGCCCGCCTTCGCCGATGCCCACGGGCCACCAGCCGTCCTCACCGCCGCCCGGGCGGGCCCAGTCCGGGTCGAGCAGCCGGAAGTCGACGCCCTGTCCGTCCATGAGGTCGGCCCGCAGGATGTGGCCGGGGTGCGAGCGCCACGCCGACCCCGTCGATGCGGTCGTCGCCGAGCCGTCGTCGTGGGTCACCGTGAGCTCGGCGATGAAGGCCGTGCGGGTGCCGAAGCCGTCGGCATGCCGCTCGAAACCATGCCGCCCGCGGAACCACCCGTCGCTCAGGATCGCCGCGACGACGTTCTCACCGGGGCGGAGGAGCGCCGCGACATCCCAGGTCTGCACCTGCAGGCGACTGCGGTAGGCGGTGAAGCCCGGGGTGAGCTCCTGATCGCCGACCCGCTCGCCGTTGACGAAGAGCTCGTAGACGCCGTGCGCGGTCGCCGTGACCACCGCCGCAGTGACCGGCCGGTCGAGCTCGGCCGTGCCGCGCAGCAGATGCGCGGGCCGCGAGCCGGCCTCGGGCACGGTCTCCTCGTGCGGCTCGATCCATCGGGCGCCGTCGCTGAAGTAGGCCACGCGCCGACGGTAACAGAAAACCTAGTGTCCTCGGTTTCTATCCTCCCGCTGGCCGGGAGGGCCGTTCACGTCGTTCGCAGCTCCCCGATGCGATCGCGGTGCGGCTCCACCACGATCCGCTCCGCGAGCCCGATCGCGTGCGCCCGGATGCCCTCGACGAGGTCGAGCTCCCCGCCCGCGAGAACCCACTGCAGCTGCAACCCGTCGGACACGGCGATGACCTCCCGGGCGATTCGCACGGGGTCGAGGTCGTCGCGGAAGTATCCGGCGTCGACACCCGACGCGATCTCGCGCGCGGCGGACTGGATGACATCGGCGTAGCGCTCGGCGTACAGCTCGTGCGCGGGGCTCGTCGGATCGGCGGCCTCCGCGCCGATCTTGACGAACAGCTCGATGAGCCCCGGCTCGGCGGTGAGCTGTCTGCCCGTCCGGATGATCCGCTTCATGACGCCGACCGGGTCGCCCTCGACGTCCTCCGCCTGCCACCACTCGGCCGTCCGCGCGAGGCGGCGGTCGAGCACCGCGACGAGCAGGTGCATCCGCGAGGGGAAGTGGTGCAGCAGCCCGCCCTCGGTGATGCCCACGTCGGCGGCGATCTGCGCGAGGGAGGCGCGCAGGTATCCGACCTCGACGAAGCGGTCGGTCGCGGCATCCACGATCGCCTCCCGGCGGAGCCGGCCCTTCTCGTACGTGCCCTTGCGCTGCCCGGTAGCCACGCGTCCACGGTAGCCGCGGGACGCTCACACCGTGACGACGATCCCCTCGGTGTAGCCCGGCCCCTTCTTCCGCGGCAGCTGCACCCGGTAGCGCTCGCCGGCTCCCGCGACGACGTCGGTGATGAACGGCGTCACGTAGTTGAAGGCGAAGGTCGGCGGCTTCTGCTGTCCCACGACGATGCGGGCGATCGCCTCCGGATCGGGATGCCCGAACTTCGCGCCGTCGGTCGACACGAGCCACTTCCTCGCCTGCACGGCCTGGGCGAACTCGAGGCTCGTGTTGCGGCGGGAGCCGTGGTGGCCGACCTTGACGGCGTCGAAGCGGTGCGGGCGGGGCTCGAGCCGGTCGAGCGCCGCGAGCACGGGCTTCGCACCCGAGTCGCCGAGGAGCAGTACGCGCTTGCCGTCGTACTCCGCGAGCAGCGCGATGCCGGAGTTGTTCGGCGCGCTCGGGTCGGCGCTGAACCGCGACGCCGCGAGCAGATCGGGGTCGAACCCGCCCAGCAGGCCCTCGCGGATGAACCCCTTCTTGACGATCGGCGCACCGCCGCCGGGCAGCACGCCCGCCTTGCGGCAGGCCTCCTCCCACTCCGGCACGAGCTTGGCCATCGCGGCCCGGTCGGGCGCGAGCACCGTCATCGTCAGGCCGCCGGCGAGCGTGCGGGTCGGCAGCGGCCCGTCGTCGGGGATCATGACGGCGCCGCCGTCGAAGGCGTGGTTCCAGTGATCGGGATGCTGCGCGAGCGACCCCGTCACCATCTCCGCGTCGACGCCGCCGAGCACCTCGGGCTGATAGTGGTGGAACCCGTTGAACCACACGTCGCGGAACACCGGCACCCGCCTCGGATCGGACAGCAGCGCGACGATCCCCTGGATGTGGTCGGCGTCGATGTGGGTCGAGACGAGCAGGTCGATCTTGTCGGCCGTGCCGGGCAGCGCCGAGATGCGCCGCTCGAGCTCGGGGACGACGGTGGGGATCGTCTCGAGCGGGCCGGCGTCGACGACGACGTGATGCAGGTCGTCGCCCTCGCCGTAGGTGATCCACAGCGCATCGCCCCGCTGCGCGGGGAGCAGCTCGATCGTGAACATCTCACATCCTCCAGTCGGCGTCGCCGTACGCGGTCACGGCGATCGCGCTGATGAGTCCGGCCCGCACCGCATCGCGGCGGAACTCCGTCACGAGGTCGCCGAGCGGCGCCGCCTTGCGCGACGGGTCCTTCAGGAGCGTCGCGAGCCGCTGCGACATCTGCGCCGCATGCCGGCCGAGCAGCAGCGTCAAGGTCGAGAAGACGACGCCGGCGCCCTTCGCGAGGAACCGGGTGGCGTACCCGGCCGGGTCCTCCTTCGACCCCGCCGTGTCGCAGCCGAAGAGCACCACGACCGGCGTGACGTCCTGTCCGCCCGTCACGTGCCGCGCCTCGATCTGTCCCGTCCGCAGGAGCTGCGCCGAGATCTCGAGGCTTCCGGCCTTGGGGTCGGTGTGCGGCATGAGCACGAGGAAATCCGTGCGGGCCGCGCTGAGGTCGGTCGTCCAGTCGTCCCACGTGATGGCGCGCGTCGCCCCGCCGAGCGCCGTGGCCGTGTCGACGACGTCACTGTCGCGCACCTTCTGGCTCGCCGCGAGCAGAGCACGCGTGACCGTGAGAGTCCGCCGTCGACGGGTCGGAGTCGCCGAGACGACGAACGCGTTGCCGTCCGGCCCCGCGAGCGAGGCGTGCTGACGCTCGATCGTGCGGCTCATGCCCCAGAACACCGACGGGCACACGATGGAGATGTCGTCGGCGTCTCGGAAGCAGTGATCGCCGCACTCCTTCCCCTCGGTCCAGTTCGGGCACAGCGCGGCGTCGAGGCCGGGCGCTGGACGGTCGTAGACGAGCTCGAGCGGGAGGAACCGGCCCGACCTCGCCGTCACGATCTGGATGCGCCGGGCATCCCGGAACCGGTCCAGATGATCGGACAAGATGCCGTACAGGTCGTTGCCCTCGATCGCGACGTCGATGAGGATCTTGCGAGCCGCCTCCTCCGCCCGCTTGCCCGTCGAGGTGAGCTGCGTGGCACGCAAGAGGTGATCGCGGATGCGGTCGGTCGGCGGCCCGAGCTCCTCCAGCGCCTGGATCGTCGTCGCGCCGTCGGCGTGGCTCACGACGCGCGACTCGCCCCTGGCGTCGTGGTTGAGCACGAAGGTGCGGTCGAACGGCGTCCGCTCGTCGAGCCGGCCGGTCTGCTCCCACAGCACGATGCGGTCGTCGAGCTCGGCGACCTCGCCGACGCGTCCCGTGATCCGCGCGGTCTGCAGCACGCGATTGCGATGGAGGACGAGCAGCCGCGCCTGGACGAGACCGCGGTCGGGCAGCTGCCAGACAAGCCGCAGATTCGGCGAACGGCCCACCCGCGGCACGTCGAGCTCGCCGCGCACGGGATCGCCGGGCGGCTCGAGAGGCGCGAGCACGACGGTGAGGCGCGCCGAGTCGACGGCCGGATCGTCGAAGCCCAGCAGCGAGTTCGGCACAGCCGCGCCCTGCAGCGCGCCCTCCTCGGGCGGCCCGAGGAAGACGTCGACGGCGTTCGCACCCCCGTGGAGCACGTTGTCGGACCCGATCGTCGCCTGGAGGAAGCGGGGGGTCGCGGCGGCGTCGATGGCGGTGTCGAGCCGGGTCTGCAGATCGGCGGCCTCGAAGGCCTCGCCCGACTCGTGATCGAAGACACCCGTCACGAGCCGCGCCAACTCGTCGACCGCGTCGGGAGGCAGTCCCTCGAGGGGTTCGGGCGCGCCGAGCAGGCCGGATGCGCCGGCGAGCGCCGCGAGATCGCTCCGGACGGCGTCCGCGGAGGTCTGGATGAGCCCGGGAAGGGTCACGTCGGCGATCGCATCGGTCTCGGCCGAGATCAGGATGCTGCGCCCGAACCCGGCCGTGAGCGCCACGTCGATCGGGTGCGCGTGCGAGAAGAACCGCACCGTCGCGAGGAGCGCCGCGGACGCGGCATCCATCCCCTCATCCGTCGTCGCGATGGCCGTCAGCACGGCGGACGAGAGGGCCCGGACGAGCGCGAGGCGCGCGTCGTCGATGCGCCAGGGGAGAGTCGATGCCTCGAGGCAGACGACCCCGTTGGCGATCGTGCCGTGGGCTTCGAGGAAGGCGGCAGCGCCGGCCGGATCCGTCCGCAGGGCGAGCAGGTCGACGGCGGCGGGATCGTCGCGCACATCGACGATCTCGACGAGCTCCGCGGGCACGGGGCCGCCCTGGCGTCCACGCTCGAGCGCGTCGCGGAGGGCGTCGTCGGCGACCCCGAGCCGGAACGGCCAGTTCCACGACCGCCGGCGCAGGGCGTCGGGTGCCCGGGTGACCGGCAGCACGACCGAGCCCACCCCGGGGCATTCGAGCAGCGTCGGCACCACCTCGGCGGGGACGATCGGCGCGCGGATCGCGAGGCGGACCGGGGCGAGGATGGCACGGGCCGGGCTGTCCGGGTTCCAGGGCGTCACCAGTCGCGGGACGAGCGGCAGAACGCCCGGGGTGGCGCGAGGAATCCAGTCCACGAACCCGGCGACCTCTCCCGGCGGCGCTCCGAGCGCCGGCGCCGCGGGGTCGATGCCGCGCGCGACGGCTGCGGCGGCCGCCGCCACCGGGTCCACGGCGGGCGCGGCCCAGCTCTCGACGTCGACGCGCGTGAGCGGCGGTCGGTATGGCTCTGACACTCCGCACCCCCGGGCTGCGAAAGCGGATCACCCCGATGCGCTCAAGATAGCGCGGCCCGCCGCCCCGCGACAGGCTCGCCGCGGGCTCAGCGCCCGCCGAACTCGCGCACCTGCTTCATGACGAGGTGCCCGTTCTCGAGGATCTTCACCTCGAGGTCGAGCGAGTTCTCCTTCTCCTCACCGTTCGCACCCGCGACGTTCGCGCAGCCACCGCGGAAGTACCCGGGTGTCGCGCGGCAGTACGCGCGCTCGATGCGCTTGGCGAGGTCGACGAGCTCGACCATGCGCTCCGGCGGAAGCACGGGCTCGGTCCGCACGGGTGCGTCGGGCGTCGGCTTCGCGAAGCGCGTGATCGACAGGCTCATCGGCTCGTCGTCGCCGTAGAACCCGGCGACCGTGACCTCGGAGTAGGTGCCCGGGTCGGGGTTCGTCACGAGGTTGTCGCCCAGCTGCACCGACAGCGAATAGCCGTAGAGCTCGTCGCTGTTGAGCACGCGGGTCACGATGACGGCGTTCGCCGCGACCTCCGACTCCGTGTCGTAGACGGGCAGGATGGCGAGCCCCATCGCGACCGACGTCTGATCGATGCGCGCGAACGACCGCTCCTCGACCGCGCGCTTGTTCCACAGGCTCGCGTAGACGGCCTTGATGGCGCAGCCGACCGACTTCGGCCTGACCTTGCGCTTGACCTCGCCGTCGGACGCGGCGTCCTCCTCGACGATGCACGGCCCGATCGGGCGGTCCCGCTTGGTCGTGTCGGCCGCGTAGCTGTCGTAGAGGCCCGCGCCGTCGAAGCCCTTGACGTCCTCCGCGTTGGCGCTCGAGCGCACCTTGACCTTCTTCACACCGGGCAGCACCGCGTCGAGCTTCGCCCGCACGGCCTCGAGGGCGCCGGGCGGGAAGGATGCGGCCATGATGCCGTCCTGGATCTCCTCGACGCGCCTCACCCGCTGCTTCGGCGTCAGGCGCCCGGCCTGCTCGTCGTCGACGAAGGCATCGATGAGCGCCTTCACGTCGGAGTTCGGCGGGTGGTCGATGAAGTCGCGGTACGCCTGCAGCGGCACGGCGAACCCCTGCGGCACGAGGTCGTAGCCGCGCGTGCCGCTCGGGCTCGCGGCATCCGTCACCCTCCCCAGCACCGACCGGTGCGCGAGGAAGCCGAGGTTCGCCGCCTTCGACCCGTACCGCGCCGCGGCGGCCTTCGCCGCCTGCGGGGTGCCCGACGCGAGCTCGGTGAACGAGCGCAGGGCCGTCTCGGGCTGCCAGGTCAGAGTCTGCAGCGGACGGTCGGTGCGCTCGGCGAGCTTGGCCTTCACGACGTCGTCGGTGGATGCCTCCAGCACGAAGTCGTCCTTGCCCACGACGAAGTGCACGGGCTGACCGGCGAACGGCGCGAGCCGGGGGTGGTCGGGTGCGGCATCCCGGAGCACGGCATTCGGCGTCTGGCGCTCTTTGGATTTGAGGTTCACGTGCGAGTTGGTGTCCTGCACGGCGTGGGTCAGCACGCCCGCGACGACGGAGAGATCGAGCGGCAGCTCGTCGAACACGGGGATGTCGGCTGGGGAGAGATCGTCGTTGTCGGGCGGGAAGATGCGCAGGTACCCCCACGCCTCCCCCGTGTTGAGCGGGATGTACCGGATGCCGTCGAGGATGCGGTCGATCGGCAGCACGGGCGCGCCCAGCTCGGAGAGGCGATCGGCGACGGTCGCCGTCGTCTGCTGCGAGCCCGTCGGGACGAAGGCGAAGGATGCTCCGGCGATCGGGATGGCGGCCAGGAGGAGCGTGATCGCGTCGACGACGAGCTGCTCGCGGATGAGGTCCTGCGGGTAGAACTGCAGCCCGTACACCGGCTCGGCGCTGTCGCCGATGAGGTAGGTGCGCACGGTGCCGGCGATGTAGCGCTTGTCCTGCGTGAAGTAGGTGACGCTGTTGAACTCGTCGAGGGACTCAGGGATGCCGTACGCGGCCTGCGCGAAGTAGTAGTGGTACTTCGCGGCGTCGGGCACCTCGCCGCCCTGCAGGAAGTTGCCGTTGACGAACCGCACGACGGGCGCGGCGAGATCGCGTCGGTCGATGAGGAACTTCGCGACCCGTCCGTTCGCGACGAGGTCGCCCGCGACGGTCGAGATCGCGGTGAACGTCTCGGCGGAGTCGAGCAGGTCGATCGCGAGCGGCAGCACGCCCTCGCGGTGCGGGACGGGCACGAGGGGGACGTGATGCGGCACCGGCCGTGGCAGGATCGTCGTGTCGTCGTTCGCGATGCCGCCGAGGAGCCCGCGCGGTGCCGCATCCCGAGCAGGTGCCGGCGCCGCTGCCCCCGCCTCCGCCTCTGCCTCCGCCGCCTCGGCGCGCACCCGCGCCAGGAATCCCGTCATCCGCCCCGTCCTCTCGCGATTCCCCCGCACCGATGCAAGCGCCCCCGCGGGTGCCCGGTCAACCCCCGGGATTGCTTAAGCGCTCTCGACCCGGCGCAGGCGCGGGGCTACCCTGATGCGCGGAGGTCGAAGAAGACCGGGCATCGGGGGGTGCTGTGAGCGTCAGCGTGACATTTCCGCGGTACGACGAGCGTCAGCGTGCGTACGTCACGTGGCGGCCCGTCGAGGTGAAGCTCGCGGTCACGCCCGCACAGGTGCAGCCGGCGCAGGTGACGGTGTCGGCGCGAAGCGCCGCGGGCGGAGGAAGGCTGCTGTTCGCCGACGCGGTCACGCACGCGGGCGCGGCATCCATCGATCTGGATCTGCCCGCGAACGGCTCGGCCGTGAGCGTCTGGATCGGCGGGGCGTTCCCGGCCGCGAGCACGCGCTTCGGCGACGTCACGATCGAGGTGCGCGACCGCACGACGAACGCGCTGCAGGCGAGCCACCCGACCATGGTGCGCGTGCGCAAGAACGCGGACACGCTGTCGACGGCCGAGCGCGACCGGTTCCTGCGGGCGTTCGCGATGCTCAACGGCGCGGCGAGTGGCCGGTTCATGGACTTCCGCGACATGCACGTGGGCGGCCCGCCCGACCGGGAGGCGCACGGCGGGGCCGGCTTCCTGCCGTGGCACCGGATCTATCTGCTCGACCTCGAGCGCGAGCTGCAGAAGATCGACGGCGAGGTCGCGCTGCCGTACTGGCGCTTCGACCGCGCCGCGCCGAACGTCTTCACCCGCTCGTTCATGGGCGTACCCGGACCCCAGGACCGCGTGCAGTTCACGACGGGCAATCCCCTGCGCGCCTGGGTCGCGGGGAACCTGCCGGGCGTCGAGCGAGGGCCGGGCGTCGGCCCCCAGACCGTGCCGCTGGTGCGCTCCGAACAGGAGACGCTCGCGCTCGGCGGCGCGCCCTCGGCCCAGTACGCCGGCTTCCGGATCATGCAGGGCAACCCGCACGGCCGCGCGCACATGGCGCACATCAGCGGTGTCATCACCGATCCCGCGACGGCCCCGCAGGACCCCCTGTTCTTCCTGCTGCACTGCAACGTCGACCGGCTGTGGGCGAAGTGGCAGTGGGCGTTCAAGCGCCACGACCCGCAGGCGGCCCGCGCGTTCGACCCCTCGTCGACGCTCCCGGGGCACCGCCTCGCCGACAAGCTGTGGCCGTGGGGCGGGCCCCTCGCCGCACCCCGCCCGACGACCGCTCCCGGCGGCGGCCTGACCCCGTCGCCGCTCACCGCCGCGCCGGGCGTGAGTCCGCGCATCCGGGACACGATCGACTACCTCGGCACGATCGGGCAGGCCCAGCTGGGCTTCGCGTACGACGACGTGCCGTTCCAGACGGTGTGAGGCATCCATGACCGACGAGCACGACATCGAGGCGCTCCGCAAGGAGTACGTCTCCGAGGTGACCGAGATCCACAAGACGCGGCCCAAGGCGCGCACGGCCAAGCAGGTGCTCGCGGCGCGGTCGCCCGACCTGTCGCAGGACGACCTGGAGACGGTGCTCGTCGAGGCCGACACCTTCGAGTCGGCGATGCGGATGCTGCTCGACATCCTCGCCGACGAGTCGTCGACGCCCGACATCCAGCTGACGGCCCTCGAGCGCCTCGGGGCGGCGACCTTCCAGCCCGTGCGCTTCGCCCCGTTCCACGCCGAGTACATCGACCGGCTGCGCGACCTCGCCCTCTCGCCCGACAAGCGCGTGCGGCACATGGCACTCGACCGGCTGACCCTCGAGAACGACGAGGTCGGCCAGCAGCTGCTGCGCGAGGGACTCGAGGGCATGCGCAAGCCCCTCGTGCCGGCGGCGACGGCCGCCCGCTTCCTCGCGCGCGACGAGCACGGCGACGCGGCGCCGCTCTTCCGCGAACTCGCGCAGTCCGGCTCGGGCCGCGTGCGTGAAGAGGCCCTTCGCGCACTCGCGGCCGACCCCGAGTCGGTCGACCTGCTCGCTTCGATCTCAGCCGACAAGACCGAGCGGACGGCCGTGCGCGAGCTCGCGGCCATGAGCCTGAAGGCCGCGTCCCCGACCCGCTTCGCCGACGTCGCGCGCGACCTCGTGCTCGACGACGACGAGGACGACACGCTGCGCACGACGGCGCTCTCGGCCGTCGCATTCACCCCCGAGGCGGCGGCGGCCGTCGACGACGCCGACTTCCGTGAGGGCCTCGACCGCGTCAAGGACGCGACGAGTTCGCGCTCGCTCAAGACGTCGATCGACCGCTTCGCCAAGGCGCGTCCGCCCGAGCCGGAGGGGTGAGGGGATGCCGCGGCCCGTCGACCTCCTGATCGCCGAGCTGCTCGCCCGGCCGGTGGCCGCCGACGATCTGCGTCAGGACGCCCCCCATGCCCAGGGCCTGTCGCAGGCCGACGCAGAGCGCGTCCGCGCGCACCTGCTCGCCTCGTTCGAGGCACGGGGCATCCCGGCCGACGCGCGCGCGATCGTCGCCGAGGAGCTGCGCACGAGCGCGAGCCCCGTCGTCCTCGCGGGAGCCGCCCGAGCCGTGCGCGGCGACGCCGGCGACTGGACCGAACTGCTGCGCGCGGCCGCCGACCGCATCTCGACGAGCGATGTCTACGTGCGCTGGCAGCCCGGGAGCGTCGCGCCGACCTGGATGCGGACGGCCCGCGGCGAGCTGCTCGACGCGCTCGACGAGCAGCGCGCGGCGCGCGAGGCGCCGGCCGGCAGCATCCCGCCGCCGTCTTTCCCGGTGGATGCCGCGGCTCTCCGCGCGATCGCCGTCGAAGACCAGGACGGCCGGGCCCAGACCCTCGCCGACCTGCTCGAGGAGGAGACGGTGCTCGCCTTCTTCTACACCCGCTGCATGAACCCGCAGCGCTGCTCGCTCACGATCACGCGACTCGCGGCCCTCGCCGGGGGCGAGCGGGCCGTCGTCGCGATGTCGTACGACCCCGCGTTCGACTCACCCGCGCGCCTGCGCCGCTACGGCGCCGAGCGCGGCTTCCGCTTCGGCGACCGCGCGCGCCTGGTGAGGACGGTGGATGCCTGGCCCGTCGTCCGGAAGCTGTTCGGCCTGCGGGTGGGGTACGGACCGGCGACCGTCAACGAGCACGCGCGCGAGCTGTTCCTCGTGCGCCCGTCGGAGTCGGGGGTCGTCGTGCAGGGTCTCGACCCCGACGCGATCGCCGATCCCGCGACCCTCGACCGCTACTTCGTCGCGAGCGAGTAGTCACCCTCCGCGCAGCCCGTGACGATCCAGCCGCCGTCGACCGCAGCGGTCTCGAGGTCGGTGATGCCCGTGGCGTCGAGCGACGGCTCGGCCGCACCCGGGAACCACACCCGCAGGCCGCATCCCTTCTCACCCGCCGTGCCCTTCATCGCGAAGGCGTCATCGGTCGCGCTGAGCTCGGAGACGCTGCCGGGCGCCGACTGCGGGTAGGCGCGACCCAGGATGCGGAGGAGGTCGTCGCGGGGCGGCAGGTCGTCGCCGGAGGCGCAGTCCTGCGGGATGAGCGCGTCGCCAACGTCGCCGATGCCGCCCTGCGGGTCGCCGCACGCCTGCTTCCACACCCAGTAGGCGCTGCCGAGGACGTACCGGTCTTCGAGCCTCGCGTAGCGCTCGAGCCGGGCGACGCGGTCGGCCGCGTCGCCCCAGTAGCCGTACTCGCCCGACCACAGGGGCACGCCGTACTGATCGGCGACCCGCTGCGCGAGGGCGAATTGGCGCTTCATGGACACGATCGGAGTGATGCCGAGCGAGCGGTCCATCGTGATCGACTCGGCGTAGAGGTGCGGCGAGAACGCCCAGTTGGCGTCCTGCGTGAACCCCGCCGCCGGGCCCGCGTCGAAGCCGAGGCCCGACCACAGGATGCTCGGCTCGATGAACACGATCTGGGGTGCGCCCGCGGCCCGGATCGCGTCGATCGCGCGGTCGTAGAACCGGCCGAGCAGCAGCGAGGTCGTGACGGGCGCGGTCTCGCCGAAGCCGGGCTCGTTGAGCAGGTCGTAGCCCGCGACCGTCGGATCGTCGCGGAAGACCTCGGCGAGGCGCCCCCACGTCTCGACGAGCGCCGTCTGCACGCCGTCGGTGTCGAAGAAGAAGTTCTGGAATGCGCGGTCGCCCGCGGGTGAGATGTCACGCCCCTGGAACTGGCAGCGCGGCGCGCCGTCGGTGATCGTCGCCCACTCCGGGGCGCCGTCGTAGCCCCACATCGGGTCGGTGCCGGGACGGCAGGCGGTGCCGTCGGGCGTCGCGCCGTTGAACCACGAGTCCTGGTGCATGTCGAGCACGACGTACAGGCCGTGCGCCTTCGCCCAGCCGACCGCCTCGGTGATGCGGTCGAGGTAGCCCCGGTCGAGCCGTCCGCGCTCCGGTTCGAGCGCCGACCACGACAGCCCGAGCCGCACGACGTCGAACCCCTCCGCCGCGATGCCGGCGAAGTCGTCCTCCGTGAGCGGACGCGTCACGGGGACGTCGGGGCGCGGGGCGTAGAAGTCGACGAGCTGGTTGACGTTGACGCCGCGCAGCAGCACCTGGTTGCCGTCGCCGTCGGCGATCACCCCTCCGCTCGCGCGGAGGAAGTGCGAGGGGATGGATGCCGCGGCCCCACGCCCCTGGGCCGATGCCCCGCCGGCGTACGGCACGACCATCGACACGACGAGCGCGACGACGGCGACGGCCGCCGCCGCATAGAGGGGCACGCGCGCACCGCGGCCCACGCGCACGCGATCGGCGACGAGCGCGCCGACGCCGGCGATCCAGCCCACGCACACGCCGAACGACAGGCCGTCGGCGACGGTGACGTACGCGCTCATGAGGGGCCAGAGGTCGCCCTGCAGGCCGTCGGCGATCGTTGCGACGACCGCCTGCACGACGCCGACGATCGCGCCGGCGACGACGGCGGCGAGCCAGCCGCCGAGCACGCCCGGCACACGCGCGCGCATCCAGCGCAGGCAGAGCGCCGACGCGGCGGCGAGGAGGAGCATCGCGACAGCGGTCGAGAAGAGTCCGCGATCGGGCCGCGCGACGGGCACGGCGGGGGCGTAGACGGGGGCGGTCCACCACAGACCCGAGAGGAGCGGGGCGACGGCGGCGAGGAGGAGCGCGGGACCCCACACAGCTCCCGGGTCTCGGCGCACCCGGTCGGTCCTGCCGCCGAGCCAGCGGGCGAAGGCGGCGACGATGAGCGCGGCCGGCACGGCCTTCGCCGTGACGTAGCCGGCGGCCCAGGCGGAGGCGCCGAGGTCGCCCGTCATCGCGAGCGCCGTCGCCGCCTGCGCGAGCAGGACGCTGAGCACGAGGCCGGGAACGAGCGTCCAGTAGCGGTCGCCGGCGCGCGCCGTCGTCCACCACGTCATGCCGAGGAGCACCGGGACGAACACGACGTACGGGGCGAGCGGCCAGAGTCCGCGGTCGAACGCGGGAAGCGCTCCCGACCAGCCGACGAGTGCGAGCAGGCCCGTCGGGTCGAGGATCGCCTGGACGACGATGAGGGCGAGCATGGCGCAGAGCGCGACGAGGGGACGCCGGACGGCGAGGTTCATTGGCACTCCATCGTGACAAGTCGGGCCCGCACAGCATCCGTGATCCGTGCACGCAAGTCAAACCGAGCGGTGCTCGGTCTGTGGAGGACCGGCCGTCAGCGGGTCGCCGTCAGACTGGACGCCAGGTAGCGGCGGACCTCTCCGCTGGGGAACTCCACGTGCACGACGCGGAGGATGAACTCGTCGTCGAGGGGATCGAAGAACTCGACGGGAGGACCCGACGTCGGGACGATGACGCGCCCGACCTCACCCGTCGAGGTCGTGACCACTTCGCCGTGGTCGAACATCGGCACCGATCGCATGACCTGAATTGTCTCGCCGCCGATCACCCCGCGGAAGTGCCGTTGACACCCGTGGAACCGGGGAGTAAAACGTCACACCGGTGCGGAGAGCAGCAGGTAGAGCGCCGCGACGATCGTCAGGATGAAGACGATCCGCTCGAAGACGGCCTGCTTCATGCGACCCGCGAGCGCCCGGCCCGCGAATGCGCCGATGAGCACGGCGGGCAGGAGCACGAGGTCGATCAGCAGGCTCTGCGGCGTCAGCAGCCCCAGCCCGATCGCGAAGGGCAGCTTGGCGATGTTGACGATCGCGAAGAACCACGCCGCCGTGCCGAGGAACGCCTTCACCTCGAACCGTGCGGCGAGGAAGTACATCGACATGACCGGGCCGCCGGCGTTGGCGACCATCGTCGTGAAGCCGCCGAGCGTGCCGTAGCCTGCCGCCGCGACGCGGCCGCCCCTGCCGATGAGCCCCGTCGCCGTGCCGCGCCAGCGCAGCCACAGCGTGAAGGCGACGACGAGCAGCAGGATGACCGCGATCGTCCGCTGCACCCAGGCATCGTCCGCGATCGCGAGGAACCCCGCTCCGAGGAGCAGCCCGCACACGACGGCGGGGGCGAGCTTGATCAACGTCGGCCAGTCGGCATGCCGCCGGTAGGTGATGAGCGCGAACGCGTCGCCCACGATGAGCAGCACGAGCAGCGTCGCCGTCGAGTGCTTGGCGGGCAGCACGCTCGCGAAGATCGCGACGGCGAGCGTCGCCGCGCCCGGCAGCGCCGTCTTCGAGATCCCGACGATGAGGGCCGCGACCGCGAGCAGCACCCATGCCCACGTCGTCAGGTCCCCCATCCTTCCAGGCTAGGCGGTGGCCACGGGCTGCCCTGACCCGACCGACGATCCCTCAGTCGCTCAGCACGACCTGGTCGACCATGATGTGACCCCACGCTCCGGTCCCATCGTCGAGGACCTGCAGCTGCGCCGTCCGTCCCGCGAGGTCGCGCAGATCCCACTCGACGGGTCGCAGCTTCGCGCTGTCGTCACCCGTCGCCGTCCGCACGGGGCGCCCGTCGACGAGCAGCTGCACCGAGGTCGCCGGTTCGACGCCGAGCGGGTGCCGTCCGCCCGCGATCAGGAGGTGGAGGAAGTTTCGGTCGATCGTGAACGGCGGCGACGTCAGCACGCCGGTGGCGGCATCCCTCCCCGCGTACGTGTCCGCGACGCGCGACCCCACCTGTCCGTCGAGGTCGGCTGACGACGGACCGATGGCCGCGAGCGCGCCCGACGCACTCCATCCGGCGCCCCAGGTCGCGCCCTCGAAGTCGGCCAGCACCCGTGCGGGGCGCTGCACGACGCTGCCGAACTCGGTGATCGTGAGGTCGTGGAAGATCGCCGGCCCACCCGAGCTGTACAGCGCGATGCCGCGATCGCCCGGCGGGGCGAACACCTGGCTCGAGTGGACGTATCTGCCGTCGTCGACGAACACCTCGACGGTGGTGCGGTCGACGAGGATCTGCAGGTGCACCGTCGTCGCCGAGGCCGGGAACGGCGTGCGGCTCTCGAGCTTCCAGGGATTGCCGGGGTTCCCCGTCTGCCCGCGGTTGAGGTACGCGTAGGTGTCGGTCACCCCCACGTCGGCGTGGCGCGAGCCGTCGGCCGACCGTCGCAGCTGAAGCCCGATGTTCGTCGCGGTGTCCCACGTGACGTCGGTCTCGATGCGGTAGGCGTCACCCGTGTACGCGAGCGGAAGGAATCCGTCCACCGCGACGTCGCCGAGCCGGGTGCGGGACGACGCGATGCCGTCGAGTGCGGGCACCGGCCGCGAGACCAGGCTGTAGCCCGAGTCGACGTGCTTCAGCGCGATCTGCCGCGTGATGGAGTCGGTGCCGTTGAACCCGTCCGCGGCCCACGTCGGGGTGGTGTGGGCGTAGTCCCAGTTGTTCATCCACGCGACGGCGTAGCGGCGATCGAGGGGTGCCGCCGGATCCTCCCACGTGACGCCGCCGTACCAGTCGAACCCGTGGTCGAGCCACTGGGGCGCCGCGGTGTCGGGGTGGAACGCGTCGCCGTCGAAGCTGCCGGTCCAATAGGCGAACGTCGCGGGGTCGCCCGTCGCGTATCCGTTGGCGCTCACCCCGAGCACCCAGTGGAACGACCCGTCGTCGGCGCGGATGCGGAAGAGGTCGGGACACTCGATCGTCCCGATGCCGGTGTCGACCCACTCGCTGCGGCGCGTCCAGGTCCTCAGGTCCGGCGAGGTGTAGAAGCTGACGCGGTCGCGTGCGGCGATGAGCGCGACCCACCGGCCCCGCTCGGCATCCCACACCACCTTCGGGTCGCGGAAGTCCGCGCGGCCGCCGTTCGGGATGACCGGCTGATCGCCGGAGGGGCGGAACGTGCGGCCGCCGTCGATCGAGTACCAGAGGAACTGCGCCTGCGGCCCCGACGCGTTCGCCTGCTGCGCCGGCGTGGGATGGTCCATCTGCGTCACGAGCATCACGACGGCGTCGGCGCCGAACCCCGCCGTGTTCGCGTGGTCGACGACCGTCGACCCCGACCACAGGTCGTAGTTCGCGTTCGTCCTCTTCGGCGCGGCGATGCCCTGATCGGCGAACACGACGCCGTCGTACGTCGTCGCGAGCCGCCAGGCCGTGCCGAAGTTGGCGGTGGGATCGGCGTCGTAGTCGGAGTTGTACAGGTAGTAGTACCGGAACTTCCCGTCGACGAAGACCGGCCGCTGGGGGTCGTTCTTCCAGTGGTCGGGCACCGTGAAGTGGTACTGGGCACGGTACGTCGCGGGCTCGTCGGCGTCTGCGGTCGCAGGCGCGAGGACGGGCCCCGCGACGGTCGCCGCGGTGAGGGCCGCGAGGGCCGTCACCCCGGCGGCGCGCCGACGGGCGGGCGTACGGGCGGGCGTGCGGGATGTGCTGCGGGGAATCGACATCGTCGGCGTTCCTCCTCGTTGATCGGATCAGTGGATGCCGGCGACCGCCGTCTCGCTCTCTCCGTCGGCGATGGCCTCGGCGGACACCGGCTCCGCCTCGACCGTGAGCCGCCCGCCTCGCCACGCGACGGGGAGCGGGTCGGTGACGCCGCCCACGAACCGCCCGTCGGGACCGGCATTGCGGAACGCGAAGAAGAGCCACCGGCCGTCGTCGCGGCGGCGCAGGAGCCGGCCGACGTAGAGCCCGTCGTCCGTCAGCGGATACGCGGCCTCGACGTCGAACGGACCCACGACCGAGTCGGCGGGAGCCGCCCATGTTCCTCCGGTCGTTTCGGCGCGGGCCTCGCTCGCGTGCTCCGCGAGGCAGGAGAAGAGCAGCACGGGACGTCCGTCGACGACCTCGACCTGCATCACCTCGAGCTGCCCGAAGCCCCGCGGGCTCGGCGCGCTGAGGGGCGGTCGGAGCTCCCACCGGCGCAGATCGGGCGACCACGCATGGCCGATGACTCCGCGGCCGTCCGCGGGCCCGTCGGACGCGCGCGCCGTGATGAGCATGTGCCAGCCGTCGCCGTCCGGGTCGGGGTAGACCCACGGGTCGCGGAACGCCTCGTCGTGCCACGCGCCGCTCTCGATCGTCTCGTACCAGGGGGCTGCGGCCCCGAGCACGGGGCCGGGCGCCTTCGTCCACACGTGGAGGTCGGTCGAGGTCGCGTAGCCCACGCTCTGGACGTTCTTCCCGTCCGCGGCGAGCGACGCTCCCGTGTAGAAGAGGAACCACGTGCCGTCGGGATGCCGCACGGTCGAGCCCGTCCACGTCGCGAGGTCGTCGAACGCCGGGCCGTCGCTGCGCACGAGCGCGTCGGCCACCTGCCTCCACGAGACGAGGTCGGTCGAGACGGCGTGCCCGATCGAGGCGCGGTAATGGCGAGCGTCGGGCTCCTGCAGGGCTCGCGAGGCGTAGAGGAAGAAGAGGTGGTACCGCTCGCCGTCGTCGGCGAACCAGAAGTCCCAGACCCAGGAACCGGGGAGGTCGAACACGTGTCAGCCTTTCGTTCGGTCGGCCCGCGCAGCGCGGGCGGTCGTCTCGGCGCCGGCTCCGGCGGCATCCATCGGGCTCATCCCTTGACCCCGCTCGCCGCGATGCTGCTCACGAACGCGCGCTGGAAGACGAGGAACACGATGAGGACGGGGATCGTGATGAGCGAGGTGTACGCCATCACCTCGCCCCACGCCGTGTTGAGCTGGAAGAAGTACTGCATGCCGACCATGACGGGTCGGAGCTCCTCCTTCTGCACGACCATGAGGGGCCACAGGTACTGGTTCCACGCCGGCAGGAAGGTGAGGATCGCGACCGTCGCGAAGGCCGGGCCCGAGAGGGGCACGACGATGCGGCGGTAGATCGTGAACCAGCTCGCCCCGTCGATGCGGGCGGCCTCGTCGAGCGACTTCGGGATCGTCGTGAAGTACTGCGCGAAGAGGAAGATCGAGAACGCGTTCGCGATGAACGGCACGATCTGCACCTGGTAGGTGTTCAGCCATCCGAAGTCGTACTTGAGCACGCCGCCCTCGATGACGAGGGTCGGCAGCTGCGCGACCCAGTAGACCATCGGCACGGCGATCGTCTCGAACGGCACGATGAGGGTCGCGATGACGAGGGCCATGACGACGATGCGGCCGCGCCACTCGAGACGCGAGAGCGCGAATCCCGCCATCGAGTTCACGACGAGCCCGAGACCGACGGTCAGCACCGTGACGAGCACGGAGTTCCAGAGGAACTGGCCCACCGGCACGCGGGCGAAGACGCCGAAGTAGTTGTCCAGGCTGATGTCGCCGACCGGGAGGAAGGCCCTCGGCGAGCCGATGTCCTGCAGGATCTGGCTGTCGGGCTTGAGGCTCGAGACGAACATGTAGACGAGCGGGAACAGGAAGATGACGCCGAAGGCGCTGAGCGCGAGGTAGGTGAAGACGCGTCCTCGGACGCGGGACGCCTTCTCGCTCGTGGCCGCGCGACCTGCGGAGGTGCGCGAACGAGACGTCGTGAGGGCGGCGGTGGTCGCGGCCATGTCAGGCCTTCTCTCGGGTCAGTCGTCGCTGGATGAGCGCGACGAGGAGCACGGCGACGAAGAAGATGAGCGAGATCGCCGAGGCGTACCCGATCTCCTGCTGTTCGTAGCCCTTGCGGACGGCATGGAAGACGATCGTCGACGTGGAGGCCATCGGACCGCCCTGGGTCATGACGTCGACCTGGACGAAGAGGCCGAGCGCCGCGATGGTGATCGTCACGAGGACGAAGACCATGGTGGGCCGAAGGCCCGGCCACGTGACGTTCGTGAACTGCCGCCACGGGCTCGCGCCGTCCATCTTGGCCGCTTCGTAGAGCTCTTCGGGGATCGTCTGCAGCCCCGCGAGCCAGATGATCATGTGGAAGCCGACGGCCTGCCAGATCGACAGCACGATGATCGCGCCGAGCGCCGTCGACGGGTTGTTGAGCCAGTCGACGCCGCTCCACGCCCCGAAGGTCAGCGTGTCGATCATCGAGTTGATCAGGCCGTCCTTCTGGTACATGAACTTCCACAGGATCGACACGACGACGATCGACGTGACGACCGGGACGAAGAAGATCACGCGGAAGGCGGTCACTCCGCGCAGCCGCCGGTTGACGAGCACCGCCAGGAGGAGGCCGAGCCCCGCTTGGACGGGCACGACGACCAGCGCGAACACGAACGTGTTCCAGGCCGACTGCAGGAAGACGGGGTCGGCCGTGAACGCCCGCACGAAGTTGTCGAGCCCGACGAATCGCGGCGGATTGGGCGAGATGAGCCGCGCGTTCGTGAACGAGAGCGTGAACGCCAGGATCACGGGGATCGCGAGGAAGAGGATGAGCAGGATGCCGGCGGGAGCCATCATCGCGAGCCCGGCCCACGTCTCCCGGCCCTTGATGGAGCGGAAGCGGCGGAGCGAGCGGCGCGGCGTCTCGGCCGCCACCGTCGGAGGGGTGACTGTCATGAACGTGCCTTTCCGGGTGGTGGTGGGGGCGTGCGCCCCCACCACCGGACGGATCACTTGAAGCCGTAGCCGTCGTTCGAGGCGATGTTCGCGTCGATCTCGGAGACCGCGTTGTCGAGCGTGGTCTTCACGTCGGCGCCGCTCATGATGTCCTTCGCCGCCGACTCGAAGGTCGACGAGATGACGGCGTAGGCCGGCGTCTCGGGGCGGGGCACCGCGAACTTCTGCGACAGCTCGACGAAGGGGCGCAGCACGCCGTCGGTGCCGAAGTACTTCGACGCCTCGGCGGCCGACTCCGTCGACGGGATCACGATCTGGTTGTCGGCGAAGGCCGTGAGGTACTCGTCCTGGAAGCTGAACTCGAGGTACTTGCGTGCGCCGTCGGCGTCGGGGCACGTCGACGAGATCGCCCACTGCCACGAGCCGCCGCCGATCTTGGGCCCGTTGCCGAGGTCCGGCGGGGGCAGGATGAGCAGGTCGTCGCCGACGGCGTCGAGGGAGTCGAGCGCGTTCCACACGCCGGTGTAGCTCAGGCCCACCTTGTCGTCGACGAACTCCTGGTTGCCCACGGTGCCGCTGTTGCCGGCGTACCCGTCGGCGAAGAGCTTCTGGAACCACTCGCCCCACGCGACGGCCTCGGGGCCGTTGAGCGCCCCCTTCGCGCTGAGCATCGTGGAGCGGTCGATGAGGTCGCCGCCGAAGCTCTGGAGGAAGGGCGAGTAGGCGTACGGCCACCATTCGCCGGTGTCCTCGGCGCCGATGTCGATCGGGGTGTCGTAGCCGCCGGCCTTCAGGGCGGCGAGCGCTGCTGCGAACTCGTCCTCCGTCCACGGCTGATCGATCGTCGGGATGCGGATGCCGTTCTTCTCGAGCACCGACTTGCGCGCGAAGATCGCGAGCGCGGCGTCCCAGTACCCGGCCGAGTAGATCTTGTCGTCCCACTTTCCGACGGCGGTCGGCAGCAGGCTGCCGGTCAGCTCCTCGGGCAGGTCGAGGGGCTGGAGATATCCCGCCCACGCCCAGTTGGGCATGATGGGGCCGTCGAGATCGAGGAGGCACGGGAGATCGCCGGATGCCGCGGCCGCGACGATCGCGTCGTTGTAGGCGCCCTGCGGGAACGCCTCGTTGACGACCTCGTACTCGTCCTGAGACGCGTTGAAGTCGGCGATGATCTTGTCGTAGACCTTCAGCTCGGCCGGGTTGCCGGCGGAGTGCGTCCACATCGTGAGCTGGGTTCGGCCGTCGGCGGACTGGGCTCCGCCCTGACCGGCCTGCCCGCAACCGGTGAGGGCGAGCAGCCCCGTGAGGGCCGCCGTCGCGAGGATCGGGATCGTCCTGCGCTTCATTGTGGTTTCCTGTTCTTGTGACCGACGCCCGCGTCGATCACCGATCGGGGGCCGCCGACGGCGGCCGCTCGGTGTTGTGTGAAGCCCGTCGCCGGCTGGGTTTGGCGACTTGCGCCGGCGGCGGGCCAACGGAGTCTCGTCTGATGACGGGACACTCCATGAGGTGCGTGGCGTCCTGCTCCTCCCCCGCGCGGACGCCGAGCGCGGCCTCCATCGCCCAGCGGCCCATCTCGTAGTGGGGCAGAGCGACGGTGGTGAGAGGGGGGTCCTGCTCCGCCGCGACGAACTGCTGGTCGTCGTAGCCGACGATGGACAGATCGCGGGGGATGTCGAGTCCGCGGTGGTGCGCGGCGGCATAGGCGCCGACGGCGATGCGGTCGTTGAAGAAGAAGATCGCGGTGGGCCGGCGGTCCTCCGGCAGCGACAGCAGACGGTCGACCGCGTCGCGACCTCCGCGTGCGGAGATCTCGGCGTCGAGGTGCAGCGCGGGGTCGGGCTCGATGCCCGCTTCGGCGAGCACCTCGAGGTAGCCCTCGAGACGCAGCCGTGAGGCGATGGGCTTCGGCTCGACGGCATCCACGTAGGCGATGCGCCGGTGCCCCGCCGCCACCAGCTCCCGCACCGCCGCCGCGCCGCCGGCGCGGTCATCGGGAACGACGGCACGGTGGCCGCCGTTGGCGGGGCGGCAGTCGAGGAACACGGTGTCGGGGCGGATCCCCTCGGGCGCGTCGACGACACGATGCCACATGCACGCGTAGATCATGGCGTCGACCTGCTGCGCGGCGAGCGCCGCGATCGCGTCGCGCTCGATGCCGGCGTCGCCGCCGGTGTCGAGGAGGAAGACGAGGTGCCCGTGCTCGCGGGCGACGTCCTGGGCGCCGGCGAGCATGCGTCCGGCGAAGGGGGTCGTCGCGATCTGGTCGGAGATGAGCCCCACCGTGCGCGTGCGCTGCGTGCGCAGTCCTCGGGCGAGGGAGCTCGGCGCGTAGCCGACGGTGCGCGCCGCCTCGCGGACCCGCTCGCGCGTCTCGGCGGAGATACGCGTCTTCGCGTCGTTGAGCACGAGCGACACGGTGGTCACCGACACGCCGGCCGCTGCCGCGACGTCGGAGATCCGCACCCTGCTCGCCATGTCGATCCGACTCCTATGTTAAATCGATTTATCAGACGCATCAGAGTATGCATCGCAGCGGCCTCGGCGTCAAGCATCCGTTCCCCGGTTTGAGGTTCGCGCGATCTCTGTGCAAGCATGGACGCGTCATGCAAATCGATTTGCATGCCGAATCCATAAGGAGCCACTGCACATGCACACTTCGTATCGACGCCCCACGCGTCTCGTCGCGAGCGGTCTCGCGGCCGGCGCGCTGGTGGCCACGGCGCTCGTCGCGGGCTCGTCCGCGGCCATCGCCGATCCCGGCCTTCAGGACGGCCCCCAGCCCACCACCCACACTCAGGAGGCCTTCGCCCCCGACGCCGACTTCACCGCCAAGTGGACGCGGGCGGACGCGCGGCAGCTCAAGCGCCTCTCCGACCCCACCGCGCCTTCGCGGGCCAACTCGATGCCGGCATCCCTCACGATGCCGACCGTCCCGCAGGACTTCCCCGACATGTCGAACGGCAAGGTGTGGGTCTGGGACACCTGGCCGCTGACCGACGAGGCCGGCAACCAGTACTCGGTCAACGGGCAGGAGATCATCTTCTCGCTCGTCGCCGACCGCAAGCTCGGCTTCGACGACCGTCACGTCTTCGCGAAGATCGGCTACTTCTACCGCCCGGCCGGCATCCCCGCCGCCGAGCGTCCGGAGAACGGCGGCTGGACCTACGGCGGCCTCGTCTTCAAGGACGGCGTGACCGGCAAGATCTTCGACGACCAGTCCTACAGCCACCAGACTCAGTGGTCGGGCTCGGCCCGCATCTCGAAGAACGGCGAGATCAAGCTCTTCTTCACCGACGTCGCGTTCTACCGTGACGCCAGCGGCAAGGACCTCAAGCCCTACGACCCGCGCATCGCGCTCAGCGTCGGAAAGGTGCACGCCGGCACGAAGGGCGTGACCTTCACGGGCTTCGACAAGGTCACCGACCTGCTGCAGGCCGACGGCACGTATTACCAGACCGGTGCGCAGAACCCGTACTTCAACTTCCGCGACCCGTTCACGTTCGAGGACCCCGCCCACCCCGGCGACACCTACATGGTCTTCGAGGGCAACTCCGCCATGCAGCGCGAGTCGGCATCCTGTGACGCCGACGACCTCGGCTACCAGCCGGGCGACCCCCACGCGGAGTCCGTCGACGCCGTCAACGCCTCGGGTGCTCCGTACCAGATCGGCAACATCGGCCTCGCCAAGGCGAAGAACAAGGACCTCACCGAGTGGGAGTTCCTCCCGCCGATCCTCTCCGCCAACTGCGTGACCGATCAGACCGAGCGCCCGCAGTTCGTCATGAAGGACGGCAAGTACTACCTCTTCACCATCAGCCACCGCAGCACGTTCGCGGCCGGCCTCGACGGACCGGAGGGCGTGTACGGCTTCGTCGGCAACGGCATCCGGAGCGACTTCCAGCCGCTCAACGGCGGCTCCGGCCTCGCCCTCGGCAACCCGACGAACCTCAACTTCGCGGGCGGCCAGCCCTTCGCGCCGGACTACAACCAGCACCCCGGACACTTCCAGGCGTACTCGCACTACGTCATGCCGGGCGGGCTCGTGCAGTCCTTCATCGACACCATCGGCACGAAGGAGAACTTCGTGCGCGGCGGCACCCTCGCCCCGACCGTGAAGATGGACATCGGCGTGAACGGCGACGCCGCGACCACGGCTGTCGACTACTCGTACGGCAACGCCGGCCTCGGCGGCTGGGCCGACATCCCCGCCAACCGCCACCTGTTCACCACGGGCAAGCGCGGCGCGAGCGTCCCGGATGCCGCGGCTCAGCAGATCCGTGCGGCCGTCGGCCCTCAGCTCGACGACTACCTCGCCGGCAAGCCGGTCCCCGCACCGGTGAAGGCGCTCATCGAGAAGCTGCTCGCCCAGTACGGCGGCTGATCCGACGCGGATGCCCCGGCGCCCTGGCCGCGCCGGGGCATCCGTTCGCCCCCGACCCCGACTTCGCAAGGAGCGACCGCATGACGAGAACAGAACCCCGCACCCACGCCGCCCGCACGCGGCGCCTCGTGCTCGCCCTCGCGGCCGTCGTCGTGCTGCTCGTCGGTGTCGGCGTGGCGGTGCTCGTGCGACCGCCGGCGTCCGAGACGCCGGCATCCCCTCCTCCGTCGGAGCACCCCGCGGCGGATCCCGCCCGGCCGGCCGTGCATCTGACCCCCGAGCGGCATTGGATGAACGACCCGCAGCGGCCCTTCCTGCTGAACGGCGTGTGGCACTACTACTACCTCTACAACGGCGACTATCCGGACGGGAACGGCACCGCCTGGTACCACGCGACCTCGACCGACCTCGTGCACTGGACCGACGAAGGCGTCGCGATCGACAAGTACACCAACGGGCTCGGCGACATCTGGACCGGCACGGCGGTCGTCGACCACGAGAACACGGCGGGCTTCGGGCCCGACGCCGTCGTCGCGATGGTCACGCAGCAGTCCGACGGCGTCCAGCGCCAGTCGCTCTTCGTGTCGCAAGACGGCGGGTACCACTTCACGCCGTACGACGGGAATCCCGTCATCGACAACCCCGGCGTGCGCGACTTCCGCGACCCCCGCCTGCTCTGGGACGACGCGCATCGCCGCTGGGTGATGGCCCTCGCCGAGGGCGACGAGATCGGCTTCTACACCTCCCCCGATCTCAAGGACTGGACGTACCGTTCCGGCTTCACCACGGCGGGACTCGGGGTGCTCGAGTGCCCCGATCTCTTCCCCATGGCGGTCGACGGCGACCCGTCGCGCGTGCGGTGGGTGCTCGCCGCCGGCGCGAACGGCGCGGCCGAGGGCATGACGACCGGCACCGCCTACTGGGTCGGCAATTGGGACGGTGAGACGTTCACTCCCGATGACCGGCAGCACCAGTGGCTCGATCACGGCGCGGACTACTACGCCTCCGTCACGTGGGACGATCCGCGCCTGTCCCCCGAGGAGCGGCTCACGACGCGCTACGGCATCGGCTGGCTCAACAACTGGGCCTATGCGGGACACGTGCCGGGCGACGAGTGGCACGGCGGCTCCGACAGCATCGTGCGGACGATCCGTCTGGTGGATGCCGGGGGGCGGCCGTCGCTGCGATCGACTCCCGTCGACGGGCTGAGCACGCTCGAGGGCCCGGCGCACCGCACAGGTGCGACGACCGTCGCCGCGGGCGACGTGCGGGAGCTCGCTCGCGCCGGGTCGGCCGCCTACCGGATCAGGCTCGACGTCGCGGTCGACGATCTCCACGGCGGTGAGCTGCGCGTGCGCATCCCCCGGGGCGCGAGCGGCGCCTTCACGACGGTCGGCTACGACCCCGATGCGGGTCAGGTCTTCGTGGCGAGGGATGCCGACGCCATCGCCGCGCAGATGCCCGACGCCTATCGCGCTGTGCGGACCGCGGTCGTCGCGCCGGAGGACGGACGCATTCACCTCGACGTCATCGTCGACGCGGCCTCGGTCGAGGTCTTCGCAAACGGCGGAGCGGCGAGCCTCAGCATGGTGTCGGGCTCATCCGGACACCCGGGAGGGGCCGTGCGGATCGAGGCGAGCCGGGGCGACGTGCGCGTGGAGGACGCATCCCTCACCCCGCTCCGCGAGGCGCGGGTGACCCGCACGGCCGACTGACCTCGGTCGCCGGTGCGGCTGTCACGCGGCAGGCGGCGCCACCGAGCCGCGCTCGACGAGCCACCCCGGCATGAGATGCAGGCGCGGCGACGACTTCTCGATCTTGTCGAGCCGGGCGATGAGCCGCGACATCGCCCACGCCCCCATCTCGGCGTGCGGCAGGGCGACGGTCGTCAGCCCGGGATCGAGGGCGTCGGCGACGGGACGCAGGTCGTCGATGCCGACGACGGAGAGATCCTCCGGCACGCGCAGCCCGAGGCGGGCGCCGGCCTGCATGACGCCCATCGCGATCTGGTCGTTGAAGCAGATGATCGCCGTGGGTCGGTCGACCCGATCGAGCAGCGCGGCTCCCGCCGCCCGCCCGCCCGCCGAGTCCGACGTTCCCGACGAGATGTCGGCGGCCGTGAGCTCGATGCCGGCGTCGCCGAGCGCCGCCCGCACGCCGAGCAGTCGCCCCCGCGCCGCGCGGGACGGGTCGACGGTGTCGGCGTAGGCGATCCTCCGGTGCCCCTCGCGGACGAGGCAGTCGCAGGCGAGCCGAGTGATCTGCGCCTCGTCGGGCACGACGGCATCGACCTTCCAGCCGCGCTCGGGAGCGGCATCCATCAGCACGATCGGCACGTCCGAGGGCACCCGAGGCCTGATCACCCGCTGGTGGTACATGCGGGCGAGGAGCAGTCCGTCGACGCGCTGGGCGACGAAGCGGTCGACGATCGCCTGCTCGGCTGCGACGTCGCCGCCCGACTCGGCGACGAGCAGCAGCATGTCGCGCTCGAGGCCGGCTCCGCGGGCGCCGGCGATCATCTGTCCCGCGAAGGGCGTCGACGCGACGTAGTCGCCCACGAACCCGACCACCCCGGTGCGCTTGCGGCGCAGGCCGCTCGCGACGCGGTCCGGCGCATAGCCGAGGGTGGCCGCGACCTGCAGGATGCGCTCCCGGGTGTCGGCGTTGACCGCGCGCGCCCCGCTCAGGGCGTGCGACACGGTCGTGACCGAGACCCCCGCCGCCGCCGCGACATCGCTGATGCGCGCGCGTCCCGCGCGCGCCGGAGTCGGATCGGCCACGTGACCAGGCTATTGGATCGGGTCGGGCGGGGCCGGGCCCCTCCTCGCCGCCGGGCGCGCGGCGCCGAGACCCTATGACGTCGCCGACCCCCTACGTTGTTCGCGCCACCAGCCGGTGGTCTCGGCGAGACCCTAGGGTGTCGACGGGAGTGGGGGGAGAAGAAGGGCTCAGGCGAAGAGGGCTGCGCCCACGTAGGAGCCCTTCGCGGCACCGGGCGGGACCGCCCAGATGCCCGAGCCGACGTGCTTTATGTACTCGCGCATCGCGTCGGTCGCGAGCGTCTTCTGGATGCGCACGAACTGGTCGGGATCGCGCTGGAACGACAGGAAGAACAGGCCCGCGTCGAGGCGCCCGAGCTCGTCGTTGCCGTCGACGAAGTTGTAGCCGCGGCGGAGGATGCGGGTGCCGTCGTTGAACTCGGGATGCGCGAGCCGGACGTGGCTCGTCACGGGGATCGCGGGCGCGCCCGCGGCATCCTTCTCGGTGAAATCCGGGTCGGTGAACTCGCGCCCGCCGGAGAGAGGCGCTCCGGTGCCCTTCGAGCGTCCGACGATCGCTTCCTGCTCGGAGAGGCGGACGCGGTCCCATGTCTCGATGAGCATCGCGATCTTGCGTGCGACGAGGTAGGAGCCGCCCGCCATCCACGCGGGCTGATCGGATGCCGCGACCCACACGTGGTCGGCGAGGGCGTCGGTGTCGTCGGCGAGGATGTTGGCGGTGCCGTCCTTGAAGCCGAAGAGGTTGCGCGGCGTCTCCTGGCTCTCCGTCGTGCGCGACGTGCGGCCGAAGCCGAGCTGCGACCAGCGCAGGCGCGCCCGGCCGAAGGCGATGCGGCTCAGGTTGCGGATGGCGTGCACGGCGACCTGCGGGTCGTCGGCGCAGGCCTGGATGACGAGGTCTCCGCCCGACTTGTCCGGATCGAGGTCGTCGCCGAGGAACGGCGGGAGCTTCTCGAGTCCCGCGGGGCGCTGCGCCGCGATGCCGTAGCGGTCCACGCCGTCGGCCGTCTCGAAGAGGGTCGGGCCGAAGCCGAACGTGATGGTGAGTCCGCTCGAGGCGAGGCCGAGCGCCTCCCCCGTGTCGTCGGGCGGGGCTTCCGGCGATCCGCCGACGGCCCCGGTCGCGCTGACGTCGAGTCCCTGCGTCATGCGCGCCGCCGCGTACGACCAGTCCTGCAGCAGCTGCTTGAGGTCGGCGGCGTCGGTGCGCTCCATCATGTCGAACGACGCGAAATGCAGGTGGTCCTGCACGGGCGTCGTGATGCCGGCCTGATGCGCGCCGTAGAAGGAGTAGGCCGAGTCCGCGGCATCCTGATCCTTCGCGCGCGCCGCGATGCCCGCGACGGAGCCGGCGCTCGCGCCGATCGCGAGCCCCGCCGCGCCGGCGCCCGCGATCGCGAGGCCGAGCAGGCCGCGCCGCGAGACGCCCGAGGGCCCGGCGGGCCGATCGGCCGCCGGGCCCGGGGACTGCTGCGGAACGCTCGAGCTCACGTCACTCCAGGATCGTCGAGGTCAGCTGCGAGAGCGGCTCGGCGAGCGCGTTGATGAGGTCGGTGAGCTGGCGCTTGTCGTCCTCCGTGAGGGCGGTGTACGGCACGAACCCGGCCGAGAGCGAGCCGTACGCGGCGAGCGCCGTCTCGAGGTCGCTGTAGCCCGTGTCGATCTGCTTCACGAGGTTGGCGCCCTTGTCGCCCTGCGCCGACGCGAAGTCCTCGACGAGCGAGACCGCCATCTTCGAGCCCTCGACATTGGCCGCGAAGTCCGAGAGGTCGGTGTGCGACCACCAGTCCTCCTCACCGGTGATCTTGCCCGTCGCGACCTCGTTGAGGAGCGCGATGGCGCCGTTCGAGATGCCCGCGATGCCCTGCGCGTCGAGCGTCTTCTCGAACTCGCCGCCGTGCACGTAGTCGTAGAGCTCCTGCACGTCGGCGATGAGCTGGTCGCCGTAGGACGCGCGCTCGGCGGGGGTCGACGGAGCCCAGTCCTGCCACGCAGGCGTCTCGCCGTCGGAGTTGAGGGCGTCCTGCGCGGGCACCCAGAGATCCTTCTCGAGGCGGTGGAAGCCCGTCCAATCGAGGCCCTCCGCAACGGCATCGACCTCGCGGTAGTCGATGCGCGGGTCGAGGTCGCCGAGCGCCTCGGCCACCGGCTCGATGCGCTCGTAGTATGCCCGCACCTGCGGGAACTGCGCCTGTGCGGCGGTGTCGTCGCCCGACTCGTACGCCGTGACGAACGCCTGGACGGCGGGCACGAGCTGGCCGACCTGGTCCTTCACGAACGCCGCGTAGAGGTCGACGGCCTGCTGCTTCTGCTGGGCGTCGTCGCCCGTCGCGGCGACGGCATCGCCCGTGACGGTGAACGGGGCCTTGCCCACGCCGTCGCCGACCATGCCCGGCTTGCACAGCGTGTAGTAGTCGCCCGGCTGCGCCGTGACGGTGAGGGTGCGGGATGCCCCGGGGGCGATGTTCTCGGCCTCGCCGACGATCCGCAGCCCGTCGTCGGCCAGCAGGTAGAACTCCGTGACGTCGCTGCCGCTGTTCGTCACCTCGAACGCGAGCGTTCCGCTCTTCGCCGTCGCCGACGAGACCGCGCACGTGTCGGCGGTCGACGTGACGGTCAGCCCGTCATCGGTCGCAGCGGCGTCGGCCTTGGCGACGCAGCCCGCGAGCGCGAGGGTGCCGACGACGCCGAGGGCGACGGCCCCGGCGAGACGATGGGAGGTCATGCTTCTCCTTGCCGGACGGCGGTCGAGAGGGTGATGGGGGATGCCGGGGCCCGACGCGCGGTCGATGCCGCGCGGGAGTCGTCTCCGACCCGCGGGGCCTCGGCGTCGCCGGCCCGGGCGGCCTCGGCGTCAGCGGGGCGCGACGAGGTGGAGGCCGCGGGGCTGCGGCGGAACTGGAGGCGAGCCCACAGGCCGCCGACGATCACGACGTAGAGCACCCACGCCACGACCTGCAGCCACGACATGCGCGGCATGAAGCCCACGGTCGCCTGCAGCACGGTCGCCAGCGCGCTGCCCGGCGGGATGGCACCCGTCACATCGAACGCCCAGCCGAAGGGGAAGGCCTGCAGACCGACGAGCACGGCGCCCGTGGCGGGGTCGACGGGCGCGGCGTCGGTGAAGGGACCCGGGAGCGCGCCCGCCTCCTGGAGGTCGAGCACCGCGTAGGCGAGCACGCCGGCGGCGACGATGATGAGGAACGCGCCGGTCCACGTGAAGAAGCGTCGCAGGTCGAGGCGCAGCATCCCGCGCGCGAGCAGCCACCCGAGCACGACGGCGGCCGCGAGTCCGAGGAGGGCGCCGAGGAGGGCGGCCGGAGCATCGCCGAACGACTGCACCATCGACCACAGCAGCAGCGTCGTCTCGACGCCTTCGCGGGCGACCGAGACGAACCCGATCACGACGATCGCCCACATGCCGCCGCTGGCGAGCGCGCGGGCGACGTCCGACTCGAGGCTGCGCTTGAGGGTGCGCGCCGTGCGCTGCATCCAGAAGATCATCCAGGTGACCATGGCGACGGCGACGACCGACAGGAGTCCGCCGAGCAGCTCCTGGGCTTCGAAGGTGAGCGTGTAGGCGCCGAAGGTGAGGATCCCGCCGATGACGAGCGCGAGACCGACGGCGAGGCCGACGCCCGCCCAGAGGCGCGGGAGCACGTCGCGGCGGCCCAGTCGCGTGACGTAGGCGACGAGGATGCCCACGACGAGCGCGGCCTCGAGCCCTTCGCGAAGGCCGATGAGGAGGGTGGCGAGCACAGCGGTGTCCGGTTCTGGAGGTGTCGGGGAGCGGGCTGCCTCGCCGAGCGTTCACATCGGTTGTGAGGCAAGCCTTACCTACAAAGAGTAGATCGGGATGCCGTCACCGGCCAAACCCGATCCTCGGAGACACGTAACCTGGCGCGTCGAGCCGCAGCCGGTGAGGACCGCCCGGATCAGGTGACGCGGTACGCCGTGTAGCGAACGGCGTCGGCGTCGCGGACGCAGGACGCCACGTACAGCGAGCGTTCGAACTCGGGATGCGCCGACGACTCGATCGTGACGACCGTCCGGAAGTAGTAGTCGGCGGGATCGACGGCCTCGCCGCGCAGCAGCGCCTCGAGCACCTCGGGCGAGCCGCTGCGCACTCCGACGGCGTGAAGGTAGAGGAACGACCCGTCCGCCGCGCGGGCCGTGTAGCGTCCGTCGATCTCGATCGAGCCGTCGGCGCGGACGAGCTGCCAGTCGGCGCCTCCGGGCAGGATCTCGCCGTCGAACGCACCGGTGACGGTCCCGCCCGTGATCGGCACGACCCGTCGATGCCCCGCCCGCGTGACGCCGTGATCCTCGAGCGCACCGAGCCGCACGACGACCTCGAACGCCGGCTCGAGCTGCGGAACCGGCGGGTTCATCGCTTCCACACCGGCAGCTCGAGGCGCGAGGCGGCGGGCGCGGCGTGCCGGGCGTCGAGCGCGCGCGTGATGCGCTGTCGCAGAGCGGTCATTCGCCGACGATGACGATGCTCATGGCGAGGACTTCCTGGTCGGGGGCCGTGGGCAGACAGTTTCATGTGTGAACCCTCGGCGCGTCAAGAGCAGGACGAGCGGTGGATGCCGCACCCCGGCCAGACTGGGAGCGTGACCCGCTTCCCACGCTCCGTCTACGAGGTCGGCGACGAGCCCGATGTGCGGTTCACGCTCGCCAACGAGCGCACGTTCCTCGCGTGGATCCGCACGGCGCTCGCGCTGCTCGCGGGCGGCGTCGCGCTGGAGGTGCTCGGGCTCGACCTGCACGCGGGGCTGCGGCTCGCGGCATCCCTCGTGCTGCTGATCTCGGGGGCGCTCATCCCCGTGCTCGCGTGGGTGAGCTGGATGCGCACCGAGCGCGCGATGCGACAGGACCGCCCGCTGCCCGCATCGCTGCTGGGGGTGTTCCTCACCGTCGCCGTGACGCTCGCCGCCGTGCTCGTGCTGCTCGCGGTGCTGCTGCGATGACGGCGCGCGATCCGGGTCTCCAGCCTGAGCGGACGGAGCTCGCGTGGCGGCGGACCGCCCTCGCCTTCGCGCTGGGATGCCTCGTCTCGATGCGCCTGCTGCCCGCGGCGCTCGGGAACGTGCTGTGGGTCGTTCCGGGCTTTCTCGGCCTCGTGGCGACGGGCGGGCTGTGGCTCGGCGCGCAGCGGCGCTACCGGAGGTTCGAGGCGGCGCTCGACGGCGGGCGGCGCGCAGACCTTCCGGACGGGCGGCTCCTGCTCGCGCTCGCGGGGCTCACGACGATCGCGGCGCTCGTGGGCGTCGCCGTCGTGTTCGCGCTGCGGTTCTGACGTCAGCCGATCGGCGTGCGACCTCACCGGACGCCCGGATCGGCGCCTCGCCTCCGGTGCGCCGCATCGCCCCGCCTCATGCCGAAGGCCCCGGCGATGCCGGGGCCTTCGGGGGCGACTCCTAGAAGTCGAAGTCGCCGATGTTGTCCTTCGTGAAGACGTACGGGTCGCCGAGGAGCACCGTGGCGTCCTTGCCGACCGTGAACGAGCCGAGCTTGCCGGCGTCGAACGTGTCGCCGTCCTTGCCGGTGATGTCGCCCTTGATGAGCGCGGCGGCGGCGTACGCGGCGAGGTATCCCAGGTCCTCGGGGTTCCAGAGCGCGAACGAGGTGACGGTGCCGTCGTTGACGTACTCGCGCATCTGGTTCGGCGTGCCGAGACCGGTCAGCGCGACCTTGCCCTTGTACTCCGAGGTCGACAGGTAGCGGGCCGCGGCGGCGATGCCGACCGTCGTGGGCGAGATGATGCCCTTCAGGTCGGGGTACGTCTGCAGGAGGGCCGCCGTCTTGTCGAACGACGTCTGGTCGTCGTCGTCACCGTACGCGACCTCGACGAGCTTGATGTTCGGGTGGTCCGACGCCAGCAGCGTCTTCATCGTCTCGATCCAGGCGTTCTGATTGGTCGCGTTGGCCGAGGCCGACAGGATCGCGATCTCACCGGCATCCCCGATCTGCGTCGCGATCTCGTCCACCTGCACCTTGGCGATGCCGTCGGCGGTCGCCTGGTTGATGAACAGGTCGCGGCAGTCCTTGTTCGTGTCGGAGTCGAAGGTGACGACCTTCACGCCCGCCGACTTCGCCTCGTTGAGCGCGTCGCAGATCGCTTCGGGGTCGTTCGCCGAGACGATGAGGGCGCCGGCGCCCTGCTGTGCCGCGGTCTGGATGTAGCTGACCTGCGAGGTCGGGCTCGCCTCCGACGGGCCCACCTCGTCGAGGGTGCCCTTGAACTCCGCGGCGGCCGCCTTGGCGCCCTTGGTCGAGGTGTCGAAGTAGGGGTTGCCGAGGTTCTTGGGCAGCATCGTGATCGACAGGTTGGCGTCGCCGCCGCTGCCGCCGGTCGAGTCTCCGCCGCCGCTCGTGCCCGAGCATCCGGCCGCGAGCAGGGTCACACCGACGGCGAGAGCCGCGATGACCCCCGCGCGCCGGGAGCGCGTGAATTCGAACATCATTGTTTCCTTCCTTGGTGCGAGGTCTTCGCTGTGGGTGGTTACCGGGTGGCCCGTTCGGACGGGGAGGAGACCCCGGCCTGGCCCTTCTTCCTGCCGATGGCCGCAGAGCGTCGCTTCTGCAGCCAGGCGAGGAGGCTTGCCGACACCACGGAGAGGATGAGCAGCACTCCCGTGATGACGTTGATGATGTCGCTCGTGATGCCCGCCAGTCGCAGCGAGCTGCCGAGGACGCCGATGAGCAGCACGCCCGCGATGACGCCGTGCAGCGCACCGCGGCCGCCGAAGATCGACACGCCGCCGAGGAGGACCGCGGCGATGACCTGCAGCTCCATGCCCGTCGCGTTGTCGCCGCGGGCGTTGGAGTAGAGGAGCGTGAAGTAGACGCCCGCGAAGCCCGCGACCGTGCCGGACAGGGTGAAGAGGACGAACTTCGTGCGCCCCACGTCGATGCCCGAGAACGCCGCCGCCTCCTTGTTGAGGCCGATCGCGTAGAGGGTGCGCCCGAACGGCGTGAAGTGCAGCAGCACGGCGAAGATGATCGCGAGGATCACGAAGGGGATCATGATCGCCGGGACGGGGGTGCCCGGGATGTTGGCCTTGGCGAGCTCGGTCCAGTCCTGCGGGAAGTCGGTGATCGCCGTCGTGCCGAGGAGGCCCACCGCGATCCCTCGGTAGAGGGCGAGCGTGCCGATCGTGACGGCGAGGGACGGGAGGCCGACGACCGTGACGAGGAATCCGTTGAACACGCCGGCGATGAGGCCGACGACGATCGCCGCGAGCGCCGCGAGCGGGAACGGCCAGCCGCCGTGCGTGAGGAGCCCCGTCATCACCGAGCTGAGCCCGACGATGCTCGCGACCGACAGATCGATCTCCTCCGTGATGATGATGAGCGTCATCGGCAGGGCGATGAGGAGGATGGGCGCGATGTCCCGCAGCAGGTACGTCACCGTCAGCGGGCTGTCGAAGTGCGGCACGACGGCGAGCGAGACGACGACGACGAGGACCAGGAGAGCGATGATCGCCATCTCGCGCGTCAGGAGGAAGCGTCGCCAGGCCGGACGGCCGTAGGCCTTGTAGGTGCGCGCGGGCACGGCGGTGGTCGTGGCGGCGGCGGTCATCGTGCCTGCTCCCTCTGTGCGATGAGACGTCGATGCTGGCGGACCGCGAGCACGCGGTCGAGGACGATGGCGCCGAGGATCAGCACGCCGACCACGGCGCGCTGCCAGAAGTCGTCGATGCCGAGGATCGGCAGGGCCCGGTTGATCGTGAGCAGCAGGTAGGCGCCGATCGCCGCGCCCCAGACCGTGCCGACGCCGCCCGAGATCGCGACACCGCCGATGACCGCGGCGCCGATCGCCTGCAGCTCCCAGCCGAGGCCCGCGCCCGAGCTCACCGTGCCGTAGCGGGCGGCGAACAGCACGCCGGCGAGGCCCGACAGGGCGCCCGAGACGACGAACGCGGCGATCACGCGGCGGGTGACGTTGAGGCCGTAGAGGTGAGCCGCGGCGGGGTCGGAGCCGATCGCGTAGAGCTCGCGACCGCTGCGCAGGTTGCGCAGGTACCAGGCGGCGACCACCAGGACGACGACGGCGATGATCGTGAGGATCGGGATGAACAGGATCTGCCCCGTCCCGAGCCCGCGGAAGTCGGCGGGGAGGTCCGACGCGTTGATGCGGTTGCTGCCGGTCCACGCGACGTTGATGCCGCGGTAGATGTACATCGTGCCGAGCGTGATGACGAGGGCGGGCACCCGGGCGAACGCGACCAGCGCGCCGTTGATGACACCGAGGATCCCGCCGAAGACGATGCCCGCCGCGAAGACGGCGATCACCGGGATCCCCTGCACGTCGATGAAGAGCCGGCCCGTCAGGTAGGCCGTGAGGCCGACGATCGAGCCCACCGAGAGGTCGACGTTGCGCGTGATGATGACGATCGCCTGGCCGACTGCGACGAGCAGCAGAAGCGACGGGGTCAGCAGCAGGTCGCGGAAGCCGTCGCTCGAGAAGAGGAACGCTGGGTTGCGCAGCGTCGCGAAGAGGATGACGAGCAGCAGCGCGATGACGATGCCGGTCTCGCGAGCCGTGGCGATGTGCTTGACGATGCGGGATGCTGCGCTCGTGCCAGCGGCGGGAGCGGTGGGCGGAGTGGCGACCGCGGTCATCGGGCGACCTCCTCGTCGGCGGTGGCGGCGAACATGACGGTCTCGGGCGTCGCCTCTTCTCGGGTGAACTCGCCGGTGAGCCGGCCCTCGCGCATCACCAGGACGCGGTCGGCCATGCCGAGCACCTCGGGCAGCTCCGACGAGATCATGAGGATCGCGAGTCCCTCCTGCGCGAGCTGGCTCAGCAGGCGGTGCACCTCGGCCTTCGTTCCGACGTCGATGCCGCGCGTCGGCTCGTCGACGATGAGCACGGTGGGCTCGGTCGAGAGCCACTTGCCGAGCACGACCTTCTGCTGATTGCCGCCCGACAGGGTGCCGGCCTCCGCGTCGAGTGCGGCGGTCTTCACCTCGAGGCGGCTCGCCCACACCTCGGCGGCCCGGTTCTCCAGGCCGCCCCAGATGAGGCCCCACTTCGAGAGCTTCGAGCGGATCGCGAGCGTGATGTTGCGGGTGACGCCCTCGTCGAGGACGAGACCCTGCTTGCGGCGGTCCTCGGGCACGAGCGCGAGCCCGCGAGCCGTCGCGACCCGCGGATCACCCTTCGCGAGGGGCTTGCCGTGAAGGCGGACGCGGCCCGAGTCGTAGGCATCCACTCCGAAGACCGCCCGCGCGACCTCGCTGCGACCGGCGCCCACGAGGCCCGCGAGCCCGACGATCTCGCCCGCCCGCAGCGTGAACGAGATGTCGCGGAAGACCCCCGTGCGGGTCAGGTCCTCCACCTCGAGCACGACGTCGCCGGCCTTCGAGGGCAGCTTCGGGAAGAGCTCGGTCACGTCGCGACCCACCATCTGGCGGACGAGCTCGTCGACCGTCGTCTCGGCGATCGGCGTCGTGCCGACGTAGGCGCCGTCGCGCATGACGGTGACGGTGTCGCACAGGGCGAAGACCTCGTCGAACCGGTGCGAGATGAACAGCAGCGCACGGCCTTCGTCGCGCAGGCTCCGCGCGACGGCGAAGAGCCGCTCGACCTCGACACCCGAGAGGGCGGCGGTGGGCTCGTCCATGATGAGCACCGTCGCGTCGAGCGAGATGGCCTTCGCGATCTCGATGATCTGCTGGTCGGCGATCGAGAGGCCCTCCGTCACGCGGTCGGGATCGATCGACACGCCCAGGCGCTGGAAGATCTGCTGCGTCTCGACGCGCATCGCCTTGCGGTCGATGCGGCCGAGGCGGTTCGTGGGCTGACGGCCCATGAAGATGTTCTCCGTCACCGACAGGTCGGGGAAGAGCGTCGGCTCCTGGTAGATGACGGCGATTCCCGCGGCCTTCGACTGCGCGGTCGAGGTGAAGTCGACGGGCTCGCCGTGCAGCAGGAACTCGCCCGCATCCCGGCGGTAGAGCCCGGCGACGATCTTGACGAGCGTGGACTTGCCGGCGCCGTTCTCGCCGATCAGGGCGTGGATGGATCCGGGCCGCAGCGTCAGCGTGCCCGAGCGGAGAGCCACGACGGGTCCGAAGGACTTGACGACGCGTCGCAGCTCGAGTGCCGGTTCCGGCGAGGTTGTGCCATCTGTCACGGCGCCGCTCCTCCTCGTTGAGGTGAAAAGATCATGAATCGATTCAGGTCAGGTTCAGGCATACTCTATGGAGGACGTTCACTGCGGTCAAGTCATCCGCCGACAGTGACCGAATCGTGACTCGAAGAGGAGGTTCCGTGCCGGCGAGCATTCGCGATGTCGCGCAGCGTGCGGGTGTGTCGGTGGGCACCGTGTCGAACGTGCTCAATCGTCCCGACGAGGTGTCGGCCGAGTCCGCCCTCCGCGTCAACCGCGCGATCGAGGAGCTGGGCTACATCCGCAACGACGCCGCCCGCAAACTCCGCGCGGGCGTCAGCACCACGGTCGGCTTCGTCGTGCTCGACGGGCAGAACCCCTTCTACAACGACGTCGTCCGCGGGGCCGAGGACGAGGCATCCCGGCACAACATCGCGATCCTCTACGGAAACACCGACGAGGATCATTCCCGAGAGCGCATGTATCTCGACCTGTTCGAGGAGCAGCAGGTGCGGGGACTTCTCATCGCGCCGTACGGCGACGTCACGACGCGACTGCAGCGCCTCCGCGCGCGGGGCATCGCCGCCGTGCTCGTGGACAGGTTCAGCGGCGACGGCAAGTTCTCGTCGGTCTCGGTGGACAGCGTCGTCGGCGGACGCATGGCCGTCGAGCACCTCATCGAGGGCGGGCGACGGCGCATCGCCTTCATCGGGGGCCCCTTCGACATCCGGCAGGTGAGCGATCGGCTCGCCGGCGCCCGCGCGGCTGCCGAGAACGCCGACGCGCGCGTCGACCTCGAGGTCATCCACACGGCCGCCATGACGGTCGCCGACGGCGTCGAGGCCGGCGCCCGGCTGCTGCAGCGCCCCCGCCGAGAGTGGCCGGACGCCCTCTTCGCCGCCAACGACCTGCTCGCGCTCGGACTGCTGCAGTCCCTCGTCGTCGACGGGCGGATGCTGGTGCCCGACGAGATCGCGATCATCGGGTTCGACGACATCGCCTTCGCCGGCGCGGCCGCCGTGCCGCTCTCGTCGATCCGGCAGCCGAGCCGAATGATCGGGCGCACGGCGCTGCGGATCGTCCTCGAGGAGGCCGCCGACCCCGACAGCATCCCTCGGCAGACCGTCTTCCCGCCCGAGCTCGTGGTGCGGCGCTCGACCTCGAGCTGAAGCGCGCCGGCCCCGACGTCGGAGATGTGCGCCGGAGTCGGAGGTTTCGGCCCGAATCCTCCGACGGTGGGGGGAATCTCCGACGAAGCGCTGCGGGGCGCACCGCTGCGCAGCACCGCGAGGGCGGTCTACCCATCCTCGTCAAGGGGATGCCGCGCAGCGGCGCGTCCGCGCGACGATGCCGCCATGAGGAAGCACGACATGCTGCTCGCGGGCGCCGGGGCGCCGCGCGTGCGCGACATCTGGGGAGCCCGCACCCCCATCCCGAACGGCGGGGAATGGCCCGTGCGCGTCGACCAGCATCTGGCCGAGGGCTACACCGACGACGACGTCGACGCCTGGGTGCGGTCGGCCTGCGTCCTGTGCAGCAACGGCTGCGGATGCGACATCGCGGTCAAGGACGGCCGCATGATCGGCATCCGGGGGCGCGGCGACGACGCCGTGAACAAGGGACGCCTCGGCCCGAAGGGCCTCTACGCCAGCTGGCAGGGGCTCGCGAACGCCGACCGGCTCACGACGCCCCTCGTCCGCCGCGACGGCACCCTCGTGCCCGCGACGTGGGACGAGGCGATGGCCCTCATCGTCAAGCGCAGCTCGACGCTCCTGCGGGAGAAGGGACCGCTCAGCCACGGGATCTACACGAGCGGGCAGCTGTTCATCGAGGACTACTACGTCCTGAGCATCGTCGCGAAGGCGGGCATCGGCACCCCGCACGTCGACGGGAACACACGCCTGTGCACCGCGACAGCCGCGGCGGCGATGAAGGAGTCGTTCGGCGCAGACGGGCAGCCCGGCTGCCAGGAGGACGTCGACGACTGCGACGCGCTCTTCCTCTTCGGCCACAACATGGCCGAGACCCAGACCGTGCAGTGGGCGCGCGTGCTCGACCGCCTCGATGGGCCCGAGCCGCCGCTGCTCGTCGTCGTCGACCCGCGTGAGACCCCCGTCGCGCGCCGCGCCGACGTCCACCTGCCGGTCCGCCCCGGCACGAACCTCGCGCTCATGCTCGCGCTCGTGCGCGAGCTCCTCGTCAACGGCTGGACCGACGACGAGTACATCGCCGCGCACACGACGGGGCTCGAGAAGCTGCGCGGCTTCGCGGACGAGTGGACGCCGGAGCGCGCTGCCGAGGAATGCGGAGTGGAGGCCGACGACATCCGGCGCGCCGCCCGCATCTTCGGCACCTCGGAGCGCGTGCTGTCGACCGTGCTGCAGGGCTTCTATCAGGCGGAGCAGGCGACGGCCGCGTCGTGCCAGGTCAACAACCTGCACCTGCTGCGCGGCATGCTGGGGCGGCCGGGATGCGGCATCCTGCAGATGAACGGTCAGCCGACGTCGCAGAACACGCGTGAGACCGGCGGGGCGGGCGATCTGCCCGGCTTCCGCAACTGGCAGAATCCGCAGCACGTCGAGGAGATCGCGGCGCTGTGGGGCATCGATTCCGCCACCCTGCCCCACTGGGCCGAGGCGACGCACGCGATGGAGATCTTCCGCCACGTCGAGCAGGGGTCGATCTCGTTCCTGTGGGTGCAGGCGACCAATCCCGCCGTCTCGCTGCCGCAGCTTCCCCGCATCCGGGAGGTCCTCGCGAAGCCCGAGCTGTTCCTCGTCGTGCAGGACCTCTATCTCACCGAGACGGCAGCCCTCGCCGACGTCGTCCTGCCCGCCGCGGCCTGGGGTGAGAAGACGGGCACCTTCACGAACGCGACACGCGTGGTGCACCTGTCCGAGAAGGCCGTCGAGCCTCCCGGCGAGGCGCGCGCCGACATGGACATCTTCCTCGACTACGCCCGACGCATGGACTTCCGTCGCAAGGACGGCTCGCCGCTCCTCGACTGGACGACGCCCGAGGAGGTGTACCGGGCGTGGCAGGAGTGCTCGCGCGGAAGGCCGTGCGACTACACCGGCATCTCGTACGACGACCTGCGTCGCGTCAGCGGCATCCGCTGGCCGCGTCGCGAGGGCGAGCAGGAGAGCACCGACCGGCTCTACACCGACGGCGTCTTCCCGACGCAGCCCGACTACTGCGAGTCGTACGGCCACGACCTCATGACGGGGGCGGGTGTCGAGCCCGACACGTACAAGGCCCATGACCCCGCAGGGCGGGCGCAGCTCAAGGCCACCGCGTACTCGGGTCCGCATGAGCCGCCCGACGCCGACTATCCGCTCGCGCTCACGACGGGGCGCTCCGTCTTCCACTTCCACACGCGCACGAAGACGGGCCGGACCCCGGAACTGGTGGATGCCGCGCCCGACGTCTGGGTCGAGACCGACGCCGCGACAGCGGCGGCCCACGGGGCCTCGGACGGCGATCTCGTCGAGGTGCGCTCCCGGCGCGGCCGCATCGTCGCGCCGCTGCGGATCACCGACATACAGCCGGGGACCGTCTTCGCCCCGTTCCATTACGGATACTGGGATGCTCCGCCCTACGCCGAGTCGAGGCATCCCACCGCCGCGAATGAACTGACGCTGACGGAGTGGGATCCCGTCTCGAAGCAGCCGGTATTCAAGGTCGCCGCCGTGCGGCTCGAGCGCATCGGGGATGCGTCATGAAGCTCCCCGTGTACCTGACCCTGCAGGCCGAGTCCGAGCTCGCGCTGGCGGACTCGTTCGTGCGGGTGGCCGAGACGCACGGGGACGAGCCCGACATCCACTACCTCTGCCTGGCGCTCGCGAAGCAGTGCGTCTCGCATGCTCAGAAGCTGTCGCCGCTCATCGGCAAGTACGGCGCCGGTCCCCACGACGACGAGCCCGAGCGGCTCGAGGACAGGGGGCTCGGCGCACCGCGGCCGGGTCCGCTCGGGATGCTGCGCGACCTGCAGGATCTGCACGCGCTCGCGGGCTACGTGCACCTGACCTGGATCGTGATCGAGCAGGCCGCGCACTCGCTGCGCGACACCGAGCTGCTCGAGGTCTGCTCGTCGTGCGACGAGCAGACCTCGGTTCAGCAGCGGTGGCTGCAGACGCGGATCAAGCAGTCCGCGCCGCAGGTGCTCATCGCGGCCGCGTGATCCGCGGCGTCACGCCGCCACCCGCAGCCACCGGTCGGATGCCGCCAGGGCGCGCACCTCCTCGAGCGCTCCCGCGAGCGCGGCATCCCGCGCCGGCTCCGAGACGTCGACGCCGTGCGCGCGGATGAACGTCAGGTCCTGCAGCCCGACGAATCCGAAGATCGTGCGCAGGTAGGGCTCCAGGAAGTCGAGCGCCTTCATGGGAGTGGCATCGCTGTAGTCACTGCCCGACGACGACACGACGATCGTCGGCCGGTCCTCGAGGAGGGGCTCCGGGTAGCCCTGCTCGGTGAAGCGGAACAGGTAACCGGGCTGGACGATGCAGTCGATGTAGTACTTGAGCACGTACGGGATGCCGAAGTTCCACATCGGCGTGGAGATGACGTACGCGTCGGCGCGGCGGAACCGCTCGATCTCGCGTTCGATCTCCGCCCACGACTCGGCGTGCTCGCGCCCGATGGGCATACGCGCGAGAAGCGTGTACTTCGCGTCGATGTTGTCGCCGGCGATGGCGGGCAGGTCTTCCTGGAAGAGGTCGAGGGTCTCGATCTCCAGATCCGGGATGCGGCCGGCCAGCTCGTCGAGCAGCGCCTGCGAGATGCCCAGGGTCCGGGATCCATCCAGTCGCGGGCTTGCGATGACGTGCAGCAGTTTCATTTCGTTCACCTTCCGATCAGCGAGGGAACGCGGGTCGGAAGGGATGCGTCGACTCCGGCCCACGTCGAGGGAACGGCGGGCACGACGTCGCCGGGCAATCCGGGTCCGTCCTCGGATGCGCCCCCCGCATCAGACGGAACCTGGAGTCATTGCACCATGGCGGTTCGCCCGACCGCAATGGGCGATGAGGGCGAGACCCGGACAGTGATTTGCACTAAGCCCGCTCGGGTGCAAAAATGCACTCCATGGAAGAAAGTGCAGACTCTCCGCGCGAGCGGCGCCGCTCCGATACGACGCGCGCCCTCATTCGGGCGGCTCGGCACTTCACGGCCGAGCGCGGCCTCTCCGGTTTCACCGTCGAAGAGCTCTGCAGCGAGGCTGCGGTCTCCCGCCGCACGTTCTTCAACTACTTCGCCTCCAAAGACGATGCGGTGCTCGGGGTTCCTCTCGAGCGGTCGGATGCCGCGGCCGTCGCCCGCTTCCTTGCCGAGGGCAGCCACACCCCCGGCGGGCTCTCACCGACGCTCCTCACCGATCTCGCGGTGCTGGCAGAGGACCGCTGGCGCGCGCTCGACATCGCCCCTGACACGGTGCGCGACCTCTTCGCCGCCGTCGAGAAGGAGCCCCGCCTCCTCGCGCGGATGCTCGAGCTCGGCGCCGAGAGTGAGCGCTTCGACGCGCGGCTCATCGTGCAGCGCGAGGGCCTGCCCGACGGCGACCTCCGCGCCGAGGTCGCCGCCCAGGTCGTCGGCGCCCTCGTGCGCGCGGCGGCCGGCGAGTTCCTCCAGCCGGGGAACGACGACACCTTCCTCGAGATCTTCGAGCGGCGCATCGGCGCGGCGCGCGAGCTCTTCGCCACCCAGTCCGCACTGATGGGAAACACCCGATGACAGCCACCGCCTCCGTCCCGACGATCTCCGCCGGGCCCGCTCCCCTGCTGCTCACGAAGCGGCGCATCTGGATCATCTTCTCCGCGCTGATCGCCGGGATGCTGCTCTCCAGCCTCGACCAGACGATCGTCTCGACCGCCATGCCGACGATCGTCGGCGAGCTCGGCGGCGTCTCGCACCAGGTCTGGATCTCGACCGCGTACATCCTCGCGACGACGATCGTCATGCCGATCTACGGCAAGTTCGGCGATGTGCTCGGACGGCGCCGGCTCTTCCTCGCGGCGATCGCGATCTTCACCCTCGCCTCGGTGGGCTGCGCGTTCGCGACCGACTTCTGGATGTTCGTCGTCTTCCGCGCCATCCAGGGCCTCGGCGGCGGCGGGCTCATGATCCTGTCGCAGGCGATCATCGCCGACATCGTGCCCGCCAACGAGCGCGGCAAGTACCTCGGCCCGCTCGGCGCGGTCTTCGGTCTCGCGGCCGTCGCCGGCCCGCTCCTCGGCGGGTTCTTCGTCGACCACCTGACGTGGCAGTGGGCGTTCTACATCAACATCCCGGTCGGCATCGCGGCGTTCTTCATCGCCCTGTTCGCGCTGCAGCTGCCGAACAAGAAGGCCGAGAAGCCCATCGACTGGCTCGGCGTGCTGTTCCTCTCGATCGCCACGACGTGCCTCATCTTCTTCACCGACTTCGGCGGCTCGGCCGACTTCGGGTGGGACTCGATGGCGACGTGGTGGTGGGGCCTGGGCCTCGTGGTCGCCGCAGCGCTGTTCATCTTCACCGAGTCGCGCGCGGCCGACCCGATCATGCCGCTCTCGATGTTCCGCAACCCCGTCTTCGTCAACGCGACCGCGATCGGCCTCGCGCTCGGCATCGGCATGTTCGCCGCGATCGGCTTCGTGCCCACGTTCCTCCAGATGTCGTCGGGCACGTCGGCCGCGGCATCCGGTCTCCTCATGCTGCCCATGATGGTGGGCCTCATGGGCACCTCGATCGCCTCGGGTCTGCTCATCACGAAGACCGGCAAGTACAAGATCTTCCCGATCCTCGGCACGATCATCACCGGCATCGCGATGTTCGCCATGACGACCCTCACCGCCTCGACGCCCGTCTGGCTGATCTGCGTGTACCTGTTCGTGTTCGGTGCCGGCCTCGGCCTCATCATGCAGGTCGTCGTCCTCGTCGTACAGAACGCCGTGCCGGCCGCCGACATCGGCACCGCGACCTCGACGAACAACTACTTCCGCGAGGTGGGCGCCGCGCTCGGCACCGCCGTCTTCGGCACGCTCTTCACGACGCGCCTCACCGAGAACCTCACGAAGGTCTTCACGGATGCCGGCGCCTCGGCCGAGCAGGCCGGGCAGGCGACGTCGACCATCGACCCGTCGACGCTGAGCCAGCTACCCGACGCGGTACGCGACGGTGTCGTGACGGCCTACGCCGACGCGCTCGCTCCGGTGTTCTGGTACCTCATCCCCTTCATCGGCGTCGCGCTCATCCTGGCGATCTTCCTCAAGGAGATCCCGCTCTCCGACGTCGCCGGGCTCGTCGCCCGCGGCGAGGCGATCGGCGGCGACGAGGCCGAGCGCCTCGAGGCCGAGCAGCGCGCCGGCGCCGACGGGAAGCCCGCCGAGCCTGCGATCGATCCCGGGCGGTGACCACGATCCCGCGCGCCCGCCCCGCGTCCGCCCGCCCGCCTCTCGCCCAGCGCGACTCGGCGAGATAGGGGATCTCGCCGAGACGAGGCGTCCTGACGCCCTGTCTCGACGGAATCCCTTGTCTCGGCGCAAAGGGCGGGTGCGCACGGGCGGCGGCGCGGGGCGTGAGGGCCCAGGTCAGGCCTCGGCGCGCTCCTTGATCGCGGCGAGGTGGCGGCGCCAATTCGCCTCGGACTCGCTCGCGGCGCCCTCCGTGGCGTTGCCGTCCTGCCAGAAGTCGAGGTGCGTGCCCGCGCCGCGCCCCGCCAGCTCGTACGTGAGCCGATGCTCACTGCCCTCCGCGTGCTCGCCGCTGAAGTGGGTCAGCACGAGCCGGTGCGGAGCGACGGCCTCGATGACCTCGCCGCGGTCCTCGAAGGACTTGCCCTCCCACTCGCCGCTCCACACGACGGACGAGCCGGGTTTCCAGTCGGATTCGACGGTCGCCCCGAAGTTGACCTCCGATGCGTGCTTCGTGATCGTCTCCCACACCCGCTGCGGAGACGCGTCGACCTCGATGTCGGCTCGCGCGATGAATCCAGGCATCCGGTGCCCTCCTTCTGCCGATGGTGTGCCCAGCCAACCCCATGAGTCCGACCTGCACCAGCCCTTGACACGCCTCGGCGCCGTCAGAGCAGCGAGCCGAGGATGCGCGCCGCGTCGGGGAACCGGTCGGGATTCTCGCCCGAGAAGTTGAGCCGCACATACGGACCCGCAGCCTCCGCTGGAAACCACTCCGTGCCCGGCGCGACGATGAGCCCGCGGCTCTCGCACGCGCGCGCGAGGCTCTCGGCGTCAGCCCCGTCGGGCAGCCGAAGCCACAGATTGAGCCCGCCGACGGGCGCGATCTCGAGATGGGCGGCCGGCGCATGCTCCTGGATGCTGCGCACGAGCAGATCCCGCCGAGCGCGCAGCTGCTCGCGCACGCCCCGCAGGTGCGAGCGCCAGCCCGGCTGCGTCACGACGTCGAGCGCGGCGGCCTGCAGCAGGCCGCTGACGTACATCGACTCGGCGGCGCGGTCGGTGAGGATCCGCTCGCGCGCGGGGCCGCGGGCGATGACGGCGGCGACGCGCAGGGCGGGCGACACGCTCTTCGTGAGCGACCGCAGGTAGATGACATGGCCGTCGTCGTCGAGCGCGGCGAGCGGGCGCGGATCGGCGTCGATCGCGAGGTCGTGCGCCCAGTCGTCCTCGATGAGGAACGCGCCGCGGCGGCGCACCACCTCGAGCACGGCCGCGCCGACCTCGCGCGACCACTGCGCGCCCGTCGGGTTCGCGAAGCTCGGCTGCGCGTAGAAGGCGCGGGCGCCCGTGCGCGCGAGCGCGCGGTCCACGTCGTCCGGGTCGGGTCCCTCCGGACCCGTCGGCACCGGCACGAGCACGACCCCCGCCTGAGCCGCCGCGAGGATCGCACCCCAGTACGTCGGCGACTCGATCACGAGCGGCTCGCCGTGTCCGACGAGCGCGCGGAAGATCGAGCTCAGCCCGCTCTGGCTTCCCGCCACGACGAGCGCATCGCGCGCGGTCGGCGGGGCGACCCCGGCGGGCACGAAGGCGGCGAGCTCGTTCGCGAACCACGACTGCAGTTCGGGATGCCCCGCCACGGGCGACCGCACGATCGCCGCGTCGCTGCGCCCGGCCCGCGCGATCGCGGCGCGCACGAGGCGCTCGGGCAGGAGTTCGCGCGCGGGGTACCCGGAATGCAGCGCGATGGCATCGGGCGCGACCGCCCGCTGCGTCGACGACAGGGCGGTCAGCCGCGACTGCGGCGAGCCGAGTGCCGCCGTCTGCCAGCCGTAGTCGACGGGTGACGGCGGACGGACGGCGCGGACGAAGGTCCCGACGCCCGGGCGGCTCTCGACGATCCCCTGCGCGATGAGGCGCTGCATCGCCTTCTGCACCGTCACAGGGCTCGCACCGTACTTGGCCATGAGCGCCCGATTCGACGGCAGGCGAGCGCCGTGTGGGGCCGTGCTGATCCAACTCCGCACTCCGGCCACGATCCGCTCGGTGCTATCCTGGCTCATGATAAACGACAGTAGCGCTATCCTCTTGCGATCGCCAGCGCTATCCACCCGCGCCGGCCTGGGCTGGGGCCTCGTCGGGATCACGGCGTTCTCCTTCACCGTGCCGTTCACGCGCGTCGCGCTCGGCGGCCTCGATCCGGTCTTCATCGGCGCCGGCCGCGCCATCGTCGCTGCGGCACTCGCAACGGTCGCTCTCGCGCTGACGCGCCAGAGCCTCCCGAATCTCGTCCAGTGCGCGCGCCTCGCGGTGGTCGCGGCCGGCGTCGTCGCCGGCTTCCCCCTGCTGACGTCGTTCGCGCTCCAGACGGCGCCCGCGAGCCACGGCGCCGTCGTCATCGGGCTCCTTCCCGCCGCGACCGCCGTCACGGTCGTGCTGCGCACGAAGGAGCATCCGCCCCGCTCGTTCTGGCTCTTCGCCGCGCTCGGCGCCGTCGCGGCGATCGCCTTCGCGTCGCTCCAGAACGGCGGATTCGGTCGGCTGCACTGGTCGGACCTCCTCCTCTTCGGCGCCGTCCTCGCCGCCGCGATCGGCTACGCCGAAGGCGGCCTGCTCGCGCGCGAGCTCGGCTCGTGGCAGACGGTGTCGTGGGCGCTCGTGCTCGCCGCGCCGCTCATGATCGCCCTGACGATCGGCTCCGTGGCGCAGCATCCACTCTCCGCGACCCCCGTGGAATGGCTCGCGTTCGCGTACCTCGGCGGCGTGAGCATGTTCCTCGGCTTCTTCGCCTGGTATCGCGGACTCGCCATCGGCCCCATGGCGCAGGTGAGCCAGGTGCAGCTCGCCCAGCCCGTCCTGACGATCACGTGGGCCGCGCTCATTCTGAACGAGCCGCTCGGCTGGACCACGATCCTCGGCGGCCTCGCCGTCGTCGCCTGCGCGGCCCTCGCCGTGCGCACCCGCCTCAGCAGGAAGGACCCCTGATGCGCCACACGCCCCGCTACCTCATGACCGATCCCGAGGAGGTCAGGCGGCTGATCCGCCGCCACCCGTGGGCGACATTCGTGTCGCCGGCGAGCACGGGTCTCGTGGCGTCGCACTATCCCGTGCTGCTCGATCACGACGTCGACGGCATCGTCATCGTGAGTCACTTCGGCCGACCCGACGACGAGCTGCATGAGCTGGGACAGCATCAGATGCTGGTGATCGTGCAGGGGCCGCATGACTACGTGTCGCCCAGCTGGTACGCGCCGGGCGACCTCGTGCCCACCTGGAACCACGTCACGGCCCACCTCTACGGCACTCCGGAGGTGCTGACCGACGACGAGAACTACGCGATGCTCGAACGACTGACCGACCACTTCGAGCGCGGCCACCCGCACGGTCGCAGCCTGTCGGAGGACGAGGCCGGCACCCGCCGCCTGGCGAAGGGCACGGTGGGCCTGCGGCTGCGCGTCGACCGCTTCGATGCACGCGCGAAGCTGAGCCAGAACAAGGCGCCGGAGGTGCGCAAGAACGTCGTGGCGCACCTCGCCGAAGTCAACCCCGCTCTCGCGGAGGAGATGATCCGGGATGCTGCGCCCCGGCCCTGACTGCCACGCTGTCAAGCCCCGTGCCGCCGGAAGCGGGGGCTGGTGGGATCGGGGGTGACGAGAGGATCGACATGACGAACCCCGACGCGCTCATCCAGCCCGAGCCGGCCTCGGATCCCGGAAACCCGAATCGCGACCGCGGCGACCTGCAGGATCTGCCGCCCGCGCAGGTCGACGACGAGGCCGTGCGCGAGCACGCGGAGGCCGAGGCTGAGGAGGCCGAGGGCGAGGGGCCCGGGGGCGACGCCGCCGCGGCGCGCAGCTAGCCCGCGACCACCGCGACGGTCGCGCAGGCCGACCGCCGGGTGCGACCGACGTCGGAACCGCGCGGCGACCGGCGTCGACGCCCGCGCGCCCGGTCGGGCACCCGCACCCGGCGGGGCCCCCGCCCGCCACGGATGATCGCGGGACTCCACGCCCGCACGCATCGCGTAATGTGAGCGACGCCGCTCCCGCTCGCCCCTGGGTGCCGCACAGCGAGGAGGGCTCCATGGACCTGATCGTCCGCATGCTGCCCCTCGCCGCGGCGGTCGCCTTCAGCAGCGTCCCGATCCTCGCGACGCTTGTGATCCTGCTGTCCCCGAACGGCAAGCGGTCGGGCATCCCATTCCTCATCGGATTCGTGGGCGGCATGTTCGTCGTCGTGACGATGTGCACCGTGTTCACGCAGCTCGTGCCGTCGGCCCGCCTTCCACGCCGCGAGGATCACATCGTCGGTCAGCTCGAGATCGTCGTCGGGATCGTGCTGGTCCTTCTCGGGCTCTTCGCGCTGTGGCGGTCGCGCAAGAGCGTCGAACGCGGCCTGCCCGAGTGGCTGAAAGGGGCCGAGAAGCTCGGACCGTGGTCGTCGTTCGGCCTCGCGCTGCTGCTCAACATCCGGCCGAAGAGCCTGCTCCTGTGCGTCGCCGTCGGTCTGACGGTGCGCGCCGACGCCCAGTCGATCGGCCAGGCCGTCATCACGGTCGCCCTGTTCATCGCGATCGGATCGTCGACGGTCGTCATCCCCGTCGTCGCGACCCTCGCCTCGCCGAAGCGCATGCAGCCCCGTCTCGTCCTCGCGCGCGAGTGGTTCACGCGCAACGGCGAGATCGTCGCGGCGATCATCCTGCTGCTCATCGGCGTGCTCGTCATCGGGGCGGGTTTCGAGCGCCTCTGACGCTCAGCGCGAGCGAGCGGATGCCGCGCGGCGAATCGCCCCGCGCCCCCGTCAGGCCCCGAAGCGCCGCTGCACCTCGCCATAGGCGAGGGCGCCGTCGAGGAAGCCGAGCGTCCCGGTCTCGCGCAGCTCGCGTCCCGCCCGCTCGACGAGACTCAGGGCGGCACGGGCGAGCCCTCCCCCGACGCTCACGCGCCGGACGCCCAGCGAGAAGAGCGTCGGCGCCGGGATGATGTTCGACGCGAGCCCCGCCACGATGTTGAGCGGAGCGGGGATGGATGCCGCGAGCCGGCGGATCGACTCCTCATCGTTCACCCCCGGCACGAAGATGCTGTCGGCGCCCGCGTCGATGTACCGGTGGGCGCGCTCGACCGTCTCGGCGAAGGGATCGGCGGCATCGCCGATGAAGAAGGCGTCCGTGCGGGCGTTGAGCACGAAGGTGCCGCGCGGCGCGGCGGCGCGCGCCGCGACGAGCCGGCCCACGGCCTCCTCGACGTCGAAGAGCCGGCCATCGATCGTGTCCTCGATGTTGCCTCCCGCGACGCCGAGCTCGGCGACGAGGGAGACGGTCCGGCCGACGTCGTCGGGGGTGTCGCCGTACCCGGCCTCGAGGTCGGCGCTGACGGGAACCGACACGGCGTCGACGATCTCACCGATGCGCGCGAACATCGTCTCGGGGTCGAGCGCATTGCCGTCGGGGACGCCGTACGACCACGCGATGCCGGCGCTCGTCGTCGCGATGGCGGGGAAGCCCACCTGCTCGAGGATGCGGGCGGAGCCGGCGTCCCAGGCATTCGGGATGACGAAGCCGGGTCCGGCGTGGAGGGCGAGGAGGGCGGCGGCGCTGTCAGTGGACACGACTGTATTCAGGACCGTCGCCCGCTCGCCGTCAAGGGTGGCGCGCCCTTCCGTCACCAGTCGGTCTTGATGAAGTTGAACGGCCCGAGGTCGACATTGTGCGTGCGCACGTACTCCTTCAGGTCGTCGAAGAAGCCCGCGCCGCCGGCCGCCGTCAGGTCGACGAGGGCCGTCTGCACGATGTAGCTCGCCGCATAGGGGGCGAACGCCGCGGCGACGTGCGGGCCGACGGCGGCGGCGACGCGGCCGGCGGCCTCGGTGCCGATCTTCTGGGCCGCGCCGCCGAGCGTGTTGATCTCCGCTGCGGGCGGGGTCGCCCCGCCCCCGGGAACGGCGCCGCCGGGTGCGCCCGCAGCGCCCGACCCCTGCTGAGGCGTGGAGAACTGCTGCTGGAGGTCCTGCTGGATCGAGGTCTTCGGGGCGACGACGCCGCTGATCGCGCCCACCGCGGCGCCGATCACGAGGCCGATGACGGCGCCGACGAGCACCTTCTCCATGATGTCGCCGATGCCCTTGTTCTTGCCGCCCGCGAAGCCCGCCGCGAAACCCATCGCGGCGCCGTTGATCGCGCCCGCGACCCCGCCGCTCACGGCGCCGCACAGCACCGTGCCGCTCGTCAGGCCGAGGCCGCCCGCCACCGCCACGCCGGCGAACGCGGCGCCGAAGGCGGCCCAGCCGCCCACGGCTCCGCCGACGACGATGCCGAGGAAGATGTCGCCCGCGTCTCCGCCTGCGCGCGCGGCGGCGATGCCGCCGATGACACCGCCGGCCGCGATGCCGATCGCCGTCGCCGCGAAGACGGCGCCCCATGTGACGGTGAGTCCGCCCACCGTGAGCGCGGCGGCGCCGGGCGCCGCGACGCCGAAGGTGAAGACCGTCACGATGACGGCGACGGCGATGATCGCGATCGTCGCGACGACGGCGGCGAAGATCTTCCAGAAGTTGCGCCCGGACGGGTCGACGAACGACGTGGGGTTGTCGCGGCAGTAGGCGTAGAGGTTCCACGCGAGCGGATCGTCGATGTCGGCGATCGTCGAGTCGGGCGAGAGGAAGCGGCCCAGCTGCGGCGCGTACCACCGCGCCCCCAGCAGCACGAGGCCCGGTCCGTCGTCGGCGGCCTCGCCGGTCGCGAAGCCCTGCGGCAGCGCCGCGCCGGTCCGCGCGAGCACGACCCCGTAGGGACCGTATGTGAGGGATGCCGCGACCGCGCCGGACTGGTCGGTCGCGAGCACGACCGACCCGAGGTGGTCGGTGTGCAGCCACACGCGCACGCCGGCCTTCTCGCTCGCGACGATGCCGTCGCCGTCGCTGAACTGCAGCACCACGACGCCGTCCTCGATGCGCAGCAGCCGGTCGGGGCTCAGGACGACGCTCGCACCGCCCGGGCCGGTGCGCCGGCGCGCGGCGAGGCGGCCGGAGTGGTCGTAGGTGTAGTCCTCCGTGACGCCGTCGCTGCGGGCGATCTGCCGCAGGCGCCCTTCGGCGTCGACAGTGTGCGCGCCCCAGGGCGCGGTGGCCAGGTGCCCGCGATCGTCGTAGGTGTAGGCATCCATCCCCACCGACGTCAGCAGGGTCGCCGCCGCTCCTCCCCCGCCGTAGCCGTAGGCGCCGCCGCCCTCGCCGTCATCGAGGCGGTTGCCCGCGTCGTCGTAGGCGTAGGCGTACGAATGAGCGGCGGTCGTCGCGGTGGTGAGCCGGTGGAGCCCGTCGTAGGCATAGGTCCAGGCGAGGGCCCCGTCGGGCGAGGCGATCGTGAGCAGGTCGCCGGTCGGATCGTGCGCGTACGAGACGTCGCGCAGGACGCCGGCGGGCCCCGTCACCGTCGACGCCGCGAGCCAGCCCGTCAGCGGGTCGAACGACTCCGCCGTCGTGACGCCGTTCGCGTAGGCGGTGCGGGTGCGCCGGCCGGAGTCGTCGTAGTCGATCGCCGCGACGACGCCGTCGACAGCCGAGAGCCGGCCCGCGGCGTCGTAGTGATAGCCGACGGACGTTCCGCCTGGGTAGTCGATCGAGGTCACGAGGTCGTCGGACCGGTAGGCGAGCCGCAGGGTGACGGCCGCCGCGCCGGCGGGGGTGACCGTCTTGCTGGTCACGTTGCCGCGCGCGTCGTAGTCGAACACGGTCGAGCCCGCCTGGTCATCGACGCGCACGAGCCGGCCGCCGTCGGTGTGCAGCCCGGCATCGGCGGGCGCCGCGGCGCCGTTGTCCTGGTACGTGTAGGTCACGACGGGCGGGCCGGCGGTCGTGTCGTGCCGCACCGCGGTGGGACGGCCGCCGACGTCGAACGTGCGGAAGACGCGATGGCTCGCGCTTCGCGACTCGACCGGGTTGTTGGCGGCGTCGAGCACGAGGGCCTGCGTCGACTCAGGGCGGCGGATGCGCACGGTGCGGCCGAGCAGATCGCGTGTGAACTCCGTGCGGTTGCCCGCGGGGTCGACCTCGGCGGCGAGCGCGCCCTTGGCGTCGAACTCGAACGTCGAGGCGATCCAGGCGGCGCCCAGGAGCTGCTCGATCCGCACGACGTGCCCCGCGGCATCGATGTGCCGGCGCGTGCGCGCACCCGAGGCATCCACCTCCTCGATGAGACCGGGGCTGTAGACCACCTGCGCGATCGAGCCGTCGGGCCGGGTCGTGCGCACGGCCCGGCCGAGCGCGTCGTACTGCACCGAGCTGTGCGGCAGGTCGGCGGCGGGTGCCGCCCAGGCTCCGGCGACGCGGCGCGGGAGGAACGTGCGCACGGGCAGGCCCCGCGCTCCGAACTCCGTCGCACTCTCGGCCACCTCGCCCGCGGCGTTCGTGCGACGGCGCTCGACGATGCGGCCGTCCCCGTCGAGGATCTGGCGCTCCACCGTCGGCGCCGATCCTGCCGCGGTCGCCCGGCGGGCGGTGACGACGCGCGGGATGGATGCCGGGCCGTAGTCGAACGCGACGGTCGGCGTCGCGATGGTGTCGCCGTCCTCGACCGTCGCGACGGTCCGCGCGAGCGCGTCGCAGACGGCGACGCTGCGGGCCCCCGAGGGATGCGTCACGGCGGTCGGGCGATAGGTGCGCAGATCGAAGTCGGCCGTCACGATGTTGCCGAGGGCGTCGACGCTGCGCACGGGATAGCAGCCCGTCGGGTCGAACTCGATCGTCGCGACACCCCCGAGCGGACCGGTCACCGTGCCGCTCACGACGCCGCCGGTATCCGTCCGCTCGTACGACCCGAGACGCACCCACCAGCCGTCGTCGCCCGCAAGCTGCCGGTAGCCCAGCGCCCCGAGGTCGGGCACGTCGGCACCGTAGACGTCCGTGACGGCCGCGGCCGTGAGGGCGAGCGCGAGCCGCTCGGTGACGAGTCCCTGGGCGCCGACCTCACCCGGGGAGAGGCCGTCGTAGCGCACCCGGAGGTCGGAGAGCACGGCCCCCGACCCGTCCTGCTGCAGGATGCGCGCGACGCGCTGGCGGTACCGACCGGCCGGATCGGCAGCGTACTCCGTGTGCGTACGCAGCTCGCCCGTCTGCACGGCGCCTTCGAACGCGCGCTCGCGCGCCTCGGTGACGTTCCCGTCAGCGTCGAAGGCGAGCTGCTCCGTCACGATCGACGACACCGGCGCCGCGGCGCCCTCGAAGACGCTCTTGGTCGAGCCGCTGAGCCGCGGGACGACGGTGCCGTCGGGGCCGTCCTGCACGTCCCACGACTGCTCGAATCGGTCGTACAGGGTGCTCGCCGGTTCGGCGCTGCGGCGGTCGATTCGCCGGATCCGGCCGCGGATCGCCCGCGCGCGCACCCGATCGGGGCGGGATGCCGGCTCCTCTCCGTCGGCGGTGAGGCCGACGTGGAACGAGTGCTCCGTCACGAGCGTCGCGACATCCTCGTCGCCGTGCTCGGTCGTCGTCACGCGCCCGAAGCCGCACACCTCGCGCAGCACCCCGTCGTAGCGGCCGTCGTGATAGGCGTAATCGGTCGTCGCGACCGGGCCGCTCACGTCGTCCGTCACGGTCGTGCCGGCGACGACCGGCAGCACGACGGGGAGCCTCGTCGTCCACGGCGATCCCGCCGCGCGGTCGCGCTCGGCCTCACGCGCCGACGTCGTCCACCGGATCGCGGTGTGCCGCCCGATCCCGTTGTCCACGGCCGAGAGGAGCCCAGGGTGCACGCCTCCGAGCGGATCCAGGGCGAACCAGCGCGCCTGGCCGGACGGCAGCGTCGCCGTCCACACGATCGCCGGGGCGCCCGTGCCGAGCACGTCGGCGACGCGCACGTTCGCCATGCCTCCGGTCGGCAGATGCGCGATCGTCCGGGGCGGCCCGAAGCCGTCGCCCGAGCGGTTGGGCCACCACGTGAGCACCCCCGCCGCGAGGTGCACCACGTCGGCGCAGCCGTCGCCGTCGAGGTCGAGCACGAGCACATCCTGCGGCGCGGTGTCGAACGGCAAGGCCGGCGCGCCGGCCATCTCGACGGCGTCGCCGAAGACGCCGTACCCGAGGTACGGCCAGTACCGCACCCCGCCGCCGTCGACGCGCACGAGGTCGGGGGTGCCGTCGCCGGTCATGTCGGCGCAGAACACGCGCGGATCGGTCAGGTCGGTGGGCGGTCCGTCGGGGGTGGCCGGCACGACGGCGGGCACGTCGCTCCAGCCGTCGTCGGTGCGGGAGGCGATGAGCAGCGACGTGTTGGTGCTCCACAGCAGGTCGGGCAGCCCGTCTCCGTCGAGGTCGCCGAATCTGACGGATGCCGAGCCCAGCGCGACGGCGGGCGCCTGCCGCCACGAGGTCGGCGTCGAGAACCCCTCCGCCCTGCGGGGCTGGTAGCCCGCGAGCGGGAGGTCGCCGCGGACGACATCGGCGAGCCCGTCGCCGTCGACGTCGAGGAGCGCCGCGCGCGCATCGGGGGCCGAGAGCGCGGGCACCGTGCCGACGCCGGACGGCCGCCCCCACGCGCCGGCGCGGTTGGGCCAGACGCGGGCGGTGCCGCCCGTCGCGAACTGGATGACGTCGGGCAGGCCGTCGCCGTTCCAGTCGACAAGCTCGACCCGGCCGTCACCGTCGAGGGGCGGTGGCCCGGCGCCCTCGTCGAGCGCGGGCACACGCTGCAGCCGTGGCGCCGACGAAGTCGTGTACCCGAACCGGAGCGCCGGCGCATCGAGGTGGGAACCGTCGGCGGCGAAGCCCGTCATCGCGACCGCGGCCAGCTGCGACGCGCCGTTGAGCTCGGATTGGCGGTACTCGAGCGCCCACCGGCGCACCAGCGGGTGCGCGTCGGCGGGCAGCCGCAGCTCGATCGCGGCGCAGCGCTCCGCCGTCTCGAGGAGGAACCCGCCACGTCCCCACCGCAGCCGGTCGGGCCGCGGCTCGTAGGCGAAGGCGACCTCGAAGGGTCCGTATGCGATCGTGTCGAGGTAGCGCTGCGCGCCCTCGGCGCGCCACGTGAACACGCTCGCCTCGCCGACGTTGTCCTCGATGCGCTCGAGCAGCCACGCCCACGGCTCCCCGCCCGCCCCGGGGATGCGCCCCGCGGGGGTCGTCCCGAGCGTGAACCGGGTGCCCGCCCTGTCGACCGCGACGAAGCCGTCGCCGTCGGCCGCGAGGGTCCAGTCGCCCGTGACGACCTGCGGCGTGAGGCTGCCGTCCGCCCGGCGGACCAGCGGCCCCGACCCCTCCAGCACGAGCGTGTCGGTGTCGTCGTACCGCGGCCGGCCGATCATCGTCGAGCGAACGATGCGCGGCAGCGACAGCGCCCAGCCGACGCCGAAGGGGCCGTTGCCCGTGCCCGAGTCGTACCGCAGCGACAGCTTCGGCCCGCAGTCGTTCGGGCCGTTCGGCACCTCCATGGGCACGGCGAGCGTGCCCGTCCCCGTCGAGAGGTCGGGTGAGAAGGTCTCGCCCAGGCCCGACGCCGAGCCCCCGCCCGGCAGCGACGGCGCCTGGCTCGCGAATCCGATGTCGACGCTCACGACGACCTCCGAGGCGTCTGTCGGCTCACGCGCGGGGCGTGAACGAGTAGCTCAGGATGAGGGCGATGTTGTCGATGTCGTCCAGGTCGAGCGCCCCGTCGTGCACTCGGCCGGGGTTGTCGGCCGCCGCGACCTCGATGCGGTAATCGCCGAGGGCGCTCTGCCCTGTGACCGCCGCCCGCAGCGCCGTCGCTTCGACCGAGCCGTCCGGTGCGGTCGTGACCTTCACCGGCGCCGACCCCGGCGCCGTCACCGAGAGCACGAGCCCGTCCGCCCCGGCAGCCGGTGTCGCGCTCGCGACGAGGCTCAGCCCGGTCAGCACGGGCGCCGTCTCGGTCGCGGAGAAGTCCGTCCGGCCGAGGCTGAACGCGAGCACGCCGCTGCCGTAGAACGCGAAGAACGCGTCGGCGAACACCCACCGCAGCGGGAAGGGCCGGGTGCGGTCGTTCGCGCCGGGCCGCGCCGCGAGATCGGCGAGCACCGTCTGCTTGAGGTCCGGGTCGAAGCGCGCCGTGTACGTGAAGGTCAGCCGCACGTCGATGAGGCTCGCGAACTGCAGTTCGTTGGCATCTTTGGGGAATTCCAGCGTCCACGACGACGCGACGCCGGCGCCCTCGAACACCCGCAGGCGCCTCGCATCGGGATGGTCGAGCAGCGCGTCGCGCCGCGGGTCGAAGTCGCTGATCACCAGGGTCTCGCTCGTCTGCACGCGGTGCTTGAGCACACCGCCCGCTGTGGCCGGGGTGCGGTAGTGCGAGATGCCCGCGTTCGACAGCGTTCCGCTCAGGCCGCGCGCCGGCACGATCCCGTCCACCGCCACCTCGACCGCCTCGATGCGGCCCGCGTACGTGCCCGGGTACTTGAGGTCGAAGTCGGCGAGGTCCGTCTGGAACTCGATGCGTCCCGTCCGGCGCAGCTGCGTCTCGAAGAGGAACGGGTACCGCTGCGCGAGCGAGATCGTCTGGGCGATCGGCTGCGGCTTGGGCGCGGTCGAGGTCACCAGGTCGTAGGTGAACGACTGCACGTCGGCCATCAGCGCGTCGCTCGCGAGGAGCCCGTGCACCTCGTCGGCGCTGTAGTCGGGCCGGATGACCGACATCGCCACGTCGTTCTCGAAGTTGTAGGCGCGCTGCATGCGCTTGGCGACGTCGAGCGCCATCGTGAGGTACCGGTCGGAGATGTGGCTCATCCGGTCGCCGAGCGCGTTCCACACGTCGGGCGTGAAGCGCTGATCGTCGAACGCCGAGAGCAGCTGCTGCGCGTTCGCCACCCGCACGGCGGCGGCGTGCGCCTGGGCCTGCGTCGCCGCGGCGCGCGCCTGGGACGCAGCGACCTCCTTGCCGGCCTGGGTGGCCGCGGCATCCAGTTCCGCCGCCTGCCGGTTGAGGGTGTCGATCTCGTAGTCGCGCTGCTGGCGCGCAGAGGTGAGACCCTCCGCCGCCGCGAGCGTGCCGCGGTCGCCGTCGATCGAGTAGCCGCCCTGCATCATGCGGTCCGCAAGCGCGTTGAGCTGGCCGCCGTCGCCGTCCTCACCGCCGGAGAGCTGCTGCGAGAGGGCCTGATGCATCGTCCAGTCCCACGACTTCGTCGTGTACTCGGCGGCGTTGTCGCGAGCATCCTGAGCGCGCAGATTCGCGACCGACTTCGCCGCCTGGTACGCGGCGACCTCGGCGTTCGCGGCATCGACGGCGCGCAGCGCCGCCTGCTGCTCAGCGGCCGACTGGCTGATGTTCTGGGTCAGCTGGGTGCGGGTCAGCTCGCCCGAGTCGGCCTTCTCCCAGAACGTCATGGCGTCGCGCTCGGCGCCGATCGCGAGCTGGCAGAAGTTGACGGCGACGGACTGCAGGTAGTCGAACGTCCAGATCGGCACCTGCTGGGCCCAGTGCCCCCAGAAGTCGAGGCCGCCCGAGATCTTGGCGAGGCGCGACTGGAGGTCGAAGATGACGACCGAGATCGCGGGGCTCGCCGTGATCGCCGACGGGTCGGAAAGGTTGGCGATGGCCTGCCGCGCCTGGTCGGCCGCCGGGGTCAGCGGCGCGAGCGTGTACAGCGCGCTCGCACCCGCCTTCCCGTCGACGGTGAGCACGTGCTCGTAGACGGGCAGCGCCGAAGCCGGGTCGTCGGCGCGGAAGAGCGAGTCGCCCCAGTCGAGGTACAGCGTCGCGAGGCGGCTCCACACGTACGGCGCTTCGACCGCCGCGTTGAGATAGCTGTAGGACGCGGCCTTGAGGTACCAGCTCTCGGCGGTGACCCACTGACCGAGCGCGTGGTAGTCCTCGGCGAGGCCGAGGGTGGTCTCGTAGTACCAGGAATGCGCGAGGCCGGCCGCGACATCGGCGGCCTTGTCGGGCGCGATGAGGATGTCGGGAAGGAGCTTGAGCCCGATCCGCGCGTCGTACAGGCTGCTGACGAGCTTGTCGGCCGCCGGCGCCGCACCCTCGGACCAGGTGATGGTCTTCATCGCGTCGCCGACCGGGAACGCGTAGGTGCGCTCCTTGACCGTGAGGGCCGGGGGGATCTCGACGCCCACGGGGTCGATCGGCATCCGCAGCGCGGCATCCCGGATCGCCCCGTCGAGGATCCGCGCCCTGCCGTCCACGATGCGCCGGTTGAGGGCGGGTCCATTCAGGATGCCGCCTGCCGCCGCCTCGGCGAGGGGCGCGGCGGGCGCGAGCACGGGCCCGCCGACGCGGTTCAGGATCGGGCCGGGGCCGTGACCGATGTGTGCGCCCGGATCAGGCGCAGGCGCCCCCGGCGCGGGCGGGGGTGCAGCCGGGGCCGGTGCGGCGGCGAGCACGGGCGCCTCGGCGGCCGTGATCTGCGTGATGAGGTCGGGGGCCTCGGCGTTGGCGCGCTTGAGGAAGAACGCGGCCGATTCGGCATTGCCGTTGGCGGAGAGGGTCTGCGACAGGCGCAGGTCGGCGACCGCCGCCGTCTGCGCCGCGCCGGTTGCCGCGCTCAGCAGGCCGAAGACGGGAGCGTCGACGGCGACCGTCTCGCGCGGGCGCACGCCGTCGAGGCTCTGCTCGACGGGCAGCACGTTGAACCACTCGACCGAATACGAGAACAGCGTCTTCGACAGGTCGATCCCGTCCACGATCTTGTCCTTGTACTGCGTCAGCGGGAAGAGCTGACCCCAGATGAGCTGCCGCGCCTGCGTGTACTCGTCGATCGATTTCGTGTATCTGCGTGCGTGGTAGTCGTCAGCGGCCGACAGGAGCAGCTGCTCGATCGTCGCGAGGGTCGCGGCATCCTTGCTGCCCGCCGTACCGGCCGTCGCGGTCAGCACCGCGCGCGTGCGCCGGAAGGAGTAGGCGAGGTCTTGGGCATAGGCGATGGACATGGCTGCCTCCCGAATGGCTTCCGCACCGCGTAGACGCTGGAACGGTATCCCCACCCGACGCCGCGCACCATACGCACAAGTACCACTTGCGCGACGTCGTCTTCCGCGTGCGTGCGCGGCGGAGGATACTGATCACCGAGCGAAGGCGGGCAGCATTTTCGGGGGCATCGGCCGGCGCATCCTCCACTGACGGGTGGATCTCGAGAGCGGTTCGCATCAGGCGCGCTTTGACGACCCAAGCGGAAGCAGCGTCATGGGAGATTCCGGGTTCCTCCGGCGATGGATAGAGCTGGGTGCCGACCTGCTGTCGGCGCCCGCGGGCGACGACCCCCTCGTGCGGATCTGTGCGGAGCTGTCGGTCCGCTTCGGCGCGAGCGCCACCGGGACGATCGACTACCGGCCCGAGCGCGCGCGTGTGAGCCGCTACCAGTCGAGCAGGAAGGGTCCGCTGCGCTACGTCGCGCGCGTCGCCGATCATCCGCTCGTCCTGCACTACCGGGCGACGACCGACCCCCGCGCGCGCACGCTCAGCGAGGCACGCCGCTTCCTTCCCGATCCCTGGGCGCGGGCGCTCGTCGACGATCTCCGGGCCGACGGCTACGCCGACTTCGCGTTCCTCCCCCTGCGGCCCCGCGCCGACATGCGCCACCGCTGGCTCGCGCTGGCGACGCCCGAGTCGTTCGGGCGCTCAGTCGGGGACGACCTCGACAGTGTCGCCCCGCTCATCCGGGCGATCGACGGTCAGCGCCGCGCACTCACGACGGTGGTCGCACCCCCCGAGGGCGTGGGCCTGTCGGCTCGAGAGCTCGCCGTGCTGGGCCTGACCGCGCGGGGCCTCACGGCCGTCGCAATCGGCTCCCAGCTCGTCATCAGCCCGCGCACCGTCACGAAGCATCAGCAGAGCGTCTATCGCAAGCTCGCCGTGGGCGACCGCCTGACCGCGGTGCTGAGGGCGCAGGAGCTCGGCATCCTGCGGCCTCAGGGCGGCAGGGACGGCGCGCACGCTCTCACCGTCGCCGAGACCGCGATCACGCCGCACGCGGCGCTGCGCATCGCAAGCTGACTGGGCCTACTGCGCGGGCGTCTCCTCCGGCGTCTCCTGCTCGGGCTCCGGCTCGGCCGTCGCGCTCGGCGACGCGAGCGACTCCTTCAGCTGGGCGATCGCCTGCTCGAACGCGGCGAGCGTCGCGGCGTCGACCGCACCGGTCGGCTCGACGCCGAGCTTCGTCTGGAACTCCTTCACGGCCTCGGTGAGGGCGGGCGTCCAGATGCCGTCGACGGGGCCGGTCCAGAACCCGAGGAGCTTCAGCGTCTGCTGCACGGCGGCCGTCGAGGCGACGGACGCGTGCGCGGCGGCGCCGCCCTTCGCGGCGAGCTCCGCCTGGAGGGCCTCCGCGGTGGCCTTGTCGACGGTTCCCGTGACGGGGAGACCGTTCGCCTTCTGCAGATCCTCGACAGCCTGGACCGTGAGCGGACCGTAGATGCCGTCGACGGGTCCGGTGTAGTAGCCGGCCGTCGTGAGCTCCTGCTGCAGCGCCGTCGTGTACGTGCGCACGGCCTCCTCGGCGGCCTGCTGGTTCTCGTCCGCGACGCACCCGGCGTCGACGAAAAGCCGCAGCCACGCCATCTCGAGGGCGACGGCCGCGCTGTTGAACTGCTCCGACGCGGCCTTGAGGGGCGTGTCGTCGGTGATCCCGCCCTGCGCGTCGGCGAACTGCGTCTCGGCCTGCTTCACGCGATCGACTGTCGCGGCGGGCGCGAGGGGCGTGCTCGTCGGCGCCTCCGCCGCGTCCGCGGGCTCTCCCGTCTCGCCGCTCTGCGCCTTCGCGAGGGCCGCCTGAGCGTCGGCGAGATCCTGCCGGGCGGCGTCGAGGGCGCGGCTCGCCTTGACGGCCGCCTCCGCGCCGTCGAAGGCATCCTGCTGCGGCTGGGCGAGGTCGGAACCCGCGTCCTTCACATCGCCGACGGTCGGCGCCGTGTCGGTGAGGACGTCGCCGTAGCGGTCGAGCGCCGTGATGTACGACTTGCTCGAGTCGCAGAACTGCTTCGACGCGGCCGCGAGTTCGTCCTCGGCCTTCGAGACGGCCTTCTCCTTGGCCGACACGCGCGCCTGCGCGACGTCGACGCTGCTGAGGGAGCCGGAGCATCCGGCGAGCGCGACCGCCGCGAGGGCGATCGAGGCGAGGGTGGTGGCGAGGAGTCCGGGCTTCCTCATGCGAGCACTCTTCACGGCGTCTCCGATTCTGAGCTGAGGTGTGCGCTCATCATGGCAGGGGAAGGCCAACTGGGCCGTGACATTCGGGCGTACGCCGTGATTTCTCGGGACGCCCCGGGAGGAGATGACAGTTCGGGAGGATGCCTCGCGGCGCGCCCCTCCTCCCGAAGCGCCATCCCCTCCCCGAGCGACACGAGCGCGGAGCTGCAGCCCGGGCGTCACCCCCACATCGGGATCGTCGGCCTCCCGGGCCGGTTCGCGTGGCTCTCGGCGATCTTCTCGCCGTAGTCGTCGGCGCCCAGGCCCACGACGTTCTCCCCGATGAGGTCGGCCAGGCCGAACGCCGTCCCGAACGCCGCGAACGCCAGCGTGTGGCCCGTCTCGTGGGCGACGAGCGCGTCGTAGCTGCGGTCGGGATCGCCGTCTTTCAGGTGCGCGGGATCGATGAACACGAAGTGGCCCATGTCGAACGCCGTCCCGTTGCGGATGGCGCCGCCGACCATGACGAGAGACCCGGTCTTCCAGTCGATGCCGAGCTTGTCGATCTTGAGGGCATCCACCTTGTTGAGGGTGACGCCAGCGAGGATGAGGTTGACGGCGTAGAACGCCAGGCCGAGCGCGTTGACGGCCCACGACATCGGCATGAGCCAGCTCGTCCAGCCGAGGATGCCCTGGTACACCGAGTTCTTCGCGACGCCGTCGAAGGTCGCGAGGAAGTTGATCACCCCGAGCGCGACGCCCACGACGGGTCCGAAGATCGCGGCCGCGAGCACGCCGTTCATCCCCGCGTTGAAGCCGATCATGAACCCGCGCATGAACTGGCCGAAGCCCGAGTTCGGGTCGACGGCGCTCGCGACGATGTACGAGATGCCGGTCACGACGAGCCCTGCCCCGATCGCGAGGCCGATGCCGATGAGGACGCCCGCGATCCCGCCCGTCGCGACGACGGCGGCGACGATCAGCACGCCGACCACGATGCCGACGACGACCCCGGCGACCGATCCGACGAAGCTCCAGAACGACAGCCCGTCGACGTCGACCTTGTCGCTCGGGTCGTTCGCGACATACGCGTACAGATGGAGGGATGCCGGGGCGTGGAGGAACTTCTCCGGCTGGTACAGCGCCAGGAGGTCGGGCGTCAGGAAGCGCCCGATGGACGGCGCGTAGTAGCGGCGCCGCATGTAGACGAGCCCGCTCTCCAGGTCGACGGGATGCAGCCCGTACGTCTGGTGCGCGACCGCGCCATCCTGCGCGGCGGTGGTGCCGAACGGGAGCACGTCGACGGTGCCGGCGCGCTCGCCGGTGGCATCCGTCACGAAAGCCGTCGTGCCGACGCTCGCGCCGTCGTGCAGCCACGTCGTGCCGTCGGGGCCGATCACCGCGACGCGCAGAGCGCCGACCGTCACGAAGAGGGTGCGGCGGTCGTCCTCGACGACGGCGTGCTCGAGCACGAAGCGGCTCGTCGACACGGTGCCGTCGGCGGCCGTCACGCTCTTCGTCGTCCGCAGGCCGAGGTGGTCGTAGCCGTACTCCGCCATGACGCCGGCGTCGGTCGTCAGGCCGATCAGCTCGTTCTTGGCGTTGTACCGGTACTGCTGGCCGGGGAGCGACAGGAGGTTGCCGCCGAGGTCGTGCGCGACGACGAAGGCGGGGTGCCCCTGCGCGACGACCGAGGTCAGTCGGTCTCCCTGCGCGACGGTGTAGCCGAGCGCCACGGCGGCCTCGTCGTTGGTCACGAGGTTGCGGCCGGTGTAGGCGTACGAGTGGGCGGAGCCCCCGGCATCCGCACTGCCGATCAGCTGGCCGAGCGGGTCGTAGCGGTAGTCGCGCGTGCGCCCGCCGGGCGCCGCGTCGGCCGCTGCGATCAGCTGGCCCCCGGCGTCGTGATCGAAGGCGATGTCCTCCAGCACGGCTCCGGCCTTCGAGAGCGTGCGCCGGTGCCGGAGCGACCCGGGGCCGGGCCCGTACTCCGTCGTCGTCACGACGCCGTTGGCGTAGGCGATCCGCGTCGCGAGCCCGCGCGCGTCATGCTCGATCGCGTCGATGACCCCGTGGATGCCGGCGAGCCAGCCGTTCGCCGTGAGCTCGTTCTCGATCCGCCTCCCGTCGGTGTGCACGACGGCGGTCTGCCGTCCGACGGGGTCGTACTCGAAGCCGAGCGTCTCCGGCTCGGCGACGCCGTCGAAGGCATGGATGCGCGTCGTCAGGCGCCCGGCCGCGTCGTACTCGTACCGCTGCGACCCGCCCGCGTACTCGACCGACGCGAGGCGGCCGAGCGCGTGCTGCGCGGCCGTGTCGTAGACGTAGGACTCGAGCGTCGTCGCGCCCTCGGCGAGCCGGAGGAGCCTGCCGGCGTCGTCCCAGTCGGCGGCGAGGTCGTGCCCCGAGCCGTCCTTCGTGCGCACGGGCTTGCCGCGTCCGTCGTACCAGACGGTGCGCACGCCCGCCTCGACCGAGGTCACCGAGAGCCGGCATCCCCGGCGGTCGTAGGTGTACGAGAACTTCTCGCGCACGCCGTCGCCGACGGCCGTGAGCTCGCCCGCGGGGCCGATCGTGTAGCGCGTCTCCTCCAGGACGTCGCCGGCGTGCAGCTCGGCCACGCGGACGACCCTGCGCAGGGCGTCGAACTCCTCGCGGTGCGGGGTGTCGGCGCGTCCGCGGGCGATCGCCTCCGCGGAGGAGTCGTTCGACACCGCGTCGCGCGTCTCGACGGCGAAGGCCTCGAAGGTCGCGGTCGAGACGCCGCCGCCGTAGTCGACGCAGCGCACCACCCGTCCGATGCCGTCGTACTCGAAGGTGCGCGATGGCCGGCCCGCCGTGTCGACGGGCGCGAACGCGAGAGCGGCGGCGAAGGTCGGCTCGAACTCCTCGGCGGGATCGCCCCACGGGTTGCGGCGGACGACGCTCGACACCACGACCTGGCCGGGCGTCACGGTGGTGCGCACCTGGAACTCCTTGCCGGTGCCGTCGTAGTACGCGACGTTGTCGGCGTGGCTGCCGTCGGCGAGCCGGATGCGGGTCGTCCTCGAGTGGGGCACGGTCGTCTCGTCGTACGAGTACGACGCAGCGGGGTCGTCGATGTCCTCGCCCGGCAGCGCCGAGGCGAGCGCGCGGCCCTGTGCGTCGTAGCGGAAGACCGTCGTGGATCCGTCGGCGAGCGTCGTGCGCAGCAGCTGGCCCGTCACGGGGTCGTACTCGAAGGCGGAGTGGCCGAAGGCGTCGTCGAGACCCGTGCGGAACAGCCCCGCATCGTCGAAGGTGAAGCGCGTCGAGACGCCCAGGGGGTCGAGCGATTCGACGGTCAGCCCGCGCGCGTCGTAGCGGGATCGAGACGGCGTGCTGAAGACCGCGGGGGTGCCGTCGACGTCGGCGTCGAAGCTGTAGCCGAGGGCCGAGGCATCCATCCCCGCGTACTGCGCGTCGAAGTCGGCGCGACTCAGCACGAGGGCGTCCTGGCGGGTGCGCAGGCCGCGGTCGGCCTGACCGAGCGGAAGCCCCGTGAAGTCGGCGCCGTCGTAGTGGATGCGCTGCTCGTCGAGGAGCGCTCCGGCCCCGTCGCGGAGGACGGTGCGGCTCGGGTGGTCGACGAGGTACCGCGTGTCGCTCCGGGCGTACTGGGTCTCGCGGACGAGCACCATCTCGGGCACGGGAGCACCGCCCAGGATGCCGGCCCCGGTCTGCACCTCGCGCACGACGTTGCCGACCTCGTCGTACGTGTACGTCTTGCGTTCGGTGCGCATATCGTCGCCGCGCTCCGAGTCGTCGATGCGGTGTTCGTCGGCCCGGACGAAGACGCGCTGCCGGCCGTCGTCGAACTCGTCGAGCACGGTCAGCCCGTGCAGCGTCGTCTCGACGCGGTAGGGCCGGCCGGCGGAGGGGCCGCCGTCGTCGGAGTACGTCTCCACCGTCGCGAGCAGGCCGTTGAGCGAGGCGTGTCCGGGCCCGTTGCCCGGCACGCGCTCCTGCGCCATGAGGAACGTGTGCACTTCGCGCACGGTCGCCCGGCTGTCGTCGCCGACGGTCAGCCTCTCGGTCTTCCGGAAGCCCTGGAACTGCCGCGTCCGGGGCTCGAAGTGCGCCTCGTGGTAGCGGTACTGCACCTCGGTGCGCCGGCCCGAGACGGCATCCGTCTCGACGACCGCTGCCACGACCGTGTACGGGAACGGGAAGTTCGTCGTCCACGCGGCGTCGCGGTCGGCCTCGCGATCGCGGATGAGGTCGTCGACCGCTGCCCGGTAGGTCAGCTCGGCGACGAGGCCGGAGCCGTTGTCGCTCGAGCGCAGCAGGTAGGCCGGCGGGATGCCGGGGGCGCTCCACCGCACGTAGGCGGACCCGCGATGAACAGGCGTCGACCAGACGAGGCCGGCCGCAGGGCCTCCGTCCATGTTGACGGCCCGGACGCTGCCCGCCGTCGGCACGGGGCCGATCGGCCGAGTCACCGGGGATGCGAACCCGATCCCGTTCCGGTTCAGCGCGACCGTCACTCCGTGCGCGTCGAGCACGACGAGATCGGCGCAGCCGTCGCCGTCGAGATCGACGAGCAGCACCTCCGACGCCGCCCGCGGCAGCCGGGGCGCATCCGCCATGACGACCCGCGCGCCGAACCGGCCGTCGCCGAGGCTCGGCCAGTACTCGACGCTCCCCGACCGCACGCGCACGAGGTCGGCCGCGCCGTCTCCCGTCATGTCGGCGAAGTGCACGTCGCCGGAGGTCAGGTCGACCCCCGCGATGTCCGGCGACAGCGCGAGCACGGCGTCGGCCCAGCCGTCCTCGCCGCGGTTGCGCCACCACCTGAGTCCGCCGCGCGTCGCGGCGACCGCGTCGATCGCGCCGTCGCCGTCGGCGTCGAGGAGGCGCAGAGAGCGGTCGCGCCAGGACGGCGTCGCGCTCGTGCCGGGGTAGGCGACGAAGCGATCCCATCCCGCCCGCCCGCCGTTGCGGTAGAAGCCCTGCGCCGCGTTCGTCGCCGCGACGACGAGGTCGGCCGTGCCCGATCCGTCGATGTCGACGAGCGCGAGCCCCGCCCGCTGGAACGACGAGACAAGGGGCGTCCGCGGCACAGGACGCGGCCGACCGAACCGGCCGTTCCCGCGGTTCGGCCAGTACGTCTGCCGGCCGTCACGAGTGGAGAGGATGCCGGGCAGCGGCGCGTCGTCGAGAGTGACGAGCGCGACGTCGGGGTCGGTCAGCGGGGGCGGCGGGGCGCCGTCGGCGTCCATGATCGACGGGCGGAACGCCCCGAGGTCGAAGCCGGAGTAGGCGTACGTCACCGTCGGCCGGGTGACGTCCTGCGAGCCGTCCGCCGCGTCGCCGCGTGCGACGAGCCCGACGCTCGTGAGCAGTGACACTCCGCTCCCCGGTGCGATGTCGTACCCGAACGACCACGTGCGGATGACGCGCTCGTGCGCGCCGGGGTCGAGCACGAGATCGGCGCGGCTCGCGCGCAGCGCGACCCACCGGCTGAACCCGAGCCGCCCGTCGTGGCGGGCATCCGGGCGATCCTCATAGGTGAAGCGCACCTCGTAGCGTGCGTAGCGCACCGAGGCGAGGTAGACCTGACCCCGGTCGCGCGTGTAGCCGTAGTCGATGCGGTTGCCGGAGGCATCCCGAGTCGTCTGAAGGAGCCATTCGAGCGGGCGATCGGGATGCTGCGGGTCGGCGACCCGGAACTCCTCGGTGACACCGAGCTCGTGGGTCGTGCCGTTGCGGTCCTCGATGAGCCATCCGTCGCCCGTGCGGGTGTAGCGCGAGAATGCGGCCTCGCGAAGCGCCCCGAACAGACCGGCGCCCAGCGGCACGATCTCGGCACCGCCGTCGAGGAGGCGGTCCGTCGCCGTTCCTGTCGGAGTGCCGTGATCGATCGCGCTGCGGATCGACCGGGTCGGGAGGATCCAGCCGAGCCCGAAGGGTCCGAGACCCGCGTTGTGGTTGTACTCGATCGACAGCTGCGGCTTCTGGCCCGCGACGCCGTCCGGCAGGAGGAGCGTGTAGTTCGAGGTCGCGGTGCCCGTCGAGAGATTGACGTCGAATCCCTGGCCTGCGCCCGACGCCGATCCGGTGCCTCCGGGCGCGGAGGTCTGCTCTGTGGCCGACATGGCGCGTCCGTTCAGGCGTAGTCGAACGTGTACTCGAAGAACACGAGCACATCGCCGAGCTTGTCGGGGTCGAGGGCGCCGTCGGTGACGAGGCCGGGGTTGTCGGCGGCCGAGATCGTCACCGTGAGGACGTCGAGCGCGCTCTTTCCGCGCAGCGCTCGCAACGGCGACGCAGCGGCGCTGTCATCGGCGACGCCGTCGGCGTCGGTCGTGAGCGACATCTCGCCCGCGTTCGCCGACGTGAGGGTGAGGCTCACGCCGCCGCCACCCGATCCGGTGATCTTGACGCTCGCGCTCGTGCGCACGGCATTGCGCTGGTTCGCGGCGAACAGGGACGCGTCGATCGTGAGCTCGCCCTCGCCCTTGTTCACGAGGTAGAAGAGCTCGTCGGGGAACGACATCGCCATCGAGACGGCCCGCGACGCGCTCCCGGTCGTCGGCAGCGCCGCCCGCACCTGCGTCTCGAGCGTCGGATCGAAGAATCCGTCGTAGTAGAGGCCGATGTGCACGTCGACGATGTCGGACAGGTCGAAGTCGTTCGCGGCGGCGGGCAGCTCGAGCTGCCACGAGGTGGCGACGCCGTTGTTCTCGAACAGCCGCAGGTCGTTGGGGCTGAACGGGAAGACGAGCGCATCGGCGCGCAGGTCGAACTGCGAGAGCACCATGACATCGGCGGGATAGTGCCGCTCGACCACTGTGCCGTCGACCGCGCGGAAGCGCGAGACGCCGACGTTGCGGAGGGTGCCCGACACCGTCGTCGCCGACGTGACGCCGATGAGCGTCACCTCGACGCTGCGCAGCTTCGCGAGGTACAGCCCCGGCTGCAGGCGATCGAAGTCCTCCAGCGCCGTCTCGAACATCAGCACGCCGCTCGAGGCGAACGAGCTGAACTGCACGGGATAGGCGTCGGCGAGGCTGATCGTCGTCTTGATCGGCTGCTTGCGCGTCTTGGTCGTCGTGACGAGGTCGTACGTGAAGTAGTCGACGTCGGCGAGCAGCAGGTCGGCGCCCATGAGGTTGCCCGACGACGTGTGGCCGTAGTCGTACTGCACGGCGTGGATCTCGCGGCCGGTCTCGGCGTTGTAGGCCCGCTCGGTGAGGAACGCCATCTCGGTCGCCATGTCGAGGTACCGCGTGCGCAGCCGCTTGGCCTGCGCCGCGAGGTCGTACCAGAGCTGCGCGCCGAACTCCTTCATGTCGAGGAAGTCGCGGTTCTGCTCGGCGTACTTCTGCTGCAGCTGGGCCACGACGACCCGCTGCTGCGCCGTCGCCACCCGCGCGAGCGCCTGGCCGCGCTGAGCCTGGGCGACGGCGGTGTACGCCTGCGCCGACGCGATCTCGCGCCCGAGCCGGTTCGCCTCGAGGTCCTGCGAGAGCCGCGTGCGCTTGTAGGCGAGCTCCTTCAAGACGACGCTGCGCCGCTTGTCCTTCGAGTTGTACGCGTTCCCCGTCCAGGTGAGCAGCACTTCGTCGTCCTTGTCGACCGCCGCGGCACTCGCCCACGCCTCGGCCTCGGCGAGTCCCAGCAGCTCCCAGCGATTGTCGTCGAAGTCCTGCTTGGCCTGCTTCGCGTTGTTCAGCTGCACGTTCGCGTAGTTGATGCTCGCGTTCGCGGCATCCACTCCCCGCTGCGCTTCGGCCACACCGCGCTGCTCCAGCACGACGGACTGCCGGGCGACGTCGGCCTGCTGCGCGAGCTGGTCGCGCTGCAGCTGCTCGTTCTCGGCCTGGCTCTTGAACTGGATGTACCGCTGCTCGGCCTGCGACGCCTGCTGCGCGAAGTAGCGCGTCGTCGTCTGCAGGTATTCGAAGCTGAAGGGCGGGAGGTAGTCGGGAGCGAAGCCGAAGAAGTTCAGACCGGCGGCGATCTGCTGCAGCCGGGTGAGCGCCTGCAGCACGATCGAGGTCAGGGCGGGGTTGTCGTCGTGCGCGACCTTGTCGGCCGCCGCGAGGAACGCCTCCATGCGAGTCCGGATGCCCGCGAAGCTCGCGTCGGCATAGAGGGCCGAACCGCCCGGCACCGTGCCGTCGCCCGCGACGATCTGCTCGTACGCCTCGCGCGCCGCGTCGTACGCGGCGAGGTCGTCGCGCGCCTCTCGGTAGGCCCGATCGCCCTGATCGAGGTACGCCTGCGCGAGCCGCGTCCACAGATCGACGTTCTCGACGGTCTGGTTGATGAGCGGATAGACGAGGATGCCGCGATACGTCGCGATCGCCTCGTCGAGGTCGCCGAGCCCCGCGAGGCAGTCCCCGATCGCCATCGGGATCGTGAAGAAGTACATGTGCGGCAGGTACGCCACGATCTTCGTCGGGTTGACCAGATACGCCGAGATGAGCCGCAGGTCGGTCGCCTCCGCGTGCGACTTCAGGAAGGACCGCATCTTCGTCGGCGCGTCGCCGTCGAGCTCGAGGGCGATCTGATCGGCGAAGCCCTGCGCGACGAAGGTGCGCACGCCGGCGGCCTGGCCGATGACCTGCGAGGCGATCAGCTGCGGCTGAGCGACCATGTCGGGCGCGGCCACGGCGACGGCGGCTGCGGCATCCATCGCCTCCTGCGGCTGGAAGGCGCCGCCGAAGCGCTGCACGCGTGCGAAGCGCGCCGCGCGTCCGAACGCGACTCCGTCGGCGCCTGCGCCCTCGGGCGCCGCCGCGAGCCGGAAGACGAGCGGGTTGAGATTGTTGGTCGCGCGCAGCTCGTCGGCCTGCCCGCTGAACTTCGTCGCGAGGTCGGCGTTGCCCGCACGCCGGGCGATGCCCGTCGCGACGTCGAGCGCCGTCACCTGCGCGTCGGGCGGCGCGCTCTTGGCGGCCTTGAGGGCATCCTGCGCGAACTGCAGCGCGACGTCGGACTTCCCTGCCTTCTCGTTGAGGAGCGCGATGTCCTGCAGCATGGCGGACCGCACGATCTTCTCCCCCGCCGGCACCTCGTCGAGCGCCGCGGTGTACTGGGCGAGCGCCCCCTCCCAGTCCGAGGCCGCCGCCAGCGCGGCACCAGAGGCGACCACGGGGCCCACCGTCGCCTGGAACGACGAGACCCGGATCGGCGCGGCGATGAGGTCCTTCGAGATGGCCTCGGGCAGGACGTTGACCTGACTGGCGATCTCGGCGGGAAGGTTGAACCGCTTCTCGGGCGCGGCGTTGAGCACCTTCACCGCCTGCGACCCGATCAGGTCGATGAGCGAGACGTCGAAGGGGAACTTCCACCACACGGTGTTGGGGTCGACCGGCAGCTGCGGATTGACCGTGTTGAGGATGAGCGCCTGCAGCTCGCGGAACGATCGCAGGGCGAGCGCGTACTCCTCCCGATGCAGCTGCTCCTGGCCCTGCAGGAAGAGCGACGAGACCGTCCGCTCGAAGACGGTCTCAGGTGTATCCGCCTGGTAGACGGCCAGGCTCTTCACCTGCTGATAGGTGCCCACGAGGTGGGTGTAGCGGAGTTCGGAGACGTACGTCGGTTCCATTGCGGCCCCCTGGGTGTGCGGTTCGGTCCACCAGTGAAGAGCGCGTCGCCGCCGTCCTGATACGACGGAATGCGGGATGTTGTGAAGTTGCGGGCGGCCGTCGATCGTCTTCGTTCGACGAAGCAGTAGACGAGAGGGCTCGGCGGCTCGAAAATCAGAGCATCATCGCTGCCCGAGCGAAGGAATGACCATGGTGACGAGCGTCGCGCTCTCGAACGGACTCAGGATGCCGCAGCTCGGCCTCGGCGTCTACCTGGTGACCGACATCGCGGTCTGCGAGTCGAGCGTGCTCGCCGCCCTCGCCTCCGGCTACCGGCTCATCGACACGGCGACGGCCTACCGCAACGAGCGCGCGGTGGGACGCGGCATCCGCTCCTCCGGCGTGCCGCGCGAGGACATCTTCCTCACGACGAAGCTGTGGCCCGCCGACTTCGGCTACGACAAGGCGCGCGCGGCGATCGCCGCGTCGCTCGACCGGCTCGACTGCGGCCACATCGACCTGCTGCTGCAGCACCAGCCCGTGGGCGATGTGAAGGGGGCATGGCGGGCGATGGAGGAGGCCGTCGACGAGGGCACCGTGCGCGCCATCGGCGTCAGCAACTTCACCGTCGCCGACCTCGAGGCGCTGCGGCCGCACGCGCGCATCCAACCCGCCGTGAACCAGGTCGAGCTGCATCCGCACTGGCAGCAGCCCGAGCTGCTCCCCTACCTCGCCGCGCACGACATCGTCGCCGAGGCCTGGTACCCCCTGGGCCACGGTGCGAAGAAGCTGCTCTCCGAGCCCGCGATCGTCGCCGCCTCCGGCGCGCACCGCAAGACCCCCGTGCAGGTGATCCTGCGCTGGCACGTGCAGCGCGGCTTCGTCGCAATACCCAAATCGACGAACCCGGCCCACATCGCCGCCAACATCGACATCTTCGACTTCGAGCTGACGGCAGCCGAGATGGCCGCGATCGACGCCCTCGGCAAGGACAGGCCCATGTTCCGGATGCCGCGCTGGCTGATGTCGGCGGTCATGCCGCTCGCCCGGCCACGGCCGCTCCCGTAGGCAGCGGAACGCCCGGGTCGACCCGCTGCGCGCGGGGTCACCGACGCGTCTGAGCCGGGGTCAGCCGACGCCCCGCAGCACGCAGAGGGTCGTCGGGGCGGGAGTCAGCTGCGCCGTGACCGTCCAGTCCTCCGACTCGCCTGCGGCGACGTCGACCTTCGTCTCACCCGTGCCGATCACGGTGCCGCCGTCCGTCGTGAAGAAGATCGTGATCGTGTACGCCGTGTCGGCATCGCCGGGGTTGCGCGCGGTGCCGCTCGCCGACCAGCCGCCGTCGGCGGCCTCGCACGCCGACACCTGCACATTGGCGCGCAGCGCGGGCGTGTTGGCGACCTCGGTGGGCACCTCGGTCGCCTGCTGCACGCCGTCGGGGAGTCCGTTGACATTCGTCGCGGTCGCCGACGACGTCGTCGGCGTCTCCTCCTGCTCACCGGCGGTGCATCCGGCGAGAGCGAGCGCTCCCAGCAGAGTGAGGGCGATCGCCCAGCGGCCGCGTCGCGCGTGCGTGCTCGTCATGTCTCCGAGCATCTCCTGTCAGACGTGGTCACTCGACGATCGAGACCGGCGTGCCGAGCGGGAGCCGGTTGACGGCGATGATGGCCTCCTCCGGGAGACGCACGCAGCCGTGCGACACCGCACCCGCGTTGTCCGGGTTGTAGTGGATGCCGATGAGCCCGCCGTCCTCGCCTTCGTATGGCTCGTCCGCGGCCGACGAGTGCAGCGACGTCAGCTGGATGGGGTACACGTCCGCTCCTTGTGAGGCATCGAGGTAGCGCTGCTGCAGGTATCCCGTCACACCGGTCGGGGTCGGCGTCTCGGGCGTCCCGACCCCCACGTCGAAGCTGACGTCCGGCGACCCAGCCCGCTTGATGGTGAGCGTCTGCCCGCCGGCGCTGATGACGATCTGGTCGTTCAGATCTGCGATGCGATGGAGAGCGGATGCCGCGACCCACCCCGCGCTCTGCGCGGGCGCCGATCCGGCCGAGGCAGAGGGCAGTGACACCCGGGCGGGCGTCAGCACGAGCATCCAGGCACCCTCGGACCCCACCACGACGACGGTCGACGGCTCGTCGAGGAAGTCCTTCGCCGGGAACCGGGCGACGGCGGTGCGACGGTCCGACCCGAAGATCGCCGCATCCTCCGTCAATTCGTAGCGGCCGATGACGGTCGTGACATCGCCCGTGAACGCAAGCAGCCCGCCGATGACGGCGTCGTAACGCACGGCGGGGAGTGCAGCGACCTGCGCCGCCGTGAGCACGGGCACAGCGGGGGCTTCCGAAGAGGAGGAGGAAGAGGATGCCGCCGGCTCCGCGGTACCGCCGGACTGCAGACCGGGGAGCACGAGCATCGTGAGCATGATCGAGAGCGCGACCGCCAGCGCAACGGCCAGCGCGACTCCGACACCCGCCCACTCGCGTCGCGGCGGGGGTGAGCTCGGCGCATCCGTCACGTCGTCATTCTCCCGTGATCGCGCTCACCCCGAGACCAGCGGCGGCTTCGGCTGCGGCGCTGCGTCAGTCATGGGCCAATCTTCCGAGGTCAGCCGGAGACGACCGGGAGCTTCGGCGGGCCGGCCGGCTGCAGGACGGGCAGCGACACGACCGACGGGGTGGGCGTCGTCCACGGCGCGGGGGCCGGGTTGTCGGCTGTGGCGGGCGGGGTGCCGGTTGCGGTGGCACCGTCGGCGACGGTGCCCTCAGCGAGATCGGCGGCGGTGGTGGTGTAGCTCGCGGTGAAGGTGACGGTCTGACCCGGGAGCAGGGTGATCGGCGCGTCGGGGCAGTCGGCCGCGGGGCTCTCCAGCTCGACACACGTCTCCCTGGTGAGGTTCGCGGGGTCGGACGGCGCCCGCACAGCATCGCTGACCGACACGTCGGTCATCGTGACGTTGCCGTCGTTGGTGACGGTGAACGTGTAGCGGATCTCCTGCGCGACCCGGCTCACCGCCGTCGAGGAGGTCGACTTGACCACTGTCAGATGGGGTGACTGCGAGACGGGGATGTCGAGCCCGGACTCCGGCGAGTCAGCCTTTGGACCGGTCGGCGGGCTGCCGTGCGCGACCGCGGCGTCGCGCAGCGCACCCCCCGCGTCCACGTCGGCCTGCGACACCGTGTACGTCGCCGTGCAGACCATCTGAGCGGCGGGCGCCAGCGGACCCGCTGGGCATACGACCGGAGACAGGCCGGCCGGATCCGACGGCGCCGCGACAGTGTCCGTCACGCCGATGCCGGTCAGTGTGACGTTGCCGGTGTTTGTCACCGTGAACGCGTAGGGCACCTTCTGACCGGCGGCGGTGATCGAGGTGGTCGTCGACGACTTCACGAGCTCGAGCGAGCCGGCCTGCGTCACCGGCACCGACACATCGCTCGTGTTCGACTCGACGTCCTGATCCGCGACGCTCACTCCCGCGGCGACCGACGTGTCGTTGACCGAGCCACTGTCGACATCGGCCTGCGTCACCGTGTACGTCGCCGTGAAGGTCGCGACCTGTCCGTAGGCCAGCGTGGCGGTCGCGCCCGAGCACGGCGCCACCGGGTTGGACAGCGCCACGCACGTCACCTCCGACAGGTTCGCCGGATCCGAGTCGCCGGTCACCGAGTCGGTGACCTGCACCCCGGCGATCGTCACATTGCCGGTGTTGGTCACCGTGAACGTGTACGGCACCTGCTGCCCCGCCGCCGTCACCGCCGATGTCGTGGTCGCCTTCACCAGCGACAGCCCGGGGATCGCGGGAGCCGGGATCTCGTGCGGGCTCGCCGACGAGCCGACCACGACATTCCCCGGACTCGTGCCGTGCGCCACGGCGGAGTCACGCACCCACCCGGCATCCATGTCCGCCTCCGACGAGGTGTACGACGCCGCGAACGTCGCGACCTGCCCCGGCACCAGGCTCGTCGACGCCCCCGCACACGACGCCGCCGGATTCGAGAGCGACACACATGTCACCGCCGAAAGGTTCACCGGGTCGGAGGGCGGGGTGACGGTGTCGGTCACCGACACCTGCGACAGCGTCACGTTGCCCGTGTTGGTCACCGTGAACGAGTAGGGGACGACCTGCCCCGGCCCATCCACCGAGAAGGTCGTGCTCTCCTTCACCACCGTCAGCTTCGGCGCCTCGGGGGCGGCGATCGACGCGCTCGACTGCGTCGACGTGAACGGTGTCGTCGATCCCGGCGGCAGACCGGCCGCGGTGGCGGCGTCGTTGACCGAGCCGCTGTCCACGTCGGCCTGCGTCGTCGTGTAGGTCGCCGTGAAGGTGGCGACCTGGCCCGGGACGAGGGTCGCCGTCAGCCCGCTGCAAGCGGCGGCGGGGCTGGCGAGAGACACGCACGTGACGGGGGTGAGTCCCGCCGGGTCGGACGGCGGAGTGACGGTGTCGGTGACAGCCACCTCGGTGAGGGTCACGTTCCCCGTGTTGGTCACCGTGAACGTGTAGGGCACCTGCTGTCCCGCGCCGGTCACGGTCGAGGTCGCGCTGCTCTTGACCACACTGATCCCGGGGGTCTGGGTGACAGGCACGTCGAAGCGGTCCTCGACGGAGTCGGTCGGCGCGGTGGCCCCGGGCGCGGTGCCGTGTGCGACCGCGGAGTCGGTGACAGCGCCCCCGTTGTCCATGTCGGCCTGCGTCGTCGTGTAGGTCGCCGTGCAGTCTGCCGACAGGCCCGGGGCCAGATCACCGGGCGGGCAGGTCACCGTCGAGAGGTTCGCCGGATCGGACGGCGGGGCGACGGTGTCTGTGATCGAGATCGCCGAGAGGGTCACGTTCCCGGTGTTGGTGACGGTGAACGTGTAGGGGATCCGCTGCCCTGCCGCCGTCGCCGCCGGCGTGCTGCTGGACTTCACAACCGACAGCCTCGGAGCGGCCGGGGCCAGGATCGCGAGGTCCGCCTGGGCGGAATCGAGCGGTGCGTCCGCCCCGGGCGGGGTGCCGTGCGCGACGGCGGAGTCCTTGACCGATCCGCTGTCGACGTCTGCCTGAGTCGCGGTGTAGGTCGCGGTGAAGGTGGCGACCTGCCCGGCCGCGAGCGCGGCGGTCGGCCCGGAGCAGCTGTCGGCCGGGTTCGACAGCGCGACGCACGTGACCGCCGACAGATTGGCGGGGTCTGAAGGCGGCGTGACGGTGTCGGTGACGCTGACCCCGGTGAGGGCCACGTTGCCGCTGTTCGTGACGGTGAACGTGTACGGCACCTGCTGTCCCGCGGCCGTGACGGCCGAAGTGGTGGACGCCTTGCCGAGCTGGATGCCGGGGGTCTGCGCCGTGGGAATCGACACGCGCGCCGCGTTGGAATCCGTCACCCGGCCCGCGGGCGTCGTGCCGTGTGCGACCGCCGTGTCGACCACCCCGCGCGAGTTCAAATCGGCCGTCGTCGCGGTGTAGGTCGCGTCGCACTCGACGAAGGCGCCGGGTGCGAGCGACCCCGGCGGGCACGTGATCGCGGACAGATTCGTCTGGATCGACGGGGAGGCGACGACGTCCGTCACGGAGATGTCCGTCAGGGTCTGATTGCCCGTGTTCGTGACGTGGAAGACGTACGGAACCTGTTGACCCACGGCCGTCGCCACGGTCGTCGTCGAGGACTTGGTCACCGTCAGCAGGGGCGAGACCGGATCCACGGGCACCGACCACGCCGAGGGTGAGGACGTCACCTGGCTCCCGCCGCTCGTGCCCACGGCGACGGCGCTGTCATCGACGCGGCCATTGTCGAAGTCGGGCTGAGTCGTGGTGTAGTTCGCCGTGAACCGCGCCGACTGCCCGGGGGCGAGCGTTGCGGTCGTGCCCGAGCAGGTCGCCGCAGGGCTGGTCAAGGCTCGGCAGATCACGCTCGAAAGATTGGCCTGCACGGCCGGCGCGATCTGCGTGTCGTCCACTCGGACGTTCGTGAGCGTGGTGGCACCGTTGTTCGTGACGACGAACGTGTAGGGGATCTGCTGATTGAGGCTCACGATTCCCGTGAGCGTCGATGTCTTCACGATCGACAGTGCGGGCGCGGTCGCCGGCGCAGGAATGCTGAGCGCGTCGGGCTGCGACTGGACGGCGCTGCCATCCGGGGCCGTGCTCGTCGCGACCGCGGAGTCGGCGACCGCCCGGTTGTCGAGGTCGGCCTGCGTCACGGTGTACGACGCCGAGCAGGTCTCGGACTCGCCCGGGTCGAGGGTGGGGTACGGGCACGACATGGGCGACAGCCCCGCCGCCGACGCCGGCGGCGTCGGCGTGTCGACCACGTCGATGTCGGACAGCGTCACATTGCCGGTGTTGGTCACGACGAACCGGTAGGAGACGACCTGGCCGAGCTGAGTGATCACCGACGTGTTCGAGGACTTGTCGATCGTCAGCTCTGGAGCTGCGACGGTCGGGATCGAGTACGCGGACGGTGTGGACGGCGGCAGCGGGAGCCCGGTCGAGTCGGTGCCCGACGCCGTCGCCGAGTCGTCCACTGTCCCGTTCGCGATATCGGCGGCGGTCGCGCTGTACGTGCCGCGGCACGTCGTCGACCCGCCCGCCGCGAGGGTGGTCGCGTCGCACACGATCGCCGACATGGACGATTGCAGGCTCGGGGGCGCCGGGGTGTCTGTCACCTGGATGTTGCTGACGGCCGACGCCCGGATGTTCCTCACCGTGAAGGTGTACGGCACCTGCTGTCCGACCGTCGTGATCTGCGTCGTCGACGACGACTTGACGACCTCGAGGGCCGGGTTCGCGGTGACCGTCAGCTCGGCCTCGAGCGAGTCGATGGTCGCGCCGCTCGGCGCGGTGGCGTGGGCGATCGCGCTGTCGTGCAGCAGGCCGTTGTCGAGATCGGCCTGCGTCACGGTGTACGTGCCCGTGCACGTGAGGATGCTGCCCGGATCCAGATCCCCGGGCGGACACGCCACCGCCGACATGTTCCCCTGCGACGCCGGCGGTGTCTGCGTGTCGGTCACCTGCACGCCGGTCACCGTCACGTTGCCCGTGTTGCGGACGGTGAACGTGTACGGAACCTGCTGGCCGGCCGATGTGATCTGCGCGACGGTCGACGACTTCGTCAGACTGATCGACGGCTCCTGCTGCGCGGGGATGATCGTGCTCGAGCGAGCCGTCGTGGCCGTGTTGCCGCCGACATCGATGCCCGTGGCCGTCGCGAAGTCGCTCAGCGTGCCGTTCGTGATGTCGGCCGCCGTCACCGTGTAGGTCGCGGAGCACGTCGTCGACTCCCCGGCCTGCAGGATCGTCTGCGCGCAGGACACGTTAGAGAGGTTCTCCTGCACGGCGGGGGCCACCTGCGTGTCCTGGATCTGCAGGTTCCGGTACACCGTGGCGGAGTTGTTCGTCACCCTGAACGTGTAGTGGACGGACTGCCCGATCGTGCGGTAGACGTCCTCCGCCACGGACTTCACCATCGACAGCGGCGTCGTCGACGCGTTGACCGTCGCCGAGGACTGCGGCGACGTGATCGTGGCGTTCGACGGGTTCGTGCCCACCGCGACGGCGAAGTCGTTGACGGAGCCGTTGTTCAGATCGGCCTGGGTCACGGTGTAGGTGCCGGTGAAGGTCGCCACCTGACCCGCGGCGAGTGCCGTCGCCGTTCCCGAGCACGTCGCGACCGGATTGGCGAGGGACTGGCAGGTGACCGCCGACATTCCCGCCTGTGACGCGGGCACCACCTGTGTGTCATCGACCCGCACCGCCGTGAGCGGCTGATTGCCGGTGTTCGTCACCGTGAACGTGTACGGCACCTGCTGTCCGACCGCGGACACGCTCGTGACCGCCGTGGCCTTCGCGATCGTGAGCGCCGAGATCGGCGCGTTGAGCACGACGCGCGACGGACCGGACTGCACGAGGTTGTTGCTCGCGTCGCGGCCCGTCGAGATGGCCGAGTCGGCGACGCGGCCCTGGTTCACGTCGGCCTGAGTCGTCTGGTAGGTGCCGGCGAAGGTCGCCACCTGACCCGCGGCGAGGGTCGCCGTGGCGCCCGAGCACGTCGCGACCGGATTCGAGAGCGACTGGCAGGTGATGGCCGAGAGGTTTGCCGGAAGTGAGGGCGCCTCGACGGTGTCGGTGACGCCGACGCTCGTCAGCGTGAAGGACGAGTTGTTCGTCACCGTGAAGGTGTAGGGGATCGACTGGCCGACCGCCGTCACCGCCGCAGTGGTGGTCGTCTTGACGATCGAGAGGCTCCCGGGCGGCTCCGACGGCACGCTCAGGGTCGAGGGCTGGGAGTTCACCGTGGTGCCCGCATTCGTCGTGCCCGAGGCCGTCGCCGAGTCGCTGATAGACCGGTTCACGAGGTCTGCGAGCGTCGCGGTGTACGTCGCGGTGCAGGTCTCGGCCGCGCCCGGAGCGAGCGATGTCTCCGGACACGTGATCGCTGAAAGGCCACCCTGGGTCGCCGGCGGGGTCTGCGTGTCGGTCACCCCGACGTTCAGCAGCGTCACATTGCCCGTGTTGGTCACGCGGAAGGCGTAAGGCACCTGCTGACCGACCGTGTTCACGAGCGTCGTCGTGGTCGACTTCACGATCGAGATGCTCGGCTGCGGCGACGTGAGCGTGAGTGTCACCTCCGGTGCCGTCACAGCGCCGCCGGTAGGGTTCGTCGCTGTCGCGGTCGCCCGGTCCGTCACGCTGCCGGCTGTGACATCGGCTTGGGAGACCGTGTACGTGCCGACGCACGTCGTCGAGGCATCCGGAGCAAGGGTCGTCGTCTCACATCGGATGGCCGACATGTTCGCCTGGGACGCGGGCGGCACCTGCGTATCGGTCACGACGATGTTCGACACGGTCGTCGGACCGTTGTTCGTCAGTCGGAAGCGGTAGGTCACGACCTGGCCGACGGTGGTGATGGCCTCCGTCGTCGTCGACTTCGTGAGATTGAGGGATGCCGGGGCTGTGACGGTCAGCGTCGTGTCGGCCGGCGGGTTCACTCCGTCCAGCCCCGCGACGCCGGCCGGGAAGTTCGCCGGGCCGTTGACGTAGGTCCCGGGCGTCGTCGCCGTGACCTGGACCGTCACGGTGCACGAGTTCTGGTTGAGGTTGAGCCGGGCGCCGGTGAGGACGGCCGTCGTCGCGCCGGCCGCCGCCGTCACGGTGCCGTTCGTGCAGGTCGTCGAGTTCAGGCCCGTCGCGGTGACGCCCGACGGCAGGTTGTCACGGAAGCCGATGCCGTCCTTGAGACCCAGCTCATTCGTGTTGGTGATGGTGAACGTCAGCGTCGAGGTCTGCCCCGAGGCGATCGTCGACGGGCTGAACGCCTTATCGAGCTGAGGAGTGACGTCCATGATCTGCGGCAGATCGAAGACGACGTCATTGCCCGAGCCTGTGCCTTGGGCGTTGTAGAGCTGCATGCCGAGCGTGGGCGGCACGCCGGCGCTCGCGCTCTTGACCTTGAGAGCGGGCGTCGTGAGGGACGCGACCTTCGTCTGCAGGTTCGCGTTCTGGATGGGCGGTGTGAAGACCACCGATCCCGGCGCGTTACAGGGGTCGAGGTTCGTCGCAAGGGTCTGCAGTGTGCCGTTCACGATCAGCGAGAGCCGCTCGAGTGCGTCGCCGGCGGTGCAGTTGGCCTCGCCGAAGACCGCAGTGACCCGATAGAAGTGCCCGTCGACCGCCGTGATCGGCGCGTTCGTCTGGAACTGCACCCCTGCACCGGGATTCGGGCTGTTCCACGTCCACGCCGCAAGCGCCTGGTTGCTGTTCGCCGCGGTCGTCGTCATCCCCTGGAACCGGCCGATGTACTGCGTGATCTGCTTCAGATAGCCGAGACCCGTGGCGTTGCCGGCACACGGGTCACCCGTGACGACGGGCGTCGAGCCGTTGAGGATGAAGCCGTTGCACAGGCGCGCCGCCATACGCCAGTTGGGATCCGCGTAATACGTCTCCGAGCTCGCGCCGCTCGACCCCGGGACGTAGGCGGTGCCGGGAGCGCCCTGGTAGGTCTCGATGCCGATCGCCGCCGCGCTGGCGCTGCGTGCGGAGAAGTCTTCGGTGAAGAGCGGTGTCGGCGGCTGCGGAGTGCCGGGCGAACCGGGCGTGGTGGCGAGGGCGGGTGTGCTCACGACGACCGGTGAGACCAGAGCGGCCGTGATGAGAGCCGCTGCGGCGAGCGCGCCGACCCACCCCTTGGCGCGGAGACGAGCGATCGACGGCACTTGCAGCCCCCTCAGGCGAGCACCCCTCAGGCCGCGTCCCGAACTGCGCGACCTGTCGCGAACCTATCGGCTTCCCACTGCCCGGGACAAGGATTCCCCCGGTTGGACCGCGCTTGCAGGAGCCGGCTCGCCGCACCCGGAAGGCCGTGTGCGCTCGTCCTTTCCGCCGCCCCGACTGCTTGTCAACCCTTCGGGCGGGATCCCACCCCCGTCCTAGCCTGAACAGATGGCAGTCACCGACCTCTGGCTCGTGCGCCACGGCGAGAGCATCGCGAACATCGCGGCCACGCAGGCCGAGCGCGACGGCCGGGAGCGGATCCCGATCGACATCCGCGATGCCGACGTCCCGCTCTCGCCCACGGGATGCGAGCAGGCGGAGGCCCTCGGCACCTGGTGGTCCGAGGTCGGCCCGTCGATCGACGCGTGCTGGGTGTCGCCATATCGCCGGGCTCGCGAGACCCTGCAGATCGCACGCGGAGCGGATGCCGCAGGCCCGCCCGCGATCGTCGACGAGCGGCTGCGCGACCGGGAGCTCGGCATCCTGGATCTGCTGACCCGCCGCGGCGTCGCCGCGCTGCATCCCGAGGAGGCCGAGCGGCGACGGCACCTCGGCAAGTTCTACCACCGGCCGCCGGGGGGCGAGTCCTGGGCCGATGTCGCGCTGCGGCTGCGCTCGTTCCTGCGCGACGAGCTGCCCCGCTGCCAGCGCGCGGGACTCGTCGTCGCGCACGACGCGGTCGTCATGCTGCTGCTGTACCTGCTGCTGCCGCTCGAGGAGCAGGAGCTGCTCGATTTCGCGGCATCCCACACCGTGCTCAACGCCTCTGTCACGCATCTGACGGCGGGCCCGGCTGGCTGGGAGCTCGCCGCGTTCGCCGAGGTCGCGCACCTGCAGGTCGAGGGCGCGCCCGTCACGGTGCATCCCGGGAGTCCCGATGTCGAGCTCGACTGACACGCCCGTCACCCCGGAGCTGCTGCGGTCATGGGGGCTGCCCGACCCCGGAGACTCGAAGAAGGCGCGCGGGGACGTCATCGTGATCGGCGGCTCGCGCCGGTCGCCGGGCGCCGTCTTCCTCGCGGGCGAGGCGGCGCTGCGCGTGGGTGCGGGGCGGCTCGCCGTCGTCGTGCCCGCCTCGATCGAGGGGCAGCTCGGCGTCGTCATGCCCGAGGCCGCCGTCTACTCGCTCCCCGAGGACGCCGATGCTCCGCTCGAGGGCAAGCCGAGGGATGCCGTCGCCTCGGCCGACGCCGTGCTCGTCGGCCCCGGCTTCGACGATCCGGACGAGACCCTCGCGACCCTCCGCGCGGTCGCCGAGCTCGACGTGCACTGCCTCATCCTCGACGCGTTCGCGCTCGGCATCCTGCCCGATATCGACCGCTCGACCCTGCCGCGCGACCTCGTGCTCAACCCCAACAAGGAGGAGGCCGCGATCCTCCTCGGAGGCGACGAGGACGATCCCGACCTGCACGAGATCGCCCGGCGCTACGACGCCGTCGTCAACTGCTACGGCCACGTCGTGACGCCCGGCGGAGACTCGTGGCGGGTCGACGGCGGAGGTCCCGGGCTGGGCACGTCCGGCAGCGGCGATGTGCTCGCGGGTGCGATCGCCGGGTTCGCCGCCCGAGGCGTCGAACCGGCTCAGGCCGCCGTGTGGGGCGCGTGGGCGCACGCCCGCGCGGGCGACCGGCTCACCGAGGCCGAGGGCATCGGATTCCTCGCGCGCGACCTTCCGCACGAGCTGACGCGGGCGCTCAACGAGGTGACGCGCGGGTGAGCGTGCAGTGGCTCACGACCGTCGAGCGCCTCACGTTCCGCGTGGTGAGTTCCGGCCCCTCGCCGAGCCTTCGGCCTCCCGTCGTGCTCGTGCACGGCATCGGGATGTCGCACCGCTATCTCTCCCGGCTGCACGACGTGCTCGCCGCCGACGGCCCCGTCTTCTCCATCGACCTGCCCGGCTTCGCGGGGCTGCCGAAGCCGCCGCGCGACCTCGACGTCGTCGCGATGGCGGATGCGCTGGCCGAGGTGATCGATCGGCTCGGAGTCGGGCCCGTCGTTCTCGTCGGGCACTCGATGGGCTCGCAGTGGGTCGTCGAGGTTGCGGCGCAGCATCCCGAGCTCGTCTCGTTCGTCGTCGCGATGGGCCCGGTCGTCGATCCCGAGCATCGCACGCTGCTCGCCCAGTCGGTCGCGCTCGGCATCGACTCGCTGCGCGAGCCGCCCGACATCAACGCGATCGTCTTCACGGACTACGTCCGGTGCGGCATCCCGTGGTACCTGACGCAGCTTCGGCACATGCTCGCCTATCCCATCGAGGAGCGCGCCGCCGCACTGGCGGTGCCTCTGCTCGTGCTGCGCGGCGAGCGGGACCCGATCGCGGGCATCGACTGGTGCCGTCGGCTCCGGGATGCCGCTCCCCGAGGGTCGCTCGTCGTGATCCCGGGGCAGCACCACGTCGCACAGCACTCCGCACCGCGGGCCGTGGCATCCGCCATCTCGGCGTACGCGCTCCGCACGACAGAAGGGACCGAGATGGGCACCGACATGACCGACGACGAGAAGCGCCGCGACCAGCTGCTGGCCGCGCCGAACGCGACCGAGGACGACGCCGTTCCGCGCATCGACGTGACCCACCGACCCGGCGTCACGCGCGTCGACATCCGCGAGGACGCCGACGTGCGTCCCGGCAACCCCGAAGAGGTGCCCGCGCGGGAGTAGTCCGGGTCTCGTGGCATCCGCGCCTCCTCGCCCCCTCCCCTCCTTTCGAGGGCGGGAGGAGATCCAGCGACAGGAGTCCGGGATGCCGAGAACCGTCCTCCGCTCGTCGGATCGCCTCCCCTCGCCCGGGCGGGCGCACGAGAGCCCGCGGCTACGACCACCAGGAGCGGCCGTGCAGCATGTCGCCGAAGTCCTCGGGCGTGCCGCGGCCGGTGTGCCGCGAGCCGAGGTAGCTGTCGACGACGGCGCGGCCCAGGTCGTCGAGCTCGGGCGCCACGACGTGCCCGCCGGCGCGGCGGGCGAGGGCGTCGATGAATCGCGCCAGCCCGGGGTCCTCGCCGAGACGGAAGAAGGTCGTCTGCGCGCCGAGTCGCTGCACCGTGTCCAGCTCGCGCACCGTCGCCGCGATCGTGCGGGGATCGGGCGGGTAGGCGAAGTGGACGTGCCCGTCGCCCTCGAGGTGCGAGGTGGGCTCGCCGTCGGTCACGACGAGCAGCACGGGCTGCGCCGCGGGGTTGCGGCGGAAATGGCGCTGCGCGAGCAGCAGCGCGTGCTGCAGATTCGTGCCCTTGTCCCACACGGCGTCTTTCGCGGTGAGCTCCTCGATGTCGATGACCTCGGCGTAGCGGGCGAAGGCGATGAGCTGCAGGCTGTCGCCGCGGAAGCGGCTCGAGATGAGGTGGTGGAGCGCGAGCGCCGTGCGCTTCATGGGCACCCACCGCCCGTCCATCGCCATCGAGAACGACGTGTCGACGAGCAGGGCGACGGCCGCCTGCGTGCGCTGCTCGGTCTCGACGACCTCCACGTCGCTCGTCTTCAGGCGCACGCCCGACGTCGCGTCGCCCCCGTCGGCGACGGTGCGCAGGACCGCGTTCGACACGGTGCGCGGGATGTCCCACGGCTCGGTGTCACCGAACGCCCACTCGCGGGTCGCGCCGGTGCGGTCGCCGGCGGCGCCGGCGTTGCGGGTCTCGCGGCGGCCGAGGCGTCCCGACTGGCGCGTCGCGATGTCCCGCAGGAGCGCCCGACCGAGTTGCCGCATCGCGCGCGGGGTGAGCCGGAGCGCACCGTCGGAGGCGCGCTGCAGCATCCCCGTGTCCTTCAGCTCCTGCTCGAGATCGCGGAGGGTGCGGGCGCTCACGGCGGCGTCCTCTCCGATGAGCCGCTCGAGGGCATCGAGATCGATGTCGTCCATCCGGGCGCCGGGATACGCCTGGCTCAGCTGGTCGGAGAGCGCCTCGAGGTCGGAGAGGTCCTGCATGACGCCGGTCGCCTCGCCGAGACCGGTCGGCTCGTCGCCCGAGAAGGATGCCGAGCCCGTCCAGTCCTCGCCGGGTCGGAGTGAGCGCAGGTTGTCATCGAGCCGCGACAGCGACTGCATGAGCTCGGGCGAGCCGAAGGCCTGCGCCGCGAGGCTCATGAGCTCCTCGCGCTGCTCGGGCGTCATCGAGTTGAGCATGCGCTGCGCCGCCGCGGAGCGCTCGGCCAAGGCATCCATCAGCTCGTCGAGGTTCTTCGGATTCTCGGGGAATTGGTCGCCGTGCCTGCGCATGAACTCGTCGAAGTCCTCCTGCGTGTCCTCGCCGAGGCGGCGCTTCTCGAGCAGGTCGTTGAGGTCGTTGAGCATGTCGCGGATCGCCTGCTTGTCGGCATCCGTCGCGTTCTCGAGGGCGTTCTTCATGCCGGCGAACCGCTGGTCCAGCAGCTCGCGGCCGAGGAGCTCGCGGATGCGGTCGTAGTCGGCCCGCGCCGTGGGACTCTGCCAGTCGTAGTCGGCGAGGTCGTTGACGGCGGCGGCCGTGCTCGGCGGGAGGTTCTCGAGGCGCATCTCGGCGAAGTCGCGAACGTCGTCGTCGAGGTTCACATCTCGCACGAGATGCTTGCGCTCCTCGAGCACCGCGTGGTCGAGGAGCTTGCGGATCTCCTCCATCGTGCCGTCGAGCCGATGCCGGCGCAGCAGCTCCGACCGCCGCTCGCGCACGCGCCGCGCGAGGTCGTCGAGGCCCTCGCGGTCGCGGTCGCCGCGGCGGAGATACTCGCGCATCGCACGCTCGGCCGAGGTGCCCGACATGACGTCCTGGCCGATCGCCTCGAGCGCGGCCTGCACCGCGACGGGAGGAGCGAGGGGGTCTCCGCCCGAGTAGCGCCCGTAGCGTGACGTGTGCGCGGGTGTGCGGTGGAAGCTGCGGGCCATCAGCGGCCCTTCGACCGGTTGCCGAGCTCGTCGAGGCACAGGGACCGGAAAGGCTCATCCATAGACGGTCTCCCCTGCGGCGCTGTCCTTGCCGATGCGGCGCTCGAGGTACAGCGACTCGAGCAGCAGTTCGAGGGCTCCCGCGCGCTCGCCGGGCGTCCGGGCGTCGAGCCGCTCGGCGACCCGGTCGTAGAGGTCGGACTCGCCGAGCACCGGCATCGCGGCGAGCACCTCGGCCGCGGGGACCTGCTCGCCCGTCATGACCGTCACACCGTCATGAAGCGCGTCGACGAGAACGCGCGAATCCAGACCGCGCAGGTGCGCACGCGCCGTGTCGGCCAGCGCCGTGCGCAGCAGGTGCTCCAGGATCGCCCGCTCGCGCCCCTCCTCGCCCGTCTCGAACTCGATCTTGCCGCCGAGCACATCGACCGCCGTCTCGAGGTCGACCGGTCGCGCGACCGCAACCTCCTCGTGCTGCCGCGTCGCGCGGTGGAGGGCCGCCGCGGCGATCGTCTCGGCACCGGCGATCGCGAACCGCGCCGAGACGCCCGCGCGCTGGTCGACGGCATCCGATTCGCGCAGATTCCGCGTGAAGCGCGCGAGCACCTCGAGCACGTGCTCGGGCACGGCGGCGACCAGGTCGGCCTCCTGCCGGATGACGGCGATCTCCTCCTCGATCGTCTGCGGGTAGTGGGTGCGGATCTCCGCCCCGAAGCGGTCCTGCAGCGGCGTGATGATGCGCCCGCGGTTCGTGTAGTCCTCGGGGTTGGCCGTCGCGACGACGAGCACGTCGAGGTCGAGGCGCAGGAGGTAGCCGCGGATCTGGATGTCGCGCTCCTCCATGACGTTGAGGAGCGACACCTGGATGCGCTCGGCGAGGTCGGGCAGCTCGTTGATCGCGACGATGCCGCGGTGGCTGCGCGGCACGAGGCCGTAGTGGATGGTCTCGGGATCGCCGAGGGAGCGCCCCTCCGCGACCTTGATCGGGTCGACGTCGCCGATGAGATCGGCGACCGAGGTGTCGGGCGTCGCGAGCTTCTCGGCGTACCGCTCGCTGCGGTGCCGCCAGACGACAGGAAGGTCGTCTCCCAGCTCGCCGGCACGCCGGATGGATGCCGGGACGACGGGGTGGAACGGATGCTCGCCGAGCTCCGACCCCTCGATGACGGGCGACCACTCGTCGAGCAGCCCGTTGAGGCTGCGGAGGAGCCGGGTCTTGCCCTGCCCGCGCTCGCCCAGCAGCACGATGTCGTGCCCCGCCAGGATCGCGCGCTCGAGCTGCGGGATGACTGTCGTGTCGAAGCCGTGGATGCCGGGCCAGGGGTCGCGCCCCTCGGCGAGCGCAGCGAGGAGGTTCTCGCGCATCTCGACGCGCACCGGGCGGTAGGTGTGACCCGATGCGCGCAGCTGCCCGGTGGTGGCGATGCCGGAAGGCGATGGTGTCATGACCAGAGAGTAGGTCGCCGCGGAGGGCACGAGGGCCGGATCGGTGGAATTCCCGCGGCGGCATGGACGTGGCAGGGCCTCGCGATAATGGGGACGTGGAGTCGTGGGAGATGCGCGAGTGGTTCGGCGACTACCTCGAGGCCTGCAATCGCCACGATCTCGACCGGATCCGCTCGTTCGTCGACCCGGCCGTGCGGCGCGCGCATCTGCCCGGCGGCGCGGACGCCTGGATGAGCGATGTCGCCGACCTCTTCCACGCCTTTCCCGACCTGCAGTGGCGGCGCATCCAGCTCCTCGTCGAGGACGATCGCCTGGCCGTGCACCTGCGGCTCAGCGGCACGCATCTGGGGCCTTTCTGCGGCATCGCGCCGACCCGCCGGCACATCAACGTCGCCGACTTCGCGATGCTCCGCGTGCTCAAGGGCCGCATCGTCGAGTGGTCGGGGCCGACGGGCGACGTCGAGCTGCTCGCACAGATCGGCTGACGCGGCGACGAACCAGAGCGACGACCCGAGCCCTCCCACGGTCTCGGGTCGTCGCTGGTCTGGGGATGCTACGGCGCGGCGGGGATCAGCACGTCGCGCACGAGCGCGTCGAGCTGCGCGTCAGCGTCCAGGAATTGGCGCAGCGTGTTGCGCGAGGCGCCGAAGTCGCCGAACTCGGCGGGCGTCAGTCCGTGCACCTCGTAGGCGCGGTGGAACTCGCTGAGGTTCAGCAGCTCGTCGAGGACCGCGGCGGGCACGGGCTCGTCGATGCGGTTGTCGGCGGGGATGCCGTTCTCGTTGATGCGCTTCTGCCAGTCGAACGGGGGCGAGACGACGAGGTCGCCGCCGACGAGCTCCGACCACTGCAGGTGGTTGCGGAAGGCGGCGGACAGGATGCGGCTGCGGTAGCCGCGCTGCCTGAACACGGCGTGCGCCCGCTTGAGCGCCGCGACGCCCGCCCAGTCGAGCACGCCGGGCGTCACGAGGATGCGGTTCTTGGCGGTCCACGCCTTGAGCCAGTCGTCGAGCCGGCCGCCCATGATCGTGACGACGTGGCCGAACTCCTGCTCGGGCAGCCCCTCGGCGGCGCGGCGGTCGAGCGCGCGCTCGAGGGCGGCGCCCACCTCGACGGCCTGCGCGACGGTGAAGCTCAGCGTCGCGTTGATGCTGACGCCCCGATAGGCGGCCTCCTCCATCGCCGCGACACCGGTCGCGGTGGCCGGGATCTTGACGATGATGTTGGGCGCGAGCTGCGAGAACTCGACGGCCTGCGCGACGAGGGCGTCCTTGTCGCGGTGCAGGCGCGGGTCGGTCTGGATCGACAGGCGGCCGTTGCGCCCGCCCGACTCCTCGAACGCGGGAAGCAGGAGCTTCGCGGCGTCGATCGACAGCTCGCGCACGATCGCCCAGCCGATCTCCGACTCACCCCACGTGGGGTGGAGCTCGGCGAGCCGGCGGATGCGGGGCGTCCACTTCGCGAGGTCGCTGCGCACGGCCGTCAGCGCGATGACGGGATTGCACGTCGCGCCCACGGCACCGAACTCGATGGACTGGCGCAGCTCTTCGGGGTCGGCGGAATCGTTCCAGAGGGCCGTCGGCGTCTTCGCGGCCGCCGCGGCGAGCGGGGCGACCAGGGTCTCGGCGATCGACACGGCGCTCAGGCGACCGTCGCGACCGGCTTGGCGGCGGGGACCGCGAGCTCGCCCGTCAGGTACTGCGCGCGGCCGAAGCCGAAGCTCCAGTCCTGCGGGCCGTTCTCGACGTAGCCGATGAAGACGTCCTCGGGGGCGACGCCGACCGTCTCGAGGCGGCGGGCGATCTCGGCGTAGAGCTCCTGCTTGGTCTCGTCGGTGCGACCCCGCTGCGTGAAGATCTGGATGACGACCGGGTCGATGCGCTCGAACCCGAGGCCGGCGTCCTCGGCGACGATCGTCGTGGCGGGGCGTGCGGTGAGGATCTGGAACCGGTCACGCACCGGGATGCCGTACACGGCGACGATGGCGTCGTGTACGGCTCCCGCGATCTCGGCGGGGTTGGTGCGGGCGTCGCTGTGGTCGATGCGGACGAGAGGCATGGCTGCTCCGAGAGGTAGGTGGTGAACTTTGTCCTATCATACTCACAAAATTCGGCGTATCAACTTCGCGGTCTCTCGCGAGCACCCTTTGACACAATGTCCGCACATTTACTTGACACGGCTGTCCGAATGAGAGATTGTTAGGTCAAATATCTGGCGATGATGCCACCCGGAGACCGGAGCAGGGCGAAGCCGCCCCCTCCGCCTCGGCGAACGTCACGCCGGCAACCCGATTTCGAGGCCGCACCGCCCCGACGAAAGGAACTCCCCGTGACTCTCATCACACCTCGCAAGCTCGCCGGCATCGGCGCAGCTGCCCTCGCTCTCGCCCTCACACTGGCGGGATGCAGCGCCGGGGGCGCGCAGGACAACAACGCCGAGAGCAACAACGACACGGGTGGCAACGGCGACTCCGGCTACAAGATCGCCATGATCACCCACGAGACTCCCGGCGACACGTTCTGGGACAAGATCCGGGCGGGCGCCAACCAGGCCGCGAAGGACACCGGCGTGCAGCTCACCTACTCCGCCGACCCGGCTGCAGACAAGCAGGCGCAGCTCATCCAGACGGCGATCGACTCCAAGGTCGACGGCATCGCGACGACGCTCGTCACGCCCGACGCCCTGGCCGGCTCGGTCAAGGCGGCCGCAGCGGCCGGCATCCCGCTCGTCGGCTTCAACTCCGGCATCGACCAGTACAAGGATCTCGGCGCGCTGATGTACTTCGGCTCGGACGAGAACCTCGCCGGCGCGACGGTCGGCGACAAGCTCAACGACGGCGGCGTCAAGCATCCGCTCTGCGTCATCCAGGCCGCCGGCTCGGTCGCTCTCGAGGCCCGATGCGCGGGCGTGAAGAGCAAGGTCGCCGGCACCGAGAACCTCCAGGTCAACGGTGCGGACGACTCCTCGGTCGTCTCGAGCCTCCAGGCGAAGCTCGCGCAGGACCCGTCGATCGACGCCATCGTGACGCTCGGCGCGCCGATCGCGATGGACGCGCTGAAGGCGATGGACCAGGCCGGCAGCAAGGCGAAGCTCGTCACGTTCGACCTGAACCAGGACGCCGCGCAGGCCATCAAGGACGGAAAGATCGAGTTCTCCGTCGATCAGCAGCCCTACGTCCAGGGCTACATGGCCGTCACGGCGCTGTACCTCTACCTGAAGAACGGCAACGACATCGGCGGCGGTCAGCCGGTTCTCACCGGCCCCTCGATCGTCGACCAGTCCAACATCGACACGATCCTGCCCTTCACGAAGAACAACACCCGATGACGTGATGGTGCGGGGTTCGTCACCCGACCGGCCCCGCACCACCCGTCTTCCCTGACATTGGAGTTCGAAATGAGCACACAGCTCAAACCGGAGACGACGGCGGGTGCGGCACCCTCCGAGGCCGGGAATCGTGTCACGCCGCATTGGTCCAATCGGCTGCTGTCACGGCCTGAGTTCGGAGCCGCCGTCGCAGCCGGCGTCATCCTCATCTTCTTCCTCGTCATCGCGCCGTCGTTCCGCTCCGCCGAGTCGATCTTCACGATCCTGTACCAGGCCTCGACGATCGGCATCGTCGCCGTCGGTGTCGGCATGCTGATGATCGGCGGCGAGTTCGACCTCTCCGCCGGTGTGATGGTCACGACGGCAGGCCTCTTCAACGCCCTCTTCAGCTACTACCTGGGCGTCAACCTCATCGTCGGGGCCATCACGTCGCTCCTCTTCTGCCTGGCGGTCGGGTTCCTCAACGGCTACCTGGTGATGCGGACCGGCATCCCGAGCTTCTTGATCACGCTCGGCTCGTTCTTCGTCCTGCAGGGCGCCAACCTCGGCATCACCAAGATGGTCTCGGGTGCCGTGTCGAGCCCGGACATCTCCGAGATGGCCGGCTACGACGTCATGTCCGCGATCTTCGCCGGGTCGTTCCAGATCGGCGGCGTCACGATCTGGAACACGGTGATCTATTGGTTCGTGTTCGTCGCGATCTCGGGCTGGGTGCTTCAGCGCACCCGAATCGGCAACTGGATCTACGCGGTCGGCGGCAACGCCGCTTCGGCCCGCGCCGTGGGCGTGCCGGTCGTCCGCGTGAAGATCGGCCTGTTCATGACGGTGTCGTTCCTCGCGTGGTTCGTCGGCATGCACACGCTCTACCGGTTCAACACCCTGCAGGCCGGCAACGGCGTCGGGAACGAGTTCCTGTACATCATCGCGGCCGTCGTCGGCGGCACGCTCATGACGGGCGGCTACGGCAACGCCATCGGAGTCGCCATCGGCGCGTTCATCTTCGGCATGACCTCCCTCGGCATCGTCTACGCAGGCTGGGACCCGAACTGGTTCCGCAGCTTCCTCGGCATCATGCTCCTGGCCGCGGTGCTCGTGAACATCTACGTCAAGCAGCTCTCGACCAAGCGGAAGATGGGATGACCGCCATGACCGATGCACTGCACTCGGCCGCTCCGGCAGGACGCGGCACGACGCTCATCAAGATGACGGACGTCGGCAAGACGTACGGCGCCGTCCGGGCCCTCAAGGGAATCAATCTGAAGGTCAACGCCGGCGAGGTCACCTGCGTCCTCGGCGACAACGGCGCGGGCAAGTCCACCCTGATCAAGATCATGGCGGGCCTGCACCCTCACAACGAGGGTGTCCTCGAGGTCAACGGGCAGGAGGCGCACTTCGGCTCACCACGCGAGGCGCTCGCCGAGGGGATCGCCACCGTGTACCAGGACCTCGCCGTCGTGGGCCTCATGGAGACGTGGCGCAACTTCTTCCTCGGCTCCGAGCTCGTGAGCGGCAGGTTCCCGCTCTCCGGAATGCGCATCCGCGCCATGAAGGAGATCGCGGACACGGAGCTGCGCAAGATGGGCGTCGTCGTCAAGGACATCGATCAGCCCATCGGCACGCTCTCAGGGGGCCAGCGCCAGTGCGTCGCGATCGCCCGCGCCGTCTACTTCGGCGCCAAGGTCCTGATCCTCGACGAGCCCACCGCGGCCCTCGGTGTGAAGCAGTCCGGTGTCGTGCTCAAGTACACCGCGGCAGCGCGGGATGCGGGTCTGGGCGTCGTCTTCATCACGCACAATCCCCACCACGCCTACTTGGTCGGCGACCACTTCGTCATCCTCAAGCTCGGACAGGCGGTGCTCGACAAGAAGCGCGACGAGGTCGCCCTCGACGAGTTGACCCGCCAGATGGCCGGCGGCGACGAGCTGACGGAGCTGAGTCACGAGCTGAAGGAGCTCGGCGGTATGACCAACGCCATCCGAACGCTCGAGCAGGACTCCGCGACACGGCGCCGCTGAGACGTCCAGGAGAGGGGCGGGAATCCGGATGCCGGATTCCCGCCCCTCTCCCTTTCGTCCGTCGTCGAAGGAGTCAGAGCCCTCAGCGGCATTGCACCGCGCGATCGAACCAGGCATCAGGCAGGAGCGGCCGTCGTTCCACGGACGACGAGCGACGGCTCGAGCGTGCGCCGGACGCCGTCCGGCTCCTTCCCCGCCATGCGCGCGAGAAGGAGTCGCCCCGACTCCCGCCCTACGCCCACGCTGTCGTCGTCGACGGTCGTGAGATCGATCAGCCGCGTCTGGGCGAGCGCCGTGTTGTCGTAGCCGACGATCGAGAGCTGCCCCGGCACGTCCAGCCCGAGCTCCCGCGCGGCACCGAGGGCGCCGATCGCCATGACGTCGTTCCCCGCGAAGACGCCTGTGACTCGCGGATCGGCGCGCAGGAGATCGAGGGCGCTCGCGTATCCGGCTCGTTCACTGGCAGGACCGCGATACGGGGTCGCAGTGGGCCGGGCCCCGGCATCCCGCATCGTCGCGAGGAAGCTCTCGCGACGGACGCCGCCCGCTCCACCGCCGACGGAGAGATGGCCGATGTCGCGGTGCCCGAGCGCCAGCAGGTGCTCCGTCGCGAGCCGCGCACCGTGCTCGTCGTCGTTGCCGACGGCGTCCCCGCCCTCCGGCATGTCGGCCCGCGTGCCGGCGATCACGAAGGGCGGCGCGCTCTCGCCGAGCAGGAGGTGCGGCACGTCTCGCGCGACGACGATGCCGTCGACGCGCATCGAGAGGAGGCCTTCGACGGGATCCTCGCTGCGCGACGCGGTCGCGGTGTCGACGACGGTCAGCCGGTAGCCGTCGGGACTCAGCGCCTCGTCGAGTCCACGCAGCAGATCGACGAACCAGGGGTTGGCGTAGTCGTCGATGAGTACACCGACCAGCCGCGTACGCCCGGCCGCGAGTGCCGCGGCGGCGCGCGACGGGCGGTAGTCGAGCTCGCGGATCGCTCGCTCGACTGCCTCCTTGGACTGCGCGCTCACGCCGCTCGCCCCGCGCAGGACGAGCGAGACGAGCGATTTGGACACGCCGGCGCGGCGTGCGACGTCGTAGATGGTCGGCCGGGACAGGCTCACGGCATCACTCTCGATCAGTTATTGACAGGACATATAGACAATATTAGAGTGCCGATGTGGAGCGCTCCAGATGGAGTCTCTCACCGCACCGGCGCCGTGAGGAGCGGCCCGCCCACCAAGGAGAAATTCGATGAGCACGACCGCTCTCGGCGTCGCCGTGATCGGCGCCGGCATGGCCGGCAAGGCCCACGCCGCCGGTTACCGCACTGCCCCCACGCTGTACGACAGCATCCTTCCGCCCGTCCGGCTCGTATCGATCGCCGACGCCTACGCACCGCTGGCCGAGTCGACCGCGAAGCGGTTCGGGTTCGAGCGGCACGACACGTCGTGGCAGGCGATCGCCGAGGCCGACGACATCGACGTCGTGAGCGTCGTCGTCGCCAACTCGCTCCATCGTGAGATCGTCGAGGCACTGCTCGCCGCCGGCAAGCATGTGCTCTGCGAGAAGCCGCTCTCCGACACGCTCGACGACGCACTCAGCATGGTGGCTGCGGCCGACGCGGCCTCGACGGTCGCACGCATCGGCCTCACGTTCCGTCGCTCCCCCGGCATCGCACACATCCGCGACCTCGTGCAGTCGGGCCGCATCGGCCGGGTGCTCAACGTGAGCGGGTCCTACTGGACCGACTACGGCTGCAACCCCGAGTCGCCGATCAGCTGGCGCTACAAGGGCCCGAACGGATCAGGTGCTCTCGCCGACGTGGGCAGTCACCTCACCTACCTCGCCGAGTTCGTCGCCGGCACGGAGTTCGCTTCGGTCCGGGGAGGCAGCCTTTCCACCGTCATCCCCAGCCGCCCGAAGCCGCTGGGAGTCGTCGTCGGCCATGAGGGTGGCGCGGTGTCGGACGAGCGCGAGGCCGTTGAGAACGACGACGTCGCGGCGTTCACAGGGGAGTTCGCGGACGGTGGCACCGCCACATTGCAGGTGTCGCGCGTCGCGGCCGGCCACCCGAACACCCTCACGTTCGAGATCTTCGGCGAGAAGGGCTCTGCGTCGTTCGACTTCCGCCACCCCGGCGAGTTCCAGCTCTTCCTGCCGGAGCAGGCGGACGCCGGTTACCGCACAGTCACCCTCGGACCCGTGCACCCCTACTGGCGTGGCGGTCTCGCGATGGATGCCCCGGGTGTGGGCATCGGACAGAACGACGGCTTCGTCTTCCAGGCACGCGCGTTCCTCGAGGAGGTCGCCGGCATTTCCGAGGCAGACTCGCTGCCGCGCAACGCGGGCTTCGACGAGGGTCTGCACAACATGCTGCTCATCGATGCCGTCGCGCGGTCCGCCGCGGCGGGCGGAGCATCCATCGCCGTCCCCTCCACGATCGCCGTCGCGAGCTGAAAGGAACCACCGCCATGCGACTCGGCCTGTACAACGCCATCCTTCACGACCGCTCGCTGCCCGACGCCCTCGAGGTCATCGCCTCGGTCGGACTGACCGGCATCGAGCTCAACACCGGCGGCTTCCTGCCCGCCGCGCATGTTCCGACGTTCGACGACATCCTCGAAAGCGACACCGCGCGGGACGACTTCCTCGGCGTCTTCGAGGGCACGGGCGTCGAGATCGCCGGCCTGAACTGCAACGGCAACCCGCTGCACCCCACGCCGGCGATCGGCGACAAGCACGCCGAGGATGTGCGCCGGTCGATCCGCCTCGCCGAGCGCCTGGGCCAGCACCGCGTCGTGACGATGTCCGGACTTCCCGGCGGCGAACCGGGCGCGACGCGGGTCAACTGGATCGTCAACGCGTGGAACTCCGCCGCGCTCGACGTGCTCGACTACCAGTGGGACATCGCCGCCGACTTCTGGCGCGAGACCGATCGGCTCGCGGCCGATCACGGCGTCAAGGTCGCGCTCGAGCTGCACCCCCAGAACCTCGTCTTCAACTCCGCGGACGTTCACAAGCTCATCGAGCTCACCGGCGCCACGAACGTGGGCGTGGAGCTCGACGCGTCGCACCTGTTCTGGCAGCAGATGGACCCGATCGCCGTCGCTCGCCATCTCGGCGAGCTGATCTTCCACGCCGCCGCGAAGGACGTGCGAATCAATCCGCAATGGGCGCAGCTCAACGGCGTCCTCGACAACTCCTTCCGGCGGCTGTCGCCGGACGAGGCGCGCACGAACCTCGGCGGCGACGAGTGGGCCAACGAATGGCCGAAGCAGTCCGCGTGGGACTTCGTCGCGCTCGGCAAGGGGCATGACGTCGCGTATTGGACCGAGTTCCTCCGCGCCTTGCACGACATCGACCCCGACATGTGCGTCAACATCGAGCACGAAGACGTCGAACTCGGCCGTGTCGAAGGCGTCCGCGTCGCCGCCGACGTGCTCATCGCCGCCGACCGCGCGCTCGAGGAGTCGCTCGTCTCATGACCTCGGCGATCAACATCGGTCTGATCTCGGTCGGCTGGATGGGGCGCCTGCACTCGCGCGCGTACCTGGCCGCCGCCCATCACTACCCCGAGCTGCCCCTGCGCGCCGTGCTGCACACCGCGGCCGACCCCGACGAGGGCGGCCGCGCGCACGCCGTCGACGTGCTCGGCTACCGCCGCGCCGTCGCCGACCACCGGGAGCTGCTCGCCGACCCTGAGATCGACGCCGTCTCGATCTGCTCGCCGAACTTCCTGCACCACGAGATCGCGCTCGCGGCGGCTGAGGCCGGCAAGCCCTTCTGGATCGAGAAGCCCATGGGCCGGGATGCCGCCGAGTCGCGCGACATCGCCGCCGCCGCGTCCGCCGCGGGGGTTGTGACGTCGGTCGGATTCAACTACCGCCACGTGCCGGCGATCGCCGAAGCGCGTCGGCTCGTGCGGGAAGGCGCGCTGGGCGCGATCACGAACGTGCGGGTGAGCTTCCTCGCCGACTACTCGGCCGACCCGCGCGGTGCGCTGACCTGGCGCTTCCTGGAGGAGCGGGCCGGGTCGGGTGTCGTGGGCGACCTGCTCTCGCACGGCATCGACCTCGCGCAGTACGTCGTGGGCCGGGTGGCGAGCGTCACGGCGGCGACCGAGATCTTCATCCCGGAGCGACCGCTGCCCGCCGCCGGCGCTTCGAGTCACTTCTCCAGCGGCGCGGACGACGCCCCCGTCGGCGCCGTGGAGAACGAGGACTATGCCGCCGTCATCGGCCGGTTCGACTCGGGCGCCGTCGGCGTCTTCGAGTCGAGCCGCGTCGCGATCGGGACGCGTGCCGAGTACGTCATCGACGTGTACGGCACGAAGGGGTCGCTGCGGTGGGACTTCCAGCGTCTCAACGAACTGCGCCTTGCAGACGACCGCGCGGGCTACCGCACGATCATGGCGCAGCCCGGCTACGGCGACTTCGCCCGCTTCCAGCCGGGGCCGGGAACGAGCATGGGCTTCGACGATCTCAAGACCGTCGAGGCATCCCTCTTCCTCCGGTCCATCGCCGAAGCCCGCCAGCTCTCCCCATCGGCCGCCGACGGCTGGGCCGCCGCCGAGGTCGCAGACGCGGCCCTTGCGAGCGCCCGCTCGGGCGCATGGGTAGACGTGCATCGGGTCGAGGGACCCACGACCTTCGACGCGGCCTGAGCAGGACACGCGAATCGGCCGCCCCGGCGAGGAGGGCGGCCGATTCGTCCGGGACCGAGTGCGTGTCAGACGTTGACGCCGCGGCGCTTGTTGATCGTGTAGATCGCACCGGTGGTGACATCCTCCTCGAGCGCCTCGAGGGTGCGGCCGCGCGTCTCGGGCACCGAGGTCCACACGAAGATCAGCGACAGCACGCCGACGCCGGCGAAGAGGAAGAACGTGCCCGTGATGCCGACCGCCTCGACGAGCGAGGGGAAGTACAGGCCGAGGAAGGCGTTCGTGATCCAGAGGAAGAACACCGACACGCCGATGCCGAAGCCGCGCATGTGGAGGGGGAAGATCTCCGACAGCATGACCCACACGGCGATGTTGAGGAACGTCTGCATCGAGCCCACGAACGCGACGACGAGGAAGAGGATCACGTAGGGACGCAGCGGGTTGCCGACGGGGAGGGCGACGGACGCGATGCCGATGAGCACGTGGCAGATCGTCGTCAGGGTGAAGCCGATGAGGAGCGTCGTGCGGCGGTTGACCCGGTCCATCATCCACAGGGCGATGAAGCCGCCGACCACTGCGATGACGCCGGGGGCGATGTTCGCGATGATGGCCGCGTTCTCCGAGAAGCCCGCCTCGATGAGCACGATCTGGCCGTAGTACATGATCGAGTTGATGCCCGTGAGCTGCTGAGCGACCGCCAGGCCGATGCCGACGAGCAGGATGCGGAGGAGCCACTTGTTCGCGAGCACGCCGCGCCAGCCCGTGACCTTCTGCTCGCGCTCCTCCTCTGCGATCGTCTCGACGTCGGCGAGCTCGGCCTGCGCCCGGTCGAAGGGGCGGATCGTCTCGAGCACGGCGCGCGCCTCGTCGTGGCGACCCTTCTCGACGAGCCAGCGGGGCGACTCGGGGACGCGAAGCATGCCGAAGAAGAGCGCGATCGCGGGGATCGCCGCGACGGCCAGCATGTAGCGCCACACGCCCTCGTGCTCACCCCAGACGTTGAAGATGATCGCGTTGACGACGAAAGCGGCCAACTGACCGATGACGATCATGAGCTCATTGCGGCCGGCGAGCGAACCGCGGATCTCGTAGGGTGCGAGCTCGGCGAGGTACACGGGCACGACGGTCGAGGCGCCACCCACAGCAAGGCCGAGAATGACACGGCCGGCGACCATGACCTCGAAGCTGGGGGAGAAGACGCACGTCATGGTGCCGATGAAGAACATGACGGCGAGCAGGATGATCGCCTTCCGGCGACCCCAGCCGTCGGACAATCGGCCGCAGACGGCCGCACCGATGGCCGCACCGAACAGGAGCGCCGCTGTGACGACGCCCTCCGTGAAGGCCGTGAGGCCGAGCTCGGCGGCCATGGGGCGCAGCGCGCCGTTGATCACGCCGGTGTCGTAGCCGAAGAGGAGACCGCCGAACGTCGCGATGAGCGCGACGACGAACAGCCGCTTGCGATAGGCGCCGGGCGTCAGCGGCGGCAACTTCGACTGCGCCAGATTGCTCGGGCTGTGAGAGGACATGAGAGGACTCCTTTGTCGTATCGCGGGAACTCGTTCGCCCCAAGGTCAACTATCGCCAGACTTACATATGACACTATGTCCTGTCAAACTTACATTCGCGTCCTTTTCAGGAGCGGGGCGTCATAGACGACGTGTTCGGGTCGTCCGCTGCGCAGCGACGCTGCCGCGGCCTCCGCGATCGCCTGAGCCTTCAGGCCATCCTCGAGCGTCACCGCCGGGGTCGTCCCGTCGTCGAGCGACGTGACGAACGATGCGAGAGCAGCGGCGTATGTGGAACGGACGCGCTCGAACCATCCCGCGTGAAGGCCGTCCGCGACGGCATCGCGGCTGCTGTACCGGACGACGTTTCCGGCCTGCTGCCGACGCGACTCGACGAGTCCCGCCGCTCCCATAACCTCGATGCGCTCGTCGTAGCCGTAGCCGGTGCGACGGACGCTGTCGATCTGGATCAGTCCGCCGCCTGCGAGACGCAGCGTCGCGACCGAGGTGTCGACGTCGCCGAACTGCTCGATGCGCGGATCGGCGAGCGCGGAACCTGCGACAAAGACCTCGACAGGGTCCTCGCCGGTGATCCACCGCGCAAGGTCGAAGAAGTGCACGGTCTGATCACGCATCTGTCCGCCGGAAACCCTGACGTAGTCGAGGGGCGGCGAGGCGGGGCCCCGCGACGTCAGCTGCACGAGCTCGACGGCGCCGACGGCCCCCTGCCGCACGAGCCGCTGGAGCTCGCCGTGATCGCGGTCGAACCGGCGGTTGAAGTCCACCATCGCGGGGATGCCGCTCGCCTCGACATACGCGACGGTCTCGCGCGCCGCGGCGAGATCCAGATCGATGGGCTTCTCGACGAACGCCGCAATGCCGGCATCCGCCGCTCTTCTCAGGTTCTCGGCGTGGGTGTCCGTCGACGAGGCGATGAGCACCGCGTCGATCGCGCCGGGATCGAAGACCTCGTCGAGGGATGCCGCGGCCCGCGCACCGTGCTCGGCGGCGACGGCCTCGGCACGGGCGCGATCGACGTCGAAGACCAGCGCGAAGTCGATTCCGCGGTGGGCGGCGAGGTTCGCCGCGTGGACGGAGCCGATGAAGCCGGCTCCGATGAGGGCGAACCGCTGCATGGCGTCGTCCTTCCTAGGAGATGAGGATGTCGAGCAGATTGCGCATGGTCGTGGCCACCTTCAGGAAGTCGTGCTCGTTCGCCTTGTCCGAGAACATCTCCGAGCACCACCACCCGTCGTACCCCGTCGACTTCACGGCGTCCACCCATTGCTGGAGCGGGATCGCGCCCCCTCCGATCACCACATTGCGGTGCACGCTCTGGTCGGGCACGTCGTGCTCGCGGTCGAGGTCGAGGCCGTCCGAGATGTGGACGGCCTTGATGAGCTCCGCAGGCGTCGCCGCGACCTCCTCGAGGGTGTCGCCGACGGTCCAGTAGTGCCAGGTGTCCAGCGCGATGCCGACGTTGTCCCGCCCGGCGCGCTCGATGATCTCGAGCGTCTGCCGGTGCCGGTTGATGTTCGACCACGCGAGCGGCTCGAGATAGAGATCGAGCCCCGCATCGGCCGCGATGTCCGCCGCGTCGCGCACGTTCGCGGCGAGCACGTCGATCGCCTCGGACTCGCTGAGGCCGAGGGTACCGCGATAGCGGAGGTCGTCGGCGGTGAGACGACCGGCCTTGAAGTCCTTCACGACCTCCCAGTCCACGGGGCCCGTGCACAGCTGGACGATCGGCGCCCCGACGACCGTCGCGATCCCGACCATCCGTCGGATCTCTGCGAGGAACTCATCTCGAGCGGCTCCTCGGCGCTCGACGTCGAGGACCGCGCCGAGGCCGGTGACCTCGAGCCCGTCGAGGAGCGGCAGGAGCGATTCCGCCGGGTACCCGGCATCCAGGTACCGATAGAGCTTGGGGCTCTGCAGCTCGATGCCCGCGTATCCGGCCGCCTTCGCCACCGCGATGTCGTTGACGACGTTTCCGTAGAACGTCGTGGTGACGTTCATCGAGAGCTTGGGCGCGGTCATCCGATGAGCTCTCGGAGTTTCGCCAGCTGGAAGCGCGACACCTCGTCGGCCGTCTCGTCCTCGGCGAAGACGTTCGACACGACGAGGGCGTCGTCGCGGTCGAGGTAGCCGATCTCGCGGAGCGTGCCGAACAGCCCGTCGAAATCCACGTCGCCGTCGCCGATGCGCAGATGCTGGTGCACGCGCGACGCGTTGCCCGGCGGGTTGGAGATGTAGCGCAGCCCGTGCGAGCGGTGATGATCGAAGGTGTCGGCGGTGTAGACGGCGCCCAGGCGCTCGCCGATCTCGGGGAGGAGCGTCGCTGCGCGGTCGCCGTAGTGGAAGGTGTGCGACGCGACGTAGACGAACCCGATCGCGGTCGAGTTCAGTCCGCGCAGCACGCGCCACGCCTCGAGCCCGTCCTCGACGAAGTCGTCGGGGTGCGGGTCGATGTTCAGCCTCAGGCCCTCCCGCTCGACGATCGGCAGCAGCTCCTCCATCGAGCGGTAGAACGCGGCCTCGGAATCCTCCGACCGCTCGGGCCGGCCCGAGAACTCCGTGTTGATGACGGGGATCTCGAGCTGCACCGCGAGCTCGATGATGCGCGTGAAGTTGCGTACCGCCGCCTCACGCTGCGGCTCGTCGGGCCACGAGATCCGCTGCACGGGAAGGATGGCCGGGATGCCGACCCCCGCGTCCTTCGCCGCCTTCTTCAGCTTCGCGACGAGGTCGTCGTCGGCCTTGGGGTAGCGGAAGAACGGCGAGAAGTCGGCGTGCGGCGTGAGCTGCAGGTGCTCGTAGCCGAGCCGGGCGGCGACCTCCGGGAACTCGAGGAGCGAGAAGTCGTGGTGGTACGGAGTGGGGTCGAGGGCGATGCGCACCATGGGTCGTCTCTCTGCGATCGGTGTAGAGCTGTGGGATCAGGCGTAGAAGGCGGGGCGCTCGGGTGCCTCCACCGGCACGATGCCGCCGTCGAGGGCCTTCACACCGGCCTCGCACGCGAGGGCGACGCGGTAGCCGTCCCACGCGTTGGGGCCGTCGACAAGCGTCCCACCGCGAACGGCGTTCACCCAGCGCTGGATCTGCTCGTCGTACGCCCGGGCGAAGCGCGTCGTGAAGCTCACGTGGTCCTCGACCGAGAACCGGCCGTCGCGCCAGGTCTGCAGGCCCGATGGCTGGCCGATGCGGGCGAGACCCTTCTCGAACACCGCCTCGGTGGCGACCTGGTAGCCGAACTGCACGCTGACGTTCATCTCGACGTCGACCAGCACGCCGTTCTCGAGCTCCATGAGCACGAGGATCGGCTCCTGCAGGTGCGCCGGCGACAGCGAGTTGCGGCGCGGGTACTTGACCTCGACGGTCTTGATCGGCGAGCCGGCCAGCCACGGGACCACGTCGAACTCGTGCACGACCGAGTCGGTGATGAGCATCGGCTGCGTGTAGCTGTCGGGCACCGAGGGGTTGCGGTGCGCGCAGCGCAGCAGCATGAGCTCGCCCGAGTCGCCCGAGGCGACCAGCTCGCGCAGCGCCTGGTACTCCGCGTCGAAGCGGCGCATGAAGCCGACCTGGATGTGCGGCTTGTCGAGCTTCTGCTCCAGTTCGAGCACGCGCCACGAGGATGCCGAGTCCGGCGTCAGCGGCTTCTCGCAGAGGATCGGCAGCCCGGCTTCGAGGGCCGGCACGAGCACGGGCTCGTGGAACTGGCCCGGCACGGCGATGAGCACGGCGTCGACGGCATCCGCCGCGATCGCATCCTCGATGCGCGTGAACGCCTGCGCCCCGGGCGCGTTGCCCGCGGCGGCCGCGGCGCGCCCCGCGTCGGGCTCGATGACGGCCGAGACGATGGCGCCGGCGATGCGGTGGGTGATGCGGGCGATGTGGTCGGCGCCCATGAGGCCGGCGCCGACGACGCCGACGCGCAGATCCGTGGTCATGTCAGTGGTTCCTTCGAGGGATGCGGGGACGGTGAGTGTCATCAGTGGATCCGGGCGAAGTGCGTGCAGCTGAAGATGTGCTCGCGCGTGCGCTTGGCGATCGGGAACGGGTAGTCCACGTCGCAGCCGTACATGTCCTGCTCGACGATGGCGAAGATGTCGGGGTCGATCTTGGCGACCGCCTCGATGATGGGCGCGAGGTCGGGCACGCCGTGCGGCGGCTCGATCATGATGCCCTGGGTGACGGCATCCGCGAACGGCACGTCGTTCTTCAGCACGTCGAACAGGAGCGACGTGTCGACCTGCTTGAGGTGCAGATAGCCGATGCGCTCGGGGCGGTCCTCGATGAGCTTGACGTTGTCGCCGCCATAGTAGGCGAAGTGTCCGGTGTCGAGGCAGAGGTTCGTGTACCGCGGATCGGTCTCGTCGAGGAAGCGCAGCACCTCGCGGGTCGTGCCGACGTGGCTGTCGGCGTGGGAGTGGAACTGCTGCTTGACGCCGAACTCCTCCAGCAGCGCCTTGCCGAGCCGATCGTGGCCGGCGGCGAGCTTCTTCCACTGCTCGTCGGTCAGGGTGCGCGACTCGAGCACCTCGCTCGTGGCGTCGCTTCGCCACAGGTCGGGGATGACGACGAGGTGCTCCGCACCGAGCTGGGAGGCGAGGCCGGCGACGGCGAGCGCCTGGTCCCATGCGCGCTGCCACTGGTCGTCGCCCTTGTGGAAGCCGGTGAAAACCGTGCCGGCCGACAGCTTGAGGCCGCGCGAGCCGAGCTCGTCCTCGAGCTGGTGCGGGTCGGTGGGGAGGTAGCCGTAGGGACCGAGCTCGATCCACGAGTAGCCGGCGGCGACGACCTCGTCGAGGAATCTCTGCCACGGCACCTGCTTGGGGTCGTCGGGGAACCACACGCCCCACGAGTCGGGGGCGGTGCCGATGCGCAGGCCGGGGGCCTTGTTGACGACGACGTCGGAGTCGGCGGGGATGGTGTCGGTCATCTGTGTCTCCAGAGGTGGGGTGAGGAGCTGGATGTCGGAGGATTCTGGCTTCGACAGGCTCAGCCGAGAAGCGGCTTCTGGTTGGCCTGCTGCTCGAGGTACTCCTCGCGGGCGCGCTGCGTCGATTCGAGCGTCGAGACCTCGGGCACCGGCACGTCCCACCAGCCCGCGCCGTCGGGCGCGTAGATGAGCGGGTCGCTGTTGATGTGGATGAAGGTCGAACGGTCGGATGCCTTCGCCGTCGCGATCGCCGCCTTGAGGTCGTCGATCGCCGACCCGCCCGGCTCGATCTCGATGACGTCCAGCCCGTAGCTGCGCGCGTTCGCCGCGAGGTCGACGGGAAGCACGTCGTCGCCCTGGAAGTTGCGCGCCTCGCCGTCGTACGAGCGGTACCAGGTGCCGAAGCGCTCCGATCCGACCGTCTCGGAGAGGTGTCCGATCGAGGCGTACCCGTGGTTCTGGATCAGGACGACGATGAGCTTGATGCCCTCGGCGACCGCCGTGACGAGCTCGGTGTTGAGCATGAGGTACGAGCCGTCGCCGACCATGACGATGACGTCGCGGTCGTCGCCGTCGGCGAGCAGGCCGCGCTTGGCGCCCAGGCCGCCCGCGATCTCGTAGCCCATGCACGAGAAGGCGTACTCGACGTGATAGCCGAGCGGATCACGCACGCGCCACAGCTTGTGCAGGTCGCCCGGCAGCGAGCCGGCCGCCTGCACGATGACGTCCTTCGGAGCGGACGAGGACTGCACGGCGCCGATGATCTCGGGCTGCCCGGGCAGCTCGAGACGGGACGGTGCGAACGCGTCGTCGACCGTGGCATCCCATTCCGCCTTCTCGCGGGCGATGCGCTCGGAGTGCTCGCGTGAGACCTCGTACCCCTCGAGCTCGATCGACAGCTCCGCGAGCGCCTCGCGGGCGTCGGCGATGATCGGCAGCTGCGAGCCGTGCTTGTAGGCGTCGAACGAGGCGACATTGATGTTGACGAAGGTGACGTCGGGGTTCTGAAACGCCGTGCGCGAGGCCGTCGTGAAGTCGCTGTAGCGCGTGCCGATGCCGATGATGACGTCGGCCTCGGCGGCGAGACGGTTTGCCGCCAGCGTGCCGGTTGCGCCGACGCCGCCGAGGTACTGCGGGTGGTCCCACGCGAGCACGCCGCCGCCGGCCTGCGAGGTGCCGACCGGGATGCCGGTGGCCTCGACGAGCGCGCGCAGGTGATCCTCAGCGCCCGAGTAGAGCACGCCGCCGCCCGCGACGATGAACGGGTTCTTGGCGCCCCGGATCGCGGCGACGGCACGGGCGAGCGGTCCGCGCTCGGGCAGCGGGCGGCGGATGTGCCATTCGCGGTCCTGCAGGAACTCGACGGGCACGTCGAGCGCCTCGGCCTGCACGTCCTCCGGCAGCGCGATCGTGACGGCGCCCGTCTCGGCGGGGTCGGTCAGCACGCGCATCGCGGCGAGCGCGATCGAGTAGAGCTGCTCGGGCCGCTGCACGCGGTCGAAGAAGCGCGACAGCGGGCGGAAGGCGTCGGACACCTGCAGCCCGATGTCCCACGGCTGCTCGAGCTGCTGCAGCACGGGGTCGGCGACACGGGTCGCGAACGTGTCGCTCGGCAGGAGGAGCGCGGGCAGGCGGTTGGTCGTCGCGAGAGCGGCACCGGTGAGCATGTTGGCGGCGCCGGGGCCGACGGATGCCGCGGCCGCGTACGTGCCGCGCCGGCGGTGCATGCGGGCATATCCGACCGCCTGGTGCACCATCGCCTGCTCGTTGCGCGCCTGGTAATAGGGCATGAGGTCGGGCTGCTCGACGTTCGCCTGCTTGAGCGCCTGGCCGATGCCCGCGACGTTGCCGTGGCCGAAGATGCCGAACACGCCGGGGATCGTGCGCTCGCGAATGTCGCCGTCCACCGTCCACTGGTGGGCGAGGAATTCGATCAGCGCCTGGCTGACCGTCATGCGCCGGGTCTCTGGCATCAGCGGCGGCCTTTCTGGGTCTCGTTGGTGAAGGGGAGGCGGGGGTCGAGCTCCTGGTCGTCCCAGCTCGCGCGCACCCACGCGTGCGCGGGGTCGTCGCTGATGAGCCAGGCGCGCTCGGGGTCGGGACCCGCCATGACGTTGAGGTAGTACAGGTCGTATCCGGGCGCGGCGACGGCGGGCCCGTGGTAGCCGTAGGGCACGAGGGCGATGTCGCCCGAGCGCACCATGGCGTTGATGTCGATCTCGCCGGCCGGCGAGGAATAGGTGCTGAACATCCCGAAGGATGCCTCGGCCGAGGCATCCGACCCCGCCACCGGCGCCGTCTCGAAGTAGTAGATCTCCTCGAGGCGCGACTCGTGGCCGGGCACGTTCTCATCGTGCTTGTGCGGCGGGTACGACGACCAGTTCTCGGCGGGCGTGATGACCTCGCACACGATGAGGCGGGCGGCATCCAGCGCCTGGGGGGTGCCGAAGTTGTGCACCTGCCGGCTCGACGCGCCCTTGCCGCGCAGCTCCACGGGGGTGTCGGATGCCGGGATGTACTGCCACGCGCGGGTCTCGTCGGTCGGCGCCTCGGCGACGGCCACTCGGCCGTGGCCGCGGATCTCGGCGGTCGTGCCGCTCGGCAGGTACAGCACGTCGGTGGGACCAGCGAACACCGATGCGCGACCGTGGAGGCGCGTCTCCCACTCGCCCGGGAAGTGGTGGTGCGTGACGTGGAACGAGCCGGCGAGCGGGACGACGATCCGCTCGACGCCCTTCTCCGTGAGGTCGAGGTGATCGCCGTCGGCGAGCTCGGCGACCCGGATGCCGGTGTGCTCCCACCCGGGCGTCGCCTGGTCCACGACGCTCTCCCACCCGTCGCGGGCCAGGTCGCCCTTGCGGTGGAACCAGCACTGGTCGGTGCTCATCTGCTGCTCTCGTTGTTCGGAGGAAGGTGGGATGCCGCGGCCAAGATCGGAAGTCCGCGGCATCCCGGTCTGTGGGTCAGTTGTTCTGCGGGAAGCCGAGGTTGATCCCGCCGTGCGTGGCGGGGTCGAGCCAGCGGCTGGTGATCGCCTTCTCGCGCGTGAAGAAGTCGAACCCGTGCACGCCGTACGCCTTCGCGTCGCCGAACAGCGAGGCCTTCCAGCCGCCGAACGAGTGGTAGGCGACGGGGACCGGGATCGGGACGTTGATGCCGATCATGCCGACCTGCACCTCGTTCTGGAACCGCCTCGCGGCGCCCCCATCGTTGGTGAAGATCGCGGTGCCGTTTCCGAACTCGCCGGAGTTGATCAGGTCCAGGCCCTCCTGGAACGTCTCGACGCGCACGACGGAGAGGACGGGTCCGAAGATCTCCTCCCGGTACGCGCGGCTCGTCGTGGGGACCTGGTCGATCAGCGTCGGGCCGAAGAAGAAGCCGTCCTCGTGCCCCTCGACCTGGAAGCCCCGGCCGTCGACGACGATCTTCGCGCCGTCCTGCTCGGCGATGTCGACGTAGGAGGACACCTTGTCGCGGTGCACGTCGGTGATGAGGGGCCCCATGTCGGGCTCGCCCTGCTCGTCGCCTGCGCCGTTGCCGATGCGCAGCTTCGAGATGCGCTCCTGGATCTTGACGATGAGGTCGTCCGCGACCGGCTCGACCGCGAGGACGACCGAGATCGCCATGCACCGCTCGCCGGCCGCGCCGTAGCCGGCGTTGACGGCCTGGTCGGCGACGAGGTCGAGGTCGGCATCCGGAAGCACCAGCATGTGGTTCTTCGCACCGCCGAGGGCCTGCACCCGCTTGCCGTTGCGGGATGCCGTCTCGTAGATGTACTGCGCGATCGGGGTCGAGCCGACGAACGAGATCGACTGCACGACCGGCGAGTTCAGCAGGCCGTCCACGGCGAGCTTGTCGCCCTGCAGCACCGTGAACACGCCATCGGGCAGGCCCGCTTCCTTCCACAGACGCGCAAGCCACAGGGCGGCCGACGGGTCCTTCTCCGACGGCTTCAGCACGACCGCGTTGCCCGCCGCGATCGCGATCGGGAAGAACCACATCGGCACCATCGCGGGGAAGTTGAACGGGCTGATGACACCCACCACGCCCAGCGGCTGCTTGAGCGAGTAGACGTCGATGCCGGTCGAGGCGTTCTCGGTGTACGCACCCTTGATCAGGTGCGGGAACCCGGTCGCCAGCTCCACGACCTCCTGACCGCGCAGGATCTCGCCCATCGCATCGGAGAGCACCTTGCCGTGCTCGGCCGTGATGATCTCGGCCAGCTCCGTCTTGCGCGCATTCAACAGCTCACGGAACGAGAACAGCACCGTCTGACGCTTCGCGACCGAGTAGCCGCTCCACACCTCGAACCCGCGCTGCGCCGACGCGATCGCGACATCGATCTCGGCCTGATCGGCCAGTGCGACGTTCGCCTGCACGCGGCCGGTCGCCGGATTGAACACCGGCGCCGTACGGCCCGACCGCGAGGCGTACTCGGCCCCGTCGATCCAGTGCGAGATGAGGGCGAGGTCGGCCTGCTCGGCCCGGTTGACGACAGAGGTGGTGTCGATGGTGGTCATGAGGTGGTTCCTTGCAGTGTGGGAGGTGTTTCGAGGGTGTCGCGAGGAGCGAGGTGGATCAGAAGGATGCCGGCACGCCGGCGGGGTGCACGAGGCTGGCGGCCGTGTCGACCGCCGCCGCGACATCGCCGTCCGGCGGGTAGAGCAGCGTGCGGCCGACCGTGAGCCCGCGCACGCCCGGGAGCGAGAGGGCGTCCTCCCACGCGGCGAACGTCTCGTCGGGGTCGACGCCGGCGTCGCCGCCGAGGAGGAGCGTCGGAAGCGTGGTCGCCTCCATGACGCGTTCCATGTCGGGCACGACGGGCAGCTTCATCCACGTGTAGGCGCTGCTGTTGCCGAGACCGGAGGCGATCGCGACCGACAGGATGACGGCATCCGTCGACAGGTCGTTGACGATGCGTCCGTCGACCCACTCGCTCATGAAGGGCTCGAGCATGATCGGCAGCTTCGCCGCCGCTGCCCGGTTGACGGCGTCGGCCGTCGCGGTCAGGGTCGGCGCGGTGGCGGGATCGGCGAGGTTGACGCGGATGAGGGTCTTGGCGAAGTCGATGCCCGCCTCGACCATGCCGTCCACGTCGTAGCCCGTGTAGCGGTCGTCCATCTCGAACGCGGCGCCGCGCAAGCCGCCCCGGTTCATCGACCCGACGATGATCTTGTCGTCGAGGAGCCCGAGCGCGGCGAGGTCGTCGATGATGTCGGGCGTGCCCAGCACGCCGTCGACGCCGGGCCGGCTGAGGGCGATGGCGAGGCGGTCGAGCAGCTCGTAGCGGTTGGCCATCGCCGTCGCGTCGGAGCCGACGGCGAGCGCGCCGCGCGCCGGGTGGTCGGCGGCGACGATGAACAGGCGTCCGTCGCCCTGCAGGACGGGCCGGCGGCGGCGGTTCGCGAGCGCACCGGTGATGGCCGAAGGCCCGAAGGCGCGGACGTCGCGGAGACGGGCGAAGTCCTCGCCGGTCAGAAGGGCAGTGGTCACGAGCGGACTCCCGTCTCGAGGATGGCGGACACTTCCGCCTCGTCGGGCATCGCCGTGGAGCACTCGCGGCGCGACGCGACGAGCGCCCCCGCGACGTTGGCGAAGCGGAGGATGCGGGCGAGATCCCATCCGGAGAGCAGACCGTGGCAGAGCGCGCCGCCGAAGGCGTCACCCGCACCGAGGCCGTTGACGACGTCGACGAAGTAGGGCGGCACCTCGACCGTCCCATCGGCCGTCTTGGCGAGGACGCCCTTGGGCCCCTGCTTCACGATCGCGAGCGTGACGCCTCGTTCGAGGAGCGCGTCGGCTGCGCGGCCGGGCTCGGTCTCACCGACGGCGACCTCGCACTCCTCGCGGTTGCCGACGGCGACGGTCGCGTGGCCGAGGGCCTCACCCACCGCGGCCCGGGCCTCGGCCGGGTCGCTCCAGAACATGGGCCGGTAGTCGAGGTCGAAGACCGTGAACTCGCGCCGAGCGCGGGCTTCGAGTGCCGCGAGGTGCGCCCCCCGGCTGGGCTCCTGCGAGAGGCCGGTGGCGGTGAACCAGAGCACACCCGCCGACCGGACGGCGTCGAGGTCGAGATCGTCCGACTCGACGTTGAGGTCGGGAGCCTTCGGCTCGCGATAGAAGTAGAGCGGGAAGTCGTCGGGCGGGAAGATCTCGCAGAACGTGATGGGCGTCTTGAGCGCCGGATCCGTGTGGACGTAGCGGTTGTCGACCCCGAGCCGATCGAGCTCCCGCAGGAGGTAGCGGCCGAACGGGTCGTCGCCCACGCGCGAGACGAGCGCTGATCGCCGGCCGTAGCGGGCCGCGGCGACGCTCACGTTCGCCGCGCTTCCGCCGAGGTACTTGCCGAAGGTGTCGACGTCTTCGAGCCCGACTCCGTCCTGGAGCGGGTAGACATCGACCCCGAGCCGGCCGATCGCCAGGACGTCGAGGGAGCTGCTGTTCTCGGTCATACTCCGCTGTACAACTCTCTGTATCGTCTTCGAGGCCCCGTCGTCCGGGACTATGTCCTAACAATAACACAAGCGCGGAAACGTGCAAGCCTCAATCCGGGTGACAAGCCGTCGGCAAGGTATCATTGTCCTGACATCAGGATGAGCCGCTGCCGATGGCAGCGGATGAGGAGGAACGATGGCGGACGACGTGGTCTGGCCCGACGAGCTCTTCGCGGATCTCGACCGCACCGGCCCGGTGCCGCTGTACTTCCAGGTCTCGAGCCGCCTTGAAGCCGCCATCCGTTCGGGGCAGATCCCGGCCGGCGCGCGTCTGGAGAACGAGATCGCGATCGGGCAGCGCCTGGGGCTCTCCCGACCCACCATTCGCCGAGCCATCCAGGAGCTCGTCGACAAGGGGCTGCTCGTGCGCCGCCGCGGCATCGGCACACAGGTGGTGCAGGGGCAGGTGACGCGCCAGGTCGAGCTCACGAGCCTGTACGAAGATCTGCAGAGCACGCACCACGAACCCGGCACGAGAGTGCTCGCGCACGACACGCGGCCCGCGGCCGACGACGTCGCGCAGGCGCTCGGCGTCGCCGTCGGCACGGACATCGTCTACATCCGCCGCCAGCGCTCGACCGACGGGGTGCCCGTCGCGGTGCTCGAGAACTACCTTCCCCCGGAGTTCTCCGACATCACGACAGAGCAGCTGGAGGGCCGCGGGCTCTACCAGATCCTCCGCGGCCGGGGCGTGACGATCCGCATCGCCAATCAGAAGATCGGCGCGCGCCGTGCCCACGGCGATGAGGGCGAACTCCTCGACATCGATCGCACGGGACCCGTGCTCACCATGGAGCGCGTGGCCTACGACAGCTCGGGACGCGCCATCGAGTACGGGCACCACTGCTACCGCCCCGACATGTACAGCTTCGAGACGACGCTCGTCGCGAAGTAGCTCCGGCTTCGGCGGCCCCGCTCAGGCGGTCGCTCGTGCCCTTCGGCATCCATCCCCTCCCGATCTGGACGGTTCCGGACGGCGGGTGCATCCAAATCGGCGCGGGCGGGAGAAGTACTTCATGGCGGGTGACCCGTGCCCGCTCCAGAAGAGGGGAAAGTCCAATGAAGCGCATTCTCGCAACCGGGGCCATCGTCGCTCTCGCCGTCTTCGGCTTCGCCGGCGCCGCCAACGCCGCGCCGTCCGATGCGGCCTGCTTCGGCCAGGTGCACAAGACGATCAACACCGTCGGAGCGCTCGGCTTCACCAACGTGGGTGACGTCGTGAAGGCGATCGGCGGCCAGGGCAAGAACGCCACGGCCCACATGGTGTGCGGCGACTGAGCCGAGCCGCCTCGCCGTCTCACGGCTGAGCAGACCGAAGCCCCGCCCCCGAGTGTTCGCGCGGGTCGCGGGGCTTCGAACGTCGCGGGGCGGCGATGGCGTGCGCCTCAGCGGGGGGTCGCCGGGCGATCGGATCGGACCGCGATAGTAGGGTGCGGATCGACGCAGAGCGGAAGGGTGGTCTGTGGAAGGAGGGCCGTGATCGCGGAACTGAACCGACTCGCCGAGCTGGTCGAGGACCACCTCGACGACCGGATCGATGTGGCTTCGCTGGCAAGCCAGCTCGGCACCACCGAGTATCACCTCCGGCGCATGTTCTCGTCGCTGGCGGGCATGCCGCTGTCGGAGTACATCCGGCGACGGCGGATGTCGGTCGCGGCGGCGGACGTCCTCGGTGAGAGTGATCTGCTGAGCATCGCCGTGCGCTACGGCTACGGCTCGACCGAAGCATTCGGCCGAGCGTTCCGCTCCGTGCACGGTGCCGGCCCCAGCGACATCCGACGAGACGGCGGCCCCCTTCGGACACAACCGCAGCTCAGGTTCCGCCTGACCGTAGAAGGAAGCACCCCCATGGACACCCGCATCGCAGATCGACCCGCGTTCCGTCTCATCGGGCATGCCACCCGCGTGCCCCTCATCCACGAAGGTGTCAACCCGCACATCCAGGCGCACATCGCATCGCTGCCCGCCGGCGAGCACGCACGACTCAAAGCACTCGGCGATACCGAGCCGACCGGCTTGCTCCAAGTGAGCGCCGACGTCGACCCGGACTACACCGAGGGGAGCCGGCTGACCTACCTGCACGGCGTCGCGGTCACCGAGCAGACGCCGTCGCCCGACGACCTCGACACCCTCGAGGTGCCCGCGGGCACCTGGGCCGTCTTCCGCGTCGAGGGCGAATACCCCCGCGCGCTGCAGTCCACGTGGGCTGCCACCGCGACGGAGTGGTTCCCGTCCAACCCGTGGCGGCTTCGGCCCGGACCGTCCATCGTCTCGGTGCTCGATCGTGCAGCGGACTTCAGCACCGCCACCTGCGAGCTGTGGCTCCCCGTCGAACGAGCGTGAGCCGAGCGGGCCACGCAGCCACGAGCCTGCAAAACTGGATGGATGCCGGACCTCGAGCTCGCGCGCATCCCCGGCGGAGCAGTTCGGCTGCACGACGCACGGCGCAAGCGGCGGTGGACGGTCGAGCTGGAGCCGTTCGAGCTGGGCGTCTACCCCGTCACGCAGGAGCAGCTCGCCGAGATGCTCGGGGAGACGGCATCCCACCCCCGCCGCCCCGCGACCGATCTGAGCTGGCTCCGCGCGATCCGCTTCTGCAACGCCGCCTCGGAGTGGGAGGGTCTCGACCCGGCTTACACCTTCGACGGGGAAGAGGTCGCGTGGGACGTCGGTGCGGACGGCTACCGCCTGCCGACGGAAGCCGAGTGGGAGTCCGCGTGCCGGGCGGGATCGACGGGCCCGCACTACGGCCCCCTCGCCGAGGTGGCGTGGACGAGCGCCGACGGCGTGGGCAGTCCCCAGGACGTCGGGGGGAAGCTGCCGAACCTCCACGGCCTGTTCGACACCCTCGGCAACGTGTGGGAGTGGTGCTGGGACCTCCTCGATCCTGCGCGCTACGGCGACTACCGCGTCTTCCGGGGCGGAGGATTCGCGGATGACGCGTGGAGCGCCCGCGCCTCGACCCGGCGCGGCGGTGCGCCCCGCATGCACCACGACGACGTCGGCCTCCGCGTCGCGCGCGGCGCATTCTCGACGGTCGACGAGGCGCAGGGATGGTCGGCCGCGGCCGATCGGGAGCGTGCGGCGATCGACGATCCGCTTCCACCGGGCTGGACGCCCCGGCGCTGACGGTTGCGCCGGTCGACGTGCACGGCTGCTGACTCCCGCGGACAGCCGAAACGGCCGGCCCCCGACGGGAGCCGGCCGTCTCAGAAGGATGCCTACTTGTGCACCGCGTAGACCGTTTTGGCGGTCACCGCGCTCTGCTGGCCCTTCGCCGTCACGGTGACGACCTTGACGAGCTTCGCGTCGGGAGCGGTGAACGATGCCGAGATGGAGCCGTCGACGACGTCGACCACCTGCGTCTGGCTGCCGAACGCGACGCTCACCTGGCGGTCGCCCGAGAACCCGGTGCCGGTGATCGTGACGACGTCACCCGACCCGCTGACCCCGGGCTTGAGCTTGGCGCCCTTGCTCAGCGCGGCCGTCTCGAGGTTCAGGCCGAGGGTGCCGGTGATCGTGCCGAAGGTGTCGGTCTGGTCGGTGAGACCCACGATGTTCGCCGCGCCCGGACCGAAGCCCGCGATGCGCACCTGCGAGCCGGTGTGCTGCTGCGAGCCGCCGGCGGCCGCCGTGCCGTACGAGATCTTCATGACCGAGCCGTCGACCGTCGTGAGGGCCGTGGAGAGCGAGGTCGGGGGCGTCGAGTCGACGATCTGGCTCGTGTGGGCGTGATCGGCCGTGACGAGGACGAGCGTGTCGCCCTTCTGCTTGGCGTAGGCGAGCGCGACCTGCACCGCCTCATCGAGGTCGATGGTCTCGCCGATCTGGCCGCACGCGTCCGCCGAGTGGTCGCGCTTGTCGATGCTGGCTCCCTCGACCTGCAGGAAGAAGCCCTTGTCGCCCTTCTGCTTGGCGGAGAGGAGATCGATCGCCTTAGAGGTGAGGGAGGCGAGCGAGAGCTCCTTGGGGAGGCGGTCCGGGTTCTCCGTGCAGGTCGTGGGCGTGTCGGCGCCGCCGACGGTCGCGGTGGTGGCCGCGTAGCGGGTCGGGAAGTTGCCGCCCGTGAACAGCCCCAGGACGGGCTTGGACTGGTTCGCCGCCGAGACCGAGGCGAGGCCGGCGGCATCGGTCACGACCTGGTAGCCGCGGTCGGCGGCCTGATCGAGAAGAGTCTTCCCGTTCCACTGACCGGCCTTCGCGGTCTGCTGGAAGCTCGCCAGTCCGCCGCCGAGGACGACGTCGGGGCGCGTGTTGAGGAGCTGCTCCGAGATCGAGCCGAGACCGCCGGCAGCCAGCGCGTCGTCGCCGCAGGTGGCGGAGTCGGGGCCGTAGCAGGAGCGGGCGTCCACGTGCGCGACCTGGACGGCGGGCGTCGCATCCTGGATCTCGGCGGTCGACACGTCGCCGGTCGCCATGCCGTTCGCCTTCGCGATCTCGAGGATCGTCGGAAGCGGCTGGCCGTCGATGTCGACCGAGATGGCGTTGTCGTACGTCTTGCTGCCGGTGGCCCAGGCGCTGCCGGTCGCGGCCGAGTCGGGCACGTAGTCGGGCAGACCGCGCTGGGGCCCGTCCTTGTAGATCGAGTAGGTCGTGTACGAGCCGGTCAGCGGCAGGGCGTCGATGCCGGGAAGCTCGCCGGCCGCGCCGTACTGGTAGTTGCGCGCGACGGTGATCTCGGAGTCGCCCATGCCGTCGCCGATGAGGAGGATGACGTTCTTGGCCGGGCCGGAGACGATGGCCTGCTTGACGGCGCTCGTCTGGTCGCCCTCGATGCGGTGGGGGTTGGTGACGATGCCGGCGGCGACGGCCCCTGTCGACACGAGGGTCGCGGCGGCGAGCGCCCCGACCCCGATGAACGCGAGCGCGCGTGCGCGCGACTTCTTGCGCGTGGAAGACATGCGGAATGGACTCCAGGATCAGTGGGTGGATGCCTCGAATCAGGCTCCCTCAGCCGACTCCTCTTCGATGGACGCCGCGTGAACGATTCCAGACCGAGTGGGCATCGGCAGGTGACGGGCCGTCCACGGTCTGATGAGCCGCGAATGAGAGCGGCTCATCGCGCCCTATCGATCATGGGTTTGCGCCGGCGCGCGACGAGACCATTAAGAGCGGGAAGGTGTGGTCCGGTTGCTCCTGCAAATGCGAAAACCCCTGCTCAGCAGGGGTTTTCATGGCGGTGACGGTGGGATTTGAACCCACGGTAGGGGGTTACCCTACACAACTTTTCGAGAGTTGCACCTTCGGCCGCTCGGACACGTCACCGCCGAAGAGTTTACGTCACACGGCCCGGCATCGCGAATCGAGCGGGCGCGGGGGCGCGGCATCCCTCAATCCAGTTCGCCGATGGCCCCGGCGATCAGCTCGACGACGCGCTCCGGATCGGGGATGCCGACCGAGAAGACGTACGTCGCCGTGAAGCCGATCTCCTCGAGCTGTCGCGTGAGCGACGCGACGCTCGCGGGGGTCGATGACGGGTCGACGCCGATCATCGCGGTCTTCTCGATCGTGTCGTAGTCGCGCCCGACCGCGTCGCAGTGTCGGCGGAGCACCTCGAGCTTGTGCGTCGGGAGCTCGTCGCGCACGCCGAGATTGCAGGCGTCGGCGTACTGGGCGACGAGGCGCAGCGTCTTCTTCTCACCCCCGCCGCCGATCATGAGATACGGATGCGGTCGCGTGAGGCTCTGCGGCGAGTTCAGAGTCCGCTCGAACTGCCAGATGGCACCCTCGTACGGCTCCTCCGAGTCCGACCACATCTGCAGGCAGATCTGGAGCGTCTCTTCCAGCTGCCGGAACCGCTCCGCGACCGGCGGGAAGGCGAAGCCGAGTCCGCGCGACTCCTGCTCGTTCCAGGCGGCGCCGATGCCGAGGCCCGCGCGGCCTCCGGAGAGCACATCGAGGGTCGTCACCTGCTTCGCGAGCAGCGCGGGATGCCGGTAGATCACGCCGGTCACGAGCGTATGCAGCAGCGCCTTTTCGGTGTGCGCGGCGAGGAAGCCGAGAGTCGCATACGCCTCGAGCATCTCGTGCTCGACGGGGCCGATGCCCGGCAGCTGCCAGAAGTGGTCCATGACGGTGATGCGGGCGATGCCCGCCGCTTCCGCGCTGCGCACATGCGCGGCCAGTGCCGGTCCGAGCTGCCCGGGGCCGCTCGTGAAGGTGAAGTCCGCGATGTGAAGCCCGAAGTCCATGCCGCTCCGATCGAATGCGAGTCATCGGATGCCGCATCCGACCCGAGTGTCAGGCTAGGCCCGATTGGCGCCCGCCGGGAGGGCGGCCTTTCAATCCTGGCCCGCGACGACGTCTCACTGCCAGACTGGCCGCATGAGCGTGATCGAGAACTCGAAACTCACCGTCGTCGGCGCCGGGGGCGTCGGATCGAGCGTGGCCTACGCGGCCCTCATCCGGGGATCGGCCCGGCATGTCGCGCTGTACGACATCGCGACCGAGAAGGTCGAGGCGGAGGTGCTCGACCTCGCCCACGGCACGCAGTTCACCGGAACGAGCGACATCATCGGCGGCAGCGACGTCGCGGTCGCCGAAGGGTCCCACGTCGTCGTCATCACGGCCGGCGCGAAGCAGAAGCCGGGCCAGACGCGCATCGAGCTCGCCGGCACGAACGCGAACATCCTGAAGGCGATGCTCCCGCAGCTGCTCGAGGTCGCCCCGAACGCGATCTATGTCATCGTGACCAACCCGTGCGACGTGCTGACGGTGCTCGCGCAGGAGGCGACGGGCCTGCCGCCCGAGCGCATCTTCGCCTCGGGCACCGTGCTCGACACGTCCCGCCTGCGCTGGCTGCTGGGGCGGCGCGCGGGCGTGTCGACGTCGAGCGTCCACGCCTACATCGTCGGTGAGCACGGCGACACGGAGTTCCCGCTGTGGTCGAAGACGACGATCGGCACGGTGCCGATCCTCGACTGGCAGCCCGCCGACGGACAGCCCAAGATGACGGTCGACGAACTCGATCAGATCGCCGTGGACGTTCGGGATGCCGCCTACAAGGTGATCCAGGGCAAGGGCGCGACGAACTACGCCATCGGCCTGTCGTCCGCCCGGATCGTCGAGGCCATCCTTCACGATGAGCACGCGGTAATGCCCGTCTCGACCGTGCTGCAGGACTTCCACGGCGTGAGCGGCGTCGCGCTCTCGGTGCCCTCGATCGTGTCGGCCTCGGGCGCCGTCGCGATCGCCGAGACGCAGTTCTCGGCGAGCGAGCTCGGGCTGTTCCGCCGCTCGGCGGACGCGCTGCGCGAGGTCGCCGACTCGCTGCGGGGCTGACCTGGCGCGGGGGCTGCATCGGCTCATGCCGAGACCGTACGACGGCGCTCCGACATCAGCGCCGAGCGATGTCGGAGCACCCGGTTAGCCTGATCGCATGGCGACCCGACGACCTGTGACCGCACCGTACCGGTGCACCGAGTGCGGGTGGACGACGGTCAAATGGGTCGGCCGCTGCGGCGAGTGCCAGCAGTGGGGCACGGTCGTCGAGGCGGCCGAGCAGACGGGCATCCTCCGGTCGATCTCGCCCATCGCACCCTCGGCCGACCGGGCGGCCAAGCCCATCACTCACCTGACGACGAGCGAGGCGCCGCGGCGCACGACGGGCGTCGGCGAATTCGACCGCGTCCTGGGCGGCGGCCTCGTGCCGGGCGCCGCGATCCTGCTGTCGGGCGAGCCGGGCGTCGGCAAGTCCACGCTGCTCCTCGAGGTCGCGGCGCAGTCCGCCCGGGCGGGCCGCCGCGTGCTGTACGCCTCCGCCGAAGAGTCCACCGCCCAGGTGCGCCTCCGCGCCGAGCGCACGGGCGCTCTTCACGACGAGCTGTATCTCGCGAGCGAGGTCGACCTCGCGACGATCCTCGGCCATGTCGACGAGGTGCGGCCCGACCTCCTGATCGTCGACTCCGTGCAGACGGTCTCGTCGGCGATGTCCGAGGGCATGGCGGGGCATCCGTCGCAGGTGCGGGAGGTGGCATCGACCCTCATCCGCATCGCGAAGGAGCGCGACCTGCCCGTCGTGATCGTCGGTCACGTCACGAAGGACGGGTCGATCGCAGGGCCTCGCATCCTCGAGCACCTCGTCGACGTCGTCTGCCATTTCGAGGGCGATCGGCAGACCTCGCTGCGGTTCGTACGAGCGCTCAAGAACCGCTTCGGGCCGACCGACGAGGTGGGATGCTTCGACATGACCGGCGACGGCATCGCTGAGGTCGCCGACCCGAGCGCACTGTTCCTCGGGCACGGAGCGCCGGTCGCCGGCACCTGCGTCACGATCGCACTCGAGGGCCGTCGCGCCCTGCCCGTCGAGGTGCAGGCGCTCACGATCAAGAACGGCGGGCCCAACCCGCGCCGCATCGTCAGCGGAGTCGACGCGGCGCGCGTCGCCATGGTGCTCGCGGTGCTCGAGCGCCGGGCCGGCATTCCGGTGTCCGACCAGGACGTCTACGTCTCCACGGTCGGCGGTGTGCGCCTCGTCGAGCCGGCGGCCGATCTTGCGATCGCCGTCGCCGTCGCGGGTGCCGTGCGCGACCGGGCGCTCCCCAAGGGTACGACGGCCATCGGCGAGCTGAGCCTCGCAGGTGAGATCCGCCCGGTGGCTCAAGGCGCGCAGCGGCGGTCCGAGGCCGCTCGACTCGGCTATAAGACGGTGGTGGATGCCTCGTCCCAGTCGCTCGCGAGCGCGCTGCGCGATCTCACCACGAGAGGGCGGCCGAGCGCGGCGGAGGGAGTGCCCGACTTCTGAGCGGGGTTCGGGGCGCGCGGGCGTCAGGCGTCGAGCGCCCTGATGACCTCGTCGGGCGTCGCCTGCATGGGGTGCGGCCCGGCGATGTCGAAGAACACGGTCGTGATCGCCGTGCCGTGCGCGCTGAGGAAGGCGCGGAGGGCGCCGGGCGACTGCAGCGCGACCGCGGGTGGCAGCGCGGCGGGCTTGTGCTTCGCGTCGCTGAACAGCAGCAGCGCGAGATCACCCGTGTTGGGGTCGCGGTAGGTCCACACCTCGCCGACGTCGAGCGGGTTGTCCCGATCGCCCGGGGCCATGAGCGGCACGACGGTGGGTCCGTGGCGCAGGGCGAACGCGACGGCGGCCATGTCCTGCGTCTGCAGGGCGTCGCTCAGCGCCGTGTTGCGGAACTCGAGCGGCTCCTTGCCGCGCTTCTTGGCCATCCCTCCAGGGTAGACGCCGCCACCGCGGCGACCGGGCGCCGACGCTCCTCCCGCGTACCGACGTCGACCCTTCGACAAGCTCGGGGACCGGGTGCAGGTGGTAGCCGCACCGGCCCGGTCAGGCCAGGAATCCGCGCAGCAGCGCCTCCGAGCCGGCCAGATGCTCGCGGATCGCGGCCTCCGCCGCATCGGGCCGACCGGCGAGGATCGCAGAGACGATGCGCTCGTGCTGCTCGTTCGAGTGCTCGATGTTGCGCGGGAGCAGGGGGAAGGTGTCGAGCCAGGCGTTGACGTGCGCGCGATTCTCGGCCATCAGCGCGACGAGCGACGGGATGCCGGCGACCTCGGCGATCGTGAGGTGCAGCAGCGTGTCGAGCCGGCGATAGTCGGCCTCGCCGGCCGCGCACGCCTCCTCGTGTCGCTCCCACAGCTCGGCCCGCACCTCGGGGGCGAGGGTCTGTTCGGCCGCGGCCCGTGCGGCGCCGGCCTCGAGCACCCGGCGGAGGCCGAGCACGTCCTCGAGCTCCTCGGCAGGGACCGCCATCGGCTCGGCCGGGCGGGGAAGGGGGTCCGCGACGAAGGTTCCGCCGTACCGCCCGCGCCGGCGCACGAGGAACCCCGTGTCGGCGAGCTCGCGGATGGCCTCGCGCACGGTGTCGCGGCTCACGGCGTAGAGCGCCGCGAGCTCGCGCTCGGGAGGAAGCGACTCCCCCGGCGCGACGACGCCGAGGCGGATCGTCTGAACGAGCCGCGCGACGGTGTCTTCGAGCGCGTTGCCCTCGCGGACGGGCCGGTAGACGGCCCGCCGCACCTCGCGCAGGGGCGCCTCACTCATCGAGCACCCTTCGGGGGCGTGCCGCACGACGGCCGGCTGGGACGGAAGAGGCGCGACACGCCGTGATCGAGTCGCCTTCCGTCACAGTGAGCAGTTCTACGGCACACATCCGCGACCTCAGAGCGGCGTCACGTACGCGTTGGTGATGCCGCCGTCCACGACGAACGCGGTCGCGGTGATGAACGACGCGTCGTCCGACGCGAGGAACGCGACCGACGCCGCCAGCTCCTCGGGCTCGGCGAAGCGGCCCATCGGCACGTGCACGAGCCGCCGCTGCGCGGCCTCGGGGTCCTTCGCGAAGAGCTCCTGCAGGAGGGGCGTGTTGACGGGCCCCGGGCACAGGGCGTTCACCCGGATGCCCTGCCGCGCGAACTGCACCCCGAGCTCCCGCGTCAGGGCGAGTACGCCGCCCTTCGACGCCGTGTACGAGATCTGCGACGTCGCCGATCCGAGCAGCGCGACGAACGACGCAGTGTTGATGATCGACCCGTGCCCCTGCGGGACCATGTGCCGCAGGGCGGCGCGCGAGCAGAGGTACACGCTCTTGAGGTTGACGTCCTGCACGCGATCCCACGCGGGCAGCTCCGTCGTCTCGATCGAGTCGTCGTCCGCGGGCGAGATCCCGGCGTTGTTGAACGCGATGTCGAGGCGTCCGAACTGGTCGAACACCCCGTCGAAGAGCGCGTTGACGGATGCCTCGTCCGCGACGTCGACGTGACGGAAGACGCCGTTCACCTCGGCCGCCGCCTTCTCACCCGCGCCGGGGTCGAGGTCGGCGATGACGACCGCCGCACCCTCCGCCGCGAAGCGCCGCGCGGTGGCGAGCCCGATGCCCGACGCTCCGCCGGTGATGATCGCGACCCGGTCTTTGAGGCGCTGCGTGAGGTCGACGGTCATTGATGCTCCCGGTGGTTCGAGGGACGGTGAGGGAAGAGGATGCCGGTCACGAGGCATCCGTCGCGAAGAAGACGTTCTTGGTCTCGGTGAAGTGCTCGGCGGCGTCGGGGCCGAGCTCGCGGCCGAGACCCGAGGCCTTCATGCCGCCGAACGGCGTCCAGTAGCGCACGGACGAGTGCGAGTTGACCGAGAGCACGCCGCTCTTGACGCCGCGTGCGACGCGCACCGCGCGGCCGAGGTTCTCGGTCCAGAGCGATCCGGCGAGCCCGTAGATCGTGTCGTTCGCGAGCCGGATCGCGTCGGCCTCGTCGTCGAACGGCAGCACGGCGACGACGGGTCCGAAGACCTCCTCGCGGGCGATCCGGTCCTCCGGCGAAGCCAGCACGACGGTCGGCGCGAACCAGAAGCCGTCGCCGGCCGGCACCGAGCCGCGGAAGGCGATGTCGGCGCCGTCGAGGAACTCCGCCACGGTCGAGCGATGCGACGCCGAGATGAGAGGACCCATCTCGGTCGTCTCGAGCGACGGATCCCCCACGCGCCACGCGGCGACGGCGGGTTCGAGCAGCTCGAGGAACCGGTCGTACACCGATCGCTGCACGAGGATGCGGCTGCGCGCGCAGCAGTCCTGGCCGGCGTTGTCGAAGACGGCGCCGGGCGCCGACGCCGCGGCCTTCTCGAGGTCGGCGTCGGCGAACACGATGTTGGCGCTCTTGCCGCCGAGTTCGAGTGTCACCGGCTTGAGCCCGCGTGCGCACCCGGCCGCGACCTCCACCCCGACGTCGGTCGAGCCCGTGAACACGACCTTCCGCACATCCGGGTGCTCCACGAAGCGCTGCCCGACCACCGAGCCCGCCCCCGTCACGACCTGGAACAGCCCGTCGGGCAGTCCTGCCTCGAGGGCGAGCTCGCCGAGGCGCACCGCCGTGAGCGGCGTCAGTTCAGCCGGTTTGAGCACCACGGCGTTGCCCGCGGCGAGCGCCGGGGCGAACCCCCACGACGCGATCGTCATCGGGAAGTTCCACGGCACGATGATCCCGACGACCCCGTAGGGCTCGTGGAACGTGACGTCGAGGCCGCCCGCGACGGGGATCTGCTGTCCGCTCAGCCGCTCCGGTGCACCCGCGTAGAAGTTGAGCACCTGCGCCACATGCGACGCCTCCCATCGTGCGGAGGAGATCGGATGCCCCGAATTGCGCACCTCGAGCTGCGCGAGCTCCTCGACATGGGCCTCGACGACCCGCGCGAACGACCGCAGCGCGTCAGCGCGGGCCAGGGGTGCGAGTGCGGCCCAGGAGCGTTGCGCGATGACCGCCGCCGCGATCGCGGCATCCACCGCTTCGACACTCGCGCGGGGGACGTCGCGGAACCCCTGCCCCGTCGCCGGATCGGTGAGCGTGAAGGTCGAGGTCATACGTGTCCCACTTTCCGTCCCTCATGTCCCGAAATCCGCCGCACAGCCGGTCGGGAGGGACCGAAAGTGGGACATGCCCCCGAGGCGGGCCGCGAGCCGAGCGCCGAGGCGGCCCCCGAGGCGGGCCGCGAGCCGACCGCGGTCACGCAGACACCGCCGAGTGGCGCTTGGCGGCGGCATAGACGGATGCCTCGGCCACGAGCCCCGCGAACAGACGGCGATCCTCGCGGTTCTCCTCGGGATGCCACTGCACGCCGACGAGGTACTGGTCGCCCTCGGACTCGAAGGCCTGCACGAGACCGTCATCCGTCGCGGCCGTCGCGACCAGTCCGTCACCGAGCCGGTCGATGCCCTGGTGGTGGTAGCTGTGCACGTCGAGGGCACCCTCGCCGAGCAGACCCGCAAGGCGCGACTCGGCGACGACCTCGACGGTGTTCGTCGCGAACACGCCCCCGCCGATCCGGTACCGCTCGGTGCCGAGAGCCTCGGGCAGGTGCTGGTGCAGCGTCCCGCCCCGGGCGACGTTGACGAGCTGCAGCCCGCGGCAGATTGCGAGGACCGGCATCCGCCGCGCCTCCGCCGCGCGGAAGAGGGCGAGCTCCCATTCGTCGCGGTCGGGACGGGCAGGGTCGGTGAGTGGATGCCGCTCCGCCCCGTACAGCTCGGGCTGCACGTCCATCCCGCCGGTGAGGATCAGGCCGTCGAGGCCGTCGAGCACGGCCGCGGCCGCGGCATCCCCCACCGGCTGCGGCGGAAGCAGCACCGCGATCCCGCCCGCTGCCGTCACCGAGTCGAAGTACTGCTGGGGCAGGAACGCGGCGCGCACATCCCACACCCCCTGCTTCGCCTGCTCGAGGTAGGTCGTCAGGCCGATGACGGGCGCACGCCCCCCGACGTCAGAGTCGTTCGAAGCCACGCACGCGCTCCCAGTCGGTGACGGCGGCGTCGTAGGCCTCGACCTCGACGCGCGCCTGGTTCAGATAATGCTCGACCACGTCGTCGCCGAAGGCGGCGCGGGCGATGGCCGAGTCGGCGAACAGCTGGGCGGCCTCGCGCAGCGTCGTCGGGAGGTGGTCGACGTCGGACGCGTACGCGTTGCCGCGCAGGGCCTCGGGCAGCGGCAGTTGGTGCTCGACGCCGTACAGGCCGCCGGCGATGATCGCGGCGATGCCGAGGTACGGGTTCACGTCGCCGCCGGGCACGCGGTTCTCGACGCGCAGCGACGAGCCATGGCCGACGACGCGCAGCGCGCACGTGCGGTTGTCGATGCCCCAGGCGACGCCCGTCGGAGCGAAGGATCCCTTCGCGTAGCGCTTGTACGAGTTGATCGTGGGGGCGTAGAGCAGCGTGAACTCCCGGAGGGTCCTGAGGATCCCCGCGATCCAGTGCTCCATGAGCGGGCTGAAGCCGTGCTCCCCCTCACCCGCCATGACGGCCTCGCCGTCGGCATCCCGGACTGACAGGTGGATGTGGCAGCTGTTGCCCTCGCGCTCGTTGAACTTGGCCATGAACGTGATGGCCTTGCCGTGGCGGTCGGCGATCGCCTTGGCACCGTTCTTGTAGATGGAGTGCTGATCGGCGGTCTCGAGCACCTCGGCGTAGCGGAACGCGATCTCCTGCTGTCCGAGATTGCACTCCCCCTTGACCCCCTCGGTGTAGAGGCCGGCGCCGTCCATCGAGACGCGGATGTCGCGCAGCAGCGGCTCCAGCCGCCCCGAGGCGAGCAGATCGTAGTCGACGTTGTAGTCCGTCGAGGGAGTGAGATCGCGGTAGCCCTTCGCCCAGGCATCCCGATACGTGTCGTCGAAGACGATGAACTCGAGCTCCGTGCCGGAGTAGGCCACGAGGCCGCGGTCGGCGAGACGCGCGCGCTGATGATTCAGGATGTCGCGGGGCGACTGCACGACGGGGTCGCCGTGCTCCCACGTGAGGTCGGCCATGACGAGCGCCGAGCCGGGGAGCCACGGGATGCGGCGGAGAGTGGATGCGTCGGGTCGCAGCATCATGTCGCCGTAGCCCGACTCCCAGCTCGCCATCGCGTAGCCGTCGACCGTGTTCATGTCGACGTCGACCGACAGCAGGTAGTTGCACGCCTCGGCCCCGTGGGTCAGCACCTCCTCCTGGAAGAGCCGCGCCGACACCCGCTTGCCGACGAGCCGGCCCTGCGCGTCGGCGAAGGCGACGACGACGGTGTCGATCTCGCCCGCTGCGATGGCTGCCTCGAGTTCGGACACGCTGAGGTTTCCCGGCATCCGTCGCCCTCCCCTGAGCGCCCACGGTCGGGACGCGCCCGTCCACCATAACCAGCAACTTGCGTTCAAAGGTAGACACAGCAAACCAATAGACGCCACAATCGTGCGCAAGGCGCATCCCCCGCCCCTCACCCGAGCGCCACGGAGGACCCATGTCACAGTCGAGCGGCGAGCCGCGGAAGGTCGCGGGAGCGACCTATAACCGCGCGGGCCAGGAGTATTTCCAGAAGCGGACCCTCAAGCGGTCGGCCGGTGTGTGGGGCCTGTGGGGTCTCGCGGTCGCCGCCGTCATCTCCGGCGACTTCTCGGGCTGGAACTTCGGCATCGACTTCGCGGGCTTCGGCGGAATGCTCATCGCCTTCGCGATCCTCGTGGTCATGTACTACGGCATGATCTTCTCGATCGGCGAGATGGCGGCCGCGATGCCGCACACGGGCGGCGCGTACTCCTTCGCGCGGTCGGCGATGGGGCCGTGGGGCGGCCTCGTCACGGGCGCCGCCGAGACGATCGAGTACGTCGCGACGACGGCGGTCATCGTCTACTTCTCCGCCTCGTATGCCGACGCCATCACGAGCGAGCTGCTCGGCTTCTCGATGCCCACGTGGGTGTGGTGGATCATCCTCTACGTCGTCTTCATCGCCCTGAACGCCGCCGGCGCGTCGATCTCCTTCAAATTCGCGATCGTCGTGTCGATCATCTCGATCGCGATCATCCTGGTGTTCTCCGCGATGGCGATCTTCTCCGGCGCGTTCTCGTGGGACGCCCTGTGGGACATCGCCCCCGACGAAGGCCAGAGCGTCTTCCTGCCGCACGGCGTGATCCCCATCCTCTTCGCCCTCCCGTACGCCATGTGGTTCTTCCTCGGCATCGAGGAGCTGCCGCTCGCAGCCGAAGAGTCGCACAACCCCGAGCGCGACATCCCGCGCGCCGGCTTCATCGCCCGGACGACGCTCATCATCACGGGGCTCCTCGTGCTGTTCCTCAACACGGGCGTGCTCGGTGCGGAGGCCACCGGCACCGCCGGCGAGCCGCTCCTCGACGGCTTCCGCGCGATCGTCGGCGACCAGCTCGCCGCCGTGCTCGCGCTCTTCGCCCTCATCGGACTCCTCGCCTCGCTGCAGGGGATCATGTTCGCGTACGGCCGCAACATGTACTCGCTCTCCCGCGCGGGCTACTACCCGCGGTTCCTCTCGCTCACCGGCAAGCGCCAGACGCCGTGGGTCGCCCTTGTCGTGGGAGCCGTCATCGGCTGGATCGCCCTCCTCCTCGTCGACGCGCTCGGCGGCACGGGCGGAGTGGCTGGAGCGATCGTGCTCAACATCGCGATCTGGGGCGCCGTGATCGCCTACACGCTGCAGATGGTGTCGTACGTCATCCTGCGCCGGAAGTACCCGAACGCGAACCGCCCGTACCGCAGCCCGTGGGGCATCCCGGGCGCCGTCGTCGCCGGCGCCGTGTCGATCCTGATCTTCTTCGGCTTCTTCATCAACGAGCCCGCCCGACCCGCCATTCTCGCGATCGGCGTCGTCTACGTCGTCATCCTCATCGGCTTCGCGCTGTACTTCCGGCACCGCCTCGTGCTGTCGCCGGAGGAGGAGTACGCACTGTCGGGCGGTGAGCACGGCGATCCGCAGACCGAAGGCTACGACGCGATGGAGAACGAGGTCTTCGACGACAAGGTGTGACGCAGGGGGATGAGGGCCGGGCGTCGGGGGGCGTCCGGCCCTGTCTTCGGCGCCGGGCTCAGTAGAGCAGGATCTGCTTCGACTGGGATGCCGGGATGCCGCCGATCTCGACGGTCACGTGGTACGAGGCTCCCCCGGCCGGAGCGATGGGCCGATTGCTCGTGTCGCACGTCGAGACGGATGAGCGCGTGCGGTCCCACACGACGGGCGTCGCACTCGACACCGTCTGGCCCGCGGCGAGCGTCACGATCATGTCGCTCGGCTCGGTCTGGCAGTCGGTCGAGCGCCACCAGACGTCGTTGCCGCTCGACACGGTGAAGACCTGCGTCGTCGTCCCGACGTTGAGAGTGCAGTCCTCCGAGCCTTGGTTGGTGAGCTTTATGGACACCTGCGGGTTCTGGCCCGCGGCGTAGGTGTCGGCATCCGTCACCGCTTCGACGAGGATGTCGCTGGCAAGACAGGGCCCCGCGGTCCCGGTCGCCGCCGGCGTCGGCGTGCCGGTCGGTGTCGGCTCCGGAGTGGGCGTGGGGGTGGGAGTCGGCGTGGCGGTCGGAGTCGGGGTCGGAGTCTGAGTCGACGTGCGGGTGGGCGACGGAGTGGGCTCGGAGGTGAGTGCGAGACCGCGCCACGGCTGCGCGATGAGGAGCCACGCGATGCCGGCCGCGATGAGCAGCACCGCGATCAGCACGACGAGACGTCGGCGACGGTACACCGCCGGGGAATGACGTCGCCGTCGGGAACTGGCTCGGGTCATGATTCCAGGCTAAGCGCGCGTGTCGCGGGCTGCGACCGCGACGCGGTCAGAGCTGCTTGAGCATGCGGGTGTTGCCGAGGGTGTTCGGCTTGACGTGCGCGAGGTCGAGGAACTCCGCGACACCTTCGTCGGGCGAGCGGACGAGCTGCGAGTAGACATCGGGATCGACGACCTGCTCGCCGATGGGCGAGAAGCCGCGGCGGGTGAAGAAGTCGACCTCGAACGTGAGGCAGAACAGTCGCGTGAGGCCGAGCGTGAGCGCGTTCTGCTCCAGCGCTTCGACGATTTCGCGGCCGACGCCGCGATGCAGCCACTCGTCGACGACGATGAGCGTGCGAATCTCGCCGAGGTCCTCCCACATGACGTGCAGCGCGCCGCACCCGATGAGCCGGCCCGCGTCGTCCTGCGCGACCACGAACTGCTGCACCGACTCGTACAGCACGACGATGTCCTTGCCCAGCAGGATCCGCTTCTGCACGAAGGGATCGAGCATGTCCTGGATGCCGCGCACATCGGCCGTCGTCGCGGGGCGCACGTGGAAGCCGGTCACGCCGTCCAGCCTATTTCGCCCAGAGCCCGTGCTGTCACCGAAAGCCCGCGATCTGAACGGGGCGCACCGTGGGCTTTCGGCGAGAGCACGGGCTCTGGTCACTCGGGCACGAAGACCGGAAACGACGAAGAGTGGATGCCGGGAGGCATCCACTCTTCGTCTTGTCAGGCCTTGCGGCCCGAAGGGTCAGTCCGAGGTGATCGCGAGGTCGGGCGTGGCCGAAATCTCGGGCGTCGAGACGACGCCGACGGCGACCTTCTCGCCGCGCGGGCCGTTCTCGAACACGAACTCGCCGTCCTTCGCGTCGACCGTGATGTGGTCGCCCGCCTCGAGCTGGCCGTGCAGGATCCGCTCGCTGAGCCGGTCCTCCACCTCGTGCTGCATCGCGCGGCGCAGCGGCCGGGCGCCGAGCGCGGGGTCGAAGCCGATCTCGATGAGGCGCTCCTTGGCGGCGAGCGTCAGCTCGATCGTCATGTCGCGGTCGAGCAGGCGGTCGCCCAGTCGCTTCGTGAACAGGTCGACGATCTGGATGAGCTCCGGCTTCGACAGCTGCGGGAAGACGATGATGTCGTCGACGCGGTTGAGGAACTCGGGCTTGAAGTGCCGCTTGAGCTCTTCCTGCACCTTGCCCTTCATGCGGCTGTACGACGTCTCGTTGTCGCCCTCGACCTGGAACCCGACCGGTCCGCCCGCGATGTCGCGCGCGCCCAGGTTGGTCGTCATGATGATGACGGTGTTCTTGAAGTCGACGACGCGGCCCTGACCGTCGGTCAGACGACCCTCCTCGAGGATCTGCAGGAGCGAGTTGAAGATGTCGGGGTGAGCCTTCTCGATCTCATCGAAGAGCACCACCGAGAACGGCTTGCGGCGCACCTTCTCGGTCAGCTGGCCGCCCTCTTCGAATCCGACGAATCCGGGAGGGGCGCCGAACAGGCGCGAGACGGTGTGCTTCTCACCGAACTCCGACATGTCGAGCGAGATCAGCGCGGCCTCGTCGTCGAACAGGAACTCGGCGAGCGCCTTCGCGAGCTCGGTCTTTCCGACACCGGTGGGGCCGGCGAAGATGAACGAGCCGTTCGGACGCTTGGGGTCCTTGAGGCCCGCACGCTGACGGCGGATCGTCTTGGACAGAGCGGCGATCGCCTCTTCCTGGCCGATGACGCGCTGGTGCAGCGCCTTCTCCATGAACACCAGCCGCGAGGACTCCTCCTCGGTCAGCTTGAAGACCGGAATGCCGGTGGCCTGAGCCAGAACCTCGGCGATCAGGCCCTCGTCGACCACCGCGTGGGACGCGACGTCGCCCGAGCGCCACTGCTTCTCGAGGCGCAGGCGCTCGGCGAGCAGGGACTTCTCCTCGTCGCGCAGGGCAGCGGCCTTCTCGAAGTCCTGGTCCTCGCTCGCGCGCTCCTTGTCCTGACGCACCTTCGAGATGCGCTCGTCGAACTCGCGCAGCTCGGGCGGCGACGACAGGATCGACAGGCGCAGGCGGGCGCCCGCCTCGTCGATCAGGTCGATGGCCTTGTCGGGCAGGAACCGGTCGGAGATGTAGCGGTCGGCGAGGTTCGCGGCGGCGACGATCGCACCGTCCGTGATCTGCACCTTGTGGTGCGCCTCGTACCGGTCGCGCAGACCCTTGAGGATGTTGATCGCGTGGGGGAGCGACGGCTCGGCGACCTGGATCGGCTGGAAGCGGCGCTCGAGCGCAGCATCCTTCTCGAAATGCTTGCGGTACTCGTCGAGCGTCGTGGCACCGATGGTCTGGAGTTCGCCACGGGCGAGGAGGGGCTTCAGGATGCTGGCCGCATCGATGGCACCCTCGGCGGCGCCCGCACCCACGAGGGTGTGGATCTCGTCGATGAAGACGATGATGTCGCCGCGCGTGCGGATCTCCTTCGTGACCTTCTTCAGGCGCTCCTCGAAGTCACCGCGGTAGCGGGAGCCGGCGATGAGCGAGCCGAGGTCGAGGGAGTAGAGCTGCTTGTCCTTGAGCGTCTCGGGCACGTCGCCCTTGACGATCGCCTGCGCGAGGCCCTCGACGACGGCGGTCTTGCCGACACCCGGCTCGCCGATCAGGACGGGGTTGTTCTTGGAGCGGCGCGACAGGATCTGCATGACGCGCTCGATCTCCTTCTCGCGCCCGATGACCGGGTCGAGCTTGTTCTCGCGCGCGGCCTGCGTGAGGTTGCGGCCGAACTGGTCGAGCACCTGCGAGCCGCCCTGGGCAGCCTGCGGGTTGTCGTGCGCGGCGCCGGAGACGGCGGCCGGCTCCTTGCCCTGGTAGCCGGAGAGCAGCTGGATGACCTGCTGGCGCACCTTGTTGAGGTCGGCGCCGAGCTTCACGAGCACCTGGGCGGCGACACCCTCGCCCTCGCGGATGAGGCCGAGCAGGATGTGCTCTGTGCCGATGTAGTTGTGACCCAGCTGCAGCGCTTCGCGCAGCGACAGCTCCAGCACCTTCTTCGCCCGCGGCGTGAAGGGGATGTGGCCGGTCGGCTGCTGCTGGCCCTGGCCGATGATGTCCTGCACCTGCTCGCGCACAGCGTCGAGCGAGATGCCCAGGCTCTCGAGGGCCTTGGCGGCGACTCCTTCACCCTCGTGGATGAGGCCGAGCAGGATGTGCTCGGTGCCGATGTAGTTGTGGTTCAGCATCTTCGCCTCTTCTTGGGCGAGGACGACCACACGACGGGCACGGTCGGTGAATCTCTCGAACATCGTTCTTCCTCCGGGGCAGGGACGGGTCGTTCGACCCCTCAGCGCCTTACATCGAGGGTAACGAGCGACCGGATGCCGCAAGCCGCTGTTCGCCGTGGGCATAGCGCCATGACCCCTTGTGTCCGGCGGGGTCGGGTGATCACGGGCACGGGCCGCCCATGCCACGGGTCCGGATCCGGCCCTGGCGATCGGGCCCGGCCAGGCAATACCGTCGCGACATGACGGTCACGGCACGCGGATTCCTGGGAGAGGTCGGACTCGAGGCGCGGGCGAGGCTCGACGAGGCGCGGCATCCCGTTCCTCTTCCTTCGCGCCTCGCCGTCGGCGAGCTCGCCTGGGCATCCGTCGGGGCCGCCTTCCTCGCAGCGGCGGAACTCGCGGGCGCCGATCGAGTGGCACTCGACCCCGACCGGATCGCCCTCGCGTACTCGAGCGAGCGATACGGGAGTGTCGACGGCGAGCAGCCGATGGCGTTCGCGCCGCTGTCGGGCTTCTTCCGCACCTCGGACGGCTGGGTCCGCACGCACGGCAACTACCCGCATCACGCCGCCGCGCTGCGCAGCGGTCTCGGCCTGGGCTCCGATGCGGGCAAGGCCGAGGTGGCCGATGCCCTGGCCGGGATGCCCGCGGGGGTCGCGACGCAGGCGATCGTGGCGCGCGGCGGCATCTGCTCTCCCGTCTTCCACGAGCGTCCCGATGTGGAGGAGGGCCTGGCGCAGCGGCCTCTCGTCGCCGTCTCCCGCCTCGGGGACGCCCCGGCACGCGAACTGAGTCGGATACCCGACGCACCCCTGTCCGGTGTGCGGGTGCTCGATCTCACCCGCGTGATCGCGGGCCCCGTCGCGACGCGCACCCTCGCGCTGTTCGGCGCCGAGGTGCTGCGGATCGACTCACCTCGGCTCCCCGAGATCGAATGGCAGCACCTCGACACGGGACACGGCAAGAGATCCGCGCAGCTCGACCTGTCCGATCCCGCGGGTCGCGAGCGGTTCGAGCGCCTCGCGTCGACCGCGGACGTCATCGTGCTCGGGTACCGTCCGGACGGCCTCGCACGGCTCGGCCTGTCGCCCGCCGACCTCGCCGCGCGGCATCCCGGCATCGTCGTCGCGCAGCTGTCGGCGTGGGGCTCGCCCGACCGCCGAGGCTTCGACAGCATCGTGCAGGCGGCATCCGGCATCTCCTGGATCGAATCCCGCGACGGCACGACGCCCGGCGCGCTGCCCGCGCAGGCGCTCGACCACAGCGCGGGCTATCTCCTCGCCGCCGCGGTCATGGCGCTCCTCGGGCGGCGCACTCGCGAGGGCGGGTCCTGGCTCGCCGAGACGTCACTGCGTCGCATCGCGACAGAACTGCTCGGGATGCCGCGCACGAGCGAGCCTGCCCCCGTGGACGTCGTCGATCCCGCGGCGCACACGCAGCGCTTCGACGTCGCGGGGCGCACGATCACGACGGTGGCGCCGGCGGCGGGCTACGCCGGCGGTCCCACGCGCTTCGCCTCGCCGCGCCCGTGGGGCCGGGCTGCACCGGAGTGGTCGGCCTCGTGAGGTCGGAGGGCGGAAGCTCGTCAGCCATGGACGGAAGCGCAAGCCGGGTCTAGCGTGACCCTCGGGGTGATGCGCCGTGGACGCGGACGTGCTCGTCGTCGGTGCGGGGCCGGCGGGCCTCGCCGTCGCAGCCTGCCTGCAGGAGCGCGGCGTCGAGACGATCATCGTCGACCGGGGCGAGGCGATCGGCGAATCGTGGCGCCGCCGCTACGAACGCCTCCACCTGCACACGCCCCGCTCGCAGTCGGCGCTGCCGGGCCTGAGGATCCCGCGGGAGTTCGGTCGCTGGATCGCGAAGGACGATATGGCGGCGTATCTCGAGCTCTACGCGCGGCAGCACGCCCTCGCTCCCCGGTTCGGCACGCACGTCGATCGTCTCGAGCGCGACGGCGACCTGTGGGTCGCACTCACGGGAGATCGGCGGTGGTCGGCGCGGCATGTCGTCATGGCCACGGGCTACAGCAATGCCGCCGCGCGGCCGGTGTGGCCCGGCGAGGAATCGTTCGCGGGTGAGATCGTCCACGCCGTGGACTACCGCGCGCCGGCGTTCTATTCCGGTCGGCGGGTGCTCGTCGTGGGCGCGGGGAACACGGGCGCCGAGATCGCGGCCGATCTCGTCGAGCACGGTGCCGCATCCGTCTGGCTCTCGATGCGCACGCCTCCCAACATCGTCCCGCGGCAGCTCGGCCCGATCCCCATCACGATCATGGCGGCCGGCATGGAGCACTCGCCGGCCTGGCTCGTCGACCCGGTGAATCGACGGCTCCAGCGCTGGACGCTCGGCGACCTGACTCGGTTCGGCATGCCGGCCCCCACGGCGGGAGTCGTCGCACAGGCGCGGGCGACAGGCGTGACGCCGACGATCGACGTCGGTCTCGTTCGGTGGCTGCGTGCAGGGCGCGTGACTCCCGTCGCGGCCATGGATCGGTTCGACGACGGCAGGGCCGTGCTCAGCGACGGAACCCGGCTCGAGCCCGACGTCGTCATCGCGGCGACGGGCTACTCCACAGGACTGCTGCCCGTCGTCGGGCACCTGGGCGTGCTCGACCTCCAGGGCCGGCCGCTCGTGAACGGTCCGCGCGACCTCGAGCAGGCGCCCCGGCTGCGCTTCATCGGCTTGTCGAACCCCCTCAAGGGCCAGCTGTTCCAGATCCGCCTGCACGCGCAGGCGATCGCCCGCTCGATCGCCCGGGAGCACCGCCCCGCGTGATCTCCCCGGTCAGCGCGGGGCAGGGCGCCGCGTGATCTCCCCGGTCAGCGGGGCAGGGCGCCGCACGCGGACCACCTGCACGAGCACGGCAAGGACGAGGGTCAGCATCCCCCACACGGCGCAGGCCTGAGGGAGCACCCGGTACGCGAGGTGCTGGACAGTGAAGTCCGCGTCGAGCGGGCCGTACGCCGCGATCCCCCACATCCAGGCCACGACGAGCGCCGTGGGGAGGGAGAGCCACCAGACCCAGCGCACCCACCCCCGAAACAGGCGGGGGAGGGATGCTGCAACCGCCCGGCGACGCAACCACAGAACGGCCCAGATCGCGATGATCACGAGGCCGGCGATGCTCGACCCGTGCTGCAGCCACTTGTAGCCGGTGAGCGGCCCCCATCGGTCGTCGAGGACCGGCAGGATGCTGGTGCCCCAGCGCCCCTCGTGGGTGAAGAGGTCCCACGCGATGTGACTTGCGACGCCGATGGCGAGCGACACCAGCATCAGGACGAGCGCCGACCACGACACCGACCACTGCTGCCGCCGACCGGGGGCACGGACCGAATGGATGCCGAGCGTGTCGCGCAGCGCCCCCGCGGCGCGGCGGTCCCAGCCGACGGGAAGCCGCCGCGCGAGCCACGCCGGTGACAGCTCGCGTGCCGCCGGCCGCAGCACGCAGCGCCACACCAGCAGCAGCGCGAGCGCCAGTATGACTGTCGCCGGGAGCCACGCGAAGTCATGCGTGCGGGCGTACCCGAGCGGGGAGGCGCGCGCGAAGAGCGGCAGGTCGGGCGCCATGGCACCCACGGCGATCGCGGCCGGCATGAGCGGAGTTCTCACGAACGGCAGCGCGACGACGGCGTGACTCGGGGTGAAGGGCATGCGTCGTCAGAGCGCAGCGCGCGTGCGTCAGCCGACGAAGAGGCCGGCGAGCGTCTTCTTCCCTCGACGGAGGACCGAGACTCCTCCGGGGAGACCACCCGTCACGACCGCCGAGTCATCCTCGACGCGCACTCCATCGAGAGAGACGCCGCCCTGGGCGATGGCCCGCCGCGCCTCGCTGAGGCTCGAGACCAGTCCGGTCTCGACCAGCGCCTGCACGACGGGGCTCCCGTCCGCGACCGTCGCGTGCGGGAGCTCCTCGAGAGCAGTGCGCAGCGTCGCGGCATCCAGCTTAGTCAGGTCGCCCTGCCCGAAGAGGGCCTCGGAGGCCGCGATCACCGCGGAGGCGGCATCCGTCCCATGCACGAACGTCGTGACCTCGAGGGCGAGGCGCTTCTGAGCGGCGCGGCGGAACGGCTCGGACTCGACGAGACGCTCGTACTCCTCGATCTCGGCGCGGGTGAGGAAGGTGAATACCTTGAGCCGGCTGATGACATCGGAGTCGTCCGTGTTGAGCCAGAACTGGTACATCCGGTACGGGCTGCACATCTCGGGATCGAGCCAGATGGCGTTGCCCTCGCTCTTGCCGAACTTCGTGCCGTCGGAGTTGGTGATGAGCGGGGTGCCGATCGCGTGGACGGGCGCGTGCTCGACGTAGTGGATGAGATCCACGCCGCTCGTGAGATTGCCCCACTGGTCGGAGCCGCCCGTCTGCAGCACGCAGTCGTACGCGCGGAAGAGCTCCAGGTAGTCCAGGCCCTGGAGGATCTGGTAGCTGAACTCGGTATAGCTGATGCCGGCCTCGGAGTTGAGGCGCGCGCTCACCGCATCCTTCTTCAGCATCGTGCCGACGCGATAGTGCTTGCCGATGTCACGGAGGAAGTCGATCGCGCTGAGGGGCGCCGTCCAGTCGAGGTTGTTGACCATCCGAGCGGCGTTGTCACCCTCGAAGCTCAGGAATCGCTCCACCTGACCGCGGAGGTAGCCGACCCACTCGGCGACCGTCTCCTTCGTGTTGAGCGTGCGCTCCGCGCTCGGACGGGGGTCGCCGATGAGGCCCGTCGATCCACCCACGAGACCGAGCGGCTTGTGCCCGGCGAGCTGGAGTCGGCGCATCAGGAGGAGCTGCACCAGGTTTCCCAGGTGCAGGCTCGGCGCCGTCGGATCGAAGCCGCAGTAGTAGGTGATCGGCTCGCCGCCGAGCAGCGCGCCGAGCGCCTCCTGGTCGGTGGACACATGCACGAGTCCACGCCAGACGATCTCATCCCAGACGTTCTCGAACGCGGGATCGTTCGCCGGCGCGAGTGCGCTCACTGTTTCAGGCACGCGTTTCAGGCTATCAGTCGGTTTTCGGGGCGTTAACGCGAAATGGCCACCCTGCGTTGGGTGGCCATTTCGGTAATGGAAGTCCGGCGGTGTCCTACTCTCCCACAGGGTCGCCCCTGCAGTACCATCGGCGCTGAGAGGCTTAGCTTCCGGGTTCGGAATGGGACCGGGCGTTTCCCTCTCGCTATGGCCGCCGAAACACTATTGATGTTTCAGTCAGCACCATCAACGAAGAAGTTGGTGGTGCGGTTCTCGACCGTACATCGAGAACCACTCAGTGGACGCAAGCATCGTTCATTCGAACGGAAGTGTTATCAAGTCATCGGCTTATTAGTACCAGTCAGCTGCATGCATTGCTGCACTTCCACATCTGGCCTATCAACCCAGTAGTCTGGCTGGGAGCCTCTCACCCCGTAGGGTATGGAAGTCTCATCTTGAGGCCGGCTTCCCGCTTAGATGCTTTCAGCGGTTATCCATCCCGAACGTAGCTAATCAGCGGTGCTCCTGGCGGAACAACTGACACACCAGAGGTTCGTCCAACCCGGTCCTCTCGTACTAGGGTCAGATCCTCTCAAACTTCCTACGCGCGCAGCGGATAGGGACCGAACTGTCTCACGACGTTCTAAACCCAGCTCGCGTACCGCTTTAATGGGCGAACAGCCCAACCCTTGGGACCTACTCCAGCCCCAGGATGCGACGAGCCGACATCGAGGTGCCAAACCATGCCGTCGATATGGACTCTTGGGCAAGATCAGCCTGTTATCCCCGAGGTACCTTTTATCCGTTGAGCGACAGCGCTTCCACAAGCCACTGCCGGATCACTAGTCCCGACTTTCGTCCCTGCTCGACCTGTCAGTCTCACAGTCAAGCTCCCTTGTGCACTTACACTCGACACCTGATTGCCAACCAGGTTGAGGGAACCTTTGGGCGCCTCCGTTACTTTTTGGGAGGCAACCGCCCCAGTTAAACTACCCACCAGGCACTGTCCCTGAACCGGATTACGGTTCTAAGTTAGACATCCAGAGTGACCAGAGTGGTATTTCAACAATGACTCCACGGTAACTGGCGTCACCGCTTCATAGTCTCCCACCTATCCTACACAAGCCACACCGAACACCAATACCAAGCTGTAGTAAAGGTCACGGGGTCTTTCCGTCCTGCTGCGCGTAACGAGCATCTTTACTCGTAATGCAATTTCGCCGAGTTCGCGGTTGAGACAGTTGGGAAGTCGTTACGCCATTCGTGCAGGTCGGAACTTACCCGACAAGGAATTTCGCTACCTTAGGATGGTTATAGTTACCACCGCCGTTTACTGGGGCTTAAATTCTGAGCTTCGCCTTGCGGCTAACCCGTCCTCTTAACCTTCCAGCACCGGGCAGGCGTCAGTCCGTATACATCGTCTTGCGACTTGGCACGGACCTGTGTTTTTAGTAAACAGTCGCTACCCACTAGTCTCTGCGGCCTCCAAACGCTTTCGGAGCAAGTCCTAATACGCCGAAGGCCCCCCTTCTCCCGAAGTTACGGGGGCATTTTGCCGAGTTCCTTAACCACGATTCTCTCGATCTCCTTGGTATTCTCTACCTGACCACCTGAGTCGGTTTGGGGTACGGGCGGCTGGAACCTCGCGTCGATGCTTTTCTTGGCAGCATAGGATCACCCACTTTTCATCCGCATCGTGTCTCAGCCTGTATGAGCGACGGATTTGCCTATCGCTCGGCCTACGCACTTGCCCCGGGACAACCATCGCCCGGGTTGGGCTACCTTCCTGCGTCACACCTGTTAATACGCTAACCGCACCAGCATGGGGTCGTGCGCTAGCCCTGCAGCTCTCACCCCGAAGGGATCGATACCGCAGGATTCGGGCACTTAGCACCACTGGATTGATTGGGGCGGTTCTTCGCCGGTACGGGAATATCAACCCGTTGTCCATCGACTACGCCTGTCGGCCTCGCCTTAGGTCCCGACTTACCCAGGGAAGATTAGCTTGACCCTGGAACCCTTGGTCTTTCGGAGGACGTGTTTCTCACACGTCTTTCGCTACTCATGCCTGCATTCTCACTCGTGTAGCCTCCACGGCTGGGTCACCCCGCCGCTTCACCGGCCACACGACGCTCTCCTACCCATCAACACGGCTGGACCACGAAGGCCTACCAATAATGTCAATGCCACAACTTCGGTGGCGTGCTTGAGCCCCGTTACATTGTCGGCGCGGAATCACTTGACCAGTGAGCTATTACGCACTCTTTCAAGGGTGGCTGCTTCTAAGCCAACCTCCTGGTTGTCTGAGCAACTCCACATCCTTTCCCACTTAGCACGCGCTTAGGGACCTTAGTTGGTGGTCTGGGTTGTTTCCCTCTCGACTATGAAGCTTATCCCCCACAGTCTCACTGCTGCGCTCTCACTTACCGGCATTCGGAGTTTGGCTGACGTCAGTAACCTGGTGGGGCCCATCGGCCATCCAGTAGCTCTACCTCCGGCAAGAAACACGCAACGCTGCACCTAAATGCATTTCGGAGAGAACCAGCTATCACGAAGTTTGATTGGCCTTTCACCCCTATCCACAGCTCATCCCCTCAGTTTTCAACCTAAGTGGGTTCGGCCCTCCACGACGTCTTACCGTCGCTTCAGCCTGGCCATGGATAGATCACTTCGCTTCGGGTCTAGGACACGCGACTGAATCGCCCTATTCAGACTCGCTTTCGCTACGGCTACCCCACTCGGGTTAACCTCGCCACGTATCGCTAACTCGCAGGCTCATTCTTCAAAAGGCACGCTGTCACCCCTGCTAAGGAGGCTCCAACGGTTTGTAAGCAAACGGTTTCAGGTACTATTTCACTCCCCTCCCGGGGTACTTTTCACCTTTCCCTCACGGTACTTGTCCGCTATCGGTCATCTGGGAGTATTTAGGCTTATCAGGTGGTCCTGACAGATTCACACGGGATTTCTCGGGCCCCGTGCTACTTGGGATACTCTTCACGCCAAGAGAGGCATTTCGACTACGGGGTTGGCACCCTCTCTGACCCGCCTTTCAATGCGGTTCGTCTATACCTTCTTGTAACGCCGGCTGCTCGGCAGAACAACCAGAAAAGTCCCACAACCCCGAATACGCAACTCCTGCCGGATATCACACGTACTCGGTTTAGCCTGTTCCGGTTTCGCTCGCCACTACTAACGGAATCGCGGTTGCTTTCTCTTCCTGTGGGTACTGAGATGTTTCACTTCCCCACGTTCCCTCTACCCGCCCTATATATTCAGGCGGGAGTCACTGGGTCGGCACGCCGCCCAGCGGGGTTTCCCCATTCGGACACCCTCGGATCACAGTGTGCTTATCCACTCCCCGAGGCTTATCGCAGATTGCTACGTCCTTCTTCGGCTCCAGATGCCAAGGCATCCACCGTTTGCTCTTAAAGACTTGAAATCACATGAGTTCGAATCGTCAATCGAAATTGACTAATGATCTTTAAGATCATCTAACCGAACCGATCCGAAGATCAGCTCGAAGATGCTCGCGTCCACTGTGTAGTTCTCAAAGTACGGGCGGTACCCTCCCCGCCACCAGCAACCAAGCCGGCGCAGAAAAGGCCCTGAGAGTCAGCCACGCCCGACCCGAAGGTCAGACGCACCCGGTCCCTCAGGACCCAACAGCGTGCATGCCCCCACCCGACCACCCCAGACCGTTCCACCAGCCGAAGCTGCGTACTAGACCCGAGATACCCCGATGAGAGCCTCGTCAAATGTTCCACCCATGAGCTGACCGGCAGGACACATTCGATCCTGATCCGGCGCCTGGACACCCGAGAGTGCCAGATGCTCCTTAGAAAGGAGGTGATCCAGCCGCACCTTCCGGTACGGCTACCTTGTTACGACTTAGTCCTAATTACCGATCCCACCTTCGACGGCTCCCTCCACAAGGGTTAGGCCACCGGCTTCAGGTGTTACCGACTTTCATGACTTGACGGGCGGTGTGTACAAGACCCGGGAACGTATTCACCGCAGCGTTGCTGATCTGCGATTACTAGCGACTCCGACTTCATGAGGTCGAGTTGCAGACCTCAATCCGAACTGGGACCGGCTTTTTGGGATTCGCTCCACCTCACGGTATTGCAGCCCTTTGTACCGGCCATTGTAGCATGCGTGAAGCCCAAGACATAAGGGGCATGATGATTTGACGTCATCCCCACCTTCCTCCGAGTTGACCCCGGCAGTATCCCATGAGTTCCCACCATTACGTGCTGGCAACATAGAACGAGGGTTGCGCTCGTTGCGGGACTTAACCCAACATCTCACGACACGAGCTGACGACAACCATGCACCACCTGTATAGAGACCTTGCGGGGCGACTGTTTCCAGCCGTTTCCTCTATATGTCAAGCCTTGGTAAGGTTCTTCGCGTTGCATCGAATTAATCCGCATGCTCCGCCGCTTGTGCGGGTCCCCGTCAATTCCTTTGAGTTTTAGCCTTGCGGCCGTACTCCCCAGGCGGGGAACTTAATGCGTTAGCTGCGTCACGGAATCCGTGGAATGGACCCCACAACTAGTTCCCAACGTTTACGGGGTGGACTACCAGGGTATCTAAGCCTGTTTGCTCCCCACCCTTTCGCTCCTCAGCGTCAGTTACGGCCCAGAGATCTGCCTTCGCCATCGGTGTTCCTCCTGATATCTGCGCATTCCACCGCTACACCAGGAATTCCAATCTCCCCTACCGCACTCTAGTCTGCCCGTACCCACTGCAGGCCCGAGGTTGAGCCTCGGGTTTTCACAGCAGACGCGACAAACCGCCTACGAGCTCTTTACGCCCAATAATTCCGGATAACGCTTGCACCCTACGTATTACCGCGGCTGCTGGCACGTAGTTAGCCGGTGCTTTTTCTGCAGGTACCGTCACTTCCGCTTCTTCCCTGCTAAAAGAGGTTTACAACCCGAAGGCCGTCGTCCCTCACGCGGCGTTGCTGCATCAGGCTTCCGCCCATTGTGCAATATTCCCCACTGCTGCCTCCCGTAGGAGTCTGGGCCGTGTCTCAGTCCCAGTGTGGCCGGTCACCCTCTCAGGCCGGCTACCCGTCGACGCCTTGGTGAGCCATTACCTCACCAACAAGCTGATAGGCCGCGAGCTCATCCCTGACCGAAAAATCTTTCCAACTGCTGAAGATGCCTTCGCAGCTCATATCCAGTATTAGACGCCGTTTCCAGCGCTTATCCCAGAGTCAGGGGCAGATTGCTCACGTGTTACTCACCCGTTCGCCACTGATCCAGGAAGCAAGCTCCCCTTCACCGTTCGACTTGCATGTGTTAAGCACGCCGCCAGCGTTCATCCTGAGCCAGGATCAAACTCTCCGTAAAGAAAAATTGCATACCACGGCCGGAAAAAGACCGAAGCAGCGAGTTTGAAACTGACCAAAATGGATGTCAATGCTGACAAATCCAATAATTGATCCAAAGGAATCTCACCCAGCCGAAGCTGGAACGAGGTTATTTGGCATTTGACAAGTGCACGCTGTTGAGTTCTCAAGGATCGGATGCACCTGCCGCTCAGCCTCTCAGCCTCGCCCGCAGGGCAACTTCACTATCAATGCTTCGTTCGCATCGGTCGACGCACCTCGACGCGAAGTCGAAGGCGAGTGCCGAGCTAGCTCTCACGAAGCCAGATCCGATGCCCGGCGTCTCGGCTTGCGGCCGGCCCGCTCGGGCAACTTCACTAGTGTATCCCTCTCGCTCGCGATGTCAAATCGGCCACTCGGAACGCGTGGAGCGTCACCGGGAGGACTCTTCGACGACTTCGAGGAGTGGGAACCTCCATCCTAATCCTGACGGATCCGAGCCTCAAGGAAGTTCGGGGATGAAGGGTGGTTCTCCGCTTGAGGGGGGTAAGGCTCTCGGCCTCTCCGCTTCCCTGTGGGGCGAACAAGTAATAAGTTACGCGGCTCCGACGGAACGGGCAAATCGACGCTCCATCCCGGGCGTGTCGGCCTCCGAGGGCCCGGAATCACGGCCCTTCGGGCCCGACACCACGGCCCGGAAGGACGGGGGCCGAACCACCCGCCGAAAGACGGATTCGGGATGCCTCGGACGAGGCATCCCGAATCTCAAGGAAAGGCGGTCAGGCGTTGGTGCCGTAGATCGGGATTTTGACGTTGTCGAACTGGTCGCCCTTGAGGATCGCGCTGACCCCCGTGGTCTCCTCGAGGTCGTTGACCGCTGTGACGGCGGCGCGGGGAGCCATGTCCATCGTGCAGACCTGGTTCGCCGCGGGCGTCTCGTACGTCACCGTGACCTCGGCCGGCCCCGTGGCGGCGACGTCCTGGATGACGGGCGGGCACGAGGACGAACCCCACGTGAGGATCACGAACTGGCCCTGCACCGTCGCCCAGCCGGCACTCGGGTTGTAGTCGGTCTCGCCGCCCGCCGTGAGACCGGAGGCCCCCGGGAGCTCGACCTGGCCCAGGTACTGGTCGCCGGTCACCTCGATCGGGAGATTCTTCGACGGGTCGACGCCCTCGGGCACCTGCACGAGGGTGACGCGGGGGACGAGGTCGCTCGTACACGGCGTCGCCGCAGCCGGCGCGGCCAGCGTCACGTTGAGAGTGCCGCCGGAGTACTTCGCCTCGTCGGCGACGGGAACGCACGTCGAGCTGCCGAGCGTGACGAGGCCGATCATCCGGCCGTTGTCGAGCCATGCGGCGCCCAGGTCGGGATCGGGTGTCGCGCTCTCCTGAGTCGTCGGTGTGGGCGATGCCTCAGGCGTGCCCGAGGTCGTCGTCGCACAGCCGGCGAGGAGCAGGCTTGCGAGAGCGAGGGCGCCGAGTCCGGCGAGAACGGAACGAGCCATAGGGGTGCCTTTCGACGAGGAATGCGTCGCGCCCGCTGTGCTCGAGGCGCGCCCGGCAAGCACCATCATGGCGCAGGCATCCTGAATCGTCGCGGAAAGATCGATAACGCGCCGATCACGAACCCGCTACTGCAGAGCGGAGGTGAGCCTCGCGAGGTTGTCGAGCACGGTCGAGCGCAGCGGCTGCTTCTCCCACTCCTCGAGGGTGAGCTCTCGGCTGAGGTCGCGGTAGTGCTGCTCGACGCCGCGCATCTCGCGGACGAACTCCTCGCCCCGCACGAGCATCGAGATCTCCATGTTGAGACCGAAAGAGCGCATGTCCATGTTGCTGGAGCCGATGATGGCCACCTCGTCGTCGATCGTCATCGACTTCGAGTGCAGGATGTAGGGCTTGCGATACATCCAGATCTTCACGCCGGCACGGAGCAGCACTTCGTAGTAGCTGCGCTGAGCGTGGTAGACGACGGCCTGATCGCCCTCCTCCGAGACGAAGAGCTCGACCTGGAGGCCTCGGTGGCACGCCGTCGTGATGGCGTTGAGGAGGGCTTCATCGGGCACGAAGTACGGGCTCACGACGATGACCTTGCGCTGCGCGTAGTACATCAGCCCGAGGAACAGCCGCAGGTTGTTCTCGAACTCGAACCCGGGGCCCGACGGCACGATCTGGCAGTCGAGGTCGCCGGGACCGGAGGTCACAGCGAAGAGGTCGATCTCGTCGGTGAGCACCTCGTCGGTCTCGCTGTACCAGTCGGAGAGGAAGACGGCGTTGATGGATGCCACGACCGGCCCCTCCACGCGCACCATGAGGTCGACCCAGTGCAGCCCGCGCTTGATGTTCTTGCGGAGGTTGTAGGTCGAATCGGTCATGTTCTGCGAGCCCATGAAGGCGACCGTGCCGTCGATGACCGTGAGCTTGCGGTGGTTCCGCAGGTCGGGGCGCTGGTACTTGCCCTTGAACGGCTGCACGGGAAGCATCAGGTGCCACTGGGCGCCCATGGCGTCGAGCCGCTTGAGGGTCTTGCGGTAGAACGGCTTGCCGCGGTTGGCCCAGTGGTCGAGCAGCACGCGCACCGGCACGCCCCGAGCCGCAACCTCCTCGAGTGCGCGGAAGAAGTTGTCGGTCGACTCGTCGGACTGGAGGATGTAGAACTCCACGTGCACGTACCGCTTCGCTTCGCGGACGGCATCCGCCATCGCGTCGAGGCTCTCCTGGTAGTCGGAGATGAGGTGCGCGCCGTTGTCGCCGGCGAGCGGCATGGCACCGAGATTGCGGTTGAGCGTGACCATCGACGTGAACCAGTCGGGGGCGTTCGGCCGATGCGTGCCGAAGTCGAGGTGCGCGCTGGTGTCGTGGATGTAGTCGTTGATGCGCTCCTGCTTGCGGCGGCGCTTGCGCGGGAGGCGCGGATTGCCGATCAGCAGGAAGAGGAGCACGCCGATCAGCGGGATGAAGTAGATCGCCAGAAGCCAGGCGGTCGCCGACGTCGGTCGTCGATTGCGCGGGACGAAGATGATCGCGAGGATGCGCACGGTGAGGTCGAACAGGAAGACCAGGATGAGCCACCAGGACGCGTCGAACGTGATCGTCAGCACTCCGGCCGCGCCTCCTCACTCCGCCTGCCCCGAGCGGTGAGCCCAGCGTAGTGCCCGGTCACGACAGGGACGGGCCCGTCGCGTCGGGCGAAGATCAGTGGACGGTGTCGCGGGATGCCGCAGGCTCGGCCGGCGGCAGACCCCGCTTCGCGCGCTGCTCGGCCTCGATGCGGGCGTACTCGCGGCGCTCGGTGCGGTCGGCGCGCAGGATGCTGCGCAGGATCCAGAAGAACAGCACCGTGACGACGAGGGTCGGCAGGAGCGTCCAGAACACAGCAGTCCAGTAGTCGCTCACCCTTCAAGGATACGTACCTCCGCCGTTTGCGCGAGACGAGGGTCGTCGACCCACGTGATCCGCTCCTCCCCAGGCGGTGTTTCGGCCGGAGCTTTCCACCGCCGCGGAGTCGCGTCGTTCTCACGGGCGCCGCCCCGCGAGGCTCGCGGGATGACGACGATCGTGAAAGCCGCCGACGCGGCTCAGTTCCTCTCCCTCATCCCCCGCATGCTCGGGTTCCACCCCAGACGCAGCCTCGTCATGATCCCGTTCGCGGGCTCGCGGAGCCTCGGGGCGATGCGCCTCGACCTGCCGCCCGACGACGAGTCCGTCGATTCCGTCGCGGCGACCTTCCTCGGCATGGTGTGCCGGCTGCCCGGCGCCGACGCCGTGGCATCCGTCGCGTACACCGACGAATCCTTGGCGAAGGGGATGCCGCACCAGGCGCTCGCCGCCGCGCTCCGGCGCCGCGCCGATGCGTGCGGCATCCGGCTCAGCGACGCCCTGTGCGTGGGTGCCGATGGCTGGGGCTCCTACCTCGACCGCGACCTGCCGCCGGGCGGGCATCCCCTCGCCGAGCTCGGCGACGAGCCGCCGGGCGCAGAGCACCTCGAGATCGCCGACGGCGACCAGGAATCGGGCGCCCAGCTGCCGGCGTCCGACCTCGTCGAGAAGGAGGCCGTCGGGCGCGCACTGGAGAACCTCGCGGAAGCGGTCGCGCTGCTGTGCGGGACGGATGCCGGCGCCGGTGCGGCGCCCGATCGACGCGTCGATCCCGCAGCCCTCACCGCCGTGTGCGACCTCGACGACCTGCCGGGGCTGTTCGAGGAGGCGCTGGACTGGGATGCCGACGACCTCGACGCGTACGACATCGCGGTGCTCGTGTGGTGTCTTGCACGGCCGGCGGTGCGCGACATCGCGCTCGTCGGGTGGTGCGGAGGGCTCGACGCCGGCGACGAGGCGTTCGACGCGCAGCTGCGGTGGGAGGCGGGCGAGGAGTATCCGGCGCACCTCGCGATGCACATGTGGGGCGAGGGCGACCGCCCCGACCCGCAGCGCCTCGAGACGGCGCTGGCGCTCGCCAGGCGCGCCGCCGCCGCAGCCCCGCGCTCATGGCGACCGGGGCCGCTCGCGACCTGCGCCTGGCTCGCCTGGGCGCTCGGCCGTTCGACGCACGCCGAGAAGTACGCATCCCGGGCGTGCGAGATCGAACCCGAGCACGGCCTGGCCGAGATCGTGCGCTCGTTCGTGCACGCCGGGCACCTGCCCGACTGGGCCTTCCGGCCGCGGTGACGGTTACGGCCGTGCCGAGCCGGCTACTTGACGAGCGGGAAGAGGATCGTCTCGCGGATGCCGAGCCCCGTGAGCGCCATGAGCAGGCGGTCGATGCCCATCCCCATTCCGCCCATCGGCGGCATCCCGTGCTCCATGGCCCGGAGGAACTCCTCGTCGATCCGCATCGCCTCGAGGTCGCCCCGCGCAGCGAGCCGCGCCTGCTCCTCGAACCGCTGGCGCTGGATGACGGGGTCGATGAGCTCCGAGTAGCCCGTCGCGAGCTCGAAGCCGCGGATGTAGAGGTCCCACTTCTCGACGACGCCCGGGATCGAGCGGTGCTCGCGCACGAGCGGGCTCGTGTCGAGCGGGAAGTCCATGACGAACGTGGGGCGGGTGAGGCCGCCCTTGATGAAGTGCTCCCACAGCTCCTCGACGAGCTTGCCGTGGGTCGCGTGCGGCGGCACCTCGACGCCCGCGGACGCGGCGAAGGCGAGCAGCTCGTCGAGCGGCGTCTCGGGAGTGATCTCGCGACCGGATGCCTCCGACAGCGAGCCGTACATCGAGATGCGGTCCCAGTCGCCGCCGAGGTCGTAGACGGTGCCGTCGGCCCACGTCACGGTCGTCGATCCCGAGACGGCGACCGCGGCATCCTGGATCAGCGCCTGCGTGAGATCGGCGATCCCGTTGTAGTCGGTGTACGCCTGGTACGCCTCGAGCATCGCGAACTCGGGGCTGTGGGTGGAGTCGGCGCCCTCGTTGCGGAAGTTGCGGTTGATCTCGAAGACCCGGTCGAGCCCGCCCACGACGGCACGCTTGAGGAAGAGCTCCGGCGCGATGCGCAGGTAGAGGTCGGTGTCGAAGGCGTTCGACTTCGTGATGAAGGGACGAGCGGATGCCCCGCCGTGCTGCACCTGCAGCATCGGCGTCTCGACCTCGATGAAGCCGCGGTCGGCGAAGGTCCGGCGGAGGCTCGCGTTGGTCTTGGCCCTCGCGACGACCGTCTCGCGGGCCCGGTCGCGCACGATGAGGTCGAGGAAGCGGCTGCGGACGCGGCTTTCCTCACTGAGCTCGGAGTACATGTTGGGCAGCGGGAGGATCGCCTTGGAGGCGATCGTCCATTCCGCGACCATGATCGAGAGCTCGCCGCGGCGGCTCGAGATGACCTCGCCGCTCACGAAGACGTGGTCGCCCAGGTCGACGAGCTCCTTCCACCGCTGCAGCGACTCGTCGCCGACAGCCGCGAGCGACACCATCGCCTGGATGCGGCTGCCGTCGCCCGACTGCAGCGTCGCGAAGCAGAGCTTGCCGGTGTTGCGGCTGAACACGACACGACCCGCGACGGCGGCGGTGACGCCGGTCTCGGCGCCGGCCTCCAGACCGGCGTAGCGCTCGCGGAGAGCGGGGATGGTGTCGGTGAGGGGAACCGTGACGGGGTAGGCGCCGCCGGCGGCATCCGCCCGCTCCGCGATGAGCCGTTCGCGCTTCGCCAGCCGGACGGCCTTCTGCTCGAAGATCTCCTCCTCGCTCGTGGCGTCGTCGGCGGGCGCGGCGGGCGCGGTGGTGTCGGTCATCGCTGGAGGCTCCTCGGAAGTCGCCGCCCAGTCTATCGGCGGGCGGCTGAGCACCCGCGGGGAGGAGCCGCGGTCAGGGGAGCTCCACGGCCTCGCCCAGAGGCAGCCATCGCACGCGCTCGGCCACCTCCGCCGGGGCGCTGCTGAGCACACGGCGAGCGGCCTCCTCCTGCTGCGAGAAGTGACTCCACCCCTCGACGTGGATCGGCACGACGACCTCGGGGCGGGCGAGTCGGATGAGCTCGACGGCCTCACGGGCGTCCATCGTGTAGCGCAGGCGAGCCGTGATCCCGAAGCGCACTGCGCCGATGTGGACGAGCGCCACCTCGGGCGCGAGGTCGCGGACATGCCGGCGGAGGCGACGGCTGATCACGGTGTCGCCGGTCATCCAGAGCCCCGGTCGGGCGGCGTCGTCGAGCGTGAGGGCGAAGCCTGCGACGGGGCCGACGATGGGTCTGGTGAGGACGGACCCGTGCCGGCCGGGCGTCGCGGCGATCGTGAGGTCGGGTCTGCCGTCGGCGATGAGCCGCACGCTCTCGCCGGCACGCAGGCCCCGGACGTCACGGTGCGCGATGTCCTTCGACCCGGCCACGGTCGTGACGACGGTCCCGACGGCGGCCAGGCCGGCCCGGCCGGCGTCGTCGAGGTTGTCGGCGTGCTGGTGATGGCTCACGAGGGCGACGTCCACGGGGGCGAGGTCGTCGAGCGCGACGGCGGGTCCCGTGACCTTGCGCGAGCTCGTGCCGAACCCGAAGGAGTACGTGCGCCCCGGCGGATCGAAGGTCGGATCCGTGAGGATGCGCCAGCCGGCCCAGTCGATGAAGGCGGTGGGACCGCCGATCCGTGTCACGCGCATTCCAGGCCTCCCACTGCGGGGCATCGGCGTCTCCATCGGGACGCCGTGGAGTGGTCGGCGACTCGATCGGGACGCCGCCTCGCGGTCGGGGGCTCGATCGGGACGCCGCGGAGCGTCGCGATGACGCCCGTCATGCGTCGAGCGTATCGGGGGGCGATCCCGCCCCCGCGGAACCGGCCTGTGCCAGCGCGTGGTCGACGGTCGAGTGCACGAGCGCCGAGAGGTACGACCCGGGGTGGGCGACGCCCGCCCCGCGGAGCAGATCGGCGGCCTGGGCGACGATCGATCGCGAGAACTCCGTCGCGATGGCGATGCCTTCCGCATACGCGGGGCGATCGTCCTCCGCGATCACGACGGGCTCGCACCCGAGCTCGACGGCGAGCGCCTGCGCGATCGGGAGCACGGCGGCAGGAGCCGTGACGGCGGCGTACGCGTTGGTGAGCTGACGGAGGTCCATCGATGTGCCGGTGAAGGCGATCGCCGGATGCACCGCCAGCGGGATGGCGCCGAGCGCCGTCGCCGGGGCGAGCACGCCGGTGCCGTAGGCGGCGTCCGTGTGGAGGATGAGCTGTCCCGGCTGCCAGGCGCCGAGCTCGGCGAGACCGGCGACCAGGGCCGGCAGCTCGTCGTGCGGCACCGCGACGATCACGAGCTCGCTGCGCCGCACGACCTCGAGCGCGTCGAGCACGGGCAGACCCGGCAGCACCGCCTCCACCCGCTCCTCGTCGGCGCCCGGTGTGATCGCGGTCAGCGAGTGCCCGGCGCCCGCGAGGGCGGCGCCGATGACGGGTCCCACGCGTCCCGCGCCGATGATCCCGACGCCCAGGCGGCCCGCGCGCATCAGGCGCTCACCTCGGCCCAGCGGTGCGAGCGGTCGATGGATGCTGCCCGCACGGTGCCCGTCGCGACGTCGGCGAAGAGCTGGAGGGCGGCATCCCGGTCGATCGCAGCGAGGCCCGAGTAGACCGGTCCCGCCACCGTGTGCGCCCGCGCGGAGGCGACGCCGACGAGACGGTCGAGCGGGCCCTGGTGCAGGGCGAGGCTCTGCAGGCGGGCGAGCGGAAGCACGACGAGCCGGCGCCAGATCAGGCCCCGGCGCAGGAGCAGGACGTCGGGCGTCAGCCGGAAGCCGTTGCGCCGCCAAGAGAGCGGACGGAGGAACCAGGCACGCCGCGGGGTGTCGACGAACGTGTCGTCGGCGCCGGGGCCGACGACGCCCTCGCGCACGATGACCGGCCATTCCGCGGGGGGAACGTCCGGAAGGAGGAGGTGCAGCACGCGCTCGACGTCGGCGAGCGAGCCGACCGGGAGCACGGTCGTGAACTGGTCGTTGCTGCCGTCGCTCAGGCTGCGGCCCGTGAGGCGGTTGATGCGGATCATCCACCAGCCGAACGGCCGCCACAGGATCGACTGCGAGATCTCGACGGCGTGCACGCGGCCGGGCGGCACGATCTCGGTGATCGTCGTGAGCAGCCCGAACGTGATTCGCACGCCGTCCGGCGTGGGAGCGATCGAGTACCGCAGCGACCGCACGATCGACCGGATCCAGTAGGCGACGAAGGCGATGACGGCGGGGATCATGCCGAACAGCAGCCACGGCGTGCCGCGCACCGACCCGAACACGATGGCGCCGAGCGCGACGAGGAGACCGATCGTCGCCGGGCTGATGATGTGCGAGGCGAGCAGCCGCACGACCGGGATGTTGACGACCGATTCGGGGGCCTCGACGGGCGCCTCGTCGCCCTCGATCATCCCCGTGATGCCGCGCGAGACGGCCTGGCTGAGCGCACTCATGCGCGATCGCGCCCCGACGGGCACGCCCCCCGCCTGCGCCGCCGCGAGCCGCCGGCCCGACGCGAGGCGCAGGATGTCGGCCCGCACGGCCTCCGCGTTGGCGGTCGACAGGTACTCGAGCTTGACGTTGGCGTCCGTGCCGGCTCCGACGACCTCGAGCTTCGCCATCCCGAGCAGCCGCGCGATCATCGGGCGCGTCAGGTTGACGCCCTGCACGCGGTCAAGCGGCGCGCGGCGCTGCGTGCGGAAGAGCACGCCGCTGCGCACCTCGACGTCGTCCTCCGTGATGCGGAAGGAATGGAATCGCCAGAGCAGATAGAAGATGACGAGCAGTGCGATGAGCACGGCCAGCACGACGGCACCCGCGACCAGGTAGAGGTTGTTCACGACGATGAAGTCGATCGGATCGCCCGCGCCCTCCCACTCCTCGATCTCGTTCGCCGGCAGATCGGGGGCAAGCCACGGGAGGAAGAGGAAGACCAGCCGGTCGCGGAGGTTGGCGGCCACGAGGCCGATGACGACGACGAGGAACAGGCCACCCCGCAGCAGCGGGGTGAGGGGGTGCAGGCGGTGCCACTCGCCGTCCGCCATGGGCGAGCGGACCAGCTCGGCGGGTGGCGCGGCAGGGGCGCGCGAAGAGTCGAAGGGCTCGCTCACAGCCCGGTCCGGCGGCTCTCGGCGACCGCGACGAGGTGGTCGCGCAGCGTCTCGGCGGTCGTCTGGGCGAGGCCCGGGATCGTCACGCCCGTCGTGGCCGCGGCTGTCACGAACTTCAGCTGCGCGATGCCGAAGCCGCGGTCGAGCGGGCCGTGCGTGATGTCGACGAGCTGCATCCGTCCGTACGGCACGGCGACCATGCGCTGCCACAGGATGCCGCGGCGGAAGACGAGGTCGTCGTCGCGCAGCTGATACCCGATCGCCCGCACCTGACGGGGAAGGATCGCCATCGTCCAGATCAGGATGACGGAGAGGATGCCGCCGGGGATGAGCGGCCAGAGCTGTCCGAGCACGAGCCACAGCACCAGCACGACGACCACGACGAGCGCCAGGACGATGCCCGACGAGATGAGCTGCACCCACAGATACTTGCGGGAGATCTGGTGCCACACGCCCCGCTCCAGCTCCAGGCGGTGGGGCGATCGCGGCTCGATGATCCGCGAATAGGTGCCCTGATCGATGGATGCCGGCACCTCGCGCGCCGGCGCGTCGTCCTCCGCCAGAGGCGATGCCTGCTCGGCGGTCACGCCGGGAGCGGGCGCAGCATCCACTCCCCTCTCAGTGGGGGTGATGGGCGTCGAGTCCGGGACCGGCGTCGCCGGGATGTTCGTCATCGTCGTCCTTCCGGATGGTGCACAGGTGCTCGGCGACCAGGCCTGCGGCCACGAGCGCGAGACCGCTGACGATCGTCGCGATCACGGCTCCCCACGACTCTACCGACGGCGTGACGGGCCGGGTCAGGAGGAAGAGCGCGAGGCCGCCGGCGAAGCCGGCGAACGCCGACCCGACGATGCTCGACGCCTTCGCGAGCATCGCGATGCGGACCGCCTGGAACGGATTGATGGGGCCCGCACCCTTCGCGTCGCGCGTCGCGCGGCGGATCGGCACCGCGAGGAGGACCACGATTCCGCCGAGCAGCACGAGGAGGATCGGCAGGGTGACGGTCGGAGTGAAGGTGGGGCGCGCGGCGGCGGTCAGCAGCTGATCGACGAGGAAGCCGACGGCCACGCCGATCGCCGCCGTCAGGACGAGGACGCCCGCTCCGGTGCGCTTCATTCGGCCCCTCGCAGTCGTCGCAGGAGCGCGTCGACGCGGCCGTGACCGGGCAGCTCCGCGTCGGGATCGAGCGACAGCCACGGTGCGAGGACGAAGTCGCGCTCCGCCGCACGCGGGTGCGGCAGCACGAGACCGGGCGCGTCGCTTCGGGCGTCGCCGTAGGCGATGAGGTCGAGGTCGAGCGTGCGGTCGCCCCAGCGCTCCTCGCGCACGCGCCCGTGCCGCGCCTCGATCGCGTGCAGGTACGACAGCAGCACGCTCGGCGCGAGACGCGTGGTCACGAGCGCGACGGTGTTGAGGTACGCCGGGGCGGAGGCATCCGGACCGTCGGGCTTGAGCGCGACCGACTCGATCGTGGGCGCGGCCACGACCTCGGCCGTGAGGGGCAGCCGCTGCAGGTCGGCGACCGCGGCTCGCAGCGTCGCGACCCGGTCGCCGAGATTGGCGCCGAGGGCGACGACGGCGCGCACGGGGGCGCGGCCCCGGCTCGGGGCGTCGCCGTGGAAGCCCTGCGCGAGGCGGCGGTTCATCGGTCTGCCCGAGCGCGGTTGACGGTCACGGCGACGTCGGCGAACGGCACCGCGATCGGCGCGGACGGCTTGTGCACGGTGACGCGCGCCAGCTGCACGAGGTCGTGCGCGAGCACCGCGTCGGCGATGCGGCTCGCGAGCGTCTCGATGAGGTCGACGGGGTCGCCCGACACGATCGCGGCCACCTCTTCGGCCAGCTCGCCGTAGTGCACGGTGTCGGCGACGTCGTCGGTCTCGGCCGCCCGCGCTGTCGACAGCATGAGGTGCACGTCGACGACGAACTCCTGCCCGTCGCGCTTCTCGTCGGGGTACACGCCGTGATACCCGAACGCCCGGATGCCCGTGATCGTGATCTCGTCTACGAAGTCCATCGCTCCCCAGCCTCCCAGGAATCGGCGATCTTCAACGCGTCGACGGTCGCGGCGACGTCGTGCACGCGCACCCCCCAGGCCCCCGACTGCGCGGCGAGCACGCTCGTGACGGCGGTCGCGAGATCACGACGAGCGGTGGATGCCTCGGCTCCGCCCGGCTCGAGCGTCTCGGTGAGGAACCGCTTGCGGCTCGTGCCGACGAGCACCCGGTGCCCGAGGGCGACGATGCGCGGCATCCCGTGCAGGACCGCCCAGTTCTGCCCGCCCTTCTTGCCGAATCCGATGCCGGGGTCGACGATGATGCGCGACGGCGCGATGCCGGCGGCCCGCGCGGCGTCGACGCGCGACGCGAGCTCGGTCACGACCTCCGTCACGATGTCGTCGTACTCCGCGTGCGCGTACATGTCGCTGGAGTGGCCCCGCCAGTGCTGCAGCACGACGTCGGCGTCGGTCCGGGCGACGGCCGAGAGCATCGCCGGATCGGACAGCCCGCCGGAGACGTCGTTGACGATGCGCGCACCCGCCTCCACGGCGGCGAGGGCCGTCGAGGAATTCATCGTGTCGATGCTCACGACGGCGCCCGCCTCGGCGAGGGCGCGGACGACGGGCAGCACGCGGTCCCGCTCGACCGCGGGGTCGACGCGCTCGGCACCCGGCCTCGTCGACTCGCCGCCGACGTCGATCATCGCCGCGCCCTGCGCGAAGAGCTCGAGGCCGCGCGCGATCGCGGCGTCGGCGGCCAGGTAGAGGCCGCCGTCGCTGAACGAGTCGGGGGTGACGTTGACGATCCCCATGACGAGTGAGCCCATCGCTGCGGCGCTCACTCCCGCCCCGCGCCGATGAGCGCGATGAGCTCGGCGCGCGCCGCGGGCTCGAGCAGCTCGCCGCGCGCCGCGATCGTGACGGTGGATGCCTCCCGCTGGCGCTCGCCGCGCATCGTGACGCAGCCGTGCGTGGCGTCGAGCACGACCAGCACGCCGCGCGTGTCGAGGGCGTCGGCGATCTCGTCGGCGATCTGCTCGCCGAGGCGCTCCTGCACCTGCGGCCGGGCGGCGAGGATGTCCACGACCTTCGGAAGAGCGCCGAGCCCGACGACCTTGTCGCCGGGGAGGTAGGCGATGTGCGCCTTGCCGCGGAAGAGCAGCAGGTGGTGCTCGCACACCGAGCGGAAGTGGATGTCGCGCAGCAGGACCGCGCCCGACGCGGACGTCTCGGGCGCCGGCCCATGGGAGATCGAGATGGGATGCTGCAGCGGCGCGGAGGCATCCTCCCCCACGCCCGCGAAGAACTCGGCGTAGGCGTCGGCCACCCGCGTCGGGGTCGCCTTCAGGCCCGGGCGGTCGGGGTCCTCCCCGATCGCCTCGAGCAACTCACGAACGAGCGCTGCGACGCGCTTCCGGTCGACGGCCACGCGCCGAGCCTACGCGGTCGCGGGACGCGCCTGCCCGGTCGGCCGGCGGCGGGTGGCCTTCTCCTTCGAGGCGGTGTCGGCCTCGACCGTGGCCGCCACGCCCGCGGGCTCCCGGCGGCTCGGGATCTCGACTGGGGGCTGTGTCGAGACCGGCCGGTCGTCGCTCGAGAGCCACTGCGGACGTGGCGGGAGCTTCTTGACGTCCTTGAAGATCTCCGCGAGCTCGAGGTGGTCGAGGGTCTCCTTCTCGAGGAGGGCGAGGGCGAGCTTGTCGAGCACCTCGCGGTTGAGATTGATGACCTGGTACGCCTCGTTGTGCGCCTGCTCGATGAGCCCGCGCACCTGCTGGTCGACACGCTCGGCGATGCGCTCCGAGAAGTCGCGGCCGTGGCCCATGTCGCGGCCGAGGAACATCTCGCCGGAGGCCTGGCCGAGCTTGACCGGGCCGACGTCGGTGGTCATGCCGTACTCGGTGACCATCTTGCGGGCGATGCCGGTCGCCTTCTCGATGTCGTTGGAGGCCCCCGTCGTCGGGTCGTGGAACACGATCTCCTCGGCGACGCGACCGCCCATCGCGTAGGCGAGCTGGTCCTGCAGCTCGTTGCGCGTGACGGAGTACTTGTCGTCGACGGGGAGCACCATCGTGTAGCCGAGGGCGCGGCCGCGCGGGAGGATCGTGACCTTCGTCACGGGGTCGGTGTGGTTCATCGCCGCCGCCGCGAGCGCGTGTCCGCCCTCGTGGTAGGCCGTGATCAGCTTCTCCTTGTCCTTCATGACCCGGGTGCGGCGCTGCGGACCGGCGATGACGCGGTCGATCGCCTCGTCGAGCGCGCGGTTGTCGATGAGCTGCGCGTTGGAGCGCGCCGTCAGGAGCGCGGCCTCGTTGAGGACGTTCGCGAGGTCGGCACCGGTGAAGCCGGGCGTCTTGCGGGCGACGACCTCGAGGTCGACGCCGTCGGCGAGCGGCTTGCCGCGGCCGTGCACCTCGAGGATCTTCTGGCGGCCCTTGAGGTCGGGCTGGTCGACGCCGATCTGGCGGTCGAAGCGGCCGGGGCGCAGCAGCGCGGGGTCGAGGATGTCGGGACGGTTGGTCGCCGCGATGACGATGACGTTCGCCTTGGGGTCGAAGCCGTCCATCTCGACGAGCATCTGGTTGAGCGTCTGCTCGCGCTCGTCGTGCCCGCCGCCGAGGCCCGCGCCGCGGTGCCGGCCGACGGCGTCGATCTCGTCGATGAAGATGATCGCGGGGGCCGACTCCTTGGCCTGGTTGAAGAGGTCGCGGACGCGGCTCGCACCGACGCCGACGAACATCTCGACGAAGTCGGAACCCGAGATCGAGTAGAACGGCACGCCCGCCTCACCGGCGACGGCGCGCGCGAGGAGCGTCTTGCCCGTTCCAGGAGGGCCGTACAGCAGCACGCCCTTCGGGATGCGGGCGCCGACGGCCTGGAACTTGGCCGGGTCCTTCAGGAAGTCCTTGATCTCCTGCAGCTCCTCGATCGCCTCGTCGGAGCCGGCGACGTCGCCGAACGTGACGGTCGGCGTCTCCTTCGTCACGAGCTTCGCCCGGGACTTGCCGAACTGCATGACCTTGCTGCCGCCGCCCTGGGCGCTGGACAGGAGGAACCAGAAGAGCAGGCCGAGGAGGAGGATCGGCAGGAAGAGCGAGATGAAGCCGTCGAACCACGTGGCGCGCGGCACGGCGTCGTTGAAGCCGTCCTTCGGGTCGGCGGAGTTGACGGCGTCGACGACCTCGTCGGCGCGAGCCGTGACGTAGTAGAACTGCACGTCGCTCGCACCCTCGTACGGCGTCGAGAGCGTCATGTCGACCCGCTGGTCGCCGTCGGTGTTGGTGACCTCGGACACGGTGCCGCCCTTGAGCAGCTCGAGACCCTCCTGCGTGGAGATCTGCTTCGCGCCGCCCAGGCTCGAGATGAGCGAGAACCCCACGATGAGGAGGAACCCGATCATCAAGACATAGAAGAGCGGGTTGCGGGTGATCTTCTTGAGGTCCATGGTGCGGGCGGAGCCCGTTCCCTTCGTCAGCGAGCCGAGGCCGCGCAAACGATGGTTGCGGCGACGGTTGATTCAGGGTATCGCGCGGCCGCTATGCCCAATCTGTGCATTCGCCCACGGCGTACTAGAGGAATCGTGAGGCGAGCGGCACCCGGACTCCGCGATCAGCCGTAGACGTGCGGCGCGAGCACCGCGACATCGCGCAGGTTGCGGTACTTCTCCGCGTAGTCGAGGCCGTACCCGATGACGAACTCGTTCGGGATCTCGAAGCCCACGTACCGGCACTCCACGTGGACCTTCGCGGCATCCGGCTTCCGCAGCAGGGCGAACACCTCGACGGATGCCGCACCCCGCGACGCGAAGTTCTCGAGGAGCCAGCTGAGGGTGAGGCCCGAATCGATGATGTCCTCGACGATGAGGACGTGCTTGTCATGGATGTCGGTGTCGAGGTCTTTGCGGATCTGCACGACACCGCTCGACTTCGTGCCCGCGCCGTACGAGGAGACCGCCATCCAGTCCATCGGCACGGCGAAGGGCAGCGCCCGGGAGAAGTCGGCCATCACCATGACCGCGCCCTTGAGCACGCCGACGAGCACGAGGTCCTTGCCGTCGTAGTCCGACGCGACCTGCGCGGCGATCTCCTCGAGCTTGGTGCGGATCTGCTCCTCGGTGACCAGGACCTGGGTGATGTCGCTCTGGATGTCGGCCGCGCGCATGCGTCCGAGTCTAGGGTCGAGCGGTAAGCGCGCGTGTCGAGACCTTCCCCGAGGGCCGTCAGGTCGCGGTGAACTCGAGCCGAGCACCCGCGCGCCGGGCACGGCATCCGGGCAGGTCGATGGGTCCCTGTCCCGCCCAGTCCGTGACGAGCCGGGCGACCTCGAGCGTCTGCGCCCGAGTGAGGCTCTCGCCGAACTCGGCGGCGACGACGTGCCGGATGATGCGGTGCCGCAGCGCCGCGGGATTCGCGGCGAGCGCGGCCACCGAGACAGAGATGCCCGCCTCGGCGTGCTCGACGATGTCCTCGATCGTCTCGTCGATCATCTCGGCGAACGCCTCGGAGTCCTCCCGCAGCTGCTCCGCCGTGCGCGCGAGCGCCTCCGCGATCCCGGGGCCGAGCTCGTCCTCGAGCACCGGCAGCACGCGCCGGCGCACGCGCACCCGCGCGTAGGAGGGGTCGGAGTTGTGCGGGTCCTCCCACGGCTCGAGCCCTTCGGCCGCGCACGCGGCCCGCGTCGTCGCGCGACGGACCCCGAGGAGCGGTCGCAGCAGCGCGATGCCGTCGGCCAGCTCGGAGACCGGCGCCATGCCCTGCAGGCTCCCACCGCCCGACCCCCGCGCGAGCCCGAGCAGCACCGTCTCGGCCTGATCGTCGAGGGTGTGGGCCGTCAGCACGGCAGCGGCAGGAAGAGTGGATGCCGCCTCCCGCAGCGCCGCGTAGCGGGCCGCGCGGGCGGCGGCCTCCGGCCCGCCGGTGACCCCCACCTCGACCTCGACGACCCTGGCCTCGAGCCCGAGGGCGCGAGCGTGCACTGCCGCGGCGGCCGCGGCATCCCTCGACCCCTTCTGGAGCCCATGGTCGACCGTCACCGCGACCGCCGTCAGGCCGGCCTTGCGGGCCTCGAACGCGGTCGCCGCCGTGAGGGCGAGCGAGTCGGCACCGCCGGACAGCGCGACGACGACGGTGGAGCCCGCGTCGATCCCGGCGAGCGCGGCGCGCACGGCGCGACGCACCTCGGCGACGGCGGGATCCAGGCCGGGGCGATGCGTCACGGAACCACGGTATCGAGCCCTACCCGTCCCGCATCTCGGCTGGATGTGTCGGGAGTGGCGCGACACGCCGCCCGAAGACCGTATTCGCCCCACTCAGCCGTAGTTCGGGACGCCCTTCGCCCCCGATTAGGCTGGTCGCGGCATCCACCCCCTCTTAAGGAGTCTGAAATGGGCGCGTACGACGCCGTCATCGAGATCCCCCGCGGCAGCCGCATCAAGTACGAGGTCGACCACGGCACGGGCCGGGTCTTCCTCGACCGCATCCTCTACACCGCCTTCGGGTACCCCACCAATTACGGCTTCTTCGAGAACACCCTCGGCGAGGACGGCGACCCGCTCGACGTGCTCGTGCTGCTCGACTTCGACCTCTCACCCGGCGTGCTCGCCAAGGTGCGTCCCGTCGGCGTGCTGAAGATGAGCGACGAGGCGGGCGGCGACGACAAGGTCGTGGCCGTGCTCGCGAAGGACCCGCGCTGGGCGCACGTCCAGGACGTCACCGACATCCCGGAGTACACCCGCAAGGAGATCGAGCACTTCTTCGAGCACTACAAGGACCTCGAGCCCAACAAGTGGGTCAAGGTCGACGAGTGGGCCGACGCCGCCGAGGCGGAGCGCCTGGTCGGCGAGGCCTTCGACCGCTTCAAGGAGCACGAGGGCCAGACCGCCACGCAGGGCGAGGGCGTCGCACCGTCGACCCTCTGACACCCTGAGATTCGTCGAGGGGGATGGATGCCGGCATCCATCCCCCTTCGCCTTTTCCAGGCCGAAGGGGTCAGACCGAGATGCCCCGCTGTGCCATGAAGTCGATCGGGTTCACGGGGAAGCCGTTGACGTAGGTCTCGAAGTGGCAGTGGCAGCCGAACGAGTTGCCGGTGTTGCCCTCGTACGCGATGACCTGGCCGGCGTTGACCCACTGTCCGTAGCGGACGAGGATGCCGCCGTTCTGGATGTGGCCGTACCCGGTGCCGATGCCGCCGCCGTGGTCGAGCTTGATGTAGTTGCCGTAGCCGCCGTTGGGGCCGGCGTAGACGACCGTGCCGCTCTGCGCGGCGTAGATCGCCGAGCCGCAGCCCGCGGCGAGGTCGACGCCGTAGTGATAGCCGCTCGAGCAGTAGCCGTTGCCGCACTGCCGGCTGCGAGGGCCGTAGCCCGACGTCTGGACGCCCGACGAGGGGCGGGCCCAGCCCGATCCGACGACGGCTCCGCCGTTGCCGCCGCCTCCGCCGCCGCCGCGACCCGCCGCGGCCGCTGCTGCCGCCGCCTTGGCCGCCGCCTCAGCCGCGGCCTTCCGCGCCGCCTCTTCGGCCGCCTTGCGCGCGGCCTCGACACCGGCCTGGTAGCCCGCGATCGTCTGCGCCGTCTTGTCCTGGAGGGCGGCCAGCTGGGCCTGCAGGTCGACGAGGTGGTTCTGCTGCTCGTCGAGCGCCGCCTGCGCAGCATCGGCCGCCTGCTGCGCCGCGACCATCTTCTGCTCGGCGACCTGCTGCAGCCGGTCGCGCTCGTCGCGCGCGACGACAGCCTGGTCGCTGAGGCTCTGGGCCGAGTCGCGCGCCGTGATGGCGTCGGCGTAGACGGCCTGGTTGCGGGCGATGAGCTGGTCCATCGTGCCGAGGCGCGCGAGGAGATCGTCCGCTGACGCGGCCGAACCGGCGAAGAACAGCTCGAGCGACGTGTCGTCACCGCCGTTGCGGTAGAGCTGCGCGGCGACGCGGCCCGCCTTGTTGGCGGCGTCGATCGCGGCCGCGGCCTGCTGGTCGGCCTGCCCCTGCAGCTGCTCCGCGCGCTGTGCGGCATCGAAGTAGTCCTGCTGCGCCTGGTAGAACTCGGCGGACGTGCGCTCCGCCTCGGCCTGCGTGCGCGATACCTCCGATGTGAGGCCCGCAATGAGCCCCTGGATCTTCTGCACCTCGGACGCGGCCGCGGCCTCATTGGCCCGGGCCGCCTGTACGTCGTCCCACGAGGGATAGTCGGCAGCGAAGGCCGGCGGAAGCAGCGGGCCGGCGAGCGCAGCGATGCCGACGACTCCGAGAACGCCGAGCCCGAGGGCCGTCCGGCGGTTCACCAGGGAGGGCCAGAGGGCACGCCGCTCTCGCGGAGACGGCCCGCAGCCGCATTCCTCGAGGGCGTGATCCTGCTCCACGCGATCCTCCCCGGTCGGGACAACTTCATTCACACTAGCAACACGAATCACAGGCGCAAGGGGGTGTCGTGGATCCATCCTGCCTCTGAATGGGCGAAGACGCACTGCCCATCCTGCGCGGATTCCACCCGGTTCTGCACAGCGACTCGCCCTCGATTGGCGCATTCGCCGTAGATCTCTTATGCTTGAGCGTCGGTAAGCGTGAGCGCCGGGCCCTGGGCCAGGAGTTCATCCGGCCCCATCGTTTAGTGGCCTAGGACGCCGCCCTTTCACGGCGGTAGCACGGGTTCGAATCCCGTTGGGGTCACCATCCGACAACACAATTCAATAAGCATGGCCCTGTAGCGCAGTTGGTTAGCGTGCCGCCCTGTCACGGCGGAGGTCGCGGGTTCAAGTCCCGTCAGGGTCGCTCCAGAGCGACAGGCCCTTTGGTTTACAGAGGGCCTTTCGTCTCGGACGCGGCAGCTTCGGATGCCGTGCGGCTCTGTAGCTCAGTTGGTAGAGCGTTCGACTGAAAATCGAAAGGTCACCGGATCGATGCCGGTCGGAGCCACAAGGGTGATCGTTACAATCACCCCAGGAACCCCCGCGTAGCTTCTACATCGCGGGGGTTTCGTCATTCTTCCGCACGGATCCGATCGGGCGGCGCGGGCTCCGGATGAGCGCCCACGCTCCCAACTGCTTCCCCGCGCCCGGTTCGCGCGCTACCGTGTGACCACCAGCGCTACCCGGTCCCTCATCCCGTCGTCGAGAGGACCCGCCGATGTCGACTCCGCGGGCGCCGCGCTGGAGCATCCGCCTTCCCGATCTCCGGGGGCAGCGTGCCGTCGTGACCGGCGCGAGCGATGGCGTGGGGGTGGAGATCGCCCGCGCGCTCGCGATCGCGGGAGCAGACGTGGTGCTGCCCGTGCGCAATCGCGCGAAGGGCGAGCGGGCCGTCGCGAGCATCCTGGCCGACGCGCCGCACGCGCACCTGACGCTCGTCGACCTCGACCTCGCTGATCTCGCCTCGGTTGCGAAGGGTGCCGAGGCGCTCTTCGCCGCCGGGCGTCCGATCCGGATCCTCGTCCTCAATGCGGGCATGATCGCGCTCGGCGATCCCGTCCGGCACACGAGCGCCGACGGGTTCGAGCTGCACTTCCAGACGAACCACCTCGGCCACTTCGCGCTCGTCGCCCGGATCCTGCCGCTTCTCCGGGCCGGCGCGGCGCGGGTCACCGTGCAGAGCAGCCTCGCGGCGCGCTCGGCGCAGCTCCGCTGGGACGACCTGCAACTCGAGCGCCACTACTCCGTCTTCGCCGCGTACGGCGCGTCGAAGCTGGCGCTCAGCCTCTTCGCGCTCGAGCTCGGCCGCCGGAGCGCCGCCTCGGGGTGGGGCATCACGACGAACCTCTCGCATCCGGGGATCGCCATCACCAACATCGCCCCCGCGTCGCTCCGCGAGGGTCGCACGCTCGGCGCGAGACTCGGCCGGAGGATCATGGATGCCGGTGTCGGAGGCACGCCGGCCGAGGCATCCCTTCCCGCCCTCTTCGCCTCCGCCTCACGGGAGGCCGTCGCGGGGGCGTTCTACGGACCGGGCGGATTCCTGCACCTGCAAGGACCCCCGCGGCGCGAGAGTCTCTACCGCCGATTCGAGGACCGTCAGGCGGCGGCCCGGGTGTGGTCGGTCTCGCGAGAGCTCACGGGCGTCGGGTTCGAGGCCAGCCGGGCGGACGCGGGCTGAGCGCGCCGCATCCATCGACCCCGCGTCATGTGTGCGCTGCGCCGAACTCCTCGAGCTTGGCGAACATGTCCTCGAGCAGGAACCGGGTGTCGACCTGCTCGACCACGCGCACGGGACCGCCGCGGAGCGACGGCTCGTAGCTCCCGCCCGCGGCGAAGCGGACCGGGTCCTGGCGACGGAACTGCGCGCACCACGGCTCGAGCATGAGCGCGATGGCGGGCGAATCGCCGAGCGACCGCGACTCGACCGCGACCTTGTGGTGCGCGGTGTTGTAGTCGACCACCTGCTGGGCGAGGTAGCGGCCGAGCTCTCCGTGCGGCTCGACGCGGCGGCGGAGCTCCGCGTAGGAGACATTGACGAGCCGATAGACGTTCGAGGGCACCTGCCAGAGCGTGATGCCCGAGTCGAACACGACGTTCGCGGCCGCGATGTCGTTGCCCAGATTGAACTCGGGCCACGCGCCGACGGACTCGATGTCGCCGTACGGCGGCCCGCCGATCCAGATGACGGTGACGTCGCGGTCGGCGATGTCGGGCGCGAGGAGCAGGGCGCTCGCCATGTCGGTGAGCGGGCCGAGGAAGGCGACGAAGAGCGGTCCCGCGTCGGAGCGACGCGCCTCGTCGATGATGAGACGCGCGCCGGGGCTGTCGACGGGCGTCGCCTCGTCCGCAAGCGCGTGCGGTGCGCCGGGCGGGATGGGCACCGTGCCCGTGCGGCCGAGGAGCCGCAGCAGCACGTCGAGCTCCCGCGCCGACTCGGCGAGCGAATCGTCCCCCCGCCGAGTGCCGAAGTGCGCCGGGATGACACCGCGCACGTCGAGCGTGGGCGAGAGCAGGGCGTGAACGACCGCGAACTGGTCGTCGGCCTCGTTCTTGACGTCGGAGTTGACGATGACCCGGCGCGTGCGGGGATCGGCGACGATCATGGGGCTTCCTCCATCGGGGCTCCCCCTCAGCATCGCGGGGGTGTCGTCGGATGGGAAATCGGCCGTCAGCGTTCGGGCGGGCTGACGGGCTGCACGAGGGAGTCGAAGAACCGGGACTTCGCGTCTTCGACGTCGCCGCCGTGCTGCTTCAGGGCGTTGTAGCGGGCGCGGGCCGCGGCATCCCTCCCCATCCGCTCCCACGAGGCGACGAAACGGCGATCGTGCTCGGAGCCGACGACCGTGAGCGCGATCCCGACGGGCGGGTCGCAATCGCGCTCGAACGTCGCGAAGGTCGCGGTCCAGATCTCGCGGCGCACCGCCGTATAGAGGAGTGCGAGCGACGCGGCGCTCGTCTCGAAGTCCTCTGCGCGCACCCGCAGGTGAAGGTCGATGTCACCCTTCGTGAGCAGGCCTTCGAGGCTGCTCCCGCCGGTGAGGCTCAGGGCGCCCTGCACCCCGTGCTCCGCGAGCCTGCGACGCTCGCGATCGCGGATCCGCCTCGCCTCCGCCACGGTGTCCGCGGTCGTAACGATCATCGGCCGCGCTCTCGATCGGGTCGCGGCACGTCGTGCACGACTGTTCCTCTTGTCGCCGGTCTGCCGCTACTGCCTGCCGGTGATCGCCCGGCGGATGCGCTCGATCGGGATCTTGGGCTCGCGTGCCTCGGTGACGAGCCCGTTGGTCTCCTGGAGCGTGTCGGTCAGCTGCGTGTAGCAGAAGCCCTGCAGGCCGCGGCTCTCGCGCACTGCCGCGAGGAGGCCTTCGAGGCGCTCGGCGAAGTCGTCGGCGCTCTTCGCGGTCGAGTAGCCCCAGGCATCCTCGTGGGCGTCGACGTCGAAGGAGATGCCGCCGAACTCCGTGAGCATGACGGGCGCGTCGTCGACGTCGCCCGAGAGCACCAGACGCCTGCCCGCGGGACCCGACGTCCGGATCATCCGGTCGACAGCGTCGCGGTCGGCGTACCGCTCGCGCATCACCCCGGGATCGGCCTCGTAGTCGTGGATCGCGACGATGTCGGTGTCGACCTGCTCCCAACCGTCGTTCGACACCACGGGCCGCGTGGGGTCGAGGGCTTTCGTGAGGTCGACGAGCGAACGGGCGTAGTGCTGCATCCGGGCGTCGTACGCGATGTGCTGCACGCCCCAGCTCTCGTTGAGCGGCACCCAGGCGACGATCGACGGGTGCGAGAAGTCCCTGCGCACGATGTCGAGCCACTCGCGCACCATGCGCTCGACCGCCGTCGTGGAGTACTCGAACGCGGCCGGCGCCTCGCCCCAGACGAGGATGCCCAGGCGGTCGGCCCAGTAGAGGAACCGAGGATCCTCGAACTTCTGGTGCACCCGCGTCGCATTGAACCCGAGGTCCTTGATGAGCTGAGCCTCCGCGCGGAGGGCGTCCGCGGACGGCGCGGCGAGGTGCGACTGCGGCCAGTACCCCTGATTGAGCACGGAGCGCAGGTAGTAGGGACGGTCGTTGAGCCAGAACGCGCCCTGGCCCACATGCACCGTGCGCAGGCCCAGATACGACTGGACGACGTCGTCGCCGACCCGGACGTCGGCGTCGACGAGGCGCGGATGCTCAGGCGACCACAGCAGCTGCTCATAGCCCTGGCCGTTGCCCAGGGCGGGCACCGAGAGGGTCACGGTGACCGAGGCCCGATCGGCGACCGTCGTGGCCTGCGCGAGCGTCTCGCCTCCGAACGTCAGGCGGACGCTGACGTCCACGGGCTCGGCGGGCACCCGCGACAGGTCGAGACGCGCCGACACCGTCGCCGCGCGGACATCGGTCACCCAGTGGATGGAGCGGATCGAGACCGGGTCGACCGCCTCCAGCCAGACGGGCTGCCAGATGCCGCTCGTGCGGTGGTACCAGATGACGTGGGGATGCTCGAGCCAGTCCTGTTTGCCGCGCGGCTGCTCGACGTCCTCGGGATCGTCCTCGACGCGCACGACGACGGAATGGGTCTGCCTGCTTCCGAGCGCCTCCGTGATGTCGAGGGCGAACGGGGTATGCCCTCCCTCGTGGGCCCCCACGAAGGAGCCGTCGATCCAGATGCGGCTGCGGTAGTCCACGGCGCCGAACTGCAGCAGCACCCGGGAACCCTCGCGCCGGCCGGCGGCTTCCAGCTCGTCGGCGTCGAACACGCGCTGGTACCAGACGACGCGGTGATGGGCGGTCTCTCCGACCCCCGACGCGGGGGACTCCGGCGGGAACGGCACGACGATCGTGCCGTCGAGCGACTCGCGCTCGAACCAGCGCTCATCGAGGCCGACGTCGGCGTCGTCGAGCTGGAAGGACCACCGGCCGGAGAGATCGGACCAGCGTCGGCGGACGAGCTGGGGGCGTGGGTAGCCGGCGGGCACGTCGAGGGCGCCGGCTCCCGTCAGATCATCGTCGAACATACCGATAGCATGACCGAAATCTACAGCGCTGTAAACTCTCAGATCTCCGGAGCGCTCTCGCGGAACACGATGCGATGGGGGGCGAGCTCGTGGCGCCCCATCCCGTCGAAGCCCTCGATGCGCTCCACGAGCAGCTCGAGGGCCCGCTCGACGAGGGCCGGGAGATCGGGGGCGACCGTCGTGATGCTCGGGTAGGTCACGGCGGTGATGCCGATGTTGTCCCACCCGATGACGGCGATGTCGTCGGGCACCCGCAGCCCGCGCTCCTGCACGGCCCGGAGGGCGCCGATGGCGGCCAGGTCGTCGCGGCAGAACAGCGCGTCCACACGGAGTCCGCCGTCCAGGGCGGCGCCCACCGCCCGCGCCGACTCGAGGGCCGACACCTCGTCCGCCGCGATGAGCAGTCCGGGGTCGGGCGCGAGTCCGGCCGCCTCGATCGCGTGCTGGTAGCCCGCGATGCGCAGACGCGAGGTGTTCGTCAGCCCCCGCGCCTCGTGGCCGACGAAGCCGACCCGCCGTCGCCCCATCGAGAGCAGATGCGTCGTCGCCTCGGCGGCCGCCGCCTCGTTGTCGATCATGATGCGGTCCATCGTGAGCGGCGCGGCGGCCTCGCCGAGGAGGACGATCGGGACGTCGCCGCGGTGCTTCGCGACCTCGGTCGACGACATGACGCTGGGCTGGAAGAGGAAGCCGTCCACGAGGCCCGCCTCGGAGCTCGCGACGACCGCGCGCTCCCCCTCGAGGGTGCCGTCCGTCTCCTCGAGGAGCAGGCGATAGCCGAAGCGCTGCGTGCTGCGGGAACTCATGCGGGCCAGCTCCGCGAAGTAGGGCACGCCCACGTCGGCGAAGGCCAGCGCGATGAGCCCGCTGCGGCCGGTGGCGAGGCGCCGGCCCATGACGTTGGGTCGATACCCGAGCTCGTCGATGGAGCGCTGGACGGCGCTGCGGGTCTTCTCGCTGACGTGCGCGTAGTTGCGCACCACGTTGGACACCGTCTTCATCGAGACGCCCGCGTGGTCTGCGACATCTTGGAGCGTGACCCCTGCCATGACACCTCCATACCCAGGTGGGACGAGACAACCATAGTCAGGGAAGGGGGTTGACACCAGAATTTCCAGCGCTGTAGATTCTCGCGTCAAGGCGATGGGCCGAGAGGTCTCGTCTGATCCCCCAGACGTGATAGGCCCACACTCAAAGGAGAGCGATCACATGAAAAAGGCGTTCGTTCGGGCGCTCGGCATTGCTGCGGCGGTGAGCCTCGGAGTAGCGCTCACGGGCTGCGGAGGCTCGTCGAGCAACTCCGGCGCCGTCTCAGGCGGCGGCGACTACACCGGCCCGAAGGTCGACATCACTTTCTGGCACGGCTGGACAGGCGGCGCGGCACCGACCCTCGTTCCGAAGCTGATCGAGAAGTTCAATTCCGAGCACGACAACATCGTCGTCAAGAACGTGCCGCAGGAATGGGGCGACATCGCCAAGAAGATGCCGCTGGCCATCAAGGCGGGCAAGGGTCCCGACGTCGCGGTGCTCCACGGCGACGACCTCGCGACCTATGCGGCGCAGAAGCTCCTGCTCAACGCGGACGACATCGTGAAGGGCCTCGGCTACACCGCCGACGACTTCCCGCCGGGCGTCTTCGACGCGGGCGACTACAAGGGCACCCAGTACGCGATCCCGTGGAGCGTCACCCCGCTCGGCCTGTTCGTGAACAAGACGGTCCTCGGGCAGGCGGGCATCACCGACATCCCGACCGACCAGGCGTCGTACACCGCCGCTCTCGAAGCGCTCAAGGGCGTCGGAGTGCAGGGCGAATGGGTCGACGGCTACGTCTTCACCGGCACCTTCGAGTTCGAGAGCCTGCTGTGGCAGTTCGGCGGTGACCTCTACAACAAGGACGTCACGAAGGCGAGCTTCAACTCGGATGCCGGCGTGCAGGCCCTCACGTGGATGACCGATCTCGTCAAGAACGGCTACAGCCCGGCCAACGTCGCACAGGACGGCAACATCAAGGCCCTCCTCGCCGGTCAGACCGCGTTCAACTGGAACGGCGTCTGGCAGACCACGAACAGCGCGTTCGCCGATCTCGACTGGGCGGCCGCCCCCGTGCCGCAGATCGGAACCGAGAAGGCCGTGTGGTCGAGCTCGACGCACTGGGTGTTCCCCGCGAACAAGGGACAGGACAAGAACAAGACCGCCGCAGCGGCGACGTTCGTCAAGTGGATGAACGACAACTCCGCCGGCTGGGCCGAGACGGGTGAGCTCCCCGCAGCGAACGACGTGCGCAACGATCCGACGCTCGTGCAGAACTACCCCAACCTGCAGCCGTTCATGGACGAGCTCGAGTACGCCCACTACGAGACGGTCTCGCCCGGCATCGCCGAGGCGAACGCGCTCGTCACGACAGCGATCAACGAGGCCCTCAACGGCAAGAAGACGCCCCAGCAGGCGCTCGACGACGCCGCCAAGAAGGCCGACCAGATCCTGAAGCAGAATGCGTCGAAGTACGGTGGCTGACATCGTCACGACCCCCGCCGTGGCTCCCCAGCGCGCAAGCGCCGGGGGGTCCGGCGGGACCCGCGCGTCCAAGGCGCGGAAGGGGCGTCGGCGCACCCTCATCGCCTACCTCTTCCTCGCGCCGTTCCTGATCCTCTTCCTGACCTTCGTCGTCGCACCCGCGATCTTCGGTCTGTGGATCAGCCTCACCGACTACAGCCCGTTCAGCGATGTCCAGAACTTCGTGGGGCTGCAGAACTACATCGCGCTGTTCGACCCGAACAGCACCTTCTCCGGCGACTTCTGGCAGTCGATGGGCGCGACGGCGATCTTCGTCGTCCTCTCGGTCCCCTGCCTCGTGCTCGTGCCGCTCGGCATCGCCCTGCTCCTGAACCGCAAGATCCGCGCGGCCACCACCTTCCGCACGGTGTTCTTCGCGCCGTACGTCCTGGGGGTCGCGGTCATCGGCGTGATCTGGGGGTACATCCTCGACACGCAGTCCGGCATCCTGAACCATCTCCTGGGCCTCATCGGGCTGCCCGACAACATCCCCTGGACCGTCAACGTGCCCTGGGTGTGGGTCACGCTCGTCGGTGTCACCGTCTGGTGGACCATGGGCCTGAACACCGTGATCTTCCTCGCGGGGCTCAAGGGGATCAACGGCGATCTCTACGAGGCGGCCGCCCTCGACGGAGCCGGCGCCTGGCGCAGCTTCGTCTCGGTCACCATCCCCGGACTCCGCCCGGTGATGCTGTTCATCACGACCACGACGGTGCTCGCGAGCGCGAACATGTTCGGTCAGTCGTACCTGCTGACCCGCGGCGGGCCGGGCAACGCCACCCGCACGGCGATCATGTACATCGCCGATCAGGGCCTGTCCCAGAACAACATGGCGCCCGCGGCGGCGATGAGCTACGTGCTGTTCGCGTTCCTGGCGATCATCAGCATCATCAACTTCCGCCTCCAGCGCGAGCGAGTGGAAAGGACTGTCGCATGACCGCCACGGCGATCCCCGAAACGCGGCGGAGAGAAGTCACCCCCGAGCCCCGGCGCCGTCGGTCGCCCCGTCGCGTGGCCGGCACCACGGTCCTGTACGTCGTGCTCATCGCGCTGGCGCTCATCATCATCCTCCCGCTCCTCTGGATGCTGATCACGTCGTTCAAGACGGATGCGGATGCCGTGCGCAATCCGTACAGCTGGCCGAATCCGTTCTCGACCGACGCCTACACGACACTCCTCACGAGCGGCGAGCAGCCGATCTTCCTGTGGCTGTGGAACAGCTTCGCGGCGGCGGCGATCCAGACGATCCTCATCCTCGTGACGGCATCCATGGGCGCCTACGCTCTGGCCCGCATGGACTTCGTCGGCAAGAAGGTCGTCTTCGGCGTCATCATCTCGACGCTGCTCGTGCCGCCGGTCGTCTTCCTCATCCCGAACTACCTCATCGTCCAGAATCTGGGATGGCTCGACACCCTGCTCGCGATCACCGTGCCCGGTGCCGCCGGAGCGTTCGGCATCTTCTTCCTGCGGCAGTTCTTCGTGGCCCTCCCCGTCGAGCTGGAGGAAGCGGCGCGCATCGACGGCGCGGGCGAGTTCCGCATCTTCGCCCAGGTCGTGCTCCCGCTCGCTCGGCCCGCGCTCGCCACACTCGCGGTGCTCTCGTTCCTCAACAACTGGAACGACTTCCTGTGGCCCGTGTACGTCCTCCTCTCGCCCGAGAACATGACGCTTCCGCCGGGCCTGTCGATGCTGCAGGGCGCGTACCGCACGCACTTCGCGATCGTCATGGCGGGCGCCGTCATCGCCTCGGTGCCCGTGCTGATCCTGTTCGGCATCGCGCAGAAGCAGATCGTCGAGTCGGTGGCGGGGGCGGCGGTCAAGGGCTGAACGCCTCCGCGCGGAGGGATTTCCCACAGAGGGTGGTGCCGGAGCGGCGATTCGGTGGATGATCGGAGGCACACCCTCCCCGTTCCGATCCCACGGTCTGAATGACGCACGACGAACCCGAATCGCCGCGCCCGGACACCGTCCCGTCCGCCTGCGCGCGCATCGGCGAGCCCGGGCGCCGAGCGGCATGACGGGTTCCGGCATCGCGAAGTGGCGGCCCCGGCGCAGGACGACGCTCGCACCCTCGCCCGCGCAGCACCACCGGCGCGCCGTCCAGGCGCTCGCCTACGCGTGCGACGAGCGCGACTTCGGGCGCCTCGTGCGGGTGCTGCATCCCGATGCCGTCCTCACCCTCGACGGAACCGGAGTGCCGCCGTCGCACCAGCCCATCCGCGGCCGGGCTCGTATCGTCGACGTCCTCACGACGCTGCTCGACGCCCACGCGGCGGTCGCGATCGAGTGCGCCGTCCACGGCGAGCGCGGCATCGCGCTGCACACGAGCCACGACATCGTCGGGGTTCTCACTGTCGCGACGCGGGCGGAGCGCATCGCCGCCTTGCGGCTCGTGCTCACGCGCGCCGATGGACGCGTCTGACGGCGACGGGATCAGTCCGCCAGCCGCGCGAGCCGGGTCGAGCCCGGGCCGAGCTGCTCTGCGACCGCGACAGCCGAATGGACGGCGCTCTCGTGGGAGTCCGCGTCGTCGGTGTACAGCCCGGCCAGCCAGACGCCCCGCCGGCCCTGCAGCGCCCTGAGGTGCGACTGGGCGTCGAAGTAATCGACCGTCACCATGGCGTGCTCGTAGACCGCCGTCGCGTAGAGCGGCTCGGGGAGGCGCTCCTCGTAGGTGACCCAGCTTCGGAAGACCGGCAGGCCGCGCTCCGGGTTCCACACCGACAGCTGACTGTGCGTGCCGTCCCAGCGGGCGTTGACCACGGACCAGGCCGACTCGCTCGGCGGCATGAGCCGACGGTCGCCGTGTACGGCGATCGTCGTGTCGAACGAGCGGATGCGGCCGAGCTGCCGGCTCACCTCGTGGAGCTCCGGCGTCGGCGCGAGGAGCTCGTGCGCCTGGCGGGCGTTCGTCGCGAGCACCACCTGATCGAACGAGAGCCGTGCGCCGGTCGCGTCGACGACGATCCAGTCGTCCCCCTCCCGGAAGAGCTTCGTCACCCGGGCCCCGAGCCGCACTGTCGTGCGGCGGAGGCTCCCGGCGAGGGCGTCGACATACGTCTTCATGCCGCCCTCGATCTCGACCTGGGTGGGCGGGTGCAGCCCGCCGGTGAGCGCGTTGCCGAGGTAGTACAGCGCGTTGTAGGCCGCGAACCCCTGGAAGTCGGCGGGATCGACGCACCAGAGCGCCAGGAGGAAGGGCTGGAGGAAGCCGTCGACGAAGCGGCGCGGCATCCCCCGGCTCTCGATGTAGTCGGAGATCGTGATCGTCGTGTCGCGCTGCGCGAGGAACTCCGGGACGCCGGAGAGGAAGCGACGGAACCGAAGGAGGTCCGTGAGCGCGGCGGGCGTGAGCGAGGGCCAGACGGGTCGCGCCCGACGAAACGGCGGGAGGGCCACCTGGGTGCCGTCGGTCGACCGTGTCAGGCTCATCGTCGCGGGATACGTGCGCAGTGGCACCTTCAGCTCGGCGAGCAGCCGGTTGAAGGTGACGTACGGCGCACCGGGCCCGAAGAACTGGAAGCCGGCGTCGACGGCGATCCGCGCACCGTCGACCTCGATCTCGACCGTGTGGGCGTGACCGCCCAGGCGGTCCTCGGCTTCGAAGAGCGTCACGTCGTGCTGCTCCTCGAGGAGCCACGCGCTCGTGAGTCCGGCGCCTCCCGCGCCCACGACGGCTATCCGCACGATCGCCGCCCCCGCACACGCGCTCCTCGGTCCACGGGCCGATGATGGCACGGCCAGGCGACTCCTTGAGTAGGCTTCCGGCCAACGGGTCTCGCTGGGGAGCGGCCCGAGCACCCGTTTCGACCCCGAATCAGGTCCGCCATGACTTCGCCGACACCCAGGCCGCGGCCTCGCCGCCCGGCCTCCGCCCGAGTGCGCCGCCGCCGCACGCTCGCGGCGGTCATCGCCGTGCTCGTGATCCTCGCCGGGACGGCGGCGGCGGGCATCGCGATCGCCCTTTCGAGAACGGGGGATGCCGCGGCCGCGCCGTCGCCGAGCGCGACGCCGACCTCGACCCCGACTCCCACGCCCACTCCCACGCCGCTGACTCCGTCGCAGCAGCTGCTCGCGACGACCGCCGATCCCGAGGCCTGCGCCGTGAGCTTCGCCGGCGACGGGATCGCCGACGCCCCCATGCTGCAGACGCAGGGCGTGCTCTACACCGGCCTGCCCATCCCGGCGCGCGCAGGGCTCGTGTTCGCCGGCTGGTACGCGACGCCGGCGGATGCCGCATCCTTCAGCATCCCGGCGCGGGTGAACGGATCGAAGCTCGTGGCCTGCACGGACCGGGAGAAGACCCTCTACGGGGCCTGGAAGACGCCGGAGGAGAACGCGGCCGAGAAGGCGCGCATCCCGATCCTCATGTACCACCAGTTCACGGCGAACCCCGGCGGCGAGAGCGGCTGGCTGCGGGCGAACTACGCGTACATCGGCGACTTCGACGCGCACATGGACCACATCGCGACGGGCGGGTTCTATCTGCCGACCTGGGACGAGCTGAGCGCCTTCATCGACGCACGTCTCTGGCTGCCGAACCACTCCGTGCTCGTCACCGACGATGACGCGGACCAGTCCTGGTTCGATCTTGCGGCCCCGATCGTCGCGAAGCACCAGGTGCTCACGACGTCGTTCATGATCACGGCGTACCGGCAGGACCCTCCGCCCAACCCGTTCGTGCTGCGGCGGTCGCACACCCACGACATGCACAAGGCGGGCGCGAACGGCAAGGGCCTGATGGTCAATCTCAGCGCGGCCGAGATCGCCGCCGACCTGGAGACGTCGGCCCAGGTGCTGGGCGTCAAGGAGGTCATGGCCTACCCGTTCGGTCACTACAACGACACCGCGAAGGAAGGCGTGCGGATGGCGGGCTTCGAGATGGCCCGCACGATCGAGCCCGGCTACGTCACGACCGGGACGGACAAGCTCGCCCTCCCCGTGCAGCGCATCAACTACGGAATGGGCCTCGACGCCCTCGTGCAGCTCATCGGCTGACGGCCGCTCTCGCCGCCACTCCGGCGATCGAATCGTTGCGGAGCGGAAGATAGCGGGGTCGCTGACGTAAGCGCAAGCTCATCAGGGGAATTTCCTTCCCTTCTCGGCGGTGCGGAGGTACAGTGTCATCGCGCACGAGGGCTTGGGACCCTCAATGCCCGGCATACCCGGTCGGGTCGCGCGAATGGGGAGGGTGCACGAGCGGTGGCCGCCGCGCGTGCATTGCTTGGGAGAGGGGATGTCGGCCACGGCGCGGCTTCCACGCGCCGTGGTGCGGACGACGGTTCGGCCGTGCGAGGTGTTGTCGCCGCGCTCAGGCTTCAGCGAGTCCCGAAACTCGGATGGAGCCCGCGGCGGCACGGACGCGGCCGAGCCGCCTCCGTCATGCACGCCGAAGGCTACAGCTCGCCCGGCGTCATCGCCTGGGCGTCGAGCTCGTCGACGAGACGCCGCACACGGGCCGTCTCGGTTGCGCGGCGCGGCGCGTAGACGACGAGCGAGTGGAACATGAACCGCACGAAGAACGCCACCGCGAGAGTGATGGCGGCCGCGACGACGGCCGAGATGTGCCACGTCTGCACCATGAAGGCGAGGACCGGGATGCGCACGAGGGCCTCGGCGTTGTTGAAGCCGAACGACTTCGCGAAGCGCGACCAGACGCCGGACGCCTCGCCGCGCATGTCCTGGAAGACGAAGCGCTCCTGCAGCAGGAAGTTGCCGATGATCGTGACCTCGGCGGCGATGATCGCCGCCATGACGTAGCCCATCCCCGAGTGCGTGAGCACCCACATGATGCCGAGGTTCGCGACAGCTCCGAAGGCGCCGATGACGGCGAACAGCGACATCTTGCCGAACCGCAGGGCGGTGAGCTGCGTCAGGAAGTGGAAGCCCTGACGCATGGAGGCCTTCGACTGACCCGCGTGGCGGTCGGCGAAGTCGAACGGCACCTCGGCCACGCGCAGCGTCTTGCGCGCGAGGATCTCGAGCAGGATCTTGAAGCCGCGGGGCTTCAGCGTCGAGAGCTCCAGCGCTCTGCGGTCGACGAGGAAGAAGCCCGTCATCGGGTCGGTGACGTCCTTCAGGCGGATGGGGAACATCGCGCGCGTCAGGGCGGTGGATGCCCGCGACACCATGATGCGCGTGTTGTCGGCGAGTCCGCCGGACGTGCCGCCGCCGGCATATCTCGAGGCGACCACGAGATCGACGTCGCCGTGGCGGTAGCGATGCCACATCGCCGGGATCTCCTCCGGCGGATGCTGCAGATCGCCGTCCATCACGATGCAGATATCGGCCTGCGCGGCTTCGAAGCCCTCGACGACCGCTCCGCCCAGCCCGCCGGTGCGGTGCTCGCGGTGGATCAGGCGAACGGGAAGGGGAGCGGATGCCGCCACCCGCCGCACCTCGTCCGGGGTCTCGTCCGTGCTGTCGTCGACGAAGATCACTTCGGTCTCGAGTCCCCGCGTCGACGCCGCCACGCGGCGGACCAGCTCCTCGACATTGGGAGCCTCGTTGTACGTGGGGACGACGATCGAGAGTTGCACGGTTCCCCCATCGTGGCACGGGGCCTGCGCACGGCGAAGCCATCCAGCAAAGGCATGGGAATTCCTCAGCATGCGCATCGTTTCACCTCGAGGCCGGGGCTTCCGGCGATCCCCCAGCATGCATCCGGGAGAATGGAACGATGACCTCCTCGACCATCACGATGTTCGGCGCCGAGTGGTGCGGCGACTGCCGCCGTACGAAGAAGCAGCTCGATGCGCTGGGCGTGGACTACCGGTACGTCGACCTCATAGCCGACCCGGCCGCCGCCGACGTCGCGCGCGAGATCTCGGGCCGCACGAGCATCCCCGTCGTGGTCTACCCCGACTCGAGCCACCACGTCGAGCCGTCGAACGCCGACGTCGAGTCGAAGCTGCGCGAGCTCGCGATCATCTGACGCCGCGGCATCCATCCTCGTTACAGTGAGCGGGTGACCGAGGGCGTCGAAGGCAACACCCGGGCGATCGAGGGGTCGGTCGTCACCGACTTCTCCGACCGCATGACGTACGGCGGCTACCTCGACCTCGCGACGCTGCTGTCGGCCCAGCGGCCGCTGAGCGATCCCGAGCACCACGACGAGCTGCTGTTCATCATCCAGCACCAGACCACGGAGCTCTGGCTCAAGCTCGTGCTGCACGAGCTCGCCGAGGCGTGCCGGCTGCTGCACGACGACCAGCTCGCGCCGGCACTCAAGTGCATCGCGCGCGTCAAGCACATCCAGCGCACGCTGACCGAGCAGTGGTCGGTGCTCGCGACGCTCACGCCGGCGGAGTACGCGGAGTTCCGCGGAGTGCTCGGCCACGCGAGCGGCTTCCAGTCGGCGCAGTACCGGGCCGTCGAGTTCACGCTCGGCAACAAGAACGCCGGCATGCTGCGGGTCTTCGAGTCGGAGCCGCCGTCGTACGAGCTCGTGCGCGCCGCGCTCGAGGCGCCGAGCCTGTACGACGAGTTCCTGCGCCTGCTCGCCCGCACCGGCTATCCCATTCCGGATGCCGTGCTCGAGCGCGATGTCACCGCGGCGTGGACCTTCACGCCCGAGCTCGTGCCGGTCTTCACGTCGATCTACGAGGATCCGCAAACGCACTGGGCCGCGTACGAGACGTGCGAGGAGCTCGTCGACCTCGAGGACAACTTCCAGCTTTGGCGCTTCCGTCACCTCAAGACCGTCGAGCGCATCATCGGCCACAAGACCGGCACGGGCGGCTCGAGCGGGGTGCCCTTCCTGCGGCGCGCACTCGACCTCACGTTCTTCCCGGAGCTGCTGGCGGTCCGGACCGAAATCGGAAGGTAGAACGGATGCTGCACGCCGACCCCTTTGCGATCCGCGGGCTGCTCGGGCCCGATGCGGCCCCCGGGCGCCGCGCCATCACGAACGAGCACGGCATCGTGCTGCCGGCGTTCAGCGACCACCACGTGCACCTGCATCTCATCGACGAGCAGGGGCTCGCGCCGCACGGCATCGCGGCCGCGCTCGACTTGGGCGGCGACCCCGTCGCCCTCGCGCGGCGACCGCGCGAGGGCTTCCCCCGCATCTCCTACGCCGGCGCGTTCCTCACCGCCAAGGACGGCTACCCCGTCGGGCGGCCGTGGGCGCCCGACGCGGTCTGGCGGGAGGTGACCGACGCCTCGACCCATCCGGGCGTGCCCGGCGGCGCGGCGACGGCGGTGGACGAGCAGGCGTCGTGCGGGGCATCCGTCATCAAGGTCGCGCTCAACCGATCCGCCGGATCTGTCTTCGACGCCGAGACGCTCGCCGTCGTCGTGGCCTGCGCGCACGAGCGCGGACTTCCCGTGGTCGCGCACGTGGAGGGAGAGGGGATGACGCGCCTCGCTCTCGACGCGGGTGTCGACGCCCTCGCCCACACGCCCTTCAGCGAGCGCCTGGGAATCCGGCAGACCGCCCGCGCGGCGGCGAGCCAGGTCTGGATCTCCACGCTCGACATCCACGGCGACGACCCGGACGCCGCGGAGAACGCCGTCGCCAATCTCGCCGCGTTCCGGGAGGCGGGCGGCCGCGTGCTGTACGGCACCGACCTCGGAAACGGCGAGCGCTCCGCCGGCATCCAGACCGCGGAGCTCGCGGCACTCGACCGCGCCGGGGTGCGCGGGCCTGCACTCATCGCGACGCTCGCCGACCCGTGGCCGGGAACCGCCACGACGCACGCCGTCGCCACCTTCGTGCCCGGTCCCCCGCCCGGGACGCTCGACGAGGTTCCCGCGTGGCTCGGCGGCGCGACGGTCGTGCCGGAGGAGGAGATCGTCCGCGATGAGCACTGACCCGGTGATCGCTGACGCCGCACGCGACGCCGTGCTCGAGGCGGAGGCATCCGCTCTCGACGATCGCGACCCCCTCTCGCACCACCGCGAGCGGTTCGTCGGCGCGGAGACGTCGCTGGTCTACTTCGACGGCAACTCGCTCGGCCGCCCCTTGGCGGCGACCGCTCAGCGGTTGGACCGGTTCGTGCGCGAGGAGTGGGGCGGACGCCTCATCCGCGGGTGGGACGAAGCCTGGATGGACCTGCCGTTCGCCATCGGCGACACGATCGGCCGTGTCGCGATCGGGGCGGCGCCGGGGCAGACGATCGTCGGCGACTCGACGACCGTGCTCCTCTACAAGCTCGTGCGGGCGGCCTTCGACGCGCAGCGCGCCGCCGACCCGGCACGGGTCGAGATCGTGGTCGACCGCGACAACTTCCCGACCGACCGGTATCTCGTCGAGGGCATCGCAGCCGAGCGCGGCGGCCGGGTGCGCTGGATCGAGGTCGACCGGCGGGCGGGTGTCGACGCCGAGGCGCTGGCCTCCGCCGTCGGCCCGGAGACGGCGATCGTGGTGCTCAGCCACGTCGCGTACCGCTCGGGATACCTGACGGATGCCGCATCCCTCACCCGCGTCGCGCACGACGCCGGCGCGCTCATCCTGTGGGATCTGTGCCACTCCGCGGGCTCCGTGCCCGTCGAGGCCGACGCGTGGAGCTTCGACCTCGCGGTGGGCTGCACCTACAAGTACCTCAACGGCGGCCCGGGATCCCCGGCCTTCGCGTACGTCGCCGACCGGCATCAGGACGCGCTCGCGCAGCCCATCCAGGGGTGGATGGGCGCCGCCGACGTCTTCGCCATGGGTCCCGAGTACCGTCCGGCCGCCGGCATGCGCCGATTCCTGTCGGGCACGCCGCCGATCCTCGGGATGCTCGCGATGCAGGACACCCTCGCGCTGATCGAGGACGCCTCGATCGCGGCGATCCGCCGGAAGTCCGTCGCGCTCACGGAGTTCGCGATCCGCGTGGCCGACGAGCTGCTCGCCCCCCTCGGCGTCGAGCTGGCATCGCCCCGCGACCCGCGGCTGCGCGGTGGACACGTGACCCTCTCCCACCCCGCGATGCGCGAGGTGACGGCGCGGCTGTGGGAGCGGGACGTCATCCCCGACTACCGCGACCCGGGCGGGCTCCGGATCGGGCTGTCGCCGCTCTCGACGAGCTTCGCCGAGACGCTCGCCGGGCTGCGCGCGGTGGAGGCCGCGATCCCACGCTAGGAGCGGGATCGGCGCCTGTGCAGAGCGGCGGGGCCCGGCATCCCGTCACACCTACACTGACGCCATGAGCATCGACGCTCCCCCCTCGTCACCGGCCCGGCTCAAGACCGGCGTCATCGCCCGCTACGCGATCGGCTCGCTCGGCACGGGCGGCTTCGCGACCCTGCCGGGCCTCGTGCTGACGTACTACCTCACCGACTCGCTCGGCGTCGCGGCGCTCATGGCGGGCGTCGTCATCACCGTCGCGAAGCTCTGGGACGTCGTGATCGACCCGGTCATCGGCGCGCTCACCGATCGCGACCTCGCGAAGCACGGCACGCGTCGACGCCTCATGCTGACAGGGGCGCTCAGCCTGCCGGTCTTCTTCGCCCTGACCTTCGCCGTGCCGCCGGCCGTGGGGCCGGCCGTCGCGGGCGTCTGGGTGCTCATCGCCTTCACGCTCACGGCGACCGCGTTCAGTCTGTTCCAGGTGCCGTACATCGCACTCCCCGCAGAGCTCACGCCGAGCTATGACGAGCGCACGCGCCTGCTCACGTGGCGCGTGGTCGTGCTCACGCTCGCCATCCTGCTGTTCGGCGCCGGCGGCCCGGAGCTCCGCGGCGCGACGGGCGACCCGGTCACCGGGTACCTCCTGATGGGCGTCGTGTCGGGGCTCGTCATCGCGCTCGGGATGCTGGTGGCGACGACCGTCGCGGGGAAGGCGCGGCGCGGTGCCGGGGCCGACCCCTCGACAAGCTCGGGGACCGGGGGTGACGCGGGGACCGGGGGTGGCGCGCGGGCCGGGGGTGGCGCGCGGACCGGGGGTGGCGCGTCGTCGACGGGGAGCGTGCGGGAGCACTTCGCCGCCGGGTTCGCCGCCCTGCGCCGCAGCGCGCCGTTCCGCGCCCTGCTCGCGACGTTCGTGCTGCAGGCGCTCGCGACCGGGCTGATGCTCGCGGGCGCGCAGTACGTCGCCACGTGGGTGCTGCACTCGGAAGCTGCTGTGCAGCTGCTCTTCGTCGCCCTCATCGCGCCCGCCCTCTTCGCGGCGCCCGCGTGGGGCGCGGTCGCCCGCCGCATCGGCAAGGAGCGCACCTTCGCCATCGCGAGCATCGTCTTCGGCGTCGCGGCCCTGACGATCGTCGGCACGCTGTGGGCGCCGGGCGACTGGATCTACGTGCCGGTCGGGCTCGCCGGCATCGCGTACGCCGGCATGCAGTCGCTGCCGATGGCGATGCTGCCCGACGTCATCTCGCACGACGAGCGCACGAACGGCCCGGGTCAGGCCGGCTCGTTCAGCGGCATGTGGACGGCGGGCGAGACCGTCGGCTTCGCGCTTGGCGCGACGGCCCTGTCGCTCATCCTCGCGATCACCGGCTACGTGTCGTCGACGGCCGGACAGGTCGTGCAGCAGCCGGATGCCGCCGTCGCCGGCATCGTCGTGAGCTTCAGTGTCGCGCCGGCGGCACTGATCGCCCTGAGCCTGCTCGCGCTGAGCCGCTACCGCCTGCGCCGCGCCGACATCGAGGCCGGAACCCAGGGCCACGCCACACGGGACTGAGTCTCACCGCGCACCCAGTTCGCAACTCTAAGCTTGAGCACACCCCGCCCGAAGGAGAGCGCCGTGCCGCCCACCGCGAAGACCACCGCCCCGTCGCGCCCGAAGACGCCCGCCGTCGAATCGGCGCCGATCCTCGAGGCCGCCCTCGCCGAGCTCGAGACCGGCTCGACCGTCTGGGCGCACCTCACGCTCGGCCAGCGCGCGCGCCTCCTCGAGCGCCTGCGCGCCACCGTCGTCGCGCATGCCGCGGAGTGGGCGGACGTCGCCGCGACCTCGAAGGGCCTGGAGCCCGGGCATCCCCTCCGCGGCGAGGAGTGGCTCGGGGGCCCGTACGGCGTCATCACCGCGCTCGACGCGTACCACCGCACCCTCACCAGGCTCGCGACGGGCGCCGGTCCCCTCGATGGAGTGAAGATGGATGCCGCCCCCGGCGGCCGCGTGCGCGTGCACGCCTTCCCCCTCGACCCCATCGACTCGCTGCTGCTGTCGGGCTTCACCGGCGAGGTGTGGCTCGAGCCCGGCGTGACCCAGGCGCAGGCCGCCCGCGAGGCAGGACTCGCGCAGCTCGACCCCACGGCTCCCGGCGGCATCGGCCTCGTGCTGGGCGCGGGCAACGTCACGTCCATCCCCGTGCTCGACGTGCTCTACGAGCTCCTCGCGCACAACCGCGTCGTGATCCTCAAGGTGAACCCGACGCAGGACGCCCTCGTCCCCGTCTTCGAGCGGGCGTTCGCTCCGCTCATCGAGCCCGGCTTCCTCCGGATCGTCTCGGGCGGCGGCGACGTCGGGGCGTACCTGACCCAGCACGACGAGGTCGCCCACGTGCACATCACGGGTGCCGCGCCGACCTTCGACACGATCGTGTGGGGAGCGGCGGGCGATGCCGCGACGGCGCGACGGCGCAGTGCGGGAACGCCGCTGCTCGCCAAGCCCATCACATCGGAGCTCGGCGGCGTCTCGCCGATCATCGTCGTGCCCGGCCAGTGGACCGAGGCCGACCTGCGCTACCAGGCGGAGCACATCGCGACGATGCGCCTGCAGAACAGCGGGCACAACTGCATCGCGGGCCAGGTCGTCATCTCGAGCAGCGACTGGGACCAGCGGGATGCCTTCCTCGCGGCGCTGCAGAAGGCCTACGCCGAGGCGCCCCAGCGCAGCGTCTGGTACCCGCGCAGCGACTCGAAGCTCGCAGCCGCGGCATCCGACTACCCGGCCGCGCGGTGGTATGCCGACGGCACGCGCGCGCTCGTCGAGCTCGACGCAGACGGCGACGCGACGGCCCTCGAGCAGACGGAGTACTTCGCCCCCGTGCTCGGGGTCGTCGAGCTGCCCGGGCGCGGCCAGGAGTTCCTCGATCGCGCCGTCGCCCACGCGAACGATCGGCTCGTCGGGACGCTAGGCGCCAACGTGCTGATCGACCCTGCCACACAGGCCGCGCTCGGCGACGGCTTCGAGCGCGCGGTCGCCGACCTGCGCTACGGCGCCATCGCGATCAACGGCTGGACGGCGTTCGCGTTCCTGCAGCCCACGCTGACCTGGGGCGGGTTCCCGGGCGCGACGATCGACGACGTCGGCAGCGGCATCGGGGTCGTCCACAACGCGCTGCTGCTCGACCGCGTCGAGCGCACCGTCGTGCGGGGGCCGTTCCGGCCTTTCCCGCGGTCGGCGAGCGCGATCGTCCGCCCCGGCACGTTCTCGGTGCTGCCGAAGCCGCCGTGGTTCGTCACGTCGCGCACCGGCGCGGCCGTCAGCGAGGGCTTCACCCGATTCCACATGACGCACGACTGGATCGGGCTCGGCAAGACGCTGCTCGAAGCCTTCCGGGCATGAGCCGCGACGCGGGAGAGCTCGCGGCGGACTACATCGTCGTCGGCGCCGGCTCGGCGGGGGCGGCGCTCGCGGCCCGGCTCGCGGAGGACCCCGCGGTCTCGGTGCTGCTGCTCGAGGCGGGCGGGCCCGACAGCGCGCTGCAGCTTCATGTGCCCGCGGCCTTCAAGGCGCTCTTCCGCGGCGAGTACGACTGGTCGTACGACACCGTCCCGCAGCCCGCGCTCGAGGGCCGCACGATCTACTGGCCGCGGGGCAGGACACTCGGCGGCTCGTCATCGCTCAACGCCATGATGTGGATCCGCGGCTTCGCGGCCGACTACGACGAGTGGGCGGATGTCGCAGGCCCCGCGTGGTCGTGGGAGGCGCTCGTGCCGTACTTCGCACGCGTCGAGCGCACGGCCGACCCGGCGCATGAGACGCAGGGCGCGGACGGGCGGCAGAGCGTCGAGCACCAGCGCGATCCTCGCCCGCACACCGCCGCGTTCCTCGACGCCGCGCGGGAGCTGGGACATCCCGTGACCGCGCCAAACCTGCCGAGCGACCAGGGCTTCGCGCAGACCATGGTGTCGCAGCACCGCGGCGCACGCGCCTCGACGGCCGACGCGTACCTGCGCAGACCGCCGCCGAATCTGCGGATCGTCACCGGGGCGCTCGTCCGGCGGGTGACGTTCGACGCCTCGACAGGCTCGGCGACCGTGGGCTCGGGCTCGGGTTCGGGTGCGACCGCGGGCTCGGGTTCGGGTGCGACCTCGGGTTCGGGTGCGACCGCGGGCTCGGGTGCGACCCCGGGCGCGGCGCCCCGCGCGACCGGTGTGTACGTCGAGATCGACGGCATCCCGCGGCATGCCCTCGCGCGTCGGGAGGTCATCCTGGCGGGCGGCGCGGTGAACACGCCCCAGCTGCTCATGCTGAGCGGCATCGGACCGGCGGCGCACCTCGCCGAGCACGGCATCCCTCTCCTCGTCGACAGCCCCGGCGTCGGCGAGAACCTGCAGGACCACCTCGTCGCGGGCCTCGCGCCCGAGGCGAAGGGCGGCACGCTGTACACGGCGGAGCGGGTGCGCGAGCTGGTCCGCTACCTGGCCACCCGCAAGGGCATGCTCACCTCGAATGTCGGCGAGGCGTACGGGTTCGTCCGCACCGAGATCGCGGACCGCGCCGGGATGCCGGCCGGCCTGCCCGACATCGAGCTGATCTTCGCGCCCGCTCCCTACGTCGGCGAGGGGCTTGTTCCCCTCCCGGCCGAGGGCCTCACGATCGGCGCGATCCTGCTGCGGCCGAAGAGTCGGGGCACGATCCGGCTCGCGTCGGCCGACCCCACCGCGAAGCCGCTCATCGACCCCGGCTACCTCACGGATGCCGACGGCATCGACCACGCGACGATGATCGCGGGGCTCGCGGAATGCGAGCGGTTCGTCGCGAGCGATGCCCTCCGCGCGCTCACGACGGGCGGCTGGGTGCAGCCCGAGGGCGGCGAGCGCCTGACCCCGCAGGAGCGCGCGGAGCTGTCGCTGCGCCGCTACTCGCACACCCTGTACCACCCTGTCGGCACGGCGCGGATGGGAGCGGATGCCGCCTCCGTCGTCGACCCCGAGCTGAGGGTGCGCGGGGTCGAGGGATTGCGCGTCGCCGACGCATCCATCATCCCCACGATCATCCGCGGTCACACCAACGCCCCGGCGATCGTCATCGGGGAGCGCGCCGCCGACCTCGTGCGAGGGCGCTGACCCCGTTCCGCTTCGCATTCGATACCGGAATTTCGCTCACCGGACAATCCCCCGAGAACAGTCCTTCCCCTTCTCCGATTCGCGGCGTACTATCGCACGCATCGGGGCAGAGGGAGGCCTCGAGGTTTCGGAGACTTGGGAGCATCCGGGGCCTGTGCAGATCATGCGACGGTGTCGTCGTGCGATCTCGAAAGCTAGTGGGTGAAGCGTGATGGCGCACTATTCGTCGCGCCCTCAGAACGCAGTGGCAGCACGATGACGGGTATCGGGGCTGCCCCGCGGGGGGATTTCAGGATCGGCTTGGGACCGACCCTGGGAATGAGGGCGGGCGCGCTCGAGCAGAAGGCGACGCTGAAGGCGCCGCCGCTCCGCCACGCCCTGGAACGTCGCCGGCTGTGGGAGCGGCGCTATGCGCGCCGGCTGCTCTGGTCGGACACCCTGGTCATCGTCCTCGCCGCCGGCCTCGCCGATGTCGCGGCGCTCGCGACCGGCGCGACGCCGCGCGATGCGCGCTGGGCCGTGGCCGAACCGCTCCTCATCGCCGCCGTCTGGCTCGCGATGATGGCGGCTCTCCACACGCGGGAGCCCTCGATCGCCGGCTCGGGCGCGACGGAGTACAAGCGCGTCGCCAACGCGTCAGGGGTCGCCTTCGGGCTCATCGCGGTCGCCTGGGCGGTCCTGCAGGTGCCACCCGTGCGGATGCAGCTGCTCGTCGCGCTGCCCGTCGGGCTCGCGGCGCTCATCATCACGCGGCACAGCTGGCGCCGCTGGCTCAACGCTCAGCGCCGGCTCGGACGCTGGGCCGCGCGGGCGATCGTGACCGGCACGCGGGCGGACGTCGAATACGTCATCCGGATGCTGCAGCGCCAGGAGGTGCGCTCGCACGTCGTGCTCGGGGCGGCCATCGTGGACTGCTGCGACGACGAGCTCCTCGTCGACGGCAGGCGCTATCCCGTCGTCGGCACACCGGACAGCGTCGCCGAGGACGCCCGTCAGCTGGGCGCCGACTCCGTCGTCGTGGCCAGCCGGCCCGACGACGACCCCGACTTCATCAAGCGCCTCAGCTGGCGCCTGGAGGGCACGGCGGCCGAGCTCATCCTGTCGAGCAGCCTGACCGACGTCGCGGGCCCGCGCATCACGCTCGAGCCGCTCGACGGCCTGCCGCTCATCCACGTGAAGATCCCCGAGTTCGAGGGCGGACGCCACGCGCTCAAGCGGGTGATGGATGTCGTCGTGAGTGCGCTCGCGCTCGTGGGCATCGCCCTCATCCTGCCCGTCATCGCGCTGCTCATCGCGGCCGACGACGGCGGCCCCGTGTTCTTCCGGCAGGTCCGCGTAGGCCGTGACGGGCGCGAGTTCCACATGCTGAAGTTCCGGACGATGGTTCCGGATGCCGAGGCGAAGCTCGCCGCCCTGACCGCGGCCAACGAGGGGTCGGGCCTGCTGTTCAAGCTCCACAACGACCCCCGGGTGACGCGCGTCGGCGCGGTGCTGCGCCGGTACTCGCTGGACGAGCTGCCGCAGTTCTGGAACGTGCTGCGCGGCGACATGAGCGTCGTCGGCCCGCGTCCGCCCCTGCCGAGCGAGGTCAACTCTTACGACGGGGCGGTCTGCCGGCGGCTGTTCATCAAGCCCGGCATCACGGGGCTGTGGCAGATCAGCGGCCGCAGCGACCTCACGTGGGACGAGAGCGTCCGGCTGGACCTGCTCTACGTCGAGAACTGGTCGGCGATGTCCGATCTCATGATCATGTGGCGGACCGCGCACATCATGATCCGCCCGAAGGGAGCCTATTGATCAGGCGATGCCGTTGAAGATCTAGACAGAGTTACAGACCGGACCCGCGGTCTGCCCCCAAACGTGGAGACCACAGCCGGGGCACCGGGGAGGCCGAAGCGATGGCCGCGGGTCCTTAGTTTTCCGTATGACGCGGACGCCAGAAACTGGCGCGGGGAAGGGGGAGTCCCGTGACCGACGTTCCGTCCGCGTACCCACCGGCGATGTGGGGGGTCATGACCGCCGGTGCTGCCCCGGTCGGCGCGGTCGTCGTCTGCCGAGTCCGGTCCGAGTTCCTGGACCGGACGATCGGCGAGGGAGGAGACGACGATCCGCCGGCCGGGGCCCTGATCCGGGATACCGGAAGCCCGGCCCTCGGCGAGGCTCAGGGAGCGGGCCGCAAGGCGCTTCCCCAGGGCGCTGCAGCGAGCCACACTCTGCCGCTCCCCCTCGCCGAGGGTCCCCTCGCACCTCGGCTCTCCGCTGCGACGGCGGGCTGACGCGATGTACATCTCGCTCGCGAAGCCGGGCGCGGGAGGGGACGGCCCGCCGAAGACGCGCCAGGGCATCCGGACCGTCTCGTCAACCGTCGTCACCCTGGGCATCGTCTCGATGCTCACAGACATCTCGTCGGAGTCGGTCGCCGCCGTGCTGCCCCTGTACATCACGGGATTCCTCGGGCTCACGACCATCGCCTTCGGGTTCCTCGACGGGCTCTACCAGGGCGTCAGCGCCCTGACCAGGGTCGCCGCCGGGTACACGGCGGACCGCGCCGACCAGCCCAAGCGCGTCGCCTTCTTCGGCTACGCGCTCGCGGCGGCCGCGCGCGTCGGGCTGCTCTTCTGGACCGGGTTCGCCGGCATCACCGCGGTCGTCACGGCCGACCGCATCGGCAAGGGCATCCGCACCGCGCCGCGCGACGCGCTCATCACCGCGGCGTCCAAGCCCGAGCGCCTGGGCGTCTCGTTCGGCACGCACCGCATGCTCGACAACATCGGCGCGGCGGCCGGTCCGCTCATCGCCTTCCTGATCCTGCTCGTCATCCCCGACGGCTTCGACGTCGTCTTCGCTGCCTCACTCGCCTTCGCGGTCGTGGGCGTGGCGATCCTGGGACTCCTCGTCCCCAACCTGCGACCTCGGCGGGCCGCGGCATCCACGTCAACGGCGACGACGGATGCCGCGCCCCGCCGATCCATCGACTGGCGGGCGATCGCCACCGGGCCGATGCGGCGCGTGCTCGCGGCGGCCGGCATCCTGGGTCTGCTGACCATCGGCGACGGCTTCGTCTATCTCGTGCTGCAGTCGCGCGGCGACTTCGCGGCGCAGTGGTTCCCGCTGCTCTACGTGGGGACGAACGTCGCCTTCCTCGCCTTCGCGATCCCGTTCGGCAGGCTCGCCGACCGGGTGGGCCGCGCGCGGGTGTTCGTGTTCGGCCACCTCGGCCTGCTCGCGGCGTACGTCGTGGCGTTCCTGCCCATCACCGACATCGCCGCGACGCTCGTGTGCCTCTCGTGCCTCGGCGCGTTCTACGCCGCGACCGACGGCGTGCTCGCGGCGCTCGCCGCGCAGCTCTCGCCCGAGAGCAGCCGCGCGACAGGCATCGCCTCCGCGCAGACGGTGGTCGCCGTCGCCCGGTTCGTGTCGGCGATGGCTTTCGGCATCCTCTGGTACTCGGTGGGGCGCGAGGCGTCGCTCATGATCGTCGCGGGAGTGCTCGCCGCGGGGATCGGCGCGACGTACCTCGTGCTCCGCCCGGTCTTCGCGCTCACGACGCCACGAGCGACGGCATCGCCGTGAGCACCCGCCGCGCCCGCTGGATCGCGGTCGTCGCGATCTCGATCACGGCGCTCGCCGTCGTCGGCGCGACCGCGGCGATCGCGCTGCAGCGCAACGCGGCACGCGCGGGAGAGACCGTGACGGCGGCGAGCGCGTCACCGGCTCCCGGGTGGGCGACGGGGGACCGGATCGTCTTCCGCAGCACAGCGCCGGGCGCCGACTACGGGCTCGTCGCCAGCGTCCCGCTCGACGATCCGCAGGGCCCGCGGGCGACGAGCGGAGTCGCGTGCGACCGCGTCGACGCCTCCGCGCACGAGTTCGCGTGCCTGTGGTCGGAGCGCGGCATCGTCCCCGCCTATCGCGCCGCGCTCTATGAGGACTCGGGGCGCCCCATGCAGGAGTGGTCACTGCCGGGCGTCCCGAGCCGCACCCGCCTGTCCGACGACGCGTCGCTCGTCGCGACGACGTCGTTCGTGACGGGCCATTCCTATGCCGCCGTCGGCTTCTCGACGCAGACCGTCGTGCGCCGCACGAGCGGCGAGGTGATCGGCGACCTCGAGCAGTTCACACTGCTGATCGGCGGGCAGCCCACCGCGCCCGTCGACCGCAACTTCTGGGGCGTGACGTTCGCCGACGACACGACCTTCTACGCGACGGCGCAGACGGGCGGCCAGACGTACCTCGTGGAGGGCGACCTGAAGGCGCGCACCCTCACCGCCATCGCGAAGAACGTGGAGTGCCCGTCGCTGTCGCCCGACGGCTCCCGCATCGCCTTCAAGCGGGTCGAGTCGGGCTCCGGCCCGACGGTGCACTGGACGCCCTCGATCCTCGATCTCGCGACGAAGCAGGTGCGCACACTGCCCGAATCGCGGTCTGTGGACGATCAGATCGAGTGGCTCGACGACAGCACGATCCTGTACGGGATGCCGCGCGCGACCGGCGATTCCGACGTGTGGGCGCTCCGCGCCGACGGATCGCAGCCGCCCGAGCTGTTCCTCGAGCACGCGTGGTCGCCCTCGGTGGTGCGCTCGTCATGAGCGGGCCCCGCATCGCCGTCTGCGTCGTGACGTACGACAGCGCGGAGCTGGTCGACGGGTTCGTCGCCTCGCTCGAGGCGGGCGCGGCGGGCACGGACTGGACGCTCGTCGTCGCCGACAACGCCTCAGGCGACAACACCCTCGACCGCGTCGCCGCGTGCGCGCCGTTCGCGCGCGTCGTGGAGACGGGCGGCAACCTCGGCTACGCGGGCGGCGTCAACGCCGCGATCCGGGCGGCGGGCGATCAGGATGCCTACCTCGTCGTCAACGCCGACGTGCGGCTCGAGCCGGGCTGCCTGGCGACCCTGTACGCGGCGCTGCGGCCGGGCGTCGGCATCGCGGTGCCGCGCCTCCTCGACGCGAAGGGCGACATCATCTGGTCGATGCGCCGCGAGCCCACGATCGCCCGGGCGTGGGCCGACGCGCTCGTCGGCTCGGAGCGGATCGGCGCGCGCTCGCGGCTCGGCGAGGTCGTCACGGACCCTCGCCGCTACGAGTCGGCCCGTGCCACCGACTGGGCGGAGGGCTCGACGCAGCTGCTCAGTGCCGAGTGCGTGCGCGTCGTGGGAGCGTGGGACGAGTCGTACTTCCTCTATTCGGAGGAGACCGAGTTCGAGCTCCGCGCACGGGACTGCGGCATCGCCACGTGGTTCGAGCCGCGCGCCGTCGCGACGCACCTGGAGGGCGGCTCGGCCGGATCCCCCCGGGCGTGGTCGCTGCTCGTCGCCAATCGCGTGCGGCTCTACGGATCGCGGCACGGCCCCATCGCCACCGCCGTGTTCTGGACGGCCACGGTCGTGCGAGAGGCGAGCCGCGCGCTGCTCGGCAGGCGCACGAGCGCAGCGGCCCTTCGCGACCTCGTCCGTCCCGCGCGGCTGCGCGAAGCCCGCGGACCGGCCTGGCTGGCAGGGGTCGACGACTCAGAGGCCCTCGTCGTCCGGATCGGCCGCGGTGCGATGCACGCTCGCGACGCGCTCGGCCGCAGCATCCGCCGTCCCGATCGTGAGCGTCGCCCCGCACAGGCCCGCCAGCAGGAAGAGCATGCCGGCTGAGATCGGGAACGACAGCCCGTCGAAGAAGACGAAGAGCACGGCCACGACGAGCAGCGAGACGGCGAGCGAGTAGCCGAGCAGCGACACGTCCTCCTCGCGGGAGAGGCGTCGTGCGCGCAGGGCGCTCCAGATCGCGGCGGCGAAGATCCCCGCGAAGGCGAGGACGCCGAGCAGTCCCAGCTCGACCGTCATGAGCACCCACTGGTCGTCGAAGATGAAGTACCGCGGCAGGAACGTGCCGAACCCGGTGCCGATGAGCGGCGACGGCGACACGAAGTCCGTGAGGCGGTCGAGCCCGGAGATGCGGGACTGCGTGCTCGGATCGTCGCCCGCCCCCGTGAAGAGCGACATCGTCGTGCCGAGGAGCCCCGGCACGGCCACGATGATGCCCGCCGCGAGGCTCCCGCCTCCGATCACGACGATGAGGCGGTACCGCCGCGGGAGCATCGGGATCATCGCGAGCGAAGCGAGGGCGAACCCGATGATCGCCGAGCGCGAGACGCCGACGATCGCGCTCGCGGCGACGAGCGCCGCCGGCAGCCACCACAGGATGCTGGACCTCGCCGACGCCGCCCCGCGCCGGAATCCGTTCGACACCGCGACCGCGATCACGAGCGGGAGTGCCGCGTTGAGCGCCGTCGCGTACTCGAGCGGGTGGATGGCCGTGCCGGCCGACCGCACCACACCGCCGCGCTCGCCGAGACCGAGGTCGTCGGGGCCGGACAGGCCGGGGATCTGCGTCCAGAAGTCGACGATCGGCTGTCCGGTGAGGGCCTGCGCGATGCCGAGCGCCGCGAGGAGCCCCACACCGATCGCGATGCGCCGCACGAGCCGCGTGATGTCGTGCATCGTCGTCAGGCCGTCGACGGCGAGAAGCAGCACGCCGCCCCAGGAGACGAGCCGCACGAGGGCGGTCATCGCGGGGCTCACCTGGTCGGCGGGCTGACCGCGCAGGAGCGCCGCCGCGAAGCTCACGAGCGCGACGACGACGAGCAGGGCGAACGCGAAGCGCACGGGCTGCCGGACCGGCAGGCCGAGGTCGTCGTGCTGCTGCAGCCGCGACGCGGCCCAGAAGACGAAGAGGACGACGCCCCACAGGAGTGCGGGGCGGCCCAGCGAGCCCAGCGCCGTGATGGTGATGTTCGACGGCACGGCGAGGAGCAGCACAAGGTACACCGTCAGCAGCGTCAGGGCGTCGACGTCGCGTGTCGTCGAGATGCCCCGGTGCCGGAGCGCCGGGACCGGAGCAGCGGGCCGCTCGATCGTCATGACGTCAGGATCCGCGCGCGAGGACGTCGGGCCGCTCGATGACGATCGGCGCGGTGTCGTCGAACTCGGGCAGGAGGTCGGGTGCGACCTCGTCGGCAGGCGGCTCGCCCGGCGCCGTCATCTCCCCCTCGTCCCCCTCGGCCCCGCGGGCACGCGCGGCGTCGGCCTCGTGCCTGCGTCGCCGGCGACGCAGCACGCCGTCGACGAGTCCCGCGATGAGGATGCTGAGGCCCGCGATGGCGAGTCCGACGGCGAACACGGCGACGAGCCGGTTGCGCTCCTGCAGGACGCTCTTCTCGTCGACCGTGATGGGGACGACCGTGATGCGGTTGGTGTTGAGGATGTGCTCCTCGTTCTGCAGGTCTGCGAGCACCCCCGCCGTCCGGATCACGAGATCGTCGAGCGCGGCGACGGCCTTGGCGTCGCTGGGCGCCGTGACGGTGATGAGGATGATGGGGCCGGCGGTCGAGGCATCCCGAGTCACCTCGACATCGACTCCCGGATACTCCTTCTTTATGTCGCCGACGACGTTCTTCGATCCCACCGCACGCACGAGCACGTCGGCCGCATTGGAGAGGCCGCCGAGATAGAGGAGGGGATTGGACGAGGCGGGCATGCTCTGCGCGCCGGGCAGCAGGAGCTGCGTCGCGGTGCGCTCGTAGCCCGGCGGCACGACGTACCAGACGCCGATCGCCGCGGCGACGGCGAGGATGATGCCCGGGAAGGTGATGTACCACCGACGCACGAGTCCACTGAGCAGGTCCGCAAGGCTCATGTCGCGGCTCCTTCCATCGAGATGACCCGGCCGCGGCGGCGCAGGCGGCGCGACGCTCGCGCCTCCATCCGCACGGCGAGCCAGGCGCCGCCGAGCAGGGCGGCGATGGCGAGGGCGGCGGCCGCCGCGAGCTTCTGCGAGCCCGAGGGGGCGATGTGCTGGACCGCGAGGGTGAGCGGCATGACCTCGACCGCGATGCGCTGCTTCGAGTCGGCGACGAGCGACGCCTGCCGCTGCTCGGCGGCGGCGAGGACGGCGGTCACGAGTTCGTCCTGCCGCTGCTCGACCCACTCCCGCGTGCGCCCGACGACCTCGATCTCGATCTCCGCCCTCGAGTAGTCGTTGTACCACTGGTTCCCGGCGTTGGGGATCGCGATGAGCACCCCCTCGCGGATGCCGGCGCCGTAGAACGGAGCGTCGTCGGTGGAGTACCGCGCCGCGGCGCGCCCGTTGTTGACCTCACCCGCGACGACGCCCGCGAACGCCACGACGTTGCCGTCGTTGGCCCCGTTCCCGGGCGTGATGACCGACGTCTGCGGCAGCGTGAAAGTGACGATCGTCCGGCTCGAGTACACGCCGCCGTCGGCCATGAAGGTCGCGAGGAGCACCCCGGCGACGATCACGGCGGCGACGAGTGCATACCAGCGCCGGAATACGATGCCCGCGAGCTCGGAGAAGTTCATGCCGAAGCCCTCACCTCAGCCGTTTCGCAGCGCCGACGAGTGCGCTGCGGGTCGACTGGACGGACCGCCGCGCGGAGAGGATGCGTCGCACCGACGCGATCGTGTCCGTCGAGGTGATGCTGTACCGCGGCTGCAGCCACGTGTTCTCGCGGGCGGGTCGCCGGTCGCTCGTGAAGACGCGGTCGTAGCCGGCGTCCCGCAGGCGTCCGAGGAGCTCGCGGTCGTACTGCCCGAGGGGCAGGGCGAGCTCCGTGACGCGGCATCCCGCAGCCTCTTCGATCGTCCGGCGGGCGTTCTGCAGCTCCCGCCGGGCGCCGCGGTCGTCGAGGCCTCGGAGCGACACGTGCGCCCACCCGTGCGAGCCCACCTCCATGCCGGCGGACACGAGCAGCCGCAGGTCGTCGGCGCCGAGGCTGAGCGGGTCGTCGAGCCGGCCGGCGAGCGCGAAGAACCGGGCCCGCAGCCCCCGCTCGCGCAGGGCGGGGAGTGCGACCTCGACGTCGCTGCGGTTGCCGTCGTCGAAGCTCAGCCGCACGTCGGCGCGCCCGGCGACCTCGTCGAGCGTCCGCAGGAACAGCTCGTCGTCGACCCAGTAGCGCGCCTCACCGGGCTCCCGCTCGCGCGACGGCGAGCCGATGCCGTGGAAGCACAGGTGCACGACCCTCACGGTGCGCCTCACGCCGCGCGCAGGCCGGTCCGGGTGCTCTCGTCGCGACCCCATGCGGCCGCTCCCGTCGCGGGTCTCGCGGCGCGATGCTCGGCGATCGCGGTGATGACCGCATACGGGACGGCGGCGATCCACAGGCGCGGATGCGGCAGCACGACGTCGCGCAGCCACGCCCAGTGATCGGCGGCGCGCACCGAGATGCCGAGCGACTGCGACGCCGCCCGCATCTGGCTGTTGCCGCGCCGCACCCGCTCGAGACGCGCGAGCAGATCTCTCGTCGTCATCGGCGCCTCGACCACGATGGCCACCTCCGGCACGACGGCCTTCTCGTCCGGCGCGAACACGGAGTCGACGAAGAGGTCGTCGGCGATGAGCGTCGGGAACTCGCCGAACCGCTTGCGCCCCTCCTCGGACAGCGCGAACATGCCCCGTCCGAAGAGCGACCGCTCGAACGCCGGCAGCTGCGTGTTGACGGCGAAGTACGCCCGCACGGCCCACGGTCTGCCGGCCGTGTTCATGCGCCGCGCCGGCGCGACGGCGAGGACGTCCGGATGCTCGGCGAGCTCCTTCTCGACGGCGGCGAGCGCTCCGTCGGGAACGAGGATGTCGGCATCCAGGTAGATGCGGGGGAAGCCGTGTGCGAACGGCTCCCCCGCATTGATCGCGGCCGATTTGCCCGGCTCGCGACGTTCGACGACGCAGACCCCCCGGTCGTGCGCGCACTGTGCTGTTCGGTCGGTGCACCCGTTCGGAATCACGACGATCTCATCGGCGGGGACCCCCTGCGCCAGCAGGCGATCGACACACGGGCCGAGACCGTTCTCCTCGTTATGGGCAGCGACGATGACGCTCAGCATTGGACCTCCCCCTCGAGGTACATGCCATTTCGGGTACGGGGCCCCCAAGCCCTGTCAAGATCCTAATCGAGCAGGCTGGGAATGGCCATAGCATATGAGCCGTGACGGCCGCAAATCTGACGCTCCGCGCCATCGGCGACGGCGATGTCGAGGCGGTCGGGCGCTTCTTCAGCACGCACCTCGACAAGAGCATCCCGCCCGAGCGCTGGCGGGCCGTCCTCGCCCCGCCCTGGGCGGTGTCCGCGCCCAACCACGGCTACCTGCTCGAGGGGCCCGACGGCCTCGCCGGCGCGTACGCGGCGGTCTACTCCGAGCGCGAGGTGGACGGCGCGACGGTGGCCTTCTGCAACCTCGCCGCGTTCTGCGTCCGCGAGGAGCATCGGCCGCACAGCCTCCGGCTCATCCGCCCGCTCCTCGACCAGAAGGGGTACGTCTTCACCGACCTCTCCCCGAGCGGCAGCGTCGTCGAGCTCGACCGGCGCCTGGGGTTCACCGCCCTCGACACGTCGACGCGCCTCGTGGCGAACGTCCCGCGCCTCCCGCGTCGGGGAGTGCGCGCGACGAGCGACCCGGCCGTCATCGAGGCGACGCTGAGGGGAAGGGATGCCGCGGCCTACCGCGACCACCGCGAGGCGCCTGCCGCGCGGCATGTCGTGGTGGTGCGGGGCGCCGACTACGCGTACCTCGTCTATCGCCGCGACCGGCGCAAGGGGCTGCGTCTGTTCGCCTCGCCGCTCTACGTCGGCGGCGATCGCGACCTGCTGCGGCGGGAGTGGAGCGTCGTGCGCTCCCACCTGCTCCTCCGAGCCCGCCTCCCGTTCACGCTCGCCGAGCGGCGGGTGCTCGGCTTCGCCGCTCCGCTCGGCGCCGAGCTCAGGCATCCACGTCCCAAGATGGTGCGCGGAGCCGCCGTCGCGCCCGAAGACGTGGACTACCTGTACAGCGAACTGGCCCTGCTCGAGTGGTGAACTCGAGCAGGGCCAGTCGGCAGACCCCGAAGGATCAGTTCGCGGACTTCAGGACAGTGCCGTCGTCCCACGTGTTGTTCGACCAGACGTTGCCGGGGGCCGAGGCGTCGAACGACGTGATGGCGCCGTAGTAGCCGCACTTGCCGCCGTTGCCGCGGTTGAACACGTTGTCGGTGAAGCGGATGTTGTTCACTCCGGCCGAGTAGGGCTTGCCCTGCGTCGAGCCGCCGTAGGCGCAGTAGCCGCCGGTGGTCGCGAGGAACTGGTTGCCCGAGATCGTGTTGTTCTGCACGATGGCGAAGTCGCCGTAGCCCGTGAGCGCGGCCGAGCAGCCGGCGTCCGGCGGCACGTCAGGCGCGTCGCACGAGATCGTGTTGTTGGTGATCGTGCTGCCCGAGCCCATGCGGATGCCCGACTCGTGGGCGACACCGCTGTTGTCGGTGAACTGGCCGTGGACGTACGAGCCGTCGACGGTGCAGTTGATGAAGCAGTTGATCGAGCGGTTGCCGCCGGTCACCTCGACGCGCTGCGCGGTGAAGTAGCCGTCGCCGATGCCCGTCCCCATCTGGTTGCCGATCTTCACGTCGCTGTCGCTGATCGTGAACGACGCCGAGCCGTTGGTGTCGGCGTAGACGGTGCCGTTGACGAGCGAGCGCGAGATCACGACGCCCTTGGCGCGGATCGCGAGCGGGTTGCAGTTGATCGTCTTGGCGTCGATCACCGTGTTCGCCGTCGTGATGGTGCACGAGCCGGTGTAGGCGGTGAGCGCCGTGCCGGCGGGAACGCCGGTGTTGGCCGAGGTCGGGAAGCCCGTCGAAGGAGCGGGGGGCGTGGTCGGCGTCGTCGGCTCGGTCGCCGGCGTCGTCGGGTCGGTGGCGGGCGTCGTCGGCTCGGTCGTCGAGGTCGGCGGCGGGGTCAGCGGCGACGTCGTCGGCGTGAAGAGCACGTCGACCCAGTACACGCTGGAGCGGTAGGTGTCGGTCGGCACCGTGCCGCCGTTGCCGTAGCGGAACACGCCGGCGTTGGAGGCGATGCTCACGTCGGGCGACATCGAGGTGGCCTTGTAGTCGTACGTCGCGGCGTACTGGCCCTTGGGCGCCAGGTACGAGACGGTGTACGACGAGCCGGCCGTGAGGTCGACGGGCGACGAGAAGGTGGCGGTCTGCCAGCCGGACGTCGACTCGTCGGTGAAGGTGACCTTCGCGAGGGCCCGCCCGGTCGACGACCAGAGCGTCCCGACGTGCGTGCCGGTGTTGTTCTGCGTCTTCCAGAACGTCAGGCCCGTGGCCTCGCCGTCCTCGAGGACGCGGAACTTCGTGCCGACCTCGACCGACGCGGTGTCGTTGTGGTTCGTGAGGCTGACCGGCGACTTCGCCGCGAAGATCGACCCGGCGAGAACGTCGGCGCGAGCCGCGAACGTGGGGGCCAGAGCCGCGATGACCACGAAGGCGAGCGCGGCGAGGGCGGCCACGAGGGCGGCCGTCCGTCGTTGTGGAGTGAGTGTCTTGTCCAGTGTGCGAGCGTGCTGCATGAGTATGTATTCCTGTGGGTTCAGCGATCCCTGGACCAACGGTCATGCGGCGGAACTTCCGACAAAGGGATCCGCCCCATTACAGTTGGACCCTTCGCGCGGGATCAAACCAGAACGCATGAGAGATCGCTCATCTCATGAGAACTCCTTCATCGTTCCTGGCCCGCGCGGGATGCGCACGACCCACCTGAAGCGCCGTCTCCAGGTTGAGCAGGAATGCCAGCGACGACGGTCGCGGCTGGATGCGGCCCGTGCCGACCGCCTCGAGCCACGACGCGCGGACAAGGCCCGAACCGGCCGCACGGGAGAGCAGTTCGGGATGCCTCCGCCAGTGCTCGACGGCGGCTCGGGCCACCGCCGTGCCTCCCGCCGGAGGCCGGGCCTCGTGCCGGATCCGCTGCGCGATCTTGCGGGTCGCCTTGCGACCCGAGCTGAGCGCGAGGGAGGTCGCCGCGGCCGGCCCGCCGTGGGCGTACTGCACCGGCGCGGGTCGTCCCTCGAGCGGGATGCGGGCGAGCTCCGGGTCGAGCGCGAGCTGCAGGTGGGCGAGGAACCGGGAGTGCGCCTTGTCGGCCGGGGCGAGTCTCATCGCGATGTCGAGGAACGTGGGATCGAGCATCGGATTGAGCACGGTGCGCCGGCTCGCGACGGCGGTCTCGGTGACGCCGGCCCACCGCTGCATGCGGTGGCGGAGGTAGAGCACGTCCGTCGCGCGGAACCACTCGTCGCTCGCGTCGCGCAGCGCGTTGTGCACGGCAGCCTCCGCCGTCGTGAGGCTCCACTCCGCGAACTCGGGCGCGAGGAGCGCAGGCTCGACGGACTCGTTCGCGAACATCCGCCACCGGGCGAGCCGGATCGCGTCGCGAGACGAGTAGAGGCGGTCGTGTACGTGCCCGACGTAGTAGAAGCCGCGGGCGACCTCTCCGCCCAGCCCCGAGATCCGCACGCCCTGGTCGAAGCGGTCCTCGGCGAGCGACAGGGCCGCGAGCGCGATCGGGTCGGCCGACGCATCCAGCTGCACCGCTGCCGCCCGGCAGAGCTCCCACGCCTCGGCGGGGTCGAGCCCGTCGAAGCGCGGCAGGTCGCGCACCTCGTGATCGAGGCCGTGCATCGCCGCCAGGCGCCGCGCCACGACGACGTCGTCACTCCCCGGCACGCCGAGGGTCATCGCACTCAGCCCCTTCCGCCGCGAGGGCGGGATGGCGCTCAGGAGCAGTCGCGAGTCCTGCCCGCCCGTGAGCTGCAGCACGGCGTCGGGGTGCTCGTCGAGGAGCGCCTCGAGCGACGTGCGCAGCAGCGCCGCGGCGCGGTGCACGGCGACGCCGGGCGCGACGGGCTCGTCGTGCGCCTCGGGCTCGGGGCCGAGCACCACACCCCGCGCGTCGAGGCGGGCCGTGACCCCGGGGGCGAGCTTCTCGACGCCGTCGAGGAGCGTGCGCTGCCCGAGCTGCCAGCCGAGGTGCGCCTGCACCGCGACGGCCGTGAGGTCGAGATCCGCCTGCCGCGCGCCGCCCACGAGGAGCGCCGAGGTGGAGAGGGCCGCGGCGCCGGGACGCCCCGGCGCCGAGTGGTACAGCTGCCGCAGCCCCATGCTGTCGGCGACCATCGTCACGCCGGCGCCGTCGCCGAAGGCGGCGCCGAAGGGCGGGGCGAGTGCGGACAGCGCAGCCGGGAACGAGCGCGCGCTCTCGATCGCCGCCGCCGAGACCGGTCCTCGCGCCGTGCGGACGACGCGGGACAGCACGAGCACGGGGGGCTGGGCGCCGTCGAGCCGCCCGACGCCCCACGAGCACGCGAGCACCGGGCCGCAGGCCGCCACGCGGGCCGCGGGCACGGCGGGCATCGCCGCCTGCGCGTCGGGCGCGGCGAGCGGCACGGCGAGGAAGCCCGGCAGTGGAGCGGGCCCGCGGACGTCAGACGACAGCGAGCTTGGCATCGACGAAGTCCGACAGCGTGCCGACGGTCTCGAACAGGTCCGCACCGAACTCGTCGTCCTCGATCCTGATGTCGAAGCGCTCCTCGAGCGCCGCGACGACCTGGAGCACGCCGAACGAATCGAGCTCGGGCATCGCGCCGAACAGCGCGGTGCCGGCATCCAGCTGATTCGCGTCGTACGGCAGTTCGAGCGCCTCGACGAGGACGACTCGCACGGTCTCGAGAGTGGCGGTCATGGCTTCCCCTTCCCCAAAGGACATCCGCGTCACACGAGCACCTCGGCGGGCGCCGGGTGACTCAGGAACGCGGTCGGGCTCGCGGTGAGCCCATAGGCACCGGCCTGGAACACGACGATGAGGTCGTCGAGCTCGACAGCCGGAAGAGCGACGTCGTCGGCGAGGAGATCGAGAGGCGTGCACAGGCAGCCGACGACGTCGACCGGGCCTGCGGCATCCTCATCGACGCGATTGCCGACGGCGAGCGGATAGTTGCGGCGGATCACCTGGCCGAGATGACCGGATGCCGCCAGCTGGTGGTGCATGCCGCCGTCGACGATGACGTACCGGCGGCCGCGGGACTGCTTGCGATCGACGACCCGCGTGACGTACACGCCGCACTCGCCGACGATGTAGCGGCCGAGCTCCACGACCGGGTGAGCCCCGGGGAAGCGCGCGGCGATCGGCCCGTCGACGAGGCGGTGCAGATTGTCGGCGACGGCGGCGAGGTCGAGCGGATCGTCGCGGTCGGTGTACGGGATGCCGAACCCGCCGCCCAGGTTGAGATAGCGCAGCGGCCCGGCGAGGTGGTCGGCGAGGTGCGAGACGAGCTCGACCGTGCGCGTCTGCGCCTCGGCGATGACCTCCGCGTTGAGGTTCTGGGAGCCCGCGAACACGTGGAAGCCGTGGACGTCCACCCCGGCCTGCGCGAACTCGGCGAGGATCGCGGGCACGCACTCCGCGTCGATGCCGAACTGCTGGGGACCGCCGCCCATGCGCATGCCGGAGCCCTTGACGGCGAAGTCCGGATTGACCCGGATCGCCACGGTCGGCGTGAGACCGAGCTCGTCGCCCGCGGCCACGACGCGGCGGAGCTCCGTGCGGGACTCCACCTCGAGCACGATGCCCGCCGCGACGCCGCGGCGGATCTCGTCGGCGGTCTTGCCGGGGCCCGCGAAGCTCACCCGCCCCTCGGGCACCGTCGTGTCGAGGGCCGTCTGCAGTTCGTGGGCGGACGCGACGTCGAACCGGTCGACGCGGCGCGCGAGGTGCTGCACGACCGCCGGCATGGGGTTGGCCTTGACGGCGTAGCTGAGCTCGACGCGCTGCGGCAGCAGCAGGCGGAGGCGCTCGATGCGCCGGTCGAGCAGCTCGCGGTCGTACGCGAAGAACGGCGTCGAGCCGACGCGCGCGGCCAGGAGCGACAGCCGCATGCCCCCGACGCGCAGCTCGCCGTCGAGGATGCCGTGCTCGAGGATGTGCTCGCGCGGCGTCATATCCGCACCTCCGCGCGCAGGGCGGCACGGTCGAACTTGCCGTTCGGCGAGCGCGGGAGCGCCCGGACGACCCGCACCTCGGACGGCACCATGTACCAGGGCAGCACGCGGTGCAGGTGGGCGATGAGCGCCGCCTGATCGAGCGCCTCGGCGTCGGGGGCCGCGACGACGAGCACGATCCGGGCGCCGATCGCGGCATCCTCCATCCCGAACGCCACCGCCTCGCGGACGAGGCCCGTGCTGTACACGGCCTCCTCGACATCGGTCGGGCTCACGCGGTAGCCGGAGGTCTTGATCATCTCGTCGCGCCGGCCCAGGTGGTACAGGAAGCCGTCCTCGTCGGCGACCACCGTGTCGCCCGACCAGACCGCGTACTCCGGCGTCCGCCACGGCTGATCCGGCCGTTCGACCGGGCGGAAGCGCACCGCCGTCTGGTCGGGGTCGTTCCAGTACCCGAGGGCGACGAGCGGCCCGCGGTGCACGAGCTCGCCCTCCTCGCCGGGACCGCAGGGAGTGCCGTCGGGATGCAGCACGAGCACCTCGGCGTCGGGGATGGCCTTGCCGATCGAGTCGGGCCGCCGGTCCACCTCGGACGGGTCGAGGTACGTCGAGCGGAACGCCTCCGTGAGGCCGTACATGAGGAACGGACGGGCCTCGGTGAGGATGCCGCGCAGGCGGTCGAGCGTGCCGCGCGGCATCCGCCCTCCCGTGTTGGCCCAGTACCGCACGTGGTGCACCGCGATCCCGGGCCACTCGACCTCGCTCAGCTGGATCCACAGCGGCGGGACGCCCGTGATGCCCGTCACGCCGTGCCGCACGCACAGCCGCGGCACCTCGTGGGGGGTCAGGTAGTTCATGAGCACGCAGTGCGCGCGCACGGCGAACGCCGTGGTCACCTGGCTGAGCCCCGCGTCGAAGCTCAGCGGCAGGACGCTCAGGATGACGTCGTCGCTCGTGTTGCCGAGGTAGCTGCTGACGCTCTCGGCGCCCACGATCAGGTTGCGGTGACTCAGCACGACGCCCTTCGGCCTGCCCGTGCTCCCCGACGTGTAGATGATGGCCGCGGGATCGGGATCGATGACGCGGGGTGCGGCGAAGCCGCCGTGCGGGTGCCGGTCGGCCCAGCGGTGCACGCGCGGCAGCGCGAAGGGCGCATCGTCGGGTCCGCCGATGACGACGACCTGGTCGACCTCGGCCTCGACGAGGAGGCCGCCGATGCGGGTCAGCCGCTCGGCAGAGGTCACGGCGAAGCGCGCGCCGGAGTCCGACAGGATGTGCGCGACCTGCGGGTCGCGCAGCACGTGGCTGACCGGCACGAAGATGCCGCCCGCGAGCGACGTGGCGAACATCGCGACGACGGTCTCGATGCGCTTCTCGAGGCAGATCGCCACGCGGTCGCCCTTCGCGATGCCGAGCGAGACGAGCTGCGCCGCGACCGCCTGCGCGGCTTCCCACGTCTCGCGATAGGTCGACGTGTGGTCCCGGTAGGTGAGGGCGGGCGAGTCCGGGGCGGCGGTCGCCGCGTCGGACAGGAGGTCGTGGAACGCGATCCTCACCGGGCGGCCCTCCGTTCCGCGAGGTAGCGGTCGAACTCCGCCGCGTCGTCGAGGTCGACGTAACGGCGGCCCTGCGGGTCGACGGCCGGCGCCGGCGCGGCCGGGACCTCGTCGTCGTCGACCGCGACGAGGCCGGTCAGGCCGTCGTACACGGAGACGTACGCCTCGGCCTGCGGGCGCCAGTCGAGCTCCGCCGAGACGCGGGCCCGCGCGCGACGGCCGAGCGAGACGCGCAGCGCCGGGTCGTCGACGAGCCGCTCGACCTCGTCGGCGAAGGCCTCGAGGTCGCCCGACGGGACGTACCGCACGGCGTCGCCGCCCGAGACGCGGGTCTCGACGAGGTCGAACGCGACGCTCGGCAGGCCGTAGGCCATGTACTCCATCGTCTTGTTCATGGTCGACAGGTCGTTGAGCGGGGTCTTCAGGTCGGGGCACACCCCGATGTCGGAGCGGCTCAGGTGCTCCGCGATCGCCGCGCGGTCGACGCGGCCGGTGAAGGTCACCCAGCGGTCGAGGCCGAGGCGCGCCGTCTGCTCGCGCAGCTCGTCGAAGCAGTCCCCGAAGCCCAGGAGGGTCGCCGTCACATCGGTGCGGCCGCGGCGGTGCACGAGTTCGTCCATCACGAGCAGCACCTTGTCCACGCCGTCCTGCGGGCCCATGATGCCGAGGTAGACGAGGTTCGTCGTTCCGGCCGGGCGCGGATCGGTGGGATAGATGGGCCGCATCTGCGTCGTGTCGGGACCGCTGCGCACGACCGTGATCCTGTCGGCCGGCATCCCTCCCCGCGTCACGGCGATGGCCCGGTACGACTCGTTCGTCGAGATCACCCGGTCGGCAGTGCGGAAGGTGCGCCGCTCGAGCCAGCGCAGCCCCGCGTATTCGAGGCGCTTCAGGATGCCGCGGGGCTCGCCGAACCGCGAGACGAACAGCTCGGGGTCGAGGTCGTGGTGGTCGAAGACGAAGCGCACGCCGAACGGCTTCCACAGCCGCGCGATGAGCCACAGCGTGTCGGGCGGGTTGCAGGCCTGCAGGATGTCGAAGCGGCCGTCGTGCCGCACGCGCAGGGTGAGCAGCGCGCTGCGCATCCAGCTGTAGGCGAACTCCCACGCGTAGCCGATCAGCCCGCGTGCGGGCGGCGCGGGGCGGAACTTGTAGATGTCGACGCCGTCGATGCGCTGCCGTCCGGGGTCGCCCGGGCCCTTGGGGCAGATGACGCTGACGCGGTAACCGCGAGCGACGAGCGCCTGACACTCCAGCCACACGCGACGATCGAGCGGCACGGGAAGGTTCTCGACGATGATCAGCACGTGCGGGGGGCGTCCGGCGCGCGTGGATTCGACAGCCGGCCGGGGCATCGTCTGGGTCATGACGCCTTCTCCTCTCGCTCGACGGGCACGGCGACGAGCCTCGGTCCCCGCTCGCCGACCCGCGGGGCGCGCAGGGGCTCCTCCGCTGCGCGCGTCTCTTGCACTGCGCGCGGGCCGCGCACCGTCTCCTCCACGAGCCGCACGAGCTCCCGCTGCGCGGGTTCCCACGACCGGCCGACCACGGATGCCGCGGCCGCCCGGGCACGGCGGGCGAGGTCGGGCTCTTCGACGACCTCCGCGAGAGCTCCGGCGAGCGCGCCGGCGGTGGGCTCGGCCCAGCGCACGGCGGGGTTCGCGAGCACGAGGTGCGCGGCATCCAGTTCGTTGACGACCGGGATGCAGCCCGCCGCGAGCATCTCCTCCGCGACGAGCGTGATGTTGGTGAACGACAGCGCCAGCCCCGCGATCGTGCGGCCGTAGAGGTCGTTGAGCTCGGCGGGCGTGAGGCGTCCGTGGAAGACGATCGGCAGGTCGAGTCCGCGCGGGTATGCGCCGTAGACGTGGATCGGCTGCTCGGGATGCAGGGCGTGGAAGCGGCGCAGCGCGACGCACGCGAGCTGGTGCCCGCGGCGGGCGAACTCGGGTCGCGAGTAGTAGACGATTCCCGACCGGTCCATCTCGGGCTCGGGTGGCCGGTAGGCCGTCGCATCGCAGCCGAACGGCACGACGTCGCTCCCGAGGCCCGTCTCGGCACGGACCATCGCGTCGAGCATCTCGCCGAGCGCGAGGCGCCGGAACGGGAATCGGTAGGTCATGGCGGCGAGCTCGTGCTCGGCGCCGTGGCCGTAGAAGTACGGCTCGTAGTCCTGCAGGAAGTAGAGGCGGTGCATGGCTCCGCGACCTCGCGAGACGACCAGGTGCGCGGACTCCCAGCCCGTCGCGACGACCGCGTCGACGCCGCCGATCCCCGCCCGCGCGTCGGCGACCGCGGCGCGGACGCGCGGCCAGTGCGCCCGCACCACCGCGGTCTGCCGGTCGACGTCGAGGCCGTGCTTGTCGTAGAGGAACAGCACGCACGTGTGGCCCGCCGCCTCGAGCGCCTCCACCATGCGGAAGACCGTCGTGTGCCCGCCCGATCCCGGCGCGGGCGGCGTGCTGACCCAGCCGATCGTGAGCGGCCCCTCGCCGGCAGGCGGAGGCACGGGGAGGTCGGCCGGGACGTCCGCGAGGATGTCGTCGAGGTCGAGGTTGAAGAGCAGATCGGCCGCCCCGGTCGCCCGGTACGCGCGCTGCGCGACGCGCTGGGCGATGCCGCGCGGGCCGACGGCGAGCGCGCGCCGGGCGGCGGCGCGGAAGCGGGTCATCGGGTCGCCTCCTTCCGGTGGAGGCGCCGCGGCAGGCGCGATGCGATCTCGCCCAGGAGGTCGCGGTACGCCCGCGTCAGAGTCCAGCGGCAGATGGCGAGGTGCACGACGAGGACGACGCATCCCGCGATGACGATCGCCGCGATGGGCGGGAGCCCCGCGCACACGGTCATGGCGCCCCACCCGGCCGCGGCGGCGCCCGCGACGGCGACGAGCGCGCCCGCCGCGCGCCGTGCGATGCGCCAGATGCCGACCTCGAGCAGCCGCGCGACGAGCACCCAGCGCACGACGGTCGCGAGGGCGGCGACTCCGACGAATCCGACGGCGACGGCGACGATGCCGTAGCGGGCGACGATCGCCGTGACGAGGACCGTCAGGGCTTCGATCGCGGTCGCGTAGACGAACCACGCCCCGGGGCGGCCGAGTCCGTAGAAGAGGCCGTGGTCGAGTGTCGCGGCGAGCGTGAAGACCGCGGCGATCGACAGGGCCTGCGCGACGGGGATCGCCTGGGTCCACTGCGGTCCGAAGAGGAGGGGTACGAGCAGCGGGGCCGTCACGAGGATGGCCGTGAGGGCGGGCGCGATGACGGCGTACGACAGCCCGAGCGCGCGATCGTATCCGCGACCCAGCCGCTCGGGGTCGTCGCGGACCTTCGCGAAGACGACGGTCGAGACGGGAGCGATCGCGGCGCCCGCGACCTCCTGCGTCGTCTGCACGAGCCGCTGGGCGATGCTCAGCTGGCCGAGGGCAGCGGCGCCCAGCACGTTGGCGATGATCGCGTTCTCGCCCCACTGCCGCGCCATCGCGACGAGGTTGACGCCGGCGACCTTCGAGCCGAACCCGAACATCGTGCGGAAGTCGGCCATGCTGAAGCGCCAGACGGGATGCCACCGTGCGGCGATCCACGCCGCGATCGCCGTGACCGCCTGGAAGACGCACGTCTGCGCGACGAGCGCCCACACTCCGGCGCCCGCGAGCGCGAGGACGATGGCGACGACCTGGGCGACGAGCGCCGCGACGGCCGCCTGGATCGCGAGCGCACGGAACCGCAGGGTGCGACGCAGGAGCGCGATCGGCACGGCGGCGAGCGAGACGAACAGCACCGCGGGGCTCATCGCGGCGATGACCCCCGCGACCCCCGGAACTCCGAAGACGAGCTGCAGCAGCGGCGCCGCCGCGACGAGCAGCAGCGCCAGGCCCGTGCCCGAGATGACCGAATACCAGAACGCGGTCGCGGCGGCCGTCTCGTCGGCATCCCGAGCCTGCATCATGTACGTCCCGAAGCCCAGATCCGCGAGCAGGTAGACGACCGGCACGACCGTCATCGCGACGGCGACGAGGCCGAAGTCGGTCGGCGTCAGCAGCCGCGCGAGGATGACGACCGTCACGAAGCCGCCGACCTTGACGGCCCACGTCTGCCCCGTGAGCCACGCGACGCTCGCGGCCGCGCGGGGGCCGAGCGGGCTGGCGGGTTCGGGGATCGCGGGCATGCGTCAGCCGATCGCCTCGAGGAGGCTCGCGATCACGCGGTCCTGCGCGCGCTCGGTGAGTCCCGGATAGATGGGGAGCGAGAGGATGCGGCCCGCCTGCCGCTCGGCGCGCGGGAAGTCGCCCACCCCGCCCAGCCCGGCGGACGCGAAGGCGGGCAGCAGATGGACGGGAGTCGGATAGTGGATGCCGACCCCGATGCCCGCCGCGACGAGCTCCGCGAACACGCGGTTCCGGTCGTCGAGCTCGACGACGAACTGGTGGTAGACGTGCGCCTCGTACTCGGGCGCCGTCGGCACCGTGATGCCGGGCCGGGCGAGTCCCTGGCGATAGCGGGCCGCGAGGACGCGGCGCTCGGCGTTCCACGCGTCGAGGTGGCGGAGCTTCGCGGAGAGCACGACGGCCTGCAGCGAGTCGAGTCGCGAGTTCGAGCCGACGATCCGGTGCTCGTAGCGGGCCGTGCCGCCGTGGTTGCGCAGGGCCCGCACGCGGTCGGCGATGCCGGCATCGTTCGTCGTGACGGCGCCGGCGTCGCCGTAGGCGCCGAGGTTCTTGCCGGGGTAGAAGCTCGTGGCGGCGACGTCGCCCAGCGCGCCGGCGGCGCGGCCCGCCGTGCGGGCGCCCTGGCTCTGCGCGGCGTCCTCGACGATGAGGACATCAGGGCCGACGAGGCGACGGATCGCGGCGACATCGGCGATGCGGCCGTAGAGGTGCACCGGGATGACGGCCCGCGTGCGGCTCGAGAGCGCGAGGGCCACCTCGGCGGGGTCGATGAGGTGGTCGTCGGTGACGTCGACGAGGCGAAGCGTCGCGCCGACCCGCACGACCGCCTCGGCCGTCGCGACGAAGGTGTTCGCCGGGATGACGACCTCGTCGCCCGGTCCGACGCCGGCCGCGGCGAGCGCGAGCTCGAGCGCATCCGTGCCGTTGCCGACGCCGACGACGTGCGCTAGCCCGAGGTAGTCGCCGTACTCCCGCTCGAACTGCTCGACCTCCCGGCCGAGCACGTAGGAGTTCGACGCGAGCACGCGGGCGAAGCCCTCGGCGACCTCGTCGGCGACCAGCCGATGCTGGTGACCCAGGTCGAGCATCGGAACGGACTGCACGAGCATGGCCGGCCTCCTCACACCCGCTCCGGGGCGCCCATCCGGGCCTCGTCGAGCGACCGCAGGAAGGCGACGAGGCTGTGCGAGCGCTCGCCCCCGTGAGCCTGCTCCTCGGCGAGCAGGTCCTCGGCCTGTGTCGCGATGGTCTCGCGGGCCTGCTCGAATCGCAGCGGCGCGGTGGGCAGGCCCGCCATCGCGTCGTCGTCGCAGAGCACCGAGAACGCCGCGAACCGCTCGCGCAGGTCGCTCTCGCGCGTGCCGAAGCTGCGCGTGTGCATGTTGCCGCCGTGCACGCGGTAGTACGCCTGCAGAGGACCGTGGATCTGCCCCACGTCCGCGCGCGCCGCGATGCGCAGCCAGTACTCGAGGTCTCCCGAGTGCGGCAGCCGGGGGTTGTAGTCGCCGACGTCGCGCATGACGGAGGTGCGCACGACGGCCTCGGGCGAGGCGATCGGGTTGTAGCCGCTGCCGGCGACACCGCCGATCCATTCGTCGCCGCCCCAGATGCGCCACAGGTAGTAGGAGCGGGCCCGGGTCGGGCGCTTCTCGCGGTCGTGCGCGAAGATCGCGATCGACCCGTACACGAGTCCCACATCCGGATAGGTCTGCATGAGCGCGGCGGCGCGGGAGAGGGCCCCGGGCGCGAGCAGGTCGTCGGCGGAGAGGAGGGTCACGAACTCCGAGTCGACGCGCGCGAGCCCGTCGTTGTAGGTCGCGATGTGCCCCTGGTTCTCGTCGTGCACGACGGCTTGGATGCGCGGGTCGCCGTGCGCGAGCCGCCGAGCGACCTCGCCGGAGCCGTCGGGCGAGGCGTCGTCGACGATGATGACGCGGGCGTCGACACCCGGCTGCCGGAGCACGCTGCTCACGACCGAGGGCAGGTAGCGACCGTAGTTGTAGCACGGGATGACGGCCGTCACCGTCGCGGGGCGCCGCATGCGCCGGGGCACCACGACGTGCTTCATCGCCGCACCACCTCGTCGAGGGGCTGGGCGGGGACGCCCGCCCAGATCTGGCCTTCGGGGATGTCGCCGACCACGGCTGCTCCCATTCCCACGGTCGCCTCGGCTCCGACCGTGATGTGCTGTCTCACCGACGCGTTCATGCCGAGATACGCCGCCTGTCCGATGTGCACGCCGCCGCCGAGCGAGACGCCGGCGGCGAGCGTCGCGTAGTCGGCGATGACGTCGTCGTGCGTGATGGTGCAGTGCGGCATCATCACGACGTGCCGGCCGATCGAGGCGTCGGCGGTGACGACCACCCCGTCGAGCAGGATGCTGCCCGCCCCGATCGAGCTCGACCGGCCCACCCGCACGGTCGGCGCGACGAACGTCGCGAACCGGGTCGGCGGCAGGCCCCAGGCGAGGAGCCGGCGCACGATGGCCCGGCGGCCGCTTCCCCCGCCGACGCAGACGAGGAGGTCGTGGGGCCGCCGCGAGATGTCGGCGATGCCGCCGAGGATCGGCACGCCGCCCATCGCCCGGCCGTGCAGGGTCTCGTCGTCGTCGGCGATGCCGACGATGCCCGACGGGTCGGCGGCGATGACCTCGCGGGCCAGACCGCTCGCACCCAGGAGGAGGACGCCTCGCGTCATGGCCGCTCCTCCCGCAGCACCGCGAGGACCCGGTCCTGGTCGTCGCGCGTGAGCGTGTGGAAGAGAGGAAGGATGAGCGTGTGGTCGGTGAGCCGCTCGGTCGCCGGCAGCGAACCGGGCGCCGCGACGCCGCGGTACGGCGGCTGGCGGTGCGCCGCCATGATGCCGCGGCGGGCCGAGATGCCGGCCTCGGCGAGCGCCTCGAGGAGTCCGTCGCGCGAGCGGCGGTACTCGGGGAGCACGTCGACCCAGAACGACTGGTAGTTCGTGGTGCCGTGCGGCGGGTCGGCGACGGCACGCAGCCCCTCGGGCAGGTGCTCCTGGTACCGGGCGGCGAGCGCGCGGCGCCGCCCCACGATCGTCGGCAGCCGGTCGAGCTGCACGAGGCCGACCGCGGCCTGCAGATCGGTCATGCGGAAGTTGAACCCGACGTCGGTGTAGACCTCGGCGGCGGGCAGCATCGACAGATGGCGGTCGGCGGCGGAGACGCTCATGGCGTGCTCGCGCAGATGCCGGGCGCGCTGGGCCCACTCCTCGTGCGGTGTCGTGAGCATGCCGCCCTCGCCCGTCGTGAGGAGCTTGCGGGGGTGGAAGGACCACGCGGTCAGCTCGGCGCCCGCGCCGACGGGACGCCCGCGGTAGCGCGAGCCCGCGCCGCACGCGGCGTCCTCGATGACGAGGATGCCGAGCGGGTCGGTCACGCGGCGCACGTCGTCGAGGTCGACCGGGACGCCGCCCTGATCCACCGCGATGACGGCGCGGGTCGCGGGCGTGAGGGCGGCGGCGATCGTCTCGCCCGTGACGTTGCCGGTCACGACGTCGATGTCGGCGAAGACAGGACACGCGCCGACGTAGCGCACCGCGTTGCTCGTCGCGATGAACGAGAACGATGGGACGACGACTTCGTCGCCCGGGCCGACGCCCGCCACGACGAGCGCGAGGTGCAGCGCCGTCGTGCAGCTCGTCGTCGCGACCGCGAACGGAGCCTGCATCGCGGCCGCGAACGCCGCCTCGAACTGCGCGACCCGCGGGCCCTGGGCGACCCATCCGCTGGCGATCACCTCGGCGACGGCATCCGCCTCCTCCTGTCCGAGCCACGGGCGCATGACGTCGATGCGGGTGATCGTGCTCATCGGGCCACCGCCGTCCGTTCCGCCGCCACCTCGTCGCGGAGCGGCATCCACCACTCGACGAGCCGGCGCAGGCCCTCCTCCAGGTCGATCTGCGCTGCGAAGCCGAGGTCGAGCGCCGCGGCGCGCGTGTCGGCGAGGCGGCGGACCACCGAGTTGACCGCGCGCGGCGGCCCGAACTTTAGCCCGACGTGTGCGCCCATCACGCGCACGAGCGTCGTCGCCAGATCGCGCAGGCTCGTCTCGGTGCCGCTCGCGACGTTGTACGTGCCGTCCGTGACGTCGCTGCCGGCCGCGAGGATGTTGGCGCGAGCCACGTCCGGCACGCAGACGAAGTCCATCGTCTGCAGCCCGTCGCCGAGGATCAGAGGCGGGATGCCGTCGGCGATGCGTTCCATCCAGCGGACGAGCACCTCCGTATAGAGGCCGTGCACGTCCATGCGCGGTCCGTACACATTGAAGTAGCGCAGGATCACGTAGTCGAGGCCCTCCATCGCGCGGAAGCTGCGGATGAGCCCCTCGTTGAACGTCTTCGCGGCACCGTAGAGGGTGTCGTTGTTCTCGTGGTGATGCCGCTCGTCGGTGGGGAAGACCTCGGCCATGCCGTACACCGAGGCGCTCGAGGCCGCGACGAGCTTGCCGACCCGGTTGCGGGCGGCGGCCTCCACGACGTTGAACGTGCCGTCGGCGAGCACTTCGAGGGCGAGCCGCGGCTCCTCGGCGCACTGCGTGATGCGGATCGCCGCCTCGTGGAAGACGAGGTCCTTTCCGCGCGTCAGCGTGTCGACGAGGTCGGCGTCGCGGATGTCGCCCTCGACGAGCCGCACGCGGCCCGACGCGAGCGCCGCGTCGAGGTTGGCGCGGCGGCCGCGCACGAGGCTGTCGAGCACGTCGATCTCGGCGGCCCCGGCATCCAGCAGCTGATCGACGATCGTCGAGCCGATGGTGCCCGCTCCGCCCGTGACGAGCACGCGGGCGTCTTCGATCCGCGTCATCCCGCCACCGCCTCGCGCTCGGCACGGGCGCGTCTGTCCTGCTCGACGCCGGCGAGGGCGAGTGGATGCGGCGCCCCGGCGGCCGCCAGGCTCGCGGCGGCCGCGTCCAGCACCGACAGGATGCGCAGGCCGGACTCGCCGCTCGTGCGGGCGCGGCGGCGCTCGCGGATCGCGGCCGCGAACTCGGCCGCGACCGACGAGAGCGCCTCCCGCTCGGGCAGCGCGGGTGCCCACGTGTCGCCGAGGCGGTACGAGATCCGCGCGGCGTGCGTGTCGGACCGGCGGCGCGACCGGGTCGCGAGGTCGACTCCGCGGTCGTACACGCTCACGCGCTGCTGCGGGTTGAGGTCGTCCCAGACGAGCGTGCGGCGCGTGCCTCCGATGACCATCTGGCGGATCTTCGTCGGGCTCAGCCAGTTGACGTGGACGTGCGCGATCGCCCCGCCCGCGAGCGGGATCACGAGGTAGCCGATGCACGGCTTCCCCGTGCCGAGCGGATCGGCCCCGTGCGCCGAGACCGACACAGGCGCAAGGCCCCCCGGCAGCACGAAGTCGAGGATCGCGAGGTCGTGCGGCGCGAGATCCCAGAAGACGTCGACGTCGGGCTGGATGAGCCCCAGGTTGATGCGCACGCTGTCGATGAAGAGCACCTCTCCGAGGAAGTCCTCCGCGATGAGCTCGGCGATCTTCAGCGCCGCCGGCGTGTAGCAGTAGGTGTGGTCGGTCATCAGGACGAGTCCGCGCTCGGCCGCGGCATCCACCATCTCCTCGCCCCGGCCGAATCCGTCGGCCAGCGGCTTCTCGACGATGACGTGCTTGCCCGCGGCGAGCGCCGCCATGACGATCGGGTGGTGCGTGCGCGCCGGCGTCGCGACGGCGACGGCGTGGATGCCGCGGTCGCGCAGCACGGCGTCGAGGCTGTCGGTGACGGGCGCGCCGCCCACCGTCTCGGCGACCTGGCGAGCCCGCGCGAGATCGAGGTCGCACACGGCGGCCAGTTCCCAGTCCGCACTCGCGCGGAAGTTCCGCGCGAGGTTCGGCCCCCAGTAGCCCGCGCCCACGACGGCGATGCTCAGGCGTTCAGCCATTCTCCGGTTCCCCTTCCCCTCAACCCCCCCACAGGGTCTGTTCGCTCGATGCCGGCCCGCGCCGGCACCGCGGCTAGTCCGGATCGAACACGACGTCCACCCAGTACTTGTTCGACGACGTCGTCGTCGGATACGTCTGACCGAAGACGGATGCCCCGCCCGGTACGACGGTCGAGATCGGCCCCGACGTGACCTTCGTCGCGAGGCCGTTGGTCGTCACGGAGTAGCGCAGCGACGTGCTGTACATGCCGACCCGGTACTCCGAGCCGACCGTCAGGCGGATCGGCGTCGTGAGCGTCGCGGTCTGCCAGCCCGACGCCGTCTCGCCCGTGAATGTCACCGTCGCGAGCCTCGTGCCACCGGGGCCCCACAGGTAGCCCGTGTGGGTGCCCGTGTTCTGCGTGCCCTTGTAGAACCGGATCGAGCGGACGACGCCCGGCGCGCTCACCGTGAACCGCGTGGCGACCTGGATGCGGGTCGCGGTCGTCGCGTTCGGCGTCGCGGGCGTGGCCGTCGTGCCGAAGAGGTTCACGAAGTCGTTGGTCGGCGTCGGGCTCGGCGTCGGCGTCGGCGTCGGCGTCGGCGTCGGCGTCGGAGTCGGCGTCGGCGTCGGCGTCGGCGTCGGGGTCGGCGTCGGTGTCGGCGTCGGTGTCGGCGGCGTCGTCCCGAAGTCGATCTCGGCGTCGACGTAGTAGCCCGCGGCGTTCGACGACAGGGTCGGCATCCCGCCCGTGGGGCTGTAGACGTACCGCCCGCCCGTCGTGGCGAGCCCCGTGATCGCCCCCGAGACGCGCGCCTGCGTGAAGTAGCCGTTCGTGTACGAGTAGCCCCCGCCCGGCGAGAAGTACGACACGACGTACGTGTTGCCCGGGGCGAGCGGGACGGGCGCGCTGAGCGCGGCGCGCTGCCACCCCGAGGCCGTCTCGCCGGTGAACGTCACCTGCGCGAGAACCTGCCCGGTCGGGCTCCAGAGCGTGCCCCGGTGGCTGCCCGTGTTGGCGTCGCCCTTGTAGAGCCGGATGGCGGTCGCCTGGCCGGCCTGCGCGACGGTGAACGCCGTCCCGACCTCGATCGGACTCGTGTCGGCGACGTTCGGGACGTCCGGCACCTGCGTGCCGAAGAGCGTCTGCACGTTCGTGCTCGTCGGGATCTCGCCGGTCGTGAAGGCCCACGTGTCGAGCACCGTGCCCGCCGCCCACAGGGTCGCGGTGTACGTCGTGGCGTAGGCGAGCGCCGCCGAGGGGCGGAAGGTCGCCTTGTGCGCCGTCGTGTCGTACGACTGCGTTCCCGCGACCGCGCCCTGCGGACCGCTCAGGGTCACCGACGCGGTCTGCGTGTCGGGGTCGCGGCTCAGGGTCGCCGTGACGGTCGTGCCGACATCGACGCCGGTGCCGTTCCGCGCGGGCGTGACGGCCGTGACCGTCGGCGCCGACGAGGTCGAGCTGGGCGTGAACTCCACGTCGACGAAGTAGTTCGACGAGTTCCACGTGCTCGTCGGCATGACGCCGCCCGCGCCATACCGGTAGAGGCCGTTCGGGCCGCTCGTCGCGAGGGGCCCGCTCGTCACGGCGGTCGCGAAGCCGGCCGGCGTATAGGAGTAGTTGCCCTTCGGGGCGAGATACGACACGACGTACTTCGCGCCGGGTGTCAGGGCGACGGGCCGGTCGAGCACGGCGCGCTGCCAGCCCGAGGCGGTCTCGTTCGTGAACGTCACCTGTGCGAGCTGAGCGCCCGAGGCGTCCCACAGCGACCCGACGTGGGTCCCCGTGTTCGTGGCGGACTTGTAGAAGCGGATCGCCGTGACGCTTCCCGCCGCAGAGGACGTGAAGCCCATGCCGAGCTCGACCGAGGTGGAGTCGGAGTCGCTCGCCGCCGGCGTGGCGGTTCCGAGGAGCGTCACGGTCGCGGCAGCGCCGACGATCGAGAACGACCACGTCACGTCGGCGACGGGCGAACCCTGTGGTGTCGCGAGATTCGTCAGCGACACGACGACGAGGGCGCCCGACGGGTAGGCGCCCGACGGCGTGAACGTCACCGTCTTGGCGTCGGACGAGAGCGCGAACGATCCCGCGACGGCGGACCCGTTCGCGGTCACCGTGCCAGTGAACGTCGGGCGGAGGGCGCCGTCGAAGGTGACCGAGGCGGGCGATGTCGTCGAGACGTCTCGCGCGCCCGGCGCCGGGCTCTTCGACACCGGAACCGGCGCGGGAGCCCCCGGCTGGAACACGACGTCGACGCCGTAGTCGGCGGTCGAGGACTGGTTCGGGAAGCCCTGCGAATAGACGTAGACGGCGCCGCCCGGGTCGACCGTCAGCGGGCCGCGGGTGTACGCGGCGGCGTAGGCGTTGGGTGTGACGGCGTAGTGCCCGTTCGGCGCGACGTACGACGCGACGTACTTCGTGTTCGCGGCGATCGTCACAGGCGTCGAGAGCACGGCGGTCTGCCATCCGGCGGTCGACTCGCCGGTGTAGGTGACGCTCGCGAGCCTGTTGCCCGAGGCATCCCACAGCGCACCGGTGTGCGTGCCCGTGTTCGCCGAGCCCTTGTAGAAGCGCAGCGCCGTGACGGTGCCGCCGACGTTGGCGCGGAAGACGACGCCGAGCGTCACGGTCGCAGTGTCGGTGTCGGACGGCGTCGTGGGAACCGCGCTCTCCTGGTAGAGGCTGCAGGGGCACTGACCCGGAGGCAGGTCGGGACCGGCGGTCATGAACGACCAGCCCGAGCCCGGCGCGAGGCCGACCCCCGACGTGTCCTTCGCGTCGATCGCGACGGCGTAGGTCGTCGACGCGGCGAGCGCGGCGGTCGGCGTGAACCTCGCCGTGCGGCTCGTGGCGTCGTAGGTCACGCTGCCAGCGATCGCCGATCCGCCGTTCGGGGTGACGCTCATCGTCAGGGTCGCGGGATCGGCCGCCCGGGTGAACGTCGCGGTGATGGCGGTGTTCGTCGGCACGCTCGAGACGCCCGCGCCCGGTGTCTGCGACAGGATGCGCAGCGGCGACGTGTCGGACTTCGTGAACAGGACGTCGACGAAGTAGTTCGAGTCGCCGTAGGTGCTCACGGGGTACGTGCCCGGGTTGCCGTAGACGGCGGGGGATGCCGAGCCGACGCCGCTCGTGACGCCGACGGGCGACGACCAGCGCGAGGCGTACGGCCAGTACCGGTCCTGCGCCGCGTAGTGCCCCTGCGGCGCCGTGTACGAGACCGTGTACGTCTGCCCGGCCGTCACCGCGACCGGCTGCGTGAACGACGCCGACTGCCAGCCGGTCGACGTCTCGCCGGTGAACGTGACGTTCGCGAGGCGGGTGCCGGAGGCATCCCACAGCGACCCGACGTGGGTACCGGAGTTGCCCGAGCCCTTGTAGAACCGCACGCCCGCGACGAAGCCGTCGGAGTCGGGCGTGAAGCGCAGGCCGAGCTCGACGGCCGAGGCGTCGGACGCGGCGGGCGTCGTGGGAACCGCCTGGCCGAAGGCCGAGTAGGGTCCTGTGACGTTGACCGTGCGCGTCGTGCCGCTGGCGGAAAAGTTGGCACTGTCGTCGATGGCCCGGGCCGCGACGATCGTGTTGCCGCTGCCCTGCTGGATGTACGTGTACGACCACGAGGTGGTCCCCTGGGCGGCGTGCCACGTGCGGCCGCCGTCGACCGAGACCTCGACGCCCGCGACCTTGCCGCCCGTGTCCGAGGCGGTGCCGGTCATCGTCACCGACGTGCCGCCGGCGATGCTCTGGCCGGCGGTCGGCGACGTGATGGTGGTCGCCGGGGCCGTCGTGTCGGTGCTCGCCGTCGTGGCGACGAGTCCCGTCATGAGCGACCCCGGCTGGGCCCCCATGTCTGCCAGCAGGTTCACCTGAGCCTGCTGCATGGAGGCGTCTGCGGGCGCGCCCGCGCCGTCGTGACTCTGGTCGAGCCCCCAGGTCCACTGGATGCTCGCCGCCGAGAACACGAGGGCGCCGCTGGGCGCGCGGTAGAGGGTGACGTGGTGGGTCGTCGTGCCGGGCGCGAGCGTCCGGCCGTAGTCCTGCACGTACTCCTGCGACGACCCCGTCGTCGTCGACAGGCGGATGAGCCCGGCGGGCCGCAGCCCGTTGTCGACGTCCTCGTCGGACTCGTAGCCCACGGTGTGCTGCGCGAGGGCGGCAGCGGAGCCGGCGGGGAGGGAACTCAGGGGGGTATTCCGCCAGAGACGGAACGAGCCCTCCACCGCCGACACCGTGATCGGGAGGTCAACGCGGTTGACCATGAACATCGTCCCCGAGAGGCTGTTCTCGGGTTTTCCGGCGCCCTGCGCCTGCGATGCGAAGCGCGGATCGCGCCACGTGCCGGTCCACTCGCTCGTCGGGTCGATCTTGGCGTCGGCCCACGTCTCCTTGTACGTCACGAGGGTGCGGTACGCGGTGTTCGATCCGTCGGCGGATGCCTCGTAGCGGGTGTGCCAGTAGATCTCGTTCCCCGACAGGAACTGCAGGTTCACCCCGGCGTCGCGCGCGGCCTCGACGTTCGCGCGCTGCGCGGCGGACCAGTACTCGTCGTGGCCGACCGACAGGAAGACCTTGTGGTTCTTCAGCTCTGCTCCGCGCCGGTCGGTGTCGACGCCGGCGAGGTAGCTGACGTCGTAGCCGTTGCGCTCGAGGAACCGCACCGCCGGGTACTCGGCGCCGAAGTAGAAGTCACGGCCGCTGTTGTCGCCGCGCGTCGCGAACGGACGGTTGTAGCTCAGCTTGTAGGCGCGGCCGTTCGCGCCGCCGTTGTAGAAGTCGGCGCCGCCGTACATGTTGTAGGCCTGCCACGTCGGGTCGGAGGTCTGGAACAGCACGTCGGAGTGGTTGCCGTCGTTGCGGACGATGAAGATGATGTGGCTCGCCCCGCCCGTGTCGGTGCGGGTGAGTCTCGCGACGTAGACACCCGAGACCGCGTCGGCCGGCACGTTCCACGAGGCCGAGACCGCCCACGTGCCGCAGTCGTAGAGCTCGGTCGTGAGGTCGGAGATGCACTGCGGCTGCTTCTGCGGCAGCGTCGCCGACGGCGTGACCGACGCGATCTTCCGCGCGCCGAGTCCCTGGTACCAGCCGGTCCGGTAGATGTCGATCGAGTACGCCTTCGCGGTCGTGTCGATCTTGAAGTCGATCTTCTGGCCCGCATTGACGCTGATGTCGGTCGCGTAGCCCTGGATCGTGGAGTCTCCGGCGCCGTCGATGTCCCACACGGACGGATCGGTGCCGGGCTTCTGGTTCTCGCAGACGATCGGATTGATCGTCGCTCCGCAGGAGCTGCCCGACTGGGCCTGCGCTGCTCCCCCACTGGCTGTGGTCGCGTACACCGCGATCACGAGTGCGATCACTGCGATCGCTGTCGCTCCCCGTCCTCGTCGGGTCGAGAACAGGGAATGTGCCGTCGCCATCGACGTCCCCCCAGACTGCCGTCGCGCACCACGATTAGCGGCTTGCGAGCCTTTGCTGTCCGGTGTCCCCCAACATTCCGGCTGAGAATCCCCTGTCGCAGACGTGCCCCCATGGACGCGCAACGGTCGTTCTCGCGACGGACTTTACGCCGGTTGTCTTTTTCGTGGAAGACCCAATCTCAGATCGGGATGCCGCGCCTGTGCGTCCGCCCTATGCTGGCGCACGACGAAGGGGGCCCGATGAGCGACGAGACCCGCATCGAGCCGAGCGCCGACGTCGACGCGACGGCGTCGATCGGCGAGGGCACGCGCGTCTGGCATCTGGCCCAGATCCGCGAGCACGCCCGCATCGGACCGCAGTGCACGATCGGACGCGGCGCGTACGTGGGCCCGGGAGTCGAGCTCGGGCGGGCCTGCAAGCTGCAGAACCACGCGCTCGTCTACGAGCCGGCGCGCCTCGGCGACGGCGTGTTCATCGGGCCGGCGGCCGTGCTCACCAATGACGAGTTCCCCCGCGCCGCCAATCCGGACGGCTCGCCCAAGACCGGCGCCGACTGGGATCTCGTCGGCGTCACGATCGGCCGTGGCGCCTCGATCGGCGCCCGTGCCGTGTGCGTCGCGCCGGTCGAGATCGGCGAGTACGCGCTCGTCGCGGCGGGCGCCGTCGTGACGAAGGACGTGCCCGCCTTCGCCCTCGTGGTCGGTGTTCCCGCGCGCCGCATCGGCTGGGTCGGCCGCACGGGCCGCCCGCTGGAAGCGCGCGACGGTGAGCTCGTCTGTCCGGTTAGCGGCGAGCGCTATCTCGAGGAGGCCGGGGCTCTCCGGCCGGTCGGCTGACGGCGAACCTTGCCTCGGACCGCGAGGGCCGAGGGCGCCGGCCCACGTCGCCGGCCCAGGGTCACCCCGCGAAGCGGTCCGTCGCCTCGCGCAGGGCGCGCGCGATGCCCGGCTCGGTCGCCGAGTGCCCGGCATCCGGAATCATCCGGAAGTCGGCCTCCGGCCACGCCCGGTGCAGATCCCATGCGGTCATGGGAGGCGTGCAGATGTCGTACCGCCCCTGCACGATGACCCCCGGGATGCCGCGGAGCGCGTCGGCGCCCGCGATGAGCTGGCCGTCCTCGAACCACCCGCCGTGCATGAAGTAGTGGTTCTCGATGCGCGCGAAGGCGACGGCCTTGTCCGGTTCGGTCATGGACGCCACCAGGTCGGGGTCGGGATGCAGGGTCAGGGTGGATGCCTCCCACCTGGTCCACGCGATGCCGGCCTGCCGGTGCACGGCGGGATCGGGGTCGGCGAGCCGCCGCGCGTACGCCTCGATCATGCGCGAGCGCTCGAGCACGGGGATGGGCGCGACGAAGTCCTCCCACAGGTCGGGGAAGATCGCGGAGGCACCGCCCTCGTAGAACCACTCCAGCTCGAAGCGGCGCAGCGTGAAGATGCCCCGCAGCACGATCTCGGTGACCGAGGCCGGGTGCGCCTGCGCGTACGCGAGGGCGAGCGCGCTGCCCCACGAGCCCCCGAAGACCTGCCACCGCTCGATCGCGAGGTTGCGTCGCAGCAGCTCGATGTCGGCGACGAGGTGCCACGTCGTGTTGAACCGCAGGTCGGCGCGGGGGTCGCTCGCGTGAGGCGTGCTGCGGCCGCAGCCGCGCTGGTCGAAGAGCACGATGCGATAGCGCTCGGGATCGAAGAAGCGCCGGTGCCACGGGGATGTGCCTGCCCCGGGGCCGCCGTGCAGGAAGACGACGGGCTTGCCGTGCGGGTTGCCGCTCTGCTCCCAGTAGACGCGGTTGCCGTCGCCGACGATGAGCTCGCCCGTCTCGTACGGCTCGATGTGCGGGTAGAGGATGCTGTCGAGGTGCGCGGGCCCGTTCACAGGGCGTCTCCCGACACACCGAACGTGTCGCACGCCTGGTAGCCCTGCTGGTAGCCCGTCATGAACCAGCGCTGGCGCTGCTCGCTCGAGCCGTGGGTCCACGTCTCGGGGTTGACGGGCACGCCCGACTCCTTCTGGATGTGGTCGTCGCCGACGGACTGCGCCGCGTTGATGGCATCCCGAACCTGCGCCTCCGTGGGGGTCTGCAGGAACGCCACGCCGTTCTCGTCCTTCTGCTCCCCCGCGTGCGCGACCCAGGAGCCGGCGAGGCAGTCCGCCTGCAGCTCGGTCCGCACGCCGTTGCTGTCGGGACCCGTGCCGTTGTCCGGATACGTCTCCATGATGCCGCTGATGTTCTGCACGTGGTGGCCGTACTCGTGCGCGAGCACGTAGAGCTGCGCGAGCGGACCCGCCGTCGCGTCGAACCGCTCGCGCAGGAGCGCGAAGAACGTCGGGTCGACGTAGACGCTCTCCTCGGGCGGGCAGTAGAAGGGGCCGGTCGCGTTCGATGCGGTGCCGCACGAGGTCGATGTCGACCCGTCCACGATGATGAGCTGCGGCTGCCGGTACCCCTTGATCGTGTTCGCCCAGTACTGGTCGATGTTGAGGGATGCCGCGGCCAGGCGGCAGTCGTCGTTCGCGTTGGCGTCGGCACCGGTCTGGCAGTTGTCGATCGCGGTCTCCTGACCGCCCCCACCTCCGCCCGCGATGGGTCCGAGCACGCTCGAGAAGTCCTGACCCGTGAACAGGCTCAGCAGCAGCACGGCGATCGCGCCGATGCCCGCGATGCCTCCACCGGCGACGGCGACCCCGGCGCCCCGACGACGCGCCGTGTTCCCCCCGACGCGCGCATTGTCGTTGAACGTCATTTCCTCACGGTACCGTGGGCGACCGGACAACGCCGGAAATCCGCACCCCCTTGCGCTCGGGGCCCGGAATAGGCTCAGGGGCATGGCGACGACTGCGACGACCGTCACGATCACGGGTGCCGGAGGCCAGATCGGGTACGCGCTGCTCTTCCGCATCGCCGCGGGAGACATGCTCGGACCGGACCGGCCCGTCAGGCTCCGACTCCTCGAGATCCCGCAGGGGATGCGCGCGGCCGAGGGAGCGGCCCTCGAACTGCAGGACTGCGCGTTCCCGCTCCTGCACTCCGTCGAGGTGACGGACAGCGCGGTCTCGGCCTTCGAGGGGGCGAACATCGCGATGCTCGTCGGGGCGCGTCCGCGCGGCCCCGGCATGGAGCGCGCCGACCTCCTCGCCGCCAACGCCGGCATCTTCGGGCCGCAGGGGGAGGCGATCGGGTCGGCGGCGGCGGACGACGTCCGAGTGGTCGTGGTGGGCAACCCCGCCAACACGAACGCGCTCATCGCCGCGGCATCCGCGCCCGGCATCCCCTCCGACCGGTTCACGGCACTCACTCGCCTCGACCACAATCGCGCCGTCGGGCAGCTCGCGGAGGCTCTCGACGCGCGGCCCGACGACCTCGAGGGCGTCGCGATCTGGGGCAACCACTCCGCGTCGCAGTTCCCCGACGTCTCGCACGCGACGGTGCGCGGGGTTCCCGTGGGCGACGCCCTCGCGGAACGGCTCGGCGGACACGAGCAGGCGCTCGCGTGGCTCGACGACCTCTTCATCCCCCGCGTCGCGAAGCGCGGCGCCGAGATCATCGAGGTGCGCGGATCGTCGTCGGTCGCGTCGGCGGCGAACGCCGCGATCGAGCACGTCCGCGACGAGCAGGCCGGTACGGCGTGGACCTCGGCGGCCGTCGTCTCGCGGGGCGAGTACGGCGTGCCGGAGGGCCTCGTGTGCTCGTTCCCCGTGTCGTCGGACGGGTCGGGATACCGGGTCATCGAGGGTCTCGACCTCGACGCCCGCTCGCGCGCGAGGTTCGATGCGTCGGTGGCCGAGCTCGAGGCGGAGCGCGCGGCGGTGCGCGAGCTGGGCATCCTGTAGCGCATGGAGGCGCTCGTCCTCGCCATCGTCGCGATCGTCGTGATCGCGGTGACGACGGCCGTCGCGCCCAAGGTGAGGATCGCAGGCCCGCTGCTGCTCGTCGCGATCGGCCTCGGCGTGAGCCTGCTGCCGTTCGTGCCCGGCGTCGACATCGACCCTGAGATCATCCTCGTCGGGATCCTCCCGCCCCTCCTCTACTCGGCGGCCGTGCAGCTGCCGGCCATCGAGTTCCGGCGCGACTTCGGCGCGGTCGCCGGGCTCTCGGTGCTGCTCGTGCTGATCAGCTCCGTCGCCCTCGCGCTGTTCTTCAACGCGGTCGTGCCCGGACTCGGCATCTACCTCGCGCTCGCGCTCGGCGCGATCCTGAGCCCCACGGATGCCGTCGCCACGGCGATCGTGAGACGGCTCGGCATCTCGCGCCGAGTCGTGACGCTGCTCGAGGGCGAGAGCCTCCTCAACGACGCGACGTCGCTCGTGATCCTGCGCGTCGCCGTCGCGATCGCCGTCACGGGGAGCGTGCCCGCGGGCGGCGTGCTCGGCACGTTCCTCTGGGGCGTCTTCATCGCGGTCGTGATCGGTGCGATCGTCGGCTGGTTCAACCTGCGCCTGCGGCACCTCATCAAGAACCCCGCCGCGAACACGGCCATCGGCATCGTCGTGCCGTTCGTCGCGTACCTGCCGACGGAGGAGCTGCAGGGCTCGGGGCTCGTCGCGGCCGTCGTGGCGGGCATCGTCACGGGTCAGGGCGCGGCGCGCTGGTTCACGCCCGAGCAGCGCATGTCGGATGAGCTCAACTGGCGCACGATCGAGCTCGTGCTCGAGGGGGGCGTCTTCCTCATCATGGGCCTCGAGCTCAAGGAGCTCCTGCAGCAGAACCTCGAGGACGACCAGGGCATCGGGCATGCCGCCTGGCTCGCGATCACGGCGTTCGCGATCATCATCGTCGTCCGCACGGCCTACGTCGCCCTGCTCGTGTGGCTGCAGAGCAGACGCGCGCGGCGCAAGCTCGCGTCGCGCGACCGGCTCGAGTCGTTCAACGAGCGCATCGACGCGATCGAGAACGGCACGCTGCCGCCGCCGGGGCTGCCCGCGCCCCCCGACCGAGGCGACCGGTTCGCGCCCCGCGACCCCGTGCGCCGGCAGCGCCGCATCGACCTCATGCGCGGCCGCGTCACCCGGGCCCTCGCCGACCTCGATTACTACCAGGCGTCGCCGCTCGGCTGGAAGCACGGCACCGTCATCGTCTGGTCGGGCATGCGGGGTGTCGTGACGCTCGCGGCCGCCCAGACGCTGCCGGTCGACACCGCCGACCGCCCCCTCCTCGTCTTCGTCGCCTTCCTCGTCGCCGTCGGGAGCCTCATGCTGCAGGGCCTCACGCTTCCGTGGGTGATCAGGATGCTGCGCATCGACGACTCGGCCGCCGATGTCGTGAACCGGGTCGAGCAGGAGCGCCTCGACGGCGAGCTGCGCGAGGCAGCGGCATCCGCCCTCTCCTCACCGAGCCTCGTGAAGCGCGACGGAAGCCGGTTCGAGCGCGAGTTCGTCGAGCGCGTCGGGTCCCGCTTCACCGAGCCGCCCGACGAAGAGGCGTCGGCGACGCTGCACGAAGCGCTCGAGCTGCGCCTCGTCATGATCGTCGCGATGCGCGAGCGTCTCACCGAGCTGTCCTCGGGCGGCGTCTACAGCACGGCCGTGCTGCGGCAGTCGCTCGCCGAGCTCGACGCCGACCAGCTGAGCATCGAGCTGCGCCTCGACGACAACGACGACTGAAAGCGGCCGCAGAAGCGTCGTCCGCACGGCAGAATGGATGCCGGAGGTGCGGGCATGTCGGATGTGTTCGAAGTGACGGACGCCGCTGACCCGCGGCCCGAGACGGTGCACGCGCCGCACGACGCGACCGAGTGCCCGAAGTGCTTCACCGAGCTGCAGCGCGACCGCGACTGGTGGCAGGCGCGTCCCGCGGGGGCGCGGCTCGTCGGCCTCGTCGTCGCCCGCGACGACATGCCGTCGATCGTCGAGCAGCGCGACGAGCTCACCCGCTTCGGCGTGCCGATCGCCGGTTTCCGCCACCCCGCGCCCGAGACGCTCGAGTCGTGGGAGGAGCGCCTCGTTCGCCTCTTCGGCCGACTCACGCGGGGTGACGTCGTGGTCGTGACGAACGTGCACGCGCTCGGTCGCAACACCGACGAGGAGACCCGCACGGTCGCCGAGCTCGCGCGCCGCGGCATCGTGGTGAAGGTGCTGCGCCACGGCGAGCGCCACCTGCGCGACGCCCTCGCCTGAGGTTCAGGCGCCGACGTACTGGCGCAGGTGCACGGCCGTCAGGGTCTCGCTGCTGGCGACGAGGTCGGCGGGCGTCCCCTCGAAGACGATGCGACCGCCGTCGTGCCCCGCACCCGGGCCGAGGTCGATGATCCAGTCGGCGTGGGCCATGACGGCCTGGTGGTGCTCGATCACGATGACGCTGTTGCCCGCGTCGACCAGGCGGTCCAGCATCCCGAGCATGTTGTCGACGTCGGCGAGATGCAGACCGGTCGTGGGCTCGTCGAGGACGTAGATCGCGCCCTTCTTCGCCATCGAGATCGCGAGCTTGAGGCGCTGCCGCTCGCCGCCGGACAGCGTGTTGAGCGCCTGGCCGAGGGTGATGTAGCCGAGGCCGACGTCGATCATCCGCACGAGGATCGTGTGGGCCGGCCCCTTGCCGAAGAACTCCGCCGCGTCGGACGCCGACATCGCGAGGACCTCGGCGATGTTCTTGCCGTCGAGGCGGTACTCGAGCACTTCGTCGCTGAATCCCGAGCCTTCGCACAGCTCGCAGAGCGTCTCGACGGTCTGCGTGAAGCCCAGGTTGGTGATGATGACCCCGAGGCCGCGGCATGCGGGGCACGCGCCCTCGGAGTTGGCGCTGAACAGCGCCGGCTTGACGCCGTTCGCCTTCGCGAAGGCCGTGCGCACGGTGTCGAGGATGCCGGTGTAGGTCGCGGGGCTCGAGCGTCGGTTGCCCTTGATCGGCGACTGGTCGACGACGACCACCTCGTCGAAGGCCGGGACGTTCCCGTGGATGAGCGACGATTTGCCCGAGCCTGCGACTCCCGTGACGACCGTGAGGATGCCCAGCGGGATGTCGACGTCGACGCCCTGCAGGTTGTGCTGCGTCGCTCCGCGGATCTCGAGCGCGCCCTTCGCCGAGCGGGTCGACGGCTTGAGTCTGGCGCGGTCGTCGAGGTGGCGGCCCGTGATCGTGCCCGATGCGCGCAGACCCGCCACGTCGCCTTCGTACTGCACCTCGCCGCCGGCCTTGCCCGCGCCGGGGCCGAGGTCGACCACGTGGTCGGCGATCTCGATGACCTCGGGCTTGTGCTCGACGACGAGCACGGTGTTGCCCTTGTCGCGCAGCTGCTGGAGCAGGCGGTTCATGCGCTGGATGTCGTGCGGGTGCAGGCCCGCCGTCGGCTCGTCGAAGACGTAGCTGATGTCGGTGAGCGGCGAGCGGACGTGCCGGATCATCTTCGTGCGCTGCGCCTCGCCGCCGGAAAGGGTGCCCGACGCACGGTCGAGTGACAGGTAGCCGAGTCCGATCTCGATGAACGAGGCGATCGTCTCGCGGAGCGTCTTCATGAGGGGCGCCACCTCCGGGTCGTCGACCGTGCCGAGCCACTCCGCGAGGTCCGTGATCTGCATGGCCGCGGCATCCGCGATGCTGATGCCTCGGATCTTCGACGACCGCGCGCCCTCGTTGAGTCGCGTGCCGCCGCAGTCGGGGCACGGCATGAACTTCACGGCGCGATCCACGAACGCGCGGATGTGGGGCTGCAGCGAGTCGCGGTCCTTCTGGAGCATCGACTTGGTGAGCTTGGGAACGAGCCCCTCGTAGGTCATGTTGATCGACTGGATCCTGACCTTCGTCGGCTCCTTGTAGAGGAAGTCGGCGAGCTCCTGCTCGGTGTAGTCCTTGATCTTCTTGTCGGCATCGAGGAAGCCGGATTCGGCGAACTGCCGCACCATCCAGCCGTCGACGCTGTAGCCCGGCACCGCGATCGCGCCCTCGGAGAGGGATTTCTCGCGGTCGAACAGCTCGTCGAGGTCGATGTCGCTGACCTCGCCGAGTCCCTCGCAGCGCGGGCACATGCCGCCCGTGATCTCGAACGAGCGGCGCTCCTTGACCTTCTTGCCGCCCTTCTCGAAGGTCACGGCGCCGGCACCCGAGACCGACGGGATGTTGAAGGAGAAGGCCTGCGGCGAGCCGACATGGGGCTGGCCGATGCGGCTGAACAGGAGGCGCAGCATCGCGTGCGCGTCGGTCGCCGTGCCGACCGTCGACCGCGCGTTCGACCCCATGCGCTCCTGGTCGACGATGATCGCGGGGCTGACGTTCTCGAGCGCGTCGACCTCGGGGCGGTTGAGCTGCCCCATGAACTGCTGCACGAAGGTCGGATAGGTCTCGTTGATGAGCCGCTGCGACTCGTTCGCGATCGTCCCGAAGACGAGTGACGACTTGCCCGATCCGCTGACCCCCGTGAACACCGAGAGTCGGCGCTTCGGGATGTCGACGCTGACGTTCTTCAGATTGTTCTCGCGGGCCCCCACGACCCTGATGACCTCGTGCGAATCGGCGACGTGCCCCTCAGCCATGTGTGCCCTCCTCGGCGGAAACCCCCGCCAGTCTGCCGTACGCCGCCGACACCGCGCCCGCCTGCTCCGTCAGCGGCCCGCCAGCCGCCCGTCGTGAAGCTCGAGCACTCGGTCGGCGCGGGCGAGCATGACGGGGTCGTGCGTCGCGACGACGGCCGCCGTGCCGCGGCCGTGCACGATGCCGGCGATGAGGTCCATGATCTGCACGCCGGTCTCGGCGTCGAGCTGTCCCGTCGGCTCGTCGGCGAGCAGGATCGCGGGGTCGGCGACGAGGGCGCGGGCGATGCCGACGCGCTGCTGCTGACCGCCGGACAGCTCGCCGGGGCGCTGGTTGCGGTGGTCCTGCAGGCCGACGGCCTCGAGGGCCGCGGTGACACGCGAGTCGCGCTCGGCGGGATCGACGCGGCGGATGCGCAGCGGCACCTCGACGTTCTCGGCGGCCGAGAGGATCGGCAGCAGACCGAAGCCCTGGAAGATCGAGGCGATGCGCGTGCCGAGCAGCTCCTCGGCGCCCGGCGCCGCGAGATCGCGTCCGTCGACCTCGACGCGTCCGGCCGTCGGGCGATCGAGCCCGCCGAGCATCGTCAGAAGCGTCGTCTTGCCCGAGCCCGAGCGGCCCTTGAGCACGACGAGCTCGCCGGCCGAGACCTCGAGGTCGACGCCCTGCACGGCGACGACGTCGCCGGCCGGCGCGGGGTAGACGCGCGTCAGGCCCTCCGCGCGCAGCACGACAGTCATCGCTCCTCCTCCGAAGCGGCGGAGGGCGTCGCCGCCGTGTCGCCGGCGGGCGCGTCGCCCGGTCGGTCTGGCCGCACCGAGATGTGATCGGGCTCGAGCGAGAGCCGCACGCGCTCGCGCAGCGAGAGGGCTGAGACGAATTCGGCCGGCAGCTGCATGCGGCCCGCGCGGTCGAGCACGGCGTACTCCTCCGCGGTGCGGATGCGGCGGCCCTCGGCATCCGTCCTCGTCGTCCTCAGCGTCTCGGCGGACGTGCGTCCGTCGCGGATCCGCACGGTGCGGTCGACGTGCTCCGACACCGCCGGGTCGTGCGTCACGATGAGCGTCGTCACGCCGCGCTGCTTGTTGACCGACTCCATGACAGCCAGCACCTCGGCGCTCGTCGTCTCGTCGAGCTCACCCGTGGGCTCGTCGGCGAGCAGGACGGCGGGCTCGTTCGCGAGCGCGACGGCGATCGCGACGCGCTGTCGCTGACCGCCCGACAGCTGCCCGGGCCGGTGATCGGCGACATCCGCCACCCCGAGTTGGTCGAGCAGCTCCTCACCGAGGGCCGCGCGACGCGCGCGCGGCACGACGCCCGCGACAGCGTGCGCCATCGCGACGTTCTCCCGCGCATCGAGGTAGGGCAGCAGGTTCTGCGCCGACTGCTGCCAGACGAAGCCGACCGTGCGGCGGCGGTACTCGAGCTTCTCGCGTCCGCGCATCGTCACGAGGTCGTGCCCGTCGACGACCGCGCGTCCCGCGGTGGGCTGATCCAGAGCGCCCAGGATGCCGAGGAGCGTCGACTTGCCCGACCCCGAGGCGCCGACGAGGGCGACCATCTCACCCGGCCCGACGCGCAGCTCGAGGCCCTGGAGCGCCTGCACCTCGACCCCCTGCGCCGTGAAGATGCGCACGAGTCCCTCGCAGTCGATCGCGAGTGCTGTCATGGTCTCATCCTTCCGCGTCCATGCTGCGGACGGCCGCCGACGCCGTCAGCCGCGATGCGGCGGCCGCCGCGATCAGCACCGCGAGCGCGGAGAACGCCGCGAATCCGGCGACGACGGCGAGCGGCATCCATCCCCCCGTCTGCACGGCGGGTTCGAACGCGCCCCCGAGGAACGTGGCGGTTCCGAGCTGCGGGAGGGCGAGGTAGGTGAGCGCGTACCCGACGGCGACGCCGAAGGGCAGCGCGATGACGAGGGCGGGTCCGACCTCCCACAGGACGAGCGGCACGTCGCGGCGGCGCGGGTAGCCGAGTGCGGCGAGCAGCGCCATGAGCCGCGCGCGACCGGGTGCGCCGAGCACGAGGGTCATGCCGATCGCGAGCGCGAGGAGCAGCGCAACGCCGACCGCCGCCGCGCCGAGTGCGAGGTAGACGGTGCGCAGCGCCGGGTCCGACGAGATGGCCGCAGCGTTGCTCTCGGGCGTGGTCACGCGCGCCGTCGGGCCCGCAGTATCCCGAGCCGCAGCGGCGACGGCCGCCGGATCGGCATCGGGCGCAGTGGCCATCAGCAGGATGCCGGGACTCGTCGGAACCGCCCCCAGCCGGTCGGCGGCCGACACGTCGACCAGGAGCCACGTGTCGGCGGAGCCGGGCCGCGCCGCGGCCGGGGCGATCGCGACGACATCGACGCCGTGCCCCGCGAGCGTCGCGGGCGCACCCCCCAGCGCGGCGGCGAGGGCGGGCGAGACGACGGCCGGGATGCTGTCGCCCCCTGCAACGAGCGCGTCAGGTGTCGGAATGTCGCCCTCACCCGACGCGGCCTGGACCGCGCGGAAGTCGCGCGCGTCGGCGATGTAGACGGTCGCGCGAACGGAGTCGTCGCCCGCGTCGAGGTCGATCCTCGTGCCGTCCGTGAGCGCCGCGACATGCGAGACCCCGGCGATCGCGCCGAGCTCGTCGAGCTGGCGCGCGGACAGGTAGGGCGACTCGACGCGGACGTCGGCGCCCGCCCTCAGACCCGCCGCCGTCGACACCCCGGCCGTCATCGTCGCGCCGAACGCGACGGAGAAGAGCACGACCGCGACCCCGAGCACGACCGCGAGCACGGGACTCGCCCGCACCGACGGATCACGGCGGCCGCGGGCCGGCCCGACGAGCGGCACGAGCCCGCGGGCGCGCGGGGCGCGGGCCTCGACGGCCGACAGGACCAGCGGCACGCAGCGCAGGGCGAGGACGCACGCCGCCGCCGACAGCGCGAGGGGCAGCGCGAGGAGCGCGGGGTCGACACCGGCCGTCCCGGTCGCCGCGATGACGGTGAGCAGCGCGGCCGCGAGCACGATGACGCCCTCGACGGCACCCCGGCGCACAGCGCCGCCCCGGGGCGCCATCCCGAGGTCGCGCCGCGCATGCCGACGCGCGAGCGCGAGGGTGATCCACGGCAGCACGAGCACCGGAGTGACCGCGATGACGAGAGGGAGCATGAGGGATGCAGCCCCCTCGAAGCCGACGAGGAGGGCGGCCGCGGCGACGCCAAGCCCGGCGCCGAGCGCGCCGAGGAAGAGCCCCTCGACTCCCAGCACGCCGCCGAGGAGGCGGTCGGAGGCGCCGCGCGCCTCCGCGAGGCGGACGGTGCGCACCCGGCGCGTCGCGACGAGGCGCACCGCGAGGGCGAGCACGACGATCGCCACGGCGAACGGCCCGACGGCGACGAACGCGACGATGCTCGCCATGGCGTCGGCACGCCGCCCGGCCTGATCCGATGCGGGAGGTGTCACTGTGCTCGAGAGCGTGAGGCCGCCGGGGAACCGCTGATCGAGCACGACGACGAGCGGCACCTGCACGCCGCTCGCGGCGCGCATCTGCCGCGCCAGCTGGTCGGCCGAGGCGCCGTCGACGCGCTCGATCGCGAGCGGCAGCCACGTCTGGGTCGTGAACCAGTCCGGCAGGGCGAGTGCGGCATCCAGCGCGTCGGGGGCGCCGTAGGCCGTCGCGTACAGCGTGATGTCGCCGAGCGGCCCCACGACCTCGGCCGGTCCGAGCCCCGTCGGCACGTGTGTCCAGTGCGGATCGGACGCGTCCACCGCCTCGTACACGCCCGCGAGCTCGAGCTCGGCGGTCGCATCGGCGGTGAAGGCGATGCTGCGCGTCTCGCCGACCTTCCAGCCCAGGGCGGTCGCGGCATCCCGTGCCAGCGACACCTCGATGACCTCGTCGTCCCGAGGTGCGGGCGCGCTGCCCTCGACGATCCGGACGCGCTCGTCGGAGCCCGGGTCGAAGGTGAGGGTGATGCGGTTGAGCGCGCTCCCCGGAGGTCCGACGCTCGTCACCGGATCGCTCACGACGACGACCTGCGGGTCGCCCAGCACGTCGCGCAGGGGCGACGGGAAGGCGTCACGCGTCTCCGTGAGCACGTCGAGCGCGTATCCCCACGACGACCGCTCCGCCTGGTCGAGCGTGCCGGCGGCCTCGCTCGACCCGGTGCCTGGCCGCGGCACGCCTCGCGTCGCGCCGGAGAGGTCGCGCGTCGCAGGCGGGAGGTCGTGGAGCGCGGCATGCACCGTCGCCGTCCGCGCGGAGTGCAGGAGGGCGGGGGCGGCGGCTCCGGCGAACGAGACGAGCGCGATGAACACCACGACGAACGCCGACACGACGGGAGCCGTCGTCACGGACTTGAGCGCGAGGCCGACCGACCGCGCGCTCACGTCGCACCCCCCACGATCGCCGGCAGGAGGAGCGGTCCGATGATCGCACCGGTCGCCCACCCCGCAAGGGCGCCGGCGACGAGCGCGTAGACCGCCGCGGAAGCCGTCTCGGCGATCCGCGCGCGGCGCTGCGCCGCGAGATCGAATCCGAAGGAGCGCAGGGGCACCGTCTCGCTGCGGCGGTCGCGCGCCGTGCCCGCCATCACGACGACGAACCCGAGAACGCCGAGCAGCGTGCCCACGAGTGCCACGCCGGCGAAGAGGGCCAGGGCAGGGCCGGCCACGGCGGCGGCGCCGGCATCCCGAGCGATGTGGACGCGCACGGGATGCGTCGCCCACTCTCGGATCGCCGCGGCGGACGCTTCGGCGTCATCGGTCCGGACGAGCACGGTCGTGGGACTCAGGACCGCGTTGCGGTGCTCGACGAGCGACGCCGTGAGCGTCGTGAGGTCGAGTGCCGCGCCCGGGCCCGAGCCGACGCCCGGGAGGGCGTCGACGACCCCCGTCACCCGGACGGCGACGGGCGCCGTCGCCCCACGGACATCGAGATGCAGGATGCCGCCCACCGGCGCGTCCACGCGCGCGGCGAGCTCCGACGTGACGACGACGGGGATCTCGCCGGGCAGCTCGGCGACGGTCGGGAAGCGGAGTGCGCGGGTGCTGCTCAGCGCCTCGTCGGCACTGTCCAGCGCCACCGCGGGGTCGGTCGCGAGCCGGACGAACGCTCGGCCACCCGCGAAGCCCCGGCCGAGCACGTCGACGGCGAGCAGGCTGTGGGCGCCGGCAAGCGGAGCGGTGAGTCGGTGCGTCTCACCGTCAGCCGGAACCGTGCCGAGCTCGATGCGCTGCGGCACGCCCGCGGCATCCAGTGCCCACGCGCGCACGATCATGGTCGGCGACCGCGGCTCGCTGCTCTCCACGGCGGGCGACGTGTAGTCGCCGACGATGTCGAGCGTCAGGTCGCCGGTGAGCGCCGCAGGCTCACCCGCGGGAAGCGCCGCGAGCGCAGCGGCGACGTCGCCAGTCGGCTCCATGGACGTGAAGCCGTCGGGAGTCGTCGCGAGCAGACGCACGTCGACGTCCCCGACGCGGGCATCGGCGGTGACCGCGGGGGCCGCCTCGCGGAGCGTGTCCTGAAGAGCGGCGATGGCGGGGGCGGGGTGGCTGTCGTCCACGGCGCGCTCCGCCTCGAGCTCGGCGCGCACGTCGGCGCCGACGGCGGCGATGGCGGCCTCCTGCCTCGCGGATGCGCCGGCTGCGAGGGTCGCGGCCAGCGCGAGCACGCCGCTCGCGAGCGCGAGGCACAGCACGCCGGCGAGGATCGAGTGCGGACGGTGGGCAAGTTGCAGCACGCCGAGGCGCGTAGCGAGTCCGCGCCCGCGGCGGGTCCCGCGCTCGGCGGCCGACGCGACCGGTCCCGTGAGCTGTGTCGCGAGCACGCAGAGCGTCAGCAGGACGAGCCACGGCGCGGCGGCGGCCAGCGCGTCGACCGGCGCACCGGCGACGGCGATGCCCCCGCGCGCGATGGCCTGCGCCACCGCGAGTCCCGCCGCGACGGCGAGTCCCAGCAGCACGAGCAGCAGCGTGGCGGCGACGACCCGCGGGCGTCCCGTGCGTCCCCTGCTCGCACGACGGACAGTGGATGCCTCCACCGCCGCCCCGACCAGGACGGCGCCGAGGAGACAGCCCGCCCCAGCTGCCCCGGCGGGCCCCGCACCGGCGACGAGACCGCCCGCGACGGCCCCGATGAGGGCGCCGACGGCCGAGGCGGCTGCGATCTCGGCGACGCCTCGCGCCCATACGCGGGAGCGTCGCGCCCCCCGTGCGACGAGGAGCGCGACCTCCTGCTCCCTCGCCCGGCCCCGCGCGAACACGACGACACCGACGATGACCGCCGCGATCACCCCGAGTGCGACGAGCGGCACGGTCAGCGCGCCGCGCGCGCCGGAGACGGCGGAGAGGATGCCGCCGAGCGTCGCCTTCAGCCCGCCGCTCACCCGCGCGGGGCCCGCGCTCGACGTGCCGGCCGGGCCCTGGACGACGGCATCGATCCGCGCGAGCCCGTCCGACAGCTCCGTCGCGGTCGCGACCCCGAGAGCCTGCGGAGTCACCGTCCAGCGCGCCGTCAGCCCCGGCACCTCGGCGATGGCGGAATCGTCGAGAACGACGACCGGTCCGACGGCGCCATCGACCATTCCCGACGCCACAGCGGGGTCGCCCGACCAGGCGGGATCGGTCGCGTCGGCGGCGCGCCAGACGCCCGTGATCCTCGCCTCGCTGTCGCCGATGCGCAGCGGATCGCCGGGCCCCAGGCCGAGCCGCGCCGCCGCGGGCTCAGCGACCGCGACCTCGTCGGGCGCGCGGGGCCACTCGCCCGAGACGAGTGCGGCCCGAGCGGGCAGCGTCGGGTCGGCCAGAAGCTCGAGCGAGGGGGATGCCGCACCCGCCGGCGCGGAGTCGGTGGCGATGCTCGTGCGGCGGACGTCGACGGGCAGGCCGGTGAGCGCGTCATCCAGCGCGGTCTGCATCGCCTGCGCCTCGGCGGCCGGATCGGCCCCGAGCGGGAGGTCGACGATGACCATCCTGTCGAGCGGATCGGCGACGGACAGCAGCTCTGCGACCCCGCGGTCGAGCAGTCCCTGCGTGAGTGCGCCGGCGACGGCGAAGGAGAACGTCGCGAGCGCCGTGAGGAGCGCGAGGATCGCGAGCGACGCGACACCTTCACGCGCGCGGCGGACGACGAACAGCGAGCACCTCCTTGGACGGCTGCCCGTGCCGGGCGCCCGTCCAGGCTACTCGCGGGTCGGACGCCGATCGCGGCGCCTGTGGGGCGATCAGCTGCGGGGACGCGGCATCCCTCGCCCGTCAGGCGGCGGGGGTCGCCGACACGAGGTGCAGGAAGACGACGGTGTTGTCGGGCGCGTGCTCCGACGGGTCCCAGCCCTCGGGGCGGTGGCACGTGACGAGCGCGAGCCGGCCGGGCACCATCGCGACGACGCGCGGGTCCTGTGTGAAGTCGGGCTTGGCGAGCGTGAAGACGTCGTCGACCTCGTAGACCAGTTCGCCGTTGGCGGTCGTGACCGTCGCCTGGTCGCCGACGACGACGTCCTTCAGCCCGTTGAAGACGGCCGGCTCGATCCACGAGTGACCGAAGAGGTAGACGGTGTTCTTCGCGTCGGTGCCGGGCATCGGGTCGGAGATGCCGGAGTACCAGGCGATCTCGTCGAGGCTGTCGGGGTTGACCCCGCCCGCGGCCTCGGCATCCGCCGCCGTGTACTCGTCGACCGGGCCGTCGATCCCCGCCGCCGGGAACGTCAGACGCGTCGGCGCCGCGACCGGCACGAGATCGGCGGCGGGCGAGCCCGCCGCCGAAGGAGTCGGTGGCGGGGTCGGTGCCGCCGACACCGTAGGAGTGCCGCTTGCACCCGCCGGGTCCTGTCGGGGTGTTGCACACCCCGACAGGACGAGGGCGAGGGTGACCGCCGCGACGACGAGCGGAGTGCGCGCTCGGCGTGCGGAGCGGATCATCGGCGGCGCAGGGCTCCTGCGATGACCGATCCTGCGGCGGCCGCCAGGAGCGCGCCCACCGTCACGGCGAGGCCGAAGACCGGCGACGCGGTCGACGTCGCACCGGCGAGGTCGGCACCGTCCGTCTTGGCCGCGGGCAGGGTGTTGGTGCCCGTCGACGTCGTGGTCACGGTCGTCGTCGGGGTCGTCGTGCCGCCGGCGGGCGGAGTCGTCGAGCCGGGCGTAACGACCGGCGGGGTCGTCGTCGGCGGCGCGGGGTCGGGGTCTCCGCCCGTGGGGTTCGGCACGACGTCGCATCCGACGACCGTGATCCGCGGGTCGGGGTACGACAGCGGCGCGCCGATCCAGTCGGGCTCGGGGTTGGAGAGGCTGCCGAATCCGAAGGCGAACGCGACCGCACCCTTGCCGAGGTCGGCGCAGGTGTAGCCGGGAAGCGACCGGAAGAAGGTCTTCTCCTGACCCGGGTCGTAGTGCTCCAGGTTGGTCGGGTGATTCACGCCGTCGATGTCACGCACGACGGCAGCGCCCCAGGCTTCGACCGTCGACAGATTGTGCGTCCAGATCGTGATGTCGACGGAACCCGGAGTGGTGGAGAAGTTCAGAGTGACATGGCCTTCGCCGATGATCTCCGGGTCGGCCGCGTTCGCGGCCCCGCCAACCGCGAAAACGGAAAGGAGCCCTGCGACGACTGCTGCCGCCGCAAGGCTCGAGGAACGAACAGATTTCTTCACGAGTTGCCCCCTCAGTGAACTCGAACAATGAATCCGGCGAGGGAGTTTTCGGAACGACACCAGGCGGTCCAAAGGCCACCCCGCCTGGTCAGCTGTGTAGCTCGCTTCGGGGAGCGTACCACCGAGACTGGCTGCGCCGTGTTACAGGCACATGTCCGGTTTCGGATCATGACCCTTCGCATCTGGAACCGGTCGTGCATCGGTCACGCGCCGGCGCGGAAGCATCCCTCCACGTGGTCGTCGACCATTCCCGAGGATTGCATCAGCGCATAGATCGTCGTCGGGCCGACGAACCGGAAGCCGCGCGTGCGCAGGGCCTTCGAGGCGGCGGTCGACTCCGCGGTCACGGCCGGGATGTCGCCGAAGCCCGCCGGGCGGGGCCGCGCCTCGGCGGGCGCGAACGACCACAGCAGAGCATCGAGCTCACCGGCATCCATCTCGGTCACGAGCCGGGCGTTCGAGATCGTCGCCTCGATCTTGGCGCGGTTGCGGACGATGCCGGGATCGGCCATGAGCCGCTCGATGTCGGCTTCGCCGAAGCCGGCCACGACCTCGGGCTCGAAACCTGCGAAGACCTCGCGGAAGCGCGGACGCTTGCGCAGGATCGTGATCCACGACAAGCCCGCCTGGAAGCCCTCGAGGCTCAGCTTCTCGTAGAGCGCCCGGTCGCCGTGCAGCGGCGTGCCCCACTCCTCGTCGTGGTAGCGGCGGTACTCGGGGTCGTCGCCGACCCAGGCGCACCGCGCGATGCCATCGGGTCCGGTGCGCACGGAGGGGTTCACCCGCCCACCCTACGACCGGTCCCCGACACTGCCCGCACCCGGGCGAAGCGACCCGCTCCGGGCGAGACCACCCTCACGTGAGGGTGGTCTCGGCCCGGAAGGTGGTTTCGGCGGCGGGTCAGCGCTTGAGCGACTTCTCCGAGACCGGAGCGGTTCCGGATGCCGCGAGCGCGGCGTAGTACTCGGCCGCCTCCGTCTGGCGCGCGAGCTCGGCGCCCGACGCGATGGGTGCGCGGACGTGCTCGGGGGCGAAGCCGAAGGCGTCGACGAGATCCTGCGCGTGCGGGCGGAGCCGCGCGCACAGCCGGTCGATGTACGACGAGACGGCGCCGGCGCGCTGGGCCGAGAGGCGTCCGTGGATGAGGTACCACGCGAGGTGGCGCTCGATGAGCGAGAGGCCGAAGAGGTCGCGCATCCAGGTGAGGACGTGCTTCGTGCCCTCCTCCTCGATGGTGTTGACGGCGTCGGTGAACGCCTCCCACTGCAGCAGCTCGGCGTGCGCGCGCGCCGCCTCGATGAGCTCGGACTGGTTGGCGTTGAACAGCGCCGCCGCGTCCTCGCGGGAGAGCTTCGACGCCGGCCGCAGGCGACCCGCGACGTCGGCGATCATCTGCTGCACCCGGCCCGACAGCAGCTCGTGCTGCTGGTCGGCGCGGAGGCCGCGCTCGACCGAGCGGGCCGTCGAGCCGAAGTCGCCGACGGTCTGGCCGATCTGACGCAGGCCCGCGCCGTGGAAGACCTTGCCCGCCGTCTGGCCGAGGGCGATGCGGGCGAGGGCCGCGGCATCCTTCCCCTTGAACTGCTTGGCGTAGTCGGCCAGCAGCCGCTTGCCGACGAGCTGCAGGAGCACGTTGTTGTCGCCCTCGAAGGTGACGTAGACGTCGAGGTCCTGGTGCAGGCCCACGAGGCGGTTCTCGGCGAGGAAGCCCGAGCCGCCGCACGCCTCGCGGCACTCCTGGATCGTGTCGAGCGCATTCCACGTCGAGAGGGGCTTGAGGGCGGCGGCGAGCGTCTCGAGGTCCTCGCGCTCCGCGGGGGTGTCGCTCGTGCCGCCGAAGACGCCGTCGAACTTCTTGAGCAGCTCGTCGTGCGCGAAGAACTGCGCGTACGTCTGCGCGACGCGCGGGAGGAGCCGGCGCTGGTGCTTGCCGTAGTCGAGCAGGACCACCTCGGGCGTGCCCGCGCCGGAGTCGAACTGGCGACGCTGGTTCGCGTACGTGATGGCGATGTACTCCGCGAGCGCGGTCCCGGTCGTCGCGGCGCCGTCGAGCGACACCCGGCCCTGCACGAGCGCGCCGAGCATCGTGAAGAAGCGGCGGCCCGGGGTGGGGATGTCGCTCGAGTAGGTACCGTCGGCCGCGACGTCGCCGTAGCGGTTGAGGAGGTTCTCGCGCGGGATGCGGACGTGGTCGAAGTGCAGCCGGCCGTTGTCGATGCCGTTGAGGCCGCCCTTGACACCGTCGTCCTCGCCGCCGATACCGGGGAGGAACTCGCCCTCGTCGTCGCGCAGGGGCACGAAGAAGCAGTGCACGCCGTAGTTGACGCCGCCGGTGATGAGCTGGGCGAAGACCGTCGCGGCCTTGCCGTGCAGCGCCGCGTTGCCGAGGTAGTCCTTCCAGGCGCCGCGGAACGGCGTGTGGATGACGAACTCCTCCGTGTCGGGGTCGTACGTCGCCGTCGTGCCGATCGCCGCCACGTCAGAGCCGTGGCCCGTCTCGGTCATGGCGAACGCGCCCGGCAGGTCGAGGTTCATGACGCTCTTGAGCCACTTGTCGTGGTGCGTCTTCGTGCCCAGCTGATAGATCGCGGAGCCGAACAGACCCCACTGCACGCCCGACTTGATCTGCAGGCTCGGGTCGGCCAGGACGAGCTCCTGGAAGCCGGCCAGGTTGGCGCCGTTGTCGTTCTTGCCGCCGTACTCCTCGGGGAACGCGCGCTGCGAGCCGCCCGCGTCGACGAGCGCGTGCAGCTGCGCGAGCACCCGCTCGCGGTGCTCGGGCATCGGCTGTCCCTCGACGCGCCAGAAGGCGGGGTCCTTGATCATCCCCCGCGCCTCGCGGCGGGTGTCGGCCCACGTGCCCAGGAGCAGGTCGGTCACGTGTGCGATGTCGATGCGGGAATCGGATGCCTCGGCCGCCGTGTGCGGCGCGGTCGGCGCGCCTCCGGCGGGCGTGCGCTTGCTCGTGGCGGGCTTCTTGGAACGGACGGCGGCGTCGGCCATTGGCAGCACCTCTCGGCGTGATCGGACGGGGAAGGTCGCTTTCGACCGTAGGACTCCCACAATTGACTCCCAAGTCGGTTAGTCGTTCTTCACAAACGCATCGGCCGACGTGTCTCGTCGGACTTGTGCGGTCCCGACATCAGACGGCGTGGCGGCCGCTCCGAGATCAGGGCACAGCGCCCGGATCAGGACGATCTGCGCTCATCCCTCCTGATCCAGACGCTTTCTCCTGATCTCGTGCGTCGGGGTCAGGCGCAGGGGATGGGCGCGTGTCGGAGGACGCGCCTAGACTCGCGGCGTGACGGAGGCCCTCGCAGAAGAGCGCATGGCGCTCGTGCCGTGGACGGATGCCGACCTCGAGGTGCTCGAGCGCGCGAATTCTGCCGAGATGACGACCTTCCTCGGCGGTCCCGAGTCGCCGGACGAGCTGGCCACACGCCACGCCGAATACCTCTCCTTCGCCGAGACGGGCGAGGGTGCCGTGTTCCGGGTCGAGGTCGACGGCCAGGTCGCAGGCTACGCAGGCTGGTGGACCGAGGAGCACGAGGGCGAGCCGGTCTGCGAGATCGGCTGCGCCGTCGAGCCCGCGTGGCAGGGTCGGGGCGTCGCGACCGAGGCCCTCGGCAGGGTCATCGACCTGGCCGTCGCGACGACCGGGCGCCCCGTCGTGGGGTACTCGCACGTGGGCAACGAGGCGTCCATCGCACTGTGCCGGCGCGTCGGGTTCGAGCTCCGCGGGCGCGGGGTCTTCCCGTCCGACGACGGCGACGTCGAGGTGGACATCTGGGTCATCGAGCCGGAGTGGCGCGCATGACGGTGACCCTGCACCGCTGGAGCGTCGACGATCTCACCGTGCTCGAGCGCGCGAACACTCCCGAGATGACGAGGTTCCTCGGCGGGCCCGAGGCGCCGGAGCAGGTCGTCGACCGCCATGCCCGCTACCTGCGCAATTGGGAGACGGGCGAATCGCGGATGTTCCGCATCGACGTCGACGGCGTGCCGGCGGGGAGTATCGGGTGGTGGCGCGTCGAGCATCGTGGTCGTCCCGCGTATGAGACGGGGTGGGGAGTGGAGCCCGGGTGGCAGGGGCGCGGAGTCGCGACCGAGGCGCTGCGGCACATCATCGCCGACGTGCGCGCGCACGGCGAGCGCGACCTCCTCGTGGCCTACCCCGGCGTCGACAATCCCGGCTCGAACGCCCTCTGCCGGCGCGCGGGCTTCGCCCTGACCGGGAGCGACACGATGCCCTGGCGCGGCGCCGAGCTCACCTTCAACGTGTGGGAGCTCGACATGTCGCCCCTCGACCTCACGGGTCGTGAACCCGACGTCGAGGAGCGGTTCGACGAAGGCGTGCTCGACGAGAAGCTGTGGTGGCCGTTCTACACGCCGCACTGGTCGTCGCGGGAGCGCGCGGCGGCGCGCTACACGGTGGGAGCGCCGGGACTCGAGCTGCGGATCGATGCCGATACGCCCCCGTGGGCTCCCGACCTCGACGGCGACCTCCGCGTCTCACACCTGCAATCGGGTCAGTTCTCCGGCCCGCTCGCCTCGCGCGTCGGGCAGCACCGGTTCCGGAAGGGTCTCACGGTGCGTGAGGAGCAGCCGGAACGGCGGCTCTGGCTGCCCCGCTTCGGGGTGATCGAGGCGCGGCTCGCGGCGATCCGGCATCCCTCCGCCATGGTCGCCTTCTGGCCGATCGGCTTCGAAGACGACCCCGACGACTGCGGCGAGATCTGCATCGCCGAGATCTTCGGCTCCGAGCTCGACGACGCCGGCGGCTGGGTGGGGGTCGGCGTCAAGGCGCAGAACGATCCGAGACTGCGGGAGGACTTCGAGAAGATCCGCGTCGAGGGCGATCTCACCGACTTCCACGATTACGCCGTCGAGTGGACGCCCGACCGCCTGCGGTTCTTCATCGACCACCGGTGGGTGAAGACCGTCGCCCAGACCCTCGACTACCCCGTTCAGCTCATGCTCGACGTGTACGAGTTCCCGCCCGAGAAGGGGATTCGGGATGCCGCGGCCCTGCCGCACCGCTTCCGCGTGGACCGCGTCCGCACCTACCCTCCGGTGTGACGTCAGAGGGCGAGGCCGTGCCCGAACCGGAAGAGCGGGTCCTCGGTGTCGAAGGGCACATCGGGACGGGATGCCTCGACCGCCGCCATCGACCGCGGCACGTCGAACGGCAGCTTGCCCTTGGCCGGCACGGCGCCCGTGAGCACGTCGAGGAGCGCCGCGGGGTTCGCTCCCCAGTTCGCCACGACGGCGTGGGCCGCCTCGACGATGGGCGCGAGGATCGCGGGGCGATCGAGGAACACGTCCACCACGGTCGGCACGACCGCCGCGACCTCGCGGACGTGCGCGATGGTCTCCTCCGCGAAGTCGAGCGACCCGGCGTGGAAGAAGTTCTCGAACATCGAGTCGCGCACCTCGAACGGCGCCTGCAGGCGCAGGATCGCGGCATCCGCCTCTTCCGGCGTCTCGACGACGACGCCGTACAGCCGGGCCGTCTCGGCGTCGATCCCCTCGACGTAGAGCTTCGGCGATCCGGCGAGCGGCAGGACTCCCGTGTTGGACAGCACGGCGATCGACGCGCGCTGCGCCGCCTCGCCCGCCGCGCGGAAGGCGGCCGAGCCGACGATCGCGTCGGCGGCCTCGGCATCCACGTACGGGTTCTCGAACAGGCCGAGCTCGAACTTCTCGCGCAGCAGGCGGCGGGCCGAGGCATCCAGCCGCTCCTCGCTCACGCGGCCATCCTCGACGAGTGAGATGAGCAGACGGGGGTCGTGCTCGCCGCCGAACTGATCGGCGCCCGCGTCGAGCACCTTGATCATGCGCTCGGCGGGTGTGAGGTGCTCCACGCCCCAGGCGCGTGCGGCGAAGTCGGTGCCCATGATCGGCTGGTCGGTGATGAGGCCCCAGTCGGTGCAGACGATGCCGTCGAAGCCGAACCGCTCGCGCAGCAGACCCGTGAGGACCGATTTGTTGAAGCCGAAGCCGACCTCCTCGTACTCGGTGCCGACGGGCATGCCGTAGTACGGCATGATCTGGCGCCCGCCCGCGGCGAAGACGGCCTCGAAGGGCTTGAGGTGCAGCTCGAACCGGCCACCCGGGTAGACCTGCTCGCGGCCGTAGTCGAAGTGCGGGTCCTCGCCGTCCTTCTGCGGGCCGCCGCCCGGGAAGTGCTTGGTCATGGTGCTGACGGAGCCCGCACCGAAGGCGGAGCCCTGGAAGCCGCGGACGTACGCGGCGCCCAGCTCGCCGGCGAGGTCGGCGTCCTCGCCGAAGGTCTGCAGCTGACGCGCCCAGCGCGGCTCCGTCGCGAGGTCGACCTGCGGGTGCAGCGCGACGCGGATGCCGACGGCCGTGTACTCCTGCCGCGCGATGTCGGCGAACTTCTCGACGAGCTCGGCGTCGTGGGTCGCCGCGAGACCCAGGGGTTCGGGCCACTGCGAGAACGGGCCCGCGAAGAAGGACGCACCCGGGTTGTCGTTGAAGGCGTGGCGCGGGTCGGTCGAGATCGTCACGGGGATGCCGAGACGAGTGGATGCCGCGAGCTCCTGGAGCTTGTTCTGCCAGCGCGCGATCTCTCCGGCCGTCGGCGCGACGCCGAGCAGGTTGAAGTGCGACAGGTTGCGGTCGACGACGTACTCGGCGTTGGACGCGATCCCGAAGACGGGGTCGCCGTCGGACAGCTCGCCGCCGGGGCCCATCGCGATCATCGTGTGGAAGAAGAGCCCCGCCTTCTCGGCGAGCGTCATCTGGCCGAGGAGGATCTCGACCCGCTCGTCGACGGGAAGCGAGGCGTCGCGATAGCGCGTGTCGAGGTCGGTCGAGAGGGCGGCGTCATTGCTCATGCCGCCACTCTAAACCGAATGGCGCTAGGTTTTCAACGTTCCTCGGCGATCAGCCGGGCAGGTTGGCTTCGATAGTCGCGATGACGGCGGGATCGTCGGGCTCGGTGTGCGGCCGGAAGCGCAGCACGTCGCGATCGGGCGTGACGAGGAACTTCTCGAAGTTCCAGGTGACCCGGCCGGCCTTGCCGGAGGCATCCGGAGCCTTCTTGAGCTCGGTGTAGAGCGGGTGCTCGCGCCGCCCGTTCACACGAACCCGATCGAGCACGGGGAACGTGATCCCGTACGTCATCGAGCAGTACTGCTTGATCGCGTCGTTGCTGCCGAGCTCCTGCAGGAACTGGTTGCTCGGGAAGCCGAGCACCTGGAACCCGCGCTCGCCGTACTCGCGCTGCAGGCGTTCGAGGGTCTCGTACTGCGGCGCGAGGCCGCACCGGGAGGCGACGTTGACGATCATGACCAGCTTGCCGTCGTAGTCGTCGGCGAGGGTCTGCGTGTCGCCCTCCATCGTGCGGAACGGGATGTCGTCGAGGGTCATGCACCGATTCAACCGGAGATCGGTGTCCGGTGTTCCTCCTCGTGCTCAGAAAAGTCCGACGATGCGCCCCTCGTCGTCGACGTCGATCGCGTTCGCCGCGGGCGCCGCCGGCAGGCCGGGCATCGTCATGATGTCGCCGCAGATCATGACGACGAATCGCGCCCCCGCCGCGAGGCGCACTTCGCGGATGTCCACGACGTGGCCGCTCGGGGCTCCGCGCAGCTTCGGGTCTGTCGAGAACGAGTACTGCGTCTTCGCGACGCACACCGGGTACCCGCCGTAGCCCTCATCCTGCAAACGACGAATCTGCGCGCGCACGGCGGTCGACGCCGTGATGTCGGATGCCCCGTACACGCGCGTCGCGATGGTGCGCATCTTGTCCCACAGCGTCGCATCGTCGGGATAGGTGAAGCACAGGTCGCTCGGCTCGGCGGCGAGGCGGACGACTTCGCGTGCGAGCTCCTCGGCGCCCGCGCCGCCCTCGGCGAAGTGCTTCGCGACGACCGCCTTCGCCCCCGCCCGCTCGATCGCGGCGACAAGGGCCGAGACCTCGGCATCCGTGTCCTCCGCCCTGTGGTTGATCGCCACGACCGCGGGAAGGCCCCACGTCTCGCGGACCGTCGTCAGGTGCCGCAGCAGGTTGACCGTGCCCTTCTCGAGCGCCGCGACGTTCTCCGTCGGGAGGTCGGCGACCTCCACGCCGCCGTGGTACTTCATCGCCCGGACCGTCGCGACGATGACAGCGACGGACGGGCGCAGCCCCGACGAGCGGCACAGGATGTCGATGAACTTCTCGGCGCCGAGGTCGGCGCCGAACCCGGCCTCCGTCACGACGAAGTCGGCGAGGCGCAGGGCCGACTGTGTCGCGATCGCGGAGTTGCAGCCGTGCGCGATGTTGGCGAACGGTCCGCCGTGCACGAAGGCCGGCGTGTGCTCGAGGGTCTGCACGAGGTTGGGGGCGAGCGCGTCGCGGAGGATCGCGGTCATCGCGCCGTGAGCCTCGAGGTCGCGCGCCGTGACCGGTCGCCGGTCGCGCGTGTAGCCGATGACGATGTCGCCGAGCCGCTCCTTGAGGTCGGCGATCCCGGTCGCCAGGCAGAACACCGCCATCACCTCGCTCGCGACGACGATGTCGAAGCCCGACTCGCGCGGATAGCCGTTGCCGGGGCCGCCGAGACCGATGACCGTATCGCGGAGGGCCCGGTCGTTGACGTCGAGCACACGACGCCACGTGATGCGGCGCACATCGATGCCGAGCGCATTGCCGTGGTGGATGTGGTTGTCGATGAGCGCCGCGAGCAGATTCGTGGCGACGGCGATCGCCGAGAAGTCGCCCGTGAAGAGCAGGTTGATGTCTTCCATCGGCACGATCTGCGCGTAGCCGCCGCCCGCGGCGCCGCCCTTCATTCCGAAGACCGGTCCGAGCGCGGGCTCGCGGAGGCACACCATCGCACGCTCGCCGATGCGGGTGAGCGCGTCGCCCAGGCCGACGGTCGTCGTGGTCTTGCCTTCGCCGGCGGGCGTGGGCGAGACGGCCGTGACGAGCACGAGCGTGCCGCGCGGGCGATCCTTCAGCGAGTCGAGGTACCCGAGCGAGACCTTGGCCTTGTGCCGCCCGTACGGTTCGAGACTCTGTTCCGGGATGCCGAGCCGCTCCGCGATCGCCGTGATGGGCTCGAGCTGCGCGGCCTGCGCGATCTCGATGTTGCTGAGACCCACTGGTCCTCCGTTCGTCTCCGTCGACGCTGTCGCCAGCCTAAGGGCGGTGGATGCCGGGGATGGCGTTCGCCGAAGGCTGGGGGCGTTTCGGCTGCCGGGCCCGGGGCGCGCGGGGCGCGCGCCGCGTACGGTTCGGGCGCGCGGGGCGCGCGCCGTGTGCGGTTCGGGAGGAGATGACGCGACGGGAGGATGCCTCACCCGCGCCGGGCCCTCCCGCGCGGTCATCTCCTCCCGTGCTGCGCGACCGGAGGCCGAGGTGGTCGAGCATGCGGCACCGAGCACGACCGGAGGAGATGACGCGACGGGAGGATGCCTCGCCCGCGCCGAGCCCTCCGGTGCCGTCAACTCCTCCCGTCCTGCGCGCCCGCAGGCCGAGCAGCGCCCGGAGGCCGAGCAGCGCCCGGAGGACGCACAACGGTGAAAGGCGGGCGCCTCAGGCCGCCGCGATCACCTCGAGCACGGCCTCGCCGTACGTCTCGCGCTTCTTCGCACCGATGCCCGAGATGCCCTCGAGGTCGGCGAGCGACGCCGGCCGCACCGCGGCCAGCGCACGCAGCGTCGCGTCGTTGAACACGACGTACGCCGGAACCCCCTGCATGCGCGCCGTCTCCGCCCGCCACGACCGCAGCGCCTCGAACAGGCCTCGGTCGGCATCCCCGACCGTCTCAGACACCGTCGAGCGGCGCACGCCCGAGGTGGACCCCCGGCGTCCCATGACGTCGCGCCGCAGGAGCACCTGGCGATCGCCGCGCAGCACGTCGCCGGCGCTCTCGCCGAGCGCGAGGGTGCCGTACTCGCCGCGCGACACGAGGAGGCCCGTGGCGAGGAGCTGCCGGACGACGCCGCGCCAGTCCTGCTCGGACAGGTCGGCGCCGATGCCGAACGTCGCGAGCTCGTCGTGCCTCTGCTGGCGTACGCGCTCGGTGGTGGTGCCGCGCAGGATGTCGATGATCTGCCCCGCACCGAACGACTGGCCGCGCTCACGCTGCAGCCGCACGATCGTCGACATGAGCTTCTGCGCCGCGACCGTGCCGTCGAAGGTGTCGGGCGGCTGGAGGCACGTGTCGCAGTTGCCGCACGGCGTCGACTCCTGGCCGAAGTAGCCGAGCAGGTTCTGCCGTCGGCACGACACCGTCTCGCACAGCGCGAGCATCGCGTCGAGGTGCTGCCCGAGGCGGGTCTTGAAGCCGCGGTCGCCCGGGCTCTGGTCGATGAGCCGGCGCTGCTGCACGACGTCGCCGAGCCCGTAGGCCATCCACGCGACGGCCGGCTCGCCGTCGCGCCCTGCGCGCCCGGTCTCCTGGTAGTACCCCTCGACCGACTTCGGCAGGTCGATGTGCGCGACGAACCGCACGTCGGGCTTGTCGATGCCCATGCCGAACGCGATCGTCGCGACCATGACGACGTTCTCGTCGCGGAGGAACCGCGCCTGGTGCGCCGCGCGCACGGACGCGTCGAGCCCCGCGTGGTACGGCAGCGCCGGGATGCCCTGCGACGACAGGTACTCGGCGGTCTGCTCCACCGACTTGCGGCTCAGGGCGTAGACGATGCCGGCCGTCCCCTCGTCGGGCAGGGCGTCGCGCAGCGCGCGGATGAAGGCGACGAGCTGCTTGCGCGGCTCGTTCTTCGGCTCGATGCGGTACTGGATGTTGGGCCGGTCGAAGCTCGCGACGAAGTGCTTCGCCCGCGGCAGGTCGAGGCGCTGCGTGAGCTCGCGATGCGTGTCGCGGGTCGCGGTGGCCGTGAGGGCCATGCGCGGCACGCCGGGGAATCGCTCGGCGAGGTCGCCCAGTGCGAGGTAGTCGGGGCGGAAGTCGTGGCCCCACTGCGACACGCAGTGCGCCTCGTCGATGGCGATGACGCTCAGGCGGCCGCGCTGCAGCAGCGACGTCGTCGCGGGCGACGAGAGGCGCTCGGGCGCGACATAGATGAGGTCGAGCTCGCCCGCGAGGAAGGCCTGCTCGACGGCCTGCCGCTCGGCCGGACCCTGCGTCGAGTTGAGGTAGGCCGCCCGCACGCCGTTGGCGATGAGCGCGTCGACCTGATCGTGCATGAGGGCGATGAGGGGGCTGATGACGAGGCCCGTGCCCGGGCGCGCGAGCGCCGGAACCTGGTAGGTGATGCTCTTGCCGCCGCCGGTCGGCATGAGCACGACCGCGTCGCCGCCGGCGACGACGTGCTCGACGATCGCACCCTGGTCGCCGCGGAAGTCGTCGTAGCCGAACACCTCCCGCAGGATCGCCCGCGGGTCGGAGCCGGTGAAGTCACGCGCACGCCGGGCGAGCGCCACCGCGGCCGGCGGCGCACCCAGATCGTCGGGCGGGGCCTCGAAGTCGTCGGGCGGAACGAGGTCGTCGGGGCTCCACGCCAGGTCGGCGTACGGATCGGCGCCCCACGACGAAGAGGAGCCGGGTTCGGGAGTCACCCGTTCACGATAACCGCGACGGCGGACACGACGCCGGGCGCGGCATCCATCCCCCGGAAGAAGAGGGCAGCGGACCTCTTGGGGAGGAGAGGGTCAGAGCCGCACGACCTCGACGACCCGCACGACCGCCGTCCCGGCCTCTTCCGAGGCGGCCAGGTCGACCTCGCCGCGGATGCGCCAGTCGTGGTCGCCCGCGGGATCGTCGATCGTCTGCTCGACCTTCCACACGCCCGTGGCGCTGGCGCTCTCGTCGATCATGACGAGCCGCGGCGAGCGCGCGGGACCGCCCGTCAGGATCGCGTCGTGCTCCTCGAAATAATCGTCGAGCGCCGCGGGCCAGTCGACGTCGGGGTCGAGGGAGAGCAGCTCGTCGTCCTTCTGCAGGGCCGCGAGCTGAACACGACGGAACAGCTCGTTGCGCACGAGCACGAGGAAGGCCCGCCGGTTCGTGAGCACCGACGGCGGCGCGGGCGGCACGACAGGCTCGTCCGGCGACGCCGACGGATTGACGAGCGCCTCCCACTCGTCGACGAGGCTCGAGTCGACCTGCCGCACGAGCTCGCCCAGCCACGCGACGACGTCGAGCAGCTCGGAGGTCTGCGCCTCGGACGGCACGGTCTGCCGGATCGCCCGGTAGGCGTCCGAGAGGTAGCGCAGCACCAGGCCTTCGCTGCGGGCCAGCTGGTAGAACGAGATCAGCTCGCCGAACGACAGCGCCCGCTCGAACATGTCGCGCACGACCGACTTCGGCGACAGCTCGAAGTCGCGGACCCACGGCTGGCTCGTCGCGAACACCTCGTACGACTGCGCGAGCAGCTCTTCGAGCGGCTTGGGGTACGAGACCTCCTCGAGCGCCTCCATGCGCTCGTCGTAGTCCAGCCCGTCGGCCTTCATCGCGGCGACGGCCTCTCCGCGGGCCTTGAACTCCTGCTGCGACAGGATCGGCCGCGGATCGTCGAGCGTGGCCTCGATGATGCTCACGACGTCGAGGGCGTAGTGACCCGTGCCGGTGCCCGCGGACCCTGAGGCCGCCGAGGAGTCGTCAGGGTCGAGCAGGTCGATCGCGGCGAGCGCGAACGGCGACAGCGGCTGGTTGAGTGCGAAGTTCGGCTGCAGATCAACGGTGAGCCGAATGGATGCCGCGCCCTCGGCGCTCCGGTCGATCTCGACAACGTCGGCGGCGAGCAGAGTGCGGAAGATCGCGATCGCCCGCCGTGCGAGCGCATACCGCCGGGCCTTCGGCTCGTGGTTGTCGAAGACGAGCGAGCGCACGTTCTCGAACACGTCGCCGCCGCGCGCGATGACGTTGATGAGCATCGCGGCCGTCAGCGACAGCTGCGGCACGAGCGGCTCGGGCTCGGCCTCGACGAGGCGCTCGAACGACCCGAGGCCCCAGTTCACGACGCCCGTCGGCGCCTTCTTGCGCACGATCTTCTTGCGCTTGGCGGCGTCGTCGCCGGCCTTGCGGAGCGCCGCCTCGTTCTCGATCTCCCACTCGGGCGCCATCACGACGACGGTCCCCGACGTGTCGTACCCCGCCCGGCCGGCGCGGCCGGCGACCTGATGGAACTCGCGCGCCGTCAGCTGGCGCATCTTCGTGCCGTCGAACTTCGACAGCGCCGTGATGAGCACCGTGCGGATCGGCACGTTGATGCCGACGCCGAGCGTGTCGGTGCCGCAGATGACGCGAAGCAGTCCGCGCTGCGCGAGCGTCTCGACGAGTCGCCGGTAGCGCGGCAGCATGCCCGCGTGATGCACGCCGATGCCCGCGCGGACATAGCGCGAGAGCGTGCGACCGAAGGCCGTCGTGAACCGGAACCCGCCGATGGCGTCGGCGATGGCATCCCGCTGCTCACGAGAGACGATCCGGATCGACGAGAGCGCCTGCGCACGCTCCATCGCCGCCGCCTGCGAGAAGTGCACGATGTAGACGGGCGCCTCGCCGGTCTGCAGCAGCTCCTCCACGGTCTCGTGCACGGGCGTGCGGGCGTAGGAGAAGTGCAGCGGCACGGGGCGCTCGACGCCCGTGATGCGGGCGGTCGGCCTGCCGGTGCGCCGCGACAGGTCGTCGGCGATGTCGGTGACGTCGCCTAGCGTCGCCGACATGAGGATGAACTGCGCGCGATGCAGCAGCAGGAGGGGCACCTGCCAGGCCCAGCCACGGTCCGGGTCGCCGTAGTAGTGGAACTCGTCCATGACGACCTGGTCGACGGCGGCATCGACGCCTTGGCGGAGGGCGAGGTTCGCGAGGATCTCCGCCGTGCAGCAGACGATCGGGGCATCGGGGTTGACCGACGAGTCGCCGGTGACCATGCCGACGTTCTCTGCGCCGAAGATGTCGACCAGCGCGAAGAACTTCTCGCTCACGAGCGCCTTGATCGGCGCCGTGTAGTAGCTGCGGCCGCCGCGCGAAATCGCGACGGCGTGCGCCGCGATCGCGACGAGGGACTTGCCAGTGCCGGTGGGTGTCGACAGGACGACGTTCGAGCCCGACACGATCTCGATGACCGCCTCGTCCTGCGCGGGGTAGAGCGCGAAGCCGCGGTCCGCCGCCCACTCCACGAAGCCGAGGTAGGCGTCGTCCTCGCCCGCGCCCCGAGGCACGGCGTCGAGCAGGTTCAGCGCCATCCCCCGAGTCTGCCAGGGCCGGAGCGGCGACTCCGACCCCGGCAGACGATTCGGGATGCCCCGGCTACGAGGTTGCGGACGCGCCTAGGGCATCAGAGCCGCGGCGACGGTGCCGGCCCACACCTGCTGCCCCGGCACGTTGGGGTGCAGGCCGCGGTCGGAGGTCGTCTTGCCCGACACGAGGCCGCTGATCCAGCGATCTCCGGTGTCGCAGAGCCCGTGGCCGTCGAAGCCGGCTGCGATATCGACGAACCGGACGCTGCTGTCGCCCGTCTGCTGGCGGTATCCGGCCACACCGGCCGTGATCGCGGTGTTCACGCCCTCGATGAACGAATTGACGAGAGCGGTCTGCGCCGCGGTGAACTTCGCCGGTGCGCCCTGCGACGCCCCGACGCTGCAGAACGTCGTGACATCGCCGAAGAGCAGCGGGTACCCCGTCACGGCGATCAGCGCGTTCGGCGCCGCCATCCGGATGGCGCCCACGAGCATGCCGATCTTGACGGGAAGCACCTGCACGGCCTGCTGGGCGACGGCGAGTGCCTGGGCGCACGCGACCGGGTCGCCGCCCTCCCCGCAGGCGACGAGTCCCGCCTGCCAGTCGACGTTGTTGATGCCCGCCGTGAGCGTCACGAGTCGCGTCGCGGGGCCGAGATCGCCGGTCGCGGAGAGCATGGCGACCTGACCCAGCACGTCGTCGGTCTTCGCTCCCGCGCAGGCCGCAGAGGCCACCGACGTGTTCAGGGTCTCCGCGAGGACGGTCGGATAGGCCTTTCTCGAGCGGAGGCAGGACTGGCCGACATAGGGCAGGTTGCCCGTCCCGGCCGCTTCGGAGTCGCCGAGCGCGACGTAGGGCGAGCCGCCCGGTTCGGCCGAGTAGGCCGCCGGTGCGACCCCGGATCCGATCGTGGCCGCGAGACCGAGAGCCGCGAGCGCGGCGATGATGCGTCGTTTCATGATTCCCCTTCGAACCGCACGGACGTCGTCGTCCGCACCCCAAGCAGCCGCCCGACGGCCGCCCGTCACGCCGCTGTGGCCGACGCTAGACCTCCCGCGAGGCCACCACCAGAGGGGTGCCGTGGCGCGATGTCGGGGAACGCGCCTACGGTGAAGGGAACGAAAGGATGCCTGTGAGCGACGCCGACGAGACCATCACCGTCTCCCGCAATGACCTCAAGCACCGCTACGAAGTGAAGATCGGCGACGTCGTCGCGGGGTTCACCCTGTTCCGCATCGATGCGGGGGGCCGCCTGCACTTCCCCCACACGGAGGTCGACCCGGCCTTCCGCGGCCGTGGGCTGGCGCAGACCCTCGTCGCCGAGGCGATGGCCGACGTCGCCCGCCGCGGCGAGACGGTCGTGCCTCACTGTCCCGTCGTCGCGGCCTATCTGCGCAAGAACGAGGTTCCGGGGCTCACGGTCGAGTGGCCCGAGAACCCCCAGCCCGAGTGAGGATGGCGTCGTGACGAGGCTCGACGCGGACGCTCCCGAGCTCAGCACGGCCGCCGCGTGCGACGGGCCGCGCGCTCTGCTGCTGGAGTCGCGGGAGGTGCCGCTGGGCGGGGTGCGCGCCATGGAGGTGCATCGCACGCTGCCCCAGCGCGACCTGCCTCTCGTCGGGGCGTGGTGCTTCCTGGACCGGTTCGGACCGCAGGTCGCGCGCATGCGCGTGGAGCCGCACCCGCACATCGGACTGCAGACCGTGACGTGGCCGTTCGCCGGCGACGTCCGGCACCGCGACTCCGTCGGCAGCGACGTCATCGTCGCCCGGGGCGCCCTCAACCTCATGACGAGCGGCGCGGGGATCTCGCACTCCGAGTACTCGGTGGGAGAGGATGCTGTGCCCTTGGACGCCCTGCAGCTGTGGGTCGCCCTCCCCGAGTCGCGGCGGAACGGGCCGCCGGCGTTCGAGCGCCACGAGCACCTTCCCACCCTTCGGCTGGAGGCGATCTCGGGCGACCCCGGCGAAGCGGTCGTCGTCATGGGCGCGCTCGGCGGGGTGGAGTCGCCGGCGTCCGCGTACACCCCGATCGTGGGAGCGGAGGTGCGCATCCCCGCCCGGTCCCGCGTGCGGATCCCGTTCGACCCGGCCTGGGAGCACGGGCTCGTCGGTGTCGAGGGAACCGCGAGGGTCGCAGCGGGCGCGGATGAGGCATCCACCGATCTGAATCCCGGGCACCTGCTCTACCTGGGCACGCGACGCGACCACATCGAGGTCGATGCGCCGGACGGGGCGACGCTCTTCCTCCTGGGCGGCGAGCCGTTCGAGGACGACATCGTGATGTGGTGGAACTTCGTCGGGCGCTCGCACGAGGAGATCGTCGAGGCTCGCGAAGAGTGGGAGGCACGATCCGGACGGTTCGGACGCGTCGTCGACCACGGCGACGAGCGCATCCCCGCCCCGCCGCTTCCCGCCGTCCGCCTCACGCGTCGGCGGCGCCGGATCTGAGGGGGACAGTAAGAAGTTGCGCGACATCGTCGGCGCGCAACGAGCCCCACGCTAGCCCAGGGAAGCGCTTCGGCGGAATCGCTTCACATGAGAAACGCATGAGGCGCGGCGACTACAGTGAGCGGGTGGCCGCCTCCACCCGACTGTCGACGAGCGTGCTGCTCACGTGTGCCGCGATCGCCGTCGCGACGGGCATCCTGGGCGGCATCGCCGGCTGGCTCACCCCCGTCGTGCTGGCCACCGCACCGATCCTGTACGGGTTCGTGCTCGGTGCGCACGTGCTGCCCGGCATCATCGCGCAGGAGGTGCTGCGCCTCCCGTGGGTCGCGCTCATCTCGCACGTCATCGCGGCGCTCGTGGCGAGTGCGATGGCGCCGCAGTGGGCGTTCCGCTTCATCGGCACGGCGATCCTGTTCGGCGGCATCCAGGAGCTCGTCGCGGCGCTCACCCGCTACCGGGTCTGGGATGCGTGGCGCTTCTTCATCTCGGCGATCGTCATCGGCGTCGTCGTCGCCCTCGTCGTCTTCTTCGCGGCGCACCTGTCGGCCCTGCCGCTCTGGGCCCAGATCACGTACCTCGTGCTCGCCGTCCTCGGCCCCGTCGCGTGGACGGCGATCGGGCTCGGCATCGGCGCCGGCCTCCGTCGTGCGGGGGTCGCACGGAACGTCCGCCGCTGACCGCGTCCCGCTGCGAGGTTAGGGCAGGCTAATTTAGGGAGCAGCATCCGCCTGCCACCCAGGGACATTCCGTGACCGTGCCTCGCCGCGACACTTCCGTCGTGCCGTCGACGAACGCCGCGCTCCGCCCGCTCCTCGCGGTGCGCGATCTCGCCATCACGCATGAGGGGACGGATGCCGCCACCCCCGCGTCGGTGACGTTCGACGTGCGCCCGGGCGAGGTCGTGCTGCTCCTCGGACCGAGCGGCTCAGGCAAGTCGACGCTCGCTCTCGCGCTCAACGGCCTCGTCCCGCACGCCGTGCCCGCGACGCTCGAAGGCGCCGTCGTGGTCGACGGGATCGACACCGCCGAATCGAGTGTCGCGCAGCTCAGCACGCGCGTCGGCATGGTGTTCCAGGACCCCGACGCCCAGCTCGTCACGGGAACGCTGCTCGACGAGGTCGCGTTCGGGCCCGAGAACCTCAGGATGCCCGTCACCGACGTGCTCGCCCGCGCCGAGGCGGCGCTGCGCCGCGTCGGCCTGTGGGAGCGCCGCACCGAGAACCCCGACCGCCTCTCGGGGGGCGGCCGGCAGCGCCTTGCGATCGCCTGCGCCCTCGCCCTGGGATCGCCCCTCCTCGTCCTCGACGAGCCGACCGCCAACCTCGACCCGCAGGGCATCGACGAGGTCTACGCGGCACTCGCCGAGCTCGTCGCCGCGGGGGACCGCGCCATCGTGCTCATCGAGCACAACCTCGACGCGGCGGTCGGGTTCGTCGACCGTGTGGTCGTGCTCGACCACGACGGACACGTCGTCGCAGACGGGAACGTGGATGCCGTGCTCCGGCGCCGGGCCGACGAACTGCACCGCCTCGGGGTGTGGTTGCCGACCTCGACGCTCGCCGCGCTCCGCCTGAGGTGCGCCGGCTACGCGCTCGATCCGCTGCCGCTCACGCCCGGTGAGCTGCACGCCGCGCTCGAGGCTGAGGACGGGCCGACGCACAACCCCTCGACAAGCTCGGGGACCGAGGGTGCGCCGGCCGCGGTCGGCGTCGACTCCTCGACAAGCTCGAGGACCGAGGGCGAGCCGGCCGCCGGAGGGAGCGTCGACCCCTCGACAAGCTCGGGGACCGGGGGCGAGCCGGCTGCCGGAGGGAGCGGCGACCCGCTCATCACCGTTCGGGGCCTGACCCTCGACCGCGGTCGCACGCGCATCCTCCGCGGCATCGACCTCGACGTCGCGCCCGGGGAGTTCGTCGCCGTCGTCGGCGCCAACGGGGCAGGCAAGACGACGCTCGTCCAAGCGATCGCGGGGGTCATCACTCCCCCGCGCGGCACCGTGCGCATCGGCGACCTCGACGTCGCGCGCGCCGGCGCGCGCACACTCTCGTCGCGCATCGGGTTCGTGTTCCAGAACCCCGAGCACCAGTTCATCGCGCACACGGTGTTCGACGAGCTCGCCCACGGCCTGCGCCGTCAGCATCTGCCCGACGCAGCGGTGCGCGAGCGCACGGAGGAGGTGCTCGATCGCTTCGGACTCGCGTCGAAGGCCGGATCACACCCGTTCCTCCTCTCCGGCGGACAGAAGCGCCGCCTCTCCGTCGCCACCGCCCTCGTCGCGGGCGCCCCCGTGCTCGCCCTCGACGAGCCCACGTTCGGGCAGGACCGCGCCCGCGCCGAAGAGCTCCTCGCGCTGCTGCAGGAGCTCAACGCCGACGGCACGACCATCATCGTCGTGACCCACGACATGCAGCTCGTGACCGAGCACGCCGACCGCACCGTGGTCCTCGCCGAGGGACGCGTCCTCGCCGAGGGTGCCACCGCGGAGGTCTTCGCCGACGAGGCGCTCCTACGCGGCGCGGGCCTCGCACTGCCGCCGCTTCGACTGGCGCTGCAGGGCGTGACGCGGCATCCCGAGCTCTCTCGTATCGCCCGTCTCGCCGACCTTCCCGGCGGACGGAACGGGGCCGGATCATGACCGGCACGATCGCCACGCCGCCGGCCGCAGCATCCTTCGACCCCTATGCCGACGCCCCGACCGCGAGCGCCGTCCGCTTCCAGTACCGGCTCAATCCCCTCGCGAAGATCGCCGGACCGGCGCCCGCGATGGTGCTGCTCGTGTTCGTCCGCGACGCCGCGACCCCGCTCGCCTTCCTCGCCCTCGCCTACGCCCTGCTCCTCGTCGGTGCACGCCTGACGCCGCGCCTCGCACTGATGCTGTTCGTCGGCATCCCGGCCGCAGTCGTCGTCCTCGGCTTCGGCTTCTCGCTGTGGACCGACCCGAGCCGGATCGAGGCGGGCAGTCCCGTGCTCAGCGTCGGCTCATGGACCCTGTACAGCGGGATGCTGCAGATCGGCTACGCGACCGCGCTGCGGCTCGCCGCCATCATCGCGCTCTCGCTGCCGGCCGGCGTCTCCACGACGGGCCCCGACCTCGTCCGCTCGATGGTGCAGCAGCTGCGCGTCCCCTATCGCATCGGCTACACGGCCCTCGCGGCGTTCCGCTTCGTGCCGCGGTTCGGTCACGAGCTCGAGATCATCCGGCAGGCGCACCGCGTGCGCGGAGCCCACGGCGGTCGCGGACCGTTCGCCGCCCTCGCGCGCTGGGGAGGGTACGTCGTGCCGCTGCTCGCGGGAGCGATCAGGCACGCCGAGCGCGTCGCCCTCGCGATGGACTCGCGCGCCTTCGGCGCCTACCCCGACCGCACCGAGCGTCACCTGGTGCCGTGGCGAGCCCGCGACACCGTGTTCGTCGTCCTCTTCTGGGCGGTATCGGCGGCCCTGTTCTGGGCCCTCTTCCCCTGGGGTCTCGCCTGACCCGAGGGACGACCGGGGGATGGATGCCGAAGTCCCGCCCCGCAGGGCACCCCGGGACTAGACTCGCCCCAACCTGACGGCGGAGGCTGCGGGATGGGCAGACGACGGCGCACGGTGGCGCGACACGCTCATCTGCGCTCGCCGCATCCCCTCGCGCAGTTCACGAAGATCCTCGCGGTGTGCGTCGCGGTCGTCCTCGTGAGCGCGGCCGGTGTCGCCGGTTTCGCGACGTACGACCTGGCGGCGAGCTTCACCGACGTCGTCGTCGATCTTCCCGACCAGGAGGCCGTGCCGCCCGACATCGGGGCGATCGAGGGCGGCGTCAACCTGCTCGTCACGGGCATCGACGAATGCGAGGCCGACGTCGCCTACCTCTTCGGCGACCGCTGCACGGGCGCCGACCGCGCGAGCCGGCTCAACGACGTCAATCTGCTCGTGCACATCTCCGACAGCCCCCGGCGCGTCACCGTGGTGTCGTTCCCGCGGGACCTGATCGTCACCCTCCCGTCGTGCGCCAAGGACGACGGCTCGATGACCGGCGGCGGAACCGCCCAGCTCAACACGGCCTATCAGGACGGCGGTCTGGCGTGCGTCGTGCGGACGATCTCCTCGCTGAGCGGGCTCGACATCCAGTTCGGCGCCGTCGTCACCTTCGGGGGCGTGATCAAGGTGACCGATGCGATCGGCGGGGTCGACGTGTGCCTCGCGCGCGGCATCCGCGATCGCAACACGGGCCTGAACCTCCCCGCCGGGACGCACACCGTCTCGGGCATCACGGCGCTGCAGTTCCTGCGCACGCGCTACGGCGTCGGCGACGGCAGCGACCTCGGACGCATCTCCAACCAGCAGCAGTACATGTCTCGCCTCGCGCGCAGGCTCGTGAGCGAGGACGTGCTCCGAGACCCCGCCCGTCTGTACAAGCTCGCCGCCGTCGCGCTCGACAACGTCACGCCGACGAGGTCGCTCGCCAATCCCTTCACCGTCGTGCAGATCGCGCTCGCGGTGAAGGACGTGCCGTTCGACGAGATCGTGTTCGTGCAGTATCCGACGCTCGCCGATCCGTACGACGAGAACCGGGTGGTCGCCGACACGACCTCCGCGACGGCCCTCTGGTCGGCTCTCGCGACGAACCGGCCGCTCCAGCTGACGGGCGAGGTGGGCGCGCGAGGCGGGGTGGTCGAGGTCACTCCGGATGCGCCGGCTCCCGAGTCGACGGATGCCGCGACCCCGGGGGCGACGACATCACCGACCTCACCCGCGTCGCCCGACGAGCAGGCGATCGCCCTGCCGTCGAGCATCACAGGATCGACCGCGGCGCAGGAGACCTGCAGCGGCGGCAACATGCGCTGACGGCGAGATCAGACGACGGATGCCGCGGTCCTCACCCCCAGGGAGGACCCCGGCATCCGTCTGATTCCCGAGCGGCATCTGCGCCGCTTCGGATCAAGCGCTAGCGCTTGCCGGCAAGCTGGCGACCGACGATCTCACGCATGATCTCGTTGGTTCCGCCGTAGATGCGGTGCACACGCGCGTCGAGGAACGCTCGTGCAATCGGGTACTCCGTAATGTACCCGTAGCCGCCGTGCAGCTGCACGCACGTGTCGAGGACATCCCACTCGCGTTCCGTGGCCCAGAACTTGATCTTGGCCGCCTCCTCGGCGCTGAGCTTGCCGTCCTTGTAGGCGAGCAGGGCGCGATCGATGTACGCCCACAGCGCGTCGACCGTCGTCGCGACATCCGCGAGCTTGAAGCGGGTGTTCTGGAAGTCGATGATCCGCTCGCCGAACGCCTCGCGGCTCTTCGTGTAGTCGAGGGTCCAGTGCAGCGCGGCTTCGGCCGCGGCGGCGCCGGCCACGGCGATCGACAGGCGCTCGAGCGGCAGGTTCATCATGAGCTGCACGAAGCCCATGCCCTCCTTGCCGCTGATGAGGTTCTCCTCCGGCACGAACACGTCGGTGAACGACAGCTCGGCGGTGTCGTGGCCCTGGAAGCCCATTTTGTGGAGCTTCTTGCCGTGGTCGAAGCCGTCCATGCCGTTCTCGATGAGGAGGAGGCTGAAGGCGTCGGGGCGGTTGCCCTCGCCCGTCTTCACGAACGTCACGATGACGTCGGCCGTCTTGCCGCTCGAGATGAACGTCTTCGCGCCGTTGACGATGTAGCCGCCCTCGGCCCGCTTCGCGGTCGTCTTGATGCCGCGCAGATCGCTGCCCGCCCCGGGCTCCGTCATCGCGAGGGCGCCGATGATCTCGCCCGTCGCCATTCGCGGGAGCCACTTCTCCTTCTGCTCCTGCGTGCCCATGTGCACGAGGTACGGCACGGCGAGGTCGTCCTGGATGCCGAACGCGCCCGCGAGCGAGCCCGATCCGGCGCCGATGATCTCCTCGTTCACGATCGCGCGGAAGCGGTAGTCCTGCAGCATTCCGGCGCCGCCGAACTCCTCGGGCACCGAGAGGCCGATGATGCCGGCGTCTCCCGCGGCGCGCATCGTGGCGCGGTCGACCTCGCCCTCGGCATCCCACCGCTCGCGCGCCTCGTTCGTGACGTAGCGCTTGATGAACTCCTTGACGACGTCGCGGAACGCCTCGTGGTCCTCGTCGTAGATGTCGCGCTCCATTGCGGTTCCTTCCTCGCACACGTTGCTGGGATCGCATCCCAGGTTTCATGGTACTGAGTTCCACCGACAATGGATGCCGCGCTCCCGCGTTCGCAGGGCGCTCTCAGTCGACGTAGTCGGGCGCGGCGGGCAGGCCCAGGAACTCCTCGAGGCTGCCCCAGCCGCCGGAGTGATAGGCGGCCGCCAGTTCGCGCCCGATGTAGCGGAGGTGCCAGGGCTCGGGCGAATAGCCGGTCACCGGCGTCTTGCCGTCGACGTAGCGGACGATCCAGCCGTACTCCCACGAGTGGTCGGCCACCCACGCCTGCTGCGGCGTCCCGGCGAACGACTCGAGTCCGACGCAGCCCGAGGAGCAGGCGGTCACGTCCGCGGCGAGCCCCGACTGGTGCTCGCTGTAGCCGGGGCGTGCACTCACCATGTCGGCAGCGGCGCGGCCGTGCGCCGACACCTGCTTGCCGTAGGTCGAGCGCTGCGTGCCGTACGAGCGGAACCCGCTGTCGAGCGCGATCTCGCCGACCCCGGCGGCCGCGGCCGCGGCGGTCATCTCGGCGAGCGAGGAGGAGGCATCCGCCCGCAGATCGCCGCCGGCGATGTCGCGCAGACCCGCGGGCGCCGCGAGCGGGCTCGGCCGGTAGTCGACCGGGTCGTACGGCCGTGTCTTGTTGACGACGACCCACACGTGCGCGGGGTCGTCGAGCGGCACGCATGTCGCCGTTCCCGAGGCGACGGCGACCCGGAACGACTCCGCGCCTCCCGCTGCCGCGATCGCACCGGCGTCGTCTCCCGCCTGGAGGGCGGCGACGAACGCAGGATTCGCGCACACGTCGACGAGCGCGGGCGCGGCGTCGATGGCCGGCGCCGGAAGCGCCTCGACCGGCTGCGGCAGCGGCACAGGCGTCTCGGCCTCGGCGGACTCGGCCGCCTCGGCCGCGAGCCCCCGGGAGGGCGCGAGTGCCGGCGCGACGAGGGCCGCCGTCACCGCGGCGGCCCCTCCGATCGCCAGCGCCGAGATGGCGAGCGCGGCGAAGCTCACCCCGAGCCACTCGGCGCGGCGCGCGCGACCATGCCGCACGGGCGCGGTCGCGGCCGTGAGCAGGTGGGCCGCGCGGGCGTCGCGGCGCGTGACCGGGGGGCTCACAGGGCCATTCTCCCCCGCCGACCCGCCAGCCCCTACCGCCGGATGGGACCCTCATCGCACGGTCATCGTCTTTCCGTTCGACACTCCTTGACAGTTCTTCGTACTTCTGTTCGACTGAGGATATGCGGTGGCAGGGACAAGAGCTGGGGGTTCCGGATGCCGCGGCCCTCCCGGGCCTCGAGCATCTGAACGGACTCGTGCGCTCGGTGACGACTCCCGAGTTCTCGGGCGTGACGTTCCACGAGGTCATGGCGAAGAGCGCCCTCAACCACGTGCCCGGCGCGTCGGCCATGCCGTTCGACTGGACGGTCAATCCCTACCGCGGCTGCTCGCATGCCTGCGTCTACTGCGTCAGTCCGGAAACACTCGTCCTCTGCGCGGACGGACGGCAACGGCGAATCGATGAGCTGGTCATAGGCCAGGAGATCATCGGCACCGAGCAGCAGGGCGGTTACCGCCGATACGTGCGCACGCGCGTTCTCGCGAAATGGTGCACCCGCAAGCGGGCGTATCGCGTGACCCTCGCAGACGGCACACAGCTGATCGCGAGCGGAGACCATCGGTTCCTCACGGATCGAGGCTGGAAGTATGTCACCGGCAGAATCGGCGGATCGTCGCGACGACCGTTCCTGACGACCAACAATCGACTTCAAGGGTTCGGCCTCGGGGGCCGGCCGACCCTGAGCACGAGCGGGTCCGGCGAGTACCGTCGCGGATACCTTGCCGGCATGATCCGTGGCGACGGGATGATCTTCCATCGCGTGTACGAGAGAGGCGCGCAGCGCCGGGCGGTTCACCTCTTCCGACTCGCACTGGCCGACGCCGAGGCCCTGGATGTGACACGCCGCATGCTCGAGCACGAAGGCGTCGCTACGCGCACGCGGCCGTTCGCCGATGCGACGGCCACTCGCAGCGCGATGACCGCCATCCATTCGGGGCGACGTGCCGACGTCGAGACGATCGAGCGACTCATCGCCACGCCGTCGCTTCGGACCAGGACCTGGCACGCCGGGTTCCTGGCCGGAATCTTCGACGCAGAGGGGTCGTGTTCGCGGGGAATCCTCCGGATCGCCAACAAGGATCCCGAGGTGATCCGGCTGATCGAGGACGCGCTCACGGTCCACGCCATTCCGCATGTCACGGAGCCTCCGCGCGCCAACGGCGTGAGAAGCGTCCGGGTGACCGGTGGCCTTCCCGAACGACAGCGATTCTTCCGGCTCACAGAGCCGGCGATCTCGCGAAAGCTCTCGATCGAGGGAACCGCTGTGAAGACGGTCGCGGATCTCCGCGTTGTCTCGGTGGAAGACCTCGGCTACGAGACCAACATGGTCGACATCACCACCGGGACGCAGGATTTCATCGCGAACGGCGTCGTGAGTCACAACTGCTTCGCCAGGGGAACCCACGAGTACCTCGAGTTCGACGCGGGGCGGGACTTCGACTCGCAGATCGTCGTCAAGATCAACGTCGCCGAGGTGCTGCGCAAGGAGCTGGCCCGCGGCTCGTGGAACCGGGAGCCCGTCGCTCTCGGCACCAACACCGACCCGTACCAGCGAGCGGAGGGGCGTTACCGCCTCATGCCCGGCATCGTGTCGGCGCTCGCCGACTCCGGGACGCCGTTCTCGATCCTCACGAAGGGGTCGCTGCTGCGCCGCGACCTTCCGCTGCTGCAGGAGGCTGCGACATCCGTCCCCGTCACGATCGCGATGTCGATCGCGGTCTTCGACGAGACGCTGCAGAAGCTCGTCGAGCCCGGCACTCCCACAACGGCCGCCCGGCTCGACACCGTGCGCGCCGCGACCGAGGCCGGGTTCCGCGTCACCGTCTTCCTCATGCCGGTGATGCCGCACCTGACCGACTCGATCCCGATGCTCGACGACGCCCTGCGCCGCATCAAGGAGGCTGGGGCGGCGAAGGTCGTCTACGGCGCGCTTCACCTGCGACCCGGTGTCAAGCCGTGGTTCATGCGGTGGCTGGAGCAGGAGCATCCCGAACTCGTGTCGTCGTACCTCGGGCTGTATCCCGGGGCGTCGAGCTATGCCCCGAAGCAGTACCGCTCGTGGCTCGCGAAGCGGATGCAGCCTCTGCTGCGCGTGCACGGGCTGGGCGGGCAGGCGGAGGACGACTCCCCTCGCCGCGGTCCTGTCCCCGGCCTCGCCGCGAGGAGCCAGATCGTCACGACGTCGCGGGGCTGGCCCGCCGCCTCCACGGCCCCGGCGATGCTCTTCTGAGCGAGCAGGGGGCGGGAGTCTTGCGCGTCCGACCGCCGGCCGTCAAGCGGCATGATGCTTCTCCGACGGCACGCCACAATCGACCGCATGGCGCGCTTCCTGATCACCGCGATGCCCTTCACGGGGCACGTGCTCCAGCTGAGCGCCGTCGCCGAGGCGCTCGTGGAGCGCGGGCACGAGGTGCGCTTCTACACGGGATCGGCCTTCGCCCGACAGGTCGAGAGCGCGGGGGCGCGGTTCATCCCGTGGCGCGAGGCGCCCGACTTCGACGAGACCGACGTCGCCGCGACCTTCCCCCGGCTGCGCGGTTCACGCGGGCTCGGTCAGATCGTTCGGACGCTGGAGGAGCTGTTCCTCGGAACCTCGCCCGGGCAGCTGCGAGACCTCCAGGCGGAGTGGTACCGGGAGCCGTGGGATGTGCTCGTCGGCGATGAAGCGTCGCTCGGTCCGGCCTTCGCGGCCGAACGCACGCGATGCGCGTGGGCGACGGTGTGCGCCCTCCCCCTCGGCCTGCCGAGCGACGAGGGTCCGCCGCACGGACTGGGCCTCAGGCCCGGGCAGGATGCGTGGAGTCGGTCCCGGGACGAATGGATGCGGCGCCTGTCACCGATCGCGATGCGGCCGGTCGCGGGACGGCTCGCGCGGGTGCGGAGCGACGCCGGTCTGGGCCCGTCGCCCGCCAGGTTCGACGAGGCTGCGTTCTCGCGGCAGCTCATCCTCGCGACCGGCGTGCCGGCGCTCGACCACGAGCGCACCGACCGCCCCTCTCACCTGCATTTCGTCGGCCGGCTCGCTCCCTCGACCCCGATCGGACGAACGCTGCCCGAGTGGTGGACCGACCTCGAAGGCCGGCGCGTGGTGCATGTGACTCAGGGCACGCAGAACGTCGATCCGCGGGATCTGCTGCAGCCCGCCCTGGCGGCTCTCGCCGACGACGACGTCCTGGTGGTCGCGACGAGCGGCCTCGCCGACGGAGAGGAGCCGCCGCTCCCGCTGCCCCGCAACGCCCGCGTCTCGAGCTTCGTGCCCCACGACGCGCTGCTGCCGCACGCCGAGGCGGTCATCACGAACGGCGGCTGGGGAGGCGTGCTCGCCGCGCTGAGCCACGGCATCCCGCTCCTCGTGGCCGGCGGGGATCTCGACAAGCCAGAGGTCGCCGCGAGGGTCGCGCAGGCGGGCGCCGGCATCGACCTCCGCGGTGCGCGGCCCTCCCCGCGGACGGTCGGGCGCGCCTACCGCGCGCTCACGACGGATGCCTCGTACCGGGCAACCGCCGAGCGGATCGCGGCTGAGCTTGCGGCGGCCGGCGGCGCGGCGAGAGCCGCCGAGCTGCTCGAGGATCTCGCGGCGCGGCGCCGTGAGCCCACCAGAACAGGAACGGCCGGCGCATGACGTCTGCCGCAGCATCCGTCCTGTTCCGGCCGTTCCTTGGGTTTCCCCGCTGAGCGCAGCGGGTCAGGCGACGGGGTCGACCTGGCGTCCGGCGAGCTCCTCGATGAGGTCGTCGCCGAGGCGCACCTCTTCGAACGGCGCCTCGATCTCGGCGCGGTCGAGCAGCTCCGTCATCCGACGGCGGCGCTGGCGCGTCACGAGAGTCACGACGGTACCGGAGCGACCCGCACGGCCCGTGCGGCCGGAGCGGTGCAGGTACGTCTTGTACTCGTCGGGCGCGTCGGCCTGGATCACGAGATCGATGTCGTCGACGTGGATGCCTCGCGCCGCGACATCCGTCGCCACGAGCACGTTCACGCGACCCGACGTCAGCCGCTCGAGGTTGCGCGTGCGCTTGGCCTGGTTGAGGTCGCCGTGCAGCGCGACCGCGTGGATGCCGGCGTCGTCGAACTGCTCGGCGAGCATCTCGGCGTACGCGCGGGTGCGGGCGAAGACGAGCGTCTTGCCGTCCCGGTCGACGAGCGAGGTCAGCATCTCCGCCTTGTCGCGGTGGTCGATCACGAGCACGCGGTGGTCGATCGTGCCGGAGTCCTGATCCTCTCCGGCGACCTCGTAGACGGCGGGTTCGACGAGGAACTCGTCGACGAGGCCGGCGACCTCGCGGTCGAGCGTCGCCGAGAAGAGGAGCTTCTGCGAACCGTCGGCGGTCTTGCGGAGGATGCGCTGCACGGGCTCGAAGAATCCGAGCTCGCACATGTGGTCGGCCTCGTCGAGCACCGCGATGCGGATGTCCGAGAGGTCGAGCTTGCCCTGCTCCACGAGGTCCTCGATGCGGCCGGGCGTGCCGATGATGATGTCGACGCCCTTCTTCAGCGCGCCCACCTGGCGGGCCTGGGGCACGCCGCCGTAGATCTGCGTCGTGAAGAGGCCCACCGAGCGCGCGATGGGCTGGATCGTGCGGTCGATCTGCAGCGCGAGCTCGCGCGTCGGCGCGAGGATCAGCGCCTTGGGCGAGCGGCCGAACTCGCGGCGCTGGCCGGCCTGCGAGCGCAGGATCGACTCGACGAGCGGAGCGCCGAAGGCGATCGTCTTGCCCGAGCCGGTACGGCCGCGCGCGAGCACGTCCTTGCCCTCGATGATCGAGGGGATCGTCGACGCCTGGATGGGGAAGGGCGACGCGGCGCCGAGGTCGGCGAGCGCGCGGACGATGTTGTCGCCGAGACCGAGGTCGCCGAAGGACGTGCCGGCGACGTCCTGAGCCTGCACGGCCTCTGCCTGCAGCCGCTCGTGCACGACGTCGACGCGGTCCTCGTGGGCCTTGTCACGCGCGGGCTTGGCGCTCCAGTCCGAGCGACTCGGGCCGTCTGTGCGGCGCGGACGGTCGTCGCGACGCGGACGGTCGTCGTACGAACGCGCGGGACGGTCCTCGAAGGAACGGGCCGGACGGTCGTCGCGACGGGGGCGCTCGTCGTAGGGGCGCGCCGGACGGTCGCCGTAGTCGCGACGGGGACGGTCGTCGTACGAGCGAGCCGGGCGGTCATCGCGACGCGGGCGGTCGTCGTACGAGCGCGCGGGGCGGTCATCGCGGCGCGGGCGGTCGTCGTACGAACGCGCGGGACGATCGTCGGAGGAACGACGCGGGCGGTCATCGGAGCGGTACGACGGGCGCGCGTCGCCGAACGAGCGGCGGTCGTCGCGGTCGACACGGTCGAGGTGCGCCGGGCGACGGTCGTCGTACGAACGCGGGGGGCGTGCCGGGCGGTCATCGCGACGGGGACGGTCGTCGTACGAGCGAGCCGGGCGGTCATCGCGACGCGGACGGTCGTCGTACGCACGCGCCGGGCGGTCGCCGTAGTCACGACGGGGACGGTCGTCGTACGAGCGCGCGGGACGGTCGTCGCGATCGTAGCGGGGGCGGTCGCCGTGGCCCTTGGGCGAGGCGCCCGAGGCCTGCGTGCGGATGCCGCGCGCCTGGTCGCGCCCGGCCCTCTCCTGCGAGGTCCAGCGACGCTTGCCGGCGGCATCCTGCGCCTCTTCGGCGCGGTAGCCGCGGTGGCCGGGGATCTTGCTGCCGGGCTTCGCGCCGCGGTCGGGCGCGCCGGCGTCGGGACGGCGCTTGCGGTCCTGGTAGCCGGTCTTGGAGCCGTAGCGCGGCTCGAAGTTCTTGGCGGGTCGTCCGCCGGCGGGCTTCTTGCTCTTGGGCATGGGGGTGTCCTTCTGGGTTCTCTCGCACGAGAACAGCACTCCTCGACGCGCACGCAGGCGCCGCCGCTCTCAGGCGGCGTGGAGTAACCCGGACTTTCGTCGGCCGGGGGCCATTCACAGTGATGGTCGTCGGAGCGGATTCGCTCCCACCATCGGCCCCTTGGACTCACAAACCCATCCGCGCGCGCAGCGCGGTGTCCAGAGCCGACCAGACGAGGCTACCGGACGCACCTGGGAGAACGCCCGCCCGGCACCCGCTCACGCCACAGAATGGATGCATGGCCGAGGGCGAGGCATCCATCCACCCCATCACCGTCGCGATCGAGCGACGCATCGATCCCGCGCGGACGGTGGAGGCGACGAGCTGGATGCAGGCGGGCACCGACCTCGCGACGGGGTTCTCCGGCTTCCTCGGATCGGGATGGGTGCGCGCCGGCGAGTCGAGCGACCTCTGGTACATGCTGTACCGCTTCAGCGACATCGCAACCCTCGAGGCGTGGGAGGAGTCCCCGCAGCGCGCGTGGTGGCTGGACTCGGGGCGCGCCTTCGCGAAGGAGGTGCGCGTCGAGCGCCGCACCGGCATCGAGGGCTGGTTCGACGCGCCGTTCGCGACCCACGTCGAGACGCGTCACCTGGGCGATCTGCCGACCGGACCGATCCAGCAGCCGATCCCGTCCGCACCGCCGCGGTGGAAGCAGGCGGTGACGATCTGGCTCGGCTTCTTCCCGACGAACCTGCTGGCGTCGTATCTCCTGGGCTTCGTTCCCGGATTCGTCGAGTGGCCGATCTGGGCCCGCGTGCTGCTGTCGACCGTGCTGCTGACGCCGATCATGACCTACTTCGTCCTTCCCTGGGTGACCCGCGCCCTCCGACCCTGGCTGCAGAGAGGCTGAACCATGACGTCGACCCACCACCCCACCGGTGCCCAGTTCGCCCTCCGCTCCGCCGACGGCCAGACGACGGCCGACATCGCCCAGGTGGGCGCGGCGCTGCGGGGATTCACCGTCGACGGCGTAGACCTCGTGCCCCGATACCCGCTCGACAGTGCGACGCCGGCGGGCTCGGGCATCGTGCTCGTGCCGTGGCCCAACCGCGTGCGCGACGGGAAGTGGACGCAGCGCGGCGAGACGCGGCAGCTCGCGATCACCGAGCCCGCGACCGGCAACGCCTCGCACGGTCTGCTGCGCTTCGCCCCGTACACGGCGGTCGCGCGGGACGAGGCATCCCTCACCCTGTCGGCACCCGTCGTGCCGCAGACCGGCTACCCGTTCCACCTCGGCACCAGCGTGACGTATGCCGTCGGCGACATGCGCCTGGACGTCACGCACGCCGTGACGAATCTCGGCACGACGGATGCGCCGGTCGCCCTCGGGACGCACCCCTACCTCTGCATCGCCGACGTCGACACCGCCGACCTCGTGCTGACGTCGACCGGCTCGACGCGCTTCGTGCTCGACGAGCAGAAGATCCCCGTCGGCGAGGAGGGGGTGGATGCCTCGACCGACCTCCGCGGCGGGCGCCGCGTCGGCGAACTGAGCCTCGACACGGCGTTCGGCGACCTCATCCGCGACGCCGACGGCCTCGTGCTCACGTCGCTGGCAGCCCCGGACGGCCGCACCCTCACGCTCTGGCAGGGCGAGGGGTTCGACTTCGTGCAGGTGTTCACGACCGATCGCTATCCGGGGCAGCCGCTCGCCGTCGCGGTCGAGCCCATGACGGCGCCGGCGGATGCCTTCAACTCCGGCCGGAGCCTGCGGTGGCTCGCGCCCGGCGAGACGTGGGAGCTGCGCTGGGGCATCGTGTTCGACGCCGCGAGCAGGGGCTGAGTCGCTCTCCTGGGCAACCACCCGGACCGGGTGATCCCGCGGCATCCAGCCGTGCTTACACTGTGCGCATGCCCGATCCAGTCGCGCCCGCCGACGCCGCCGTCCCCTCGCCCGCAGCCCCCGCCGCGCCCAGTCTGCGCGTCGTCAACGAGGGTCTCTCCGCCGGAGTCGCGGCCGGCGTGCTCGGTGCCGCCCTGGGGCTCGTCGTCACCGCCATCTGGCCCGACCTGCCCCTCTCCGGACCGGTGTCGTTCGGCGAGATCTCCGCCCTCATCGCGGGCGCCGTCTCGGCCGCCGCGACCGGCACGGGCTACTGGCGGTCGCGGCACTCGGCCGGCCAGGAGTGGCGACTGACCCTCGCGCCCTGGAAGTTCACGGTCAACGCCGTCTCCGTCGTCGTCGTGCACACGATCCTCGCGATCCTCGCGACCATCGCCCTCTACTTCGTGCTGAGCCAGGCCTTCATCGGACTCACGATGATCCCGTTCTGGGCCGCCGTGCTGATGGCCGTCAACCTGGGGCTCGCGGCGCACTTCAGCTACGTGTCGGCATCGCGCATGACGACGCAGCGCATGTCGTCGCTGCTCATGGCGTTCATCCTCATCGGTGCTCTCACGTCCATGGTCACGACGTCCGACCCCGACTGGTGGCACCTGCACTTCAGCAACCTCGGCACCTTCGACGACCTCTCGAGCGCGATCTTCAACGGCACGCTCATCGCGGGCGGCCTGCTCGTGACGACCTTCGCCGTGTACGTCGGCAACGACATGCGCGCGCTCGTCGACCGCGGCATCCTGCGCAATCAGAAGAGCCCGCGCACCGTCTCGACCGTCTTCGTCGTGATGGGCATCATGCTCGCCTTCGTCGGCATCGTGCCCGTCGACGTCAATCTCGTCGTGCACAACCTGTCGGCGACGGGCATGGCGCTCGTGTTCGTCGGTCTCCTGATCGCCGCTCCGCGCGTGTTCGCCGGGATGCCGCGCACGTTCTTCATCACGAGCTGGGCGTTCCTCGCGGGCATCGTCGCATCGATCGCGCTGTTCATCGCGACCTACTTCGGGCTGACGGCCTTCGAGATCATCGTGTTCGTGCTGATCTTCGCCTGGATCTCCGTCTTCATCCGCTTCCTCGGGGTCGCTGCACAGCCCATCACCCGCTGACGACGGGCCCGGATCACCCGCTCTCATACCACGTGTGACCCGGCCATTCAGCGCGTTCAGGCTCGGGCGCTACGGTATGTGGGACGGTTCGCCGTCATTTCCAGGCGAAATGGGTCGCTCGTGGTGTTCGGGAGACCACCCCGACTCGGGCTATTCCACCTTGCCTGACTGGGGGTGGGTTGTTGTCTTCGGCGGTCGAGGTGTACTCGCGGCGCCCCGTGCCGGCGTTCGTCGCGCCCTGGCGCCGGGGCCTCACTGACGGTGCCGTGCTCTCGGGGTCGCGCGTCGACGCGCAGCACCTCGCGATCACCTCCGTCGTCGTGCTCGTCATCGGCACGGCTCTGGCCGCCGCCACGACGACCGAGCCCGAGTGGTGGCGGCTGCACTTCAGCGAGCTGGGCACGCACCGCGACTTCTCCGGCACCGCCTTCAACGCCGGCTCGATGTCAGCCGGGTTCCTGCTGGTCGTCTTCGCGGGTCGCGTCCGTCAGGAGCTCGCCGCGATCCGCCGCCAGGTGGAGACGGCCGTGCGAGCCCGCACCCACGTCGCCCGCATGCTCGTGGCTCTCATCGCGTCGTTCGGCCTGCATCTCTCGCTCGTCGGCCTGGTGCCGCTCAATGTCGACACCGCCCTCCACGAGCGAGGGGCATCGGGCACGATGCTGTCGTTCCTCGGCATCCTCGCGATCATGATCGCGAGCCCGTGGACACCGCGCGCCCTGCGCTGGACCTCCACGGGCATCGCCATCGTGCTGGTCCCGACGATCGTCGTCTTCGTGATGGGGGCCATCACCCTCTCGCTGCTCGAGATCGTCGGCTTCGCGCTGATCTTCGTGTGGCTCGTGACCTTCAGCGCGGCGCTCCGTCGCCGGGCGCCGCACCGCCGGACCCCGGTGTCGACCCGTCAGCACGCCGCGCGACGCACGGCGCGGCAGGCACGAGCCCGCCGCTCGGTCGGCGCGACGCGCCCGGCCCGCACCGCGCGGCCTGCCCGCACCGCCCGCACTGCCCGCACCGCGCTCCCGGCCCGCCCGGCCCGGCGAGCCCGCATCGCGACCGGCGCCCGCTCGGCACAGCCGACGCGGAGGCTCTCGCGCCCCCGGCTCGTGCTCAGCTCCTTCCGCGGCGCGATCGGCGCGACTGCTGCACGGGTGCAGCGGGCGTCAGGGTCGCCCCGGCCGGCGCAGGCTCTCGAGCGGCACCGACCGGCTGGAGGGGCTCGCCGTCGCCGCCTCGATCCGCGCGCGCTGCATCCGGTCCGGCCGAGCGCCGCGCCTCACGGCGCTCGCGTGCGCCTTCGACCAGGTTGTACAGCGTCGGCAGCACGAGCAGCGTCAGCACCGTCGAGGAGATGAGGCCGCCGATCACGACGATCGCGAGCGGCTGGGAGATGAACCCACCGTGACCCGTGATGCCCAGCGCCATGGGGGTCAGCGCGAAGATCGTGGCGAGCGCCGTCATGAGGATCGGCCGCAGACGGCGTGAGCCACCGGCGATCGTCGCCTCGAGCGAGGTCAGCCCCTTCTCGCGGTACTGGTTGACGAGGTCGACCAGCACGATGGCGTTCGTGACCACGATGCCGATGAGCATCAGCACGCCGATGAGGGATGCGACGCCGAGCGGCACGCCCGTGATGATCTGCAGCAGGATGGCGCCGGTCGCGGCGAACGGCACCGACACGAGCAGCAGGAGCGGCTGACGCAGCGACTTGAAGGTCGCCACCATCACGATGTAGACGATGAGGATCGCGGCGAGCAGCGCGAGGCCGAGCTGAGAGAACGCGTCCTGCTGCTGCGTCACGACGCCGCCGAGGGTGGCGTCCGCGCCCGTGGGCAGGTCGACGTCGGCGAGCGCCTTCGACACCGACGCCGACGCGGCGGCCAGGTCGTCGGTCGAGGGCGTCACCGTGACGGTGGACGTGCGCTGACCTCGCTGCGTCGTGATGGATGTCGGCCCCTGCGACTGCTCGACCGTCGCGATCTGCTCGAGCGGGACGGGCCCGGCTGCCGACGGGATCGAGAGCTGCTGCAGCTGCTCGATCGTGGTCGGGGCGTCGGGCACCTGGAGGTACACCGTGAGCGCGGTGTCCTCGATCTCGACGGTGCCGATGGCGCGCGGCTGCATCGTGTTCGACACGAGGGCGCCGACCGTGACCTCGGAGAGCCCCAGCTGCGCGGCCTTGTCGCGGTCGACCGTCACGGCGACATAGGGGAGGGATGCCGCGAGGTTGCTCGTGACCTGACCGACGCCCTCGGCGTCGGTCACGCCCTTGACGACGTCGTCCGTCGCCTGCTGGAGGGTCTTCTGGTCGGGAGCGGTGACGTCGATCTCGATGTCGCTCGAGCCGAATCCGCCGCCCCCCGACGACACGGTGACCTCGCCGACGTCGTCCAGGTCGTCGATGGCCGTCTGCACGTCTTCGCGCACGGCGACCTGATCGGCCGAGGTCTCGGTCGTGATGGAGTAGGTGATGCCGCCGCCTCCGCCCCGGAAGGCGTCGCGCAGGGCGGAGCCGCTCGACCCGATCGAGGTCTGCACGGTCTCGATGCCGTCGACCGAGAGGATCGCCTCCTCGACCTTCTGCGCGGCGGCGTCCTGCGCATCGAGGCTCGCGGCGGGGCCGACGTCCTGCGTGACGGTGAAGGTGTTCTGCCCCGAGTCGCCGAGGAAGTTGGTCTTCATGAGAGGCGCGACCGCGATGGTGCCGACGAGCACGAGCACGGCGAGGCCGAGCGTGATCCACGAGTGCGAGAGCGTCCAGCGCAGCACCGGGAGGTAGGTCTTCTGCAGGCGCGTCGGCGGAGCGTCGGGCGCTTCGGGATCGATCTGGCGTCCCGCCTGGTCGAGGAGCGGCTTGCCCGGCTTGAGGAACCAGTACGCGAGCACGGGCACGATCGTCAGCGCGACGAGGAGCGACGCCGACATGGCGATCGTGACGGTGAGGGCGAAGGGGCGGAAGAGCTCGCCCGTGACGTCGCCGACGAACGCGATGGGCAGGAAGACCGCGACCGTCGTGATGGTCGACGCCGTGATGGCCGTTGCGACCTCGCGCACGGCGCGCAGGATCGACGGCAGCTTCTCGGCATCGCCGACATAGTGCCGCTTGATGTTCTCGATGACGACGATGGCGTCGTCGACGACGCGCCCGATCGCGATCGTGAGGGCGCCGAGGGTCAGGATGTTGAGCGAGTAGCCGAACGCCTGGATCCCGATGAACGTCAGGAGCACGCTCGTCGGGATGGAGATCGCCGTCACGAGGGTCGCGCGCACCGACATCAGGAAGATCAGGATGACGATGACGGCGAAGACGAGGCCGAGGAGGCCCTCCTGCGCGAGCGAGTCGATCGACTGCTGGATGTAGGGCGCCTGGTCGAAGACCACCGTGAAGGTCGCGTCGTCGCCGATCGCGTCCTGCAGCTGGGGGATCGCGGCGGTGACGGCCTTCGACACGTCGACGGTGTTGGCCGAGGGCAGCTTCGTGACCGCGATCGTGAGGGCCGGCTCGCCGTTGACGCGAGAGATCGAGGTGACGGGGTCCTGCTCCTCGGCGACCGTCGCGACGTCGGCGATCGTGACGAGACCGGCCGCGGCCTGCTGCGGCGTCGACGGCGTGAGCGGGAGCTGCGCGATGTCGTCCGACGACGTGAGCTTGGCGCCCGTCTGCACGGTGAGGGTCTGGTCGCCCTCCGTCACGGTGCCGCCGGGGAAGAGCACGCCGTTCTGCTGCAGCGCATCGCTGATCGCCTGCTGCGTGTAGCCGTCCGCCGCGAGGGCCGCGGCATCCGGCGTGATCGTGACGCGCTGACCGCGTCCGCCCACGACCTGCGCGGAGCTCACCCCGTCGATGTCCTCGAGGTCGGGGATGACGGATGCCTCGAGCTGCGACTGGATCGTCGCCTCGTCGTCGTACCCCGTGACCGCGAGCTGGATGACCGGCAGATCGTCGATCGAGAACGACACGACGTTCGGCTCGACGTTGTCGGGCAGGTCGCTCTTGATGCGGTTGATCGCCTGCGTGATCTTCTGCTCGGCGGTGGAGAGGTCGGTGCCGTAGGTGAACGACGCCTGCACGATCGACGAGTTCGTCGAGCTCGTCGCCGTGGTGGATTCCAATCCGGGAATACCCTGGATCGCCGTCTCGATCGGCGTCGAGACGTCGTTGCTGACGACCTCGGGCGAGGCACCGGGATACGCCGTGACGATCGACAGCTGCGGGAACTCGATCGAGGGGATCAGCTCCTGCTTGAGGTTCACCAGCGCCAGGCCGCCGAAGATGGCGGCGACGATCGTGATGAGCGCGATGAGGGCGCGGTTCTTGAGGCTCAGGACGGCGAGGTTGGACACGGATGCCTTCGCTGGGTGCTGGGGATGATTCGCCGGATGCTCGGCTCCGCGTCGCTCGGGAGAGCCGGGCGGCGCGGCCGATACGCGGATGTATCGAGCCTCAGTATCGCACGCGATGAGAGCGATCCCCGCCTCGCCGGGAGGCGCCTCAGCCCGTGATCATGCCCGCGATGACGCGCCCGATCCCGATGCCGAGTGCGGCGCCGAGTGCGCAGATGCCCAGGGTTCCGACGAGGTTCGTCCAGGCCCAGTCGCGGCGGCGCGACTGCCCCAGCAGCACGGTCTCGGTCGAGACGGTGCTGAAGGTCGTGTAGCCGCCGAGCAGGCCCACGCCGAGCATCGTGCCCCACCCGCCGCCGATCGCCGGCGCGATGCCCGTGACGACCCCGAGCGCGAACGAGCCCGTCGCGTTGACGATGAGGATGCCGAGCGGGAAGGCGCCTCGCCGCCCGCGCATGACGATCACGTCGACGGTGTAGCGCAGGCCCGCGCCGAGGCCGCCCATGCCGGCGGTCGCGAGGAGCAGCATCCACGAGTTCATTCGGCCGCCTCCGGAGGCTCGATCTCGCCCGGCACGTCCATGATCGTGCGCCCGATGCGCAGGCCGACCGCCGCGGCGAGTGCCCCGGCGAAGATCGAGACGACGGCGAGGAGGAGGCCGACGACGGGCGCCTGTCCCGTGAGCTGCACGACCTGCACGGCGAAGGCGCTGTAGGTCGTGAATCCGCCCAGGATGCCGGTGCCGAGGAACGCCCGCAGACGCGGCCGCCTGTCATCGAGCCACCCGACGACGATCCCCAGCACGAGCGATCCGACGACGTTGACGCCGAGCGTGACGAGGGGCACCGCGAGCGGGTCGGGAGCCGTGGCGAGCGGCACGATCAGGAGCGCTCGCAGCGCGACGCCGATCGCCCCGCCGACGACGACCACGACGAAGACCGTGGGTGAGAACGCCGCGCGCCGCGCCATGACGCCACTTTAGGGACGCTGCCCGCGAGCCCCCGGCTCCCGCGCCGGGACGGCGGTGGCGGCGTCCGGGATCGATCGCGGAGGGATCAGCGCAGGATGAGCCGCCGGATGGCGGACTCCCCCGACACGGTGAGGTCGAGGAGCCGCCCCTTCTCGTACGCCTTGAAGACTCGCGGGTCGATGTAGCTCGAGCGCGCGACGGCGGGGGTGTTGCCGAGGGCTTCGGACGTGGCCCGCACGGCGAGGTTCTCCGCGCGCTTGCGGTCGCGCTCGGTGTCGACCGTGCCGATGCGGGCGAGGGCCTCGGCCGCCATGATCGTGCCGCGGAGCGTCCGGAAGTCCTTGGCCGTGAACTTGCCGCCGGTCAGCATGCGCACGTAGGCGTTCACCTCGGAGGGCTGCAGAGCAACGCGCTTGCGCCCGTGCCGATAGGCGAGCAGATGGGCGCGCGGCTTGCCGACGACCAGCTCCTCGACGACGGCGGCGAGGTCGGCGTCGTCGAGCCGGATGTGCGCGCGCTGCCCGCTCTTCGCGGGAAAGGAGAGGGTGACGGTGGATGCCTCGACCGCGGCATCCCGTCTCTGCAGTGTCGTGAGCCCCCGGCTGCCGTGCCGCTCCAGGTAGCGGGCCGAGCCGATGCGCGGCGCGCCCTCGTCGAGCAGCCGGAACGACGTCGCGAGTACGCGGTCGCGCTGCAGGCCCTCCGCCCGCAGGGAGCTCGTGACGCGGCGCCGCGCGGAGGGCAGCGCCTCGGCGAGATCGAGCGCGCGGGCGTACTTGCCGCGGTCGCGGCGCTCCCGCCACTGCGGGTGGTAGAGGTACTGCCGTCTGCCGGCGTCGTCGGTGCCGACGGCCTGGATGTGGCCGAGCGGGTCGACCGAGATCCACACGTCCTCCCATGCGGGCGGGATCACGAGGCGGTGGATCCGCTCACGGTCCTCGTCGCCTGCGGCCGCCCCATCGGGGGTGACGTATCGGAATCCGGAGCCGGAGCGCACGCGGCGCAGCCCGGGATCCTCCGTCGGGCTCACCCGCGCGAGTCGTGCCACGGACGTCGACCGCTCAGTGATTGCGGAGCATGTCGATGAGCTCCGCCTTGCGCTTGCGGGAGTAGCCGGTCAGGCCGAGCTCGTTCGCGCGCGTGCGCAGCCGCTCGACGGTCCAGTCGTCGTAGTCGCCGGACTCGCCGCCGCGCCTGCCGACGGCACCGCGGCCGTCGCGTGCGGCGGCGTTGGAGATGCGCGCGGCCTTCTCCTTCGACGCGCCGTCCTTGCGGAGCTCCTCGTAGAGCTCCGGATCCTTGAGGCTGTTCGAGCCGCGTCCTGCAGGCATGGGTCCTCCTCGCGGTGCTTCCGCCGTGGATCGACGGTAGGCCCCGACCAGGGTCGGAACGGGGGGATTGACACGGGACCACGCCGGCATTACCGGCGCTCCGTCCACCCTGCCCGCGCGGATTAGCACCGCGAATCGAAGGCCGTCAAGCCCCTCCCTGCCCGCCGGGACCGGTGCCACGGTGGTCACATGCCTACCCGGGCATCCGCTTCCCGAAAGCGGCGTCCCTTACAGAAGGAGCCCCGACATGAACCTCGCCCTGATCATCATCATCGTGGTTGCGATCATCTTGGCGATCGTCGGCGGACTGAACTCCGCACTCAGCTGGCTGCTGTGGGTGGCGATCATCGTCGGCATCATCGCGCTGATCGTCTTCCTGTTCCGACTCATCAGCGGCAACCGAAACCGCGTCTGAGCAAATCCCCCCAGGTGGCCCTCGCGCTTCGGGCGCGCGAGGGCCGCATTCATGCTGACGCCGCCCGGCCGGACCCGGGGGGCTCTGGCCGGGCGGCGTCGCATGGATCACAGATTGGCGTCGGCGTAGACGCGCAGCGCATCGCGCACGAACTCGGCGCCGGACTGGCCGCCGTAGTTCTTCGCGAACCGCGGGTCGGCGACGTACATCTCGCCGAGCCCGGTCACATACGCCTTGATGTCTCCGCCAGGCGACTCCGCGGGGGTTCCCGGGATGCCGGTGAGCCACGCGACGTGACGGGCCGCGAGCTCCTGCGCCTCGGCGCTGTCCGGCGTGACGCCGGAGCCGGCCGCGGCCGTCCAGTCGCGTCCGAGCGCCGCCGTCCGCTCCTGCCACGCCGACTTCTCGTCGGCGCTCATTCCGCGCCACCAGGCGTCGGAGCGCGCATACGCGTCCTTGCCCCAGCGATCCTCGACCTCGTCCTTGTACTGCGTGTGGTCGAAGCCGTCGAACATGTTCTCTGCCATGAGTCGTTCACCTCCTCTCAGTGCTCTGATGGTGGACTCGACCGACGCGACCTGGCGGTCGAGCCGGCCCTGCTCCTGGCGCAGCCACGCGAGGTGGCCCTCCAGCGCGCTCTCCTCGGAGGTCGGCCGCGCGAGCACCTCGGCGATCTGCGGCAGTCCGAGCCCGAGCTCGCGCAGCAGCAGGATGCGCTGCAGTCGCACGAGCGCCGACTGGTCGTACCGGCGATACCCGTTGGCGCCGACGCCGGACGGCGTGAGCAGCCCGATGTCGTCGTAGTGGCGCAGCGTGCGGCTCGTCGTGCCGGCGAGCTTCGCGATCTGCTGGATCGACCATTCCACGGCGTCCTCCTCTCTCGTCCTCCACGCTAAAGGTTGACGCAGCGTCAAGGTCAAGCGGAATTCTTGACATGGACGCGATATATCGTGTTATCGTCGGAACACGCGATATATCGCGACTAGACCTCGCAGCAAGGAGAACCCCATGACCCTCGAGAAGTGGATCGTCCACCCGGGAGAGACGCGCGTCATCGACATCGAAGACGTGCGCAAGCTGAAGGTCGGCCTGATCGGCGGCCAGATCGACGTCGTCGCGCACGACGAGCCCGGCATCCGGATCGAAGTGCACGCCGTCACCGTGAAGGACCTCAGGATCGAGGCGACGGGAGACGTCGTCGAGATCGACCACCCGCAGCTGCGCTGGGACAACTTCCTCGAGGTGTTCCGCAACTTCGGCGCGGGCGGCCCCAAGGCCGAGATCAGCGTCGCCGTGCCCCGCGATATCGCGCTGACCCTCGGCGTCGTGTCGGCGAGCGCGCTCATCTCGGGCATCCGCAGCGACGCCAAGCTCAACACCGTCTCGGGCGACATCATGGCCGACGGCCTCGAGGGCGACGTGTCGGTCAACGCCGTCTCGGGCGACGTGCAGATCCGCGAGCTCACCGGCGCGCTGAGCGCCAACAGCGTCTCCGGCGACGTCGCCGCGACCGGCGAGCTGCGCAAGGCCACGATCGACACGGTCGGCGGCGCGATGCTCGTCGACTCGCGCGGTGACACGCACGCCGTGAGCCTCAACACCGTCAGCGGCTCGGCCACCGTGCGGCTCGACGAGGGGCTCCCCGCCAACTACGCCATGCGCAGCGTCAGCGGTCGCGTTCAGGTGGACGGCACCGTGCGCTCGGGCCGCGGCGGACTCACGACGAACTACGTCGGCTCGATCGGCGAGCTCAGCGGCAGCTTCGCGGATGTGCGCGTCAACTCGGTGTCGGGCGACATCACGGTGCTCCGCCGCGCGGCCGTCACGAGCCCCGACCAGCCGTCCGACGCCTCTTCCAGCCAGGCGACCTCCAGCGACGCGCCGACAGAGGGAGCGTGGTGATGCCCCCCGTCTTCTCCCACGGCGACCTGCGCCTGTACCTGCTGAACCTCCTCGACGAGGGTCCGCGGCACGGCTACGACATCATGCAGGCCCTCTCCGATCGCACCGGCGGCACCTACACCCCGAGTGCCGGCACGATCTACCCGCGCCTGGCGAAGCTCGAGGAGGAGGGCCTGGTCACCAAGACCGTCGACGGACGCAAGACGGTCTACGCCATCACACCGGCCGGGCACGCCGAGGTCGAGTCGCGCGCGGGTGAGCTCGAGGGCATCGAAGCCGGCCTCGCCGACTCCGTGCGGCTCATCGCCGACGAGGTGCGCGGCAGCGTGCGCGAGGCGATGAAGAGTCTGCGTGCCGACCTCGCGGCGGCCGCCCAGGACGAGCGGAGCGGCACGACGACGAGGGATGCCCCGTCCCCCGCCGACGACCCGCGAGCCGAGAGCCGTGAGCAGCTGCATCGCGCCGAGGCGCTCGTCGCGGAGTTCCGCGGCCGCATCCGCGGCGACCTGCGCTCGCACATCGCCCGCGGGGGTCTCCTCGCGACGTCGGTCGTCGACGACCTCGAGTCGGCGCTCGACTCGGCCGCGCGCACCGTCACGCGGACCCTGCGCGGCTGACCGAGCGGCTCACGCGGTCGACCCGGCGACCCCGGCCCTCACGGGCTGGGGTCGCCGTCGGCTATGCGGGCCAGATCTCCTGGTCGTCGGGCACCGGCTCCCCGAGGGGCACGACCAGCACCGGCCGATGCTGGCGGTGCGCGAGCCGCGCCGCGACCGATCCCGTGAAGAACTCGCGGATCGACTCGCCGATCCCCCGCCTGCGCGTGCCGACGACGATGAGCCGCGCCTCGACGTCATCCGCGAGGTGCTTGATCGCGAGGGCCGGGTCGCCCACGAGCTGCGTGACGCTCCACACCAGCCCCGATGCGTCGAGCAGCGCCGACACCTCGTTCGTCACGGTCACGAGATCGGCCTCACCGCCGGCGACGTTGATGTCGATGGGCGCGGAGTGCACGTAGCCGTCGGGGTCTTCGTAGGTCACGAAGCGCGTCACGTCGACGTTCACGACGAGGAGATGCGCACCCAGCAGCTGGGCGTACCGCGCCGCCTCTTTCACGACGCGGGGCGGTTCACCCGGAACGAGCCCGACGATGACGGCTCCGCGGACCGCGGGAGCGGCATCCCCACTGTTCTGGACTCCGGATGCCTCATCCGCCATTGGTCCATCGCCCCTTCTGCATGGGTGTGGAGCCGCCGGTGCCCCGATGCTCCGTGTTATTCTGAATGCTACTCTTACCGGCCTCGCAGCCGGATCGCGATTGCCCGGGCCACGCAGCGGAACGCCCGCGCAGCGCCCGGATCTCAGAAATGAGGGGGTCCCGCATGGGCCGTGGCCGTCAGAAGGCGAAGCACACCAAGATCGCGCGCGAACTCAAGTCCTACAGCCCGAGCGTCAACTACTCGGCGCTCGAGCGCGAACTCGGCCACCACAGTGAAGACGAGTACGTCGACAAGTGGGCCGACAAGTACTCCGACGAGTACGAGGACGAGAAGGCCTGACGCTCCACGACACGCCCGCCTGACCCACCGTCAGGCGTGAAGGCTGCTCGAGACGTGCCACGCTCCGCGCCGCACGATCTTCTCGAGCTCGTGTGCGCGTGAGGCGAAGTCGTCCGCCGTGGTCGACAGCGACACGGCGCCGACCGTGCGACCGCTCCGGGATTTGACCGGGGCCGCGATGCACGCGAGCTTCGGCATGTACTCCTCGACCTCGACGGCGATCTGCAGCGCGCGAACCTCGTCGAGCTGCTGAAGGAGGGCGCGCTCACCCGTCACGGATCGCGGTGAGATCGCGGGGGCGCCGCGCCGTTCGAGGTACCGGCGCACCTCGTCGTCGTCACGCGCGGCGAGCATGAGCTTGCCGAACGCCGTCACGTGGGCGGCGTCGGCGAAGCCGACGTGCAGCTGCCCGATCCTCGGATGCGCGGCCGACTCGGCGACGTGCGCCACGGCGATGTCGTCGCCGCGGAAGACCGTGAGGTAGGCGGGTGCCCGCGCTGCGTCGCGCATGTCGTCCAGGATGCCGCGCACCTCGGCGGTCGCCACGAGCTGCGAGCGCACGGCGCGGCCGAGTCCGTCGACGGCTCGTCCCAGCGCGTACCGCGAGGTGGCGCTGCGCACGAGGTAGTCGTGCGCCTGCAGGGTCGCGAGCAGCCGGTACGTCGTGGCGGGCGAGAGCCCGAGTCTGGAGGCGAGCTCGGCCGCCGTCAGTCCTTCAGCGCTGCCCCCGACCTCGTCGAGGATGCGGAGGACACGGTCGGCCGAGCGGATGCCCGCGGCGTCGCGGGAGTCGGATCCCATGGGGACGAGTGTATGCGGCGGCCGTTTCGCATCTGATGAGAACCGGCATCGCTTCGGACGCCCACGGCCGTCGACGCTTGGGGTGAGACACGGATGTCCAGAGAGGAAGACCCCCCATGTCAGACAAGATCCTCATCCTCACCGGCGATGCCGCCGAGACCCTCGAGGTGTTCTACCCCTATCACCGCCTGCAGGAGGCGGGCTACGAGGTGCACATCGGCGCACCCGTCAAGCGCAAGCTGCAGTTCGTCGTGCACGACTTCGTCGACGGCTTCGGCACCTACACCGAGAAGCCGGGGCACACGTGGGATGCCGACATCGCGTTCGCCGACGTCGACCCGGCCGACTACGTCGCCATCGTCGTGCCCGGGGGCCGCGCTCCCGAGTACATCCGCAACGACGCCGATGCGAAGCGCATCGTGCGGCACTTCTTCGAGGCGAACGAGCCTGTCGCGGCGACGTGCCACGGTCCGCTCCTCCTCGCCGCGGCCGGCGTCCTTGAGGGACGCACGTCGTCCGCCTACCCCGAGCTCGCGGTCGACGTCGAGACGGCGGGCGGCGTGTTCGAGGACGGCGGCGGCGTCGTGGACGGGAATCTCGTCACGGCGCGCGCCTGGCCCGACAACGGCACGTGGATGAAGGCGTTCATCGAGGTGCTGGAGGGCGCGCGCGTCACCGCGTGACGGCCGTCAGACCGCCCGACCCGAGCCCTCGCCGGTCGGGCGGTCTCAGCGCTCGATCCCGGCCAAGCTCACGACCAGGCGCCGTGACGGCGCTCCCACTCGTCCTCGATCGTGTGCGGGCGCGCCGCGACGACGCCCGCCGGGATGGCGAGCGCGATCACACCGCCGAGGAGCAGGAGCGCGGCCGTCCAGCCGCCCGACGACGCGTGGAGCAGGCCCACCGTCAGCGGGAAGACCGCCGCGATCGCGTAGCCGATGCTCTGCGCGAAGCCGCTGAGTGCGATGGTCGCCTCGTGCGTGCGGGTGCGCAGTCCGAGCAGCACGAGCACGAGCGGGAAGAGCAGCGGCGGCGTCCCGAGCAGGGCGACCCACAGCCAGGGCGCAGCCGTCGGAGCGAACAGCAGCCCCGCGATCGCGAGGAACCCCGACACGACGGCGACGGCGTAGAGCGATCGGACGATCCGGAACCGCGCCACCAGAACCGGCACGAGCAGAGACGCGGGCAAGCCCATCGCGGCGAACAGAGAGAGGAGCGCGCCGGCCGCGGCCGGCGTCACCCCCGCGATGTCGACGAGGATCGACGGCAGCCACGCGAACGACGTGTACGCGATCGTCGACGACACCGCGAAGCTCACCATGAGCGCCCACGCGAGCGGCAGGCGCCACAGCCGGCCGAACACTCCGGGGCGGGTCTCCTCCAGGTCGTCCGACGCCGCCGCACGCGCCGCGGATCGCGCACGCATCGTCAGCCCGATCCACGGAATGAGCGCGGCGCCTGCGAAGACCGCCCAGAGGGCGAGCGAGGTGCGCCACCCCGCGGCATCCGAGATCGGAACGGCCACGAGCGGCGGGAGGAACGTCGACACCGCCATCGTCGTCGAGAACACCGCCGTCATGAGCCCGACGCGATCGGGGAAGTACTTCTTGACGAGCGGCGGGAGCAGCACGTTCCCCGTGCCGACGGCCGCGAAGATGAGCGCCGTCGACCCGAGCAGCGTGAGGGCGTCGACCGCGAGGCCGCGCGCCACCATGCCGATCGTGGCGACCGCGAGCGCGATGACGACCAGGCGCTCGAGCCCGAGCCGCCGCTCGAACTGGGGCGTCAGGACGCCGAAGATCGCGAAGCACACGGGCGGCGCGGTGCCGATGAGGCCGACCGCCCACTCCGGCACCGCGAAGTCCTGCGCGACATGGTCGAGCACGGGCGACAGGGATGCCACGGCCGACCGCAGCGAGAACGCCAGCAGCACGATGCCGACGAGCGCGAGGGCACGCCCCCGCCCGACGGGCCGGGGTTCGGCGTCGCTCAAGACTCCTGGGAGCCCTCGACCCAGGCCAGGTACTCGTCCGACACGGTGCCCGTGACGTAGCGGCCGTCGAAGCAGCTCATGTCGAGGTCGTCGATGTCGGAGCCCTCGAGGATCGCCGCCTTCAGGTCTTCGACCTCCTGGTACACGATGTAGTCGGCGCCCAGCTCCTCCGCGATCTCGGGGATCGTGCGGCCGTGCGCGACGAGCTCGTGCCGCGAGGGCATGTTGATGCCGTAGACGTGCGGGAACCGTACGGGCGGAGCGGCCGACGCGAACGTGACGCTCTTGGCCCCGGCATCCCGGGCCATCTGGATGATCTCCTTCGACGTCGTGCCGCGCACGATCGAGTCGTCGATGAGGAGCACGTTCTTGCCCTTGAACTCGGTCGACATCGCGTTGAGCTTCTGGCGCACGCTCTTCTTGCGCACCGCCTGACCGGGCATGATGAACGTCCGGCCGATGTAGCGGTTCTTGTAGAAGCCCTCGCGGTACTCGATGCCGAGCTTGCGCGCGACCTGCATGGCGGCGGGCCGGGACGAGTCGGGAATCGGCATGACGACGTCGATCGCGCCCTTGGGCGTGTACTTGGCGATCGTGTCGGCGAGGCGGTCGCCCATGCGCAGCCGCGCCTCGTACACCGAGATCCCGTTCATGACGGAGTCGGGACGCGCGAGGTAGACGTACTCGAACGAGCACGGCGCGAGGGTCGCCTGCGGTGCGCACTGCTTCGTGTGCAGGTGGCCCTCGAGGTCGATGAAGACGGCCTCGCCGGGGTCGACGTCGCGGACGACCTCGAAGCCGGCGTTCTCGAGCACGAGCGACTCGGAGGCGACGATCCACTCGTAGCCCCCCTCGTCCGCCGGGCGCGTTCCGATGATGAGCGGGCGGATGCCGAACGGGTCGCGGAACGCGAGCAGGCCGTAGCCGGCGAGCAGCGCGATCGCGGCGTACGAGCCCTCGACGCGCTCGTGCACGCGCGACACGGCGTCGAACACCTGCGCGGGATCGAGCTGCAGGCCCGAGATCGACGACTGCAGCTCGTTGGCGAGCACGTTGACGAGCAGCTCGGTGTCGGAGCTCGTGTTGAGGTGCCGGCGGTCCTTGTGGAAGAGCTCGTCGGTCAGCTCACGCGTGTTTGTGAGGTTGCCGTTGTGCACGAGGACGATGCCGTACGGGGCGTTGACGTAGAAGGGCTGGGCCTCTTCCTCGCTCGACGCCGTGCCCTTCGTCGCGTAGCGCACGTGACCGAGGCCGATCTCGCCGAGCAGCGACCGCATGTCGCGCGTGCGGAACGCCTCGCGCACCTGGCCGCGCTGCTTGGTCATGTGGAACACGCCGTTGCGCTCCGCCGTCGCGATGCCCGTGGAGTCCTGCCCGCGGTGCTGCAGGAGGAGGAGGGCGTCGTAGATCTCCTGGTTGACGGACCCCTGGCCCACCATCCCGACGATTCCGCACATGGGGTGTTACTTCGCTCCGTCTCGGTAGCTTCCGACGAGGCGCACGGCCCCGCCGTCGACGCCCTTGGCGCCCTGCTCGAACTCGCCCGCCGGCAGCGCGTCGTCGCGGACGACGCCCACCTGCCAGGTCTCGACACCGGCACGGGAGAGGGCGGATGCCGCGGCCTCGGCCCGATCGGCCACCACGACCGCGAGGAACCCGATGCCCAGGTTCCACGTGCCCTCGGTCTGCTCGAGGCTCAGCGACCCGAGGTCGGCGAGCACCCGGAAGACCGGCGCCGGCGACCACGTGGAGCGGTCGACCTCGACCCACGTGCCCTTGGGCAGCACGCGCGCGAGGTTGGCGGCGATGCCGCCGCCCGTCACGTGGCTGAGGGCGTGCACGGCGTCGTCGGTGTCGGCGACGAGGCGCAGGAGCGGCGACGTGTACAAGCGCGTCGGCTCGAGGAGGGTCTCGCCCCACGTCGCGCCGAAGTCGGGGGCGTTGTCCCCGTACTGGATGCCTGCCCCCGCGACGATGTGCCGCACGAGGGAGTAGCCGTTGGAGTGGAGTCCGCTCGAGGCGAGCGCGAGGACGACGTCGCCGTCGCGCACGCGGTCGGCGCCGAGCACGCGATCCGCCTCGACGACGCCCGTCGCGGCGCCCGCGACGTCGTAGTCGTTCGGACCGAGGAGTCCGGGGTGCTCGGCGGTCTCGCCGCCGACGAGCGCGGTGCCCGTCTCGGCGCACCCGTCGGCGATGCCGCGCACGATGTCGGCGATGCGCTCGGGGAAGACCTTGCCCGTCGCGATGTAGTCCGTCATGAAGAGCGGCTTCGCACCGACCACGACGATGTCGTCGACGACCATGCCGACGAGGTCGCGGCCGATCGTGTCGTGCTTGTCGATGGCCTGCGCGATCGCGACCTTCGTGCCGACGCCGTCGGTGCTCGTCGCGAGCAGCGGCTTGCGGTACTCGTGCAGGAACGACGCGTCGTAGAGGCCCGCGAAGCCCCCGACACCGCCGAGCACTTCGGGCCCGTGCGTGCGGCGCACGGCCGACTTCATGAGCTCGACAGCGCGATCGCCCGCGGCGGTGTCGACGCCGGCGGCGGTGTACGGGTTTGCGGAGGAGTCGGCGGGGGCGCCCGTCACGGGCGCATCGTCGGTGGGAGATGCCACGCGTCAAGACTACCGGCGGCTCGCCTGGGCGGATGCCGGGCGCCGGGGCCGCGGCATCCCTCCCCTCCCGATCCGTGAGACTCCGCCTGGCTGACGGTCTCGGACGGCGAGAGGAGCGGTCTTCAGCCGTCTCATGTCGGTGGGCCCGAATTAGAATGACGGCATGGGCGGCGGCGGTGCACCGGAGTGGGTGATTCGCGAGGACGCGAGTCAGCCCGTCCTGCTCGCCCTCTATCTGCGGCAGGTGCTCGGCCTCCGCTCGCCCGATGAGCTTCCGCAGCTGCGCGGCATCCCTCCCCGCCTCGTCTCCCGCGACGACGACGCGCAGGCGCGGCTGGAACGCCAGTGGCGCGAGTACTGGGCGATGACGGTCGAGCCCCAGGCGCACCCGTCACCCGTGCCGCTCGATCTCGTCGACGGATTCGACACGCTCGTCGCACTGCCGCTCGAGGGCTGCGACGACCTGCGCGCCGCGATCACGCCGTTCGCCGCCGAAGCGCTCGCGTACTCGCAGTCGGCGAAGGAGCGCTACCGCAAGGAGGCCGCGGCGAAGCCGGGCGTCTCGTACCGCGCATACGCGAGCGCGATCGCCGAGCACGAGCGCCAGGTCGGTCGACGTGCGCACTCGTTCGAGCTCAACGTGCAGGTGCTGCCGCTCGCTCAGCGCGGAGTGTGGTGGATCGGGTCGCTCACGATCGCCGTCACCGACGGGCTCCGGGGCGATGTCGCGGCCTTCGACGCCGCGATCCACCCGATCATCGCCGAGCTGGCCTGACCTCAGTCCTGGGCGTCGGGCTCCTGCACCGTCTCGCGGTCGACCGTGACCTCGCGGGTGCGTCGGCCGACCGTGCGGTCGAGGATGAGAGCCAGGACGGCGAAGACCGCGACCCCGATCGTGACGCAGATGAGCGCGAGGAACCCGAAGACCTGGCCCGACGAGTAGATGAGACCCGTGTTCGCGCTCTGGCCGCTCGTGCCGTTGAAGGAGAACGTCAGGATCAGCGCCGTCAGGAGGCCGAGGCCCGCGCCGACGACGAGGAAGACCGAGAACTTCGGCGCGCGGCGGACGCGCACCCGCTCCGTACGACGGACGGCGTCGGGTGTCGTGGGGGGCGTGCGCGGCTCGGACATGGAATCAATCATCCCTCAGGCGGCCGGCGCGGCGGTTCGTCCCTGCGATCGCCGGCCTCGGCATCCGCCTCCCGGATCCACCACGGCACCTCGTCGGTCATGGGCGATGTGAGGTCGTCGGAGATGACCGTCGTGTGCTCCGTGATGACCGGCGTGACGCGCCGGCCGAGCACGCGGTCGAGCACGATGACGAGCGTCGCGGCGAGGAGCAGCGCGAAGGCGACCCACACGGCGGCGAGGACCCCGAAGGTCCAGACGACGCCGGAGAGCTGGGTCGCGAAGGGATCCGCGGGCGCCGCGACCGACGTGGACGCCGCCGTGTGGATGCCGGCCACGACGAGCCCGGCGACGATGCTGAAGAAGAAGATGCGCCCGTAGCGCGGGGCGCGGCGGACGGCGCCGGCCTCCCACTCCTCGCCGACCACGTGCTCGCTCTCGTCGGGGTCGTCCCCGTCGAACGGGCTGATGGGCTCGCGTCCCATGCATCCATTGTCCGCCTGCCGGGCGGTGCTGTCCCCGCCTTCGTACCGATAGCCCGTGCTGTCCCCGAAAGCCCGTGTGTCGCGCCGGTCATGACATGGGCGCTCGGCGAGAGCACGGGCTACGGACGGGAGAGGTGCGGGCGGGGGTCAGGGGCGCAGCGGCAGGAGGTCGGAGAGGTCGGAGCGCACGCCCGACGCGCTGATGCGGCCGGCGGCCGCGGCATCCCTCCACTGCTCGGCCCCCGTCGCGAGCGCGATCCACGTGTCGGGGTCGGTCTCGACGACGTTGGGCGGCGTGCCGCGCGTGTGCCGGGGACCTTCGACGGCCTGCACCGCGCCGAAAGGAGGCACGCGCACCTCGACCGAGTTGCCCGGCGCCTTCTCGGCGAGGAGCTGCAGCAGATAGCGGACGGCCGTCGCGTGATCGGCGCGAGCGGGGCGAGTGGATGCCGCGCCCGCGGCGCGCACCGCGTTGAGGGCTGCGCGCCCTTCGTCGACGCCGATCTTCTTGGCCACGCTGCCACGCTACGCCGTCCCGTACGACGGCAGCCTGGGGCGGAGGTGGCCGCACGGGCCGCGACACGCCGTCTCGCGCACCAGCGAGCCGGAGTTCCGCACGCCTCGGGGGGCCGAGGCACGCCCCCCGCGCACCAGCGAGCCGGAGTTCCGCACGCCTCGGGCCCGCAGAGGCCGCCGGTAGGCTTGTCCGGTGCGAATCCTGGTCCTCGGCTCCGGTGCTCGCGAGCACGCCATCATCCTCGCCCTCCGGTCGGAGGAGGTCGCCCACGAGGTGTTCGCCGCTCCCGGCAACGCGGGCATCGCACAGGACGCCACGATCGTCGACCTCGACGCGAACGACCCCGCGGCCGTCACCGACTACGCGAACGCCGAGGCGATCGACCTCGTCGTGATCGGCCCCGAGGCTCCGCTCGTCGCGGGCGTCGCCGACTCGCTGCGCGAGCGCGGCATCCCGGTCTTCGGTCCCGGCAAGGCGGCGGCGCAGCTCGAGGGGTCCAAGGCGTTCGCGAAGCGGATCATGGATGCCGCGGGCGTGCCCACCGGTCGTGCCATGCGCGCACACACCCGCGCCGAGGTCGAGGCGGCGCTCGACGACCTGGGCGCGCCGCACGTCGTGAAGGCCGACGGACTCGCGGCCGGCAAGGGCGTCATCGTCACACCCGACCGCGAGGCGGCGCTCGCGCACGCCGACGCGTATCTTGCGACCGGCCCCGTGCTCGTCGAGGAGTTCCTGGCCGGGCCCGAGGTGTCGCTGTTCTTCCTGAGCGACGGCGACCACGTGCTCCCGCTCAGCCCCGCGCAGGACTTCAAGCGCCTCCGCGACGGCGACGAGGGCCCGAACACCGGCGGCATGGGTGCGTACTCGCCGCTGCCGTGGCTCGGCGAGCGCTTCGAGAGCTGGGCGATCGAGGGTGAGGCGTCCGACCCCGAGCAGGCCTTCGTGGACTTCGTCACGCGCGAGATCGCCGAACCGGTCATCCACCGCCTCGACGCCGAGGGCACGCCCTTCATCGGGCTGCTCTACGCGGGCCTCATCCTGACGGAGCAGGGCGTCAAGGTGATCGAGTTCAACGCGCGCTTCGGCGACCCCGAGACGCAGGTGGTCCTCCCGCGTCTCCTCGATCCGCTGTCCGAGCTGCTGCTGGCCGCGGCCTCGGGCAACCTCGAGGACTACCCCCGTCCGGCGTTCGCCGATGCCGCGGCCGTCACCGTCGTGCTCGCGTCCGAGGGCTACCCCGAATCGCCCGTCACGGGACGGCCGCTGACGGGACTGGATGCCGCCGCCGCGGTCGAGGGCGTCCACCTGGCCCACGCGGCCACGGCCGTCTCGCCCGACGCTCTCGTCGCGACGGGCGGTCGCGTGCTCAACGTCGTCGGGCTCGGCACGACCTTCGCCGAGGCGCGCGACCGCGCGTATCGGGCGCTCGCCGAGATCTCGCTCGAGGGCGGCCAGTACCGCACCGACATCGCGGCGCGGGTCGTCGAGGACTGACGAGCGCACCCCGGGGACGCTGATGGGCACGACGGGGATCATCGGCGGCGGGATCGTCGGCGTCGCCCTCGCGCGGGCGCTGTCGGCGCGGGGCGACGACGTCACGGTGCTGGAGAAGGAGCACCGGCTCGCCGAGCACCAGACAGGCCACAACTCCGGCGTCGTGCACGCCGGCCTGTACTACAAGCCGGGATCGCTCAAGGCGACGCTGTGCGCCGCGGGACGAGTGTCGATCCGGGAGTTCTGCGCCGAGAAGGGCCTGCCCTATCGGGAGGTGGGCAAGCTCGTCGTGGCCGTCGACGAGTCCGAGCTCGACGCCCTCGCCGAGATCGAGCGGCGATCCACCGCGAACGGCGTCCCGGATCTGGCGCGCATCGACGGCGTCGGACGGCTGCGCGAGATCGAGCCGCACGTCAGGGGCGTCGCCGCCGTGCACTCGCCGCACACGGCCGTCGTCGACTACGCCTCGATCACGGAGGCGATGGCGCAGGATGTCCGGGCCGCGGGCGGGGCGATCCGCCTCGGGCACGAAGTCACCGGCATCCGGCGCGAGGACGGCCGCGTTCGGGTGACGACGCCCGTGTCTGAGGACGTGTTCGATCGGCTCGTGGTGTGCGCCGGCCTGCAGTCCGACGTCCTCGCACTCCTCGTGGGCGCCGACCCGTCGCCGAAGATCCTGCCGTTCCGGGGCGAGTACTGGGAGCTCGCGCCCGAGCGCATCGACCTCGTGAGGGGCATGATCTACCCCGTCCCCGACCCGAGGTTCCCGTTCCTCGGGGTGCACTTCACGCGCGGCGTCTACGACAGCGTGCACGTCGGCCCGAACGCCGTCCCGGCTCTTCGCCGCGAGGGGTACACGTGGCTCCAGTGGTCGGCCAAGGACACGTGGGAGTCGCTGCGCTGGCCGGGTGCGTGGCCGCTCGCGAAGCAGCACTGGCGGATGGGCGTCGACGAGATCTCCGGGTCGCTCCTGAAGCCCCTCTACTTCCAGAAGGCGCGCCGGTTCATCCCCGAGCTGCGGCAGTCCGACCTCACCCGCAAGTCGGCCGCCGGCGTTCGAGCCCAGGCGTGGGGGCGCGCGGGCGAGCTCCTCGACGACTTCGCGGTCGATCAGGTCGGGCCGATCACGCTGCTGCGGAACGCGCCCTCACCCGCCGCGACGAGCTCGATCGCCATCGCCCATCACGTCATCGAGCACTACCTCGTGAACGGCGCCTGATCCGCCGAGGATCGGCCGATCGGACGAGGAGACGCGAGCCTCTCGGCCGATGCGGTCGGGCATCCCCTCCCGGCACCATGACGGCATGACCACCGCCGTCGCCCCACCGCCCACCGCCCACAGAGCGACGGAATGGCTCGCTCCCGCGGGGCTCATCCTGCTGAGCCTCGTCCCGATGATCGCGGGGGCCTCCCGCCTCACGCAGCTCACGACGGGGGCGACCGTCACCGCCGACAACGCCCGGTTCTTCGACTCGCCGATCCCGGTCGTCGTGCACATCGTCGGCTCGAGCCTCTTCCTGGTGCTCGGCGCGCTGCAGTTCGCGCCGTCGCTGCGCAGGCGCCGCTGGCACCGCATCGCGGGCCGCGTGCTGGTTCCAGCCGGTCTCGCCTCGGCGCTCTCCGGTCTGTGGATGACGCTCTTCTACGCGCTGCCCTCCGCGGTGACGACCCCGGCTCTCTCCGCGATCCGGATCGTCCTCGCGCTCACGATGGCGGCCGCGCTGGTCGGAGCGTTCCTCGCGATCCGGCGCGGCGACGTTCGGAGGCACAGCGCCTGGATGACCCGGGCGTACGCCATCGGACTGGGAGCCGGAACGCAGGTGCTGACCGTGCTGCCGTACACACTCGTCGTCGGCGCGCCCGGCCCGGTCGTGTACACGGTGCTCATGGCCGCCGGCTGGGGCCTCAACCTCGCCGTCGCGGAGGTCGTCATCCGTCGCCGCGCGCGCGGGTCATCCGTCGCCCGAGGCGCGCGGAGCGCGCACCTATCATGAGGGCATGACGAGCCCGGTCCGCGCGTTGTGGGACGCGCCGGCGGCCTCCCCGGCTCCGCCACGTCGAGTGTGGCGCGACTGGGCGCTCGTCGGCGCGATCCCGGTGCTCGCGATCGTCGAGGCGGCGCTTCGCCCCGACCTCCCGTGGCGCTGGCTCTGGGCGGTCGTGCTGGCCGGCCTGGCGGTGACGCTCCTCTGGCGCCGCCGGCGGCCCTTCACGATGCTGGCCGTGGCCTTCTCGGCAGGCACCATCGTGAGCCTCGCGACCGGCGGAGACCCGCAGGCGTTCACGACCGCGTACTTCCTGATCCTGCTCTACTCGGTGTTCCGGTGGGGGTCCGGCCGGGCGATGATCTTCGGCGGAGCGCTCGTCGCCCTGGGCATGGTCCTCACCTTCGTCTCACGCGCGCCGACCCCGACCGACCTCGTCGGCGGCGTCGCCGTCGCCGTCACGACGGCGACGCTCGGCGTCGCCCTGCGGTGGCGCAGCGCCTCCCGCGTGCGCGAGCTCGAGCGCGCCCGGCTCCTCGAGCGCGAGCAGCTCGCGCGCGACCTGCACGACACCGTGGCGCACCACGTCTCGGCGATCGCCATCCAGGCTCAGGCAGGTGCGACGGTGGCGGCGACGGATCCGGATGCCACGGCCGACGTCCTGCGCACGATCGAGGGCGAAGCATCCCGGACCCTCCGCGAGATGCGCGCGATGGTCGGCGTCCTGCGTGCGACGGACCCCGCCGACCTGGCCCCGACCCCGGCCCTTCGCGACCTGCGCACTCTGGAGCGGACGGATGCGCCGCCCGTGTCCGTGACCGTCGGCGGCGACATCGCGGCGGTGCCCGCACCCGTCGCGGCAGCCGTCTTCCGGCTCGCACAGGAGGCCGTGACGAATGCGCGCCGGCATGCGAGGAGCGCGACGCGCGTCGATGTCGAAGTAGTCGTCGACGGCGAGGGAGTGCGCCTGAGGGTGCACGACGACGGCGAGGCCGCGGCATCCACTCCTCCCGGATTCGGGATCCGAGGCATGCGCGAGCGCGCGGCGCTGTTCGGCGGCACGTGCGAGGCAGGCCCCGATCCCGAGGGCGGCTGGACGGTCACGGCGGCTCTCCCCCGGAAGGGATGGACGGCGTGACGGTCCGCGTCCTCATCGCCGACGACCAGGACCTCGTGCGCACGGGGCTGCGGATGATCCTCGACGCGCAGCCCGGCGTCGAGGTCGTCGCCGAGGCGGCGGACGGCGCGCAGGCGGTGACGCTCGCGCGCGAGTCGCGGCCCGACGTGTGCCTCCTCGACATCAGGATGCCGGTGATGGACGGGCTCCAGGCGACGCGGCTGCTCGCCGGCCCGGATGTCTCCGAGCCGCTCCCCGTGGTCGTCATCACGACGTTCGACCTCGACGAGTACGTGTATGCGGCGCTGCGCGCCGGCGCCCGTGGATTCCTGTTGAAGGATGCCGGCCCAGCCCTGCTCGCGGAGGCGGTGCACGCGGCCGCGCGGGGCGACGCCCTCATCGACCCGGCGGTGACGGTGCGGCTCATCGCTGCCTTCGCCGGCACCGAGCGGCCGTCGGCACCGCCGTCGCGCCCGCTCACGGAGCGGGAGGAGGCCGTCGTCGCGCTCGTGGCGCAGGGGCTCGGCAACACCGAGATCGGCGCCGGCCTGCACATCTCGCTCAGCACCGTCAAGACGCACCTCGCGAGCGCCATGACCAAGCTCGGCGCCCGCAATCGCGTCGAGCTCGCGATCTGGGCGTACGAGCAGGGCATCGGCACGCGGCGCTGACGCCGCGGGCGGCCTCCGGGGAACGGATCAGAGGCGCGCGTACGAGTCGATGTCGTCGACGAACTCCCCCGCCGTCTCCTCCGACACCGTCGCGCGCGTCGCGCCCAGGGCCTCGAGATAGTCGCCCGTGGCGAGCGCCTCGGTGTCGGAGGCCTCCGGGTCGCGGAGCGCCTGAGCGAGCGCGTTCTGCGATGCGCGGCGCGCCGCGTACTCGATGTCGGCGGGAGTGAGCCCTTCGCTCGCCTCCACGAGCACGTCGAAGGCGACGGTCGGTGCCACGGCGGGCGGCACGTAGCGCGTCCAGATCGCACGGCGCGCCTCGGCATCCGGCAATCCGATCGGAATGACGTAGTCGAACCGCCCGTGGCGCAGGAAGGCGGCATCCAGTGCCCGCACGAAGTTCGTGGCGCAGATCAGCAGGCGTCCCTCGCGCTCGCGGAACTCGGCCACGAGCTTGAGCAGCTCGTTCGTCACGCCCTGCGTCGGCGACGGGGGGTCGCCGCGCCGGCGCGACGCGATCTCCTCGACCTCGTCGATGAAGACGACGGCGTGCTCGAGATCGCCGATCGACTCGAAGGTCGCCCGCAGTGCCGCCGCCATGCCCTTGGGCGAGTCGCCGAGCCGCGAGGGGAACACCTCGACGAAGGGCCAGTCGAGACGGGATGCCACCGCCTTGGCGAACGTCGTCTTGCCCGTGCCGGGCGGACCGAACAGCATGACGGCGCGCGGCGGCACGACACCGAACCGCTCGGCAAGGTCGGGCCGGGCGAGCGGTGTCACGAGGCGCTCCTCGAGCAGCTCCTTCTCGTGCTGCATCCCGGCGACCGCCTCCCAGAGGTGGCGCGGCATGATGCGTCCGCCGACCTCCTTCAGGAGGTCGAGCTCGCGCCGCTGCACGGGCATCTGCCGCTCGAGGTAGCGCAGGCGATGCTGCAGGCCGAAGCCGTTCTGGGTGAGCGCCTCGACGGGTCCGCCGTCGCCCGCGACGAGCACCGAGAGCTTCGCGAGGCCGAGCGTCGCCATGCGCCGCTCCAGAGCATCCAGGAGCGAGGCGCCCACCTGGTTCGCGGCATCCTCGTCGATCGTCCCGAAGAAGACGATCCAGCCCTGTGCGTGCGCGGCGCGGCCGACGGCGGCGCCGACGATCCGCTCGCCCCGCACCGCGACGACGGCGTGGTCGACCTGGCACGAGGCGATGACCTCGGCGAGCGAGTAGACGGGCGTCGCGACGGCGTCGTGGACGGTCTCCCAGAGCCGCACGATGCCGTCGAGGTCGTCGTCGTGGAAGTCGCGGATGTGCGTTCGGCTCATGCCTGTCACCCTACGAGGCACCCGCGGTTCTCGCCCCACATGGTTTGCTGGACGGGGTCGCTCCGTGCGATCCGCGAGGAGGATTCACATGTCGGATGCCACGGTCCCACCCTTCTTCCGCGCGGGAGGCCGTCACCGCTTCACGGCCCGGGAGGCGACCGTCGTGGCGGTGTCGCACCCGGTGGAGGAGTTCGTGCGGGTCACCGTGACCGGCGACGACTTCGACGATTTCGCGAGCTCCGGTCCGACCGACCATGTGCGCGCCTTCTTCCCCGATCCCGCGACGGGCGAGCTCGCCGCCCCGCGCGCCGTCGGACCCGGCGAGGACGGCATCGTCCGTCCGGAGGCGCCGACGTTCGCCCGCGACTTCACGCCGCTGCATCCGCGGCGCGACGGCGATCGCGTGCTCGTCGACCTCGACATCCTGCTGCACGCCGACCCGGGGCCCGCCGCCGCGTGGGGCGGGCAGGCGGAGCCCGGCGACCGGCTCGTGATCGTCGGCCCCCGCGCATCGAAAGAGGCGCCGCAGGGGGCAGACCGCGCAGTGCTCGTGGTCGACCCCACGGCCTTCCCGTCCGCGTCCCGCTGGCTTGCCGAGCTTCCCTCCTCGACTCGCGTCGACGTCGTGGCCGACGTCGCGGGCGACCTCGCCTGGGTCGAGACGTACCTGCGGCAGGAGTCCGGGCGGTCGGACTTCTCGCTCACCGCCGGCGGCGCCGATCTCGCCGAGGCGGTCAGGACCCTGGGGGTGGATGCCGGCACCTTCGTCTTCGCCGCCGGCGAGGCATCCCGTCTCGTCCCTCTCCGCCGCCACCTGCGCACCCAGCTCGCGCTCCCTCGCGAGCAGTTCGCCGTGAGCGGGTACTTGAAGGACGGCACCGCCGGCTTCGACCACCACGCGCCGATCGACCCCTCCGACCCCGACTGACGGCTCTGCTACGCCGGGTGACGACGCACTTTGGCGTCGGCGCCGGGCTTCGCTTGACTCGGGTCCCCGATATGCAGGAGGACCCATGAGCGCTGCACCGACGGCGGCTTTCACCCGACGACTCTTCGTCGGCGTCGACATCCCGAGCACGGGGCGCGACGCCGGCCTCGTCGACCTCGTCGTGCATGCCGCCCGCATCTTCGACGAGGCCGGCGCCGACCTGCTCGTCGTCCGCGACGACTACTCGCCGTCCGGCGACCTCGTGGCCGTCGACGCCCCGACGCTCGCGGCCTTCGCCGCGCCCCAGACGACGCGCATTGCGATCGCACCCGTCGTGTCGACGACGCACACCGAGCCGTTCCACGTCGCCAAGGCGATCCAGACGCTCGACATCGTCGCGGAGGGACGCGCGGGGTGGCAGGCCTCGATCACGACGTCGGCTCGGGATGCCGCGGCCTTCGGTCGCCGCGAGGCGCCGGCGACCGCCGACGCGTGGGCCGAGGCGGAGGAGGCGGTCGAGGTCGCCCGCCGGCTCTGGGACAGCTGGGAGGACGACGCGATCATCCGCGACGTCGACACCGGCCGGTTCATCGACCGCGACCGCGTGCACCACATCGACTTCGAGGGCCGCTTCTTCTCGATCAAGGGCCCCTCCATCGTCCCTCGGACGGTCCAGGGCAACCCGCCGGTCATCGTGCGCGTCGTGCCCGGCGACGACGCGGCTCTCAACGTCGCCGTGCGCAGCGCCGACATCGTGCGCGTCGCACCCGAGGAGGCGGACCGCGCCCGCGCCGCGGCGGAGGATGCCGGCCGCACGCCGGCCATCGTGGTGGATCTGGATGCCACGACGCTCGGGCCCGACGGGGTCGCCGACGTGCTCGCCGAGCTCACGGCGGGTGAGACGGACGGCGCGGTGCTCGTCTTCGCCGAGCTCCCCGCCGAGCCGTCGGCCTGGAGCGGGGCGATCGCCGCAGTCGCGGCATCCCTCCCCGACGGCGCCACCCTCCGCGAGCGCCTCGGCATCCCCCGCCTTCCCAGCCGCTATGCGACCGCCGACCGAGAGGATGCGACGCGATGACCGCGACCGACAAGCGCCAGGTGCACCTGGCCGCGCACTTCCCCGGCGTCAATGCGACGACCATCTGGTCCGACCCCAGCGCCGGCAGCCAGACGGAGTTCTCGTCGTTCCGGCACTTCGCCGCGACCGCCGAACGCGGGCTCTTCGACTTCATCTTCCTCGCGGAGGGTCTGCGCCTGCGCGAGCATGCCGGCAGGATCCACGACCTCGACGTCGTCGGCCGCCCCGACACGCTCACGGTGCTCGCGGCACTGGCCGCCGTCACGGAGCGCATCGGACTCGTCGGCACCCTCAACTCGACGTTCAACGAGCCGTACGAGCTGGCCCGGCAGCTCGCCTCGGTCGATGCCGTGTCGCGCGGCCGGGCCGGCTGGAATGTCGTGACGAGCTCGGACGCCTTCACCGGTGCGAACTTCCGGCGCGGCGGCTTCCTCCCGCACGCCGACCGCTATCGGCGCGCGGGAGACTTCGTCGACACCGCGTGGGAGCTGTGGGATGCCGCGGGCACCGGCGAGCCGGTGCGGCACGAGTCGCCGTTCTTCGACATCGAGGCCGTCTTCCCGGTTCCCGCGAGCCGCCAGGGACGCCCCGTGATCCTGCAGGCCGGCGTCTCGGGTGAGGGCCGCGATGTCGCCGCGAAGAGCGCCGACGCGATCTTCTCGCCCTTCGCCGTCGGCGACCCCGCGCGCGAGTTCTCCGACGACCTGACCCAGCGCCTCGCGTCCTTCGGACGGCCGCGCAGCGCGCTGAAGATCCTCCCCGGCGCCACCTTCGTCATCGGCGACGACGAGGCGGACGCCGCCGAGCGCGCCTACGCCGAACGCCGTGCGCAGATCAGCGGTGCGACCGCCGTCCGGTCGATCGAGGCGCTGTGGGGCATCGAGCTCGACGGCGTCGACCCCGACGGGCCGCTGCCCGACGTCGCGCTGCTGCGCGAGGACGTCGAGCTGTGGCAGGGTCGCGCGATGCGCTTCGAGGACCGCCGGAACCTGGCGGAGCAGTGGGCGGCGCGCGCCGAGGCGGAGTCCCTCAGCATCCGCGAGCTCGCGATCGCCGTCGCACCGCCCGCCACCTTCGTCGGGACGGCGTCGTCGATCGCCGAGCGCATCGACGAGGTCGTGCAGAGCGGTGCCACCGACGGCTTCATCCTCGTGCCGTCGCTCACGCCCCACGGTCTCGACCGGTTCACCGACGAGGTCGTCCCGCTCCTCCAGGAGCGCGGCGTCTACCGCACGGAGTACGAGGGCACGACGCTCCGCGACATCCTCGGCGTTCCGCTCTCCCAGCCCGCCGCCCTGGTCTGAGCGGCCGACCCCGCCCCCTCACCCCCGTCCCCGAGCTTGTCGAGGGGTCGAGCCTGAACCCGCGAGAACGCCGAAGGCGCAGCATCCCTTCATCGGAACGGATGCCGCGCCCTCGTCGTCTGTCAGTGCCGGCGGGTCGACTCCGGGCGGCGCAGGAAGCACACGGCGACGAGCGCGACGAGGAGCACCGCGGCCGGGAGCAGGATCGACTGCGCCATGGCCTCGGAGAACCCGTCGAGCACGAAGTCGGGGAGCTGGCCGCCCGTGCCGAATCCGCCCGACGCGTCAGCGGCGCCGGGCAGGTTCGCCTCGAGGCGTCCCTGCATGAAGGCGGCGATCGCAGCGGAGCCGATCACCGAGCCGACGGTGCGGGTCGTGTTGTAGATGCCCGCGCCGGCGCCCGCCTGCTGCGGTGCGAGGTTGCGGGTGGCGGTCGTCGCGAGCGGTCCCCACATGCCGGCGTTGCCGAGGCCCATCAGCGCCGACGGCAGCAGGAACATCGCGATGGGCGTGTCGACGTTCATGAGGCTCGAGTACCAGAAGAGCGATCCGGCGACGCACAGGAGGCCCGGCACGAGCAGGAAGCGCGGGTCCGTGCGGTCGAGGAGCCGCCCGGCGAACGGCGCGAGCACTCCCGAGAGCAGTGCCATCGGGATCAGGAGGAGGGCGGACTGGGTCGGCGTCAGTCCACGGGCGAGCTGGATGAAGAACATCAGCGGCAGCGACATGCTCGTCACGGTGAAGCCGACGGCCGCGATCGAGAGGTTCGAGACCGAGAAGTTGCGGTCGCGGAAGAGCTCGAGCGGCACGAGCGGCTCGCTCTTGGTGCGGGCCTGCGTCCAGATGAAGACCGCGATCACGAGCACGCCGGCGAGGATCATGCCCCACACCCAGGCCGCCCACTCGTACTTCTGACCCTCCTGCAGGCCGAACACGATGAGGAAGAGGCCGAGCGCGCTGAGGAAGACGCCGACCATGTCGAAGCGGTGCTGGTGCGTCTCGAGCTTCGGGACGAGGATCCACGCCGCGACGAAGCCGACGATGCCGACCGGGATGTTGATGAAGAAGATCCACTCCCACCCGAGGCCGTCGACCAGGATGCCGCCGAGGAGCGGCCCGACGAGCGTCGCGACGCCGGCGGTCGCACCCCAGAGGCCCATCGCCGCGCCGCGGCGGCTCGCCGGGAACGTGCGGGTGATGACGGCCATCGTCTGCGGCGTCATGAGCGCGGCGCCGAAGCCCTGCACGGCCCGCGCGATGATGAGCAGCGTCAGGGTCGACGAGAGTCCGCAGCCGAGCGAGGCGAGCGTGAAGACGGCGAGGCCGATGAGGTAGATGTTGCGCGGGCCGAAGCGGTCGCCGAGGCGCCCGGTGATCAGCAGCGGCACGGCGTACGCGAGCAGGTAGGCGGACGTCACCCACACGACGTTGTCGAGGTTGTTGGTGTCGGGGTCGAGGGCGGCCTTGATGGCCGGGTTGGCGACCGACACGATCGTCGTGTCGACGAGAATCATGAAGAACCCGATGACGAGCGCCCACAGGGCGGGCCACGGGTTCTGCGGACCCTTCGTCTTCAGGACGTCGGTCGAGGGCCCGCTGGTGCGGGTGGGAGTGGATGCCGCGGCATCGGTCTGCTCCTGGGTCATAGCTGTGCGGCCTTTCGGTCTTCGAGGTAGCGCGCCGAGGGCAGCGCCGGCTGCCCCCACGCGAAGTCATGGCGCTCGAGCCGCGCGATGAGCGCCTCGAGCCAGTCGATGTCGTGCGCGAGCATGACGGCCTCACGCTCGACCTCGAGGAGGTACTGTTCGGGAACCTGGCGCTGCCGGGCCTTCTCGCGGCCCGCGGAGAGTTCGGCGAGGACGCCGACGAGCGCCTCGCGGCGCAGGCCGAGCAGCTCGATCACCTCGTCGCGCTCGAGGTTGTGCGCTTCGGCGAGCGCGATGCGGAACTCGGCGGGGTGGTCGATGCGGGCGAGCTCGCGACGCACCCATTCGCCGACGGCCTCGCGGCCGAGCTCGGTCTGCGTGTACGTCGTGCGCTCGGGACGGTTTCCCTCGCGGTCGATGCCGACCTCCGCGAGGAGACCGGCCCGTTCGAGGCGGCCGACCGTGTGGTACAGCGTGCCGTTGGTGATGGTGACGAGCCGGTCGTCGCGCCGCTGGCGCATGAGCCGGATCATCTCGTAGGGGTGCATGTCGCCCTCGCCGAGCAGGGCGAGGATCATGAGCCCCAGCGGGGTGAGGCGGTCGACAGCGTCTTTCATGAGCAAGGTGTGTGATTGGTCGGGATCGATTGATCCGTGTCGATTAGTCCATATGGACTATACCGGATGTCGGACCTCGGCACTACCTTGTGCACATGAAGGACGACGCCGAGCGCGAGCGCGCGCATGCGATCTTCGACCCGATCGCCGAGCAGTACCTGGCTCGCGACGGCGTCGACATCGGCGCGGTGTTCGGCAGCGAGGGGCTGCGCATCCGGGGCAAGGTCTTCGCGTTCGTCGGGTTCGCGGGCGGCCTCGTCGCCAAGATCCCGGCAACGCGTGCCGACGAGCTCGAAGCCGACGGCACGGGAACCCGCATGGAGATGCGCGGCCGTCCCGCCAGGGAGTGGATCGTCGTCCCGACGTCGAAGCCCGAGGCGTGGGCTCCGCTCATCGCCGAGGCCTTCGCCTACCTCGACGAGATCACGCCCTGACTCGGTGGTGGACGAGGAACGGCGTCAGCGTCAGCCGGGATAATGGGCGGGTGACTCACCCCCTCGAGCTTCCCGGCTGGCGGCACGTCTACTCCGGCAAGGTCCGCGACCTCTACGTCCCCGCCGCCGACGACGTGACCGATCGCATGCTCGTCGTCGCGAGCGACCGGGTCAGTGCGTTCGACTTCGTGCTCGAGCCCGGCATCCCGGACAAGGGCGTCATCCTCACGACGCTCAGCCTGTGGTGGTTCGACCGCCTCGCGGGAGGCGACGGCGGGCGCGGCATCCCGAATCACCTGGCGGCCACCGCCGTGCTGACCGACGGTCCCGACGGCATCGCCAACACGGCCGACGACCTGCACTCGCTCATCCCCGCGGAGGTCGCGGGGCGCGCCATGATCGTGCGCAGCCTCGAGATGCTCCCCGTCGAGTGCGTCGTGCGCGGCTACCTGACCGGTTCGGGATGGGCCGAGTACCGCGCGCAGGGCACGGTGTGCGGCATCCCGCTCCCCGAGGGTCTGAACGACGGCGACCGGCTGCCCGAGCCGCTCTTCACGCCCGCCTACAAGGCGCCGATGGGCGAGCACGACGAGAACATCTCGTTCGAGCAGACCGTCGAGCTCGTCGGCGCCGAGCGGGCCGCGCAGCTGCGCGACCTGTCGCTCGAGATCTACACGCGTGCGGCACGCACCGCCGAGGCGCACGGCCTGATCCTGGCCGACACGAAGTTCGAGTTCGGCGTCGACGCGGCGGGCGTGCTGACCCTCGCGGACGAGGTGCTGACGAGCGACTCGTCACGGTACTGGGATGCCGCGGCCTGGGCCTCGGGCACGACGCCCGCCGAGCGCATGGCGAGCTTCGACAAGCAGATCGTGCGCGACTGGCTCGCGGCCCACTGGGACAAGACCGGCACGCCGCCGGAGCTGCCCGCCGAGATCGTCGAGCGAACCGCCGCTCGCTACCGGGAGCTGCTGGAGCTGCTCACCTCCGCGTGACGGCCGTCCGGTCCTGCCGCTGCGCGGCATCCACAGCTCTCAGCGAACTCCCAGATAAGGTGACGTCAGCCCCCATCCGCTGACCACCGAGGAGCCATCATGGCTGTCTGGAAGCTGCACGGCAACGGCCGCACCGTCGAACCCGGCAAGGTCGTGAAGCCCGACGAGCGCCTCGGCTGGGGTCTCACCGTCGCCATCGGCGTCCAGCACGTGATCGCGATGTTCGGCGCGACCTTCCTCGTGCCCGTCCTCACCGGCTTCCCCGTCTCGACGACCCTGCTCTTCTCGGGCATCGGGACGATCCTGTTCCTGCTCATCACGCGCAACAAACTGCCGAGCTACCTCGGCTCGTCGTTCGCCTTCATCGCCCCGGTCACGGCGGCGACCGCGACGGCCGGGACCGGCTCCGCGCTCGCGGGAATCGTCGCGGTCGGCATCCTGCTCGCCGTCATCGGCTTCGTGGTGCAGTTCGCCGGGATCGGCTGGATCGACAGGCTCATGCCGCCGGTCGTCGCCGGCGCGATCGTCGCGCTCATCGGCTTCAACCTCGCGCCGGTCGCGTGGACGAACTTCCAGCAGCAGCCGCTCATCGGCACGATCACGCTCGTCGCCGTCATCCTCTTCAGCGTGCTGTTCCGGGGATTCCTCGGTCGCATCTCGATCTTCCTCGGCGTCGCCGTCGGCTACATCGCAGCAGCGATCGCCGGCCAGATCGACTACTCGGCGGTCGAGAAGGCCGACTGGATCGGCTGGCCGCAGTTCCAGTTCCCCGACTTCGTCTCTCCCGGCACGTGGTCGGTCATCGCGATGTTCCTGCCGGTCGTGCTCGTGCTCATCGCCGAGAACGTCGGTCACGTGCGGGGCGTCGCGACGATGACGGACTCGTCGGTCAACCAGCACACCGGCCGCGCGCTCATCGCGGACGGCGTCGCGACGACGGTCGCGGGCTTCTTCGGCGGGTCGGGCACCACGACCTACGGCGAGAACATCGGCGTCATGGCGGCGACCCGCGTCTACTCGACGGCCGCGTACTGGGTCGCGGGTGCGGCGGCGATCCTCCTGAGCCTCTCGCCGAAGATCGGTGCGGTCTTCAACTCGGTGCCTCCCGGTGTGCTCGGCGGCGTGACCACTGCCCTCTACGGCCTCATCGGGATCATCGGCATCAAGATCTGGGTCGACAACCGCGTCGACTTCTCCCGCCCCGTGAACCAGTACACCGCCGCCGTCGCGCTCGTCATGGCGATCGCGGGCTTCTCGATCCAGTGGGGCGACTTCCAGCTGGGCGCGATCGTGATCGCCGCCGCGGCCGCGCTCCTCATCTACCACCTCGGCAACGCGATCGCCCGCTGGCGGAAGACGGGCGCCGACGACGGCGGACCCATCCCGGCCGTCGGCCCGCTCGGCGGCGATCCGACGGACGTCCCGGTCCGCTGACCCTCGTCGCGCTGCGTCGGAGATCGCCATGACGTCGGGTCGACACGCCGTCCGGCCTCCGACGTTGCGGCGATCTCCGGCGCTGTGGCGCGCTGCGCGCCGGCGGGTTTGCGAGGGAAGAAGAGTGGATGCCGCGGCGTTGTCTATGCACATGCATGCAGTGACCTCGGCCGACCGGCTCGCGCCCGACACCTCGATGGGCGCCGTGACGCTCCTCGTCGGCGACCTCGACGGGATGACGCGCTACTACCGCGACGCCGTGACGCTGCAGGTGCTGTCAGCCCAGGGCGACACCGTGACGCTCGGCCGAGCGGGACGCGCTGCCGTCGTGCTGCGGCATGAGCCGGCTCTTCGCCATGCGGCGCCGGGATCGGCGGGACTCTTCCACACGGCGATCCTGTTCGAGACGCAGGAGGCGCTCGCCGCCGCCCTGTACTCCGTCGCACGTCACGCGCCCGGCACCTTCACGGGCAGCGCGGACCATCTCGTGAGCCAGGCCTTCTACTTCACCGACCCCGAGGGCAACGGCGTCGAGCTGTACTGGGACCGCGCTCGCACCGAGTGGTCGTGGGTGCACGGCCAGGTCGAGATGGCGACCCTGTATCTCGACCCCAACGGCTTCCTGCAGGAGCACCTCACGGAGCAGGCTCTGGCCGGCTCGACGGCGGCGGACGCGGCATCCGTCGGTCACGTCCACCTGTCGGTGGGGGATGTCGCGACCGCCCGCGACTTCTACGTCGGCGTGCTCGGGTTCGACACGACGGCCGCGCTGGGCGAGAGCGCGCTGTTCGTGAGCGCCGGCGGCTACCACCATCACATGGCGATGAACGTGTGGAACTCACGCGGTGCAGGACCGCGGATGCCGGCCCTCGGCCTCGGCCGGGTCGACCTGGCGCTCCCGGGCGCCGACGCACTCGGCGAGCTGGAGGAGCGACTGCGGCACCACGGCTTCGCCGTGCGGGACGACGGCCGCACGCTCGCGTTCGACGACCCCTGGAACAACACCCTGCTCGCGACAGCCGGCTGACCGAGCCCGGGGACCGCCCCTCGACAAGCTCGGGGACCGGGGTTGGGGTGAGCTCAGGGGACCGCGAGCTCGGGGACCGCCCCTCGACATGCCCTCGGACCTGACGTCAGGCGGAGGCGCGCTCGATCAGCTCGGTGTCGAGGATCGTGACGTGACGCGGATGCTTGCCCGCGAGCAGATCGAGCAGCACGCTCGCCATCAGCTCGCCCTGGTCGAAGGAGGGCTGGCGCATCGTCGTGAGCTGCGGCGTCACCGAGGTCGCGACGGGCGAGTCGTCGAAGCCGACGATCGCGATGTCCTCGGGCACCCGCAGCCCGGCTGCCGCGATGGCCGACAGTGCGCCACGGGCCATGAGGTCGCTCGCGATGAAGAGCGCGTCCGGGTGGGAGTCGCGGGCCAGGATGCGGCGCATGGCGTCGGCTCCGCCGTCGGCCGTGAAGCCGCCCTCCTCGACCACGTCGGGCTCGAGGTTCGCGGCCTCGAGCGCCTCGCGGAAGCCCTGCAGCCGGTCGATGCCCGCGGGCATCGTGAGGGGACCGGCGATCGTGCCGATGCGGCGGTGTCCACGCGCGACGAGATGGGCCGTGGCATCCCGTCCCCCGCGCACGTTGTCGACGTCGACATAGTAGTCGCGCTCCCGCTCGCGCACCGGGCGGCCGCCGTACACGACGGGCACGGCGGCCGCGATGCGGTCGATGAAGGTGTCGCTCGTGTGGTGCGAGACGATGATCGCGCCGTCGACCGCGCCGCTGCGCAGGTAGCTCGTGGTCTTGTCACGCCGGTCGTCGCTCGCGATGAAGAGGTTGAGCACGTAGTCCGAGCGATTCAGGCGCGCGCTGATGCCCGAGACGATCGAGGCGAAGAACGGGTCGCCGAAGAAGCGCGTCGTGTCCTCCGGAACGACGAGGGCGATCGCGTAGGTCTGGCGACTCGCGAGCGATCTCGCCGCCCGGTTCGGCACGTAGTTGAGGTCGTCGATCGCGCGGCGCACCGCTTCGAGCGCGCTCGGGCTCACCGCCGTCGAGCCGTTCACGACGCGCGACACCGTGGAGCGTGAGACGCCCGCGGCAGCGGCGACCTCTTCGATCGTCGCTGCGACGCGCGTGGCATCCGTCGTCATGCGAACCATCTCCCCCCGGAGCTAGACACCGGAGTCGGGCGTCGGGGTCTCGAGCGCCCGCTCGGCGATGATCTGAGCGTATGCCCGCCCGCTGTCCTTGATCGACCGCTCCTGGGTGTCGTAGTCGACCCGGACGATGCCGAACCGCTTCTCGTAGCCCCACGCCCACTCGAAGTTGTCGAGGAGCGACCAGTAGAAGTAGCCGCGGACGTCGACGCCCTGATCGACGGCGTCGAGGATCGCGCCGAGGTGGCCGCGCAGGAAGTCGGCGCGGTCGTCGTCGTGCACCCGCACCTCGCCGTCGACCACGACGCGCTCGTCGTCGTAGGCGGCACCGTTCTCGGTGACGTAGAGCACCGTGCCGGCGGGGGCGGCGTACTCCTCCCACACCCGGCCGAGCAGCTGCGTGAGCCCCTCGGGCTGCACCTCCCAGTGCATCGACGTGCGCGGCAGGCCGCGGTCGTACCAGTGGATGCCGTCCGAGAGCGGGAACGGCGAGTGGCCGATGCGGTCGGTCGGCGCGTCGCCGCCCTCCGGCGGGTTCGGCGCCGGCGCGCCACCCACGAACTCGCCGTGGTAGTAGTTCACGCCGAGCGCGTCGATGGACGTCGCGATCGTCTCGAGGTCGCCGGGCTGGATGGCGCCCTCGAGGGCCTCGATCGCGTCGGGGTGGACCTCGCGCAGGTCCTCCACGATGTCGGCGGGGTAGGCGCCGAGGAACACGGGGTCGAGGAACCAGCGGTTGAACTGCCCGTCGATGAGGCGCGCCGCGTTGAGGTCCTCCGCCTTCGCGGGGTCGGCAGGCTCGGCCACCGTCAGGTTGAGCGTGATGCCGAGCTCGAGCGAGGCATCCCTCCCCCGCAGCGCCTGCACCGTCTGACCGTGACCCAGCAGCAGGTGGTGGGCCGCGAGCAGGCCCTCCGCGGGGCTGTAGTGGCCGGGGGCGTGGAGGCCCGCCGTGTAGCTGAGGAACGACGAGCACCAGGGCTCGTTGAGGGTCGTCCACACCTTCACGCGATCGCCGAGTGCGTCGTGCATGTCGAGCGCGTACTCGGTGAAGAGGTCGGCGGTGTCGCGGTTTGTCCAGCCGCCCTTGTCCTGGAGGGCCTGCGGGAGGTCCCAGTGGTAGAGCGTGAGCCAGGGCAGGATGCCCGCATCCAGCAGCTCGTCGACCAGACGCTTGTAGAAGCCGACGCCCTGCGGATTGACCGCGCCGCCGTCGGGCCGCACGCGCGACCACGACGTCGAGAAGCGGTAGGTCTGCAGACCCATGCTCTTCATGAGCGCGACGTCGTCGCCGTAGCGGTGGTAGTGGTCGCACGCCACGTCGCCGTTGTCGGCGTTGATGACGGCTCCCGGCACGCGGCTGAACGTGTCCCAGATCGACGCCTTGCGGCCGTCCTCGAACGCGGCGCCCTCGATCTGGTAGGCGGCGGTCGCCGCACCGAACAGGAAGCCGGCCGGGAACGAGCGCGTGTCGGTCGCGGTCATGGGGGAAAGGTCCTCTCGAAGTACGTGCGTCATCATCAGCCCTTGACGGCTCCCGCCATGATCCCACTCACCAGCTGCTTGCCGGCGAACACGAAGAGCAGCAGAAGGGGGATCGTCGCGAGGATGACGCCCGCGAGCACGATCGAGTAGTCGATGAAGTAGTTCGACTGCAGGAGCGACAGCGCGACGGGGAGCGTCGGGTTCTGCCGGTCGAGCACGATGAAGGGCCAGAAGAAGTTGTTCCACGCGGTCACGAAGGTGAACAGGCCGAGCATCGCCGCCGCGGGGCGCGCGGCGGGGAGTCCGACCGTCAGGAACGTGCGGAACGAGTTGGCGCCGTCGACACGCGCCGCCTCGATGAGCTCGTCGGGCACGGCCTGCTGCAGGTACTGCGTCATCCAGAACACGCCGAACGCCGTCACGAGGGCCGGGACGATGATCGCGCCGATCTGCCCCGTCCAGCCGAGGTCAGCGAAGAGGATGTACAGCGGCACGACGCCGAGCTGCGTCGGCACGGCCATCGTCGCGATGACGAAGACGAGGAGCCACTTGCTGCCGCCGAAGCGCAACTTCGCGAACGCCCAGCCGGCGAGCGTCGAGAAGAACACGACCGAGAACGCGATGATCGCGGAGCTCCAGATCGAGTTCCACAGCGCCAGCCAGAAGTTGACCGCGGGGTCGTTGACGACCTTGAGCGAGTTGGCGATGAAGTTGCCGCCCGGGATCCACGACATGCCGGTGTCGCGGATCGTGGACGAGTCGCCCGAGCCGATCAGGAACGACCAGTAGTAGGGGAACACCGACGCGAGCAGGAACACGCCGAGCACGCCGTAGACGATCCAGCCGGGGCGCGAGCCGCGGATGTGGCGAGGGCGGCGGCGCTTGCGCGCCCCCTTGGCCTCTTCGGGGGTCAGCTCGTCGTGCGGAGCCAGGGGGATGGGGCTGACGGCGGTCATCGCGCCTCCTCCTTGTCGGTAGTGGATGCCGCGACCGCGGCGCGAGACTGCGCAGCGACGCGATCGCGAGCGGAGCGCTCGGCGGCCCGGCGCTCGCGACGCGAGAGCGGATTGCGCGAGCCTTCGTCGCGCACGAGGCGGCGCGTGACGAAGAGGTTGACGATGCCGATGACGAGGATGATGAGGAACAGGATCCACGCGAGCGCTGCCGCGCGGCCGAAGTTCCACTCTCCCCAGCCGATGTTGTAGAGCCACAGCGTGATCGTGAGCCACTGCGAGTTCGGCCCGCCCGTGCCGTACTGGTCGTACATGCGGGGCTCGTCGAAGATCTGCAGGCCGCCGATCGTCGAGGTGATGATGACGAAGATGAGGGTCGGACGCAGGCTCGGGACGGTGATCGAGAAGAACTGGCGGGCCTTGCCCGCGCCGTCGACCGTCGCCGCCTCGTAGTAGTCGCGCGGGATCGCCTGCATCGCGGCGAGGAGGATGAGGGTGTTGTAGCCCGTCCAGCGGAAGTTGACCATCGTGGCGATGGCGATGTGGCTCGCGAAGGCGTTGGAGTGCCACGGGATCGCGGGGAGCCCGATGTTCTGGAGGGCCGTGTTCACGAGGCCGTACTTGTCGCCGAACATGGCGCTGAAGATGAGGGCCACGGCGACAGGGGCCATGACGTAGGGGATCAGGACGCCCATGCGCCAGAACGTCTTGGCGCGGATGTTCTGGTCGAGCATCGCGGCGATGAAGATCGCGGCGGCGAGCTGCGGGATGCTCGACAGCAGGAAGATGCTGAAGGTGTTGCGGAGCGCGATCCAGAACTTCGGGTTGGAGAGCACCCAGGTGTACTGGTCGAAGCCGATGAACGTGCCGCTGTTGCGGACGAGGTCCCAGTCCATGAACGAGATCACGGCCGTGTAGGCGATCGGGAAGAGCCCGACGATCACGAACAGCAGGAAGAACGGCGAGATGTAGAGGTACGGGGAGAACTTGAGGTCCCAGTGGCTCAGGCGATGCCCGAAGCCGATGCGCCGCGTGCGGCGGGTCGGGGCGTCGGGATTCTCCGTCGCGGCGGGCGGCGTCAGGGTGCTGGTCACGTCGTTCCTTCGTCGGGGGAGACTGTCGCGGGCCCGGGGGGCGAGCCCCGGGTCCGCGACGAGGTCGGTTACTTGATGGCGTCGACCTCAGACACCCACTGGTCCCACGAGGTCTTGGCGTCCTGCTCACCGGTCTCGACGCGCGTCAGAGCCTTCTGCATCGCGTCGTTGATCTGGAAGTAGTACTGACCCTTGAACGGTGCGACCGTGACCGCGTTGGCGCGATCGGTGAAGATCTGGCCGACGGGGGCGTTGTTGAAGAACTCGTTGGTCGAGCTCAGCAGCGTGTCGGACTCGAGGGCCTTCACCTGGCTGGGGAAGGTGCCGGCGTTCTCGAACGCCTTGACCTGCGTCTCGGGCGAGGTCAGCCAGTCGGCGAGGGCCTGAGCCTCCTTGACGTGCGCGCCGTTGGCGGGGACGGTCAGGTACGAGCCGCCCCAGTTTCCGCCGCCGTTGGGGAAGACGTTGGCGACGTTCCACGTCGTGACGTCCTGCGCGTTGCCCGAGATGACGCCGAGCATCCAGCCGGGGCAGAGCATCGTCGCGAAGGCGCCGTTCGAGAGGCCCGCGAACCAGTCGTCCGACCACTGGCCGAGGTGCGCCGACTGCGTCGCGCTGGCGGCCGTGACCTGGTCGTAGATGTCCTTGACCTCAGGGTTCTTCGTCGCGATGATGTCGCCCGACTCCGGGTCCTCGTACGCGGCCTCGACCTGGTTGATCATGCCCTGGTAGGTGCCGCCGGCCGAGTCGAAGAAGGCCTTGCCGGTCGCCGAGGCGTACTGCGCGCCGACCTCGAAGTACTTGGCCCAGTCGCCGTCGATGAGGTTCGCGACATCGGTCGGGTCGGTGGGCAGGCCCGCCGCCTCGAACAGGTCGGAGCGGTAGCAGATGGCCTCGGGGCCGATGTCGGTGCCGTAGCCGATGAGGTTGCCGTCGGGGTCGGTCGCCGCCTCGGTCTTCCAGTCGAGCCAGCGGCTCTTCAGGTCGTCGGGCACCGGCGCGAGGAGGTCGGAGTACTTCATGACCTCGGGCAGCCAGTCGACCTCGATGGCCTCGATGTCGGCGAGGCCCTTCTTGCCGAGCTTCTGGAAGTAGTTGGCGCGGGCGTCGTTCGACGTCGCTGCCTTGTTGTGGACGATCTTCACGTTCGGGTGCTCCGACTCGTACTCCTTGAGGAGCGCGTCGGAGTAGCCGAAGTCGTTGAAGGTGGCGACCGTCAGCGTGACGGGGCCGTCGGACTCGGAGGAAGATCCGCTGCCGCTCGCGCAACCGGCGAGAACGATGGCGGAGGTGGAAACGGCGACCGTCAGGATGGCGGTGCGCCGCAGTGCGCGTGAGTTCACGTGTCACTCCTTTGTGGTGGGCAAGTTCGAGGGACGCTCGTGCGGGACGGGAACTGATCCGTGGGAGCGCTCTCACCGGACGCAGGAGACGCTATGGGATCGCTCCCACGGATGTCAAGGGAGCGCTCCCATTCCGTTATGTCACAGTTCGATCACGGCGTCTGGAGCGGCGCTCGGCCGGCCGCGCCGCGGCCCGGAGAAGGGACGGGATGCCGGGCCGTAGACTGGGGTGGCACATCCGCCCGCGACATCCGGAGCTCTGCTATGCCCACCATCGTCGTCGACGTCATGCCCAAGGCCGAACTGCTGGACCCGCAGGGGAAGGCCGTCGCCGGCGCCCTCACGCGGCTCGGCGTCGACGGCTTCAGCGGTGTCCGCATCGGCAAGCGCTTCGAGCTGTTCGTCGAGGGCGAGGTCGATGAGGCTCTGCTCGAGACCGCCCGCAAGGTGGCCGACGACGTGCTGTCGAACTCCGTGATCGAGGACGTGGTCGGCATCGAGGTGGTCGAGTGACCGCCCGCATCGGGGTCATCACCTTCCCGGGCTCGCTCGACGACCGCGACGCGCAGCGCGCGATCCGCGTCGCCGGCGCCGAGCCCGTCGCCCTCTGGCACGGCGAGCACGACCTCAAGGGCGTCGACGGCCTCGTGTTGCCGGGCGGCTTCAGCTACGGCGACTACCTGCGCGCCGGCGCGATCGCGGCCCTCGCGCCGATCATGGCCGAGGTGAAGGACGCCGCCGGCAAGGGGATGCCGATCCTCGGCATCTGCAACGGCTTCCAGATGCTCGTCGAGGCGCACCTGCTGCCCGGCGGGCTCATCCGCAACGCGCACCAGCAGTTCATCTGCCGCGACCAGCGCCTCCGCGTCGAGAACACGTCGACCGCCTGGACGAGCCACTTCACCGAGGGCCAGGAGATCGTCATCCCCCTGAAGAACGGCGACGGCGGGTACATCGCCAACGACGAGACGCGCGCGCGCATCGAGGGCGAGGGACTCGTGACCTTCCGCTACGTCGGCGTCAACCCCAACGGGTCGGTCGACGACATCGCCGGTCTCACGAACGAGCGCGGCAACGTGGTCGGACTCATGCCCCACCCCGAGCACGCCGTCGAGCCCGGTTTCGGCCCCGACACGTCGGCCGCGATGCGGTCTGGCGTCGACGGTCTCTCGTTCTTCACGTCGGCCGTCGCGAGCCTGGTCGGCGCCGCGGCTTAGCCGTCGGGCATCCCTCGCCCCCTCGCATCGCGAGGGCTGCACCTTCCGGCGAGCGCTGCGTCGCGCGATGGCGCGGTCGCAGGAAAGTGCCGCGCTCGTCGCCGAGACGGGGTCAGACGGTGCCGGCGGGCGGCCATACCCCGATGATGATCGCCATCACGAGCACCGTGACGAGCTCGTGCGCGATGTTGAGCACCGTCAGCGAGGTCGGCCTGCCCTCGAAGACGTCGTGGGTGATGAACCGCGCCGCCGTGAACCCCGCCCACAGCGTCACGCCTGTCACGATGGCGCCCCACAGCCAGCTGCCGCCGTAGAAGTGCCACGCGATCGCCGAGGCGCCCGCGAGCACCCACGCCGTCACGAAGCTCACGACGACCGTCACGAGGATCGGCACCACGGCCGTCGCGCCGGGGCGGTCCATGTCGACCTTCGCGAGCCTCGCCCACCGCGTGCCGAAGACCTTCGGCGTGTACCAGATCGAGCCCACGACCATGCTCGACGCCGTCGCGATCAGGACGGCCCAGTAGTTGATCTCCGGAACCATGTCGGCCTCCCCCCGCGGTCGGCGCCGCCTGCCGCGAGAGTAGCGCCCTGCGCCGGCGCCCCGCCCGCACCGCGCCGGTAGCGTGGACGGGGTGAGCCGCAGCATCCCTCCGCTTGTCGTGACCGTGCCGACCGCCGAGCTCGAGCGCGATCTCGCGCCGCTCCCCGACGGGGTCGAGCTGCTCGTGTGGCCCATGGATGGTCCCGCGCCCCGCGACGAGATCGATCTCGTCGTGCCGCCGTACATGAAGATGGCGGCTGTGCTCGCGCGCCTCGAGGGCGTCCGCGTCGGGCTCGTGCAGAGCCAATCGATCGGCTACGAGGGGGTCGAGGAGGTGCTGCCGTCCGGATTGCGGTTCGCGAATGCGGCGACCGTGCACGAGACGTCGACGGCCGAGCTCGCCGTCGCCCTCACGCTCGCGTCGCAGCGGCAGCTCGATCGCTTCGCCGTCGACACCGCCCGCGGCGTGTGGTCACCCGTCTTCGCCGAGAGCCTCGCCGATCGTCGCGTGCTGCTGCTCGGCTACGGCGGCATCGGCAAGGCTGTCGCGGCGCGACTGCGGCCCTTCGAGGTCGAGCTGACGGCCGTCGCGAGCAGGGCGAGGGACGAGGATGGGATGCCGGTGCACGCCGTCGACGAACTGCCCGGCCTCCTCCCCCGAGCCGAGATCGTCATCGTGAGCCTGCCCGGCGGCGATGCGACGCGGCACATCGTCGACGACGCCTTCCTGTCGGCGCTCCCCGACGGCGCGCTGATCGTCAACGTCGGACGCGGTCCTCTCGTCGACACCGACGCGCTCGTCGACCACGTGCGTCGCGGACGCATCCGCGCCGCCCTCGACGTGACCGACCCCGAGCCGCTCCCCGAGGGGCACCCGCTGTGGGGTCTTCCGGGCGTGCTCGTCTCGCCCCACGTGGGCGGCGCGTCGACCGCCATGCGGCCCCGCGTCGCGCGCCTCGTGCGGCGTCAGATCGAGCACCTGCTCGCCGGCGAGGAGCCCGAGAACGTCGTGATCGGCTGACCTGCGCGGATCGAACCGCGGCCGGTCAGGGCCTCTCGTCGACGTCGGCGCCGGACCACAGGTCGCCGCACTCGACCTCGACAGCGTCGTGGGCGCGCAGGTAGGCGCGGGCGCCCGCATCGCCGGTGAGGGATGCGGCGAGCGCCGCGACGTGCGCGGAGCCGATGAGCACGGGATGACCCGGCGCGCCGCGGTAGACCGCGTGCGCCAGCACACTCGGCGCCTCTCCCGCGGCGTGGACGACCCGGCGGACGGAGGAGACGGGAAGCTCCGGCGTGTCGACCGGCACGACGACGACGGCGTCGGCGCCGATGGCGGCGGCGAGTCCCGCCCGCAGCGACGCCGAGAGCCCCTCGGCCCAGTCCGGCACGACGACGACCTCGCCATCGGCCGGGACGAGCGCCGACGCCTCGCCGGATGCGGCCCCGAGTGCGACGACGACGCGCCGGCAGCCGGCATCCCGCAGCGTCTCGACGGCCCGCACCACCCAGGGGGTGCCGTCCGCCGAGCGGGCGAGCGCCTTGGGGCCGCCGAAGCGGACGCCCGCGCCCGCTGCGAGCACGAGTCCACACAGGCCGGGCAGCGGTTCGCTCATGGACACGACAGCGTAGCGCGGCGGAAACACGGCCGGATTACCGTGTCCGAATGCTCGACCTCGCGCACGACCTCCTTCCCGCACTCCGTGCGGGCGAGCCGGTCGCGGTCGTCACGATCACGCGCGTCGCGCGCAGCGCGCCGCGAGGCGTCGGCGCGTCGATGGCGGTCACCCGGGATCTGCGCGTCATCGGCTCCATCTCGGGCGGCTGCGTCGAGTCGGAGTCGGTCGCCCTCGGCCTCGCGGTGCTCGCGGGCGGTCCGCCGCGGTCGGGCTCGTTCGGCTTCTCGGACGAGGCCGCGCACGCGGCCGGTCTCGCGTGCGGTGGCTCGGTCGAGGTGCTCGCCTACCGCATCGACCCCCGGGACGAGACGGCCCTCGACGCGCTCGAGAGCGCAGCGGCGGACGCCGGTGTGACGATCGCGGTCGATCGTGCGGGGGGAATCCGGCGCGTCGACGATGCCGACCCCGCGACGGCCCTCGGCCGAGCAGTCGCCTATCGCGAGAACCGGGTGGACCCGGCGGAAGGTCTCGTCGTGCTGTCGCACGCACCGCGGCCGCGCCTTCTTCTGCTCGGCGCGGGGGAGCACGCTGCCGCCCTGTGCCGGGTCGCCGCCGCCGCCGGATTCGCGGTGTCGGTGTGCGATTCGTGGCCCCTCATGGCGACGGCGGAGCGATTCCCCGACGCCGTGGAGGTCGTCACGGGGCTTCCCCACGAGTTCCTCGCGGCACTCGATCCGGCGACCGTCGACGCGCGCACTGCCGTCTGCGTCCTGACCCACGACGAGCGTCTCGACGTGCCCGCGCTGCAGGTCGCGCTCGGGATGCCCGTCGGCTTCGTGGGGGCGATGGGGGCGCGCTCGACGGTCGCGCACCGCGAGAGGCTCCTGAAGGACGCGGGCGTCGATGACGAGAGTCTCGCGCGGCTGCACTCGCCCCTCGGGCTCGACCTCGGCGGCGCGTCCCCCGAGGAGTCGGCCGTCTCCGTGCTCGCCGAGATCATCGCGGCGCGCCACGGCGGCAGCGGAGCACCGCTGCGCGACGGCCGCGGTCCGCTCCACGCCCGCGCAGGCGACCCGCCGGCGGGAGATATTCCCTTTGCGGCATCCTGCTCCCCCTCGATCGGAACGGCGGTGCGCGCATGACCCGGACGATCATCGAGGGCGGATTCATCGCGACCGTCGACCAGGGCGGCACCGAGCACGCGACGGGTCACGTCGTCATCGACGGGGGCATCATCACGGCCGTGGGCGCCGGCGCCGCACCCGACCGCGACGGAGCCAAGGTCGTCGACGCGACAGGATGCCTCGTCACTCCGGGCCTCGTGAACACGCACCACCACCTGTACCAGTGGCTCACGCGGGGATACTCCCAGGACTCGATCCTCTTCGACTGGCTCACGGCGCTCTACCCGCTGTGGTCGCGCATCGACGCCGACCTCACCGCCGCCGGCGCGGCCGGCGCCATGGCCGTGCTCGCACGCTCGGGCTGCACGACCGTCGGCGATCACCACTACGTGTTCCCGCAGGGATCGGGCGACATCGTCGGCGGGCTCGTGCAGTCGGCATCCCGGATCGGCGTGCGGCTGCACGCGACGCGAGGCTCGATGGACCTGGGCGCCTCGCAGGGCGGCCTTCCCCCCGATTTCGCGATCGAGACGACGGATGCCGCGCTGGCGGCGTCGCAGGAGGCCGTCGAGCGCCACCACGACCCCGCCTTCGGCTCGCTCGTGCAGATCGCGATCGCCCCGTGCTCGCCGTTCTCGGTGACGGCCGACCTGCTGCGCGAATCGGCCGTGCTCGCGCGGTCGCTCGGCGTGCGGCTGCACACGCACGCGTCGGAGACCGCCGAGGAGGACGCCTACTGCGCCGAGCGGTTCGGGATGACGCCGACGCAGTACCTGGAAGACCTGGGGTGGCTCGGCGACGACGTCTGGATGGCACACGGCGTGCATCTCGACGCCGCCGCGATCGCGAGATATGCCGCGACCGGCACTGGCGTCGCGCACTGCCCATCGTCCAACGGCCGCCTCGCCGCCGGCATCGCGCCCGTGCGCGATCTGCTCCGCGCCGGAGTGCCCGTCGGGCTCGGCGTCGACGGTGCGGCGTCGAACGAATCGGGTCAGCTGGGCGTCGAGATCCGCGAGGCCGTGCTCATGAACCGCCTGCGCACGGGCGCGGACTCGTTCAGCGTCCGCGACGCTCTGCGCATCGCGACGATCGGCGGGGCGCGGGTGCTCGGCAGAGACGCCGAGCTGGGGTCGCTCGAGCCCGGCAAGGTCGCCGACGTCGCCGTCTGGCGCGTCGACGGCGTCGAGCACGCCGGCATCCTCGACCCGGTCGCCGCGCTCGGCCTCGGCGCGCTCCCCCCGCTGCACCGGCTCTTCGTCGGCGGACGCGCGATCGTCGAGGAGGGCACGCTCACGTCCGCGGAGGAACCGGTCATCGCGGAAGAGGTCGCCGCCGCGTCGCGCGCCCTCGCAGCGCGGCTCTGACGAGGCATCCCGTGGACATCGACACCATCAGGAGCTACCGCCGGGCGCACACCCGCGACGACCTCGCACTGTCGGAGGGCGAGACGTTCCTCGCCGGCGGCACGTGGCTCATGAGCGAGCCGCAGCCCGACACGATCGGCTTCGTCGACCTCACGGCGCTCGACTGGCCCGCGCTCGAGGCCACGGACGAGGGGCTGCGCATCGGCGCCACGTGCACGATCGCGCATCTGGTGGCGTGGGCCGAGACAGGCGAGGCGCCCGCCGAGTGGACCGCGACCGCGATCATCCCCGACGCCGCCAACGCGCTCCTGGCGTCGTTCAAGATCTGGAACACGGCGACGGTCGGCGGAAATGTCTGCCGGTCGTTCGCGGCCGCATCCATGGTGGCACTGGCCACTGCGCTCGACGGCGTCGCGGTCGTGTGGACCCCCGACGGCGGGGAGCGCCGGCTCCCTGTCGCCGAGCTGATGACGGGCAACGGCACCAACTCGCTCGGGCGGGGCGAGGTGCTCCGTGCCATCGAGCTCCCCGCCCGCGCCCTGCATTCCCGGGCTCTGCTGCGCAAGATCGCGCTCGCCGAGCTGGGGCGGTCGGGAGCCGTCGTGACGGGCCGAGTGGATGCCGACGGCTCGGCCGTCTTCGGGATCACCGCGGCGACGCTCGTGCCGGTCGTGCTCCGGTACCCCGGGCTGCCCGATACCGCGACCCTCGCCGCCGATGTCGCGGCCGCCGAGGGCTACTACTCCGATCCGCTCGGGCCCGCCGACTGGCGCCGGGGCGTGGCGGGGGTGCTCGCCGAGCGCATCCGACGGGAGCTCGAGACGTGAGGCTCGAGGTCAACGGAGAGCCCGTCGACGCAGACCCGCGGCCCGGGCAGTGCCTGCGCACCCTGCTCCGCGAGAGCGGACACCACGAGGTGAAGAAGGGCTGCGACGCGGGCGACTGCGGAGCGTGCGCCGTCATCCTCGACGGGGAGCCGGTGCACTCCTGCGTCGTCCCGGCCGTGCGGGCGGAGGGAGCCGCCGTGACCACGGCGGCCGGACTCGCGCCCGGCGACGAGCTGCATCCCGTGCAGCAGGCCCTCGTCGAGCACTTCGGATTCCACTGCGGGTTCTGCACGCCCGGGATGAGCGTGACGGCTTCGACGCTCACCGCGGAGGACCTCCCCGATCTCGACCGCCGCATGAAGGGGAGTCTCTGCCGCTGCACGGGATACCGCCCCGTCAAGGACGCGATCACGGAGGCCGTGCTCGGACCCGTGCGAGAGACGAGGCCCGCCGATGAGCGGGTCGGCAGCTCTGTGCGGCCCGAGGCGGGCCGGCGCCTCGTGCAGGGCCTCGAGCCGTTCACGTTCGACACGACGGTGCCGGGTGCACTCGTGCTGCGCGTGCTCGGCTCGCCGCACGCGCACGCCCGCATCACGGCCATCGACACAACGGCGGCGCTCGCGGTCCCCGGCGTCGTCGCCGTCTTCACGCACCAGGACGCCCCGCGGGCCCGCTACTCGACGGCGCGGCACGAGCACCGCGAGGACGACCCCGACGACACGCGGCTGCTCGACGACGTCGTGCGCCACGTCGGGCAGCGGGTCGCCGCCGTCGTGGCCGAGACGAGTGCCGCCGCGGAGCAGGGGCTGCGCCGCATCCGGGTCGAGTACGAGCAGCTCCCGGCCGTCTTCACCCCCGAGGAGGCACGCCGTCCCGGCGCCCCCGTCATCCACCCGGGCCTCACTCCCGACGATCGCGTCGCCGAGGCATCCCGGAACGTGATCGCGGGCCTTCACGACGGCTTCGGCGGCGATGTCGATCTCGCTCTCGCCGACAGCGAGGTCACCGTGGAAGGGACGTGGCAGACGCAGCGCGTCACGCACGCGCAGCTGGAGACGCACGGTGCGATCGGCTGGCTCGACGACGAGGGGCGCCTCGTCATCCGGTCGAGCACGCAGGTGCCGTTCCTCGCGCGCGACGAGCTCGCCCGCCTGTTCGATCTGCCCGCCGATCGTGTGCGCGTGTTCGCGACGCGGCTCGGAGGCGGCTTCGGCGGCAAGCAGGAGATCTTCACGGAAGACCTCGTCGCGCTCGCGGTGCTGCGCACGGGCCGACCGGTGTCGTACGAGTTCTCACGCACCGACGAGTTCCGCCGCTCGTCGGTGCGGCATCCCATGCGGGTCTCGGTGTCTCTCGGCGCCACGCGCGACGGGGTGCTGACCGCCATGAAGGTCGACGTGCTGAGCGATACGGGCGCCTACGGCAACCACGCGATCGGCGTGCTGTTTCACGGCTGCGCCGAGTCGATCGCGGTGTACCGGTGCCCGATCAAGCGGGTGGACGCCGAGGTGGTCTACACGAACAACGTGCCGTCGGGGGCGTTCCGTGGGTACGGCCTCGGCCAGGTGATGCTCGGGATCGAGTCGGCGATGGATCTGCTCGCCGAGAGGCTCGGGATGGATCCGTTCGAACTGCGCAGGCGCAACGTCATCCGGGAGGGTGACCCGCTCCACGAGACCGACGACGACTGGGAGGAGGACCTCGTCTGGGGCAGCTACGGCCTCGACCAGTGCCTCGACCTCGCGGAGTCGGCCCTGCGGCGAGGAAACGGGGCGGTCGCGCCTGAGGGGTGGCTCGTCGGCGAGGGCATGGCGCTCGGGATGCTGTCGACGATGGCGCCGCGAGGGCACATCTCGCACACCACGGCGACGCTGCGTCCCGACGGCACCTACCTCCTCGCGGTCGGCACCGCCGAATTCGGCAACGGCACGAGCACGGTCCACCGGCAGATCGCGGCGACCGTGCTCGAGGCATCCATCGACCGGCTCGCGGTGCACTCCTCCGACACCGACGTCGTGCGCCACGACACGGGCGCGTTCGCATCGGCGGGCATCACCGTCGCGGGGAAGGCGCTGCACGCCGCGTGCGTCTCGCTTCGAGGGCGGATGCTGCAGATCGCGGCGACACTCACCGGCACGAGCCCCGAGGGCGCCGTGCTGAGCGCCGAGGGCGTGCGGACGAGGGCCGGACTCGTCGGCTTCGATCGCATCGTCGCCGCCGCGCCGGCCGCCGAGCGGAACGAGCACGGGCTCGTCGCCGACGGCCGCGAGTTCGGAGACCTCCGCTCGCTCGTCTTCAACGTGCACGCGGTCCGCGTCGCCGTCGACCCCGAGACGGGGTCGGTGCGCGTGCTGCAGTCGATCCAGGCGGCCGACGCCGGCTTCGTCATGAATCCCGCGCAGTGCCGCGGACAGGTCGAGGGCGGGGCGGCGCAGGGGCTCGGCAGTGCGCTGTACGAGGAGGTGCTCGTCGAGGACGGGCACGTCGTCAATCCCGTCTTCCGGCAGTACCGCGTGCCGCAGATGGCGGACGTGCCGGTGACGGAGGTCTACTTCGCGCGGACGAGCGACACCCTCGGTCCGTTCGGCGCGAAGTCGATGAGCGAGTCGCCCTACAACCCCGTCGCCCCCGCGATCGGCAATGCGATCTCGCGCGCCCTGGGGATGCGCCTGTACCAGCAGCCGTTCTCCAGAGACCGCGTCTGGCGAGCCGTGTCGGGCGACGGGATGCCGCGACCCTGAGTCCGACATCCCTTCGGAGCGAGTGTCACACCATCGAAACACGGCGGCGCTCGTGCCGAAACGTCGCCGGAATAGCGTCAGCCGCACAGCATCCACCCATGGAGGGTCTCCCGATGGCATCACACAGCACTTCCCCGCGCCGCGGTCGGCGCGGCCGCCTCCTCGCACTCGCGATCGGCCTCGCGGCATCCAGCGTTCTCCTCGGCGCCTGCGCGTCGGGCGGCGGCTCCCCGGCCGCGAGCGGCGAGGCCGCGTCGTACGGCGACATCAGCGTGCAGTACTCCTGGATCAAGAACGAGGAGTTCGCGGGCGAGTTCTACGCCTACGACAAGGGGTACTACGACGACGCCGGCTTCTCCGAGGTGACGGGCGTCGCCGGTCCCGACACGGGTGTCGCGAAGCTCCTGTCCGGCTCGGTGCAGGTGGCCCTCAGCGATGCGGCCTCGGTCGGCGCCGCGGTCGCCGAGCAGGATGCGCCGCTGAAGATCATCGGCACGACGTTCCAGAAGAACCCCTTCACGATCCTGTCGCTCCAGAACGGCGGCAACATCGAGACGCCGGAAGACCTCATCGGCAAGAAGATCGGCGTGCAGGACTCCAACGCCTCGGTCTTCAAGGCCCTGCTCGCGGCCAACGGGATCGACGAGAGCGAGCTCACGATCGTCCCGGTCGACTTCGACCCGACGCCGCTCATCAACGGCGAGGTCGACGGCTTCATGGCGTATCTCACCAACGAGGCGATCACGGTGGAGCTGTCGGGCTACCCGGTGACCAACCTCGCCTACGCGGAGAACGGCCTTCCCTACGTCGCGGAGACCTTCACGGTGACCGACCAGTACCTGGCCGAGAACAAGGACCTGCTGAAGGCGTTCCTCATCGCCGAGATCAAGGGCTGGACCGACGTCTTCCAGGCCGGGACCACCGATACCGTCGACGTCGTCGTGAAGCACTACAACGACTCCGCGGCAGCGGGCGACATGACCTTCGGCGATCTCGACCCCGAGAAGACGGCCAAGGCGATCGAGGCCGAGAAGCTCCTCATCTCGACCGATGAGACCCAGGAGAACGGCCTGTTCACGATCTCCGACGACCTCCAGAAGCAGACCCTCGCGTCGCTCAAGGCGTCGGGCTGGGATCTCAAGGCGAGCCAGCTCTTCGACACGTCGATCATCGACGAGATCTACAAAGAGCAGCCCGAGCTCAAGGACTACCTCCCGTAGGGATCATGACCATTTCACAGAACCTGGATGCCGGTGCCCGCACGGGCACCGGCATCCAGATCACCGGGGTCTCGAAGTCGTTCCCGCTGCGGGGCGGCACCTCGCTGCTCGCGCTCCAGGGGACCGACCTGCACACGGAGAAGGGCTCGTTCCTGGCCCTTCTCGGGCCGTCCGGGTGCGGCAAGTCCACGATCCTGCGCATCCTCGCCGCGCTCGAGCATCCCTCGTCCGGCACGGTGCTCGTCGACGGCGAGACGCCCGACCAGCTGCGCGCCGGGAGCGAGCTCGGCATCGCGTTCCAGGACCACGCGCTGCTGCCGTGGCGGAGCATCCGCAAGAACATCGAGCTGCCGTTCGAGGTCGCGGGACGGCCGGTCGACAAGGCGTACGTCGACGAGCTCATCGAGCTGGTCGGCCTCAAGGACTTCGCGACCGCGAAGCCCGCTCAGCTGTCCGGAGGCATGCGCCAGCGCGCCTCCATCGCCCGCGCCCTCGTGCTGAAGCCCTCGGTGCTGCTCCTCGACGAGCCGTTCGGCGCGCTCGACGACATGACGCGCCAGAACCTCAACCTCGAGCTCCTCCGCATCTGGACCGAGAAGCCCGCGACGACGCTGCTCGTGACGCACGGCATCAGCGAGGCGATCTTCCTCGCCGATCGCGTCGCGGTCATGTCGCCCCGGCCCGGTCGGATCAAGGAGATCATCGAGGTCGACCTGCCCCGGCCGCGCACGCCCGACATGATGCGCACGCCCGAGTTCCACGCGCTCGTCGACCGCGCCTCAGAGCTGCTGTTCGGCAGCGACGGCCGGGCGGAAGCGGAGGCCTGAGCGTGAGCCGGTCGCGGCTCCCCGGCTGGGCCGCCGGTCTCATCGGCGGCCTGAGCCTCCTCCTGCTCTGGTGGGTGTTCTCGCTCGTCGCCTTCCCGCAGCAGGAGGGGACGACGTTCACGCCCGTGCCCTCGCCGTTCGCGGTCTTCGACTGGCTGTTCCTCCAGGGGAACATCCTCGGCGCCTGGAACGTCTTCCAGCCCACGATCACGGCGGCGGCGATCGGCTACACCTGGGGCAACGGAATCGCACTGATCCTCGCGACGCTCGTGCTCCTGCTTCCCCGCCTCGAGACGCTCATCACGCAGATCGCCGTCGTGACGTACTGCCTCCCGATCGTCGCGATCGGCGGCATCTCGGTCGTCGTCGTCGGCGGCGCCAAGAACCCCGGAGACCCGTCGGCGACCGCGATCCTCCTCGCCGCGATCGTGTGCGTCTTCACGACCGTCGTGGGCTCGATCCTGGGCTTCCGATCCGCCGACAGAGCGTCCCTCGACGTCGTCCGCGTCTTCGGCGGCAGCAGGTGGACGCAGCTCGTGAAGGTGCGGCTCATCGCCGCGCTTCCCGCCATCCTCAACGCCCTGCAGATCGCGGTGCCCACCGCGTTCCTCGGCGCCGTGCTCGGCGAGTACCTCGGCTCGATCACGGCGGGCGTCGGGCCCACCCTCATCCGCCTGCAGGGGCAGCTCGACTCCGCGGGCGTCTGGTCGGTGTTCCTCCTCTGCGGCGTCTTCGCGCTCGTCGCCTACGGCCTCGTGGGGCTGCTCGTCAGATTCGTCACGCCCTGGGTCTCCGGGAGGCCGTCATGACCCCGAAGACCCCGCCGGTCGACACGGCTCATCCGCCGGCCGCTCCGACGGCGCAGCTCGTGCTCGCCGCAGACGCCGCCGCGCAGGCCCGGCTGCGAGCCGACCGGCGCCGCGCCGTCTGGAAGGCCGTGCTGCGTGCCCTCGGCAATGCGCTCATCACGCTCGTCGTGCTGCTCGTGCTGTGGCAGGCGGTCGTGAGCTTCACGGGCATCTCGCCGTACGTCGCGAAGGGGCCGCTCGATGTCTGGAGCTTCCTCTTCACCGACGACGACGCCGCCGAGCATCGAGCCGTGCTGTTCCCGCTCGTCGGGCAGACGCTCGTCGACTCGGTCATCGGCTTCGTCGTCGGCATGCTCGTCGCGATCGTGCTGGCGATCGCGTTCAGCCTGTCCAAATCGGTCGAGGCCGGCGTCATGCCGCTCGTGCTGCTGCTGCGGACGATCCCGCTCGTGTCGATCGCGCCCATCATCATCCTCATCACCGGGCGCGGCACGACAGCATCCGTCGCCGTCATCGGCACCATCGTGGTGCTCTTCCCCGCGCTCGCCAACGTGCTCTTCGGACTCAGCCGCGCCAGCCGGCAGAGCCTCGACGTCGTGCACGTCTTCGGCGGCAACCGGCCCATGGCGATGCGCAAGGTCAACCTGCCGGGGGCGCTGCCGTCGGTCTTCGCCGCCGCGCGCGTGTCGGTGCCGGGCGCCGTGACGGGAGCGCTGCTGGCCGAGTGGCTGTCGACGGGGCTCGGCATCGGCGGAGCGATCCTCAAGTTCAACGCGCAGGCCCAGTTCGCCCAGCTGTGGGGGGCCATCGCGATCATCACCCTCATCACGCTCGTGCTCTACAACGTGGTGCAGGTGGCGGAGAGCATCGTCCTCACGCGCATGGGGATGAGAGGCGAGACCCGCTGATCCTCTCGTGAGGTGAGTCGTCATATGTCGACGTGCCCGCGGATCCGGCAGCGGCGGAGGGCACGCGCTCCCTAGACTGACGACCGTCAGGAGACCAGGGCCGGCCGAAGGAGAACCGACATGACCGATGAGACAGCCGCCGCGGGCGACGAGGCCGCAGTGGCAGCCGTCAGCGACGGCGCATACACGCTGATCGCCGCCGACTTCGCCGACGCCGACGTGGCGTTGGAGGCCTATCAGGCCCTCAAGGACGCCGAGGACGGTGCCACCGTCAAGATCGAGGGCGTCGTGGTCGTCAAGCGGGATGCCGCGGGCGAGCTCGAGGTGCAGAAGGTCACCGATCACAGCACGCGCGAGGGCCTCGGCTGGGGAGCCGTCGGCGGCGCCGTCGTCGGCATCCTGTTCCCGCCCTCGATCCTCGGCAGCGTTCTCGTCGCCGGCGCGGGTGGAGGCATCATCGGGAAGCTGCGGGAGCGCCACCACAAGAAGGAGCTGGCCGAGGGGCTGCAGGACGCGATCGCGCCCGGCCATTCCGGCATCGTCGCGCTCGTGTCCGACCCGGGCGAGGTGAAGATCCGCAAGGCGCTCGCGAAGGCCGACAAGATCGTCGAGAAGGCCGTGGACGACGCGGTCGCCACCGACGCGAAAGCAGCGGCGAAGGCCGGGGACGACGGCGCGAAGTAGTCGCGTCAGCGCTGGGGGACGAGCTGGTTGAGCCGCTCCGACATCACCAGGCCGAGCGCCGTCAGCACGGCCAGGAAGAGCGGCAGCATCCACAGTCCTGACCAGGCGGAGAGGGCCCCGAACAGCGGCGGCGCGAGCGTCGAGCCGGCGTAGGCCGCCGCCATCTGGATGCCGACGATGGCCTGCGAATTGTCGCGGCCGAAGTTGACCGGCGTGGAGTGGATGATCGCCGGATAGATCGGCGCGCACCCCAGCCCCGCGATCACGAGCCCGGCGAGCGCGAGCACGTCGGTTTCCACGGGGAGGGCGAGCAGGCCGACGCCGATGGCGACGGTCACTAAGCCGCCGCGGATCATGCTGCGATCGCCCACGCGATCGGCGAAGAATCCCGCGGCGAATCGTCCGCCGGTGATGCCGATCAGGAACAGCGAGGCGAAGGCGGCCGCGACGGCCGGGTCGAGTCCGCGATCGCTGACCAGGTATGTGGATGCCCAGAGGATGGCGGTGCTCTCCAGGCCGCAGTAGGCGAAGAACGCCACGAGGATCAGGACGACACCGGGGATCCGAAGGGCCCGCGCGAGAGGCACGTGCGCGCTGGCCCGTCTGGCCGGCTTGTCTTCCGTGCCGACCGCTCCGTCACCGGTCTCCCCGGCGGGGACGATCGGGTTGACCTTCCCCCAGAGCGGGATGCTGACCAGCAGCACGAACGTGAGCACGACCTGGATCACGCCGACGACCCGGTAGGCGGTGGGCCAGCTCGATCCCGACGCGAGCGTGTAGCTCATGATGAACGGGCTGATGGAGGCGCCCAGGCCCCAGCAGGCATGCAGCCAGTTCATGTGTCGCGCCGCATAGTGCACGGCCACGTAGTTGTTGAGTGCGGCGTCGACCGCTCCGGCGCCGAGGCCGTAGGGGATCGCCCAGAGGCACAGCATCCAGAACGAGCCGGAGAGCGAGAAGCCGATGAGCGCGGCGGCGGTCATGCCGACGCTCACGGCGGTGACGAGTCCGACGCCGAATCGGCGAGTGACGCGCTCGGACGCGAGGCTCGACAGGATCGTGCCGCTCGCGATGATCATCGTGATGATGCCCGCGAAGGCGATCGGCACGTCGAGGTCGTGGTGCATCACGGGCCAGCCCGCACCCACCAGCGCATCGGGCAGCCCGAGGCTGATGAAGGCGACGTAGATGATCGCGAGGAGGAGCGAGTACACGACGGTGTGTGGAGCCTTTCAGGCGGGCATCGGCGAAGAGATCACAGAGCCCCCGACGATACGGGGCCCCGGACGCAGAAGCGACCCGGGGCCCGTGTCTCGTCAGAGGGTCGAGGCGAAGGGGTCGAACCCCTCGGGAAGGAGCGGAACGGGCGCGACGGTGCTCTGGATCTTCACCGTCTCGCCGCTCGCGGCGGATTCGGCGGCGGACAGCAGCACGTCGAGCACGTGGAACCCGAGCTCGCCCGAGGCGACGTGCGGGCGGCCTTCGGCGATCGCGCGGACCATGTCGAGCGCGCCGAGCCCGCGGCCGACCTCGATCTGCTCGTGCTCGATCTCGATCCACTCCTGCTCGAACGACATCCCGTCGCGCAGGACGCCGAGCGGGGCGACGACGGCGATCCGGCCGGCGAACTGGTTCGGGTCGGGGATGACGATCGACCCCTCCGTGCCGTGGATCTCGACGATGCCGTGACGCTCGAGCGCCGAGTCGAAGCTGAGCAGGCTCTGCGACTGCGCGCCGGATTCGAACGCCGCGATGATCTGGATCGTGGAGGGCACCTCGACCGGGAAGGTCTCCCCGGCCTTCGGACCCGTGTGGATCTTCCGCTCCTCGTTCGCCTTGGTACCGAACGCGGAGACGCGCTCGACCGACCCGAAGAGGCTCACCAGAGCGGAGAAGTAGTACGGACCCATGTCGAGCAGCGGTCCCGCGCCCTGCGCGAAGAGGAAGGCGGGGTTCGGATGCCAGAGGTCGGGCCCCTGCGTCTGGAACACAGTCTGCGCGAAGAGCGGGCGGCCGATCCGGCCGGACTCGATGGCCCGGCGCGCCGCCTGGAAGCCCGGGCCGAGGAGGGTGTCGGGCGCCGATCCGATCCGCAGGCCCGCGGCCTCCGCCTCGCTCAGCAGGAGCGCGGCACCGTCGCGATCGAGGCCGAGCGGCTTCTCGGTCCAGACGTGCTTCCCCGCCGCGATCGCGGCGCGGGAGACCTCGATGTGCGCAGCGGGGATCGTCAGGTTGATGACGAGATCGACGCCCGGATGCGCGAGGACGTCGTCGGCGGTCCCGAACGCGGGCACCCCGTACTTCTCGGCCTGCTCGCGCGCGCGCTCGACGAACAGGTCGCCCAGGATCACGACCTCGACATCGGGGAACGCGGAGAGGTTCTGGAGATAGGTGTCGCTGATGACGCCGACGCCGATGATCCCGATTCCGACCGCGCTCATCGGACGAACCCGCCCTCGGTGAGGAACGCGTAGCTCGCGGCGATGTCGTCGAAGACGTCTCCCGGCGCATTGTCGTACTCGATGACCGCGTACTGCACAGCGGTTCCGGCGCGCAGTGCGCCGGCGAGGGGCACATCGCCCTCACCCGGACGGCGCTGATCGAGGCTCGCGGAGCCGAACTCGCCGGCATCCGGTCCGAACGGATTCACCGCGGGAGCGATGCCGTCCTTCACGTGCACGGCCACGAGCCGATCGCCCAGGCGCGAGACGAGGCCGACGCCGTCCTGCCCGCCGACCAGCGCCCAGTACAGGTCGAGCTCGATCGCGACGCGGTCGTCGGTCAGTTCGACGAAGCGCTCGTAGGCCGTCTGCCCGTCGAAGTCCGCGACGAACTCCTGCGCGTGGTTGTGGTAGCCGACGCTGAGCCCGAACCCTGCCGCGACGTCGACGAGGCGGTTGAGACGGTCGGCGATGTCGGTGACACCGTCGAGGGTCAGCCACCGGTCGGGGGCCACGAACGGGTCGATGACCGTCGTCATGCCGATCGCGGCCGCCGCCTCGAAGACGACCTCGGGGGCGGGAGTGGGAATCGAGCCGTCGGGCGTCCACAGCTCATCGGAGAGCAGCGGCGCATGCCCGGTCGGCGAGGCGAGCCCGGAAGCATCCAGCGCGCTGCGGATCTCATGCGGACGGCGGACGAAGTCGAACGCCTCGACATTCTTGAGGCCGATCGCGGCGAGCTTGTCGAGCGAGCCGCCCATATCGGCCGAGAACGCGTCGGCGAGCGTGTACAGCTGGACGGACGCCAGCGGCTTCGATTCTTCGGGCAGGGCCACGGTGACCTTCTCTTCGTCGGTGAGGGCAGCGATGACGTGCCCGGGCCTCCATACGGAAACCTCCACGTGGAAGTTTATGCAGAAGCGACCCTCGGGGTCAATCCTCCGCGGGCGGAGCCGCGAGCAGCCGATCGAGCATCGCGAGCGCGGCCTCGTGATCGACCGTCGCGTCGAGCAGCCACTGCGCCTGCAGACCATCGGATGCCGCGATGACGAGCGCGGCGACGAGCTCCGCGTCGATGTCCCGCCGGATCCGCCCCGCTGACTGCAGGTGCCGGACCCGCTCCGCCATGCTCTCGCGCAGCCGCGCGAACCGCTCGGTGGCGAACTCCTGCGCGGCGGAGTGGCCGTCCTCCAGCGCGGTCGCGACGAGCATCGAGTACAGCTGGACCATTCCGGGGATCTCGCGGTTCTCCTCCGCCGAGATGCGCATCATCTCCGCCGGGCTCACATCCGGCGCCTCCGGAGCGTCGCCGTCGAGCCTCCGCTCCGACTCCCGGTAGACGGCGACGAGCAGCTCCTCGAGCGAGCCGAAGTAGTGGGTGAGCGCTGCATGCGTGACACCGACTTCGCTCGCGATCGCCCGGAGGCTCGTCCGCTGCGCCCCGCGGGTGGCGAAGACCTCGATCGCCCGGTCGAGGATCTCCTGGCGGCGCGCGACGCCCTTCGGGTAGCTCCCCCGCTCACGGGGCGATCCGGACGGCGGCGCGCTCATCGTCGAATTGTAGCCAGCGGCCCGTGCCCGGTTCCGGTCGGGGAAGCGGCGCCCCGTCGGCCTTCGCCCGCCCTGGGGCGCATCACTCGGGTTCTGCTGCGCGATGGAGGACGGCCTCCGCGAGGGCCCGGATGCCGAGAGCGACGTCGCCCTCCGACACCGCCTCGTCAGGGTGGTGGCTGATCCCGTCCGGATTGCGGAGGAACAGCATCCCGACCCCCGTCACCGCGCCGATCGCCATGCCGTCGTGCCCGGCGGGGCTGAAGAGCGTCGTCGGGGCGCCGGTCGTCGATGCGCCTCCGCTCGGAAGCGCCGCGCCGCCGGCACGCGCCCCGGCATCCCGAGTCGACACGATGCCCTCCCGGAGCACGTCCTGAAGCAGCGGCGCGCAGAAGACGGCGGGCGCGCTGTGGACGTCTCGGGCGGTCCAGCGAAGGCCTCTCCGGCCCATGACGGCGTCGAACTCGCGGGCGATCGCGCGCCACACGCGATCGCGGTCGACGTCGAACTCCCCGCGCAGGTCGAGGCTCATCCGCACCTCCCCCGGCACGATGTTGACCGCGCCGGGGAAGGCCTCGAGCTGCCCGACCGTGCCGATGATGTGGTGCTCGGCACGGCAGATCGCCTCGACGGCGAGCGCGGCCTCGGAGGCGCCGAGCAGAGCATCGCGCCGAGCGTCGTACGGCGTGCCACCCGCGTGCCGGGCCTCGCCCTCGACGACGATCTGGAATCGCCGCGCACTCGCGATCGACGACACGACCGCGAGCGACTCTCCCCGCCGATCCAGCTCGGGACCCTGCTCGATGTGCGCCTCCAGGTAGCCGACGAGGTCGACGGGGCGACGCGCCGCCTCGCTCAGGCGTGCGGGATCGAGTCCGAAATCGAGGAACGCCTCCCGCACCGTCGTGCCCTCGGCATCCGTCAGCGTCCACCAGTCCTCGTCCCAGAGGCCCGCGACCGCCGACGAGCCGAGCAGCGCCTTGCCGAATCGCGCGCCCTCCTCGTCGGAGAAGGCGACGACCTCGAGGGCGAACGGGAACGGCGAGCGCCAGCGGTCCTCGTCGACCGGAGTCCGCAGCAGGCGCACGACCTCGAGTCCCATCAGCACGCCGGCGATGCCGTCGTAGCGCCCGGCATCCGTCACGGTGTCGAGGTGCGAGCCGATCAGCAGGGCGGGAGCATCGGGATCGGATGCCTCGAGCCGGCCGACCTGGTTGCCGGCGGCATCCTGCCAGGTCCTCATGCCGAGCTCGCGCATCCACTCGGCGGCGAGGCGGTTGACGCGCGCATGCTCGGGAGACAGATAGATGCGCTCGATCCGCCCGGGCGCCGACGAGACGCGGGCGAGCTCGTCGCAGCGCGCCATGACGCGACCGGCCGCCGCTGCGACCTGGTCCGGGCCCGCCTGCAGGCGCGGTGTCACGCCGCGTACACCCCCGCCGCAGCCTCGACGCCGCCGCCCGCCGGCACCGCGACGCCGTGCCTCGCGAGCACCCCCTCCAGGGCGGACAGCGTCGTGAGGACGGCATCCTTCCGCGCGTTGAAGCCCATCGTCCCGATGCGCCACACCCGGCCGTGGAGAGGCCCGAACGACGTGCCGATCTCGATCCCGAAATCGTCGAGCAGCGCGGCTCGGGCGGCATCGCCGGGCACGCCCGAGGGGATCTCGACCGCCACGACGTTGCTCATCTTGCGGGCGACGTCGCCGAACACGCTCAGCCCGAGCGCGCGCACACCCTCGAGCATCGCCCGACCAGCGAGGTCGTGACGCGCGATGACGGCGTCTCGGCCCTCCAGCAGCAGCACGCGCGCGCACTCCCGCGCCGCGTAGAGCATCGAGGTCGCCTCGGTGTGATGGTTCAGGCGGCGGGGTCCCCAGTAGTCGAGGATCATGCCGAGGTCGAGATAGTTCGACCTCACGAAGTCGTCCGACGAGGGATCGCCGGGCTCCCGGATGCCGGCCTCGACCCTCGCCCGCGACCGCACGACGTCGACCGCACGATCCGACAGCGTCAGAGGGGCCGACCCCGACGGGCCGCCGAGGCACTTCTGCAGGCCGGCGGTCGCGGCATCCACTCCCCATTCGTCGGCCTCGAAGGCATTGCCGCCGAGCGAGGCCGTCGCATCGGTGTAGAACAGCACGCCGTGCCGGTCGCAGATCGCCCCGATCTCGTCGAGCGGCTGCATCATCGTCGTCGACGTGTCGCCGTGGACGAGGGCGAGGAGCGCGGGTCGCACCCGCATGATCGCCTCCTCGATGACCGAAGGCGCGAACACCTGGCCCCACTCCGTCTCGATCGTGTGCACCTCCGCCATCGCGCGCTCGGCGATCTCGGCGAGGAGGTGCCCGAAGCGCCCGAACACGGGCACGAGCACCCGATCCCCGGGCCGGATGAGCGACACGAGCGCCGCCTCGATGCCGGCGCGGGAGGTGCCGTCCACCAGCAGCGTCGCGTCGTTGGCCGTCGCCCATACGCCGCGATACAGCTCCTGCGTCTCGGCCATCGTCGCGGTCATGAACGGGTCGTACTGCCCGACGAGGGGCGCCGACATCGCGCGGAGCACGCTCGGGTACGCGGAGATCGGGCCGGGCCCCATGAGCAGGCGCGCGGGCGGGTCGATGGGGCCGGGGACGATCACGTCAGCTCCGGGCGGGTCGGGTCGGCGACGAGCCGAGCGAGGCGACGGGCGAGGCGGACGAGCGCGATGTCGGTGCCGCCGCGCGAGACGAGCGAGACGCCGACGGGTGCGGGACCGAGCTGAGACGGCACCGTCAGCAGCGGTGCCGACAGCGCGGGGAGACCGCCGACGGCGGCGGGGGTCGTCAGCCGCAGCGTCGCCTGACGGACCGCGTCGATCCGGTCGCCCGCATGGGTGCGCATGGGCGCCGGCCCCGGCACGGTCGGGAACACGAGCACGGCGTTCGCGACGAGGCCGCGCAGGTGCTCGCGGAGCGGCTCGAGGGCCGAGCGGGCGGATGCCTCGGCCCCGGCCGTCACCTCGGAGGCGACCCGGAAGCGCTCACGGACCGCCGAGCCGGTGGCGTCGGGATGCGTCTCGAGCCAGTCGCCGTTGTTCCGCCACGCCTCCGCGCCCTGCACGGTGCGGAACGGCTCGTAGTAGTCGTCGAGCGGACCGAGCGAGACCCGGGCGAGCGCGGGTGGATCGTCCGACGCGGCGAGGCGGATGAGGAGCGCGTCGAAGGCCGACCGGGTCTCCGGCTCGACCGCTTCCAGCGCCTCCTCGGGGATGAGCAGGCGCCAGGGCAGCTCCGACCCCGACGCGCCGTACACGCTCTCGGTCGACGACGAGCCGTCGTAGCTGAGGCACCAGTCCGCGACGCGCTGCAGCGTCGCGCCGTCGCGGGTGAGCCAGCCGACCGTGTCGAACGACTGTGCGAGGGGAAGCATCCCCTGCCGCGGGACGAGGCCGTGGGTCGTGCGCAGCCCCCACAGCCCCTGGTACGAGGCGGGCACGCGAATGGAGCCCGCCGTGTCGCTGGCGAGGCCGATCTCGGCCTGACCGGTGGCCACGGCCGAGGCGGGTCCGCTCGACGAGCCGCCCGGGAGTGCGCCGGGCAGGGCGCCGTTCGGCGGCGTGCCGTAGTGCGGGTTGTCGCCGGCGATGCTGAACGCGAACTCGTCGGTGCGTGCGATGCCGCGGAGGGATGCCCCTCCCCGGAGCAGGTCGGAGACCGCGGGCGCCGTGCGGGTCTCGGCCTTCGCCTCGTCGAGATAGGCGGGGTTGCCCGCCCCGATCCGGTAGCCCTTGACCGCGAAGAGGTCCTTCACGGCGACCGTGAGACCCGCGAGCGGACCGTCCCAGGCCCCTTGGAACAGCGGATCCCCCACGGTCCGCCAGACCGACCGGTCGAGCGCCTGCGCCCGGGCGGTCACGTGGGCGGCGGTGATGAGCCAGCGCCCGTCGATGCGCTCCCACAGCTGGGTCTGCAGGCCCGTGCCGCCCTGCAGGTAGTGCGAGACCGACACGAGGAGCGCAGCATCCACTCCCAGGGGACGGTACTCGACCCGCTCGATGGTGCGCGGCGGAACGCCCCCGCGCACCCCGCGGAAGGCGCTGATCGCCTCGTGACCGACCAGTAGGCCGGCGCCGTCGCCCCGGAGAGTGTCCGGTCCGGGGGCGAAGGCCGCGTCGAGCGCGTCGAGGTCGTTCGAGAGGATCGCGCGTTCGTAGTCCTCGAACGCCGTGAAGAGGTCGTCCGGCATCTCAGCCACGCGGCACCCCCTCGAAGTCCGCTTCGCGGATGCGGGCGTGGATGCCGCACACGATGTCGACGACCTGGGAGACGTCGAAGTCGGTCGCCGCGCTGAGGTACGCGTAGGCGAGGTGCTCGTCCATGCCCCATCTCGCCGAGATGAGGTCGATCGCCGCCCTCACGCACGTGCGCATCGCCTCGTCGAGATCCGGATCCAGTCCCGTCGGCACCAGGTACTCGGGGGTGCGGACGAGCGGACCGGCGACGTCGCCGAACTCGCGAAGCGCCTCCTCGCGAGGGACGACGTCGAATCGCAGCGTCGCCCGGAGGGAAGCCTCGAGCGCCGTCAGCGCCACCTCGCCGTCGCCCTGGGCGAAGTGCGGGTCGCCGACGTACGCGAGGGCCCCGGGCACCTGGACGGGCAGATAGAGGACCGTGCCCTCGACGAGGAGGTTGATGTCGATGTTGCCGCCGTGCGACCCGGGCGGCACCGAATGGGGCCGCTCGTCCGACGCCACGGCGACGCCCATCGTGCCGAGGAACGGTGCGAGCGGGAACTCCACGACGCGCTCTCCGCCGTGCCTGACAGGCAGTCTGCCGACGAGGCCCGAGGAGCGTTCCTCGACCGGGGTGAAGACGCTCACGCTTCCCTCGCTGCGCGGGAGCACGCCCACGAGCGCGCCCTTGCCGTGGCGGTTCGAGATCACGCCATACGGCACGCGAGGCACGAGCCGCTCGACGGTGATCTGCAGCAGGTCGCCGGGCTCGGCACCGTCGATGAAGATCGGGCCCGTGACGACGTGCGGTCCGTCCGTCGCGGGGTCACGGGTAAGCTCGGCGGCGATCGCGACGGCATCCTGAAGCACCGACGCCTCTCCCACGCCGTGCGACCCGAAGTATGCGACGGGATCCTTCCCCTGGTCCTCGAGGATCCCCTCGTGGCTCACGGTGTCGATCGTCACGGTCTCCCCGGGCGAGATCGTCAGGACTGCGGTGTCGCGCGCGCACGGCAGTCGCCCCCAGAGCACGGTGTCGGGGCGGGAGGGCAGATAGTGATCGCCCGGGAGCTCTCCGGTTCCGGGCTGCAGGATGCCGACGGTCATGACGCCGCCTCCGCCTCGAGGATGCGGGCGGCGAGCACCTCGCGACCGGCGCGCGCGAGGACCTCTCCTCGGTAGCCGAGCACGCCGTGCACGTACGTCTCGCTCACGACCCCGTGGAGCGTCGCGCCGTCCCACGGCGAGACCTTGTTGCGGTACTCGAGGCCGTGGGCCCGCACGCGGAACGTGTCGTCGGGGCGGAACACGACGAGGTGCGCGGGCTCCCCCTCAGCGATCGTGCCGCGCGTGCCGAGCCCCGCGATGCGGGCGGGGCCGGTCGTGAAGAGGGGCAGGATCGCCTCGAGAGGGATGCCGCGCCGCCGCGCCTCGGTCCACACCGCCGGCAGTCCCGTCTGGAGTCCCGCGATTCCGCCCCAGGCGAGGCCGAAGTCACCGCCGCCGCGCTGTTTGAGCTCGCGCGTCGACGGGGAGTGGTCGCTCACGATCGCGTCGATCGTGCCGTCGAGCACGCCCGCCCAGAGGAGCTCCTGGTTCGCGGCATCCCGGATCGGCGGGCAGCACTTGAACTGGGCGGCGCCGTCGGGGATGTCCTCGGCCCGCAGCGTCAGATAGTGCGGGCAGGTCTCGACGGTGAGGCGGACTCCGTCGGCCTTCGCGGCGCGCACGCTCTCCAGCGCCGTCCCGTCCGAGACGTGCACGATGTGCGCTCGCGCGCCGGTGCGACGGGACGCCTCGATCACGCCGCGGATCGCCGCCTCCTCGCTTTCGGGAGGCCGGGAGGCCACGAAGTCGGCGTAGCGGCGACCCAGGGCGCCCTCGCCGTGGAGGTGGTCCGGGTCCTCCGCGTGCACGATCAGGACGCCGTCGAACGCGGCGATCTCGGCGAGCGCCGCCTCGAGCTGCGACGCGTCGAGCTGTCCGAACTCCGCGATGCCCGACGGAGCGAGGAAGCATTTGAAGCCCACGACGCCCGCCTCGGCGAGCGCCCGCAGCGTGCCGAGGTTCTCGGGCACGGAACCGCCCCAGTACCCGACGTCGACGGCGAGCTTGCCGGCGGCGGCCGCCCGCTTCGCCTGGAGGGCATCGACGCTCGTCGTGACGGGCACCGAGTTGAGCGGCATGTCGAGCACGGTCGTGACACCGCCCGCGGCCGCGGCCGCCGTGCCGGTCGCGAAGCCCTCCCACTCCGTGCGGCCCGGCTCGTCGAGGTGCACGTGCGAGTCGACGAGCCCGGGAAGGAGCACCGCGTCGTCCGGCAGTGCCCGGTCGGCTGCGCCGTCGTACGGTTCGATGGCCGCGATGACCCCGCCCTCGACGCGCACCGTCACGGATGACCACGCGCCGTCGACGAAGGCGCGGCGGGCGGCGAAGGTCGTGGGTCCGCTCATGCGCACACGGTAACGGAGCCGCGTTTCCCGGGTGTTTCCCCTGCGCGCGCGGGTTCCTCCCATCGTCCGGAGGAGGGGAGGTGATTCGGTGAGGCGATGGGGGATGGCGCGTGCGGCCCCTCCGCCGTTCGGATCTCCTCCGCCCGTCGGGACGGCGACGCCGCCGTAACCCACGGGAAACGACCGGCGGCTACCGTGGCGCCATGCAGCTCGCGGAGTTCAACGGCCTCGACGCCGCGACGGCGACCGAGGTCGTCGGCGTCTGGGCGGCCATCCCCGAATGGCGGGATGCCGTCGTGGCCGGCCGTCCGTACGGCAGCGTCGACGAGCTCGCCGCCGTCGCCGCCACGACGGCCGGCTCGTGGACCCGCGACGACCTCGACGCGGCCCTGTCGCGGCACCCACGCATCGGCGAGCGGGCAGGCGGATCGGGCGCCGAAGCCGCGGCATCCCGGCGCGAACAGGCCTCGATGTCGGACGCCGGCGCCGACATCGGCCGGGCGATCGTCGAGGGGAACGCCGAGTACGAGCGCCGCTTCGGCCGCGTCTTCCTGATCCGGGCGGCGGGACGAAGCCCCGACGAGCTGCTCGCCGAGCTGACGCGCAGGCTCCGCAACGACGCCGACGCGGAGGCCGTGGAGGCCGTCGGCCAGCTGCGCGAGATCGCCCTCCTTCGGCTGCGATCGACCGTCACCGACGAGGGGACCCCCGCATGACGAGCCACGTGACGACGCACGTCCTCGACGCCGCCACAGGCGACCCCGCGAGCGGCGTGGGAGTCGTGCTGGCACAGGCCTCGGGCGACACCGTGCTGGCCGAGACCACGGGGGCCGTCGTCGCCCACGGCGCCACCGACGAGGACGGCCGCCTCTCCCTCGGCCCGGAACGCCTCCCGCCCGGCAGCTACACCCTCACCTTCCTGACCGGCGAGTACTTCGCGGCCCGGCAGGTCGACACCTTCTATCCCTACGTCACCGTGACATTCATCGTCGAACCCGCGGACGACGGCGAGATCCGGCACTGCCACGTGCCCCTGCTCCTCAGCCCGTTCGCGTATTCGACCTACAGAGGGAGCTAGTCATGGTGGCGGTCAGCCTCGGCGCAAACAAATACGGCAAGGCGGAGAACCGCGTCGTGCGGATCGTGCGCGACACGCCCCGCCACGAGATCGTCGACCTGAGCGTCACGTCGCAGCTGCGGGGCGCGGCACTGGCGGAGTCGTTCCTCACCGGCGACAACAGCAGGATCGTGGCCACCGACACGCAGAAGAACACGGTGTTCGCGTTCGCGAAGGAGCACGGCATCCCCTCTCCCGAGGAGTTCCTGCTGACTCTCTCGCGTCACTTCACCCGCGAGTTCGACTGGATCGAGGGCGGCCTCTGGCAGGCCGAGCAGTACGAGTGGTCCCGCATCCTGGTCGACGGGCAGCCTCACGACCACTCGTTCGTACGCTCGGGTGCGGGCACGCGGCTCGCCGCCGTCCAGGTCGTCGACGGCGAGACCCACGTGACCGGCGGGGTCAAGGACCTCGTCGTGCTCAAGTCGACGGGGAGCGGCTTCGCCGGATTCCCCCGCGACCGCTACACGACGCTCCCCGAGACCGACGACCGCATCATGGCGACCTCGGTGACGGGCCGGTGGCGCTTCCTCCCGGAGGCCGTCGAGGCCGGCATCGACTTCAACGCGCTCTACGCCGACGTGGTCGCCGCGCTGCTCTCGACGTTCGCGTCGGTGCACTCCCTCGCTCTGCAGCAGACGCTCTTCGCGATGGGCGCCGCCGCGATCGAGGCGCGGCCCGAGATCGCGGAGGTGCGGTTCGCGATGCCGAACAAGCACCACTTCGCCTACGACCTGTCGCCCTTCGGCCTGGAGAACCCCAACGAGGTGTTCTATGCCGCCGATCGCCCCTACGGCCTCATCGAGGGCACGGTCGTCCGGGACGGAGTGGATGCCGCTCCCGGCGCCTGGCTCGACCTGCCGACCTTCGTCTGACCCGACGCTCGAGGGGTCGACGCCGGCGGTGCCCGGGATCGGCATCCCGGGCCTCCGCCGCCGTCTGAGCGAGGGGCGCCGCGCACTGCCCTCGGTATCGCGCCCGGGCTTCGCAGGTCGTCGGATGCGCGTTCCCACTCTTCCGGGAGACGCCCCGTCCGCGCGCTTTGCCGCTCGGGCGGGTCATCACGGACCCATCGTGTCCGCCGAGGCTAGAAGACGGCGGTGCATCAGATCCAGAGTCGGGCGGCACTCGTCACCGCGAATTCATCCCGCGAAACCGGCGGGCAACACGGCGTTCGCCGGTCAGCGCGCCCTCCGACGCCGGCGCCGGCGCTCCCAAGCGCCGATGACGAGGGTGATCAGGCGTGGAAGAGGGTGTGCACGTCCCCGACGATCTCGCGGCCGCCGAGGGCGTCCAGCTCCATGAGCACCGACGTCCCGACGACGACGCCGCCGAGCGTCGCAACGAGCTCGTGCGCCGCCTGGAGGGTGCCGCCGGTCGCGAGCACGTCGTCGACGAGCAGCACCCGCATCCCCTCGGTGATGTCGTCGTGCGCCTCGATCGTCGCGGTGCCGTACTCGAGGGCGTAGGAGACGGATGCCGCGGGCCGGGGCAGCTTGCCCGCCTTGCGGATCGGGATCAGCCCGACGCCCGCGTCGATCGCCACTGCGCCGGCGAGGATGAAGCCCCGCGCCTCGATGCCGGCGACCACGTCGAACTGCCCCGCGAAGGGTTCGACGATCGCGTCGATGCAGCTGCGGAGGGCGGCCGCGTTCGCCAGGAGGGGCGTGATGTCGCGGAAGAGGACTCCGGGCTCGGGGTAGTCGGGGATCGTCCGGATGAGCGATTCTGCGTGCGCGAGCTCGGGGGAGATGGTCACCGCACCACGCTACTCGCACCGCTCTGTGAGACTTCGAGTGGCGAATGTAAGCGCTTGCATTATCCTGTGACGCATGACTTCGCCCGAACTCGACCTCGCCGACGCGCGCACGAGCACCCCCGGCGCCGAATGGTGGCGCACGGCCGTGATCTACCAGATCTATCCCCGGTCCTTCTCCGACAGCTCGGGCGACGGCATCGGCGACCTGCCCGGCGTCACGTCGCGCCTCGACGATCTCAGGGATCTCGGCGTCGACGCCCTGTGGCTGAGCCCCTTCCAGCGCTCCCCGCAGAAGGACGCCGGCTACGACGTCTCGGACTACTGCGACGTCGACCCGCTGTTCGGCACGCTCGCCGACTTCGACGACATGCTCGCCGCGGCGCACGCGCGCGGCATCCGCATCATCGTCGACCTCGTCCCCAACCACTCGTCCGACCAGCACGTCTGGTTCCAGCAGGCGCTTGCTGCCGGGCCCGGCAGCCGCGAGCGGGCGCGCTACATGTTCCGCGACGGCAAGGGCCTCGACGGCGACGTGCCTCCGAACAACTGGGAGTCGGTCTTCGGCGGACCGGCGTGGACGCGCGTGATCGAGTCCGACGGGACGCTCGGCCAGTGGTACCTGCACCTCTTCGACTCGTCGCAGCCCGACTTCGACTGGTCGAACGACGAGGTGCGCGAGGAGTTCCGCCGCATCCTGCGCTTCTGGCTCGATCGCGGGGTCGACGGCTTCCGCGTCGACGTCGCGCACGGCCTCATGAAGGCCGAGGGCCTCCCCGACTACACCCCCGACCCCGAAGCCGGCTCCATGGGCGGCGAAGAGGCGAACGTGCCCTACTGGGGGCAGGACACCGTGCACGAGGTGTACCGCGACTGGCACCTCCTCATGCAGGAGTACGAGGGCGATCGCGCGCTCTGCGCCGAGGCGTGGCTGCCCACGCCCGAGCAGACCGCGAACTGGGTGCGTCCCGACGAGATGCACCAGGCGTTCAACTTCGCCTACCTCGAGACGGGATGGGATGCCGCGGCCCTCCGCGCCGTCATCTCGGCCTCCCTCGCGGCGTACGGCGCCGTCGGCGCGCCCAGCACGTGGGTGCTGTCGAACCACGACGTCGTCCGTCACGCGTCGCGCCTCGCGCTCACGGCGGAGAACCCGCAGGGTCACGGCATCGGACCGAACTCCCCCGGCAAGCCGATCGCCGACGTCGGGCTGCGTCGCGCGCGCGCCGCGACGACGGTCATGCTCGCCCTCCCCGGCTCGGCGTACCTGTACCAGGGCGAGGAGCTCGGCCTCCCCGAGGTCATCGAGCTCGACGACGATGCGCGTCAGGACCCGACGTGGTTCCGCACGGGCGGCGAGCGCTACGGCCGCGACGGCTGCCGCGTGCCGATCCCCTGGACGTCCGACGCCGTCGCCTACGGCTTCAGCCCGACGGGCGAGTCGTGGCTGCCGCAGCCCGCCGAGTGGGCGGTGCTGGCACGCGACGCGCAGCGCGCGGACGAGGCATCCACTCTCTCGCTCTACCGCGCACTGCTGGCCGCCAGACGTGCGCGGCACCTCGGGTCGGGCGCGCTCGAGTGGCTCGAGGGCTTCGGCGAGGGCGTCCTGGCGTTCCGCAACGGCACCGTCACCGTCGTGGCGAACGCGTCGGACGCACCTGTCGCGCTTCCGGACGGTATCGTGATCGCGTCGAGCGGGCCGCTCGGCTCGCGGACGCTCCCGACCGACACCGCGGTGTGGCTCGCCGACGACTGACGTCTGCGCTCGGCTGAAGGGGGGTGCGACGACGTGGTCAGCATCGACGAAGTGGCGCGCGAGGCCGGCGTCTCGACGGCGACCGTCTCGCGCGCCCTGAGCGGGCGCGGGCACGTCTCCGACCCGACCCGTGCACGCGTCGAAGCGGCGGCGAAGAGCCTCGGCTACGTCGTCTCGGCGTCGGCGTCGAGCCTCGCCTCCGGCCGCACCCGCAACATCGGCGTGCTCGTGCCGTTCCTCGACCGGTGGTTCTTCTCGACGGTGCTGAGCGGCATCGCGACGGCGCTGCAGCGTCGCGGGTACGACATCACGCTCTACAACCTCACCGCCGACCGCACGCAGCGGCGGGAGATTTTCGAGACCTTCCTGCGACGTCAGCGCATCGACGGCGTCATCGCGATCTCGATCGAGCTCGGTGAGGAGGAGACCGACCTGCTGCTCGAGCTCGGCCTGCCGACGATCGCGATCGGCGGCCCGAACCCCAAGCTCACGACGCTGACGGTCGACGACATCACCGTCGCGCGGCTCGCGACCGAGCACCTCATCGCGCTCGGCCACCGCGCGATCGCGCACATCGGCGCGAGCCAGGAGTTCGACCTCGACTTCCACATCCCGACGCAGCGGCGGCAGGGGTTCGAACTGGCGATGGTGGATGCCGGCATCCCGGCGCGCCCCGCCCTGTTCGAGCCGGCCGACTTCACGATCGAGGGCGGGTTCCGCGCCGCGAAGCAGCTGCTCGGGCGGCCCGGCGAGCGCCCGACGGCGATCTTCGCCGCGTCGGACGAGATGGCGATCGGCGCGCTGCTCGCGGCGCGGGAGCTCGGCTACCGGGTGCCCGAGGACATCTCGGTGGTGGGCATCGACGGTCACGAGCTCGGGGAGTTCTTCCGCCTGACGACCGTGGACCAGTTCCCGCTCGCGCAGGGTGGCCGGGCGGCCGACGCGATCCTCGCCGAGCTCGATTCCCCCGCCGGCGACCGTCGGGCGCGCTCCGACCTGCCGTTCGAGCTCATCGTGCGCGGCTCGACCGCCCGCCTGCTCACCTGACGCTCGGTTCACCGGCGCCGATCCGTCGACGAGACCGCACCTGAGCGGCCGAGCGGCCCGGATAGGCTCGACCGCATGACGATCGACCTCGAGGCGCTCTACATCGACCTGCACCGGCACCCCGAGCTCTCGTTCCAGGAGACCCGCACAGCGGGGGTCATCACGCGGACGCTCGCCGAGCTCGGCCTCGAGTTCGAGGAGGGCATCGGCAAGACCGGCGTCGTGACCTCGATCGCGAACGGCCCGGGACCGGTGGTGTGGCTCCGCGCCGACATGGATGCCCTTCCCGTCGAGGAGCGGACGGGCCTCGAGTACGCCTCGACCGCGCGCGGCGTCGATCCCGCGGGGCAGGACGTGCCCGTCATGCACGCGTGCGGCCATGACATGCACGTCACGGCGCTGCTCGGCGCGCTCGAGCGGCTGCTGGCGACGAGGGACGAATGGTCCGGCACCGTCGTCGCGGTGTTCCAGCCCGCCGAGGAGTACGGGGCGGGCTCGCAGGCGATGATCGCCGACGGCGTGCTCGACCGCTTCCCGAAGCCCGACATCGTGCTCGGCCAGCACCTCACGCCGCTGCCCGCAGGTACGATCGGCGTGCGCCCGGGCACCCAGATGGCGGCCTCCGACGGGCTCACCGTGACGCTTCTCGGGCGCGGCGGCCACGGCTCGCGCCCGCACTCGACGATCGACCCGGTCGTGATGGCCGCGGCGACGGTCATGCGCCTGCAGACGATCGTGTCGCGCGAGGTCGACCCGCGCGACGTCGCCGTCGTCACCGTCGGCTCGATCCACGCGGGCCTCAAGAACAACATCATCCCGGCCGAGGCGAAGCTCGAGCTGAGCCTCCGCTATCCCGACGACGAGGCGCGCGGTCGCATCATGGCGAAGGTCGAGCGCGTGATCCGCGCGGAGGCCGCGGCATCCGGTGCCGAGGAGCAGCCCGTCATCGCCGTCGACCACACGCTCCCGCCGACCATCAACGACGACGACGCGACGGCTCGCGTGACGGCGGCCTTCGATGCGGCGTTCGGCGAGGGCACGGTCGTCGACCCGGGCATGTTCACGGGCAGCGAGGACGTCTCGTGGTTCGCCCGCGAGGCCGGCGTGCCGCTGGTGTTCTGGTTCTGGGGCGGCGTCGATCCGCAGGTGTTCGCGGCCGCGCTGGCGGGTGGCACGCTCGAGCGCGACGTGCCGACGAACCACTCGCCCTTCTTCGCGCCGGTGCTGCATCCGACGATCGAACGCGGTGTGGAGGCACTCCGGGTCGCCGCCCGCGAGTTCCTCGGCCCGGTGGGCTGAGGCCCGTTCGCGTCGATCGGGTGACGCGCTGGCTCGTCGCGTTGCATCCGAGCGCGGACAAGCGTAGTGTCGCCCGCCGTGACAACCGACGGACGCGATCCCGGCCCCGCTGAATCGCCGATCGCCAAACGCATCCTCATCGGCGACCCCCTGTCGTCGGAGGCCGCAGACGAGCACCTGCTTCCCAAGCGGATGGCGCTGCCCATCTTCGCCTCCGACGCGCTGTCGTCCGTGGCGTATGCGCCGCAGGAGATGCTGCTCATCCTGATGACGGGTGGACTGGCGTTCCTCGCCTTCTCGCCGCTGGTCGCCGCCGCCGTCGTGCTCGTGCTCGTCGTCGTCGTGCTGAGCTACCGCCAGCTCATCCGGGCGTATCCGTCGGGCGGTGGGGACTACGAAGTCGCGCGCAAGAACCTGGGTGAGATCCCCGGTGTCGTCGTGGCGTCGGCGCTCCTCGTCGATTACGTCCTGACGGTCGCGGTGTCGGTCTCGTCGGGTGTCGACAACCTCATCTCGGCACTTCCGTTCCTCAACCCGGGGCGCGTGGAACTCGCGGTGGGGTTCGTCATCCTCATCATCGTCATCAACCTCCGCGGAGTGCGGGAGGCGTCGCTGTTCTTCGCCATCCCGACCTACGTCTTCATCGGCTCGGTCGCCGTCATGATCGTCGTCGGCCTCGTGCGCACTGCGCTCGGCGATCCGCCCGTGGCATCCAGCGCCGACTACGCCGTGCAGACCGAGGACCTCACGCAGGCCGCGGTCATCCTGCTCGTGCTGCGGGCCTTCTCGAGCGGCTGTTCGGCGCTGACGGGCGTCGAGGCAGTCGCCAACGGCGTGCCCGCGTTCCGCATGCCGAAGGTCCGGAACGCCCGCTCGACGCTCGCCCTGGTGGGCGGCATCGCGATCGTGCTGTTCACGGGCCTCACGGCGCTCGCTCTCATCTCGGGCGTCCACTACGCCGAGAACCCGTGCGATCTCATCGGCTTCGACTGCGAGAACCAGGTGCAGCCCAGCCTCATCGCCCAGGTCGCGGCGGGAACCTTCGGCCTGAACTCGATCCCGTTCTTCGTGATCCAGGCCGCCACGGCCGCCGTCCTCCTCCTCGCCGCCAACACGGCCTTCAACGGCTTCCCGCTGCTCGGAGCGGTGCTCGCGCGCGACGGATACGCACCCAAGGCCCTCAACACTCGCGGCGACCGTCTCGTCTTCTCGAACGGCATGATCATCCTCGGCATCGTGGCGATCGCCGTGATCACGGTGTACCAGGCGAACGTCACCTCGCTGATCCAGCTCTACATCATCGGCGTCTTCGTCTCGTTCTCGCTCGGTCAGATCGGCATGATCCGCCACTGGCGCCGGCTGCTGCGCGAGACCACGCGCGCCGAGGGCCGCCGGGACCCCAAGGCCGGTGCCGAGCGGCGCGGAGCCATCCGAAGCCTCACCATCAACTCGATCGGCGCCGTCATGACGGTGACGGTGCTCGTCATCGTCACGATCACGAAGTTCACGCACGGCGCGTATCTCGTCTTCATCGCCATCCCGATCCTCGCGACGCTCATGGTCGGCGTGCACCGCTACTACCGCGACGTCGAGCACGAGATCGCGATGACCGACGACGTGCACTTCGGCGCAGCCGGCGATGTCGCGCTCATCCTCGTCAACCGCCTGCAGAAGCCCGTCGCGAAGGCGATCGACTACGCGCTGGCCGCCCGCCACGACAAGACCATCGCGATCCACGTCGCCGTGACGAAGGAGGAAGCGGAGTCGATCCAGAAGGAGTGGGAGGCGCATCGCATGCCGATCCCCCTCACGATCATCGAGTCGCCGTTCCGCACGTACGCGGGGCCCGTCGCGGAGTTCATCAAGCGGTACCGCGAGAAGCACGGGTCGTCCGTCATCACCGTGTACCTGCCGCAGTACATCGTCGGCCACTGGTGGGAGACCCTGCTGCACAACCGCCGGGCCAGCCGCATCGCGCAGCAGCTCATGCTCATCCACGGCGTCACGATCACCCTCGTGCCCTGGCTCCTCGACTCGTCGGAGCTGATCTACGGCCGCCGCTCGCGTCCGCTGCCGGGTCAGGAGCGCGCGGGACGCCCGTTCGACCCGGCCAACGAGAACATCCCGACGGCGCAGCGATCGAGCCTCGAAGGGCCGTGACGATCCGGGATGCCTCGGTGCGAGGCATCCCGTGACCAAGACCCGCCGAGCCGGTCGCCGCGCCGCCGCGTAGCCTTGAGTGGTGACATCGGCTCCCCCTCGCCCCGCGATCCTCGACCCCGAGGCGCTGCGCGCTGACTTCCCGATCCTCGCGACGCGGATCGGCGACAGCCCGCTCGTCTACCTCGACTCGGGCGCGACGAGCCAGAAGCCGCAGGCGGTCATCGACGCCGAGGTGGAGTTCCTGACGACGGCGAACTCGGCCGTGCACCGCGGCGCGCACACGCTGGCGGCGGAGGCGACCGAGCTCTACGAGGACGCGCGCGCGACCGTCGCCGCGTTCGTGGGCGCCCGTCCCGAGCAGCTCGTCTGGACGAGCGGCGCGACGGAAGGCCTCAATCTCGTCGCCTACGCGATCGGCAACGCGACGGCGGGGCGCGGCTGCGCCGAGGCGCAGCGGTTCGCCCTGCGGCCCGGCGACGAGCTCGTCGTCACGGAGTCCGAGCACCACGCGAACCTCATCCCGTGGCAGGAGCTCGCGTTCCGCACCGGCGCCGTGCTGCGGCACATCCCTGTGCGCGACGACGGCACGATCGACCTCGACGCCGCCGCGGCGATCATCGGCGAGCGCACGCGCGTCGTCGCCTTCCCCCACGTCTCGAACGTCCTGGGCATCGTCAATCCCGTCGACGAGCTCGTCGCGCTCGCGCACGCCGCGGGTGCTCTCGCGGTGATGGATGCCTGTCAGTCCGCGCCGCATCTCCCGCTCGACCTCCCCGCCCAGGGCGTCGACCTCGCGGTGTTCTCCGGTCACAAGATGCTCGGCCCGTACGGCATCGGAGGCCTCTACGGGCGGTCCGAGGTGCTCGAGGCCCTCCCCCCGTTCCTCACCGGCGGGTCGATGATCACGACGGTGACGCTCGAGGAGGCGTCGTACCTCCCCCCGCCGCAGCGCTTCGAGGCCGGCACGCAGCCCGTGTCGCAGGCGATCGGCCTCGCGGCGGCGGTGCGCTACCTCGACCGCGTCGGCATGCCGGCCGTGCACGCGCACGAGCGGGTGCTCGAGCGGCGCCTGCGCGACGGCATCCGCTCCCTTCCCGGCATCCGGCTGCTGGGAGATGCGGATGCCGAGCGCGTCGCGCTGAGCGCGTTCGACGTCGAGGGCGTGCACGCCCACGATGTCGGCCAGTTCCTCGACGCCCGCGGCATCGCCGTGCGCGTCGGCCACCACTGCGCGCAGCCGCTGCACCGCCGGTTCGGGCTGACGGCGTCGGTGCGCGCGTCGGCCGCGCTGTTCACCACCGAGGCCGAGATCGACGTCTTCCTCGATGCGCTCTCCGGTGTGCGCGGCTACTTCGGAGCCGGACGATGAGCGGCCTCGACGGGCTCTATCAGGAGCTGATCCTCGACCACTCGAAGCGCAGGGTGGGATTCGGCCTCGCGGAGGACGCGGAGTCGGGCGTCGCGACGTCGTACCAGCGCAACCCGATCTGCGGCGACGAGATCACGCTGCGCGTGCGCGTCGACGGCGACGACGTGCGCGACGTGACATGGGAGGGCGCCGGCTGCGCCATCTCGCAGGCCTCGGCATCGATGCTCGCTTCGCTCGTCGCGGAAGAGGGCGGGATGCCGCGGGCCGAGGCATCCACCCTCATCGACGGCTTCCGCACGGCGCTCCGCTCGCGCGGCACGATCGACCTCGACGAGGAGATCTTCTCCGACGCCGCGGCGCTCACCGGCGTCTCCCGGTACACGGCGCGCGTCAAGTGCGCCATGCTCGCGTGGGTCGCGTTCGAAGACGCCCTCGCCCGCGCCTGACCCTCCTTCGCGCACACCCCTTCGCCCGCTGCCTCGCGCGTGACGAGTCGCTCGGGAGGGGTGTCCGGCGCGCCGTGAGGACTCTGTAAGAGCCGGCGCGCGGAGCGTATGGAATCCGTGAGGACGGCGGATGCGGCATCCCCCGCGGTGTTGCATCGGGATGCCAAGACCGCACCCGTCCTCGAGGAGTCCTCCGTGCTGGATGTCATCTACGTCGTCGCGACGATCGCGCTGTTCGCGCTCGTCGCACTCGTCGCGCGAGGGATCGAGCGACTGTGATCGTCTTCTCGCTCCTCGCCGCGGCGCTCGGCCTCGCCGCCGTCGTCTACCTGGTCGTCGCCCTCGTGAAGCCGGAGAAGTTCTGATGGGCTCGACAGGCGCGGCGACCGCTGAGCTCTGGACCGGCATCCTGCAGATCGCGACGGTCTTCCTGATCCTCGCGCTGCTCTACCGGCCCCTCGGCGACTGGATCGCCCGCACGTACACCGCGGCCAAGGACTGGCGCGTCGAGCGCGGCGTGTACCGGCTCATGGGCGTCGACCCGGCATCCGAGCAGACCTGGCAGGCGTACCTGCGCGGCGTGCTCGTCTTTTCGGCGACGGGCGTGCTGTTCGTCTACGCGCTGCAGCGCCTGCAGGCGGTGCTCCCGTACTCGCTGGGGCTCCCGCCCGTGCCGGAAGGGCTCGCCTTCAACACCGCCGTGTCGTTCGTGACGAACACGAACTGGCAGTCCTACTCGCCCGAGCTGACGATGGGCTACACCGTGCAGCTGGCGGGGCTCGCGGTGCAGAACTTCGTGTCGGCCGCGGTCGGCATCGCGGTCGCGATCGCCCTGGTCCGCGGCTTCGCGCGCCGCGGCTCATCGACGATCGGCAACTTCTGGGTCGACCTCGTGCGCGGGCTCACCCGCATCCTGCTTCCGCTGTCGATCATCGCGGCGATCGCCCTCCTGACCGCGGGCGTCGTGCAGAACGTCAACGGCTTCACCGAGGTGCACACCCTCACCGGCGGCACGCAGGTGCTCCCCGGCGGACCCGTCGCGAGCCAGGAGGCGATCAAGGAGCTGGGCACGAACGGCGGCGGCTTCTTCAACGCCAACTCCGCGCACCCGTTCGAGAACCCGGCGCCGTGGACGAACGTCCTCGAGATCCTGCTCCTCCTCGCCATTCCCTTCGCGATGCCGCGCGCCTTCGGCCGCATGGTGGGCGACGACCGGCAGGGCTACGCGATCCTCGCCGTCATGGCCTCACTCGCCATCGTGTCGATCGCGGCGGTGAGCTGGCTCGAATCGCTCGGTCTCGGCACCGCGCCGCAGCTCGCCGGCTCCGCCATGGAGGGCAAGGAGCAGCGCTTCGGCATCCTGGGCTCGACGTTCTTCGCCGGTGCGACGACCCTGACGTCCACGGGCGCCGTCAACTCGATGCACGACTCGTACACGGCGCTCGGCGGCATGATCCCGATGGTCAACATGATGCTCGGCGAGGTCGCTCCGGGCGGCGTCGGCTCGGGACTGTACGGGATGCTGGTGCTCGCCGTCATCGCGGTGTTCGTCGGCGGTCTGCTCGTCGGCCGCACGCCCGAGTACCTGGGCAAGAAGATCGGACCGACCGAGATCAAGCTCGCGAGCCTCTACATCCTCGTGACCCCGATCCTCGTGCTCGTCGGCACGGCCCTCAGCTTCGCACTGCCCGGCATCCGTGAGGACGTCGAGAACGTCTCGATCTGGAACCCGGGCGTCCACGGCATGAGCGAGGTGCTCTACGCGTTCACGTCGGCCGCGAACAACAACGGCTCGGCCTTCGCGGGACTCACCGCGAACACGCCCTGGCTGAACACCGCCCTCGGCGTCGCGATGCTGCTCGGACGCTTCATCCCGATCGTCCTCGTGCTCGCGCTCGCGGGATCGCTCGCCGCCCAGGACCGCATCCCGTCCACCGCCGGCACCCTCCCCACCTACCGTCCGCAGTTCGTCGGCCTCCTCGCCGTGATCGCGGTCGTCATCACGGCACTCACCTACTTCCCCGTTCTCACGCTGGGTCCCCTGGCGGAAGGGCTCGTCTGACTCATGTCCACCACCGCAATCGCCTCGACGACCGGTCCGGTCGCGGGCTCGATCACCCCCGAGCAGCCGCGCGGCACGCGCGCCTTCAGCTGGTCGCAGCTCGTGCAGGCGCTCCCCGGGGCCGTCCGCAAGCTCAACCCCGCCGCCCTGTGGCGCAACCCCGTCATGTTCCTCGTGTGGGTGGGCGCCGCGCTCACGACCGCGCTCGCGATCGCCGAGCCCTTCCTGCCCGCGGAGGACAGCGGCGGCACCGCCGTGCCGGCCGGGTTCACGTGGGGCATCGCGATCTGGCTCTGGCTCACGGTGCTCTTCGCCAACCTCGCCGAATCGGTCGCCGAGGGCCGCGGCAAGGCGCAGGCGCAGTCGCTGCGCAAGACCCGCACCTCGACGATGGCCCATCGCGTGACGGCGTACGACGAGAAGGGGGATGCCGCGGCGCAGCGCGCCGAGTCGATCGAGGTCGCCTCGTCCGAGCTGTCTCTCGGCGACGTCGTGATCGTCTCGGCCGGCGAGCTCATCCCCGGCGACGGCGACATCGTGAGCGGCATCGCGACGGTGGACGAATCCGCCATCACGGGCGAGTCCGCGCCGGTCGTGCGCGAGTCGGGCGGGGACCGCAGCGCCGTCACGGGCGGCACCCGCGTGCTCTCCGACCGGATCGTCGTGCGCATCACGTCCAAGCCCGGCGAGACCTTCGTCGACCGCATGATCGCGCTCGTCGAAGGGGCGAGCCGCCAGAAGACACCCAACGAGATCGCCCTCGGCATCCTGCTCGCGAGCCTCTCGATCGTCTTCGTGATCGTGGTGCTGACCCTCAACCCGATCGCGTCGTACGCCGCCTCACCGGTGAGCATCGCCGTGCTCGTCGCCCTCCTGGTGTGCCTCATCCCCACGACGATCGGCGCGCTCCTGTCGGCGATCGGCATCGCGGGCATGGACCGGCTGGTGCAGCGCAACGTGCTGGCGATGTCGGGCCGTGCGGTCGAGGCCGCCGGCGACGTCACCACCCTCCTCCTCGACAAGACCGGCACGATCACGTACGGCAACCGCCGGGCCGACGACTTCGTCCCCATCGCAGACGCCGACCCGGTCCCCGAGCCTGTCGAGGGGTCGAACGTCGCCCACGATCGCCTTGCCCGCGCGGCGGCGCTGTCATCGCTCGCCGACCCGACCCCCGAGGGCGTCTCGGTCGTCGAGCTGGCGGCGGTGCGCGGCATCCACGTGTCGCCGCCTGCCGACGCGGTCGTCGTCCCCTTCACCGCCCAGACCCGCATGAGCGGTCTCGACCTCGTCGACGGGACGCAGATCCGCAAGGGCGCCGGGTCGGCGGTGCTCGCGTGGCTCGAAGCCTCCGGATCGCCCGTCTCGGACGAGATGCGCACGGCGGTCATGCGCGAGACCGATGCGATCGCGCAGTCGGGCGGCACGCCGCTCGTCGTGGCGGGGCTCAGCCCCGCGACCGGCTCGGCGGCGGGGTCAGGGACCGGGGCCGGGTCGGCGACCGGGACCGGCGCGGGGACCGTGTACGGGGTCATCCACCTCAAGGACATCGTCAAGGACGGCCTGCGCGACCGGTTCGCCGAGCTGCGCGCCATGGGCATCCGCACGGTCATGATCACGGGCGACAACCCCCTCACCGCGGCGGCGATCGCGAAGGAGGCGGGAGTCGACGACTACCTCGCCGAGGCGACGCCCGAGGACAAGCTCGCGCTGATCCGGCGTGAGCAGCAGGGCGGCAGCCTCGTCGCGATGACGGGAGACGGCACGAACGACGCCCCCGCCCTCGCGCAGGCCGATGTCGGGGTTGCCATGAACACCGGCACCTCGGCCGCGAAAGAGGCCGGCAACATGGTCGACCTCGACAGCGATCCGACGAAGCTCATCGACATCGTGCGCATCGGCAAGCAGCTGCTCATCACCCGCGGTGCGCTCACGACGTTCTCGCTCGCCAACGACATCGCGAAGTACTTCGCCATCATCCCGGCGATGTTCATGGGGGTCTTCCCCGGCCTGCAGGCGCTCAATGTGATGCAGCTGTCGTCGCCGGCGTCGGCCGTCACGAGCGCGATCATCTTCAACGCGATCATCATCGTGGTGCTCATCCCGCTCGCCCTTCGCGGCGTCGCCTACCGCGCGGCATCCGCTTCGCAGATCCTCAGCCGCAATCTGCTCGTCTACGGGCTCGGCGGCATCATCGCCCCGTTCATCGGCATCAAGCTGATCGACCTCGTCGTCAGCCTCATCCCCGGCTTCTGAGCCCGGCCAAGGAGACCCGCACATGTCCACCGCACGAACCACACTGCGCACCACCGGCGTCGCCGTCCGCACGATGCTCGTCCTCACCCTCGTGCTCGGCGTCGGCTACACGCTGCTCATCACCGGCATCGGCCAGCTCGTCCTCCCGTGGCAGGCGAACGGCTCGACCGTCACCGACTCCCGCGGCCAGGTGGTCGGCAGCACCCTCATCGGGCAGTCGTTCACCGACGCTGAGGGTGCGCCCCTCCCCGAGTACTTCCAGTCGCGACCCTCGGCCGCCGGAGACGGGTACGACGGCGGGGCCTCGAGCGGCTCCAACCAGGGTCCCGAGAACCAAGACCTCATCTCGGCCATCACGGAGCGCCAGGCCGCGATCTCGAAGCTCGACGGTGTCGCCGTCGACAACATCCCCGCCGACGCCGTCACCGCGTCGGGGTCGGGCCTCGACCCTCACATCAGCCCCGCCTACGCGCTCCTGCAGGTGCCGCGCGTCGCCGAGGTCCGCGGCATCGCGGAGGCGGAGGTGCGCGCACTCGTCGAGCAGCACATCCAGCAGCGCGACCTCGGCTATCTGGGCGAGCCCCGCGTCAACGTGCTCGAGCTCAATCTCGCGCTCGACGCGCTCGCTCGGTGAGCCGGGCCGAGGACGCAGGCCTAGGGTGAGGGCATGAAGCGCGGCAGGCTCCGGGTGCTGCTCGGCGCCGCTCCCGGCGTCGGGAAGACGTACGAGATGCTCGAGGAGGGGCGCCGCCTGCTCGCCGACGGCCGCGACGTCGTCGTCGGCATCGTCGAGACGCACGGCCGCGCCGCGACCGCCGCGCTCCTCGACGGGCTGCCGGTCGTGCCGCGGCGCACCCTGCGCCATCGAGACGTCGAGCTCGACGAGCTCGACGTCGACGCGGTCAAGGAGCGGCATCCCGCGATCGCGCTCGTCGACGAGCTCGCCCACACGAATGCCCCCGGCTCGCGCAACGCCAAGCGCTGGCAGGACGTCCAGGAGCTGCTCGACGACGGCATCGACGTCATCACGACGGTCAACGTGCAGCACATCGAGTCGCTCAACGACGTGGTCGAGCAGATCACGGGCATCGCGCAGCGCGAGACGGTTCCGGATGCCGTCGTGCGAGGCGCCGATCAGGTCGAGGTCGTCGACCTCGCCCCTCAGTCGCTCCGCGACCGGCTCTCGGCCGGCTTCGTCTACCCCGCCGAGCGCATCGACGCGGCCCTGTCGAACTACTTCCGCCTCGGCAACCTCACGGCCCTCCGCGAGCTGGCCCTCCTGTGGCTCGCCGACGAGGTCGACAGTGCGCTGAAGCTCTACCGCGCCGAGCACGGCATCCATGGCACCTGGCAGGCCCGGGAGCGGGTCGTCGTGGCTCTGACGGGAGGCCCCGAGGGCGAGACGCTCATCCGCCGCGGCGCGCGGATCGCGGCGCGGTCGGCGGGGGGCGAGCTCCTCGCGCTGCACGTGTCGAGCCAGGATGGACTCCGGTCGGCGACTCCGGGAGCCCTCGCCGAGCAGCGCACACTCGTCGAGTCGCTCGGCGGCACCTATCACCAGGTCGTCGGCGAGGACGTGCCGCGTGCACTCGTCGACTTCGCGCGGTCGGTCAATGCGACGCAGCTCGTGATCGGAGTCAGCCGGCGGGGTCGCCTCGCCGCCGCGCTGTCGGGGCCGGGCATCGGCGCGACCGTCGTGCGGGAATCGGGCGACATCGACGTGCACATCGTCACCCACGCGGCAGCCGGCGGGCGCGCGCGCCTGCCGCGCGTGACGGGCGGCGCGCTCAGCGTCAGGCGGCGCGTGCTGGGCTTCGTCGTCGCCCTCGTGTTCGGTCCCCTCCTCTCCTGGTTCCTCTACGCCTTCTCGGGCGACGCGTCGATCACCGCGGATGTGCTCGCCTACCAGCTGCTCGTCGTGATCGTGGCGCTCATCGGCGGCATCTGGCCGGCGCTCTTCGCCGCGGTCCTCTCCGGCCTCACCCTCGACTTCCTCTTCGTCGATCCGCTGTTCACCGTGACGATCGCCGACCCCGAGCACGCCCTGTCGCTCGTGCTCTACGTCGTCATCGCGATCCTCGTCAGCTGGATCGTCGACCAGGCCGCCCGACGCACCCGCGTGGCGCAGCGCGCCGCCTCCGAGTCCGAGCTGCTCGCGACCGTCGCGGGCAGCGTGCTCAGCGGCGAGAGCGCCGTCCCGGCGCTCGTGAGCCGCACCCGGGAGGCCTTCCGAATGACGGGGGTGCGCCTCGTCGCCGCCGACGGCACGGTGCTCGCCACGGACGGCGAGCCCGTGCCCGACGCCCGGCACATCCGGCTCACGGTGGGCGATCCTGCCGCTCCTCGTGCGACGCTCGAGCTTCACGGCGGGGAGCTGGATGCGTCGGAGCGACGCCTTCTCGACGTCATCGTCGCCCAGCTCGAGGCGGCCCTCGAGCACGGCGACCTCACTCTGGCCGCGCGAGAGGTCGACGCCCTCGCCGAGACCGACCAGGTGCGCAGCGCGCTGCTCTCCGCCGTGAGCCACGACCTCCGGCGTCCGCTCGCCGCCGCAGTCGCCGCCGTCGGCGGTCTTCGGGCGGCGGGCTCCGGACTCTCGGCCGATGACCGGGCCGAGCTGCTCGCGACGGCCGACGAGAGCCTTGCGACGCTGTCGACGCTCGTCACCGATCTGCTCGACGTCAGCCGCGTGCAGGCCGGCGTCCTCGCGGTCTCGCTCGCACCCGTCGACACGGTGGGTGCGGTCCTGATGGCGATCGACGAGCTCGGCCTCGGACCCGACCGCGTCGAGCTCGCCCTCGACCCCGAGCTTCCGCCGGTCCGTGCCGACGGCGTGCTGCTCCAGCGCGTGCTCGTGAACGTGCTCGCGAACGCCGACCGGCACTCGCCCGACGCCTCGCGCGTGCGGATCGCCACGAGCCGGCTCGGCGGGGTCGCACAGCTGCGCGTCGTCGATCACGGGCCCGGTGTCGCGGCCGAGCGCCAGCCCGAGATCTTCGCGCCGTTCCAGCGCCTCGGCGACACCGACAACACGGCCGGCCTCGGGCTGGGCCTCGCGCTCTCGAAGGGCTTCACGGAGGGAATGGGCGGTACGCTCACCCCCGAGGACACCCCGGGCGGAGGCTTGACCATGGTCATCGAGCTGCCCGTCGCGGACCCCGCCTCGGGACCCGCCGCGGGGCAGGCCTCGGATCCCGTCTCGGAACCCGTCTCGGAACCCGCCCCGGACCCCGCCGCCGAACGGAGGCCCCGCTCGTGAAGGTCCTCGTCGCCGACGACGACCCGCAGCTCGTCCGTGCCTTGCGCATAACCCTCGCGGCCCACGGCTACGACGTCGTCGCCGCGCCCGACGGCGCCGCCGCGATCGCGCTGGCGGCACAGACGCATCCCGATATCGTGCTGCTGGATCTCGGGATGCCGCGCCTCGACGGCGTCGCGGTCATCGAGGCGCTGCGCGGCTGGACCGCGGTGCCCATCATCGTCGTGTCGGGACGCACGGGGTCGGCCGACAAGGTCGAAGCCCTCGACGCGGGAGCGGACGACTATGTCACGAAGCCGTTCCAGATCGACGAGCTCCTCGCCCGTCTGCGGGCGCTCTCACGACGAGCGGGCGCGACCGGCGGCGAGCCGCTCGTATCGTTCGGCGACATCGCGATCGACCTCTCGACGAAGTCCGTCACGCGTGCCGGCGCTCGCGTCCACCTGACTCCGACCGAGTGGCGCATGCTCGAGTTCCTCGCCCGCAACCCCGGCGCTCTCGTGACGCGGCAGACGCTCCTCAAGGACATCTGGGGCACCGATCAGGTGAGCGACACGGGGTACCTCCGGCTCTACATGTCGCAGCTGCGCAAGAAGCTCGAGGCCGATCCGGCCCGGCCCGCCCACCTCCTGACCGAGTCGGGCATGGGCTACCGCCTCGTCCTCGACCCCTGACGGCGCCGGGCACGACCGCACCCCCGTCCGCGAGCTCCGGACGGGGCTCAGCCGAGGCCGGCGCGGCCCTCGGAGTCGGGGTCGACCTCGCCTTCGACGGGCTTGGCCGAGAGGCCCACCGCGCCCGAGCCGGGCGCCTTGGAGAGGGCGGCGCCGACGGCGACCGACTCGTCGATCTGCGGGTACGACGGCAGCAGCTGCACGGTCGCGCGCTTCTTGTTCTCGCGACGCGCCTTGTTGCGCGCGACCGCGAGGTTGAGCACCTCGACGAGCACGGCGAACGCCATCGACCCGTAGATCACGGCCTTCTCGACGTGGATGTGGAAGCCCTCGGCGATGAGGAAGGCGCCGATGAGCATGAGAAACGACAGCGCGAGCATCTTCACCGTGGGGTGCTTGTTGACGAACGCGAAGATGAACCGCGACGCGAAGAGCATGATGCCGAACGACAGGATGACGACCGACACGATGATCGCCATGTTCGAGGTCATTCCGACGGCCGTGATGACGGAGTCCAGCGAGAAGACGATGTCGAGCAGCAGGATCTGCAGGATGACCGAGAGGAAGGTCACGGGCTTGGCGTCGTCGGAAGCGTGATCGCCCTCCTCGATCCCCTCGAGCTTGTGGTGGATCTCGGTGACGGCCTTGTAGACGAGGAAGAGACCACCCGCGATGAGGATGATGTCCTTCCACGAGAAGTCGATGCCGAAGAGCGTGATCACCGGCTCGGTGAGCGTGATGATCCACCCGGCGAAGAACACCAGGATGACGCGGATGATCATCGCGAGCGTCAGTCCGAGGTTCCGCGCCCTGGCCTGCAGCTCCTTGGGCAGCTTCGAGGCGAGCACGGAGATGAAGATGACGTTGTCGATGCCGAGCACGAGCTCCAGCACGAACAGCGTCAGGAAGACGGCGATGTTCTCGGGAGTCAGGGCGAGGGAGAAGTCCACACCGCCATGCTAAGGGCCCGGCCCGCCAGGACCGGGCCCCCGCGGCGGGATGTCAGCCGACGCGCTCGAGAACCCCCTCGAGACGCCCGTAGCTCGCCTCCATGCCGTCGGTCATGCCGGTCGCGAGCACCATGTCGCGCGTGTCCTTGTCGGGGTACTCGATGAGGAGCGTGATGAGGGTCGCGCCGTCCTCCTCCTCGAGGTTCAAGTCGTTGAGCGTCGAGGGGAAGTCGGTGCCCGTCATGTGCTCGGTCGTCACCGCCCGGCGCGGCGCCTCGGAGAGGAGCGTCTCGCCGTCGAAGCCGAAGGACTGGCCCTCGGTGCCCTCGAGCGGCTCCCACGCGTAGCGGTACTTCCCGCCGACGCTCGGGTCGACCTCGCACACCGACATCCGCCATCCGTCCGGGCCGAGGAGCCACTGCTGCAGGAGCTCGGGCTCCTGGTGCGCGCGCCACACGAGGTCGAGCGGACCCTCGACGAGGCGGGTGATGCGCACGTGCGTGTCGTCGAGGATCTCGGTCCGCGTGCCCTTGCCCTGCGCATACTCGCGGAGGCTCTGCAGCACGCGGTCGAGCTGATTGAACGCCATCGTGGAGCCCTCGACGCCGCCCATCGCGACGACCTGCTCGAGCGCCTCGGCCGACGTGAAGTACGACGTGTTGACGAGCTTCGACCCCGTCTCGGTCGGCTCGAACGCGAACACGACGCGCATCGTCGGCATCCCCTCGGCAGGCCTGCCCTCGGCGTCGACGAACGAATCGAGCACGGTGAACCCGCGCGGCTCGTCGATCTCGAGGAACTCCCACGCTCCGCCGGCCTTCTCGCCCTTGGGGCTGGTCATGTAGTAGTCCGCACGGCCGCCGACCTCGAAGTCGAAGCGCGGGAACGTCGCGGGCCAGCCGGGAGGGCCCCAGAACCGCTCGAGCTGCGCGGGATCGGTGAACGCCTTCCAGAGGCGATCGACGGATGCCGGGAACTCGGCGGTGAGCGTCATGGTGAGCGCTTCGGGGTCGGTCGTGACGTCGGTGACAGGCATGTCACTCTCCTTCGGTCGATTCTTCGGTGGGTGTCTCGGTGGATGCCTCGTCGAGGGGATCCTCGGCGAGCAGCGCGTCGAGGCGGTCGACGCGGGCGCGCCACATCGCCTCGAAGCGGTCGAGCAGGGTGCGGGCTCGGGCGATCACGGCAGGATCCGCCCGGACGAGGCGCTCGCGCCCTTCGGCCCGCTTGACGACGAGACCGGCGGCCTCGAGCACTGCGACGTGCTTCTGCACGGCCGCGAACGACATGTCGTAGTCGCCCGCGAGTGCCGAGACCGACTGCTCGCGCTCGATCGTGCGACGCAGGATGTCGCGACGCGTCGCCGCGGCGAGCGCGTGGAAGATCCGGTCGATCTCATCGTCTTCGAGCTCCGTATGTACAACCATTTGGTTGTACGTTATCGCTGCCGATGGGAGGCGTCAAGACCCCGATTAGACTGGGACGGTCCGGCGCCCGCGATTCCTGGAGCTCAGCCGCATGACCACCCCCACTTCGTCCTCGCCCGCGCGCCCTGCCGCCGACACCGTAGAGAACGCGGAGGCGACTCCCGAGAAGGAGCAGCCCTTCGCGGCGCTGGGTCTCAAGCCCGACGAGTACGAGCAGATCAAGAGCATCCTCGGCCGGCGGCCGACGAGCGGCGAGCTGGCGATGTACTCGGTGATGTGGTCGGAGCACTGCTCCTACAAGTCGTCGAAGATCTACCTCCGCAAGTTCGGCGAGAAGGTCTCCGACGAGATGAAGGAACGGCTCATGGTCGGCATGGGCCAGAACGCCGGCGTCGTCGACATCGGGGAGGGCTGGGCCGTCACCTTCAAGGTCGAGTCGCACAACCACCCGAGCTACATCGAGCCGTTCCAGGGGGCCGCGACCGGCGTCGGCGGCATCGTGCGCGACATCATCTCGATGGGCGCGCGTCCCGTCGCGGTCATGGACCAGCTGCGCTTCGGCGCCATCGACGACCCCGACACGGCGCGCGTCGTCCACGGCGTCGTCAGCGGCATCTCGTTCTACGGCAACTGCCTCGGCCTTCCGAACATCGGCGGTGAGACGGTCTTCGACGCCGTCTACCAGGGCAACCCACTCGTCAACGCGCTCGCGGTCGGCGTGCTGCGCCACGAGGACCTCAAGCTCGCCAACGCCACCGGCGCCGGCAACAAGGTGGTGCTGTTCGGAGCCCGCACGGGCGGCGACGGCATCGGCGGAGCATCCATCCTCGCCTCCGACACCTTCTCGGAGGGCGGCCCCACGAAGCGCCCCGCCGTGCAGGTCGGCGACCCGTTCGCCGAGAAGGTGCTCATCGAGTGCTGCCTCGAGCTGTACGGCGGCGAGCTCGTCGAGGCGATCCAGGACCTCGGCGCCGCCGGTATCTCGTGCGCGACGTCGGAGCTCGCCGCCAACGGCGGCTCGGGCATGCGCGTCGACCTCGAGAAGGTGCTGCTGCGCGACCCCTCGCTCACGCCCGAGGAGATCCTCATGAGCGAGAGCCAGGAGCGCATGATGGCCATCGTCGCGCCCGAGAAGCTGGATGCCTTCCTCGCGGTCGTCGGCAAGTGGGACGTCGAGACGAGCGTCCTCGGCGAGGTCACGGGTGACGGCCGCCTCCAGATCTTCTGGCACGGCGAGCAGATCGTCGACGTAGACCCCTCGACCGTCGCGGTCGACGGCCCGGTCTACGAGCGCCCGGTCGCTTACCCGACCTGGATCGACGCCCTGCACGACGACTCGGCCTCGGCGCTGCCGCGCTCGAACGACCCCGACACGCTGCGCGACCAGTTCACGCAGCTCGTCGCGAGCCCCAACCTGGCGGACGTCGACTGGGTGACCAACCAGTACGACCGCTACGTCATGGGCAACACGGCCCTGTCGTTCCCCGACGACGCCGGCATGGTGCGCGTCGACGAGAACTCCGGCCTCGGCTTCGCGATCGCGACGGACTGCAACGGCCGCTTCTGCCAGCTCGACCCGTACCAGGGCGCGAAGCTGGCGCTCGCCGAGGCGTACCGCAACGTCGCCGTGACGGGTGCGATCCCCACCGCCGTCACCGACTGCCTCAACTTCGGCTCCCCGGAGAACCCCGAGGTCATGTGGCAGTTCTCCCAGGCCGTCGACGGGCTGTCGGATGGATGCCTCGAACTCGGCATCCCCGTCACGGGCGGCAACGTGAGCTTCTACAACCAGACGGGCGACGTGCCGATCTTCCCGACGCCGGTCGTCGGCGTGCTCGGCATCATCGACGACGTCGCGCGCCGCATCCCCTCGGGCTGGCAGGACGAGGGCGAGAACATCTACCTCCTCGGTGTCACCGCCACCGAGCTGAGCGGCTCGGCGTGGGCCGGGACGGTCCACGGACACCTCGGCGGTCGTCCGCCGGCGGTCGACCTCGGGAACGAGAAGCGGCTCGCCGAGCTGCTGCACGCGGCCTCGCTCCAGTCGCTCGTGTCGAGCGCGCACGACCTGTCGTCGGGTGGCCTCGCGCAGGCTCTCGCCGAAGGCGTCCTGCGCTTCGGCGTCGGCGCGCGTGTGTGGCTCACGGAGCTCATGGAGCGCGACGGAGTGGATGCCGCGACCGCCCTCTTCTCGGAGTCGACGGGCCGCGTCATCGTCAGCGTCCCGCGCGAGGACGACGTGAAGTTCCGCGGGCTGTGCGAGGGCCGCGGCTACCCGGTGCTGCGCATCGGCGTGACCGACGTCGCGGCCGACGGCGAGGCGGCGCTCGAGGTGCAGGACCTCTTCACGGTGCCCGTCGCCGAGCTGCGCGGGCTCTCGAGCGCGACGCTTCCCGCCGTCTTCGGCGCGACGGTCGCCGAGCCTGCCGGCACCCGCGGACCCTCGGCCTAAACTGTGCCCATGGTCGACGAGGAAGAGTACGCCGGGTTCCAGGATGCGCGGCAGCGCCGCGTGAAGGTCACGGCGTGGGTCGTCATCATCAGCCTCATCCTCGTCGGCGGCGGCGCCACGGTCCTCGCCCTGCTGTTCGGCTGATCCCCAGCCCGCGAGCGCGTCCGCAGGGTTAGCATGGCCGAGTGGATCCGCTGTGGGCGTCGATCGCAGAGTTGTGGTGGGTCGCGCCGATCGCGGTCGGTGCGGGGGTGTTTTCCATGCTCGGTCTGAGGCATCAGCGAACGGTCGACGCGCGACGGCTGGAGTACGACGCGGCGCGGCTGGAGCTGCATGACGCGCGCGCGCACGAGTGGTCCACGCGCAGCAGCCTGCGCCTCGCGCGCGCCGAGCTCACCCGCGTGCAGGCGGAGCGGGCGGCATCCCGTGCCACTCCCGCCGATGTCGCCGCCGCGCGCCGTGGCCTGCAGTCGGCCCAGCGCGACCTGCGCGCCGCGATCGCGAACGTCCGCGTGCGGCGCATGCGCGTGAGCTCCGCCCGGGCGGGCCTCGCGGCGGCGAGCGACCCGCAGTACCACCCGCTCGCGCAGGTGATGGGAGTGCACGACACCATCACGACGCGATGGCTCGCGTACGAGACCGACCCCGCGCGCCTCATCGCCTTCCCGCTCATGAGCGACGGCCGCGTGCCGACCACCGCCGCCTATCTCACCGCGCGCGCCGAGGCCCAGGACCTGCGGCCGGCGTCGTCGCGCGCCCGCATCACTCCCGTGCAGTACGTCGCGTACCGCAACGCGGTCGACCGTCTCGGGCACGCCTTCGAGGCGGCCGAGCGTGCCGCGTGGGCCGAGGCCCGCGCGTCCGGCATGGCGCCGCCCGAGCCGAAGCCCGAGCCCGCCGCGGCGGCGTGGACGGCGGCGGCTCAGCAGTTCCTCGAGCGATCGTCGGCGGCCATCGCGTGGGCGACCGAGAACGCCACGTGGGTGGCTGCCCGGGTTCAGGATGCCGCGCCCCCGCGCCCGGAGAAGGCGCCGACGCCACCCCCGGCTGCACACCACGAGCCCGTGTGGCCCGTCCCGTCGCGGGGCACCCAGCGCCCGGCATCCTGATCCCCGAGGAAACCGTCAGGTACACGGACTGACGACGCGATTAGCATGACAGAGTGCAGCCGGTCTTCGAATTCATCGGGGGCTTCTGGTGGCTGGTCTTCCCGCTGTTCGGCGTGCTGGCCTCCATAGGGAGCGCCTGGGAGCGTGGCGCGCGTCGGCGGCACAGGCGGCGCCTCGAGGTGCTGCACGCGAAGGCCGAGCTGAAGGCGGCACAGGCGGCCGCGCGGGGACGCCCGGTGACGGGTCCCATCCCGCAGGCGGCGGGCGCACCCGGTGTGGCCCCGGCCACCGACGTCGCGGCCGCGCCGAGCCAGCTCGAGCGCCTGTTCGCGGCGCACGACGCCGTGACGGCGCGCTGGCTGGAGTACGAGCTCGACGTCGCGAAGCTCATCGCCTACCCGGCCATGAGCGACGGGAGGCAGCCGCTCACCGCCGCGTTCCTGCGGGCGAAGAAGGTCGCCGACGGGCTGCGGCCGCTGAACGCCAAGGCGCGCCTCTCGAAGGAGCAGCTCTCCGAGTACCGCAACGCCGTGACCGACTACGAGGTCGCGTTCGACGTCGCCGAGCGCGACGCCCGCCGCATCAAGGACTCCGGCTTCACCGACGTCGAGCGCAAGCGCCTCGACACCGCCAAGCAGCTGCTGACCGTCGCGATCGACCAGGCGGCGACACCCGCCGAGCGCCAGCTCGCCTACAAGCGCGTGCGCGAAGAGCTCGACGGGCTCATCTCGCTCTCCGACGATGCGATCGTCGTGCTCGAGAAGCAGGTCGGGCACGAGCTCACCGCCGGCCCGACGGGCGCGACCCCGGCTGAGGCCCTACCGGTGGCCGAACCGGTCCGGCTCGACGCCGCGCCCCCGGCATCCCCCACTCCGTCCGCCGGCGCGAGCGCGCCGCACGGCACCTGGCCCGTCCCCGCCCGCGGTGCCGACACCGCCCCCGGTCGCATCACCCGACCCAAGCCCCGCCCCTGAGCGTGGGAGACGGTGCTCAGCCCTTGAGCCCCGTGTGCGCGAGCCCCTCGACGAAGTGCCGCTGCGCGAGCAGGAAGACCACGAGCACCGGCACGACGGTGAGGGTGGTCGCGGCGAGCTGCACGTTCCACATCGGCCCGCCGTAGGCATCCACGTACTGAGTGAGCGCCTGGGGCAGCGTGAACATGTTCTTGCTCGACAGGTACACGATCGGCTCGAGGTACAGGTTCCACGACTTGAGGAACGTGAAGATCGCGACGGCCGCGACCGCCGGACGCGCGAGGGGGAAGGCGATGCGCCAGAAGATGCCCCACCGCCCGAGACCGTCGATGCGGCCGGCCTCTTCGAGCTCCACCGGCAGCGCGAGGAAGAACTGCCGCATGATGAACGTCGCGAGCACGCTGGGGGCGCCGAAGATCGGCACGATGATGAGCGGCCAGTGCGTGTCGATGAGCCCGAGCGCGCTGACGGCGCGGAAGAGCGGGACGATCGTGACCTCGCTCGGCACGAGCAGACCCGTCAGCACGAGCAGGAAGAGCAGATTCACGCCGGGGAAGCGGATGCGGGCGAAGGCGTAGCCCGCGATCGAGGAGAAGAGGATCGTCCCGACCGTCACGAGCACCGCGATGTACAGGCTGTTCCAGTACTGCTGTGCGAACGGCTGCAGCCGGAAGACGTCGACGTAGGCGCCGAAGGTCGGCGACTGCGGCCACAGCGTCGGCACCGAGCTGAGGATCTCGCTCATCGGCTTGAGGCTCGAGGTCGCCATCCACCAGGTCGGGAAGACGAACGGGACGCTGAGCACGGCCAGCACGGCGATGATCAGCGCGCGACCGCGGCGGCGCCGGCGGCGCTCGGGCGACGGCGTGTCGGGAGCGGCCGGCACGGCAAGGGTGGCGTCCACGTCGGCCGTCCTGTCGAGGAGCTCAGTTCTCATGGAACACCCACCGCTTCCGGGTCTGCCACTGGAGCAGGGTCAGGGCGAGCACGATGCCGAAGAGCAGCACGGCGATCGCACTCGCGTACCCGAAGTCGTTGAAGCGGAACGCCTGCTGGAACAGGTAGTACACGAGCACCGTCGTCGAGCTGCCCGGACCCCCGCCGGTCAGCACGGCGATCTGCGCGAACACCTCGAGCGAGCCGACGATCGTGAGGATCGAGACGAGCAGCAGCGTCGGGCTGATGAGCGGCACCGTGATGGAGCGGAAGCGCCGCCACGCACCGGCGCCGTCGAGTCGCGCGGCTTCGTAGAGGTCTTCCGGCACGCCCTGCAGCGCCGCGAGGAACAGGATCATGTTGAGCCCGACGTTCTTGAAGACCTGCACGACGATGACGGCGAGCATCGCGGTCGGGCCCGTGCGCAGCCAGTTGGGGCCGTCGATCCCGAGCAGTCGCAGGAACCCGTTGATGCCGCCGTCGTCCTGCAGCAGGAAGCCCCACACGATCGTCCAGGCGACCAGCGAGACGACGACGGGAGAGAAGAAGATCGTGCGGAAGGCGGTCGTGCCCGGGAGCTTCTGGTTGAGGAGCACCGCGAGGGCGAGCGCGAGCGAGATGTTGAGCACGACGAGCCCGACGGAGAACCACAGGCTCGCGAGCAGAGACGAGCGCAGGCCGGGGTCCGCGACCATCCGCTCGTAGTTGTCGAGCCCCGCCAAGACGAACGAGTTCGCGAGCACATTCCAGTCATGCAGGGAGTACCAGAAGACGGCCCCGAGCGGCAGCACGACGAAGACGATCGCGCCCAGCACGACGGGCGCCGTCATGGCGTACCCCGCGATCCAGTCGCGGTGCGCGGCGGTGAGCCGGCGGGGAGAGGTCCGCCGGCCCACGCCGGTGCCGATCGCGGCCGTCTGCGCCATCGTCAGCCCGCCAGGAGCGGCTCGATGGCGTCGCAGGTCGACGCGAGCACGGCCTTGACGTCGGCGTCGGGCACCCACAGGGCGTCGAGCGAAGCGCGGACGGTGTCTTCGAGCCGCGCGAACTCGACGTGCGAGGGCTTGGTCTCGGCATCCTGGATCCCGTCGACGACCACCGCCTGCAGCTGGTCCTCGCTGAGCTTCGGGTTCGCGGCGGCGAGCGTCTCGGCGTTGAGCAGCGACTCACGCGGCGGCGGGAAGTAGGCGGCCAGCGTCTCGGCGTTCTCGGGGTTCGTGAAGTACGCGAGGAAGTCGGCTGCCGCCTGCGGGTGCTCGCCCGCGGCGAAGACGCCGATCCCGGCCTGCCCGATGACGTTCTGCTGACCCTCCGGACCCGACGGCAGCGGCACGAGGTCCCATCCGAACGACCCGTCGAGCGCGGAGGCGCGGCTGATCTGCGTGATCGTCATGGCCGACTCGCCGGCGAAGAAGTCGGCCGTCGTCCCCGGTCCCGGCATCGCCGCGTCATCGAAGATCGCGTCGTGGATCCAGGTCATGGCATCCACCATCGGCTTCTTGGTGAACTCGCACGTCTTCCCGTCCTCGCTCCAGGGCTCGGCATCCCATCCTCCCCAGATCGTGGCGAGATTCTCCCAGACCTTGTAGTCGAAGTCCCGTACGACGAGGCCCTGCTTGCCGGATGCCTTCGCCGCGGCGGCCGCGATGTCACGGGCCGCGTCGTACGTCCACTTCCCCTCGGCGACGAGGTCGGCGGGATTCGGCTGACCCGCCGCGGCGATCTGGTCGGTGTTGACGAAGACGCCGAAGGGGCTGTTGGAGAACGGGTAGGCGTAGAGGCCGTCGTCCTTCTGCCAGAGCGCGAGCGAGCTGTCGAGCAGGTCGTCGTATTCGTAGCCGTCGGTGCCCTCGAGGGTCGGCTTGACGTCGACGAGGGCGCCGCTCGCGACGAACTGCGGCGCGTAGCTCTCGAGGATCCAGGCCAGGTCGGGCGGGTTGTCGCCGGCGAGCTGCGTCGTCAGGGTGGTCGTGTAGTCGGCGAAGGGGATCGTCTCGAACGTCACGCTCGAGACCTTGTCGGGGTTGTCGGCGACGTACGCGTCGGCGATCTTCTGGAACACGCCGAGCTGCGTCTCGTCGGCGGTCCAGACCGTCATGCGGAGGTCGACGGGTCCGGTCGACTCCGACTGGGAGGGCTGTGCGCCGCCGGAGCATCCGGCCAGCAGGAGAGCTGCGACGGCGGCGATGCCGACGAGTGCTGTGCGACGGTGTCGCGAGAGGGAGTGGTGCATGATCTTTCCTTCCTGTGATCGCAAGGGATGCCGTGTCAGTAGGGGTGCGCCTCGGCGGGCCAGCGCAGCTCGAATCCGGTGGAGACGAGCTCGCGCTGGAAGTCCTCGAGGAGGTCCTGAGCGGCTTGCACGGCGTGCGGCGAGCGCCCGGTGGCGAGGCAGTGCGCGGCGAGGTGGCCTGCGGCCTCGCCGACGTTCCACTCGACGGGGTGCAGGCGGTAGCAGCCGTTCGTGATGTGGGTGGTGCCGATGTCCTTGCCGGCGGCGAGGAGATTGGTGACCCGGCGCGGGATGAGGGCGCCGAGCGGGATCTCGAACGGGGTGGAGGCGACGTCGATGTACGTGTCGCCGCCCGTCGAGGGGTGCAGGTCGATGCGGTACATGCCCACACCGACGCTGTCGTCGTAGCGCGTCGCGCCTCGCTCGCCGCGGACGGCGTATGAGACGTCGTTCTCGGTGACGGTGGTGAGGGCGCGGATGCGCCGCGACTCGCGGTGGTACGGGGCCTGCGCGAGCCCGTCGCTCGTGCCCATGACGTCGGGGCGCAGGCGGAGGCCGGGGAAGCCCGTGCCGCCGTCGGCCCGGGGCGCCTCGGTCTGCATCCAGTAGAGCATCGACAGGCTGAGCTGCCGCGCGTCGGCGTACGCCGCCTCCTCGGTCTCGCGATCGGCGTCGAGCACGGGCTGGAGGAAGTAGTCGATGGTCGGCCAGTTCACGAGGCACAGGTCGCTCGCATAGGCGCCGGGTGCGAAGAGGTCTCGCGCGAGGATGCGCCGGAACACCCAGAGGTCGCCGTCGCCGGCGCTCTTGGACTGGTCGGCGTCGACGAGCAGCGGATCGTCGCCGGGGTTGGGCGTGAAGCTCCGGCTCTCCAGCTCGAGGGTGCGGGGGTTCGGCGCCTGCCACGACACGAGCCGCGCCCCCTGCCACGCCTCGGGGGCGTAGTCGCGCCAGAAGCCGTAGCGCTCCGGCGGGTCGATCGTGTGGTCGCCGTCGACATGCTCGAGGACGAAGCACACGCTGAGGGCCTGGACGTTGCCGGGCTGCGCGTCGGCGGGTGCGCTCGGCTCGCCGGTCTCGCGCTGCGACTCGAACCCCGTGACGTACTCGACCCCGGCGAGCGGCAGGACCTCGCCCGTCTCGGTGGCGTCGAGCACGAACGCCGCCGTCACGACGGTGTCGTCGTCGCCGACGACCGATCCGAGCGTCACCGACGTCACGCGTTCGCCCTCGGCCGTCGCGGCGATGGGCCGGACGCGCCGGAGGATCCGCAGCCGTCCGGACGAGCGGAAGGGCGCGAGCATCTCCTCGATCACGCCGACCGCGACGCGCGGCTCGTGGCACAGCTTCGACACCCACCCCGCGCCGGGATTCAGATCGTCGCGCCGGCGCGCGGCATCCGTGAGCGGGTATCGCCGGCGGTACACATCCCGGATGCCGTCGCGCAGCGCCCGGTACCGCGCCGTGGTGCCGAACCGCTCGACCCAGGGGTGCTCGTCCGGAGGCACGGCCTGCGACGTGAGCTGCCCGCCCAGCCAGGGGTGCTCCTCGGTCAGCACGACCGACGCCCCGCGATCCGCTGCGGCGAGCGCCGCGGCGACGCCGCCCAGACCGCCGCCGACGACGAGCACGTCGCACGTCAGCTCCGCCGCGCTCACGGGGTCACCGCCGGCGGCGCCGCGAGCGTCTGCCCCTCGATGTCGGGGCAGTCCAGCAGATGATGCAGGTCGTCGGGCGGCACGCTCTCACGCGGTGCGGATCCCTGGCGCGGGCGGCTCGCCTCGACGAGGCGGGAGAGGAGCACGAGGGCCCGGGCGCCCATCTCCTCCCGCGGGATGACGAAGCCCGACCACGCGTGCCCGCCCGGCCTGCCGTGGTGCGCCTGCCCGAGCACGAGCATCGACAGGTCGCGCGGCACCTCGACGCCGCGCAGCGCGAGCTCGTCGGCGAGCTCCTCGGGATGCAGCTCCGGTGCCACGAGGACGGCGGTGATGCGGCGCTCGACGATCTCGCGCGCCGTCTCTACGACGTCGTCGACGGAGACGAACCGCGCGGGCAGGCCGTGCGCCTCGACGGCCGAGCGGTAGCCCTCGACGCGGTCGATGCTCGGCTGGTCGGGTCCCTGCGGGCCCACATAGGCGATGCGCTCGTGACCGCGGACGACGAGCCGCTCGACCTGACGCGCCGTGGCCGAGACGTAGTCGGCGCCGACATACGGCAGGCGCATCCCCTCGCTGCGCCGGCGGCCGACGAAGACGAAGGGGTAGTTCGTGTCGAGCAGGTGCTGCAGCTCGCTCTGATCCTCCTGCTGGCCGAGGAGGAGGCATCCATCCGCCACACCCAGCCGGTGCCAGCCCTCTCGCGTGAGCCGGCGTCGACCCTCGACGACACGGGCGCTGGTGAAGAGCAAAATGTCGACGCCCAGCCCCTCGGCCGCCTGCTCGATGCCGTTGAGGAACGGGCCGTAGAAGTCGCGTCCGCGGCCGGGGAAGGTCGCCTCGTACGTGAAGACGCCGAGGATCTGGTTGCGACCGCCCGCAAGGCGCTGGGCCATCGGGTTGGCCATGTAGCCCGTGATGCGGATGGCGTCGAGCACGCGCTGCTTGGTCTCATCGCTGATGCGCACGCCGACGGGGATGCTGTCGTTGAGCACGAGCGAGACCGTCGCCTGGCTCACGCGAGCCAGAGCGGCCACGTCGGCCTGTGTGACGCGATGGTGCAGCACCCGGATCCTCCTCGATCGACACATCGTCGTGTCGATGAGAGTCTGCGGGCAGCTGGTCAGGTTGCCAAGATGATAATGCGCATTATTTCCGTGGCATGCCGATAGGCCGTGGCGCATGACGCCACGCGGTTGTCCGCATTATCGCGTGCCGGCCTCGTCGATCGCCGACCGCTCGGCGATCCACCCGTCGATCCGCTCGAACCAGCCGAAGAGCCACTCGGCCTGCGCGTCGCGGTCGGCCGGGATCTCGGCGCGGGGCACGCGCCAGGCGTGCATCGTGATGCGCTTGTCCATCGGCAGGTCGCGCCAGATGTCGCCCATCGTGATGAGCCGGTCGAGGCCCGTGTGGCCGATGAAGACGACGTCGGCGTCGGGGGATGCGTCGAGCGCCGCGTACATCCCGCCGGGCTGCGGCGGCATGACGTGCAGCATCGACTCGGCCCGGTCGGCGAGCGTCGTGCGCCCGGCCGCGCGAAGGCGGTCGATGCGGCTGCGGCGCCTGGTCGAGGTCATGTTGCCGCCCTCGGGGAAGATCACGAAGGCGTCGTCGGGACCGAGGCCCGTCGCGAGGTCGCGGAGGCTGTCCTCCACGGAGTGGCCGCCGCCCGTGGTCTTGCCGCCGAAGCCCGACGGCACGATGAAGCGGGTCGGGATGCGGTTGAGCAGCACGTCGATCGCGGGATCCCACTGCATCGTGTACTTCAGCACGATGCGCGGCATGCGGTCGACCTCGTTGAGGAGCGTGTGCACGATGATGAACGAATCGCCGGGGCCGGCGTGGCGGCTCGCCACGACGAGAGGCGTGCCCCGCTCGAAGAGCGCGTCGAAGGCCGCGCGCGCGGCATCCCGATCCTCGTCGTCGCCCGCCGCCGTCACCATGTCGAGCCGAAGCACCGAGCCGAAGACCTCGAACAGGATCTCGAGCCCGCGCGCCCCGACGCGGTAGTGGGCGCGGCGGAAGGCGGGGGTGTCGATCTTCCAGCCGAAGCCGGAGGCGATCCACATCCCGAACATGACGACGAGGAGCGACGCATCCCAGATGACGTAGACCGAGATCAGCCACAGGACGCGCGGCAGCCGGAACCGTCCAGGCACAAGGGAAGTGAGACCCAGCGCGCCGAGCAGCCACAGCGGGATCGTCAGCACGAGCAGCAGCGCGATCACGATCACGAGCGGCGCGATCACGACCCGCCGCACCCACTTCGGCGGAAGCCTCACTCCTCGGCCGCCTTCGCGGAGAGGGGAGGGATGCCGCGCTCGAACAGGAAGTCGCGGCTCGCCTCGTACGCCCGATCGATGCGCTGCCTGACGGTGTCGAGGCGTCGGTACGAGCGGATCGAGTCGTCGCCGTCCATGCCGCCCCCGCTGGGCAGGACGAAGAGGTCGACCCCCTCCGGGAGCGTCGCGATGTCTCGGGCGAAGCGGTGACGGCGGGCGATCTCGAACGCGACCCGGGCCGTCTCGACCGCCGAGCTCGGTGCGACCAGCGGGGTCTCGACGCGACCGACCTGCAGCACGAAGATGCGCTGCACGCGGGCCGTCACCGCCTGCTCGATGGGGATCGAGTTGACGATGCCGCCGTCGATGAAGTGCTCGTCGTCGATGCGGGCCGGGGGGAACAGGCCGGGCACCGCGGCCGAGGCGAGGATGGCGGGGATGAGCGGTCCGGAGTCGAAGACGTGCTCGGCGGCGCGCTCGATGCTCGCCGCCACGACCTGCAGCGGCACGGCCAGGCTCTCGAACGTCGCATCCGCGCCGAGACTGCGCTCGAGAAGCTCCTCGAGCGGCCGCGGCGAATTGAGGTGCGTCTTCGTCTTGACGAGCCGCGAGAGCTGCATGACGAGCGAGTCGCCGTAGACGGCGTTCGCCTCGGGTGACGCCCACGCGTCGAGGAGGGTGTCGAGCACGCCGAGCGTCGGGTCTTTGGCGACGAGAGCCCCGTTGATCGCGCCGATGGAGGTGCCCACGATGAGGTCGGGATGGATGCCAGCCTCGAAGAGCGCCCGGATCATGCCGATCTCGACGGCGCCGCGCACGCCTCCACCGCCGAGCACGAACGCCGTCGTCCCGCTCACGCCGGTCTCCTAGCGCCCGTCGGCCGCCTCGGTGTGGTGGCGGATCACCTCGGCCACGACGAAGTTGAACCACTTCTCGGCGAACTCGGGATCGAGCTCGGCGTCGAGCGCCAGGGTGCGCAGGCGCGCGAGCTGCTGCTCCTCACGGGCGGGGTCGGAGGGCGGCATCCCGTGCTCGGCCTTGAGCTCGCCCACCCGCTTGGTCGCCTTGAAGCGCTCGGCCAGCATGAAGACGAGGGCCGCGTCGATGTTGTCGATGCTGCCTCGCAGGCGCAGAAGAGTCTGCGTCGGGTCCTCGCCTGTCATGGATGATCCTCCTCGTGCCTCGACCCTATCGCGACGCCGCCAGGCCTAGAGTGTGCGCATGACCGATGCCATCGAGAGTGCTCGCCCGCTCTCCGCCGATGCTGCGGCGGGCACGGATGCCGCCCCTGCCACCGTCGTCGAGAACGAGCTCATCCCGGCTGTGATCGAGGACAGTCCCCAGCCGCAGATCTGGGCGAATCTCGGCCGGCCGTTCGCCACGGGGCTCGTCCTGACGATCGGCGGTCTCGTCGCCTTCGGGCTCGGCGTGGCGTTCATCAACCTCACGACGATCGTCTTCTACATCATCATGGCGCTGTTCTTCGCCCTCGCTCTCGATCCCATCGTGAAGCGGCTCGAGCGTCACCGGATCCCCCGCACGTGGGGCATCGTCATCGTGTACGGCATCTTCGGCATCCTGCTGCTGACGGCGCTGTGGTTCCTCATCCCCGCGCTGTTCACCCAGATCGGTCTTCTGGTCAAGAACCTGCCCACGATCATCAGCGACGCCGAGGCCTCGTCGTTCGCGAAGTGGATGCAGTCGACGTTCGGCACCCAGACGGGCCAGATCCTGGATCAGATCCAGACCTACTTCTCCAACCCGTCGAATCTCGCCAGCCTCGGCGGAGGCGTCGTGAAGCTCGGCGTGGGCATCGGCCTCGCGATCTCGGGCGGCCTCATCATCCTCGTGCTGAGCCTGTACTTCCTCGCCGGGCTTCCCGCCATGAAGGTCGCCTTCGCCCAGCTGACCCCCGCGCACAGCCGCCCCACGGTGACGAGCCTCACCAACCAGATCACCGACTCGATCGGCGGCTACCTCACCGGCATGGTGATCCTGGCCTTCTTCAACTCGATCGTCGGCCTCATCCTGCACCTCGCGCTCGGGCTGCCGTTCCCGTTCCTCATGGCCGTGGCGGCGTTCCTCATCACCCTGATCCCGCTGATCGGCTCGGTCTGCTATCTGATCTTCGCCACGGTGCTCGCCCTCTTCTCGAACCCCACGGCCGCGCTCATCTTCGGCATCGTCTACCTCATCTACATCCAGATCGAGGCGTACCTCCTGACGCCCCGCGTCATGAACAAGACGGTGTCGGTGCCGGGCGCGCTCGTTGTCATCGGCGCGCTCGTCGGCGGCACCCTGTTCGGACTGCTCGGCGCCCTCGTGGCGATCCCCGTCACGGCGTCGATCCTGCTGATCATCAAGCAGATCTTCATCCCCAGGCAGGATGCGAAGGTCAGGACGGCGCGCTGATCCGCTCAGGTGTACTGGCGCAGCGCCTCTCGCCGTGACGTGACGCCGAGCTTGCGGTAGATGGCGCGCTGGTGCGTCTTGACCGTGTTGACCGAGACGCCCAGGCGGTCGGCGATCTCGATCGTGGTGAGGGTCGTCCGCAGCTGCTCGAACACGTCGCGCTCGCGCTCGGAGAGCGTGCCCAGCGCCGAACCGGCCGCTCCCGGGCGCAGGCACGAGAGCAGGAACTCCTCGTGCCTGGTCCCCCACGCCATGTGGGCGCTCAGCAGCTCGCGCAGCTCGGGGTCGGCCTCGCTGAAGGGCAGGCGCACGAGGTCGGGCTCGGCGACCATGAGCGCCTCTTCGCAGAGTTCGTGGGCGGCATCCGGCTGTCCCGAGGTCCAGTGCGCGAGGGCGCGCGTCGCGAGCGTGGCCACCCGCACGTACGACACGGCGGCGTAGGGCTGCAGCCGGCGCAGCACCTGGAGCGCCTCGGTGTAGGCCCCCGCGCGGCGGAGGATGCCCGCGACGAGCACCGACATGAGGGGCATCGCCGGCTCGTCCGCGAGTGCGCGGGCGATCTGCAGGGCGCGATCGCGGTGTCCCACGGCCTCCTCGAGCAGTGCGACCGACATCTGCCGCATCCTGGGCCAGACGATGCCCTGCGACTCGGCGCGCGGGAGGAACTGCAGCTCGAGCGCGGCCCGCCGGCAGTGTCGCGGATCCCGCGTCGCCGCCGCGGTGCACGCCAGCAGCACGCGGGCGAGATCGGAGAACGTCCGCCCCGCCCCGCCGAAGGCGATGACGCGACGGAACTCCTGCTCGGCCCGGGCGAGATCGTACGTCCAGTAGGCGACGCTTCCCGCCGCGACCCCGCCGCTGCCGCCGATGTAGGCGACCCACGACGACTCGTCCGGCTCCTCGGCGGCGAGCTCGGTGAGGAGCGGCCAGGCCTGGCGGAATTCGCCGGCCCAGGCGAGGGCGTACGCGAGGCACTCGCGCGACCGGCGTGCGAGGCCGCGGTCGCCGACGGCCTCGGCTTCGCGGACGGCGGCCTCGAGCGTCTCGATCAGCTGCTCGGGGTGCGCGCGCTGGCGCAGCTCGGTCCACCCGAGGAGGAAGGTGATGGCGGCGCGCTCGCTCGGCGCCGGCGTCCACGTCGTCAGTCGCGCGCGCACGGCCGCGACGGCCGCGGTGATGCGAGGACGGTCGTCGGCGAAGAAGAGCGTCGCGAGCTCGAGCGTCCGCTCGACGGCGAGGTCTCCCGCCGCGGCGGTCTGGGCGCGCTCGAACAGCTCGCGGGCCGCTTTCTGCTCGCCCAGCGCGTCACGGGCGCACGCCCTCACGAGCTGCAGCGCCGGCCGGTCGGCGATGCCCGCCGGCAGCGAGAGGCAGGCGCGGTCGACCGAGGCCGCCGAGTTCCCGACGACGAGCCGCACCCACGACTCGAGGATGACGGATGCCGCCTCCTCCGCCTCACCCACCTCGAGGTGGTGCGCGACGGCGTCGAGCGGGCGCGCGGCCGCGAGGAGCGCCGCTGCGCGGCGGTGCATCTCGGCGAGGCGATCGGGATCCTCTTCGGCGAGCAGCTCGCGGCAGTGCCGCGCGAACAGGGCGTGCCAGCGGTACTCGACGCCGCCCGATCCGTCGTGCCTGTCGAGGAAGAGGCCGAGGCGCCGGCACTGCTCGAGCAGGCGCGCGGCATCCTGCCGGCCGGTGAGTTCGGCGGCGAGCCGCGCCGTGAGCGACCCGCACACCGTGGCCTCCACGACGAAGCGCGCGAGGTCGGGGTCGAGGGCCGAGAGGATGACGTCGCGCACGTACTCGCGCATCAGCCCGCCGCCACGAGCCGAGACGGCGCGCGGCGCGGAGCCGCTCAGGAGGGCGAGGCGCACGGCGATGGGCCAGCCGGCGGTGTCGGCGTGGACCGCCGCGGCGTCGGCGGTGCTCGCCATCTCGACGGCGAGATCGTGCACCTCGCGCGCGTCGAAGGCGAGCGTCTCGGCTCCGATGACGGCGTCGGGGTTGCTCAGGATGAAGCGCGGCATGCGCAGCTCGAGCGCCGTCGTGCCGACGAGGACGACGCGGAGGAACGCGGGGGTGCGGGCGAGCAGACTGCCGAGCAGGCCCGACTCCAGGCTGCGCTGCGCCCGCTGGGCGTCGTCGACGACGAGCACGACGATGTCGACGAGTCCGGCCAGCGCGTCGTCGAGGCGCCGGCGCGGATCGGGTGGAGCGTCGGGGCCGAGGCCGAAGCCGGTGCTGCGATCCTGCGGGATCACCGACTCCAGCGCCGCGATGATCGCCTCGTCGACCGCGCCCTCCTCGAGCGGGTCGAGGGCGAGCCATGCGACCACCTGTGCGCTGCGCTCCGCCCACGCGCTCACGAGCGTCGTCTTGCCGAATCCGCTGGGTGCGGTGACGAGAGTGACGGGATGCTCCGCCACGAGGTCGTCGAGCAACCGGACGAGGCCCGCGCGCTCGAGCGTCGACGGCTGCCGGGCCGGCGGGTGGTGGCGCGTCCACGCAGGGGTGGAGAGCGCGCTCGATGGCAGAGTCATCGAGTCCTCCTCACGCCCACGTCCGCTTCGGCACCGGACGGGGCGAGCGTCCGGGTCGGCGAGATGTTGCAAGAAGTCCACCCGCTCGGGTGAGCTGCGCTCATCGCGCGCTTACTCTACCTCCGCGGTGAACGCAAGGATCGACGCCGACCTGAACCGTCACAATCCCGTATGCGAACTTAGCGGATCCCTCATCCGAAACGCGAAAGCACCCGGCGGTTCCGCCGGGTGCTTTCGTCGTGTGTGTCGCGGGTGCGATCAGGCGAGGGCGCGAGCCTTCAGCTGGTCGTACTCGGCCTGCGTGATGGTGCCGGCCTTGAGGAGGTCGGCGGCCTTCGCGATCTCGTCAGCCGCGCTGGCGCCGCCACCGCTCGTGGCTGCGACCGACTGGATGTAGGCGGCCGTGGCCTCCTGCTGCTTCTTCGCCTCGGCGAGGGCGCGCTCCTGCATGCCCGCGCCGCGCGCGATGAGGTAGATCAGCGCCGTGAGGAAGGGCAGGAAGATCAGGAAGATCACCCAGACGGCCTTCCACCAGCCGCTCAGCTTGTGGTCGCGGAACAGGTCGCTGAAGATCGTGATGAGCACGAACAGGTAGGCGACGAAGGCGAAGATCCAGAAGAACCAGAGGACGACGCTCCAGAAGCTGCCATCGAACATTTCATTTCCTTCCAATGAGAACAACAAGGTGCGTCAGTGCGCTCCAGGATCCAGTCTTCCCGGTGACGAAGGCGCGGCATCTCTGGATCACCCGTTTCAGATGATCCGGGATGCCGCGCCCAGTGGTTTCAGCCGAGCAGGCGGGCCTTCGCGGCCTCGAACTCCGCGTCGCTCAGCGCACCGGCATCCCGGAGCGCAGCCAGCTTCTGCAGGGACACGACGATGTCTTCGCCACCGGCTGCGGCGGGCGCGGCCGGCGCCGGAGCGGCGGGGGCGACGGGCTGCTGGGCCGCGTACTGCTGCGCGACGGCCTGCTGGGCCGCCGCGTTGATGGCGGCCTGCTGCTGAGCGGCGGCGTACTGCTGCTGCTCGTACTCGTCCTGCGCCTTGCGCTGCTGACGGTTGTTCATGCCGTTGTTGACGGCGGTCGCGGTTCCTGCGACGACGGCGGTGCGTGCGGCGAGGCCCACGAGACCCGGGCGTCCGACTCTGCGCATCATGTTGGTGGTCTCCTTACTTCTCTTCTGCCAGTTCGTCTTCTGCGGCCAGCTCGTCGGCGGCCTCCTCGAGGATCTCCTCCGCGGCGACCTCCTCGACGATGTCGACCAGGGCGTTGACGACGGGCGCGGGGATCCGCTCCGACGTCAGCACGACGCCGCCGCTCGCGGCGAGCGCCCCGGCGAGGCGGCGCGCGTAGAGCAGCTCGAGCGCCACGATGGCGGCCGAGCCGCCGGCGGGCACGAGCTCGGCGAGCTGGGCGATGTCCTCTTCGCCGGTGATGCCGCTCAGCACGAGGTCGAGGGCGGCGTAGTCATCGGAGTCGTCCTCGATCTCGACGATCGAGACGTCGCCGGACTCGGACTTCGAGATCACCACGAAGTCGAGGACGCGCAGCACCCCGCCGTCGACGAGCTGGGCGAGTTCGGCGAGCAGCTGCGGATCAGGCCGCTCGTCTTCGAGGCCGAGCAGGAACAGCTCGACGGGTCCGTAGCGGAAATCAACCATTGTCTTCCCTTCTGAAGTCACGGGTCGAAGCTTCGGGAGCGTCGTCCGCCGTGCTCGGCGGGTCATCCCCCCAGCGACGATCTCAAGCTAGCCCCGCCCTCGGGGGCTTCACACCCCTGGGCGGCCCGGGGTCGCCGCTGCTCACCCGTCACGGGCGATGCTTCGCGAGGGCGCCTCAGCGAACGGGAAGCAGGCACGTCGGCGAGGGCGTCGCCGTCCGGTGCCGCACGCGTCCGGGGACGCCTGTGCGCAGGTCGATCCCGAGCGAGGCGACCTCGTCGGAGCGCTGTCCCGCGACGAGCAGGGTGTCGCGGACGACGACGTGGTGGCGGGGCCAATGGACGCCCGCCTCGACCAGCGCGACGGGCTCGAGGGTCTCCCCCTCGCCGCGCACGCGGACGACGGCGATCGTGTCGCTGCCGCGCACGCCCGCGTAGAGGAACTCCCCGTCGCGCGACGGTGCGAGCTCGGCCGCGGTGTCGTCGGGAAGGATGCCGGCTCCGAGTCCCGTGCCCCCGACGATGCGCCACGATGCGCCCGAGCCCGTCGAAGGATCGAGCGCGAGCGCGAACACCTCGTGCGACAGCTCCGTGACGACGTAGAGATGGCCGCTCGGGTGGCGGACCGTGTGGCGCGGACCCGAGCCCTTCGGCAGCACGACGTTCTGCACGGGGGCGAGCCCCGACGCGCGGGGGCGCCAGAAGCGGACGAGGTCGAGGCCCATGTCGGTCGTGGCGACGAGTCCACCGGGCAGGAAGACCGCCTGATGCGCGTGGGCGGGGCGGGATGCCTCCTCCTCGGCGTCGCCTGCGGGCTCGTCCCGATCGTGGTCGGGCACGAGGTGCGCGTACTCCTCGCCCGCCGCTTCCCGCAGGGCGCGGGCCGCGGCGGCGAGGTCGAGGTCGAGGTCGCCCGCGACGGGAGCGGAGGTGCCGGGTCCGTACGGATCGGTGGCCGCGGGCGCGATCACCGGCGACGAGGGCCGGCCCGAGGCATCCAGCGCCATCCGGACGACACGTCCGTCGCCCCAGCAGCTCGCGACGAGCCAGCCTCCATCGGGGGACACCGCGATGTGGCAGACGAACTCGCCCGCCTCGACGGGCGGACCGAGCGGCGTGTAGGACGCCTCGCCCGTGCGGCGGAACGCCTGCACGGCGCGAGCGCCCTCGAGAGCCGCATAGACGACGTCGAGCGTCGGGTGGAGCGCAAGCCAGGAGGGGGAGCCCGCCGTGGAGACGGCGTCACCCGCGAATCCGAGGGGGCCGCCGGCGAGCGCGTCGTCGGCCGCACCCGCGAGGAGCACGCCGATGCCCGTCGCGGCGCCGTCCATCTCGGGCGTGTAGCCGCCCAGCAGGAATCTCATCGCCCGGACCCCTCCGGCCGATGGCCGTGCCGGTCCCTGAGCGCGTCGAGGGGTCGCACGGGGTCAGTCGACGAGGTCGTGGCGCACGATGACGGCGTCGCGCGCGGGACCCACGCCGATGACCGAGATGCGCGTGCCGCTCATCTTCTCGAGCGCGAGCACGTAGTCCTGCGCTTCGGGAGGCAGATCGTCGAACGTGCGGGCCGTCGAGATGTCCTGCTTCCACCCGGGGAAGTACTCCAGGATCGGCTTCGCGTGGTGGAAGTCGGACTGGTTGACCGGCACTTCGTCGAAGCGCACGCCGTCGACGTCGTACGCGACGCAGACCGGGATCTGCGCGAGGCCCGACAGGATGTCGAGCTTGGTCAGCACGAGGTCGGTGATGCCGTTGATGCGCGTCGCGTAGCGGGTGATGGGGGCGTCGTACCAGCCCACACGGCGCGGGCGGCCGGTGGTCGTGCCGAACTCGAACCCGCGCGAGCGCAGGTAGTCGCCGTCGTCGTCGAAGAGCTCGGTGGGGAACGGACCGGATCCGACGCGCGTCGTGTAGGCCTTGACGATGCCGACGATCCGGTCGAGGCGGTTGGGTCCGACGCCGGAGCCGGTCGCGGCGCCGCCGGCCGTCGCCGACGACGACGTCACGAAGGGGTAGGTGCCGTGGTCGACGTCGAGCATCGTGGCCTGGCCGCCCTCGAACACGACGACCTCGCCGGCGTCGAGCGCGTCATTGAGGAGGAGCGACGTGTCGGCGACCATCGGGCGGAGGCGCTCGGTGTACGACAGCAGGTCGTCGACGATCTCGTCGCACGTGATCGAGCGGCGGTTGAACACCTTCACGAGCAGGTGGTTCTTCTGGTCGAGGGCGCCCTCGACCTTCTGGCGCAGGATGTTCTCGTCGAAGAGGTCCTGCACGCGGATGCCGACGCGGTTGATCTTGTCGGCGTACGCGGGGCCGATGCCGCGACCGGTGGTGCCGATCATGCGCTTGCCGAGGAAGCGCTCGGTGACCTTGTCGAGGGTGCGGTGGTACTGCGTGATGATGTGCGCGTTGGCGCTGATGCGCAGGCGCGACGTGTCGAGCCCGCGCGCGTGCAGCGCCTCGAGCTCGTTGAAGAGCACCTCGAGGTCGACGACGACGCCGTTGCCGATGACGGGGTTGACGCCGGGCGACAGGATGCCGGACGGCAGCAGGTGCAGGGCGTACTTCTCGTCGCCGATGACGACGGTGTGCCCCGCGTTGTTGCCGCCGTTGAACTTGACGACCCAGTCGGTGCGCTCGCCGAGCAGGTCGGTGGCCTTGCCCTTGCCCTCGTCACCCCACTGGACTCCGACGATCACGATGCCAGGCATTGGGGGCTCCCCCGTTCGTAGCGGACGGTTACACCCCATCCTATCCAGCGGGCGTCCGGGGCCGCCGCTAGGGTGAGCGCATGACGCGCACCCCGGCCTGGGCTCGGACCTGGGCGCTCATGCGGGCCGCGGCATCCCTCCTCATCCTGGCCGCGATCGTGGCGCAGGCCGTCCGCACGATCGGCGGGGCCATCGACGCCGGGCGCGACGTGGCGACGACGATCGTCAACTTCTTCAGCTTCTTCACGATCCTGTCCAACGTGGTGTCGGTCGTCGTGCTGGCGTGGGCCGCGGTCTGGTTCTGGTCGCGGGGCCGCCGCGTCGCCGCCCCCGAGCCCCGCGCCCTCGCGACCGTGCTCGCATGCGCCACGACGAACATGCTCGTGACGGGCGTCGTCTACAACACGCTGCTGCGCGGCATCGCGCTCCCGCAGGGCACGACGGTGCCGTGGTCGAACGAGGTGCTCCACGTCGTCGGACCGATCTTCCTCGCCGCCGACCTCTTCCTCGCCCCGCGCCGCCGCGCGCTCCCGTGGCGATCGATCGCCGAGGTGCTGATCTTCCCGATCGTCTGGGTCGTCTACACGCTCGTGCGCGGCCCGCTCACGACGAACCCGACGACGGGGGCGCCGTTCTGGTACCCGTACCCGTTCCTCGACCCCAACAACTTCGACGACGGATACGGCACCGTCGCCCTGTACGTCGCGGGGATCGCGATCGCGATCAGCCTCTTCGCGACCCTCGTCGTCTGGGTCGGACGCCGCCGCGGGAAGCCGCTTACCACCAATCGGTGAGGCGTTTGTCGACAGTGTCCACTATTTGGGGGACGCGTTGTTTCTCGCCTACAAAAGCAAGCGGTGACACCTCTTCCGTTATGGCATCCGGGCTACCGAGATTCCGGTTCCGAGGTATCGCCCTCGCTACACCTGTGCTCATGGGGGACGACACATCCACACAAGTCATCATCGGAAAGGTCGTCGAAATGTATTGGTCATGGTTCCGCATCGCTGCGGCGGTGACAGCCTTCTCGGGGGTCGTCGCCGGTTTCATCGTCAATGTCGACAGAGCAGCACGGCAGTCCGAGGTCCTCGGCGACGTGCTCGCGAACTACTTCAGCCTCTTCACGATCGTCTCGACGCTCTTGAGCATCGCGGCGCTCCTCGCCGCCGCGGCCTGGTCGCTGCGGCACCCCGGCACGACGCCTGAGCCGCAGACGATCGTCCTCGCGCTGGCGGCGGTCTCCGGCCCGATCTTCCTGCTGGGCCTCGTGTACAACCTGCTGCTGCGCGGACTGCCGTCGGCCATCGCGCTGGGCGACTCCGCCGGCATCGCGCTGCTCGACAAGTACGCGGCCGAGACGCTGCACGTCGTCATGCCGATCTACTTCCTGCTCGACCTGCTGCTGGCACCGCGCCGTCGCGGACTGCCGTGGTGGGCACTCGGCGTTCTGGTCGGCTACCCCGTCGCGTGGGTCACGTACACGATGGTCCGCGGCGAGCGCGTCGCCAACCCGGACGGGACCACGCCGTGGTGGTACCCCTACCCGTTCCTCGACCCGCACATCGCGGGCGGATACCGTTCGCCGCTGCTGTACATCGCGGTCATGACAGCGGGCTTCCTCGCCATCGGCGCGATGATCATCGCGATCGACCGGTTCCGCGAGAAGCGGGCCACCCGGCGGCACACGCCGGCGAGCGGGGCGATCGTCATCTGACGCCCGGCACAGGACGAAGAAGCGGATGCCGCGGCCCCGGGCCGCGGCATCCGCTTTCATGTCGGGATACGCCTCTTCAATAGACTGGAGCCCATGTCCAAGGTGCTCCAGTCCCTTCCCGTCGGCGAGCGCGTCGGCATCGCCTTCTCGGGAGGACTCGACACCTCCGTCGCGGTCGCATGGATGCGGGACAAGGGCGCCGTGCCCTGCACCTACACCGGCGACCTGGGCCAGCCCGACGAAGACGACATCGCCGCGATCCCGGGGCGCGCGCTCGAGTACGGCGCCGAGGTCTCGCGACTCGTCGACTGCAAGACAGCCCTCGTCGAGGAAGGCTTCGTCGCCCTCGCGTGCGGCGCGTTCCACATCCGCTCGGGCGGCAAGACCTACTTCAACACCACGCCGCTCGGCCGTGCCGTGACGGGCACGCTGCTCGTCCGCGCCATGAAGGAGGACGGCGTCGACATCTGGGGCGACGGCTCCACCTACAAGGGCAACGACATCGAGCGGTTCTACCGCTACGGCCTGCTGGCCAACCCGGCCCTGCGCATCTACAAGCCGTGGCTCGACGCCGACTTCGTCACCGAGCTCGGCGGCCGCAAGGAGATGAGCGAGTGGCTCGTCGAGCACGGCTTCCCCTACCGCGACAGCGCCGAGAAGGCGTACTCCACCGACGCCAACATCTGGGGTGCGACGCACGAGGCGAAGACGCTCGAGCACCTCGACGTCTCGCTCGAGACCGTCGAGCCGATCATGGGCGTGCGGTTCTGGGACTCGCAGATCGAGATCGCGTCGGAGGACGTCACGGTGTCGTTCGAGGGCGGGCGTCCCGTGGCGATCAACGGCCAGGAGTTCATCGACCCCGTCGAGCTCGTATTCGAGGCGAACCGCATCGGCGGCCGCCACGGTCTCGGCATGAGCGACCAGATCGAGAACCGCATCATCGAGGCCAAGTCGCGGGGCATCTACGAGGCGCCGGGCATGGCACTGCTCTTCATCGCGTACGAGCGCCTCGTGAACAGCATCCTGAACGAGGACACCCTCGCGACGTACCACGAGCAGGGCCGCCGCCTCGGTCGCCTCATGTACGAGGGCCGCTGGCTCGAGCCGCAGTCGCTCATGCTGCGCGAGTCGATCCAGAAGTGGGTCGGCTCGACCATCACGGGCTCGGTCACGCTGCGCCTGCGCCGCGGCGACGACTACACGATCCTCGACACGATCGCGGCCGGCATGTCGTACTCGCCCGAGAAGCTCTCGATGGAGCGCGTGGGCGACGCCGCCTTCGGCCCGACCGACCGCATCGGCCAGCTCACGATGCGCAACCTCGACATCGCGGACTCGCGCGCGCGGCTCGAGCAGTACGCGGGCCTCGGCCTCATCGGCGGCCCGACGGGCGCCCTCGTGGGCCGCGTCGCGACGGGCGAGGCGGGCGAGATCACCGAGCCCGCCCTGCCGGTCGGTGCGGAGGCCGAAGCGCTGACCGAGGCGACGGATGCCGCGAACGAGGGCGCGGCGTTCGACCTGGGCACCGACTGACGATGCACTAACTTGCACATCAGTGTGCAAGTTATTACCATGAGGTGAGTGAGCACACCCACCTCCACTCCGCGACGCCCACGACGCGACGCGCTCGAGAACCGCGCCGACATCATCTCGGCCGCGACCGATCTCATCGCCCGCGACCCGCACGCGTCGATCGACGCCATCGCGCGCTCGGCCGGCCTCTCGCGCCGCGCCCTCTACGGCCACTTCGACGACCGCGACGCCCTCGTGCGAGCCGTCATCTCCATCGGCGCCCAGCGCTTCAACGCCATCGCCCTCACGATCGACGACGCCGACGCCCGCGTCGCGCTCGCCCGCCTCGCCTCGCTGCTCTGGCGCGAGGCGGCGCACGTGCAGGTCGCGGCATCCATCGCCCTCGACGAAGCGCACGTGCACGACACCGCCGACGCACTCGCGCCCGTGCGGCGACGGCTCGCCGAGATCGTGCGCGCGGGCCAGGACGACGGCACGCTCCGCACCGACGTCGCCGCCCCGACCCTCGCGCGGCTCGTCGAGGAGGCCGCGCGAGCGGTCATCACGCGGATGGATGCCTCGTCCCCCGAGGCCCGCTCGCTCGCCGTCCGCGCGGTGCTGAGCATCGCCGGCCTGTCGTGGACCGAGTCCGTGACGCTCCTCGAGCGTCACCCGTCGCTCGTGGAGGACGAGGCGTGATGCGGATCGCCCTCACCGAGGTGTCGAAGGGACGCAACGGCATCTCGCTGCCCGAGACGTCGGTGGAGTTCGCCTCAGGAACCGCGAGGCTCGCCCTCGCCGAGACCGAGCAGCGCCCCACTATCCTCGGGCTCATCGCGTCGGGCCGGATGCGTCCCGACACGGGTTCCGTCCTGATCGACGGGAAGCGGGATGCCGCGGCCCTCCGCCGCCGGATCGCCCTCGTCGACGCCCCCGACGTCTCCGACCCTGCCCCGAACGTCACTGTCGCGGGCATCGTCGCCGAGGAGCTCATGTTCGCGGGCCGCCGCTCCGACCCGGTCGCGGTGTCGCGCTGGCTCCAGGAGGCGGGCGCTCGCGATCTCGCGCGCACCCCCATCGCCGACGTCCTGGCCGCCCGGCGGCTGCGACTGCTGCTCGAACTGGCGACACTGCGCCATGGTGTCGAGGGGCTCGTGCTCGTGTCGCCCGACCGCCACGGCGGCGATCCGCGGGAGTGGTGGACGCTCGCGCAGGAGTTCGCGGAACGCGGGTACGCCGTGCTCGTCGTCGCGGGCGAGGCGTCGGCCGCCGTCCTCACGGCCCCGACTCCGCACCGCGCGCGGCCCCGGCCGAGCCGGCTGCGCACCCGCGCCGGCCGTGCGCTCACGAAGGCGGTGCGGCCGTGAAGATCCCCGCCATGATCGCGGCGGAGCTCCGCCGCCTCACCGCGACGCGCATGTCGATCATCGCGCTCGTCGCGCTGCTCCTCGTGCCCGTGCTCTACGGCGGGCTGTACCTCTGGGCCAACCAGGACCCGTACGGCCGATTCAGCGAGATCCCGGTCGCGCTCATCAACGAGGATGCCGGGGCAACGGCCGGCGCCGAGGCCACCGTCGATTCCGCCGGTGCCGTCACCGAGGCATCCACTGATCAGAACTACGGCGAGCGCATCGCCGACGAGCTGCTCGACGGCGGCGCGTTCGACTGGAAGGCCATGACGTCGGCCCAGGCGGCGCGGGCGCTCGAGGAGGGCAGCGTCGACTTCACTGTCGTGATCCCGGCCGATTTCTCCGACGCTCTCGCGTCCGTCGCCGGCGATGAACCGCGACAGGCGACGATCGAGCTCGAGACGAACGACGCCAATAACTACCTCGCCTCGACGATCGGCGCGCAGGCGGTGGAGAAGATCCGATCATCCGTCGCGGAGCTCGTCGCCAAGGAGGCCGCGGGCCGCCTCCTGACCGGGATCTCCGACATCCGCGTGCAGCTCGTGGAGGCGGCCGACGGCGCCGCACAACTCGCCGACGGCGCCCAGCAGGCGTCCGACGGCGCGCAGCAGCTCGCGTCCGGCTCTGCTCAGCTCGCCGATGGCACCGCGACCCTCGCCGACGGGGCTCACCGCGTCGCCGGCGGCGCAGAGCAGGTCGCCGCGGGCACCGCGACGATCGCCGGCTACGCGGATCGCGCCGGCGCCGCCGTGCAGACCGCGACCGATGCGCTCCCCCGGGCCCGCGCCGACATCGCGACGACCCTCGCGGAGCAGGGCCTCGACCAGACGCAGATCGACGCCGTGCTCGCCAAGCTCGACCCCGTCGCCGACGACCTCCGCCAGGGCAACACGACGGTGCAGACCGCTGTCGGCAAGGTCGACGCCCTCGCCGCGGGCGCGGCCCAGGTCTCCGCGGGGGCGGCGCAGGTCGCCTCCGGCGCCGACGCGGCGGCGAGCGGTGCGTCCCAGCTCAGCGGCGGCGCATCCATTCTGGCCGGCGGCCTCGGCACGCTCGCCGACGGCACGGCGCAGCTGCGCGACGGCCTCGACGCCGGCGTCGCGGCGATCCCCGACTCCAGCGCCGCGCTGCGCGACGCACAGGCGAAGGCGATCTCCGATCCCGTCGCCGTGGAGTCCGGCAAGCTCGCCTCCGCCGCCGATTACGGCGCGGGCCTCGCCCCGTTCTTCGCCGCCCTCGCCGGGTGGATCGGCATCTACGCCCTCTTCCTCATCGTCAAGCCCATCTCGCGCCGGGCCGTGACGGCGCTGCACTCGCCCCTGCGCGTGACGGCGGCCGGCTGGCTCACCCCGGCCCTGCTCGGCGGCCTGCAGATGACGGCGCTGTTCGGCATCCTCGCATTCGCCCTCGGCTTCGGGTTCGCCAATCCGCTCGGCACGCTCGGCGTCATGGTGCTGGCTTCGTTCACCTACGCGGCGGTCATCCTCGCGCTCAATGTGTGGCTCGGATCGGTCGGACAGTTCCTCGGCCTCGTGCTCATGGTCGTGCAGCTCGTCACGGCGGGCGGGACGTTCCCGTGGCAGACCCTGCCGGCTCCGCTGGGGTCGCTCCACCAGGTGCTGCCGATGGGCTTCGTCGTCGACGCCATGCGTCAGCTCATGTACGGCGGAGACCTCGCCCGGGTGGGCACCGACGTCCTCGCGCTTCTCAGCTGGATGCTGGGCGGCCTGGTCCTCGCCGCCGTCGGCGTGACCCGCATGACGCACTTCCGCACGCTGCGCGACCTGCAGCCCAGCCTCATCGGCTGAGCCCGCCGGGCCGAGCGCAAAACGGACCGACGCAGCGCGAACACCTCCGCGTCGAGGCATCCTGAGCCGTCCCGGGTTACGATGCGAGACGATGCCCACGCGACCCGACGCGTGGGACTGGGGATCGCTCGACCTGAGCCGGAGTCCCACGTCGTTCGTGAGGAAGTGTCTTCGATGTCGAAGCCCGTCTCCGGCCCTGTGCCGGTCCAGGCCCCCCGCACGCGCTCGGTCGGGCGCACGATCGGCATCATCGCCTTCGGCCTCGTCGCGCTCGTGCTTCTGACGGGAGCGCTCGGGGCCGGATACGGCGTCTGGACGATCCAGCGGTCGTTCCCGCAGCTGTCCGGCGAGCTCCGCCTCGCCGGGCTCGACGACGAGGTCACGGTCCAGCGCGACCGACTCGGCATCCCGGTCATCACGGCGTCCGACAGCCACGACCTCCTCTTCGCGCAGGGGTATGTGCACGCTCAGGACCGTTTCTGGGAGATGGACTTCCGCCGGCACGTCACGGCGGGGCGGCTGTCGGAGCTGTTCGGTAAGTCGCAGCTCGCGACGGACAGGTTCCTGCGCACCCTCGGCTGGCACGACATCGCGGAGCAGGAGGTGGACGCGCTCGACGACACGACGCGCGGGTACTACGACGCGTACGCCGACGGCGTGAACGCCTACCTCGCCGACCATTCCGGCGCCGACGCGTCGCTCGAGTACGCCGTCCTCGGGCTGCAGAATCCGGGCTACGAGATCGAGCCGTGGACGCCGGCAGACTCGGTCGCGTGGCTCAAGGCGATGGCCTGGGACCTCCGCGAGAACATCGACGACGAGACCGAGCGTGCGCTCATGGCGCCCGACTTCACGGCCGAGCAGCTCACGGAGCTGTACCCCGGCTACCCGTACGACCGCAATCCCGTCATCGTCCCGACCATCACGCCGATGGCGGCCCCGGCCGCGCTCACGACAGGCGTGGGGCCGGCCGAAGCGGCGCCGGCCTCCGCCGAGTCCGCGTCCATCGAGTGGTCGACGGTGCAGGGGGTCGTCGCTGCCGTGTCGACGCTCGTGGGCGGGGCGGCCGAGGGGATCGGCTCGAACTCCTGGGTCGTCTCCGGCGATCTGACGGAGTCCGGGATGCCGCTCCTCGCCAACGACCCGCACCTCGGTGCCGCGATGCCCAGCGTCTGGCACCAGATCGGACTGCGCTGTGAGAAGGTCTCCGAGTCGTGCCCCTTCGACGTGTCGGGCTTCGGCTTCTCCGGGATGCCGGGCGTCATCATCGGCCACAACGCCGACATCGCGTGGGGCTTCACCAACCTCACGACCGACGTCACCGACCTCTACCTCGAGAAGGTCGAGGGCGACCGGTACTGGCGCGACGGCGCACTCGTGCCGCTCGAGACCCGTCACGAGAAGATCGAGGTCGCGGGCGGCAAGGCGGTCGACCTCGAGATCCGGTCGACGGTGCACGGTCCGATCGTCTCGGGGCTCACGCCCGACTTCGACGCCATCGCCGCCGACCCGTACCAGGGCACCGACGGCACGACGTCACCGCCCGTCGGGGCGCCCGATTCTGGCGAGTACGCCGTCGCACTGCAGTGGACCGCCCTGCAGCCCGGCACGACGGCATCCGCCATCTTCGCGCTCGACACCGCGAAGGACTTCGACGGCTTCCGCGCGGCGGCCGCGCTGTTCGACGTGCCCGCGCAGAACCTCATCTACGCCGACACCGCCGGCAACATCGGCTACCAGGCGCCGGGTCGGCTGCCCATCCGCGGCGCAGGCGACGGATCCATGCCCCAGCCCGGCTGGGACTCCGCGTACGACTGGAAGGGGTGGATCCCCTTCGACGAGCTGCCCGTCGCGTACAACCCGGCTGAGGGCTACATCGTCACCGCCAACAACGCGATCGTCGGGCCCGACTACCCCTACTTCCTGACGCGGGACTGGGACTACGGCTGGCGCGCCGCACGCATCACCGAGCTGCTGCAGCGCGCTGTCTCGAAGGGGCCCGTCACCGCCGACGACATGCGGGACATCCAGGCCGACGACCGCTTCGGCATGGGCATGCGGCTCTCCGCCGTGTACGACTCCGTGCGCACGGGGGACGACGACGTGGATGCCGCGCTCGCACTGCTTCGCACGTGGGATGCCGACAACGACGCCGAGTCGGCGGCGGCGGCCTACGCGAACGTGCTGTGGGACGAGCTCGTGCGCAACATCTTCGTGCGCGGGCGGGAGCATCCCGCGCCCCTGTCCAACCAGAGCCGCATGACGCTCGTGGTCGACCGGCTGCTCGACGACCCGTCGTCCCCGTGGTGGGTGAACCCGGGCCTCGACGTCTCGGACCAGGAGGACATGCTCGAGCGCACGGCGGAGGGCGCCTATAAGAGGCTCGTGAAGATGCAGGGCGACGACCCCGACCGCTGGAACTGGGGCGACCTGCACGCGCTGACGCTCACGAACGGGTCGTTCGGAAAGTCGGGCATCGCGCCGATCGAGTGGCTCTTCAACCGCGGCCCCTACCCGGTGAGCGGGGGCAGCTCGATGGTGGATGCCACCGGCTGGACCCTCGGCGAGGGCTTCGAGACGATCACGGTTCCGTCGATGCGCATGATCGTCGACCTGTCCGACTTCGACGACTCGCGCTGGAACCACCTCACCGGCGAGAGCGGCCACGCCTTCCACCCGAACTACACGGACCAGACCGAGACGTGGCAGCGGATCGAGCAGACCCCCTGGGTCTTCTCGCCCGAGGCCGTGACGGCGGCGACGACCGACACGCTGACGCTCGTCCCGGCATCCTGAGCCGACCCGCGCACGCGACCGCTGCTGTTACCTGCGAGCGCGGGTGCAGGCCGGCGCAGCGGTCGCAGGAAAGTGCCGCGGTCGTTCGGAATGCCGCGCGTCAGCCGCCGGCGGGCCGCAGGCGCAGGGCGGCGGGCGCTCGGGATGCCGCGCGTCAGCCGCCGGCGGCGGGCGGGGTCTCGCTCGACTCGGCGAGCTCGTCGACGAGCAGCGAGGCGCGGTCGATCGTGCCGTTGCGGTACGCCTGGCGCCCCACCATGTGCGCCGAGAGCGGCGCCGTCGCGAGCTGGATGAGCACGATGGGCACGAGGAAGGCGACGACGGGCCACGACCGCAGCGACAGCGCGATCGCGAGGCAGATGAGGATCAGTCCGAGCACCTGCGGCTTGGTCGCGGCGTGCAGGCGGCTCGGCACGTCGCGGAAGCGCACGAGGCCGATCGCCGCGGTGAGGCACAGCAGCGCCCCGATCAGGATCAGCACGAGGGAGATCCAGTCCAGGATGCCGCGGGGATCGAGCAGCGAGCCGGCGAGCGCATCGAGATCACCCATTGCCGTCACCGTCCCTTCGGGCCACCCAGCGGGCGATCGAGATCGACCCGAAGACGCCGATCGCGGCGATGATGAGAAGCACGGGCAGCGTCCGCGTGTGGTGATTGATGGCCATCTCGGCGCCGAGGGCGCACATGACGAGGGTCAGCAGCACGTCGGAGGCGACGGCGCGGTCGAGGATCGACGGTCCCACCACGATGCGATAGAGCGCGACGAGCGCCGATGCCGCGAACACGACGCAGATGGCGATGAGGAGGATGTTCACGAGACACCCCCGGCCACGGCATCCACGATCCTCTTGACCTGTGCACGAGACCCGACGGCGCGGACGATGCGCTCCTCCCAGTGCAGCACGCTCGCGCGCTGCTTCTCGACATCGGCGGCGTTGCGCACCCCGATGACGTGCAGGTACAGGATGCGGCGGTCGCGGTCGGCGTCCACGATGAGGGAGCCGGGGATGAGGGATGCCGTGACCGCCGTATGCGTCATGATGAGGTCGTCGTCGATCCGCAGCGGCACCGCGATGATCGCCGTGCCGGGAAGCCGCCGGGGATCGACGACCTGCCACGCCACTGTGAGCGAGCCGCGCACGAGCGCCACGAGGAACTCGAGCACGAAGACGAGGCCCCACCACAGGTTGACCCGGCCCGAGAGCTCGACCGGCGGAAGCCGGAAGATGCGCGTCACGACCACCGCCGCGACGACGCCCGTCACGAACGCGACGATCGTGAACTGGCCCCACAGCAGCATCCACAGGGCGACGAGCCACACGAAGAACGGCAGCTGACGCCACAGCTGCGTGAAGACGGGCCGCTTGCCGGAATCCGGGCTCATTGGCCCGCCTCCTCTTGCAGCTGCGTGAGGCTCACGGGCTCGAGGAGCGATGCGCCGATGCGCTCGCACACGTCGTAGAGCGGGCCCGCGAAGACGGTGAGGGCCACGGTGACCGCGACCATGCCGGTCGTCGCCGCGGTCATGATGCGCGGAATGGCGCGGCGCTCGGTCTGCACGGCGGCGGCCGGGGCGTCGCCGAGGTACGAGATGCGCGACTCGGTCTCGGCCGAGTCCTCCTCCTCGCGCCAGAACGACAGGTTCCACGCCCGCATGAGGGCGTAGAGCGTGAGGAGGCTCGTCACGATGCCGCCGACGATGAGCACCATCATGATCGGCGTGCCGACCTCCGCCGCCGCGTCGAAGAGGGCGTACTTGCCGATGAAGCCGGAGAAGGGCGGCAGGCCGCCGAGGTTGACGGCGGGGATGAAGTACAGCACCGCGATGACCGGCGCCGCCCGCATGAGCCCCTTCACGCGCAGGATCGACGTGCTGCCGGCCCGGCGCTCCACGAGTCCCACCGCGAGGAACAGCGTCGTCTGCACCACGATGTGGTGGACCATGTAGTAGATCGTCGCGCCGATCGCCGCGGGCGTCGCGATCGCGAGTCCGAAGACCATGTACCCGATGTGGCTCACGAGCGTGAACGACAGGATGCGCTTGAGCTCCGCCTGCGCCACGGCGCCGAGTACGCCGACGATCATCGTCGCGAGCGCCACGATCATGAGCAGCGTGTTGACGTTGCTGTCGGAGAACAGCTGCGTCTCGGTGCGGATGAGGGCGTACACGCCGACCTTCGTCAGCAGGCCGGCGAATACGGCGGTGACGGGGGCGGGTGCCGTCGGATACGAGTCGGGCAGCCAGAAGGAGAGCGGGAAGACGGCGGCCTTGATGCTGAAGGCGAGCAGCAGCATGAGGTGCAGGACGAGCTGCGTGTCCTGCGGCAGCTCCGTCATGCGCTCGGAGATCTGCACCATGTTGACGGTGCCGAGGGCGCCGTAGATCATCGCGATCGCGGCGAGGAAGAGGATCGACGACACGAGCGACACGACGATGTAGACGACGCCCGTGCGGATGCGCGACTCGGTCGAGCCGAGCGTGATGAGCACGTACGACGCCACGAGCAGGATCTCGAAGCCCACGTAGAGGTTGAAGAGGTCGCCCGCGATGAAGGCGTTGAAGATGCCCGCCGCGAGGATCAGGTACGAGGGGTGGAAGATCGAGACCGGCGTGTCGTCGTCGCCGTCCGCGGCGCCCTGCCCGACCGAGAAGAGGAGGACGGCGAGCAGCACGATGCTCGAGACGACGACGAGGAGCGCGGCGAGCCGGTCGACGTACAGCACGATGCCGAACGGGATGGGCCAGCCGCCGATCGAGACCGCGATCGGCTGCCCGCCGGCATCCACCGCCCACAGCAGCACCGCCGCGATGATGAGCACGAGGGTCAGCGTCACGATCGACACGACGACCTGCGTCCTGCGATGCCGGCCCGCGATCAGCGCGATCGCCGCGCCGAGCAGCGGCAGCGTCACGAGCAGGGGGACGAGGGCGCTCACGAGTCGTCACCCCCGTCGCGGGGACGGCGAATGGGCCGATCGGCCGGCGCGTCGTCGACGAGGCCCGGCACGTCGCGGCTGCCGAGCACCGTGATCGGGGCGGTGTCCACGCCCACGAAGTCCGTCGTCGCGTCGTCGGTGTCGAACTCGGCCTCGTCGTCCATCGTCTCCTCGGTCGCAGCGCCGCGACGGCGCACGGCGATGTCGGCTTCGTCGTCGGTCACGGTGTCGGCCTGCCCGAGCTGCCAGGAGCGGTAGATGAGCGCGAGCAGGAACGCCGACACCGCGAACGTGATGACGATCGCCGTCAGGGTGAGGGCCTGAGGCAGGGGGTCGGATGTTTCACCCTCGGCGCCGTAGAACGGTGCGAGACCGGGCTGCCCCATGACGACGAGGAGCAGGAGGTTCGCCGCATTGCCGAGGAGGAGGAAGCCGATCAGCACACGCGTGAGGCTGCGCTCGAGCATCGCGTAGACGCCGCACGCGAAGAGCACGCCCATGATGACGATGAGGATGAGGGACACGTTCATCGCGAGCCGGCCCCCGTCCGCGCTTCGCGCAGCTCGATCGCCTGACGGTCGACCTCCGCGCCGAGGCTGCGCAGCACGTCGAGCACGAGCCCGATGACCACGAGGTAGACGCCGATGTCGAAGAGGGTCGGGGTGACGAACTCGATGTCGCCGATCCAGTCGAGGTGCGCCTCGAGGTAGGCGCTCTTGAGCGGCGGCGCGTTGAAGACGAGCGGCACGATGGCGCACGAGACGGCGATCGCCATGCCGACGCCCAGCAGCCGACCCGCATCGGTCGGCGCCGCGGCACCCAGCTCGTAGCGCCCGCCCGCGACGTACCGCATGACGAGGGCCATGCCCGCGATGAGCCCGCCCGCGAAGCCGCCGCCGGGGAGGTTGTGCCCGGCGAGGAGCACGTAGAGGGAGACGATGATGATCGTGTGGAAGAGGATCCGCACGATCACCTCGAGGATGATCGAGCGGTTCTCTGGCTTCACCCGCTGCCCGCCCACGAGCCAGGCCCGAGGACGATGGCTGAGGTCGGCCGTCTGGGGGGTGACGCCGCCGTCCTCCGTCTCGACCAGCGGCCGGCGCGTGCGCGATGAGACGCGGGGAAGCGGCTCCGTGAGCGACGAGAGCGTGTCGGCTCGGTGCGTGACGAAGACGAGGGATGCCACCCCGGTCGCCGCGACGATCAGCACCGAGAGCTCGCCCATCGTGTCCCACCCGCGCAGATCGACGAGCGCGACGTTGACGACGTTCTTGCCGTGGCCGAGCGTGTAGGCGAGATCGGCCCACTCGGCCGAGATGGGCGTCGCGACCCGCGCACCGGTCGCGACGAGGGCGACGACGGCCATCGTGAGGCCGACGGCGACGGCGATCACGGCACGGGCCACCGGCGCGACGGAGGCGTTGTGCTCGCCGAGGCGAGACGGGATGCGCCGCAGAACGAGCGCGAAGGCGACGAGCGTCACCGTCTCGACGAGGATCTGCGTGAGCGCGAGGTCGGGAGCGCCACTCGTGGCGAAGAGCACGACCATCCCGAGGCCTGTGACGGACACGAGCACGACGCCCGTGTAGCGCTTGCGCGCCCGGGTCGCGATGATGCCGGCGACGATCATGACGGGCGCGACGAGCAGCTGAGCCGGCGTCTGGTAGGCGTCGTACGCGACGCGCCAGTCGCTGCCCGCGAGCAGCACCGTGCCCTCCGCCGCGACGAAGACGATGAAGATCGTGCCGACGTAAACGGGCAGCGAGCCGCGCTGCGTGAGACTCGTCGTCACGACCGAGAGGCGGGCGATGCCGCGCAGGCTCGCGTTGTAGATGTCGCCGGCCGTGAACCGGATGACGCGCGCCGGTGCCGTGTGCCGCGTCAGGGCGAACACGACGGCGCCCACGAGTATCGTCCCGAGCGAGATCCACAGCGCGGGATCGAGGCCGTGCCAGAGGGCCAGGTGGTACGGATAGGCGGGCGGCGGAACACCCGGCGTCGACTCCGGCGCGGTGTCGGCGTACGGCGTGAAGACGAGATCGACCAGCGGCGCCGCCACCCCCGCGACGACGGTGAGCCCCGACAGCACGACGGGGGCGGCGAGGAAGCCGAGCGGCGGATCGGGCCATTCCGTCGCGGGCATGGACTCACCCGTGGAGTCCTTCTTGGTCCAGAACGCGCCCCACAGGAACCGGATGCCGTACGCCGCCGTCAGCACCGAGCCGAGCACGACGCCCACGAAGGCGACGATGCCCCACGGCGCTCCGCCGAGCGCCTCCTCGAGGAGCGCAGTGAGCGCACCCTCCTTCGCGACGAACCCGATCGTCGGGATGATGCCGATCATCGACGCGACGGCGATCGTCGCGAACGTCGCCATGACGGGCGCCTGCCGGGCCAGGCCGCTGAGCTCGCGGATGTCGCGCGTCGAGAGCTGCCGGTCGATGACGCCCACGACCAGGAACAGGCTCGACTTGAACAGGGCGTGACCGAGCAGCAGCGCGAGACCGGCGAGAGCGGCATCCCTCGTCCCGTAGCCGAGCACGACGGTCAGCAGGCCGAGCTGACTGACCGTGCCGAAGGCGAGGATGCGCTTCAGGTCGGTCTCGCGCAGCGCCTGCCAGCCGCCGAGCAGCATCGTGAAGACGCCGAGGGCCACGACGAGGGGCCGCCAGGGCGGCGCGATCGCGAAGACCGGGGCGAGGCGGGCGATGAGGTAGATGCCCGCCTTCACCATCGCGGCGGCGTGCAGGTAGGCGCTCACGGGGGTCGGCGCGGCCATGGCGCCCGGCAGCCAGAAGTGGAACGGGAAGATCGCCGACTTGCTCAGGGCTCCGACGAGCAGCAGCACGAGCGCCGCGTCGACGACGGGTCCTGTGGGGGCTTCCGCGAGGATCGTCGACAGGCTCGACGTGCCGGCCTCGACGACGATCAGCACGACGCCGATGAGCATGACGAGGCCGCCCAGCGTCGTGACGAGCAGCGCCTGCAGTGCCGCCCGTCGGCTCGCGCCGCGGCGGTGGTAGTACCCGATGAGCAGGTACGAGAGGACGCTCGTGACCTCCCAGAACATCACGAGCACGACGATGTCGTCGGTCAGGACCAGCCCGTACATCGCGCCCGCGAAGGCGAGGAGCACGGCGGAGAACTGACCGAGACCCTCGGCGCCCTTGGCGTCCGCCTTGTCTCGGAAGTACCAGCGGCAGTAGAGCATGACGAGCGCGCCGACGCCGGTCACGATGAGCGCGAGGAGCCAGCCGAGGGTGTCCATCCGCATGGACAGCTGGATGCCGAGCGCCGGGATCCAGTCGTAGGTCTCGAACGGGATCTCCCCGTCGAGCACGTTCCGGGTCTCCAGGGCGGCCTGGACGAAGGCGATCGCGGGCAGGACGGCGGCGACCAGGAAGGCACGCGCCCCGATCCTCGCGACGAGCCACGGCAGCAGGAGCGGCGCCACCGCGAACGCGCCGAGGAGCAGGAGCATACGCGGCCTCCTCAGGGGTCGCGGCCAAGGGCACGGGCGTCCGGGTGTCCTGACAGTCTACCGGCGGCGCGGCGGACAGCCCCGGATCCACCCGGATCAGGCGGGCGGAGCGGTGGTATTCCCCTCACGGAATGTGCAGGTGAAGGCGATGGATGCCGCCTCCCCGCCCTGCAGCATCGCGACGATGGCCTCCCCCGCGGCGCGCCCCTTGTCGGTCGACGGCTGCCACATCGTCGTGAGCTCGTAGGGCGCGAGTCCGTCGACGACGATCCCGTCGAACCCCGTCACGCTCACGTCCTCGGGCACGCGGAGGCCCGCCTCCTCCGCTGCCCGGATGACGCCGGCGGCGAGCAGATCGCTCTGCGCGAGCACGGCCGTCGGCCGTTCGGCGGGGTCGGCGAACAGCACGCGACCGGCCGCGAGCCCCTCGTCGATGAAGCTGCCCGCCGCGGCGAAGGCCGGCGCATCCGGGAACACGTCGCGCGCACCGAGCAGGCGGTCGCGCGTGACGTCGACCGAGACGCGGGACTCGTCGTCGATCCAGCCGCGCTCCCACCCCGTGCGGACGGGCAGCGTCACGAGGGCGACGCGATCATGCCCGAGTCCGCGCACGTGGCTCGCCATCTGGCGCTGCGCCTCGCGGTTGTCCAGGCCGATGCGCGGAACCTCGCTGCCCGCATCACCCTCGATGACGACGACCGGGATGCCGCGTGCCCGTACGACGTCGAGCGACTCGCGCAGCATCCCGCTGCATCCGACCAGCACGGCGGCGTCGACGGGAGCCGTCGTCAGCGACGGGGCGTTGGACTCCGGGTCCTGGTCGCGGAGCATCAGCAGGCCCGCCCCCATGCCGGCGACGCTGTCGGTGAGCCCGTCCATCATGAGGATCTTCACGGGGTCCTGGAAGGCGCGGCCGAGGTGCTCCTCGAAGACGACGGCGACGATTCCCGACCGGCCGCGGCGCAGCGAGGCGGCGCGGGGATCGGGACCGGTGTAGCCCAGCGACTTCGCGGCGTCGAGCACGCGGCGGTGCGTCGCCTCGGAGACGGGCGTCTTGCCGCTGAAGACGACGGAGGCCGTCGACGGCGAGACGCCGGCCTCGCGGGCGACGTCTGCGATCGTGGCGCGTCTCGTGCTCATCCCGATGATCGTACTCTGCCCGGTTCCCCGGCATCGAATCGATTCGGTACCATGGTCGGATGGATACCGCGCTCTCCCGCCGGCAGATCGTCGCCTGGCGCACCGCGATCTTCGCGATCTTCTTCGCGACAGGTCTCGGCTTCGCGACGTGGGCGTCGCGGGTTCCCGCGGTCAAGGCCAACCTCGGCATCAACGACTTCGAAGTCGGGCTCCTGCTGTTCGCATCGGGAGCCGCGTCGATCCTCGGCCTCTCGCTCGCCAACGTCATCCTCGCCCGATGGGGCGCGCGGCGCGGTCTCCTCGTGAGCCTCTCGATCTTCGCGGTCGGCATCCTGGCGGTAGGCCTCGGCGCCCAGACGACGACGTCGTTCGCCGTGACGGCCGTGGGGCTGGCCCTCATGGGGCTCGGCATGGGCTCGACCGACGTCATGATGAACGTCGAAGGCGCAGCGGTCGAACAGGCGACCGGGAAGACGATCATGCCGCTCTTCCACGCCTTCTTCAGCCTCGGCACGGTGGCCGGTGCCGGCGTCGGCGTCGCGATGACGGCGTGGGGCGTCGGGGTCGCGCCGCACCTGTGGATCGTCGCGGCGATCGTCGTCGCGGGCGGAGCGGTCGCCGTCGTCTTCGTCCCCCGGCGCGAGGCGACGGAGGACACCCCGGGCGACGTGCCGTCGGTCACCCGCCGCGAACGCTTCGCCGCGATCGCGGCCGTCTGGCGCGACCCGCGCACGTACGCCATCGGGGCGATCATGCTCGGCATGGCGTTCGCCGAGGGCGGCGCCAACGACTGGCTCCCGCTCGCGGTCGTCGACGGGCACGACGGCACGCAGGCGCAGGGGGCGATCGCCCTCACCGTCTTCTCCGTCGCGATGACGGCGGTGCGGGCGCTCGGCGGACCGCTCGTCGACCGCTTCGGACGCGTCTGGACGCTCCGCATCCTCGCCATCACCGCCGGCGCGGGCCTGGTCGTCTTCATCCTCGCGCCGACCTGGCCGATCGCCCTCATCGGCGTCGCGCTGTGGGGCATGGGTGCGTCGCTCGGCTTCCCGCTCGGCATGTCGGCCGCCGCCGACGATCCGACGAAGGCGGCCGCCTCGGTCAGCGCCGCCGCGACGATCGGGTACATCGCGTTCCTGTGCGGCCCGCCCATCCTCGGCTGGATCAGCCACGAGATCGGCCTGCTGCCGACCCTCTGGATCCTCGTCGCCCTCATCGCCCTCTCGGGCCTCGCGTCGGGGGCGGCCAAGCCGATCGCCGGGTCGAAGGTCGGCGCCGGCCACTCCGCCGCGCACTGATCCCACCTCGCGCGGCTAGGCTCTTCGGGTGCGTCTGGTCATCGCCCGCTGCTCCGTCGATTACACGGGGCGCCTCAACGCGCACCTGCCGCTCGCGACGCGGCTTCTCGTGCACAAGGGCGACGGCAGCCTGCTCGTCCACTCGGACGGCGGGTCGTACAAGCCGCTCAACTGGATGAGCCCGCCCTGCACGCTCGCCGTGGAGGAGCCCGACGCCGAGACCGCGGCCGAAGGCGTCGTCGAGGTGTGGCGCGTGACCCACGTCAAGACGGGCGACGCGCTGCTCGTGCGCATCCACGAGGTCATCCACGACGCCAGCCACGACCTCGGCGTCGACCCCGGGCTCATCAAGGACGGCGTCGAGGCCGATCTGCAGCGTCTCCTCGCCGAGCAGGTCGACGTCATCGGCGACGACCTGGCGCTCGTGCGTCGCGAGTTCCCGACCGCCATCGGCCCCGTCGACCTCATGCTCCGCACCACGCTCACGCTCGAGCACGAGGCGCAGCCGCGGCACGTCGCCGTCGAGGTCAAGCGCCGCGCCGGCATCGACGCCGTCGAGCAGCTCACGCGCTACCTCGAGCTGCTCAACCGCGACCCGCACCTCAAGCCCGTCCGCGGAGTGCTCGCCGCGCAGGCGTTCGCACCGCAGGCCAAGACGCTCGCGGGCGACCGCGGCATCGACACCGTCGTGCTCGACTACGACGCGATGAAGGGTGTGGACAACGGCATCCCGACCCTCTTCTAGAAGAGTGGATGCCGCGCCCCGGCGCTGTCGGCGGGCGCGGGTACGATCCAGGCCATGACGGTGCTCGACGTGCTCAACACGATCTTCGCGGGCGTCGCGGCCGCAGCCGCCGTCGCGGGGGCGCTCATCGCGTACCAGGCGCTGCGCATCTCGCTCGCGAGCCGGGCGAAGGCCGAGAGCGCTCAGGCCGCAGCGGTGGCGGCGGGCGAATCCGACCGGCGCACGCGCACCGCCGTCGCCGACGCGCTGGACGAGCTCTCCGGAGGGTCCCCCTCTCTCCGCGCCGAGCCGTCGCGGCTCTCGGCGATCGCCGAGCGGCTGCGCCGCGACGGCTGAACGAGACCGACGCGTCACGCCCGCGTCATCCGGGCGACGGGTGCGCGACACGGCCCGCCCCTAGGCTGATCCCATGCCTACCCGATCGCCGTGGACCTGCGTCCTGTGGGACGTGGACGGGACGGTGGTCGATGCCTCCGACGGAATCCTCCGCCGCCTCACCATCGCCCTCGAGCACTTCGGCAAGCCGCGTCCGACGCGCGCCGAGCTCGTGCACTGGATCGGTCCGCCGATGTACGAGTCGTTCCAGGCCAACGTCGGCATGACGCCGGCCGAAGCCTCCGAGGCTGTCTCGTTCTACCGCACACTCGGCAAGGCCGACGGGTACACGACGGGCGCCAAGCTCTTCCCGGGCATCGCCGACCTCATCGCCGAGGTCTCGGCGAACGGCATCGCACAGGCCACGGCGAGCTCCAAGCCGGAGATCCAGGTGCAGGCGCTCATGGACCACTTCGGCCTCGAGCCCTATATCACCTCGATCGTCGGCGCGACGCTCGACGAGCGCACGCTGAGCGCGAAGTCCGACATCGTCGCCGAGGCGCTGCGGCGGCTCGCGGCGGCGGGGGTCGACACGAGCCGTCCCGTGCTCGTCGGCGACCGTCACCACGACGTCGAAGGCGGTGCGGAGCACGGTGTGCCGGTCATCTTCGTGCGGTGGGGCTTCAGCTGGCCGCACGAGGCCGACGGCGCGCAGGCCGCCGTCGACACCGTCGAGGAGCTGCGGGCGCTGCTGCTCGTCGGGGACGCCGATGCCTGACGCCGTCGCGAGCGTCCTGGGGTGGGTCATCCCGGCGCTCGTGGTGTTCGGCGTCACCGCACTGGCGATCGCGATCACGGCGTGGGCGGTGCGGCGCGCGCGCCGCTCGCCAAAGGCGCGTGCGGCCGCCCTCGCCGAGCGCGAGCGCGCGGGCGCGTCCCTCGTGCGCCTCGACGACGCCGTCGCCGAGCTCGAGCTGGAGGTGGGGCTGTCCGGTGCGCTGTACGGCGGCGGGGCCCCGGCATCCCTCCGCCGCGCTCGACTCACGGCGCAGCACGCGCGGGATGCCGCGTTCGACGAGTACCGCGCCGCAGGCGAGCCCGACGTCACGCCCGCCGAGATCCGCCGCGTCGCGACGCGGATCGAGCGCAAGACGTCGGAGGCGCTCTCGATCATCGTGCGGGCGCGCGACGAGCATGCCGGGTGGGTCGCCGCGAACGTCTCGGCGGCGCAGCAGATCGACGCCGAGCGGGCGCGGCTCACGGGCCTCCGCGCCTCGATGGGCGATCCCCGCAAGCTCGTCGACGAGCTGCGGTCGCGCTTCGCGGAAGAGGAGTGGAGGGATGCCGCGCGCGCCGCGGAGTCCGCGCTCTCCGAGGCCGATGCCGCCGAACGGCTGCTCGCCCGCGCCGCCGATGAAGCCGACGACCCCTCCCGCAGCGCGCTGGCCGACCTCGCGGCGGCCGAGCGGTCGCTCCGGCTCGCCGAGGCCGACGCCCGCACGCTCGAGGAGACCCACCGCCTGGTGACCCAGGCGGCGCAGGCTCTGCCCGACGAGTTCGCGGCCGCCCGCGGCGCGCTCCGTCAGGCGCTCGTGACGCGGGAGCACCTCGAGCCCGACGACGCGGCTCGCCTCGGCTCGGAGCTGCGCGCCGTGACGGCGCAGCTCGACGCGCTCGAGCCCGCCGCGGCGACGCATCCCACCCGCACCGTCGACCGCATCGCGCGGCTGCGCGATCGACTCGACCTCGCCCTCGGCGATGCGCACACCGCGCAGCAGCGGCTCCGCGGCGCCCGCACCGCGCTGCCGGGAACGCTCGCGGCCGCGCGCGGCGCGATCGCGCAGGCCGAGGCATCCGTCGCCCACTCGCGCTCGGCCGCCTCGGCGCGCCTGCGTCTGCTGTCCGCACAGCGCGAACTGGCCGACGCCCGGCAGGCGCAGGACCCGGTCGCCGCCCTCGACTCCGCCCGTCGCGCGATGAGGGATGCCGAAGACGCCACTGCGCTGGCAGACTTCGAGGCGACGGGAGGCTGATGATGCGAGTGCTCGGGCGCGTCCCCGCGACGCTGACCCTGATCGCGCTCCTGCTCGTCGCCGGCGTCGTCTGGCAGGGACTCTGGCAGCCCTTCGAGGACTCCTCGACGTTCGACGTCGTCGCGTACGGCCTGCCCGCCCTGTCCGAAGGACGCTGGTGGACGCCCGTGACGGGCACCTTCTTCGTCACTCAGCCGTGGGTCTACCTCCTGACCCTCCCGACCTTCATCGGCATGGGGTTCCTCGAGTTCCGCCGGGGCAGCCGCGTCGCCCTCGCGTACTTCAGCGTCGGACAGCTCTTCGCGGTGCTCTTCCTCCTCGTCTTCTCCTTCACGCCCTGGCCCTGGGCGCAGGCGCAGGCGCTCGTCCTCGACGTGGGCCCCTCAGGCGGAACCTTCGCCTGCATCGCGGCGGCGCTCGGGCTCCTCCCGCAGCCCTGGCGCGTGCGGGCGTGGCTCGTCCTGCTCGGCTTCGTGACGGTCGCGCTGCTGTTCTGGGGAGGCGTGGAAGACCTCGAGCACGCCCTCGCCGTCGCGCTGGTGCTCTTCGTCGACCGGTCGCTGCGCATCCAACGGACGACCATCCGCGAGCAGCGCCTCATCGCCTTCGTGGTCGCCCTCTCGCTCGGCGCCATCGAGGTGCTCACGGTGCTCACGCCCACGAACGGGGTCTTCGGCCACACGGATGCGGTCGACGGACCGTGGGTGGATGCCGCGATCGACGCCGCGGTCGCCCTCTTCTTCGCCGACGGACTGCGGCGCGGCCGTCGCTGGGCGTGGGGGTGGACGGTCGGCTGGGCGATCTTCAACGTCGTCATCGCCGCACTGCTCGTCGCGCTCCTCCTCTCCGGTGCCGGCGGCGTGCAGGCCACGCTCGGAGACTTCAGCGTGTCCATCGCGACGTCGACCCTGTGGCTCCTCTTCCTCGTCTATCTCGTCTGGGTGCGCCGCGCCTTCCGCGCGAAGCGCAGAGCGCGGCTCGGGGCGCAGCCGGCGCCGACCGTCGACGAGGTCAAGGAGCTGCTGCGCAGCGACGGGGGCGGAACCCTCTCGTGGATGACGACGTGGGACGGCAACGACTACTTCCGCACCTCCGACGGCATCGTCGCGTATCAGCGGCGGTCGGGCGTGGCCATCGTGCTCGCCGACCCGCTGGGGCCCGCGGCATCCCGTCCCGCGTCCGTCCGGGAGTTCATCGAGGGTGCGGAGCGGGCGGCCCTCATCCCCTGCTTTTTCAGCGCCGGCGAGCAGACGCGAGCGGCGGTGCCGGAGGGATGGCGCAGCCTCGTCGTCGCCGACGACACGATCGTCGACCTCCCCGGCCTCGCCTTCACGGGCAAGCAGTGGAACTCCGTGCGGTCGTCGCTCAACCGCGCAGGCCGGGAGGAGATGACGTTCCGCCTGACGCGGCTCGCCGACGAGCCCTGGGGCATCCAGCAGCAGCTGCGCGCGATCTCCGAGATGTGGGTGGGCGACAAGGGTCTCCCCGAGATGGGCTTCACGCTCGGCACGCTCGACGAGGCGGCGGATCCCGAGGTGCGGCTCGCCCTCGCGATCTCACCGAAGGGCGACGTCGACGGATTCCTGTCGTGGCTGCCCGTCTACGGTGGCGGCGGCGAGGTGCACGGCTGGACGCTCGACCTCATGCGTCGGCGCGAAGGCGGCTTCGGGCCTGTCATGGAATACCTCATCGGATCGTCCGCCCGGCACTTCTCCGACGAGGGAGCGCAGATCCTGTCGCTCTCCGGTGCCCCGCTGACGCACGACTATCCGGAGGATGCCGGCCCCATCGCCGACCTCACCGACAAACTCGCCGAAATGCTCGAGCCGGTCTACGGCTTCCGGTCGCTGCACCGATTCAAGGAGAAGTTCCACCCGCGGTACGAGACGATGTATCTCCTCTACCGCGACGAGACCGACCTCACGCGGATCGCCGCGGGACTGACCCGCGCCTTCCTGCCCGATGCGACGCTGCGTCAATTCGCGAGCGCCGGACTCGAACTCGTGCGCGGCGAAAAGGACTGACGTCCGGGCAGCACAAAAGCCGCCGCATCCATCACGGTCGACCCCCGGAAGGGGGTCTCATGAGCCGAGGACGGACGGGCGGCTGTGCTCGCGGGTCAGGCGAGGGGGCGGATGTTCTCGGCCTGCAGTCCCTTGGGGCCCTGCGCGATCTCGAACTCCACGCGCTGGTTCTCCTCGAGGGAGCGGTAGCCGCCGGCCTGGATGGCGGTGTAGTGCGCGAACACGTCTGCGCCACCCTCATCCGGCGCGATGAAGCCGAAGCCCTTCTCCGAGTTGAACCACTTGACGGTGCCCTGCGTGCTCATGAAATGCCGTTCTACGCTCTTCGACGACACAGATCGTGCCGACAGGTACACGCTATCGACGGCCGGGGACACGACATAGCCCCGTTTCGGAAGGTGACGGAAATGTTGCACGGCCGAAATGGTCGCCGCCTCTGCCGCGGAAAGCGGGCGGAAAACCATCGAACGCCCGGGCCGAGCATGACGCTTCGAGGCCCGGGCGCCGACGGATCCCCCCGGATAGGCCACGCAGAAGCGTGACAGCGCACACTCTACCGATATATCAGTCCTCCTTGAAGGTTCGAGGTCACCGACGTGCGGCCGCGTTCACCCGACGTACACTTGTGTCGCCCATGACCACCGTTCCGCTCATGCCCGTGGACCCGCGCGGCACCGTGCTCGGAGACGAGGTGTACGCCGCGATCGGCGAGGCGATCCTCGACGGACGCCTCAAGCCCGGCGAGCACCTTCGCGACCAAGAGCTCGCGCGGTGGCTCGGCGTCTCCCGGACCCCCGTGCGCGAGGCGCTGCAGCGACTCGAGCGAACGGGTCTCGTCGAGGTGGCGCCCAACCGCTACACGCGCGTCACGATGCCGGATCCCGGTCTCATCGGCGAGACGCACGAATTCGTCGTGCTGCTGCTGGGGAGCATCGTCCGCCTCGCGGCGGACCGGATCAGCGACGAGGAGCTCGACGACGTCCTCGGCCAGGTCGACCGCGTCATCGAGGCATCCCGTTCCGACGACCGCATGGGCATCATCGACGGGAGCGCGCGGCTCTTCGAGACCCTGACGCTCGCGGCGCGGAACCGGCCCTTCGTGCGGGTCATGCGCGAGGCCGAGCTCGTCATCCGCCGCAATCTCGCCGGCTGGCACCCGTACGTCGAGTGCCCCGTCCAGCGCAGCGCAGGCTACGAGGAGTTCCGGGCGGCCATGGTCGAGCGCGACGGCGAGCGCGCCGAGCGCGCGCTGCGTGCCCAGCACGGCCTGTCCTGACGCTTCCCCGCGTCCACGCGCCTTCGCTAGCGTGGGGCGCGTGGGCCACATCGAGCTGCGCGACCTCGACGACGACGACCTCGACGCCGTCTACGAGATGATGCGCGACCCCGAGGCGATCGCTCAGGCCGCGTTCACGGCGTCCGATCCCGACGACCGCGGCGCGTTCGACACGTGGATCGGGCGCGAGCGCGCATCGAGCGACGTCGACACCTTCGTCGTCACGGAGCGCGGCGGCTTCGCCGGCACGGCGGCCCTCTTCACCGTCGACGGCGACCGCGAGGTGACCTTCTGGATCGCGCGGCACGCATGGGGCCGCGGCGTCGCGACGGCCGCGCTGCGACTGCTCATCGCCCGCGAGCCGATCCGCCCTCTCTTCGCCCGCGCGTCGGCGGACAACGCCGCCTTCATCGCGGTGCTGGAGCGCTGCGGCTTCACCGAGGTGTCGCGCACGCCGTCGTTCGCTCCCGGAGTGGGGCGAGAGGTCGAAGTCGTCCTCTTCACCCTCGTGCCGACCCTGGACGGCATCTGACCTCTGCGCGAAAGAGAAGAAGGCCCCCCCGTGACCGGGGAGCCTTCTCTTTCGTGCGCGAGGGGGGAGTTGTCCCTACCGCCCACTCCACGCGCCGCTGGCGCGTCGCGCGGAGCCTCTGGCGGCAGGGGCCCGCCCCGGGGAGGTTCGCAGCAGCCCCTCGAACAGAAAACGACATCGGCCCCCGTAACCGGGGGCCGATGTCATTTCGTGCGCGAGGGGGGAGTTGAACTGTTCCCCCTGTGCGTGCATTGAGGTGCACACAGGGTCGCTCTTCCCTGTCAGGACAAGCCCTCGCGCGACTGGCGCATCTGTCGACGCACATCCAGATTCGACACCATGCAACGTCGGTGTTGCATGGCTCGTTGCATAGAGAAGGGAAGAACAATGAATCCGAACCCGCCCAGCACCAAGGGCATGTGGCATGGAGCGCGGTCACTTGATCCCACGACGGCGGCACGCTGGATCGACGCCCTTGATGCCTACCGGGCATCCCAGGAACGGCGCGTGAGCGAGGGGCTCGTGCGCACGCGCGTGAAGCACCTTCGCCGATTCGCTCTCTTCGCGGGGGTCTCACCGTGGCATGTGTCCGAGCGTCAGGTCGGTGAGTGGTTGCTCAGCATTGAGGGACTCGCCTCGTCGACCCAAACCTCGATGCGATCGGCGCTTCGAAGCTTCTACAGGTGGGGACTCGAAGCCGGCCGGGCCACGGCCGACCCGACCGAGACCGTCACCCATCAATCCCTGAAGCTCCCCGTACCGCCCCAGTGGGAAGAACCGATCATCGCGTTCGAGCGGCATCTGTGGTCGCGGGGGATGCAGCCAGAGACGGTGCGCGCGTGGGGCGAGCAGCTGCGCACCTTTGCGCGGGATCACGCGAGCCGTGGACCGTTCGAACTGACCGTCGATGACCTATTCGAGTGGATGGCCGGCAAGCGATGGGCGCGGGAGACCCGGCGAAACCGAAAGAGCCTGCTCCGCACGTTCTACGGCTGGGCCGTCGACACGGAGCGGATCACGGTGGAGGACGACCCGACGCAACGTCTGCCCAAGATCAAGGGTGCCGATCCGGTTGCGCGCCCGGCGACAGACGACGAATACGCCGGCGCACTCGCAGCCGCCGATGAACGCTGGACGCTCGCTCTGCGCCTCGCCGCGGAGTTGGGCATGCGGCGAGCCGAGGTTGCACGCGTGCACTCAAGCGACATCCGTCAAGACGCACGGGGTCAATGGACGCTCACGGTGCACGGGAAGGGCGCGAAGATCAGAGTCCTTCCGCTTCCTGAGTCGCTGAGCGTCGCCTTGCGGAGTCAACCGGTGGGCTATCTCTTCCCGGGCCGGATCGTCGAGAAGCAGGCGCACGTGGCGCGAGAGGGCCACCTCTCAGCGCGCTACATGGGCAAGCAGATCGCCGAGCTGCTCCCACCCGGGGTGACCATGCACACTCTCCGACACCGGTTCGCCACACGTGCCTACAACGTCGATCGAGACGTGCTTACGGTCCAGCGCTTACTCGGGCACGCCTCGCCTGCTACCACTCAGCGGTACGTGCGCGTGAGCGACGAGAAGATGCGCGCGCTTGTCGAGTCGGTGAGCGGCCGATGATGAGCGAGGATGAGAGGTCCCTGCTCGCTCGCCGGATCGATTGCCCCGTGCCGTGGTGCGAGGGCCGTTGGGTCAGCCACGGCGGCGATAGTCAAGGCCCAGAGGACTGGGAGCACACATCGGAGGGCGTCGAGCTGCCGCACGGCTTCGCGCTCTACCTGGCGCGGATCGGCGGCGCCCCGACGACTTACACGCTAGCGACGGATCGCCAATGCGTGATCGAGAGAGCCGATCCCGCTCAGCTGGCACGCGAGCTGCGCGACATTGCGGACGCCCTGGATGCCGGTCGTCCTAATGGAATGTGGGTGGAATAAAGGCTTCGATGATCTCGCGGCGTGCGCGGAATCGGCGATGCCCGACCTTGACGAACAGTCCGAGCTTGACCAGGTCGTTGAGGTCGCGGGCGGGTGTCCTCGGACCGGCAGTCGCGTACTGACGCGCTAGAGACGTCGAAAGATCGGTGAGCGCCTCCGGAGAAACCTCAGCGCCCGTGACCATCGTCAGAGCCACCTCTCGCTGACGATCGCGCGTCTGAGTCCTCGGCTGCTCCTTGAAGATTTGGTGGACGTAGCTCTCCCAGTGGATCAACACGTTCTCGCGACGGACCACCGCGATCTGCTCACGCAGTTCATCTACGAATCCTCGTGCGGCGTAGCGCACGAAGGCGCCGATGTCTTTCTGCGCGGCGTTGAGGGCAAGGTAGTACGCGTCGCGCGTCTTGTTGTAGTGGTCGGAGAGCAGATTAGTCGCGACAAGCGGGACGACCCCGGATTCCGACAAGATCTGGACCTCGACAAGTCGTGCGAGTCGGCCGTTGCCGTTGCCAAAGGGATGAATCCAAGCGATGTATAGATGCGAGAGCACAGCACTCAGGAAGGCATTGACGAAGCGATCTTCCTCGCGAGTGCGCATATCAAGCCCGTCTCGGAGCTCCTCAAGCCACCGCACAAATCGTTCCAGGAGATCGGGGACCTCCGTCCAATGCGGTGCCTTGTAGGTGCCAGCGACGACATCGTGCTCACGGATATGGCCGGGGACGACCTCCGGCTTGTCGGGGATGCCGTCGAGCACTTTGGCATTGAGGCTGCACAGACGGGCAACGTCGATTTGCGGGCGTTCTCCGAGTTGAAGCGCGGCGTCGAGCTCGCGGATGGCGCCCAAGACGTTCTGTACCTCTCGTTCGAGGTAGGTGCGCGATTCGGGGACGTCGGCGGACCCCTTGTCTACGATCTGTTGCACTTCGGTCGCCGAAAGAGTGTTCCCTTCGATGGCCGTCGTAGCCGCTACCCCGCGCGCGAGGTAGACGGACGCGAGGGACTTGGCCGCCTCCGGTTTGAGCGGTGCCCCTGCTAGATGCTGGCACTTGCTCATTGCTTCGCCCAGAAGCATCCAGATATCCGGGGAGAGGGTGCTGGGGTCAAACGAGAAGCTTAAGAACGGAAACCGGTCGGGGATAGCCACGAGTAGACGTTACGAAACATGCCCCAAAGTATCAAGCTATTTCGCTATTGGAGTATTTTTTCGACCATTTCTTAGTTCACATGCTCGATCATCTTCTCGTTCACACAGTGTCCCATGCTGAGCAGGCGAGGGCGACGTCCGCGCGGGGTTTCGGTCAGCGTCGCCGTACAGTTCTCGTCCGCGATCAGCTCTCTTGCCCGCCCTCCGCATCACCAAGTAGTCCCCTGAGATCGAAGATCACCTCTGCGATGTCGCGCCCGGTCGCCGCGGCCGCATACTCGATGGCGGTTACCGCAAGCCAGATGGCCGGTGCGACGAGAGGGCGAGAGTCAGGCGCGCGTTGGATCTTCGCCTCGCCCTCAGTCGTCCAGCCCGTCACGATCCAGATGGAACCCGCAAGACCGTAGGAGTCCGCCAGCACTGAGACGGTCCGGTGGTGGCCGCTGCTGGGCGGTTCGAGCGGGATCGCGTCCAGGAGCGCGGACACGGGGAGTGAGGTTACTGCCATGCTGTCTGCTGGGCCTTGTACTCGATGACCGCCTGCTTGCGAGGCGGCACGTAGTTCCTAACGGCAGTGTCGTCGGGGATGATCGGGACGACGATCGGTGCGGCTGCCTTCTCGCGGGCCTTGGCGTAGGCTTCCCAGCGTTGCTGGTCGGCGTCGCGAGTGCGCTGGATCTGGTCGCGCTCCTGCTCGCCCAGGGTTGCGGTGACGGACGCGGCGTCAGCGGCTTTGCGCTTGTTCTCATCGATCGCTTTCGCCTTCTCCTCGAGAAGGTCGATGCTCGCGTTGACGCCATTGGCCTCCTGCTGCTCGGCGAAGACCTGGGCGTCGTAGTTGTCGCGGAAGACGCCCTGTGTACGGAGGGCCTCCTGTTGCTTCTCCTTCTCGGCGGCGATCAGCTGCTGGTGCACCTGGTTGTAGATCTCGCCCTCGCCCGTGGCGAGTGCGATCGCGAAGTCGGTACGTGTGACGCCGGCTTGCTCGGCCGCATCGATTTCCGCCTTGTAGGCGTCATCCCAGAGGATGCGGTGTGCTTCGGCCTGGATCGCTGACGTGTCGAGGAACGCCTGTCCCTCGGTTGCGGCCTGCTGCCACATGTCGGCTGTCGAGTCCTTGATGCCCTGGATCTTCTCGTTCCACGCCTCAACGGCGGCCGTCGCGACACCGGCTATGGCACCGATTCCGACCGCGCCGACGATGCCGGCCGGGCCGAGGTTCGCGAGGGTCTCCTGTGCTACGTCCTGGATGTCTGTGAACTCGCCGGAGAAGCTTGCCGCGGCCTCCGCTCCTGACTGCCGCGCTTCGTCCTTGACGCTATCGAAGCCGTTCTTGGCAGAGTCGCCCGCCTTCCGGTACTCGGTTTCGATCGCGCGCGCGGTTCTTTTCGTCTCCTCGGCGAGGTCCTGTGTCAGCTTCTGCGCGTCGCGCATGCTCTGCTCAAGCTGATCCGGCCCCTTCGATCGGCCGAGTTCGATGAGCTCCTTCTGCGCGTCTTCGAGCGGCTTGATGATGCCGGAGTCGACGCCTTGCTTGAAGGCCTTGGTTTCGGAGGCGATGCCTACCTGGTAGCCGCCGGCCATCATGCACCCGCTTTCGTGGCGTTGGACGCTGTGGACATGGTGGGGTTTCCTTTCGGTTGGGCGTCAAGGTTGGCTTGACGCTGTTCTCTGCGGTACTTCTCGGCTTGCTTCCGCGCCCGGTAAGCGGCGCGGCCGTCCTCGGTCGCTGTCTGGCGGTTGTAGTGCGCGGCACTCCAGCGCCTCCGCTGCTCTCGCGCGTCCGCGTCGCTGAGCGGCTCCCCGTGGTCACGGAGGCGATGGCAGGCCCGGCAGAGCGCGTCGTAGTCGGCGGGGTCTGGTGACCACGTTCGCTGAATGCCGTGCACGTCGACCGTTGTTCGCTCCCGTGGTCCGCCTGGCCTGTACGCCCAGTGGTCGGCTTGTCGGGCCTTGCATCCGAGGCACGTCCAGGCGTCGGCGCGCCCGCGCGTTCGCCGCACGACAGCATGGGCGGACTGGAACGTGTTGGGCGCGCTGAGGCGGAATGGACGGCTGCGGAGTGCTGCGCGACTACCCTTCTTCCCTGCTTCCGACCGCATCGTCGCGGCACATGACGCGCAGAGCCGCGACGAGGCAACAATCACAGGCGACCCGCCGCACGTCGCACATGCGCCTGCGAGCCGTTCCGCCGTCCGCTCCTGTTCCCAACGCGAGCGGTAGCAGCGCCGGCATTCGCCGGTCTTGCGGATGAAGACCGGGGCACCGCAGGCACACACCATGGCCTCGGCCTCCTGTGGCGCCCCGGTGGTCACTTGCCGGCCTCGGTCAGGCCGGTGGCGCGAAGTTCGGCGAGGCGCTCCGCGACGAGCTGCGTGCGCGTCCGGCCGTCATCGGTGATCCTCTCGGCGGCGAGCTGCGCGACGTACTGCTGGTGCGCGATCACCCAGCAGGCTTCGCACGTGCGAATGTGCGGCGCGGGCGGATACTGGTTCGTTTGGTGGCTGGGAAGCAGCGTGCGCGGCTGGACTGCGCCGATCTGTGCATAGTCGCTCCGACCGCACCACGGGCACTCGTAGACGGCGGCGTACGCGGCGGCGTTCGCTTCATCCTGCTTCCGGTTGGCCATCATCTGCGCGGCGACACCGATCGCGACGTGGTGCTGATAGACCGCGATGCGCCGCGCTGGCTCCCGCATGATGTCGGCGGCGAGCTCCTTGAGACGTGCACGTCGTTCCTCGACGCGCACGTAGTGATCGGCGAAGAGGGAGTTGCGCGGGTTCCCCTCCTTCGGGCTACCGACGGGGAGGCCCAGCTGATCGCGCCCGTACCACTCTTCGATGTCGCGATCGGTCGGGCCCATGGGAGGGCGATCCGGCAATGGCCCTTCCGTGGCATCGAGGTATGCGGCGGCGACGGTAAGGGCGATGCCATGCATGCTGTCGGGTTCTGCGAAGGGGTCGGCTGCGGCGCCGGCCGCGAGCCCCTCGCTCCACAGGTCGTCGGGGATGCCACCGGGGCGGATGAGTTCGGGGTAGTCCGGGCGGTCAGGCGCGGGCGCGGGCGCGGTTGCTGCGCGTTTGGTGAGGATCGGCATTGCGGTTCCTTTCGGGGATTCGGCTCAGGGATTACGAGCGCTTGGTGTGTCGGTTTTCGGGGGGATACTTCACAGCCGGAGGCGAGAGGTGTGTGTGCTTCCTATAAAGAAAACCCTCCTTGATTGTGTGGATCCGCCGAAGAGCTTGGGGTTGTGACGGTCCGTCGCTTGCGGCGCACTCCCCGTTCGAGCAGGTACCGGGACACGAGCGACTTGCTCACGCCGAACCGGTCGGCGATGGCGTTGTTGGTCACGCCTGCGCGAGCGAGGCGCTCCCACTCGTCGACGTCATGCGTCGTCGTCGAGCGCGTTGTGTTCACTCGGATGGGTCGGGTCGGATCGAGGCTGGCGCGAAGGTGACTGACGATCACGTCGCGCGGCGTCGAGCCTCGTCGCTCAGCGATGCGTTCGAGCTGCGCGAGTGTGGCGCGATCGACGTGGATGACTATCGGGATCACGACTGCCGCCCCTCTCGCCGCTGCTGTATCTCTTTGGCCGACGCGAGGATGAGCGCCTCAAGGTGGTGGATCCCGATCTGCCGCACGTCCACACCCGCGATCTTCTTGGCGTACGGACAGTACGTCTCGTCGTTGATGCAGCCCTCCGCGCACGCGGCGTCGTCGCAGGCGCTCGGATGCCGGGATGCGCGACGCCGCGAATCGAGGTCGACGACATTCGTGAAGCTTCTGCTCATGCCGCCGCCTCGCGATCTTCGCTGACGTCCGACTTATCCACAGGGGCAAGTGAGGTGGTGCTGGGACTGGATGCCCTGTGTCCTGTCGTCTGGTCCTTGTGGTTCCTCAGTGGTTCCTTGGGGGTAGGAGTCCCGTACCCCTCAGGGGTAGAGATTCCGTACTGACTGGGGTAGGAATTCCGTACCGTGCCGGGGTAGGAATTCCGTACCCCTCGGCGCTTGCGATACTCGGCGGATCGCTGGGCGGCGGCGAGGTCGAGTGCGACAGCGAATTCGGCCCGCTGACCCGACTTGCCGGACTTCAGTCGCCGCACCGCCCCGACCGCGACCAGGCCCGCGACCGCGACCTTGACCGCTTGGAAGGCCGCGGCGCGCTCGGCGTTCGCCTCAGGTGCGCCTACGTCGGGAACGCGCCTACCGAGCGCGAGTGCGGATGATTCGCGGGAGTCGAAGTAGCGAGGGGGGTCATCTTCGTCGAGCGCTGTCACGGCCATGTGCACAAGGAGCCGGAACTCGTTGCCGCGCAATGGGACGTCGACCGCGAATGCGATCGCATGCTTGACGAGCCGTGCCCCCATCACGCGCCCCGTTCGCCCTCAGACTGGATGCCTTCCGCTATTGCGCCGATGACAATGAGCACGCCTAGTAGGGACAGGCCGTTGAAGCCGCCGCCGACAATGGTTGCGGCAACGAAGACGGCCAGCGACAGCGCGAGAAGTCGACCGGCGATCATTGCGCTGATTCCAATTCGCACAGCAGCTCGATGAGCTTTGCGCGGACAATGCTCGCGGTGTCCGATCCAGGCTGCTCGATCGCCGGAGCGACCTCAGGCGCGCTCGGCTCGATGTACTCAACAAGCCCAGTCCTCGGGATGACAACGCGCCGGCCTACTCGAACAGCGCGAATTGGGCCACCGTGGATCGAGAGCGCATTCGTCAGCGTCCGCGGGTCGACTCCGAGCAAGGCGGCGGCATCCCTAACAGTCACCACGGCTCTCGTGGACGCTCTGAGTTCCTCAATGGTCAGCATCACGACGCCTCCGCGACGACTGCGCGCTCTACGACGACAGAGGCGTCGACGAACGCGGTGAGGTCGGACTGGCGATAGAGAACCCGCTTACCGATGCGCACGAACCTGGGACCGCGCCGAGCGACACGCCACTGATTGAGCGCCGAGGGTGTCTGCCTCAGATACTCGGCGGCTTCGGCTGTCGTGAGCAGTTCGTCCATTCGCGCTCACTCCAATCTGTTTGTTTCGCGATTGTGCCTGATTGAAGTGATGCTACACCTATCTGACGACACCGCGATAGTTGCAGATGCGGTCTGTTGTGGATAACGTGTGCGTGTGAACGACGGCAAGGACGAAGCGGGACTGGACGAGGTGCTGCGGTCGCTCGCCGATGATCCGGGTCGGCTTGAACTCACGTCCTTCTACTCGGACGGTGCGCCGGCTTGGGTCGCTCCGGACCTCTGGATCGCCGCGCCGTCGCGTGCGGTGTCGCAACGCGGGTCATATCGCGTCGAGATCGTCGTTGATCGGATCGGAGAGTCGGTGGGCGTGACAGGGCTCACAGTCACGTCGTCCGAAGACGAGCGGATCGACTCCGATGCGCTCCGCGCGATCCACCTTCGCGCGCTCTTCACGGCGGCGACGCTCTCGGTCATTAACTGGTCGCCGAACGGCGTCTTTGACCGGAGGAATATCGCCAGCGTGCTCAACGATCTCCGGAGCGACGCACAGCCAACATCCGAAGGTCGCTACCGCTTGCCCGAAGGCGATGCGCTGCGGGGCCTCGTCGCGGTCGTGCGCGCCGCACGACTGATGGGTGCAGGGCCCGCCGCCCTGCTCCGGGATCAGCTGGGCCTGCCGTCAACGACCGCCCGATACTGGGTCGAGCGGATCAAGACTCACGGGGATCAGCCATGAGTCGCCGGCGCGGCGTAGGCTCGATCACGCCCTACACGACGAAGACCGGCCAGCGTTGGCGCTGGCAGTTGCGCGCGCCGATCGATCCCGAGCGGCCCGAGCTGGGTACGCGCCCGCAGGGCAAGGGCGGATATCGCACAGCGTCGGAGGCCGACGATGCTTTGCAGGATGCTCGACGCAAGCTCCGCGCTCATGGTCGGCTCGCCCAGCGCGGCACCCCCACGATCGGCGACTATGCCGAGGAGTGGCTGGCTTCGCTGACGCTCGAAGCGTCCACGATCGAGGGCTACCGGAAGATCGTTCGCAACCATGTCACCCCGCAGCTCGGATCGGTGAGGCTCGACAAGCTGACAGCGACGGCGCTGGCGAAGCACTACCGCGCGTTGGAGGATCACGGGCGCCGCGACAACAAGGCGCCCGGCGCCGGCCTCTCAGCCAATACCGTCCAGAAGGTGCACGTGCTCATCGGCGCGATGCTGAATGCCGCGCTCGACGACGGTCACGTGACCGTCAACGTTGCCAAGAAGCGGCGCACCGTGAAGGCGCCCACGGGCAAGCAGGTGCGGTCGCAGAAGCCCGAGATTCAGGTGTGGAGTGCGGCCGAGCTGCGCGCGTTCCTCGAGTGGTCGCAGGTTACCTATGCCGACGACTTCTATGCGCTCTGGCACGTGTACGCGTGGACGGGCATGCGCCGATCCGAAGCTCTCGCGCTGCGGTGGAGCGACGTCGACCTGAGCACGGGTCGCATCGCTGTGCGACGAGCGGCCGACACGACGGCGCGCGACACGATCAAGAGCACGAAGACCGGCCAGGCGCGGCCGATCGACATCGACCCGGAGACGGTCGACGTGCTGCGGCGCTGGAAGGCGACTCGGGGAAGCATCGCGCTCGCGCTCGCCCGGCCTGACGCCTACGTGTTCGGCGACTATGAGGGCCGGCTGCGCAAGCCCGACGACATCGGCCGACGCTGGGATCATCGCGTCGCGAAGGCTCGTGCGGCGCTCGGCGTCGACGAGTTGCCGCGCCTCACGCTCAAGGGCCTGCGCCACACGCACGCGACGCTGCTCCTTGAGCTCGGCGTGCACCCGAAGGTGGTTCAGGAGCGCCTCGGCCACTCCAACATCTCGACGACGATGAACATCTACAGCCACGTCACGCCGACGATGCAGCGGGACGCCGTTTCGCGGCTCGCTGGGCTGATCGGAGGCGCGTCGTGATCGGCGTTGTTGCACAGGTTGTTGCATCGCCCCAGATGCGAAACGACCCCCGCCTAGGAAATCCCAGGTCGGGGGCCGATTCTTCGCTGTGCGCGAGGGGGGAGTTGAACCCCCACGCCCTTTCGGGCACTGGCACCTGAAGCCAGCGCGTCTGCCTATTCCGCCACTCGCGCGAACCGGGCGCCGAGACGCCGCGGATCAACCTCCCGAGGATAACACGGAGCCCGCCGCGGCCCGAATCGGCTGGGGACGATCCACGGGCGTCCCAGGCTCAGTGACTAGCATGTACGCACCGGTCCGCCTGCCTGAGGAGTCTTGTGGGACTACTTGACAGCTTCGAGAAGGGGCTCGAGCGCGCAGTGAACAGCGCGTTCGCGAAAACCTTCCGCAGCGGCATCCAGCCTGTCGAAATCGCGTCTGCGCTGCGGAGCGAGCTCGACAAGAAGGCTGCCGTCGTGAGCCGCGACCGCATCCTGGCGCCGAACACGTTCACGGTGCGGCTCGCGCCCTCCGACGACGACAAGATGCGCACGATCGGCCCCGCGCTCGGCGACGAGCTCGACGCGCTCGTGCACAAGCACGCCAAGGCGCAGGGCTACAGCTTCGCCGGTCCCGTCACGATCACGATCGCGCGTGACGACCAGCTGGCCACCGGCACGCTCCGGGTCGACTCCTCGACGGCGCAGGGCACGGTGTCGTGGCGCGGCGTCGTCGACATCGAGGGGCGACGGCATCCGCTCGTGAAGTCGCGCACGGTGATCGGACGCGGGAGCGACGCCGACATCACGATCTCCGACGCCGGCACGAGCCGCAAGCACGTCGAGATCCTGTGGGACGGCGAGCGCGCGATGGTCCGCGACCTCGGCTCGACGAACGGCACGCTGCTCAACGGGCGCAAGGTCGGCGAGGCGGCGCTCACCCCCGACTCGACGGTGACGATCGGGCGCACCGACATCGTCTTCCGCGTCGTCGCGCAGGCGGCTCCGCCGACTCCGCCGAAGCCGCCGCTGCCGTCCGATGTGACGCGCGCGTTCGACCTCCGCGAGGGAGGGCCTCTGCCGTGAGCGAGCTCACGCTCCTCCTCCTGCGCATCGGCTTCCTCGTGCTGCTGTGGGCGTTCGTGTTCGCCGTCGTCTACTCGCTGCGGGCCGATCTCTTCGGCGTCAAGGTGCGCAGGATGCCGGAGCCCCAGGCCGCGGCGACGCCGGGGCCGACCTCGAGCTCGGCATCCGCCCCCACCGCCGCGGCTCCGTCCGTCAAGCCGGCGGCTGCCGTCAAGGGCGGCAAGGCGACGACGGCCACCGTCTCGCGCATCGTCATCACGAGCGGTCCGAAGACCGGCCTCGAGCTGCCGCTCGGGACGGAGCCGCTGACGATCGGGCGCTCGAGCGAGTCGGGCCTCGTCGTGCGCGACGACTACACCTCGAGCCATCACGCGCGGCTGCTCCTGTGGGGCGACCAGTGGATGATCCAGGACCTCGACTCGACCAACGGCACGTGGCATGACGGGGTGCGCGTCACGACGCCCGTCCCGGTGATCGTCGGCGCCCCGATCAAGGTCGGCGCCACGACGTTCGAGCTGCGGAAGTAAGCGGGCGGCCTCCCCTCACATGGTCTTCCAGGGCTCGAGCGCTGCGATCTCGCACACCGGCAAGGTGCGCTCCAACAACCAGGACTCCGGCTATGCCGGCTCGAACCTGTTCGTGGTCGCCGACGGCATGGGCGGGCACGCGGGCGGCGACGTCGCGTCGAGCCTGGCGATCGCGCGCCTCGAGGCCCTCGATCACCCCTACACGACGACGTCCGAGGCCGAGCTCGCCCTCCGCGACGCCATCTCGGATGCCGCCGGCGAACTGAGCGACACCGTCCGGATCCGGCCCGAGCTGGCCGGCATGGGCACGACCGTCAGCGCGCTCGTGATGGTCGACCAGTACGCCGTCATCGCCCACATCGGCGATTCGCGCATCTACCTGTACCGCGACGACACCCTCACCCAGATCACGACCGACCACACGTTCGTGCAGCGTCTCGTGGACTCGGGCCGCATCACGCCCGAGGAGGCCCGGTACCACCCGCGCCGCTCCGTGCTCATGCGCGTGCTCGGCGACATGGACACCGACCCCGAGGTCGACACGTTCATCATGCCGACGCAGCCGGGTGACCGCTGGCTGCTCTGCTCCGACGGGCTCTCGGGTGTCGTCGACGACCCGCACACGGCGAAGGCGCTCGCGCAGGGCCTGCCGCCGGGGCGGACGGCCGACATCCTCCTGAAGCACGCCCTCGACGGCGGGGCGCCCGACAACGTCACGATCGTCCTCGTCGACGTGGGCGGGCAGCATCCCGTGTTCTCCGGCACCGCCACGATCGTCGGGTCGGCCTCCAATCCCGTGGGCATCGAGGTGCCGGCCGCGCGGTCGGGCCGCTCGAGCTGGCTGCATCCCGTGCGCCAGGCCGCGAACGAGCCGACGCACTTCGAGCCGGCGCCCGAGTTCCTCGAGGAGCTCATCGAGGAGGACCGCCGCCGTGCGCGTCGCCGGCGTCTCGGCTGGATCGTGGGCGCCGCCCTCGCGGTCCTGCTGCTCGCCTTCGGCGCCTTCCTCGGGTACCAGTGGACCCAGACGCGCTACTTCGTCGGCGCCGACGAGGACAGCGTCGTGATCTACCGCGGCATCCAGCAGGACATCGGGCCGATCTCGCTTTCTACGCCCTATCAGGACACCGGCATCCCCCTCGACGATCTCACCGAGTTCACGCGCGCCGCCGTCGAGCAGACGATCTCGGCCGCCTCTCTGCAGGAGGCGCAGCGCATCGTCGCGAGCCTCGCCCAGCCGACGGGAGGGAGCGAATGAGCGCCACCACGCCACCGGCGGGAACCGCGGCGGTCTCCACCGACACCGCCGTCGTCCGGGCCCTCCGCCGCATCCGGGTTCCGCAGACGCAGCGCAACCGCGAGCTCGCACTGCTCGTCTTCGCCTTCGTGATCAACGGCGGCGCGATCGCGCTCGTGCAGCTCGGCGCGACCTCCGCGATCGACAGCACGTTCCTCGTCTACTGCGGCGGCCTGACGGCGCTCGTGATCGCCCTGCACATCGTGCTCCGACTGAGGGCACGGGATGCCGACCCCTTCGTCGTGCCGATCGCGACGCTGCTCACCGGCATCGGTCTCGCGATGATCTACCGCATCGACATCGCCCTCAAGCTGCACGGGTGGAATGCCGCCTCGACGCGTCAGCTCGCCTGGACCGCGATCGCGGTGATCGGCGCGATCGTGATCGTGATCTTCCTGCGCAACTATCGCGTGCTCTTCCGGTACACCTACATCGCCGGCCTCGTCGGCATCCTGCTGCTCCTGCTGCCGATCATTCCGGGCCTCGGTGCGGACGCGAACGCGGATGTCTGGGTCGACCTGGGGATCTTCTCGTTCCAGCCGGGCGAGCTCGCCAAGATCGCCCTGGCGATCTTCTTCGCGGGCTACCTCGTGCGCACCCGCGAGTCGCTCACCTCGGTGGGCACGAGGTTCCTCGGGATCACTTGGCCGCGCCCGCGTGAGCTCGGCCCGCTCCTCGTCATCTGGCTCGTCTCGCTCGCCATCATCGTGCTGCAGCGCGACCTCGGCACGGGCCTGCTCATCTTCGGCATGTTCGTCGCGATGCTCTACGTCGCGACCGGCAAGACGAGCTGGGTCGTGATCGGCGTCGGCCTCGCCGTCGCGGGCGCCTTCCTCGCCTCGCGCGTGCTGCCGTACGTGCAGGGACGGTTCACGAACTGGCTGGATGCCTTCAACCCCGCGGTGATCGACGCCAACGGCGGCAGCTACCAGCTGGTGCAGGGCATCTTCGGGCTCGCCCAGGGAGGGCTCATCGGCACGGGGCTGGGCCAGGGCCGCCCCTACCTGACCCCGCTGTCGCAGAGCGACTACATCCTCCCCAGCCTGGGCGAGGAGCTCGGGCTCATCGGAGTCTTCGCCATCCTGTGCCTCTACATGGTCTTCGCGAGCCGCGGCATCCGCATCGGCCTGGCAGGACACGACGACTTCGGCAAGCTCCTCGCGACGGGGCTGTCGTTCACGATCGCGCTGCAGGTGTTCATCATGGTCGGCGGCGTGACGCGCATCATCCCGCTGACGGGCCTCACGACCCCCTTCCTCGCTGCGGGCGGCTCGTCGCTCGTCGCGAACTGGCTCATCGTGGCGCTCCTCCTGCGCATCTCCGACGCCGTGCGCAGCCGGCCCCGGGTGGTGATCGGCTGACATGACCACCCTTCGACAAGCTCAGGGACCGGGTCGCGGCCGACGTCTGCTCGCGAGCGGAGGTGCGACGTGACCAAGGAGCTCAAGCGCCTCAGCATCCTGATGCTGATCATGTTCCTCGCGCTGTTCGCCTCGACGAGCTGGATCCAGGTCGTTCAGGCCGAGACCCTCGCCGAGAACCCGCGCAACACGCGGGCGCTGTACGACTCGTACCAGGTGCAGCGCGGATCGATCATCGCGAGCGGCGCCGCCATCGCGTCGTCGGTGCCGTCGAACGACGTCTACAGCTGGCAGCGCGTCTACACCGACGTCCCGATGTGGAGCCAGGTGACGGGCTGGATCAACCCGGCCCTCGGCTCGGCGACCGGCATCGAGCTCGAGATGAACCAGGTGCTGAGCGGAACGGCCGGCTCGCAGTTCCTCTCCCGCATCGAGCAGATCGTCACGGGTCAGCCGCAGCGCGGATCGAACGTCGTGCTGTCGCTGGATGCCACGGTGCAGAAGGCGGCGTTCGACGCGCTCGGGTCGCAGCAGGGTGCCGTCATCGCGATCGAGCCGTCCACGGGCAGGATCCTCGCGATGGTGTCGAGCCCGACGTTCGACGCGAACCTCCTCGCGAGCCACGACGTGAAGGCCGCCAACTCCTACTACGACGGACTCGACGCCGACCCCGCGCATCCCCTCTTCAACCGCTCGATCGGCGGCGACCTCAACCCGCCCGGCTCGACCTTCAAGCTCGTGGTGGCATCGGCCGCATTCGCGTCGGGCGACTACACGTCGCAGTCGACGCTGCCCAACCCCGCGTCGTACACGCTGCCGCAGTCGTCGAGCGTCGTCTACAACGCCTCGGGCGGCACGTGCGGTCCGGGCGAGACCGTCACGATCGCCGACGCGCTGCGGCTGAGCTGCAACATCCCGTTCGCGGAGCTCGCCGTGGAGCTGGGCGACACGGCGATCCGCGACGAGGCGGAGAAGTACGGCTTCAACCAGTCGTTCCAGCTGCCGCTCGTCTCGACGCCGTCGGGGTATCCGCGCACGATCCAGGATGACGCGCAGACGGCGCTCAGCGGGTTCGGGCAGGGTCAGGTCACCGCGACCCCGCTGCAGATGGCGATGGTCTCGGCGGGAATCGCCAACGGCGGCATGGTCATGAGCCCGCGGATGGTCGACAGTGTCATCGCGCCGGATCTCACGGTGCAGCAGACGTTCGACAACAAGGAGTTCGGCCGTGCGCTCGAGGCGAGCCTCGCCTCCGAGCTGACCTCCATGATGGTCGCGGATGTCAGTGACGGCGCGGCGTCGGGTGCAAGAATAGACGGCGTCGAAGTGGCCGGTAAGACCGGGACCGCGGAGAACGGAAGCACCAAGCCGTTCTCGCTGTGGTTCACCGGGTTCGCCCCTGCGGACGATCCGCAGGTCGCCGTGGCGGTGGTCGTGGAGAATGGCGGCGGGCAAGGGCAGTCGGGCAGCGGCAATACGATCGCGGCGCCCATCGCGAAGAAGGTCATGGAGGCGGTGCTGGGACGATGAGACCGACGCAGGGTGCGACCTTCGGCGGGCGCTACGAGCTGGATTCACGGATCGCGATCGGCGGCATGGGCGAGGTCTGGGAGGCCACCGACCATGTCATCGGGCGCACCGTCGCCATCAAGATCCTCAAAGACGAGTACATGGGCGACCCGGGGTTCCTCGAGCGCTTCCGCGCCGAGGCCCGCCACGCCGCGCTCGTCAACCACGAGGGCATCGCGAGCGTCTTCGACTACGGCGAGGAGAACGGCTCCGCCTTCCTCGTCATGGAGCTCGTCCCCGGCGAGGCCCTTTCGACGATCCTCGAACGCGACGGCTCGCTCTCGACCGACAAGACGCTCGACATCGTCGCGCAGACCTCTGCGGCGCTGCAGGCCGCGCACGCGGCTGGCCTCGTGCACCGCGACATCAAGCCGGGCAACCTCCTGATCACGCCCGACGGGCGCGTCAAGATCACCGACTTCGGCATCGCACGCATCGCCGACCAGGTGCCGTTGACGGCGACCGGGCAGGTCATGGGCACGGTGCAGTACCTCTCGCCCGAGCAGGCGTCGGGGCACCCGGCCTCCCCCGCGACCGACATCTACTCGCTCGGCATCGTCGCGTACGAGAGCCTCGCGGGAAAGCGCCCCTTCACGGGCGAGTCGCAGGTGGCGATCGCCATGGCGCAGATCAACGAGCAGCCTCCGCCGCTGCCGCCGACCGTCGCCGTGCCGGTGCAGAACCTCGTCATGGCGATGATCGCCAAGAAGCCGGAGGACCGCCCCGCCTCGGCGTCGGCCGTCGCACGCGCCGCGACCGCGCTCCGGCGAGGCGATGTGTCCGCCGCGGCCGCCGCCGTTCCCGCCATCGCGTCCGGTGTCGCCGTCGGCGACGACATGACGCAGCTGCTCGGCGCGACCGACACGTCGGCCGCGACGCGCCTGCTCCCCGGCGCAGGCGTCGTCACGAGCACGAGCACGATGACCGCCGTCGAGGACGAGCCGCAGAAGCGCAAGCGCAGCCCCTGGACGTGGCCGCTCATCGCCCTCATCGCGCTCCTCCTGCTCGTGCTGGGCGGCACGTTGTGGGCGATCTTCGCCAACAACGGCGATCCCGAACCCGCACCGACGACTCCCTCGGCGTCGCAGACGCAGTCCCAGACGCCGACCCCGACGCCGACGGTGACGCGCATCGACATCGACGCGCTGAATCTGAGCGGCCAGCAATGCGACGCCGCGAGCGCGGCCGCGAAGGCCGCCGGTGTGCAGTCCGTGTCGTGCGTCCCCGGCAATGCCGCGTCGACGGGCGACCAGGTCGGCGTCGTCTACCAGGTCGACCCCTCGGGCCGCATCGAGCCGACGACGCTCCTGACGCTGACGTACTACGCCGACCAGGTCGCGATGCCGCAGCCGGGAGCGCCGATCATCTCGACGACACCCGCCGTGACCGGCGAGACTGTCAACTTCACGTGGCCCGGGTACTCGTGCCCGTCGGGGTCCGGCTCGCCGAGCGCGTACAACTTCACCGTCGTGAACGGAACCTTCTCGTCGGGCGGTCAGAACGTCACCCAGATCTCCTTCGGCGGCAACGACCGGGACGGCGAGCTGACCGCGGGCCCCGCGGGACAGACGATCATCCTGACGTACACGGTCGATTGCACGGGCAACGGCGAGAAGCGCACTTCGGGCTCCTCATCGGAGGCGACGGCGCAGATCCAGCCTGCCGGCGGCTCTGACTCGACCCCGACCCCCGGAGCGGCTCCGACCCCCTGACCGGCAGCAGGGCCACGTCGGGCCCGTCCGTTAGGCTGGCAACTGTTCCACCCAGGGGAGATGACCGTTGACAGCTGAGCCGCGCGTGCTTTCGGGGCGCTATCGCGTCGACGAGCTCATCGGCCGAGGCGGTATGGCGAGTGTCTACCGCGGCTACGACCTGACGCTCGGCCGCGTCGTCGCCATCAAGGTCCTCAAGCGCGACCTCGCCGACGACAACGCGTTCCGCACCCGCTTCCGTCTCGAGGCGCAGGCGGCGTCCCGCATGTCGCATCCCGCCATCGTCCGCGTGTACGACGCCGGCGAGGACAGCGAGATGGGCGCCGACGGCACGGTGCGGCCGGTGCCGTTCATCGTCATGGAGCTCGTCAAGGGCAAGCTCCTGAAAGACGTGATCTCCGCCGGTCCGGTCCCGGTCGCGGATGCCGTGCGCTACGTCGACGGCATCCTCGAGGCGCTCGAGTACTCGCACCGCGCAGGTGTCGTGCACCGCGACATCAAGCCGGGCAACGTCATGGTGACCGACTCCGGTCAGGTCAAGGTCATGGACTTCGGCATCGCCCGCGCCGTGTCCGACTCGTCGTCGACCGTCGCCGAGACGACGCAGATCCTCGGCACGGCCGCGTATTTCTCGCCCGAGCAGGCCAAGGGCGAGCCGGTGGACGGGCGCGCCGACCTCTACTCGACCGGTGTCGTGCTCTACGAGCTGCTCTCCGGTCGCCAGCCTTTCCGGGGCGAATCTCCCGTCGCCGTGGCGTACCAGCACGTGAGCGAGACTCCCGTCGCGCCGTCCGAGATCAACGAGACCGTGCCCCGCTCGCTCGACGCCGTCGCCCTGCGGGCTCTCGCGAAGGACCCCTTCCAGCGGTATCAGGATGCCGCGTCCTTCCGTGAGGCGCTCGATGCGACGGTCGACGGCAAGGTGCCCTCCAAGCGCCAGCTGGGTGCGCTGACGAGCGAGCTGTACGGGCCGAACCCCCGGCAGGCCGCCGAGACCGCACGGTCGCTCCGCCAGCTCAGCACCGACACGACCATGAAGCGCACGCAGGCGGGCCCGCCCGTGGCATGGATCTGGGCCGGCGTCGCCGTGCTCGCGGTCCTGCTCATCTCGGTGCTCTTCTGGGTGCTGACGATCCGCCCCTCGAACCCGGTTCCCTCGACCTCGCGCATCGTGCCCGACGTCTCCGACATGACGTACGACCGGGCGAACCAGGTGCTCGAGGACGAGGATCTCCTCGCCTATCGCGTCGACGAGCCGAGCTCCGACGTCGCGGAGGGGAACGTCATCCGCACCGACCCCGACGCGGGAACCTCGGTCGCTCAGGGTCAGCAGGTGAAGGTGTACGTCTCGGAGGGCGTGCAGACCGCGACGATCCCGCCGCTCGAGGGGCTCAGCGAGGATGCGGCCCGGTCCGCGCTGCAGGATCTCGGGCTCTCCGTGGGCGCCGTGACTCCCCGCAACGACCCGGGTCTCGCGGCCGATACGGTCATCTCGGCCGACCCCGCCTCGAACAGCAGCGTGCCGCTCGGCACCGTCGTGAACCTCGTCGTCGCGACGGGCAACGTCACGATCGTCGACTACACGGGCTACACAGTGGATGCCGCGAAGGCCGCGCTCGAAGCGCCGACGATCGGCCTCACGGTGGAGACGCAGGAAGACACGACGTGTCCCGCGACGAGTCCGCCGACGGTGAAGCAGGGCGGGCAGTCCCTCGCTCCCGGTGACGTGCCCGTGCATTCGACCATCACCCTGACGTTCTGCTCGGGCCCTCCCGCGGCAGGTTGACGCCGGTTCAGCGCGGCAGGCTGACGCCCGTTCAGCGCCGAAGGCCGACGCCGGTTCAGCGACGCGGGCTCAGCGATGCACCGCGGGTCGCGGCATCCCGGATCCCGACCGTCTCGAGCCAATTGCCCAGCAGCCGGTAGCCCCCGTCGGTGAGCACGCTCTCGGGGTGGAACTGCACGCCCTCGATCGGCAGTGCGCGGTGCCGGACCCCCATGACGACCCCGCCGTCGGTGCGGCTCGTCACCTCGAGCGCGGCCGGAATCGTCTCGGGCTCGATCGCGAGCGAGTGGTAGCGCGTGGCGACGAACGGGTCGGGGAGCCCGGCGTAGAGCGCGCCTCCGTCGTGGTGCACGAGGGACGTGATGCCGTGCATGAGCTCGGGCGCCTGGTCGACCGCCGCGCCGAAGGCGACACCGATCGCCTGATGGCCGAGACAGACGCCGAGAAGAGGGATGCCGCGCTCAGCCGCCACGCCGACGACGGCGACGGACGCCCCCGCGCGCTCGGGCGTCCCTGGCCCGGGAGAGACGAGCACACCGTCATACCCGGCGATCGCGGAGGGTGCGTCGGTGACGGCATCGGCCTCGACCAGGGTCGTGCGCGCGCCCAGCTCGTGCAGGTAGCCCACGAGGGTGTGGACGAAGCTGTCGTGGTTGTCCACCACGAGGATGCCCCGCCCCGCCGCGTCGGTCACTCGACCGTGACCTCTTGCGGGTTCACGAACTGGCTCACCCAGGGGAACACGTAGAAGAAGAGCCCGTACAGGATCGCCGCGACGGCGATCAGGAGGATGATCGTCCGCACCCACCACGGGCCGGGCAGGATGCGCCAGAGCGCTGCGTACATCAGGCGGCTCCCGCCGTCAGCGAGGTCGGCGCACCGGCCGATCGCGGGGTGAACGAATCGAAGACGCTGTACGCCACGATCCGCTCCGCGAGCGAGTACATGGGGCTGCAGCTCGTCATCGTGAGATACCGGCCGTTCGCCGCCACGCCCGTCATCTGCGGCACGGGGAGGAGCACCTCGACCGCGCTCGGCTTGACGTACTCGAGCGTGCGGAACCGGTAGGTGTACCAGCCGTCCGGCGTCTCGATGACGATGGCGTCGCCGACGTGCAGGTCGGCGATGCGGTTGAACGGCTTGCCCCACGTCGTGCGATGCGCCGCGAGCGCGACATTGCCGACGTCGCCCGGCATCTGCGTACCCGGGTAGTGCCCGATGCCGATGGGGTCGAGCGTGTGGGCACGGGTGATGCCGCCGGCGATCGGCACGGCATAGTCCGCCCCGAACCGCGGGATGTGCATGGTGCCGAAGACCTGCGCGTCCTCGGGCTGGGGAAGGGCGATGGGATCGGCGGTCACGTCGGCCGGCGCGGGGGCGGGGGTGCTCGACTCGGACGACGACGGCGAGGGATGCTGCGCCTCGTACTCCTGCTGCCACGAGTCGCTGTACTCCTGGGCCTGTGCACTGCGCTCGGCGCCGTAGATCAGGTCGCCGACCCACATCTGCCATGCGACGTAGAGGAGAACGACGACGCCGGCCGTGATGAGGACCTCGCCGAGGACGCCGACGAACGAGGCGCGCCGACGCGGACGCGTGCGCGCACGCTCGCGCGGGGGCCCCCCGGATTCCTCATCCACAGGGGGATTTTAGTCAGCCAGTCCTAAAGAAGCCTGGCGGTAGACTGTCCGAATGGCACGATCTGGCAGAGACGAAGACCTCGTCGAGCGCAGCGAGGGCGAAGCCGCCCCGAATCCCGTCTGGTTCAAGCCCATCATGATCGGCTTGATGCTGCTCGGGCTCCTCTGGGTGCTCGTCTTCTACCTCAGCGGAATGCAGTACCCGATCCCCGGCATCGGACCGTGGAACCTCGTGATCGGCTTCGGCATCGCCTTCATCGGCTTCCTCATGACGACACGCTGGCGCTAGCCGCGGCATCCCTCATCTTCTCGGCCGAGACACGCACGTCGTGTCTCGGCCTTTTTTTTGTCATCCCGAGGGCTAATTACACGGGTGTGATTCATCCCCACCTGTGGACGAGCCTGTGGATAACTTGCCGAGCGGCGGGCCGGACTACCGGTAGAACAGCACCGGGATCGCGAGAAGTGCGAGGAGACCGACCGCCGTTCCGACGAGCAGCCAGATCTGCGCCGACCGCCGAGCGGCCGTGCGCGTGCGCGCGTAGATGAGTCCGACGAGCCCACCCGTGAGCAGGCCGCCGAGGTGGGCCTGCCACGACACGGCGATCGTTGCGAGCGCATCCGTGAAGGAGCCGCGCCCGATGCTGCTGATGAGCGCGATGGCGAACGGCCAGAAGAAGTTGATCGCGATGAGGATCGCGATCGTGCGGATATCCGCCCCGATATGCCGCCCGATCACCAGGAGAGCGCCGAAGAGGCCGAAGATCGCACCCGAGGCCCCGACGACCCACACGCCGGGTGCGAGCAGAGCGACGGCGACCGATCCGCCGAGTGCGCTCAGGAAGTAGAGCACGACGAACCGCCAGTGCCCCAGGAGCGGCTCCAGACTTCGCCCGATCAGATACAGGGCGAGCATGTTGAGCGCGATGTGCCAGAACCCGTCGTGAACGAAGGCGACAGTCAGCAGGCGCCAGGGCTGGAGGGGCGCCGGGCTCGTGGGATCGACGAAGAGGCTGTTGAAGGCGAGCCACGTCTCGACGAACTTGCCCGGGATCACGAGCTGCAGCACGAACACCACGGCCGTCGCGAGGATGATGCCGTACGTCGCGTAGGGACGCGAGTCCGACACCGTCACCGCGCGCGGCCGTGATGCCCAGCGCCGTTCGGCCTTGCGCTGGGCATCCGATCGCGCACTCTGCTGCTCGCGCATGCACTCGGGACAGATGACCCCGACAGGCGCCTGCGTCTGGCACTCGGCGCAGATGGTGCGCAGGCATCGCTGACAGAGCACGAAGCTCACGCGGTCAGGATGCCGGTAGCAGAAGTTGTCGCTGTTGCGACGGAACGCGTCCGTGGTCACGGGCGAGGGCGCAGCCGGGGTCTCAGGCGGCGGCGATGTCGATCGAGTCGATGACGACGGGCTCGATCGGACGGTCCCCCGCGGCGGTCGGCACCGCGCTGATCGCGTCGACGACCTGGCGCGACGCATCGTCGGCGACCTCGCCGAAGATCGTGTGCTTGCCCTGCAGCCACGGCGTGGGGTCGGTCGTGATGAAGAACTGCGAGCCGTTCGTGCCCTCGGGCTGGCCGGTGATGGCGTTGCGGCGGAGGCCGGCGTTCGCCATGGCGAGGAGGTAGGGCTTCTGGAACGTCAGCTCGGGGCTGATCTCGTCGTTGAAGGTGTACCCGGGGCCGCCGGTGCCGGTGCCCAGCGGGTCTCCGCCCTGGATCATGAAGCCGGGGATGATGCGGTGGAAGACGACGCCGTTGTAGAGGGGTCCGTCGCCCGGCTGGCCGGTCGAGGGGTCCTTCCACTCGCCGGTCCCGTCGGAGAGACCGACGAAGTTCTTCACCGTGCGAGGAGCGTGGTCTCCGAAGAGGTTGACGACGATGTCGCCGTGGTTGGTGTGCAGGGTCGCGACCGCGGTAGGCGTGGGCATGGGTACATTGTTCCAGGTTTCTGCGCAACCCCTCCCGGGCCAGGCCCTGTCTGGCAAGATGGGGAGGACCACACCCCCATCGACAGGGAGGGCCCCGTGAGCCTCAGCCGCAAGCGCAAGAAGGAACTCCGCAAGCTCCAGACCCAGGCGAACCGACTGTGGGAGTCGCAGCAGGTTCTCGTGGGCGAAGCCGCCACCGTGGCGAAGGAGGCGCGGCGCCAGCTCGGCAACTACAGCCGCGAGCAGCTCGTGCCGCAGGCCAAGGACACGTACGGCAAGTACGCCGCCCCGTATGTCGACAAGGGCATCTCGGTCTCGCGGCACCTGGTCAACGACAAGGTCGTTCCCGCCGCGGGTGCGGTCGTCGGATCGGCCCTGTCCGTATGGGATGCCGCGAACGACACGCGTTCGAAGTTCGCCTCCGGCCGCGGCTTCTCCTTCTCGCCGGCGCACCTTCCCGTGATCGAGCCGCCGAAGAAGAGCATCGGCGCCGGCGGCGTGATCGCCATCATCCTGGGCGTGGCCGCTGCCCTCGGCGTCGCGTACGCCGCGTGGCAGACGCTCCGCGCCGACGACGAGCTGTGGGTTGCCGACGACCCGCTGCGCGCGCCCGACGCCTGAACCGGGAGTGACCGACCCGACGTCGCGCGTCCGAGACGCGGCATCCGCTCGCGGACTCGACATCGAGATCCGCGAGCGCCCGGCGGCGAAGAGCCTTCCCGAGGCGGCCGAGCTTCTCGGCATCCCTCCCGCGAGGATCGTGAAGACGCTCGTCGTCAAACGGAGCGATGACACGTACCTCTTCGCGCTCGTTCCGGGTGATCGGGCGATCTCCTGGCCGAAGCTGCGCTCGGTCGTGGGTGTCAACAAGCTGCAGCTGCCCGACCCGGCCCGCGCGCTCGCGGCGACCGGGTACGAGCGCGGAACGATCGTGCCGATCGGCAGCGAGACCGAGTGGCCCGTGTTCGCCGACGAGCGCATCGTCGGCGAGCGCATCGCGATGGGCGCGGGAGCGCACGGCTACAGCCTCTTCGTGCAGGCCGACGACCTCATCGCCTCCTATGGTGCGACGGTGGCCGACATCTCCCAGGAGATCGAGGAGCGCTGAGTCGATTCAGCGCACACCGGCCATGCTGAGCGCGATGTCGACGAGTTTGACCCGCTGCAGGCCGTCTATCGATGCGAGCGGAAACCAGTCGGCGCGGTCGGTCGACCCGTCGACCTCGTTGCGCAGCCGCCCGCCCGTGACGCGCGCGCGATAGACGATGCGGAGCGCATGGAGGGGAGTCTCGCCGTTCCCCGAGACGCGTCGCGACGCGGGGATGACCCGGGAATGGATGCCGAGCAGCTCCTGGATCTCGACGCGGTAGCCCGTCTCCTCCTTGACCTCGCGGCGTGCGGCGCGTTCAGGGTCTTCCCCCGGCTCGAGACCGCCGCCCGGGAGGGTCCATGCGGCGCGGCGCCCCTCGATCCAGTGAGCGAGCAGCATCCCCCGTTCGTCGTCGACGATGATGGCGTAGGCCGCGACGCGCAGGTCCATGCTTCACCCTATCCACGTCGAAACCAGAAGCGGCCGGCGGCGGGGGCCCGGGCGTAGGTCTCGCACATGGTGGAGCCTAGGAGTCCCCGCTTCTCCACGCGCCGCTTCGCGTCGCGCGGAGCCTCTGCGGGGGCCCGTCGAACGCGGCTTCGCCGCCCGTTCGAATCGCTGTGCCCGTATATGTGCGAGAAGCCGACCCTTCGGGCCGGCTTCTCGCACATGGTGGAGCCTAGGAGATTCGAACTCCTGACATCCTGCTTGCAAAGCAGGCGCTCTACCAACTGAGCTAAGGCCCCGGGGCTGTGTTGTGGGGCTACCAGGACTTGAACCTGGGACCTCTTCATTATCAGTGAAGCGCTCTAACCGCCTGAGCTATAGCCCCGATCGTGCCGGCCCGTGAGCCGTCAACCTGCAAGACTTTACCGGACGCGCGCCGTTTTCACGAATCGAGCTCGCACTCCGGGCGTGTGGTGATTGACTGGGCGCGTGTCCGACGCATCGCATCTCGGAGAAGCCCACACCAACAGCATCGGCCAGCGGCTCAACTGGCTCCGCGCGGGTGTGCTCGGCGCCAACGACGGCATCGTCTCGGTGGCATCCCTCGTCGTCGGCGTCGCCGGTGCGACGACCGACACCCCTGCTCTGCTGCTCGCCGGCATCGCGGGTCTCGTGGGTGGCGCGATCTCGATGGCGCTCGGGGAGTACGTGTCGGTGAGCAGCCAGCGCGACTCCGAGCGCGCGCTGATCGCCAAGGAGCGGCGGGAGCTCGCCGAGATGCCGGACGAGGAGTTCGAGGAGCTGACGCAGCTCTATCGCGACCGCGGGCTCAGTGAAGCGACCGCCCGCCAGGTCGCCACCGAGCTCACCGCGCACGACGCGCTCGCGGCGCACCTGGAGGTCGAGCTGCACCTCGACCAGGACGATCTGGTCAACCCGTGGCACGCGGCGATCTCGTCCGCGATCTCATTCACGCTAGGTGCGCTGCTGCCGCTCCTGGCGATCCTCCTGCCGCCGCCGGCGTGGCGCGTGCCGGTCACCTTCGTCGCCGTGCTGATCGCCCTCGCGATCACCGGCTCCGTCTCGGCCCGCCTCGGCGGTGCGCGCCGCGGCCGCGCGGTCATCCGGCTCGTCATCGGCGGAGCGCTGGCCCTCGCGGTCACCTGGCTCATCGGCACCTGGCTCGGCACCACGGTGGCTTAGTCAGCTTCGCGCCGACGCAACAGCGCATTCGCGAGCGGCGGCCGGGGCGCGGCATCCCTCCCGCTCCCGTCAGAATGACGGATGCCCCGCCACGGCGCGTCATGCGCCGGGACGGGGCATCCCGAATCCGGACGTCAGTTGCTGGTGAAGCCCACGAGCAGACCGCCGGTGACCTTCACGGCCAGGTTGTAGATGCCCGCGATGACCGCACCCAGCACCGTCACGACGATGAGGTTGAGGATCGCGACGATCGCACCCACCGCCATGACCTGGGGCAGGCCGATGAAGCTCGTGAGAGAGACGCTGCCGTCGGAGATGCTCTGGAAGAACTCGTCCAGGCGGCCGATGAGGCCGGTCGTCTGCACGACCATGAAGACGAGGAAGAACGACACGATGGTGACGACCGCGATCGCGACCGCCGCGAGGAACGACAGCTTAACGGCCGACCAGAAGTCGATGTAGACGAGGCGCAGGCGCACCTGCTTCGCGCTCGTCTTGTGGCTGGATTTCTTGGCGAGCTTGTCGGCTACCGTGCTCATGCGTCAACACTCTCTTCGGGGGTCTCGGTGGAGGCCTCGGGTGCCGCCGGGGTCTCATCGGCGGCGGCCTCTGCGGTTTCGGCCTCTGCGGCTTCGGCGAGGCCGCGCTCCCCGTTCCGCGCGATCGCGATGATGCGATCGTCTTCGTCGGGGCGGGCGAACACGACACCCATGGTGTCGCGGCCCTTGGCAGGCACCTCGGCCACGGCAGACCTTACCACCTTGCCGCTGGCAAGAACCACCAAGACCTCGTCGTCCTCCGAGACGATCAGGCCGCCCGCGAGGTCGCCGCGATCCTCGCTCAGCTTGGCCACCTTGATGCCCAGACCGCCTCGACTCTGTCCGCGGTACTGGTCGACGTCGGTGCGCTTCGCGTAGCCGCCCTCGGTCACGACGAACACGAATCCGTCGTGGTCGACGAGGGATGCCGAGAGCAGGCTGTCGTCGCCCCGGAAGGACATGCCCTTCACGCCCTCGGTCGACCGGCCCATCGGACGAAGGGCCTCGTCGGTCGCCGTGAAGCGCAGCGACATGCCGTGGCGCGAGACGAGGAGCAGGTCGTCGCCCTCGTCGACGAGGAGTGCGCTCACGACCTCGTCGTCCTCGCGGAGCTTGATCGCGATGACGCCGCCCTGACGGTTCGTGTCGTACTCCGTGAGGCGCGTCTTCTTGACGAGTCCTCCGCGGGTGGCCAGCACGAGATAGGTCGCGACCGTGTAGTCGCGGATGTCGAGGATCTGCGCGATCTCCTCGTCGGGCTGCAGAGCCAGGAGGTTCGCGACGTGCTGACCCTTGGCATCCCGGCCCGCCTCGGGGACCCGGTAGGCCTTCTCGCGGTAGACGCGGCCCTTGTTCGTGAAGAACAGCAGCCAGTGGTGCGTCGTCGTGACGAAGAAGTGCTCGACGACGTCGTCGGCGCGCAGCTGCGCGCCCTTGACGCCCTTGCCCCCGCGGTGCTGCGAGCGGTAGTTGTCGCTGCGCGTGCGCTTGATGTAGCCGTCGCGCGTGACGGTGACGACCATCTCCTCCTCGGGGATGAGGTCCTCGTCGGTCATGTCGCCGTCGAAACCGAAGACGATCTCGGTGCGGCGGTCGTCGCCGAACTTCTCGACGATGCCGGTGAGCTCCTCCTGGATGATCGTGCGCTGGCGGGCGGGCGAGGCCAGGATGTCCTGGTAGTCCGCGATGAGCGCTTCGAGCTCGGAGGCCTCGTCCATGATCTTCTGACGCTCGAGCGCGGCCAGGCGGCGCAGCTGCATCGAGAGGATGGCGTCGGCCTGGATGTCGTCGATGTCGAGCAGCGACTTCAGTCCCTCGCGGGCGTCGTCGACCGTCGCCGAACGGCGGATGAGCGCGATGACCTCGTCGAGCGCATCGAGCGCCTTGAGGTAGCCGCGCAGGATGTGCATGCGCTCCTCCGCCTTGCGCAGGCGGAACTGCGTGCGGCGCACGATGACGTCGATCTGGTGCTCGACCCAGTTCGAGATGAAGCCGTCGAGCGAGAGCGTACGGGGAACGCCGTCGACGATCGCCAGCATGTTGGCGCCGAAGTTCTCCTGCAGCTGCGTGTGCTTGTACAGGTTGTTCAGCACGACCTTGGCGACGGCATCCCGCTTCAGCACGATCACGAGACGCTGGCCCGTGCGACCCGACGTCTCGTCGCGGATGTCGGCGATGCCCTGCACCTTGCCCTCGCGCGCGAGGTCGGCGATCTTGAGGGCCAGGTTGTCGGGGTTGACCTGGTACGGCAGCTGCGTGATGACGAGGCACGTGCGGCCCTGGATCTCGGCGATCTCGACGACGGCGCGCATCGTGATCGAGCCGCGGCCGGTGCGATACGCCTCGTGGATGCCGCGCGTGCCGAGGATCTGCGCGCCGGTCGGGAAGTCGGGGCCCTTGATGCGCTGCATGAGCGCCTCGAGCAGCTCTTCGCGCGTCGCGTCGGGGTGCTCCAGCGCCCACAGCGCGCCCTCGGCCACCTCGCGGAGGTTGTGCGGCGGGATGTTCGTCGCCATGCCGACCGCGATGCCGACCGATCCGTTGACGAGGAGGTTGGGGAACCGCGCCGGCATGACGGCCGGCTCCTGCGTCTGGCCGTCGTAGTTGTCGGTGAAGTCGACGGTCTCCTCTTCGATGTCGCGCACCATCTCGAGCGCGAGCGGAGCCATCTTCGTCTCGGTGTACCGCGGCGCGGCGGCGCCCATGTTGCCCGGGGAGCCGAAGTTGCCCTGGCCGAGCGCGAGCGGATAGCGCAGCGACCATGGCTGCACGAGGCGGACGAGGGTGTCGTAGATCGCGGTGTCGCCGTGCGGGTGGTACTGACCCATGACCTCGCCGACGACGCGGGCGCACTTGGAGAACGACTTGTCGGGGCGGTAGCCGCCGTCGTACATCGCGTAGATGACGCGACGGTGCACCGGCTTGAGGCCGTCGCGCACGTCGGGCAGCGCGCGCCCGATGATGACCGCCATCGCGTAGTCGAGATAGCTGCGCTGCATCTCGCCCTGCAGATCGACCTGCTCGATGTGGCCGTGGTTGTGCAGGACGGTGCCGTCGCCCGGCGTCTCGCTTGCCGAAGGGTCGTCAGTCATGTGCTTCTTTCCGTCGCGATGTCACGGGAGTGGAGGGATGCCTCGCCGGGCCGCAGAGCGGCCGCTAGATGTCGAGGAACCGGACATCCTTCGCGTTCTTCTGGATGAACTGGCGGCGGGACTCGACGTCCTCGCCCATGAGGGTCGTGAAGATCGTGTCGGCCGCGACGGCGTCGTCGATCGTGACCTGGCGCAGGGTGCGGGTCGTGGGATCCATGGTCGTCTCCCACAGCTCCTTGTCGTTCATCTCGCCGAGGCCCTTGTACCGCTGGATGCCGTTCTCCTTCGGGATCCGCTTCCCGCTCGCCAGTCCGTCGGCCAGCAGCGCGTCGCGCTCGACGTCGCTGTAGACGTATTCGTGCGGAGAGTTCGTCCACTTGAGCCGGTACAGGGGCGGCATCGCGAGGTACACGTAACCCGCCTCGATGAGCCCCCGCATGTAGCGGAAGAGCAGCGTCAGCAGGAGCGTCGTGATGTGCTGGCCGTCGACGTCGGCATCGGCCATCAGGACGATCTTGTGGTACCGCGCCTTGTCGACGTCGAAGTCCTCGCCGATGCCCGTGCCGAACGCCTGGATCATCGCCTGGATCTCGTTGTTGCCGAGGGCGCGGTCGAGGCGCGCGCGCTCAACGTTGAGGATCTTGCCGCGGAGGGCCAGGATCGCCTGCGTGTGCGGGTCGCGACCCTGCACCGCCGAGCCGCCGGCCGAGTCGCCCTCCACGAGGAAGATCTCGCTGATCGAGGGATCCTTCGACGTGCAGTCCTTGAGCTTGTCGGGCATGGATGCCGACTCGAAGACGCTCTTGCGGCGCGCCGTCTCCCGCGCCTTGCGGGCGGCGAGGCGAGCGGTCGCGGCGTCGATGGCCTTGCGCACGACGAGCTTCGCCTGCTGGGGGTTGCGCTCGAACCAGTCGCCGAGCTGATCGCCGACGATCTTCTGCACGAACGCCTTGGCCTCGGTGTTGCCGAGCTTCGTCTTGGTCTGGCCCTCGAACTGGGGCTCGGAGAGCTTGACCGAGATGACCGCCGTCAGACCCTCGCGCACGTCGTCGCCGGAGAGGTTGTCGTCCTTCTCCTTGAGGAGGTTCTGCGCTCGCGCGTACTTGTTGACGAGCGTCGTGAGCGCCGCGCGGAAGCCTTCTTCGTGCGTGCCGCCCTCGTGCGTGTTGATGGTGTTCGCGTAGGTGAAGACGTTCTCGGTGTAGCTCGTCGTCCACTGCATCGCGAGCTCGAGCGCGATGTGGCGCTCGGTGTCCTCCGACTCGACCTCGATGATCTGGTCGTTGACGACATCGGCGTGGCGGGTCTTGTTGAGGTACTCGACATAGTCGACGAGGCCGCGCTCGTAGAGGAAGGAGTCGTTCGGCTGGGTGAGGATGACCTCGCCCTCTTCCTCGACCTCGACCGCCTCGGACGGGCGCTCGTCGACGAGGTCGATGCGCAGGCCCTTGTTCAGGAACGCCATCTGCTGGAAGCGCGTGCGGAGCGTCTCGTACTCGAACTCGACCGTCTCGAAGATCTCGGGGTCCGGCCAGAACGTGATGATGGTGCCGGTCTCGCTGCTCTCCTCGCCGCGCTCGAGCGGCGCGAGCGGCGCGCCGCCGTTGCGGTAGGACTGCCGCCAGACGTATCCCTGGCGCTTGACCTCGACCTCGAGCCGGGTGGACAGTGCGTTCACGACCGACGAGCCGACGCCGTGCAGACCACCGGACACCGCGTAGCCGCCGCCGCCGAACTTGCCGCCGGCGTGCAGCACCGTGAGCACGACCTCGACGGTCGACTTGCCCTCGGTCTTGTGCATGTCGACGGGGATGCCGCGCCCGTTGTCGACGACGCGGACGGCGCCGTCGGACAGGATCGTGACCTCGATGAGGTCGCAGAAGCCGGCCAGCGCCTCGTCGACGGAGTTGTCGACGATCTCGTACACGAGGTGGTGCAGACCTCGGGGCCCGGTCGACCCGATGTACATTCCGGGACGCTTGCGAACCGCCTCGAGGCCTTCGAGGACCTGGATCGCGTCTGCGCCGTAGTCGCTGAGGGGCTTTCCGTTCGCGGCAGATCCGGGTTCCCCGGCAACGCTTTCGGGATTCACAGACGTCATATGTTCTCGAGCGCTCCAGATCGGCCGTCGGGGTCGTTCCATCCTATCAAGAACGACCCGTCCACGGGCCCTGTACGCCCCTGTGGCGCGTTGAAATCGCTCGGAACGGTGCTGGACGTGGTTCAGCCGTAGGTATCGCGCGGACCGCGCCCTGGAACGGCTCTGGGACCCCATTTCCACGAGGGGACGTCGGGCCCGATGAACCGGATGCCTTCGACTCCCGCCTCCGGGAAGCGGCGGAGGATCTCGGACAGGATCTGCGCGCGCATCAGCTGAAGCTGCTTCGCCCACGCGGTGGAGTCGGCCTGCACCGTGAGGGTTCCGTCGAGAAATGCGACCGGACGCGTGTGCCGCGCCGTGTCTGCGCCGGCGACCTCGTCCCACGTCCGCACGACGTCTTCCCGCGCGAGCTGCGACTCCCACCCGGACTCGCGGGTGAGGTCGGCGAGCACGTCGGCCACACCGCGCGGATCGCGGCCGGCGGTGAACGGGGCGTGCTCGTCGTCGGGCTGTGCACGACGGCGACGACGGAAGGGGCGGGCCTGCGGCTCGAGCCCGCGCAGCCGGAGGTAGGTCGCGATCGTCTCGGGGATCTCGTTGCGGTCGAGTGGATCAGGCATCCGCGGACTCCAGGATGCGTCCCGCCTCGACTCGCACGACGTGCGCCCGCAGGCCGGCGGGCACGTCCTCTTCGACGGCTGCCGTCACCACGACCTGCTCGAAATCGGCCACGAGCTCGGCCAGGCGCGTGCGTCGATCGGCATCGAGCTCGGCGAACACGTCGTCGAGGATCAGCACGGGGTCGCCGAGCCGGGATTCGGCGCGCAGCAGCTCGGCGGACGCAAGGCGCAGCGCGAGGGCGACCGACCACGACTCGCCGTGCGAGGCATAGCCCTTCACGGGAAGTCCGCGCACCCGCAGCACGAGATCGTCCCGGTGCGGGCCGACGAGCGTGAGGCCTCGATCGAGCTCGGCCGAGCGCTTGGCGGCGAGGGCGGCGCCGAACAGCTCCGCGATGCGAGGAGTGGATGCTGCAGCATCCACTTTCTCTTCCTGCGCGTCGCCCTCCTCGGGGTCTCCGCCCTGCACCGACATCGCCCATTCCAGTTCGGGACTGTGGTCGGCCCCGGCGATCTGCGTGTAGGCGGCGGCGAGCGGCGCTGCCAGTTCGGCGGCGAGGGCGAGGCGGGCCTCGATGACCTGGGTGCCGAGGCTCACGAGCTTGTCGTCCCAGACGTCGAGAGTCGAGAGGGCGTCGCCGCGGATGCCGCGGGCGCGCGCCGACTTGAGCAGAGCCGTGCGCTGCTTGAGAACGCGGTCGTAGTCGGACAGCACCGCGCTCATGCGCGGCGAACGCTGCACGAGGAGCTGATCCGCGAACCGGCGGCGCGACGACGGATCGCCCCGCACGATCTGGAGGTCCTCCGGGGCGAAGAGCACGACCTGCGCGTAGCGCGGAAGCTCGTTCGTCTTCACGGCGGCGCCGTTGACGCGCGCCTTGTTGGAGCCCTGCCGATTGACCTGCGCTTCGAGGAGCACCCGACGCTCGCCGTGGGCGAGACGGGCGCGGACGATCGCGGCATCCGCTCCGTGCCGCACCATCGGGGCGTCGTTCGAGACCCGGTGGGAGCCCAGCGTCGCGAAGAAGGCGATGGCTTCGGCGAGATTCGTCTTGCCCTGGCCGTTCCGGCCGATGAAGACGTTGGGACCGGGGCCGAGAGTGACGTCGGCGGCCGCATAGTTGCGGAAGTCGATGAGACTCAGCTGCTCCACGATCACGCCTCAACCCTAGTTCGGGCCTCTGACGCCGGGCGGTCCCTCGGCGTCAGCGGAGGAGCAGGTTGGGCTGCAGCAGGTACTTGAACTCGCCGTCGCCGCCCTTGTCGACCGAGGTCTGCGGGGTGATGAGCACGGGGCTGAGCTTGTTGGCGTTCTCGCTCGACGTGAAGGTGATGCGGGCGAACTCGCTCTTCACGGCGCCGAGCGACTCGAGCAGATACTGCGGGTTGAGTCCGAGGGTGACCTCGTCGCCGACCAGCGTCGCGTCGACGGACTCGGACGCCCGCGCCTGCTCGGTGCCCGAGGCATCCATCGACACGCTGTCGGCCGTGAACGTGAACCGCAGCGGCGCGGAGCGGTCGAGCACGAGCGACACACGGCGCACCGCCTCGGCGAGCTCGGCCGTGTTGACGACGGCGTGGTGCTCGGTCTGCTCGGGGAACAGGCGGCGCACGGGCGGGAAGTTGCCCTTGATGAGCAGCGACGTCACCGTCTTGTTGCCCGCCGTGAAGGCGATGATCTCGCGGTCGCCGGAACCCGAGAACGCGATCGAGATGTTGCCGCCGTGGGCGAAGGTCTTGCCGACCTCCGTCAGGGTGCGCGCGGGGACGAGCGCGGTGGTCGACTCGTCGGATGCCACGGTGCCGCCATCCCACGGGATCTCGCGGAGCGCGACCCGATAGCGGTCGGTCGCGACGAGGCTCAGCTGCGTGCCGGCCACCTCGAGCTGGACGCCCGTGAGGACGGGGGTGACGTCGTCGCGCGATGCCGCGAAGGCGACCTGGGCGATGGCCGTCGCGAAGTCCTCCGACGGGACGAGGCCGGACTCGCCGGTGACCTCGGGGATGGCCGGGTACTCCTGCACGGGCATCGAGGCGAGCGTGAAGCGCGCCGAGCCGCACGTCAGCAGGATGCCGCCGTCGTCATCGACCTCGATCTGGATCGGGGCGTTGGGCAGACGGCTCGCGATCTCGGACAGCAGACGGCCGTGGACGAGGATCGTGCCCGGCTCGTCGACGGTCGCCTCGATCGTCGTGCGCGCAGAAGCCTCGTAGTCGAACGCGGCGAGCGACAGCCCGTCGTCGCCGGCCTCGATGAGGACGCCCGCCAGGATCGGCTGGGGATTGCGCTGCGGGAGCAGCTTGACCACGAACGACACGGCTTCGCTGAAGACATCGCGATTGACGTGGAACCTCACTGGCGCTCCCTTGTCGTCCTTGGGGCTTGGGGTACCCATGCTAGTGCCCTGTTCGACCGGCACCCCAAGACCCGGTCCCTCACCGCCGAGGTGATCGGATCTGCTCTTCATCAAAAGTTTCTTGTCATGGTGTTAACAGCTGTGGAAAGTGTGGATAACTCGGGCGATGCCAGACGGCACAACGGAACTACACGCGTGTGAGATGTGGACGCGCTGCGGAGGGTGTGGATGACGCTCACCTTCCGGCATCCCGGAATCGGTCCCGCCGTCCACAGCCATTCGTCTGTCGTTCACAACTTTCCGCAGCCGAATCGAGTTATCCACAGGTTTTCCACACTGTGAAGAACGGTTATATTGGCCCGCTGCGACAGGGGTGTCAAGCACTTTCTGAGGCATATGACGCCTTCTGTCACGCCGCACTCCGACGTCGCCCGGGCGCGCCGAAGAGGCCGACGCCCCGAGGGCGTCGACGGGTGGGCGAGCGGCGTCAGCGGCGGCCGAGCGAGGCCGTGATCTCGGTGACCTGGTTGTAGATCGAGCGGCGCTCCTTCATGAGGTCGCTGATCTTCTTGTACGCATACATGACCGTCGTGTGATCGCGGTTGCCGAAGAGCTGGCCGATCTTCGGCAGCGAGAGGCTCGTGCGCTCCCGGCACAGGTACATCGCGATCTGACGGGCCGTTGCGACGGCCTGAGACCGGCTCGACCCGTACAGGTCGTCGACGGACAGCTTGAAGTAGGCGGCCGTCGCGGTGATGATGTCGGTCGGCGAGATGACGTTGGCGTCGTCCTGATCGATGATGTCGCGGAGCACCGTCTGCGCGAGCGACATGTCGAGCGTCGAGCGATTGAGGCTCGCGAAGGCCGACACGCGGATGAGGGCGCCCTCGAGCTCGCGGATGTTCGACGACACGACAGTCGCGATGTACTCGAGCACCTCGTCGGGGATGTGCAGACGCTCGCTCTGCGCCTTCTTGCGGAGGATCGCGATGCGGGTCTCGAGGTCGGGAGCCTGCACGTCGGTGATGAGGCCCCACTCGAAGCGGCTGCGCATGCGGTCTTCGAAGCCGGTCAGGTGCTTGGGGGGCACATCGCTCGTGATCACGACCTGCTTGTCGTGGTCGTGAAGCGTGTTGAACGTGTGGAAGAAGGCTTCCTGCGTCTCGGCCCGGCCCTGCAGGAACTGGATGTCGTCGATCAGGAGGATGTCGACATCCCGATACCGCGCCTGGAATGCGGAGCCGCGGTTGTTCGCGATCGAGTTGATGAAGTCGTTCGTGAACTCTTCGCTCGAGACGTAGCGCACCCGGATGCCGGAGTACAGGCTCATCGCGTAGTCGCCGATGGCGTGCAGGAGGTGCGTCTTGCCGAGTCCCGAGTCGCCGTAGATGAAGAGCGGGTTGTATGCCTTGGCCGGCGCCTCCGCGACCGCGACCGCCGCGGCATGGGCGAAGCGGTTGGACTGCCCGATGACGAAGTTGTCGAACGTGTACTTCGGGTTCAGTCGCGAGTCGGAGCGGGCGGATGCTGTGTCGACGGGCTCGTCGATGCGCGGACGCAGCACGGCTCCGGGCGCCGGCGCGGAAAGCGGCTCGGGCTGGATGGCGGACTGCACCGGGATCGGCGCCGTGAGGTGCTGGTCGGCGAGCTCGGGGTTGACCACGACGCGGAACGTCGTCGCGACAGGCTCGCCCTGCGGCACGCGGGCCAGCGCCTCCATGATCGGCGCGCGCATGCGCTTGTTGATCTGCGCCGCGGTGAGATCGTTGGGCACGTCGAGGTAGAGCGTGCCGCTCATGACGCCCTGAGGCACCGCCAGGTTGAGGAACCCGTGGAGCTGCGGCGTGACGCGATCGTCGACGACGAGCTCACCGAGCACGGCTGCCCAGACTGGTACATCTGGAATGTCGTGCTGAGACATGGCCCCCCCGGGTGTTGTGATGCGCCTCAGGATCAGGGAAAGCGACATCCCGTGCCTGTGGATAACTGCCGGAGACACGCTAGTCAGCGGGCGTCGTGTGAGCAAACTCCACTGTAGATCCGGCTGCGTGTCGGTGCCAGCGTCCCGGTCCCCGGTGTGCATAATGCCCATCCCGGTGTCTCAGTTTGAGTTCTCAGGCGACTCGACGTAGCCTTAGTCGGTTGACTTATGCCCTCGCGGCAGTTCCCTGTAAGCACGTCGTCCCCGGATTCTTGAGCCTCCCGGTGACACCGATCCGGAAGTGATCTCCATGAGCAAGCGCACCTTCCAGCCCAACAACCGTCGTCGCGCCAAGAAGCACGGCTTCCGCGCCCGCATGCGCACGCGTGCCGGCCGCGCCATCCTGTCGGCGCGGCGCGCCAAGGGCCGCACCGAGCTCTCGGCCTGACATCGAGCGGTGCTCGCGAGGCCGAACCGACTCACCCGCGGAGCGGAGTACAAGGCCGTCGTCCGTCGGGGCCGTCGTTGTGCGGCCGCGCACACGGTCACGTATGTCGTGACCTCTGATGACCAGCGCGCATCGCGTTTCGGATTCATCGTGAGCAAGCAAGTCGGATCAGCCGTCGTGCGCAACACTGTGCGCCGACGGCTGAAGGCCGTGTGCCATGAGTCGCTCTCCGGTGTCCGCCCGGGATCGGATGTCGTCATCCGCGCCCTTCCCTCCGCGGCGACCGCCGACTTCTCCGAGCTGCGCGACGAAGTCCAGCGCTGCCTCGCCCGCAGGGCCGCGGCATGAGCGTCCTCCCTGCGTACGCCCTCGGCGAGGGCAGGCTCGAGGCATCCGACGCCCTCCGGGCCGTGCCGCTGATCCCGCGCAACCTGGGCCTCTCTCTTCTGCACGCGTATCGGGCGACGATCTCCCACACGTACGGCGATGTGTGCAAGTACTACCCGTCATGCTCCGCCTACGCCGTCGGGGCCGTGCAGCAGTACGGGCTCGTTAAGGGCAGCGCCCTCACCGCGGCGCGGCTCGCCCGCTGCCATCCGTGGGCGCAGGGCGGCGTGGATGATGTCCCGCCCCATCGGCGTTTCCGATACGACCTGACCCCGCACGGTTTCGTCGTGCCCCTTCGAAAGGACTGATCCGTGCTGGATCTGTTGCACCTGGCCACGAGCACCCCCGCCCCGGCGGCGTCGGGCGGCGGCTTCGACCTGCTCGGCACCATCCTGTGGCCGCTGAAGTGGGTCGTCGAGCTGATCCTCGTCGCGTGGCACGCGATCTTCACCTTCATCGGTCTGCCCGCGGCCGCGGGCGTCACCTGGGTGCTCGCGATCATCGGCCTCGTCGTGGTCGTCCGTGCGGCGCTCATCCCTCTCTTCGTCCGGCAGATCAAGAGCCAGCGAAAGATGATGGAAATCGCCCCTGAACTGCGAAAAGTTCAGGAGAAGTACAAGGGCAAGAAGGACCAGCTGTCTCGTGAGGCGATGAGCCGCGAGACCATGGCGCTCTACAAGAAGCACGGCACCACACCGGTCTCGAGCTGTCTGCCGCTCCTCGTGCAGATGCCCGTCTTCTTCTCGCTGTACTCGACGCTCAGCTCCATCAAGCTGCATGCCGAGAACGGACAGGGCGGTGTCGGACCCCTCACGCCCGAGCTGACGCTTGAGTTCTACAACGCGAAGCTGTTCGGTGTGGCGTCCCTGCACGAGACGCTCATCGACGCCATCAACCAGAACAACACGACGGCGATCATCATCCTCGTGACGCTGGTCGTGCTCATGATCGCCTCGCAGTTCTTCACCCAGCTCCAGATCATCTCGAAGAACCTCTCCCCCGAAGCCAAGACGGGCCAGGCGTACCAGATGCAGCGCATCATGCTCTGGATCCTTCCCCTCGGCTTCGTGTTCTCGGGTGTCTTCTTCCCGCTCGGTGTCGTCATCTACTGGTTCGTCAGCAACCTGTGGACGATGGGTCAGCAGTTCCTCGTCATCCGCGAGATGCCGACCCCCGGCTCGGAAGCCGCCAAGGCCCGTGAGGAGCGCCTCGCACGCAAGGGCAAGGCGATCGACTCGTCCGGCAAGGTCGTCTCGATGGACAAGTACCAGGCCGAGCAGCAGCGTCTCCTCGAGGAGGCCGAGCGTGCCCGCGCCGCGGCTCCCAAGCGTCAGCAGCCGGTGAGCAAGCAGCGCGCCAAGAAGCAGGGTCAAAAGGGACCGGGCACGGGCGGATCCGGCTCGTCCGGCGGCTCGGGTTCGCCCGGCAAGCCGGGCGCGTCCTCGGGTGACGCGCCGGGTGCCAAGCCCGGCGCGGCCAACACCTGAGCCGCGCCTCGCCCACCGCTGACCGATCACATCGTTTCGACCCATGACCGAGGACGCCATGACCACGATTGACCCCGTCGACTCCGCCACCACCGAGCGCGTCGCCGCGACCGTCGAGCAGCTCGAGCAGGAAGGCGACATCGCCGCCGACTACATCGAGGAGCTGCTCGACATCGCCGACATCGACGGCGACCTGGCCCTCGACGTCCGGGCCGGCCGCGCCTACGTCTCGATCGAGGCTGACGACAAGGGATCGCTCGCGCTGCTCTCGTCGCCCGACACCGTCCAGGCGCTGCAGGAGCTGACCCGCATCGCGGTGCAGAACCGCACCGGCCGGTTCTCGCGCCTCATCCTCGACATCGGCGGGTCACGCAACACGCGTGAGCAGGAGCTCGCCGTGCTCGTCGACCGGGCGATCGCACGCCTCGATGACGGTGCGACCCAGGCCTCCCTTCCCGCGATGTCGAGCTACGAGCGCAAGCTCGTGCACGACATCGTCGCGGATCGCGGCTTCGTCTCGGAGTCGTACGGCGAGGGCGCCGACCGTCACACCGTGATCCGTCGCGCCTGACGTTTCACGTGGAACGTCGATGACTTCCTACGAAGCCGAGCCCGCTGCTGCCGCAGAGATCTTCGGTGACCGGATCGAGCTGGCCCGGGCCTTCACCCAGGCTCTCGCCGAACAGGGTGAAGAGCGTGGCCTGATCGGTCCGCTCGAGCCGCCGCGGCTGTGGTCACGACACGTGCTCAACAGCGCGGTGGTCGCTCCCCTGTTCTCCGGGCGGGTGGGCGACGTCGGGTCCGGCGCGGGACTTCCGGGCCTGGTGCTCGCGATCGCGCGGCCCGACGTCGAGTGGATCCTCATCGAGCCGATGGAGCGCCGCGTCGCTTGGCTCACGGAGCAGGCGACTGAGCTGGGTCTCGACAACGTGGAGGTGCTCCGGCTGCGTGCCGAGGACTGGAAGCGTGGGCCGGTGCTGGATGCTGCGACCGCTCGCGCCGTGAGCGCTTTGCGCACCCTCGTGCCGATCACTGCTCCCCTCGTGCGCGACGGCGGTGAACTCATCCTCCTCAAGGGTGCGAGCGCCGACAATGAGATCGAGGCCGCTGCGAAGCCTCTCCGCAAGTTCGGCATCACCGACGCCCGCGTCGAGATCGTCGGTGCCGAGCTGCTTGCCGAGCCGACGCGCGTGGTCCGGGGCACGGTGCGCCGCGCCGCTCGCTGAGCGGGTTCCTTCGTCGGGTCACGCCGGCCTTTTCGGCGCGCTTTCTTGCGTGGGGACTCAGTTGGCCCGTGAAGCGGGCGTATGGCTGTCAGTGCGACCTTGGGTCGGGCGAACGGCGTCGGTCGCCGCTTCGTGGTCTTAGCCGACTCTGTGCGTGCTTCGAGATCTGTTGAGATCGCGCTTGATTCGCGGCGAAGCTTATCGTTTCACCGTCTTACCGGTTGGCCAAAAAATCGGCCAGTGTGCGAACGCAGCCCGTCCCGAATAGGGGCGCTCTCCTACAAAGCCGCCAGTACTACCCCGGTGAAGTACAGGTCGAGTGCGTCTGCCGATGACACGATCGATCGCTCCCCGGTCATCCCGAAGTGCGCGAATCAGTCTCTCGACGCTGTTCAGGTCGACCATCACCCGACTCTCTCTTGGCCGGCAATCGATCAGCGCGCACGGCGCGCGAATCGAGACACGGTGCGCCCGACTCTCGTGCCCGCGGTATGCGCATCTTTTGACGCGCATACGCTCGCCAGGCGGCCTCCCGGTGGTGATCGCGTGCGCGACGAAGCGAGTATCGCGATTCGTCTCAAGACGGCCATCACGATCCGGTCGGCTGGCGCCGCCAGGGCGCGGACGGGGCGCGTCTTCCCCGAGCCCATCGATCCTCCTCCCGGTTCTTCCGAAGCGCTCACCCAATCGAAATTTGCGAGGCAGCTCACCTCGACCCTTGCAAAAGCCTCGCTGAGACATATGCGGGTAGGTGGTGAACTGCGCCGGTCGCGATTCTTGCGCGGACATTGCGCCATTGGTCGTCCGGCGGCTGTTCGAGCTGCGGCGCGGATTTCCCCGATCGGGTTCGCCAGCCGGTGGACGCCCGACTTCGATGTGCCGCCTCGCATGCACCCGCCGGCCGGTCGCCGTCCTACTCCGTAGGTGAGAATGCCGCGCTGTCCGTTAACGGCCGCACTGACATCTCTGAAGGATGAGGAGCAGGCCGGGGCGGATCGGCGATGTCGCCCATGCTGTCCCCGTACACGACGGTTCCGATCCGCCGGCTGAATGCGAACCCATCGTCAGCGACGACTTCCATCGCGCTGCGATTGCAACGCCCGGAGCTGAGTTCGCCGCTGCGTGGCCGTGAGATGCCCGAAGGTCACCCCCGATGCCACGTGACGTTCGTGAGCTCGGTGCCGCGATTGCTGACGCGCCCCTTCGCCGCCTTCTTACGCGGAGGTGACGCCGCATATGTCGCCGGGCTCATCACGACCCCTCGCGCAGGGAGGTAGGTACGGTCTCAGGGAGCGTCCCCTTGTCTGCGGCCCACTACGCCAATCATCGAGCCAAGTTCGCGGCCGCGTTCCACGACCTTGCCGGCGTGGCTTTCCATACCCGGCCCGTTTCGCCCGTCTACGCTCGCGAGGTCGAAGCGGGCTCACCGCTCGGCGTATCCGGGCACCGATGTTTCACGTGAAACGCGTTACCGCAGCGCACCCACGGCGCATCCCTCTTCCACCGCCGAGGTCCTTCGTGCGCACGTTCCACCGCATCAGTGGGCGTGGTGCGCCTACCCTGGGCCATCCGCGCCGCCGCCCTTCGCGAGGTGGGAAGCATGCCCGCTTCGCGGGGTCTCGGCGCTCCGACGCTTCACGTGAACGAATCCGCGCAACGCCCCCACAACGGAGCCCTGACGACTACCGAGGTCCTTCGTTCCCACTTCCGCCGCTTGAGTGGGTGTGGTGTGCCTCGCCTGGCCTATTCGCGCCGCCGCCCTTCGCGAGGTGGGAAGCATGCCCGCTTCGCGGTGTCTCGGCGCTCCGACGCTTCACGTGAACGAATCCGCGCAACGCAACCACAACGGAGGCCTCACTACCGAGGTCCTTCGTGCCCGCGTTCCACCTCTTCGGCGGGCGTGGTGTGCCTCGCCTGGCCCATTCGCGCCACCCTTCGCGAGGTGGGAAGCATGCCCGCTTCGCGGTGTCTCGGCGCTCCGACGCTTCACGTGAACGAATCCGCGCAACGCAACCACAACGGAGCCCTCACTACCGAGGTCCTTCGTGCCCGCGATCCACCGCTTGAGCGGGCGTGGTGTGCCTCGCCTGGCCCATTCGCGCCACCCTTCGCGAGGTGGGAAGCATGCCCGCTTCTCGGTGTCCCGCGCGCCGACGTTTCGGGTGAAACGAATCCACGCGGCGCACCACGCCACTGAGCCTTCACACTGACGTCCTTCGAGCCCGTGTTCCACCGTCTCGGTGGGCGCGGCGTGTATGGCCTCGGGCCGACTCCCGCGCCGCCTCCTCGTCGCGAGGTGGGAAGCAGACTCACGTCTCGATGTATTGGCGAATCCGATGTTTCACGTGAAACGGCGCACCGCCGTGCACCCGCGACGCATCTCCAATTACGGAGGGCTTCGCGCCCCCGTTCGACCCCACGATGGGCCGTGCCGTGCCGTGCATGGCTCCGGCTCATCCCGCTCGCCGCCTCCTCGTCGCGAGGTGGAAGAAGGCTCACCTCGGCGAATCGATGTTGAACGTGAACAGGATCTGCGCGGTGCGGCCGACGATGGTCCCTCATTGCGTTGGCCAACTGGTCGATGTTTCACGTGAAACGCCATCCTCTCCCCCGTGACGTCGTCCCACGAAGCTTCTCGTTTAGCAACTCGGCGCGCATGAATGTGGTCTCGCACCAGGTGTGGGCGATGCTCGGCCGCGCCGTTCGCGAGAGGAAGGCCGCGGCTCGGCCACCGGTGGAGCGCCGGACGGTCTCTGAGGGGGTGGCGCGTCCCTTCCGGAGCGGTGCACCCTGACACGACGTTCCAGAGCGCTTCGGAGAGAACGGAACGGGATCTACCAGACCATCAACCGCTGGCTCCGGCAGGTGTCTGGGTGCCGGCGCTAGAGAGGGCCCACTCTCTCGCGCCACAGTCCGACGACTCGCACTGGGTTGCCCCGATCGATTGTGTCATCGCCGGTGTGTACCAGCCCGGCGCCACTCTCCCCGCGCCGCGGGGGCCCTGTCGAACCACATGAGGTTCAGGACCCAGCCCGCTCATCGCGTGATCGGCCGCCTCGCCGCGGCTGACCACGAAGAGTCGCCCGTTCTGCGACTGGACGGACGGGCCGCGGCCTCGCTCTTGGTCCTACTCCTGACGAGGCTGCCGACACCAGCATGCTGGCTGCGACTCGCGAGCGGATTCGTGTGCCGGTCGGAGGAGGCCGTCCTCAGATCCGTCCAGACCTCATGCTGGCGGACAAGCGCTACGCGTCGAATGAGTCCCGCTCTACCGCTGCGAGGTCGTGGCATCGCCGCGACGCTCCTCGAATGCGGCGCCCAGATCGCGGACCGACGCGAGTAGCACGGCCAGCCGGTCGAGTTCGGCCATGCCCAGCGGCGAGTTCACGGTGAGTGCAGCGTCGTCGGGCAATCCCTTAACGAGCTGAAGGAACGGCGTGGGATCGCGCCCCGCTCGGACAGGTCCGAGAGCGACCATCAAGCTGCTTTCCGGCTGGGGCAACGCTGCACCGGCGCACCTAACGAGAGCTGGCGCCATCGCGCCATGCGACAGGATGAGCAGATGCAGACGGACACCCCGACGGACGTCATCTTCATCGGCGGCCGCTCGGGAGTGGGCAAGTCGTCCGTGGCTGCGGAGGTCTCGCAGATCTTGGCCCGCGCCGACATCCGCCATGCACTCATCGAGGGCGACAACCTCGATCAGGCATATCCTCAACCCTGGCGCGACGGCATCAAGCTCGCGGAGCAGAACCTCGCGGCGATGTGGAAGAACTACCGAGCCGCCGGCTACTCGCGTCTGATTTTCACCAACAGCGTGAGCGTGCTGCAGATTGCCGAACTGTCCGCCGCACTGGGCGGCGAAACTCACTCGTCCGCGGTCCTGCTGACCGCAACCGACGCGACAGCAGCCCATCGACTCTCGCAGCGAGAGATCGGCTCGGCGCTGGACGAGCACATCGGCCGCAGCAGCCTCGCAGCGCGACGACTCGACGCCGCGAACGAAGCCGTCGTGCGCATCGCCACCGACGACCGCACCGTCGCGGAGATCGCGCACGAGATTCTGGTCAACGCCGGCTGGCTGAGCGCGTAGAGCGCCCGGAGAACGTTCAGCAGAACCGCGCGGTCAGCAGAGGCCTGCGCATGCTCCACCAAGCGCGTGAGGTCGCTCCGCCGCCAGTCGAGAGCATCCGCAAACGCCGGACCCAAGGCCCCGCGCGGCGCAAACTACTAATGTTTCACGTGAAACATCGGTCGAGTACCTTGGGCAGACCCGCCAACGCTGGCCAGAGCCGTCCTCCACCCGCCGCCGGTGACCGACGGCGGGACCGGGGGCATTTGCATCATCCGACAACAGAGACGAGAAGCTTGTCGATGCTTGCCGCCAGAACGACTCGCATGGCGCGAAGGAGCGGGCCGCGCCACACCTTTGCGAAGCCGCGCCGCGGTGGAGAAGGCCGGAGCGCGCCTGGTGGCTGTCGCCCGAAAACTGTTGCGAGCCATCGGGGACACCCCGCGTCGAGTCGTTTCCGAGCGTCGCTGATGGCATCGACAGCGTACTCGAGCCTTGCGGCCGCAATCGCCGTCGCTCCGCCCTCGGCACGAGAGCGAGTGGGAATCTCGGTCCAAAGCCTGGGCAGCAGTACCGAGCTCGACAGCGACACCCGGCAGCAGCGCGCTGCCTGCCGGTCCGGGCAGACTCGTCGGCGTGTAAAGGGCCAGCCGGCTACGAGTCTCGCCTGGGTGCGCGTCTCGTCGACCATCAGGGCGGCAACAGCGCAGACAGTCAGTGCGATGGTCGGCCAGGCGCAACGCGCCGGTGAGGCATCGGTGGAGGGGAACGGCGCTGCGCGCCTCTTCGACGACCCGCGTATGCCGCTGCCGCTCCGTCGTTGAGGCGCCACGATCGCGCCGCGGTGTTCTCTCTGGCATCCTCAGGATGCTCGCTCGCGTCACCGTCAAAGCCGGACGAGCGAATCCCGGGCGTTGATAGTTCGACGATGTGCATCTCCCAGCGTGGCGCAGGGGTCCGACGCGGGTTTCGATACGCGGATTCACTTATCCTCGGCCATCGAGGACGTGTAGAGCGTAGGAGGAGCGGTCCCCCTTCATCGGCTGGGGCCCTTGGCCGGCCCGAAGAACGCCGTCATCGTGTGGGCACCCAAGTGGGAGCTCGTGCTTCTTGCGCGGGAGTCGGAACCCGCGGCTGCTGGGTGGAGCCGCGGGCCCCCATGAGAAGCGGGGCCTGCTGAGAGCTGCGCTCGCACGAAGTAGCTGGCTCGAGGAGGGCTGAGGAGCCTGTCAACCACTCGGGGCAGACGAAAAGGCGGGCCGATTCTCGCTCCCAGAGCGGTGCGGGGCGGGCGTGGGGGTGCACGCGGCTAGAGTGGAGGGGAGGCTCTGACGGCACGCGAAAGGGAGAGTGTTTCACGTGAAACAGCCCGAGAACGCCGAGGCCGCGGCATCCTTCTCGTTCGACGACAGTCCCATCGCTAGAGAACTCGCAGATCTCACAGCGCGACGACGCGCTCTCGAGACGGTCGACGTCGAACTGTCCGGAAACACGCGCGTTCTCACTGTCTCCAACCAGAAGGGCGGCGTTGGCAAGACCACCACGACCGTCAACATCGCGGCGTCACTCGCGTCGGTGGGTGCCCGCGTTCTGGTGATCGACCTCGATCCTCAGGGGAACGCGTCCACCGCGCTCGGGGTGCCGCACACCGCAGACACGCCGTCGGTCTACGACGTGCTCATCGACGAGTTCCCGCTGGCCGACATCATCCAGACGAGTCCCGAGTCGCCGAACCTGCTGTGCGCCCCCAGCACGATCCACCTGGCCGGTGCCGAGATCGAGCTCGTCTCCCAGGTGGCGCGCGAACATCGGCTTCGCACTGCTCTCGACGACTATCTCGGGAGCCTCGACGAGCGTCTCGACTTCGTCCTGATCGACTGCCCTCCGTCGCTCGGGCTGCTCACGATCAACGCCTTCGCGGCCGCGCATGAGCTGCTCATTCCCATCCAGTGCGAGTACTACGCCCTGGAAGGCCTGAGCCAGCTGCTCGGCACGGTCCGGATGATCCAGAAGCACCTCAACCCGCGCCTCTTCCTCTCGACGATCCTGCTGACGATGTACGACGGGCGAACACGCCTCGCCCAGCAGGTCGCCGACGAAGTCCGCCAGCACTTCCCCAACGAAGTGCTGCAGACCGTGATTCCGCGATCGGTCCGCGTGTCCGAGGCGCCGAGCTTCGGGCAGACGGTCATCGCCTACGATGGGCAGTCGGCCGGCGCCATCGCCTACCGCGAGGCCGCCGTCGAGATCATCGCGCACGACACCGCACCACAGAGAGAAGGACGTTCCTGATGGCCAAGCGCACAGGACTGGGCCGAGGCATCGGAGCCCTCATCCCGACGAGCGAGGCGAACGACGAGCGTCCCGTCGACGTCCTCTTCCCGCGGGGCACCGCCGCGACGGCGACGGCCGTCATCGAGCGAGAGGACGAGGAGAGCGTCGAGCAGCTGCTCGAGGTCCCCGGCGCACGACTCGCGCACATCGACCCGCACTCGATCGTCCCCAACCCCCGCCAGCCCCGCACGGTCTTCGACCCCGAGGACCTCGCGGAGCTCGTGCACAGCGTGCGGGAATTCGGAGTGCTGCAGCCCGTCGTCGTGCGCGACACGGGTGAGGGAACCTACGAGCTCATCATGGGCGAGCGGCGCACCCGCGCCGCGCGCGAGGCAGGGCTGGATTCGATCCCCGCGGTCATCCGCGACACGGCCGACGAGCACCTGCTCCGGGACGCCCTGCTCGAGAACCTGCATCGCAGCCAGCTCAATCCCCTCGAAGAGGCATCCGCCTACCAGCAGCTGCTCGAGGACTTCGGCATCACGCAGGAAGAGCTCGCCTCCCGCATCGGTCGCTCGCGACCTCAGATCAGCAACACCATCCGCCTGCTCAAGCTCCCCGTGCCCGTGCAGCAGCGCGTTGCCGCGGGCGTGCTCACGGCCGGGCACGCGCGCGCGATTCTCTCCCTGCACGACAACGACTCGATGCAGCGGCTCGCCGACAAGATCGTCAACGAGGACCTCTCGGTGCGCGCGGCGGAGGCCGCGGCGAAGGGTCCGGATGCCGGGGGCTCGCGCGCCACGAAGCCCCACGCCGGAACGCGGCGAGGACACCTGGACGAGGTCGCCGAGCGACTCGGAGATCGACTGAACACCCGCGTGAGGATCGCGCTGACGGCCAAGAAAGGCCAGATCAGCATTGATTTCGCCAGCATCCAGGATCTCAACCGGATCCTCGAGGAGCTCGGCGAGAGCGGGTTCGGCGCGGCCTGACGCGCCTCGGGCTGGACGTCGACCCCTCGACAAGCTCGGGGACCGAGGTCTGGCCCGCGACAGCCTCGGGGACCGAGGTCTGGTCCGCGACCGGCACCGCCGGGGCTACGCGGTCAGGGCAGCCGCGCGGCGGCGGAGCACCGTCGCCTCGGCCGCGTTGCCGGGGAGCTCGGCTGCGCGGAGGAACGCGGCGGACGCGGCATCCCGAACCTCCAGACGCTCGAGGAGTTCGGCCCGCACGCCATGGAAGGGCCGGAACCCGGAAAGCTCGGGCTCCAGCTCCTCCACGAGAGGCAGCGCGACGGCGGGGCCGTCGAGCATCGACACCGCGACCGCGCGGTTGAGGCGTACGACCGGTGAGGGCGCGAGCGTCAGCAGAGCGTCGTAGAGGCTGACGATGCGGGCCCAGTCGGTGTCGTCCGCGGAGGGGACGATCGCGTGGCACTCGGCGACCGCTGCCTGGATCCCGTAGTAGCCAAGGCCCCGGTCGAAGGACTGGGCCTTCGCGAGGGCGGCCCGACCGCGGTCGATGGCCGACCGGTCCCAGCGACTGCGGTCCTGCTCGGCGAGCGTGAGGGGCAGACCTTCGGCGTCGGACCGGGCCGCGAAGCGGGAGGACTGGAACTCCATCAGCGCGATGAGGGCGTAGACCTCCGGCTCGCGAGGGGCGAGCGCGGCAAGCTGGCGGGCGAGGCGAACGGCCTCCCTGGCGACGTCGGGCCGGGTCGGATGCTCCCCGTCCGCGGGCGCATATCCTTCGGTGAACAGGAGGTAGACGACCTGCAGAACGCTGGCGAGGCGTGCGGGGCGGTCCGCGCGTCCGGGAATCTCGAAGGGCACGTCGGCCTCGGCGAGGGCCCGCTTGGCGCGGACGATCCGCTGCTGCACGGTCGGCACGCTCAGCAGCATGACGCGCGCGATCTGCTCCGTCGTGAGACCCGCGACCGTGCGGAGCGTGAGGGCCAGGCGCGCCGTGGGCGTCAGCACCGGGTGGCACGCGACGAACACGAGACGCAGCACGTCATCGTCGATGCGGTCCGGATCCCCCGCCGCCTCGACGGGGTGCTCACGTTCGGCGAGCAGGGCATCGTGACCGATGAGGTCGACCCGCTGTGCGAGCCGCTCCTGCCGGCGCCACCCGTCGATCGCGCGCCTTTTGGCGACGGTGAGGAGCCAGGCGCCCGGGTTGTCGGGGATGCCGGCCGTCGGCCACGAGCCCAAGGCCTCCACGAGCGCCTCCTGAGCGAGATCTTCCGCCCACGAGAAGTCGCCGATCTGACGGGTGAGGGCCGCGACGATGCGCGCCGACTCGTTGCGCCATACTGCCTCAACCGCACGCCGGGCGTGGCCGGATTCGCTCACCGCGGAACCTCCCGATCGAGAACCCGCACGTCGGACGCTCCCCGTAGGGTGGAGGAATGGCGACGCGCGACGACACCCCCCGCCGGAGGGCGAGTCTCGAGCTGCTGCGCGCGGAGGCGGCCGATGAGCTCTCGGTGCTCGTTCACGAGCGCCTGCGCGCCGGCGAAGATCCGTGGGAGTTCATGGAAGACCTCCCGACCGTCGACGAGCTCGTCGTCTTCACGCTCCGTGCCGAGAACATCCAGGCCGACGGGGGTGCGCGCCCCAACGCGGCTCGCCACTACCGGGTCCTCCGCCAGATCGCGCTCGACTATCCTCCCCTGACGCGCGCCGTGTGGCGCCTGCTCGGAGACGCCAACACGCACCGCCGCTGGGATGCGGTGGTGCGTGCCGACGCGTCGTAGCCGCGACATCCGGTGCCCGTCGAACGCCGTCAGGCGTTGGCCGCGCGCCACTCCTGTGCCTTGCTGGCCCATTCGCTGACGGCGTCGTCCTCACCCTCGGTGATGAAGTCGGACAGCTCCTGCACGCGACGCACTTCGAGTGACGTGCCGGGGCCGAGCGGGCACTTGCGAGCCCAGTGCTCCGCCTCCTCGCGGCTGGCGACCTCGAGGATCCAGAAGCCCGTGAAGATCTCCCGCGCCTCGGCGTAGGGACCGTCGGTGACGACAGGCGGCTGCGACGAGAAGTCGACGCGGAAGCCCTCGCTCGCGTCGGACAGTCCCTCGGCCGACAGGAAGACGCCCGCCTTCTGCAGCTCCTCGTTGTAGGCGCCCATCACCTGGACCACCTCGGCCAGATCGAGCTCTTCGGCCGCCCGGGCGGCCGCTTCGGGCTCGACCTGCATGATCAGCATCCAGCGCATCTCGTTCTCCTTGATCTCATCGGACGTCCGCCCGGATCGAGCCACTCGGCCCGCTCATCCAGTGCGTCGTACGAGGAACACCGATATCGACATCCTTCTCGAAATCGGCCGCAGAAATCCAGGATGCCCCGAACGGCATGAACCGGAGGTGCAGCCCGATCAGCATCCCGAGCATGAGAAAAGCCCCGGTCGTCGTGGAGGAACTCCACCGACGACCGGGGCCGTGAAAGCCGTGGGCCTTTACGCGAGGTAGCTCGCGAGGTCCTGCTCGAGCGCGAACTTCGGCTTGGCACCGATGATCGTCGTCTCGACCTCACCCTTGTTGAAGACCTTCATCGCGGGGATCGAGGTGATCTGGTACTTCATCGCGAGGTCGGGGTTCTCGTCGACGTTGAGCTTCAGGATCGTGATCTTCGAGGGGTGCTCGGTCTGGATCTGGTCGAGGATGGGCGAGACCATGCGACACGGTCCGCACCACTCCGCCCAGAAGTCGACGAGCACGGGGCCGTCGGCCTGCAGGACGTCCTCGTTCCAGGTGCTGGAGCTGGTGGCCTTGGCGGTCATTGGGGGTTCTCCTTCGTCAGAAACCTTCGACTGTGACAACGCGAGGGTGCCGGAAAGTGTTCCCGGACGTCTGTCAGGCCGCGTCGACCTCGGCGAGACCCTCGATCTGGTCGGCATCCGCGTCGGGCGCGCCCGCATCGCCGATCGACGCGAGGAAGTGCTCGACGTCGAGTGCCGCGACGGTGCCGCTACCGGCCGCGGTGACGGCCTGACGGTAGGTCGGGTCGATGACGTCTCCCGCGGCGAAGACGCCGTGCTGAGACGTGCGCGACGAACGGCCGTCGACCCAGATCGTGCCAGCCGGGGTGAGCTCGAGCTTGTCGTGCACGAGGTGCGTGCGCGGGTCGTTGCCGATCGCGACGAAGACGCCCTCGAGCGGCAGCTCACTGAGCGTGCCGTCGATCGTCGAGCGCAGGACGACCCCGGTGACGGCCTCGTCGCCGAGGATGTCGGCCACCTCGCTGTTCCACACGAACTCGATCTTCGGGTTGGCGAAGGCGCGCTCCTGCATGATCTTCGACGCGCGCAGCTCTTCGCGACGGTGAATGACGTACACCTTCGACGCGAACTTGGTGAGGAAGGTGGCCTCCTCCATCGCCGAATCGCCGCCGCCGACGACCGCAATGGCGCGCTCGCGGAAGAAGAAGCCGTCGCACGTCGCACAGTACGAGACACCTCGGCCGGAGAGGCGCTCCTCGCCGGCGATGCCGATCTTGCGGTGTGCGGAGCCGGTCGCGTAGATGAGCGAGGACGCCTCGTGCACCGCGCCGCTGCCGAGCGTGACCCGCTTGATCGGGCCGGCGAGGTCGAGGTCGACGACGTCGTCGTAGACCACCTCGGCGCCGAAGCGCTCGGCCTGCTCCTGCATCTTGGTCATGAGGTCGGGACCCTGGATGCCCTCCGGGAAGCCCGGGAAGTTCTCGACGTCGGTCGTGTTCATGAGCTCACCACCGGCCTCGACCGAGCTCGCGATGACGAGCGGCTCGAGGTTGGCGCGGGCGGCGTAGATCGCCGCCGTGTAGCCCGCAGGACCGGAACCGATGATGATGACGTGACGCACGTCAGCCCCCTTGAATGACTTTTCGGATGACTCAACCCATCGTAGGCGTCCGATATTCCGCGCCCCGATGGTGTGACGGGGGTTCACAGAACCCGTGGAGAACCCGCCCAGCACACTGCCGCGGGATGCTCAGCGACGCAGCACTCGACGCACGATCGGACCGACGACGGCGAGTTCGGGCGCCCGCAGCAGCCACAGCACGCCGAGGTAGACGAGCGAGGAGACAGCGCCGATGAGGGCGGTGCCGATGGCGCCGAGCCAGCGGTCGGAGACCGTCCACCCGTCCACTCCCCCGAGGAGCAGGAAGGTCGCCCAGCCGGCGCCGGCAGCGGGAACGGCGGCGATCACGAACCGTCCGAGCGCCAGCATCCATCCCCCTGTGCCGATTCCCTTCAGGCGCCGATGGAGCAGCCAGGTCGCGACGATGACCTGGATCGTGCTCGAGATCGACTGGCCGAGCGCGACGCCGGCCGCGAGGTACTCGACCGGAAGGGTCGCCTGCGCGATGAGCGCTGTGCCGATGACGAGCGCCGTCTGCAGGAGGGTGAAGAAGAAGGGGGTGCGCGTGTCGTCGTACGCGTAGAACGTCCGCTGCACGACGAACAGGACGGCGAGCGGCACGAGCGACACGAGGAAGCAGACGAGCACGAGCGCGGCCTGCTGCGCCTGGTGTGCCGAGTTGGTGAAGATGCGGGACGCGGGGATGGATGCCACCGCCAGGGCCGCCGTCGCGAGCACCGTGAACAGGCCGAGGGTGCGGATGCTGCTGCCGATGTCGGCGCGGACGTCGTCGTGTCGCCCCGCGTGGGCGTGCTCACTGAGGCGCGTGAAGTAGGGCGTCCCGATCGAGAGCACGATCACGGAGTACGGGAGCATGAAGATGAGCCACGCGTTCTGCGTCGCGAAGACCGATGCGCCCTGGCCGGAGGCGCCCGCGAGGACCCGCGACTGGATGAGCCCCGCGAGCTGACCGGCGATGACCATGAGGAAGGTCCAGGAGGCGAGCCGGCCGAACTCGTTGAGCCCCACACCCCGCCAGCGGAAGTCGGGACGCAGATGCAGGCCCGCCCGGCGCCAGAAGAACAGCAGCAGCACCGTCTGCAGCACGATGCCGAGCGTCGCCGTGCCCGCGACGAGGGCGATCATGCCGTCGGTCCAGCCCTCGACCGACGAGTGATCGGCGCCGAAGAGCACGATGAAGACCGAGAAGCCCGCGATCGACACGAGGTTGTTGATGATCGGAGCCCACGTGTACGGGCCGAACACGCGCCGTGCGTTGAGCATCTCGCCGAGGAGTGCGAAGAGGCCATAGAAGAAGATCTGCGGCAGGCACCAGTAGGCGAAGGCCGTCGCGAGTGCCGTCTGCTCCGGCGTGTAGTCGGGTGCGTAGAGCACGACCAGGAGGGGCGCGAGGATCATCGCGACCGCCGTCGTGCCGAGCAGCACGACGGTGCCGAGGGTGAGGATCTTGGAGATGAAGGACTGGCCGCCGTCGGCGTGCGCGGCGGCCTTGACGATCTGCGGCACGATGATCGCGGTCAGCAGGCCGGCCGAGATGATCGCGTAGATGTTGTTCGGCAGCTGATTCGCCACCGCGAAGGCGTCGCCTGCCTCGCTGCTCACCGAGCCGATCGCCGCGACCAGCACGATCGTGCGGAGGAGTCCGGTGAGGCGCGAGACGATCGTGCCGGCTCCGATGAGGGCGCTCGCGCGCGCGATGCCGCTCATGGTCGGGGCTCCTCAGGGGCGGGATCGATGGATGCCTCTGGCTCGGCGTCGTGGGGTGGCTCGGCGTCCTCGGTGGGATCGGCGTCCGCCGTGGGATCGGCGTCCTCCGTGGGATCGGAGTCCGCCGTGGGGTCGGCGTTCGCCGCAGTGTCGGCCTCGCCCGCGGGCTCCGTCGACGGTTCGCCGCCGGCGGCGGGTGCCGCATCCCCCTTCTTCCGTCCCCGGCGCCGCAGGATCGTGCGGATCACGCCCACCGCGACGAAGCCGACCGCGAGCACGACGAGGACGATGATGCCGATGCCCTCCCAGTCGGCGCGGACGTGCACCTCGCGCAGCTGCGGGTCGCCGATGAGGACGCCGGTGGGACTGCGGAGCTCGAGTGACAGCGTGACGTCGCCGCTGCCGATCTGGGCCTGGACGGGCACTTCGACGCGGCTGTTGCTCTGCGGCTGCGCAACGACCTGGGTCGTGCGCTGCACCTCGAGGCGCAGGTCGTCGGGCGTGGCGAAGAGGGTGACGTTGACGGGGTAGGGGAGGTCGTTGCGCACCCAGACCGGGATGACCGCGCCCGACGTGATGAGCTGGATGGGGCTCGCCCGCAGGATGCCGACCGAGTCGAGCGTCGTCGCGGTGTCTTCGCGATGCGTCGCGAGGGCCGTCGTCCACTCGTCGGACTGCGCGCGCCAGGCGTTGCCCAGCAGCTGCAGGATGTCTGCCCGCTCGGGTCCTGTGATCGTGTCGGGGGTGTCGAGGATGGTCGCGAACTGCGTGAGCGAGTCTTCCCCCGACACGAGCGCCGACACGGCGGCGACGCGCGCCGCGTCGGCGTCCACGCCGGCCACCTCGACGTTCTCCGGAGTCGCGTTGGCGAGCGACCCGAGCGTCGCCGGGGCGACGGACGGCGCCTCGAGCACCGCGGAGATGGCGGTGCGCAGGGCGACGCGCGAGCGGTCCTCACCCCGGTCGACCGTCACGAGGAGCGGCGCGCCCCCGGCGTCGGAGAGCGCGAACGAGAGGTAGGCGGTCGCCGCGGCGAGGTGGGCACCGCGGAGAGGTGCCGCATCGATCGTCGATGCGGACTGGAGCTCTCCGGAGATCGCCGCGTCGTAGACGAGAACGGGATCGTCGCCATCGGCGCCCCGGGCCGTCACGGTGCCGCCGTCGGCGCCGGCGGTCGTCGAGGTCGACGTTACGAGAGTGAGACCCTGCTGGTCGTCGACGCGCACACCGCCGAGCCCCTCGACGACGTCGCCGCCCGCGGTTCCCGTGGCAGGCCAGAAGACGCCCGCCCGTGCGGTGCCGATGTCGAGCAGCTGCTCGTTGTCGGGGTAGATAGGTGCGGTCGGATCGGTCGTGGGGGTGGGCGTCGGAGTAGCGGGGTTTCCGGGCGCGGGCGTGAAGTTCGCCGGCTCCATGTACGCCTGCAGCGACAGGGGTGCGAGCGGCGGCACGATCTTCGCCTGCACCTGGCTGGCGACGTCGGCATCGCCGAACTGCAGCGCGAAGCGCGTGTTCGGCAGGGTCTCGAGGCGCGCCAGCCAGGCCGTCGCGCTCTCGGGCGCCGCGGTGCCGAGCACGCGGATGGCCGCCGCGATCGCCGGGTCGACGGCGAGGATCGCGTCGGTGCCGGCGACCGCATCGAGCTGATTGGTGAGCGAGCCCTCCGGGCCGGTGAGCTCCTGCAGCTGGTCGGACGTGAGGAGGCCGTCGGCGGTCGCGTCGGCCGTGATCGGCATGACGAGCCCCACGTTCGAGGCCGGGGCCGCGGCGTCGGGCACGATGACGACGCTCGTCGACGTGAAGGTCTCGCCGGCCGTCGTCAGGGTCGCCCGCACGGGGTAGACCCCGGGCAGGAGCCCCGTGACGGGGGCGTCGACGGCGATCCCCTGGGTCTGCGACTCGCCCGCCGCCACCGGGAGGAAGGGAATGGAAGCCACCTGCGGCAGCGCCGGATCGTCGATCTTTCCCGCGAGCCACGCGTCGAGCTCGGCGCGGTCGGTGAGGCGCTCGGAACCGAAGGCGAGCGTGACCGTCCCGGGCTCGGTCGGCTCGAACGTGCCGTTGGCGAGCGTGACGGACGCCGTCAGGTGGTCGCCGTCGCGCAGCACGCCGTTGGAGATCGGCGAGAGCGTGAGCACGGCCTCGCCCGGCTCGGCCGACGGGGTGGGCGTGGGCGAAGGGGTCGTGGCGGCGGGGAGGAGGGATGCCTCGGCCGGCGCCGCTGCGACGGGAGCGAGGAGCGCCGCCACGATGCCCACGACCGCCGCGAGAGACGCGCGGGCTCTCCGCGCGCGCGGCACGGAAGGCGGTGGGGACTGAATCATGTGGGGGTTCGCTCCTGTGCGATTCCGGACCGCACGATCGGTGAGATTCTACGGGGGCACCCTTCGAGGCCCCCGAGCACGGACCGCGGTTCGCGGATGCCGCCCTCGGGTGGCTCGCGCCGGATCCCGGCGGTTGAATGGGGGGATGCCGCCGCTCCCCCTTCCCGAGCCCGACGCCGCATTGTGTGCGGCGCTCGCCGACGACCTGCGCGCGGCGGACTTCCACGCCGCGACGATCCGGGAGCGATGGGGAGCAGCGGCGGACGACGCCATTGCCCGCGGCCTGCGCTTCCCCGCTCTCGCCGCCATCGAGGGGGACGACGATCCTCTCGCGGTGCTGGCGCGGCTCCTCGTGCTCGGGATGCCGCAGCCCGCGGAGCTGGTCGACGCGGCACTGCCGCGCACCGGCGGCGACGGGCTCGTGCGCCTCGCCCTCGCGGAGCGGGGGGAGGACGGCATCCATCCCCTCGCCCTCGTGCGGCCGCAGTCGTTCGGCGACGCGCACGGCGACGGCGGATGGTGGATCGCGAGCGACCTGGACGAGACGGCGCTGGGCGGCCCACTTCCCGAGGATCACGTCCTCGGCGTCGGCGGCGCTTCTCTGACGCTCGCCGGGCTGCAGCTGCCGACGCCGGCGAGGCGCGCGCTCGATGTCGGGACGGGATGCGGCATCCAGGCCCTCCGTGCGCGTCGCGCGGTCGACGAGGTCGTCGCGACCGACATCTCGGAGCGGGCAATCCGCTTCGCGCGCCTCAACGCGCTGCTCAATGCCGTCGACGGCATAGAGCTGCGGTCGGGCAGCCTCTTCGACCCCGTGAAGGGCGAGCGTTTCGACCGGATCGCTTCGAATCCGCCCTTCGTGATCACTCCCCGCGCGGCGGAAGTGCCGGCGTACGAATATCGCGACGGCGGAATGATCGGCGACGACCTCGTCGCGGCGTTCGTGCGCGGAGCGGGCGAGCACCTCGAACCGGACGGCGTCGCGCAGCTGCTCGGCAACTGGGAGACGCGCTCAGGGGTCGACGGTCTCGACCGGGTGCGGGAGTGGGTGGCGTCGTCGGCCGTGCCGCTCGACGCGTGGGTTGTGGAGCGCGAGCGCCTCGATCCCCTCGCCTACGCGGAGCTGTGGATTCGCGACGGCGGAACCGTGCCGGGGAGCGCCGAGTTCGCGCGGCTCGCGACGGCGTGGCTCGACGACTTCGCCGAGCGCGAGGTCTCGGCCATCGGGTTCGGGTACATCCTGCTGCGTCGGCCTCGGAGCGGGACGCCGACTCTGACCCGCTACGAGCGGGTCGGCGAGTCGCTGGGTGCGACGCCGGGCGGGCTCGGGCAGCACCTCGCGGACGCGCTCGCCGCGCACGACGCACTCGCCGCGCTTGATGACGCCGCGCTCGCGGCATCCATCCTCCGGGTCTCGCCGGATGTGACGGAGGCGCGCCACCATCTGCCGGGGAGCGAGGCCCCGAGCGTCATCGAGCTGCGCCAGGGCGGCGGCTTCGGACGCACGATCGAGGTCGATCCCGCGCTGGCGGCCCTCGTCGGCGCGTGCGACGGCGACCTCGCCGTCGGGCCCCTCATCGACGCCATCGCTGAGCTGCTCGAAGTGGATGCGGGCGCACTCCGGGAGGACCTGCTGCCACGGGTGCGGGAGCTCGTGTTCACGGGGTTCCTGCTGCTCGGCTGAACCGGGCGCACCACCGATGCCTCGGTAGGCTCGACGCATGCTCAACATGGCCGAGGGCGTCGCGCGCCTCGGCGCGCTCGCCGAGTCACCCGTCGTCGCGACGCTCGCTCGCGCCTTCGCCGAGGCGGGGCGTGAGCTCGCGATCGTCGGCGGACCGGTCCGCGATGCACTCCTCGGGCGCGAGACGCACGACCTCGACTTCACGACGGATGCCCTTCCCGACGACATCCTCAGGATCGTGAAGCCGATCAGTTCTGCCCAGTGGGACGTCGGCCGCGACTTCGGCACGATCGGCGCCCGCATCGACGGCGAGCAGGTCGAGATCACGACCTACCGAGCCGACAGCTACGACGGGGTGACCCGCAAGCCCACCGTCGAGTTCGGCGACACGCTCGAGGGAGACCTCCTCCGCCGGGACTTCACCGTCAACTCGATGGCCCTGCGCGTGCCGGGCCGCACGCTCATCGACCCCACCGGCGGTGTCGAGGATCTGGTGGCGCAGCGCCTGCGCACGCCGAGCGATCCCCGCGTGAGCTTCGGCGACGATCCGCTCCGGATGCTCCGCGCCGCGCGCTTCTCGTCGCAGCTGGGCTTCGACGTCGACCCGGGCACCGCGGAGGCCATCGGCCAGCTTCGCGAGACCCTCGAGATCGTGAGCCCCGAGCGCATCCAGAGCGAGCTCGTGCGGCTGCTGCAGACCGACGACCCCGTGCGCGGCATCCGTCTGCTCGTCGAAACCGGACTTCTCGACGTCTTCCTCCCCGAGATCCCCGCGCTGCGCCTCGAGATCGACGAGCATCACCACCACAAGGACGTCTACGAGCACTCCCTGACGGTGCTGCGCCAGGCGATCTCACTCGAGCAGGCGCGGAATCCGGATGCCTCGCCGGACGTCCCGCTGCGCCTCGCGGCCCTCCTCCACGACATCGGCAAGCCCGCCACGCGACGCCTCGAGCCCGGCGGCGGCGTGAGCTTCTACCACCACGACATCAAGGGCGCCCGCCTCGCGAAGAAGCGCCTGCAGGCGCTGCGCTTCGACACGGACACGATGAACGTCGTCTCGCGCCTCATCGAGCTGCACCTGCGCTTCTTCGGCTACGCCGAGGGTGCGTGGACCGATTCGGCGGTGCGTCGGTATGTCCGGGATGCCGGCCCCGAGCTCGAGCGCCTGCACATCCTCACGCGGGCCGATGTGACGACCCGCAACAAGCGCAAGGCGGCGCGGCTCGCCGGCGCCTACGACGACATCGAGCGCCGGATCGCGGAGCTCGCCGCGCAGGAGGAGCTCGACGCGATGCGCCCCGAGCTCGACGGCAACCGGATCCAGGAGATCCTGGGCATCCGCCCCGGCCGCGAGGTCGGTGAGGCGTACAAGTTCCTTCTCGACCTGCGCCTCGACGAGGGCCTCGTCGGTCCAGAGGAGGCCGAGCGCCGCCTCCTCGCCTGGTGGTCCACCCGCAGCTGACCCCCGCCCGCGCGTCCATAGCCCGTGCTCTGACCGAAAGCCCGTGGTATGGACGTGCCATACCGTGGGCGCTCGGCGAGAGCACGGGCTATGGACGAACGAAGAGGAAGAGTCAGGCGACGTGGCCGCGGCGCGCGGCGAGCTCCTGCCCGTAGGTCGTGGCGGCCGTCTCGGCATTGCGCTTGAGGTCGGCGGCGACGTCGGCGAAGGCGTCGAGCGCGGGGTTCACCCCGACGAGAGTGAAGGGCCGCTGCACGACGCGCAGATCGAGCCCCCACACGTCCTCGAGCACGCGGCGCAGCCACGCCGTCGAGTGATCCCAGCCCTCCTTGGGCGTTCCGGGCGCGTAGTTGCCGCCGAGCACGGTGACGAGGGTCGCCGGCTTGCCGCGGAGAGCGGTGCCCTGCGGGTCGATGCGCGCATCGGTGTAGGCCACGTCGAACCAGGTCTTGAAGTGCTGCGAGACGCCGTAGTTGTACAGCGGAACGGCGAACAGCAGCGCCTCGGCATCGACGAGCTCGTCGGCGAGGGTCTTCGCGAGGGCCCGCGCCTCGAGCTGGCCGGGTGTGCGCTGGTCAGCTTCGACAAAGCCCGACGTCACGGCGTCGGCCCAGGCGGTCGCGGGGATGGGGTCGGCGGCGAGGTCGCGGCGGACGACCTTCGAGTCGGGGTGAGCAGCACTCCATTCGGCCTCCACGAGGTCGGCGAGAGAACGGCTGGCGGACGAAGCGGGCAGGATGCTGGCATCCAGGCGGAACAGCGACATGGTACTCCGATCAGGTGAGCGACTAAGAAAAACATAGCAGCTAAGCCGACTGTAGCACCCGTAGCATGGAGTGATGACCGAGACCGAGACCGACCACAGCGTCTGCGACGCTGCCGTCACCCTCGCGTTCTCGGTGCTCGGCAAGCGCTGGAACGGCATGATCGTCTCGACGCTCGGCGGCGGCCCCTCCGGGTTCGCGGGCCTGCGTCGCGCGGTCTCGGGCATCAGCGACGCCGTGCTGTCCGATCGGCTCGCGGAGCTCTCCGAAGCGGGACTCGTCGTGCGCGAGGTCGACCCCGGCCCTCCCGTATCGGTCAGCTACACCCTGACCGACGCGGGCCGCCGCCTGCTGCCGATCCTCGACGACCTCGGCCGCTGGGCCTCGGACAACCTGGTCGCCCTCGCCGACTGATCACGGCGCGGCATCGCCCGCCTACACTGGACGCACGCTCCCCGACGTCGATCGGAGCCCGCGATGAGTTCAGCGTGGTCGCCGAGGCGCGAGTCGGCACCCGAGAACTCGCGGCTCCTCATCGAGCGTGCCCACGAGGAGTTCGTCGCCGGCAACACGGGCGACCTGCGGCTCGACGACATCCGTCCGCTCGTCCGGGACTCGTGGCGGCGCTCGCTCGCGCACCTCGTCGGAGCAGAGGCCCTTCCGCCCCTCGACCTCGCATCGTCGCAGCTCGAGGAGTACCGCCGCGCACACCCCCTCGCGGGGGTGATCGACATGATCCGCGGCCTGCTCGTGCCGGGCGATCCCGACGACGCCGGGGTCGTCGTCGCGGTCGGCGATGCCGCCGGGCGACTGCTGTGGGTCGAGGGCGACCGGCGGGTGCGCGCCCTGACGGGCGACATGGGATTCGTCCCGGGGGCGAACTGGTCGGAGGATGCCGTCGGCACCTCCGCCCCGGGCACCGCGATCACGCTCGACCGCTCGGTGCAGATCCGCGGGGCGGAGCACTTCAACCGGCTCGTGCAGCCGTGGTCGTGCACCGCGGCGCCCGTCCACGATCCCGAGACCCGCCGCATCCTGGGCGTCATCGACGTGACGGGAGGCGATCAGGTCGTCACGCCTCAGGCCCAGTTGCTGGTGGATGCCACGGCCCGCGCGGTCGAGGGAGAGCTGCTGCTCGCCCGGCTCCGCGCCCGGGAGCAGCAGCCGCCGCGGCGGGCGGCGCGGAGGGCCGAGACCGCGCGGACGACTCTCCGCGTGCTGGGGCGGGACCGGGCACTCCTCGAGGTCTCCGGCGACGGCGTAGAGACGGTGTCGGAGCTCGGACTACGGCACGCCGAGCTGCTCCTCATGCTTGCGACGCACCGCCAGGGGCTCTCCGGCGAGCGCCTCGGTGAGCTCGTGTACGGCGACCCCGAGGCTTCTGTGACGCTGCGCGCCGAGATTGTGCGCCTGCGCAAGGCGCTCGAGAGAGCTGCGCCGCACCTCGTGCTCGAGTCCCGGCCGTATCGCCTCACGAGCACGGTCGAGACCGACGCGCACCAGGTGCTGTCGCTCCTCGACCGGGGAGCGCACCGCGTCGCGCTCGCCGCCTACCGCGGCGAGGTGCTCCCCGACTCGACGGCGCCCGGGGTGGAGGAGTTCCGCGACTCGGTGCGTGTCGCCCTCCGCGAAGCGCTCCTGGCCGAGGCATCCATCGACGTGCTCCTCGCCTTCGCCGACACACCGGCCGGCGCGGACGACGAGGAGCTGCTGCGGCTCTGCCTCTCGATGCTCCCGGCGCGCTCGCCGAAGCGGGCCGGTCTCGTGGCGCGGATCGAGCGCCTCGAGACCGACTAGCCCAGCGCCTTCCGCTGCATGTCCCACCTTCGGTGCTCAACGAGCTCCGGAACAGCCGAAATCGGGACACCACAGCGAGAAATCGGGACATGAGGGAGGGATGCCGCGGCGGCCGGTGCAACGTCATGCAACGTTGCGCGGCCTACCGTCGACGCATCGCGGCACCGAAGCCGCGGACAGCGTCGAAGGAGACAGCATGACCATCGTCGAAGAGGGCGTCTCGAGCATCTACGCCGCCCCGGGGCAGCGCGGCTCGGTCGCCGACTACCGGCCCCGCTACGGCCACTACATCGGCGGCGAGTTCGTCGAACCGGTCAAGGGCCAGTACTTCGAGAACATCTCACCGGTCAACGGCAAGCCGTTCACCGAGGTCGGTCGCGGCACGGTCGAAGACATCGATCGGGCGGTGGATGTCGCGTGGAGGGCGTTCGAGTCCTGGAAGCGGACGACCCCGGCCGAGCGCGCCGTCATCCTCAACAAGATCGCCGACCGCATCGAGCAGAACCTCGAGAAGATCGCCGTCGCCGAGACGTGGGAGAACGGCAAGCCCGTCCGCGAGACCCTCGCCGCCGACATCCCGCTCGCCGTCGACCACTTCCGCTACTTCGCCGGCGTGCTCCGCGCGCAGGAGGGCTCGCTCAGCCAGCTCGACGAGGACACCGTGGCGTACCACTTCCACGAGCCGCTCGGGGTCGTGGGCCAGATCATCCCGTGGAACTTCCCGATCCTCATGGCGACGTGGAAGCTCGCCCCCGCTCTGGCCGCCGGCAACTGCGTCGTGATCAAGCCCGCCGAGCAGACTCCGGCATCCCTCCTCTTCCTCTTCGAGATCATCGGCGACCTCCTCCCCGCCGGTGTCGTCAACATCGTCAACGGGTTCGGCATCGAGGCGGGCGCTCCGCTCGCGCAGCACAAGCGCATCCGCAAGGTCGCGTTCACCGGTGAGACGACGACGGGCCGGCTCATCATGCAGTACGCGTCGCAGAACCTCATCCCCGTGACCCTCGAGCTCGGAGGCAAGAGCGCCAACGTCTTCTTCGAGGACGTCGCGCGCGACACGGACGACGCCTACTACGACAAGGCGCTCGAGGGCTTCACGTTCTTCGCCCTCAATCAGGGCGAGGTCTGCACCTGCCCGTCCCGCGCGCTCATCCAGCGCTCCATCTACGACCGGTTCCTCGGCGACGGCCTCGACCGGGTGTCGAAGATCGTGCAGGGCAACCCGCTCGATCCCGCCACGATGATCGGCGCGCAGGCATCCAACGACCAGCTCGAGAAGATCCTCAGCTACATCGACATCGGCACGCAGGGCGGCGCGAAGCTGCTTGCCGGCGGCGAGCGCGTCGACCTCGGCGGCGATCTGAGCGAGGGCTACTACGTCGCCCCGACGGTCTTCGAGGGCACGAACGACATGCGCATCTTCCAGGAGGAGATCTTCGGCCCCGTCGTGTCGGTCACGTCGTTCGACGACTTCGACGACGCCGTCTCGATCGCCAACGACACGCTCTACGGCCTCGGCGCGGGCGTCTGGAGCCGCTCGGGCGACATCGCCTATCGCGCCGGCCGCTCGATCGAGGCGGGCCGCGTCTGGACGAACACCTACCACCAGTACCCCGCGCACGCGGCGTTCGGCGGGTACAAGCAGTCCGGTATCGGCCGTGAGAACCATCTCAAGATGCTCGACCACTACCAGCAGACGAAGAACCTCCTCGTCTCGTACGCCGAGGGAGCGATGGGCTTCTTCTGATCCGGAGCGCCTCCCCTCGCTCGCCTGCTCGACGACCGGTTCCCCATGGCGGTCGTCGAGCGGGCGCGAGGCATCCTTCGACAAGCTCAGGAACCACCCTTCGACAGGCTCACGAACGGGGAGAAGCATGGCCGAGATCTCCATCCACTCGCGCGTCGCGGTGACGGATGCCGCGGCATCCCTCCTCCGCGATCTCACGGCGCAGCACGGCCCGCTCATGTTCCATCAGTCGGGTGGATGCTGCGACGGCAGCGCGCCCATGTGCTTCCCGGTCGGCATGTTCCAGACCGGGCCGAGCGACGTGCATCTCGGCTCCCTCGACGTCGGCCTCGGCGAGGCCATCGACGTCTACATCTCCCAGGCCCAGTTCGAGTACTGGAAGTACACGCACCTCACGATCGACGTCGTCCCCGGCCGGGGCGCCGGCTTCAGCGTCGAGGGGCCGACCGGCAACCGCTTCCTCATCCGCAGCCGGATGCTGACCGAATCCGAACTCGACCACTTCGGCATCGGGCCCGGCGGGTGACGTAGCCCTCGTCCCCTGGCAGGATCGTGGGCAGGGGGCCCATGACGACGAACGACAGCCCGACGCCGACGCTCACGGCACTCGCGGAAGCCCACGGCGTCGCGACGGCCTACTGGTCGTTCTTCGGCGATCGCGTCGAGGTGCCCGCTTCGACACTGCGGCTCATCCTCGCGGCGATGGGCGTCGACGCCGGCGACGAGACGGCTGCGCTGACCGCCGCCGAAGAGGCTTCCTGGCGGGCGCTCCTTCCACCGTCGATCGTCGTGCGCCGCGGCGCGGGCGAGGTGCTCGTGCACGTCTTCGACGGCCGCGATGTCGAGCTCTCGGTGACGCTCGAGGACGGGTCGGTGCGCGGCATCCCGATTCCCGCTCAGCAGCCGGAGTCGCGACGCATCGACGATCTCCCGGTGTGGCGCGTCCGCGTGCCGCTTCCGGCCGACCTGCCGCTCGGCTGGCACACGCTTCACGCCCGCGAGCACCTCAGCGGCGCCCCGCAGCGCACGTGCGACGCGATCCTGGTCGTGACGCCCGACCGGCTCTCACAGCCGCCCACGCGCCCGGGCGCCGGTGAGCGCGCGTGGGGGCTCATGGCACAGCTCTACTCCGTGCGGTCGCGGGAGTCGTGGGGCATCGGCGACTACGCCGACCTCGGCGACCTCGCGACGGTCGCGGCCCAGCGGGACGCCGACTTCCTCCTCGTCAACCCGATCCACGCGGCCGAGGTGACGACGCCCATCGAGCCGTCGCCGTACCTTCCGGCGACCCGGCGGTTCATCGCGCCGCTGTACATCCGGCCCGAGGACGTCCGCGAGGCCGCCTATCTGAACGCGGAGGGCCGTGCCCGGCTGCGGGCGGCGAAGGCGCCCGCGGCGGCGACGAATGCCGATCCCGAGCTCGTCGACCGCGACCTCGCCTGGACGGCCAAGCGCTCCGCCCTCGAGGTCGTCCACGCCTGGCCGCGCAGCGCGGCGCGGCAGCAGTCGCTCGACGCGTTCGTCGCCGCGGGCGGCCAGGCACTGCAGGACTTCGCCCTGTGGTGCGCCCTCGAGGAGCACTTCGCCGACCTCCCCGCGGACGGCAGGCCCGAGGAGGCGCGCGACATCGGCTCGCCCCTCGTCGCCGGGCTGCGCGCCGAGCTCGCGGACCGGGTCGCGTTCCATCTGTGGCTGCAGTGGGTCGCCGACGAGCAGGCGCAGGCGGCGCAGCGCGCCGCCAAGGACGCGGGCATGAGCATCGGCGTCATGCACGACCTCGCGGTCGGGGTGGATCCGCTCGGATCGGATGCCTGGTCGCTGCGCGACCTGTACGCGCCGGGCATCCGGGTGGGTGCTCCGCCCGACATGTACAACCAGCAGGGCCAGGACTGGAGCCAGCCGCCGTGGCTGCCGTCGGCGCTCGCCGCGTCGGGCTACGCGCCGCTCCGCGACATGGTGCGCAACCTCCTCCGGCACGCCGGCGCGCTGCGCATCGACCATGTCATCGGGCTCTTCCGGCTCTGGTGGATCCCGTCCGGCTTCGGTCCGACGGCCGGCACGTACGTGCGCTACGACCACGAGGCGATGATCGGCGTGCTCGCGCTCGAGGCCGAGCGGGCCGGTGCGGTCGTCATCGGCGAGGACCTCGGCAACGTCGAGCCGTGGGTGCGCGACTACCTCGCCTCACGCGGCGTGCTCGGCACGTCGGTGCTGTGGTTCGAGTACGAGGGAGATGGCCTGAAGCCGCCCGAGCATTACCGGCGCGAGGTGCTCGCGACCGTCAACACGCACGATCTGCCCCCGACAGCCGGCTACCTCGCCGGCGAGCACGTCGAGCTGCGGGCGCGGCTGGGTCTGCTGACGGAGCCCGTCGAGCAGGCGCGCGCCGAGGCGCGGGACGAGAGGGAGCGGATGCTGGCCACCCTGCGCGAGCGGGGACTCATCGACGCCGACCCGACCGAGCAGGAGGTCGTCGAGGCGCTGCACGTGCTGCTGACAGCATCCCCGTCCCTCCTCCTGGGCATCGCCTTGGTGGATGCCGTCGGCGAGCGGCGGGTGCAGAATCAGCCCGGCACCCACCGGGAGTACCCGAACTGGCAGGTGCCGCTCGCGGGGCCGGGTGGACAGTGCGTGCTCATCGACGACCTGCCCCGCAACGCTCGTTTCGTCTCGCTCACGCGCGCCGTCGACCGGGCGCTCCGCGGCGAGTAGGGCCGGCCGCTTCGGAGCCGCCCAGAGCCATCGGGAGGCATCCGGTGTCAGGATCGAAGGGTTTCAGTCTCGTTACGAATCGTTCACTCGATTGCCCTCCGGGCCGCAGCGGATGAAGATATCCCGAGTGGCTGCGTCGCCTGGCGCGGCCGATCCGTTCACAGCAGAGGTAGCACTCATGTCACTGCACCACAGCGCGCGCGGCCGTCTCGGCCTCGCCATCGGGGCCTTCGGGGCCTCGGCTCTCCTTCTCGCCGGCTGCGCCGGCGGCGGCGGGGGTTCGTCCACCGAGAGCGGCAGCGCCTCCGGTGGCGACATCATCGTCGGCACCACCGACAAGATCACGTCGATCGACCCCGCGGGCTCGTACGACAACGGCTCCTTCGCCGTCATGAACCAGATCTACCCCTTCCTCTTCAACAGCCAGTACGGCACGGCCGATGTCACGCCCGACATCGCCGAGTCGGGCGAGTTCACCTCGCCTACCGAGTACACGGTGAAGCTCAAGGACGGCCTGAAGTTCGCCAACGGCAACGACCTGACCTCCTCGGACGTCAAGTTCTCCTTCGACCGTCAGCTCGCGATCGCCGACCCGAACGGCCCCTCGTCGCTGCTCGGCAACCTCGACAGCGTCGAGACGCCCGACGACACGACCGTCGTCTTCCACCTGAAGAGCGGCAACGACCAGACGTGGGAGCAGATCCTCTCGACGCCGGCCGCGCCGATCGTCGACGAGGACGTCTTCTCGCCCGACAGCGTGACGCCCGACAACGACATCGTCAAGGGCAAGGCGTTCGCCGGCCAGTACGTCATCGACTCGTACAAGGTCAACGAGCTCATCTCCTACTCGCCCTACGCCGACTACAAGGGCGAGCTGCCCGCCGCGGCCAACAAGAGCGTGACGGTCAAGTACTACTCCGACCCGTCGAACCTCAAGCTCGACATCGGCAACGGCGACATCGACGTGGCGTACCGCAGCCTGTCGGCGACCGACATCGACGACCTCTCGAAGAACGACAAGGTCCAGATCGTCAACGGCCCCGGCGGCGAGATCCGCTACATCGTGTTCAACTTCAACACGATGCCCTTCGGCGCGACGACGAGCGAGGCCGACCCCGCGAAGGCTCTCGCCGTCCGCCAGGCCGCGGCCGACCTCATCGACCGCGAGGAGCTGTCGAAGGACATCTACAAGAGCACCTACACGCCGCTCTACTCCTACGTCCCGCAGGGACTCAAGGGCGCGAACGAGGCGCTCAAGGGCCTCTACGGCGACGGAAAGGGCGGCCCCGACCTCGACAAGGCGAAGCAGACCCTCGAGTCGGCCGGCGTCACGACGCCCGTCACGCTCAACCTGCAGTGGAACGGCGAGCACTACGGCCCGTCGTCGGGTGACGAGTACGCCGCCATCAAGTCGCAGCTCGAGGACGGCGGCCTGTTCACCGTCAACCTCCAGCAGACCGAGTACGTGCAGTACGTCAAGGACCGCACGGCCGACGTCTACCCCGAGTACCAGCTCGGCTGGTTCCCGGACTACTCCGACGCCGACAACTACCTGACGCCCTTCTTCTCGAAGGAGAACTTCCTGGTCAACCACTACGACAACCCGGAGGTGCAGGACCTCATCACGAAGCAGCTGACGGAGACCGACGCCGCCGCTCGTGAGCAGGAGATCGGCCAGATCCAGGACCTCGTCGCGCAGGACCTCTCGACGCTGCCGCTGCTCCAGGGCACGCAGATCGCCGTCGTGGGCAAGGATGTCAACGGCACGACGCTCGACGGATCCTTCAAGTTCCGTTACGCACCGCTGACGAAGTAGTACCCGAGCGCGGGCCGGCAGGCCGGGCGCCGGGGCGGATGCGCATCCGTCCCGGGCTCGGCGGCCGGCCCGCGCCATACCCTTAAGGCTCACGCATGGTTCTCGCGGCCGAAGAAGCGATCGCCGCCGATCCGCTCGTCTCTGCAAAGGGAAGCGGACTCTGGCGCTACATCCTCATCCGCTTCTTCCTCATCTTCCCGACGGTCATCATCCTCGTGACCGTCGTCTTCTTCCTGACGCGGATCACCGGCGATCCGATCACCGCCGCCCTCGGCGGACGGCTTCCCCCCGATCAGCTAGCCGAGCGCGTGCACGCCGCCGGCTATGACCGGCCGATCATCGTTCAGTACGTCGAGTACCTCCTGGGCGTCTTCCGCGGCGACTTCGGCACGACGATCACCGACAACCAGGCCGTGAGCGCGATCCTCCTGCAGTTCGGCGCGGCGACGCTCGAACTCGCGATCTACGCGCTCATCGTCGCGTTCCTCGTCGGCATCCCGCTCGGTCTCGTCGCCGCGAAGATGCGCGACCGGGTGCCCGACGCCTTCCTGCGGATCGGCGCGATCCTCCTGTACGCGACGCCCGTCTTCTTCATCGCGATCCTCTACAAGCTCGTCTTCTCGGCGTGGCTCGGCTGGCTGCCCGTCGCGGGCCGCGCCTCCACCCGCGTCGAGCTGCAGCTGCAGACGGTCCAGAACCCGACCGGCATCTATCTCATCGACGCCTTCCAGATCGGCCCCGACGCCGTCGGCGACGTGCTCCTGCACGCCATCCTTCCCGCGCTCACGCTCGGCCTGCTCACGGCGGGGATCTTCCTGCGCCTCGTCCGCACGAACGTCATCGGGACGCTCGGCGCGCAGTACGTCACCTCCGCCCGCTCCCGCGGGGTCGGCGAGCGGCGCCTGCTCACGAAGCACGCCTATCGTCCCGCGCTCATCCCCATCGTGACGGTCATCGGCCTGCAGATCGGCCTGCTCCTGGCGGGCGCCGTGCTCACCGAGACGTCCTTCGAATGGAAGGGCATCGGCTTCCACCTCGCGCAGTACATCCTCGCGCGAGACTTCGTCGCCGTGCAGGGCATCGTCATCATGATCGCGGTGATCGTCGCCGTCACGAACTTCATCGTCGACATCGTCGCCGTGCTCATCGACCCGCGAGTGAGGTACTGATGTCCAGCGAACCCACTGTCGAGCCGGGGACGGATGCCGCGGCTCCGCCCCTCGCGCCGGGCCGGCTCACGACGCGCAAGAAGCCGCTGGCGGACCGCATCCCCGTCGTCTCGCACGTGCGGCAGAGCGTCGGCCTCCAGCGCGGCATGCTCATCGCCGGCCTCGTCCTCGTCGTCGTCTTCATCATCGTCGCGGTCTTCGCGCCGTGGATCGCCCCGTACGGCTGGGCGCAGCGCAGCGTCGACGGGGTGAAGTTCGGCACGCAGCAGCCGCCGAACGCGCTCAACATCTGGGGCACGACGGTCGCCGGCTTCGATGTCTACTCGCGCACCATCTGGGGCGCCCAGACGGCGATCCTCGCGATCATCTGCGCCATCGTGTTCTCGATCTTCCTCGGCATCACGATCGGCCTGCTGAGCGGGTACTTCGGAGGATGGATCGACCGGGTCCTCGTGGTGATCGCCGACGCGATCTACTCCTTCCCGTCGCTGCTGCTCGCGATCGTCGTGTCGATCGTCATCTCGGGCGGCCGGTCGACGCTGTGGAGCGGCATCCTGGCGGCGGCGATCTCCATCACCGTCGTCTTCGTGCCGCAGTACTTCCGCGTCATCCGGGCCGACGTCGTGCGCGTCAAGGCGGAGCCGTTCGTCGAGTCCGCCCGCGTCATCGGCGTGCCCACCGGTCGCATCCTGACCCGCCACGTGCTGCGCAACTCGCTGCGGTCGATCCCCGTCATCGTGACGCTCAACGCGTCGGAGGCGCTCCTGACCCTCGCGGGCCTCGGCTTCCTCGGCTTCGGCATCGACCCGACGGCCGCCGCCGAGTGGGGCTACGACCTCAGCCGCTCCGTCGCCGATGCGTCGAGCGGCATCTGGTGGACCGCCATCCCGCCGGGCGTGGCGATCCTCCTCGTCGTGCTCGGGATCACCCTGGTCGGCGAGAGCCTCAACGATCTGAGCGACCCGCGGCTGCGCCGCCGTCGCCGTGCCGGAGGTGCCGCATGAGCGCGCTCAGTGAAAGCCCCGTGGCATCCGTCCGCGATCTCAACATCACCTTCGCGACGGATGCCGAGCCCGTCCAGGCGGTGAAGGGCATCAGCCTCGACGCACGCCAGGGTGAAGTGCTCGCCATCGTGGGCGAGTCGGGATCGGGCAAGACGGTCACGGCGAACTCGCTCCTCGGACTCCTGCCCGAGACGGCGACGCTCTCGGGCGCGATCATCGTGCGCGGGCGCGACGGCGGCGAGACCGACGTCGTGCACGCGACGCAGGATCAGCTGCAGGAGATGCGCGGGCAGGATGCCGCGATGGTGTTCCAGGAGCCGTCGACCGCGCTCAACCCGGTCTTCACCGTCGGGTTCCAGATCGCGGAGGGACTGCGGGCGCACGGCAACGTCTCCAAGGCCGAGGCCAAGGCCAAAGCCATCGAGATCCTCCGGAAGGTCGGCATCCCCGATCCCGAGAGGCGCGTCGACGACTACCCCCACCAGTTCTCGGGCGGTCAGAAGCAGCGCGTCGTCATCGCGATGGCGCTCGTGCTCGACGCGAAGCTCATCATCGCCGACGAGCCCACCACGGCGCTCGACGTCACGGTGCAGGCCGAGATCCTCGAACTGCTGCGCGCCTGCCGCGACGAGTTCGGCGCGACCATCGTGCTCATCACGCACAACATGGGCGTGGTCGCCGACCTCGCCGATCGCGTCGTCGTGATGTATCAGGGCGACATCGTCGAGCAGGCCCCGGTGCGCGAGCTCTTCGCGGCGCCGCGCGAGGAGTACACCAGGGCGCTCCTCGCCGCCGTGCCGCACGTCGGCCGCGGCAAGAGCGCGACGCAGGACCCGGCGGCGCCCGCGCCGACCCAGGCCCCCGAGGGCAGCCTCGTCGTGGCGAAGAAGGTGCAGATCGGGTACCCCGGGCGCTTCGGCTCGTCGGGAGTCATCGCCGTCAAGGGCGTCGACTTCTGGATCGGGCCGGGCGAGGTGCTCGGCCTCGTGGGCGAGTCCGGATCGGGCAAGACCACGATCGGGCGCGCCATGGTGGGGCTGACCGAGGTGCTCGGCGGGTCGCTGACGGTGCTCGGCCAGGAGATGAAGGGCGCGAAGCCGCGACACCTCGCGAAGATCCGGCCCGACGTCGGGTTCGTCTTCCAGGACCCCGCGACGAGCTTCAACCCGCTCCTCACGATCGCGGAGTGCATCGCCGAGCCGCTCGTCGTGCACGGCCGCAACTCCTCCATCGGCAAGGCGCGGGCGCGCGTCGACGAGCTGCTGGATGCCGTGCACCTGCCGACGTCGTACGGCGACCGCTACCCGCACGAGCTCTCGGGCGGTCAGCGCCAGCGCGCCTCGCTCGCCCGCGCGCTCGTGCTGCGCCCGAAGCTCCTCATCGCCGACGAGCCCACGAGCGCCCTGGACGTGTCGGTGCAGGCGCGCGTGCTCGAGCTCTTCGCCGAGCTGCAGCGCGAGTTCGGCTTCGCGTCGCTGTTCATCAGCCACGACCTCGCGGTGATCGACCAGGTCGCTGACCGCGTCGTCGTGCTGCGCCACGGCGAGATCCGCGAGCAGGGCACGACGGTGCAGGTGCTGACCGACCCCAAGGACGACTACACCAAGCGACTCCTGGCGTCGCTGCCGGTGCCCGACCCGGTCGAGCAGGCGACGCGGCGCGCGCTGTGGCAGTCGACGCGCGACGTGTAGCGGCATCCATCGACAGACGAACGGCCGGTCCCGAGACGGGGACCGGCCGTTCGCGACTGCGGGCCTACTTCTTGGTGTTCTTGACGCTCAGCGCGTAGCCGGCGTCGAGGAACGTCAGGTCACCGGTCGGGAGGTTCGACACCATCGTGGCGAAGTCCTTCTTGGAGCCGTTCGCGCACTTCGTGTTGAAGCCGCCCTGCGAGATGAGGTCGCCGGTCAGCCGGTACACGTAGTTGCCGGCGCCGTCGGTGATCTCGTACGGCGAGTTCACGCCGGGGGTGAGGTCGCACGACGCGATGACCTGCAGCGTCCAGTTGTTGTCCTGGATGCCGGTCGTCTCGAACCAGTTGCCCGGCTCCGACGACAGCGTCGCGGCGGCGCCGTTGACCATGACGTCGTCGACGAACCAGCCGGTGTCGAGGTAGGCGGCATCCGTCGAGTACCGGAACCGCACGTCGGTCGCGCCCGCCGGCAGCTGAGCCGTCAGGTGCACGTACACCGGGTCGTCGACGAAGTACGCGCCGCCCGACGTCCCCGTGAGGCCGTTGCCCTCGGTGTTGTTGCCGTGCGGGTTGTCGTTCGTCGTCACGGTGGTGCCGGCGTCGTCCACGAGCGGCACGGTGACCCACTCGCCGTTCACGAGCGCCTCGACGAAGCCGTAGTCCCAGCCCTCCTCGATGAAGTTCCAGTCCCAGAAGTCGAGCGACGTGACGGCCCCGGACACATCCACGTTCAGGATGTTGTCGTTCTGGCTCTCGTATCCGCCGTACCAGTGGGTCGTGCCGCTGTGCGGCGGCACCGCCGACGTGTCATCGCCGTCGAGGCCCACCGTCACGGTCGGTCCGGGGTTGCGGAAGCGCTCGATCTGGATGCCGTACGGCACCGCCGTCGGAGCCTGGCCGTTCTTGCGCTTGTCCCACTTCGACGCCGGCTGCGCGCCCTGATTGCTGCCGCGGCCGTCCCAGAACGAGCTGTCGGCGAGGTCCATCGTCCAGCTCGTCGAGGTCGGGTTGCCGAAGTCGGCGGCCTTGATGTCCCAGCGGCTCGACTTCTCGTCGTCGAGGTACACCGCGACGGCCCAGTCCTGGTACAGCGTCTTCACGTCGCGCAGGTTCGCGCCGGTCTGGGCGTTGAACGCGTCGATCGCCGCCTGCACGCCGTCCATGCCGTCGGCCTGGTTCTGGAAGATGAGCTTGATCAGCAGGTCGCCGCCGGCCCCGTCGTACTGCCCGTCGGGCGTGTAGGTGCCGTCGCCGTTGCCTCCGGCCTGCTCCCACAGGTACTGGAAGAAGGTGTAGGCGGCGCCGTAGTTCTCCAGCCCGCCGGCCCACCGCGTCAGCGACGTCTCGGCGTAGAACACCTGGTGGTAGGTGAGGTGCGAGCCGCCTACGTCGTAGCCGTTGAGGAAGATCGCGAAGTCCGCGAGCCCCTCGTCGACCCACGACAGCTCGCCCGGGTCGCTGTAGTTGTGCAGCAGGTGCTCGAGCTCGTGCGCGATGGTGCCCTCGTAGAGGGTCGGGCGGTCGTTCGAGGGGTCGTCGTCTCGCCACGGCGAGTCGTTCGGCCCGACGCGGTTGGCCCAGTCGAGTGCGTCGACGACGATGACGTTCATGCCGTTCGAGTCGATGAAGTCGGGGGCGAAGTACCCCGCCGTGTAGCTCGTCTCGGCGCAGTCGTAGTAGGCGTCGTCCTGGATGTTGTAGACGACCATGACGAGGGAGTCGCTCGACGGATCCGACGGGTCCGCCGCCCTCATCGCGCCGAAGTGCTCCTCGTCGACGGCGACGACGTGGTCGGCGAGCTGGTCGCCCATGTAGTCGATCTCGGCCTGGGTCAGCGTGAACTCATCGGCGGTCGCGTCGGCGCACGGCGTGTAGTCGTCGGTCGGGTCGTGATCGAACGACGGGTCGAGGCTTGCGACGCCCGTCGGGGCCGAGCCGTCGAGCGGCGTGCCGGCCGGAACGTAGATGTAGACCGGCGTCCCGTCGGGCGTCGTGTTGGAGTAGACGCGCGTGAAGTCCTGGTCATAGGTGCCGCCCGCCGCGCTGTCGTTGATCGGCAGCGTGATGGTCGGGTCGCCCGCCGCGGCTGAGGCGGGGGCCGCGTAGGCGAGTGTCATGGCTGCGACGGCCGCGCAGCTCAACATCGTGGCGCCGACGATCCGGCGTCGAGGTCGCATCACTGGGATACCTCCGGGGGTCATGGCCCCGCCAGGCGACTCGTGGTCTCCCCGGGACCTGTCTTCGCGTCGGGTCGGCCTTGACCCACGCGTTCGGGCAGTACATCACGGAAGATTCCGCGGGTCCAGGGATTGCTCAGAACATTCTTAGACGCTATGTGCCCCACGACTCCGGTCGCGGCAGGCTCGTGCCCTCGGCGATCGGATCCGCCTCGATGCGCTGATCCGTGCAGAGCGCGCGGACGAGCGCGGGCGCTCCCGCGACGACCGTCGCGTCGGCGTCGACGTCGGTCACCACCACCCACGCCCGGTCGTCGGGCCAGACGAGGCTCGGGCTCGCGGTGAACTGGGGCGCCTCGGGCTCGCGCCACGGGACGCGCTCGGCCCACGAGGCATCCCGGAGCTCGTCGATCGTGCCGCGGAAGAGCACGTGCTCGCGATACGGCAGCGTCAGCCGGGGACCGCGCGAGATTTCGTCGGACAGGATGCCGGGGAGCCACACGTTCCTGCGGAACACGTTGTTGAAGGGGTCGTGGATGCTGCGCGCGAGCATCTCGCGATGGCGTGCGAGCACGGCGGGGTCGGCGGGGTCCTCGCCCGCCGCCGACGAGCGCGCGACGGCCGGCGACGGCGGGACGCCGAAGGCGCCGACGAGTCCGCCCCAGCCGTCCCACACGCCGACGTGGATGGCGGGCGTGCCTGTGTGCGCCGCGAGATGGGATGCCACGACCGCGAGCACGCCGGGGTCGATGCGACCCTCCTCGCGCTCAGGAGACCGCTCGGAGACGCGCGGGTGCCGCACGCGCGCGTAGGCGCCGAAGCCGTGCGGAACGACGTCGTGGATCGTGCCCTGCCACGGGTCGTCGAGCCGCTGGCGGATCCATCCGCCGGCCGCGACATCCGCCGTCCACTCCATGCGCACACGCTACCTCCGGTGACGCCGATCCCACGGATTCGGGCCGGAGCGGGCGATCCGGTATCATAGGAGGGTTGTCCGGCTGCGCCCCAGCGCGCGTGAGCCCGTGACATGTGCAAACACCCTCCTGCTGCCGGGAAATGCCCGGTGGCCGTTCTAGTCCGAAGGAGGTGGGTAAGTGACGCACAAGTACGAACTCATGGTCATCCTGAACCCTGAGATCGACGAGCGCCAGGTCGCCCCGAACCTCGACAAGTTCCTGAAGGTCATCACGAATGATGGTGGCTCGATCGACAACGTCGACATCTGGGGTCGCCGCCGTCTCGCCTACGAGATCCAGAAGAAGACCGAGGGCATCTACGCCGTCGTCAACTTCACCGCCACGAGCGAGACCACCCAGGAGCTCGATCGCCAGCTGAACCTCAGCGAGCAGATCATGCGCACCAAGGTGCTCCGCGCCGAAGAGGCCATCGCCCAGGTCGCCGCCGAGGCGAAGCGCTCCGAGGAGAAGGCCGCCCGCAAGGCCGCTCGTCCCGCCAAGCCCGCCAAGCAGGACGCGTAACGACGATGGCCGGCGAGACGATCATCACCGTGGTGGGCAACCTCACGGCTGATCCCGAGCTGCGCTACACGCAGAACGGTCTCCCCGTCGCGAACTTCACCATCGCGTCGACGCCGCGCAACTTCGACCGCCAGGCGAACGAGTGGAAGGACGGCGAAGCGCTGTTCCTCCGCGCGAGCGTGTGGCGCGAGTTCGCCGAGCACGTCGCGGGCTCGCTGACGAAGGGCTCCCGCGTCATCGCGACCGGTCGCCTCAAGCAGCGCTCCTACGAGACGCGCGAGGGCGAGAAGCGCACCGCGATCGAGCTCGAGGTCGACGAGATCGGCCCCTCGCTCCGCTACGCCACCGCTCAGGTGACGCGTGCGGCCGGTGGCGGCGGCGGAGGCGGCGGTCAGTCGCGTCCGCAGGTCGCCGACGAGCCGTGGTCGACCCCCGGGTCCTCGTCTGCCGGCTCGGCCGACGCGTGGAGCACCCCGGGCACGTCGTACGGCGACGACACCCCGTTCTGATTCCCGCCCCGAGCGTGTCGAGGGGTCGACATCGGGGCGAAGCATCCACATCTCTCAGTAAGGAAAATCCCATGGCTGGAAAGGCGAGCGCTACGCGCCGCAAGCCGCGGAAGGGCGCGAAGAACGCCGCCCCCGCAAAGGCGATCCGGGTCGGCGTCATCGACTACAAGGACGTCGCCACCCTCCGCAAGTTCATCTCGGAGCGCGGCAAGATCCGTGCCCGTCGTATCACCGGTGTCTCGGTGCAGGAGCAGCGTCTCATCGCGAAGGCGATCAAGAACGCCCGCGAGATGGCGCTCCTGCCCTACGCCGGCGCTGGCCGCTAAGGAGCACCGCAATGGCAAAGCTGATTCTCACGAATGAGGTCGCCGGGCTCGGTAGCGCCGGTGACGTTGTCGAGGTCAAGAACGGGTACGCCCGCAACTACCTCATCCCCCAGGGCTTCGCTGTGGCCTGGACGCGCGGTGGCGAGAAGCAGGTGGCGTCGATCCGCGCCGCCCGCGAGTCGCGTGCGATCCACGACCACGAAGAGGCCGTGGCCCTCAAGGACTCGCTCGAGTCCAACAAGGTGCGCCTGGCCGTCAAGGCCGGCGCCGAGGGTCGCCTGTTCGGCTCGGTGAAGACCGAGGCCGTCGCCGACGCCGTCAAGGCCGCCGGCCTGGGCGACCTCGACAAGCGCAAGATCCACATCACCTCGCCGATCAAGTCGGTGGGCGAGCACGAGGCCACGGTCCGTCTGCGCGACGACCTGACCGCCGTGATCACGCTTCAGGTGGTCGCCGCCAAGTAGTCGGCTTCGGCTCCTTCGGAGCCGGTCGACACGAACGGATGCCGCGGACCCGATGGGTCCGCGGCATCCGCTTTTCCACGACGCGCAAGCGGGGCGGGGTCGAGCCAGGCGAGCATCGACCCCGCCCTCGGCTCACGCGGCGCGGCGCCGCAGCGCGAGCGTCAGAGCGCCGACCCCTGCGAGCACGAGGCTAAGCAGGAGCGACCCCAGGCCGCTTCCTCCCCCTGTCACTGCGAGCGTCTGAGCCCCCGTCGCGGCTGCCGTGCCGACGACGGCGGTCTGCCCTGCGCCATCTGTCGTGGCGGCCGTGCCGGTCGTGCCGGGGGTGCCGGGGGTTCCCGGGGTTCCGGTCGTTCCCGGGGTTCCGGGCGTGCCGGGGGTGCCAGGGGTGCCGGGGGTGCCGGGAGTTCCCGGGGTGCCGGGCGTGCCCGGCGTACCCGGGGTACCGGGGGTGCCCGGGGTGCCGGGACCGGTCGGCGTGACCGATCCGACCGGCGGGGTCGCGACCGTCGAGTCACCCACAAGGGAGACGGCATTGCCGCCGAGGGTGACGGGCAGGTTCAGCACGGGGACGATCTGGGTGCCGGAGAGGATGCCGTCCTCGCCGTTCGTCCACGGAGAGCCGACGCTGGGGGACGTCGCTCCTGCCGGCGCGCCGGGGGAGGCGCCGGTCGTGCTGTCTCCGATGCCGGAGATCGCGTTCCCGCCGGCCGTGACCGGCAGGTTCAGCACCGGGACGACCTGGGTTCCACCGAGGACGGCGTCCTCGCCAGAGGTCCACGGAGAGCCCGCGCTGGGGGACGCTGCTCCCGTCGGTGCTGCGGGCGCCGCGGTGGTCGTGCTGTCGCCGATCACCGAGACGGCGTTGCCGCCGACGGTCACGGGCAGGGAGAGCACAGGGATCACCTGGGTGCCACTGAGGATGCCGTCCTCGCCCGAGGTCCACGGCGAGCCGGCGCTGGGTGCGGCGGCCCCGGTGGGCTGGGCCGGGGCGGCGGTCGTCGTGCTGTCGCCGACGACGGAGACGGCGTTGCCGCCGATCGTGATGGGCGCGTGAACGACGGGGATCACCTGAGTCCCGCTCAGGATGCCGTCCTCACCGCTCGTCCAGGGCGAGCCGGCGCTGGGGGCCGTCCCGCCGGCGCCCGGCGACCCTGCCGATCCGGACGTCCCCGAGGCGGACGGAGCGGCGGTCGTCGTGCTGTCTCCGATCACCGAGACCGCGTTGCCGCCGACCGTGACGGGGGCGTTCACCGACACGAGCGCCTGCGTGCCGGAGAGGATGCCGTCTTCGCCCGAGGTCGTGGCGGGCGCGACGGCGATGGATGCCGGCGCGGGCGCTGCAGGCGCGGGGGCCGCCGCCGGTGCCGACGTCGCGTCGCCGATGCCGGACACGGCGTTGCCCGTGACGGTGACCGGGACGTTGACGCTGACGAGCGCCTGCGTTCCCGAGCCGATGCCGCTCTGGCCGCTTGTCGTTCCGGAGGGGGCTGCGGGAGCGGGAGCCGGCGCCGGGGCGGGCGCGGTGGTGGTGGAGTCGCCGATCACCGAGACGGCGTTGCCGCCGACGGTGATCGGGACGTTGACGTCGATGATCGCCTGGGTTCCGGAGAGCAGGCCGTCCTCACCGTTCGTCTCGGCCGCTTGCGCGGCGACGGCGCCGAAGATCGTGATGCCTCCGGCGAGCAGCGTGCCCCACAGGGCGCGCGCGATGAAGGTCTTCATGGAAGTGCTCCTTGACTGAAAGGAATGGGTGCGCGCAGGCGCGCGCGTGAACTCTGTGCCGCACAGGGGGAAGGCGGCCGAGTCAGTCCTCAGTCAGGAGAGACGTCGGTGGCGTAGACGGGCGCAACAGGCGTCACGTCGTCCTCCCACCCGCGTCGGCGCACCCAGGCACGGTGTGCGGCGAGCGGAGCGAGGAGAGCGAGCGCCAGAGCGCCGGGGCCCGCACCGCTGGACCCCAGGGGACAGCTCCCCGCGGGCGCGCAGACGCCCGGCGGAAGAGCGGAAGACAGGATGCCGCCGACCGGCGACTGCGCGAGACTCGCGGCTGTCGCGGCGGCGAAGACGGGGATGGCGCGCGCGAGCACGCCGACGGAGGAGCTGACGCGGCTCCAGACGAGCCCGGCGAGGCCGGCGCTCGCGCCGGGCTCCGCGGCCGCGATGGAGGGCTCCGCTGCGATCGCAGCGGCCGAGGGAAGGTCGCCCCTGGGCTGGATCACGCCTGCCACCGGCGGGATGCCGAGATCGGGCAGCTCGACGAGCGGCGGCACCGCCGGAGCGACACCCGTCGCGGTGTCTCCGACGGCAGTGACCACGCCGTCGAGAGTGGTGTCCACCGAGGTCGCGACATCGGTCAGCGCGTCGTCCACGCCCACGGCGTCCGCGACCGCGCCGACGACGGGAATCGCCGTGACGGTGTCGACGACGGGTGTGACGACGCCGGAGACGACGTTCGAGCCGGTGACTGCGGCGACAGGTTGCACGACCGTCGAGACGACCTCGCTCACCGTGCTGACGACGGGGGCGACGACCGGCTGCACCGGTGCCGGCGCGGCGTTCACGACCGTGGTCGAGGCGGTCGTGACCGCCTGGGTCGTCGTGGTGACGGCCTGCGTGACCGCGCCGAGCGTGCTGTCCACGGTGCCCGTGACGCCGCTCAGCGTGCCGCTCACGGCTCCCGTAACGCTTCCGAGGACACCCCCGTGACCATCGCCGTCGTCCGCCTTCGCGTGGCTCGAGCCGAAGCCCAGGAGCAGCGAGATGAGGAGGTACGCGAACGCGACACCCATGCCGGCGAAGAAAAGCCGGAGGCCGGGCACCCGTGTGGGGCTAGTGGCGATGTCCACGTTCACCTCCAAATTGCGACGTCGATCGTCGGGCGGCTGTTCTGCGACGAACGACCGCTTGAGGGTGCCTGGAAGGCCGAAGGTACTCCTCCTCCTCATCGGTTGTCCATAGGGTGATTCGCAAAACGGACGCAGTGCCGGTCGGCGCTCGACGTGAACTGTGCACAACCTGCCCTATCAGACGCAACCTTCAAGCCCTACTTCAAGCACATCTGGATCCACAGGTTGTGAAACGAAGAAGCCCTGATGAAGCGGCTGAAATTTCTGTCTTCGACCGACAATCCCAAGGGTTGTCCACAGGGACTCTGCACAGACACCCCGGCGTTTCTCGCAGCTTCTCCACACAGTTATCCACAGGCTGTGTTGCGAGCCGGAATCGGCGTCCCTAGCGTGGGGTGCGGCCCGCGGGGGAGGCCGACATCGAGGTGGATGTCGGGGGTTCGTGCTCTTCTGGAACAACGACGACGCGCATGCTGGGGCACGCGCCGTCGGGTTCGATCGTGCCGCCCACACGACCCCGCGAGAATGACGCAACCTGGAGGACACACAGCACATGTCGATCGCCGACATCTCCGACGAGCGTCTCGGTGGACCGCGCGAGCCTGAGCGCACGCCGCCGCACGACCTCCTCGCGGAGCAGAGCGCGCTCGGCGGCATGCTGTTGTCGAAGGACGCCGTCGCCGACGTCATCGAGACGCTCCGCGGCACCGACTTCTACGTCCCGAAGCACGAGCTCATCTTCGAGGCCATCCTCACGCTCTACTCGCACGGCGAGCCGACCGACGTCGTCGCCGTCACCGACGAGCTGATCAAGAACGGCGAGCTGCAGCGCGCCGGCGGGGCAGATTACCTCCACAGCCTCACCTCGATCGTGCCCACGGCGGCCAATGCCGGGTACTACGCCTCGATCGTCAACGAGCGGGCGCTGCTGCGACGCCTGGTCGACGCCGGCACGCGCATCGTCCAGATGGGCTACTCGGGACAGGGCGAGGCGCTCGACCTCGTCAACAACGCGCAGGCCGAGATCTACTCCGTCACGGGAGCCGAAGCCGCCGAGGACTACGTGCCTCTCACCGTCGCCGTCGACGCGGCCGTGGACGAGATCGAGGCCGCCCGCGGTCGCGACGGCCAGATGACCGGCATCCCGACCGGCTTCTCGGGCCTCGACCAGCTGACGAACGGCCTGCACCCCGGCCAGATGATCATCATCGCCGCGCGGCCGGCTATGGGTAAGGCTCTCGCCCTCGACACCCCGCTTCCCACCCCCACCGGCTGGACGACGATGGGTTCCGTCCAGGTGGGTGACGAGCTCTACGACGCGGACGGCCGACCGACGCGGGTCGTCGCGGCGACAGAGGTCATGGTCGGCCGGCCCTGCTATGAGATCGAGTTCTCCGACGGATCGAAGATCATCGCCGACGCCGAGCACCAGTGGGTGACCGAGACCCGGGCCTCGCGCCGGTCCAATCGCATCGGTCCGGCGGTCGTCACCACCGAGCAGATGCTGGCGACGCTCACGGTGGGAGCGGAGGCGCGCGCCAATCACTCGGTGCGCAATGCGCGAGCCCTCGAGGCGCCCGACGCGGATCTGCCGGTCGCGCCCTACGCTCTCGGCGCGTGGCTCGGCGATGGGCACACCGACGGAGCCCGCATCACGAGCGAGTCCGATGAGATTCCGCGCCGCATCGCGCGTGATGGGCTGCGCGTCGAGTCACGGGGCGGGATGCTCTACTCGATCCAGCTCCTCGAGCGCACGGCGCTCGTCCGAGCCTGCGAGGTCTGCGGCGTCGAGTTCACGGCGCGGACTCCGCACGTCCGCACGTGCGGTCGCACCTGCGGGCCCAAGAACAAGGGCGCGCATCCCGAGCGTCTCTCATGCCCCGACTGCGGTGAGACGTATTCAGGCGAAGCCTGGCAGTGCGCGCGGTGCTACCGCGACCACGGCTCATTCACGGCGCTTCTGCGGCAGGCCGGTGTGCTCGGCGACAAGCACGTGCCGCGGGCGTATCTGCGGGCATCCGAGGCCCAGCGCCGCGAGCTGCTGGCGGGTCTCCTCGACACGGACGGCACCGTTGTGCGGGGAGTCGGCGCCTGCCAGTTCGCTGTGACGAACAAGAAGCTCGCCGACTCGGTCTACGAGCTGATCGTCAGTCTCGGCTACCGCTGCGGGCGCACGACCAAGCGCGTCAAGGGGCGCTCCGAGGCGTCATCCACCTGCTACATCCTCAACTTCTCGACGACCGACGACGTGTTCTGGCTCCAGCGGAAACGCGAGCTGCACGCGGCGGAGCGTCCGGCCGACACGATCCGAACCGGCCGTCGCTATGTCACGGCGATCCGCGCGATCGAGAGCGTCCCCGTGCGCTGTGTGCAGGTCGACAACGCCGACCACCTCTATCTCGCCGGCGAGTCGATGATCCCGACCCACAACTCGACGCTGGCTCTCGATTTCGCGCGCGCCGCGGCTATCAAAGCCGACATGCCGACGATCTTCTTCTCGCTCGAGATGGGGCGCAGCGAGATCGCGATGCGCCTGCTCAGCGCCGAGGGCGCCATCCCCCTGCAGAGCATGCGCAAGGGCACCCTCGACTCGCGCGACTGGACGACGATCGCCGCCACCCGCGGCCGCATCAACGACGCGCCGCTCTACATCGACGACAGCCCCAACATGACGCTCGTCGAGATCCGCGCCAAGTGCCGACGCCTCAAGCAGCGCGCAGGACTCAAGATGGTCGTCATCGACTATCTGCAGCTCATGACGTCGGGCAAGCGGGTCGAGTCGCGCCAGCAGGAGGTCTCCGAGTTCTCGCGCGCGCTCAAGCTCCTCGCGAAGGAGCTCGGGGTACCCGTCGTCGCGCTGTCGCAGCTGAACCGTGGCGCCGAGCAGCGCGCCGACAAGAAGCCCGCGCTGTCCGATCTGCGCGAGTCGGGCTCGATCGAGCAGGACGCCGACATGGTGGTGCTCCTGCATCGAGAGGCGGCCTACGAGAAGGACAGTCCGCGCGCGGGCGAGGCCGACCTCATCGTCGCCAAGCACCGCAACGGCCCGACCGACACGATCACGGTCGCCTTCCAGGGCCACTTCTCCCGCTTCACCGACATGGCCGTGGGAATGTAGCGAAGAAGAGCGGCTTGGTCATCGGCGAGAGGGTGCGACCAGCACTCGTCTAGACCTGAGCTCTAAGGGCTTCGAACTGGCGGCGCGGGAACGACGAGTACTTTTCCTCGCCGGTACCGCGGCCGATGCCTCCCACTATCCCCCGGGTTCCGTCGCCGTCGGGAGCATATTCCATGCGGCAGTTGACGCGCCCCGTTCGCGCATATCACCGGGCAGGTCCAGCGCTCATCGGCTCTGCTCTATGCACGGTCGGCAAGGGGCACCTTCGCCTACCGCACGACGAAGGACCCTGAAAGTTCACCCTGCTACACCAGCCTGCACTAGCTTGATTCACATACATCACTCATAGAACTCCCATAGAGCTGTCTTAGTGTACAAACGTCCTTTCCAGGGGACACAAGCGGCCGGGCGTGAGGGCAACTCCTCCCCCGGCCGCTGCTCTATACGCGGAGAAGCCACCTGGTGGGCGGGGCGCGATTAGCGACGTTCTGCTCGCGGCGCTCGAGCTTGAACTTTGTGATTCTGCGGTCATTGCTCAGGGCCATTCGAGGTGGTACCGAGAAATCATTGGTCAACGATAGCGACGAGTGTCCCGCCCACCGCTCGCGATCCGCCCGGAAGCCTGTTCGCCGAGCTCGGGATGTCGCGACTATCGTTTCCGATTCCCCGTGCTGTGGACGACGCGGTCGGATGGGCGCTAGCGGTCCCCAACCGATCAGTGCCCGCAAGGCGATCGGAACAATCAACGCGACGCATGGCCAGCGAACGACCAAAGCAAGCTCGCCGGTAGGGTGTTCCAAGTGCCGGAGGATCATCGGCGGTCGTCTGGGGTACCGCCGACCCGCACTCGACACCTGCGCGCCGAGCGATCGCGCACCCGCCCCCACCGCCGCGGCCCCGAACGAGACGAGCGAACAGTGACCGAGTCCGCGGCATCTGAGAAGCCGATCCTGCTCTTCCTGCACGGCGTCGGCAAGGTCGACCGCGATGATGCGTGGCGAGCACCGCTCGACGCGACATTGGCGCGCGTGGGATACCCCAACCTCGACTCGGTGGAGGTGATCGCTCCGAAGTACGCTCACATCCTGAAGGACTGGGATGAGAAGACCCGGCAGCCGGCCGTGACGATCAAGCAGCCGACGCGCGATGCGGCGCGGCAGAACCGTCGCGACTTCGAGAGACGTGTGTCGGCGGTCGAGTATCGCCTCACCGGTCAGAGTCAAGGAGGTGGCCTGGCGGCGCTCGACCTAGGCGTGAGCGGATCGGTCGATCTGCCGAGCTTCCGACAGGCTCGCAACTACGTCAGCATCGATGCCATACGCGCGCAGGTGCTGAAGCACATCCTGTCGAAGCTGCCTTCGTCGGGTCGGCTCGTGATCGTCGGGCACAGCCTGGGGTCGGTCATCGCCGCCGATCTGCTCCGATACCTACCCGTCGACCTTCGTGTGGACGGAATGGTGACGATCGGCAGCCCGCTCGCGAACGGCCGATTCGACGTCGATCGCATACGCGATGCGCTCAAGGAGCCCCCGTCGAACCTCGGATGGTGGGTGAACTTCTGGAACACGACCGACCTCGTGGCCGCCCACCGCGGTGTGTCATCGGTTTTCCCGTGGATGGTCGACTTCCGCATCAGCACCGGCGCACCGATGGGGAAGCGGGCACACTCGGCGAACGAGTACTTCGAAGCGGATGCCGTCGCCACCGCGGTCGGGTTCGCCCTGTTCGGCTCGCTGTCGAAAGACGTCGCACGGATCGACAAGGGCGTCGAGATCCCTCTCGACACGGCCGAGACGTACGCGCTCGCTGGCTTGCGCTATGCGTTCCTCATCACGGCCGGCCTCAAGGGAGATGTACGGGATCGGTACTCCGGCGCCCTCCGTGAGGTGCAGGCAACAGCGGTCGACCAGATTCGTCGGCGCAATGCATCCGAAGGGCGACAACTGCCCACTGCGATCGCGAGACTCGAGTTCGACCTGTCGGATCCCCGCGCGCCCGTTCCTGTCCCGAAGCCACCCGCGCACGTGACGAAAGAGGATGCGGTGGCAATGATGACAGCCCTCGCTTCGCAGAACGTTATCCGCCCGTTCGAGATCTCGGTCGACAGAGAGATCAAGCGTGAAGCGATGCGCAACCTGACGCGCGAGATGAGGCTCGGCGGGCAGTTCGGCACAGACGTCTTCGCCGCCGCGAAACAGGCGAGCGCGGCCCTCGATGTTCCCGGCGTGAATCTACTGAAGCTTGGAGTGCTCGGCGCCGGTGCGGTCGCGCTCGCCGTTATACCCGGCGGTTTCATGCTCGCGGGCGGGATGGTCGGAAGCCTGCTAGCTGCCGGAACTCTCGCTGCTGCGACGGGCATCACCGTCGCGAACGGGCTCGCGAGCGCGAACACGTCGGCGGAAGCTCTCGAGGCGATCGTCGAGCAGCGCCTCTCGACCGAGATCCTGCGCAAGAAGCAGGGTCTAGAGCCCGACCCGACGGCGTGGCGGACACTCGTCGAGACCGAGATGGAGCTGCGCCGGGAGTACGAGCGGCTGGACGAGTTCTCCGACGAATCGGCCCCCGGGCTGAAGGAACTGAAGCGCAAGGTCTCGACGATCGAGCGCGCCATCAAGCACCTGCGCGATCAAGGCCTTGAGCCCGGCATCCCGGAGGCCGACGAGCCCGACGATGCCGACGAGGGTGCTTAGGTGGCGGGCCCAACCTCCCCTACGGCGTAAAGCCTCATCGGGAACTCCTTGCGCGAGCTGTGCTCCAATTCCACCATGCGCGACAGGAGCATGGAGGGCCGTCATGATTGAGGCCCGCACAGGCGCCACGTTGAGAGCCTGCTGAGGATCCAGGCCCGTCTCCACGCAATGCCCGCTCCAGGATCGGCGACGAAATTGCCCCGTGCAACTAAGTCTGCGCAGCCGAGTACTGGCCAGGAATGTCGGAGGGGCTCTGCCAAGATCGAGAGGTTGACCACGTCCACTCGTCTTGGGGAGACCATTACATGCCGAGACCACTCTTCATAACCCTGCTCATCGCGCTGCCGATCATCTTGGGCGGAGCGACCCAGAACGGCTGGGTGTTCGTTATCACGCTCGCTGCGGTGCTCATCGCGAACCCGATCATTCGTACGATACGGAAGAATCGGTACTTCGGGTCGGAGCAGTTCCAGGGTCTCAAGGCGGAGGTGACTTCAATCGTCGCCGAGCACAACGACGTAGTGAACTATGTCGCTGAGATCCGATCGCAGGGATCATTCGAGCTGGGCGCCTCGACTACCGGGCAGCACGCGCACCTGGCGTCGTTCCAGAACACCTCGGCATGGAACAACCGGCGTGACCGGAACGTCGCTGAGTATGCCCCGCACGTGCACAACGCCTCGCTGCAGGTCATCCGAAACGCAAGCCAGGAGCCGATCAAGTACCTAATGAAGTACTTCGGGATCAAGGCAGATCAGGCAACTCTTGCCGATGTCCAGCGAGTCTCGAACGACATCGCCCGGCTTGAAGAAGCCGTCGGCAACGTGCACGGTCGCGAGGCCGACATCGCGGCGAAGATCAATCCGCCGAAGTTCATCATGAAGCACTACGCGAACGAGTTCTGGGACCAGGTCGGGGTGCACCTGTCGCCCATCCACGTTCCGTACCCCAAATACAAGTTTCAGTACACCTCGGCGGGTGGAAATGCCGGCCAGGTGACGAACATCGAACTCAACTCTCCGACACTCGAAGCGCTCTCAGAGACACTTGTCGAGAAGATCCGCTGGACGAAATCTGCAGCCGGCCAGCGTGCGCTGATGACCACGCGCCTTCGCAACGGCATCAAGTCGCGCGACAACTACACCTGCCTTCAGTGCGGTATCTCGGTGGCCGAGGAACCGCACCTGCTCCTCGAGGTTGACCACATCATGCCTGTCTCGAAGGGTGGTCTTAGCGTGCCCGAGAACTTGCAGACTCTCTGCTGGCGATGCAACCGCACCAAGGGCGCAAAGATCATCGGCTGACCCCCTTACGACGAGAGACCCGGCTCCCTTCGGCGCCGGGTCTCGTGTTCTGCCCTCGTCGCCGATGGCGGCATCGTGTTCGCCGACTGCCGTCCCTGATCCGCGAGACATCGGGACATACATCGCTCGGGAGTCGCTCCCCTTCCGCGCACTGCCCGTTCAGGGATCCGCACCGAGACACCTTCGACCACCCGAGTGGGTCGACCTCTCGCGGGAAACTGCCGGGCACGACGATCGACACCCGTCGCCATGACGTAGCAGCTCATCCGGGGTCGATCGGTCACCCGTAAGATGACGGCGCTGGACATCGTCGAGGCAGCCCGCGAGGGGCTCCGATTCGCCTTGCCCCGCCGGGATGCGACGAACCCTGAATCGTTCGTTCGGTGCGGGGCGCGCTTGTTGCACGGCTGCATACACCGGGGCGGTGTCGTCGATGGAGTTTGGAACGGCCGCAGCGCCAGCGACTCGAGGGCAGCCGTTGCAGCGCTTCACCGACATGGCCGGTGGGGCCATAGCGAGCCACCGGCGTCGAGCGGTCTCCCAGGTGCGCGCGATACGCTGGTCGGGATAGGCGAACTTCTCATTCGTCTCGCCCCGGCTGTGTGGTAACGGTCGGGGCTTCTTCTTCGCTCGGCGGCTTCGCCCTGCCGGGGCCACGGGACGATGGGGTGCCGCGGCGACCGATCTCTGCAACCCTGGACGGTATTCAGCCACCGCGCCAGGGAGACTCCATGCTGATCTATTCGATGGGCGTATCGGCCGACGGGTTCATCAGCGACCGGGAGGGCGGCTTCGACTGGGGCGCGCCCGACGAGGAGCTCTTCGCGTTCCATCTCGAGCGGGTCGCGGGGCTCGGCGCGCACGTCTCAGGGCGACGTCTCTACGAGGCGATGCTCCCGTGGGAGACCGACCCGGCGATGCGGGCGACGCCACTGTACGCCCGGTTCGCCGACGTCTGGTCCGAGCTTCCCAAGGTCGTCTTCAGCCGCACCCTCGACCGCGTCGAGGGGAACGCGCGGCTCGCCGAGGCATCCCTCCCCGACGAATTGTCGACAGTGCTCGCCGGCACCGGCCGGAACGTCGAGGTCGGCGGCGCGACGCTCGCCGCCCAGGCGATCGAGGCGGGCTTCGTCGACGAGTTCCGGATCTTCCGCTACCCGATCGTGGTCGGCGGGGGCACGCCGTTCTTCCCGCCGCTCGCCCGGCAGATCCCGCTCGAGCTGCTCGAGTCGCGCACCTTCCAGTCGCGGGTCGTCTACGAGCGATACCGGCGCGCGCCCCACGACTGAAGCCGGGCCGGCGTGCACAGCCGGACGATGACGCCGGCGGGCCCATGGTTAGGTGGATGGGCACCGATACGGAAGGTTCCCCCGCAAGATGCGTCTGCACCGCCTGCTCCCCGCCGCCACCGTCGCCCTCGCCGCCGGGCTCGCTCTCGCCGCGTGCTCGAGCCCATCCGAGGCCGAGCCGGAGTACGACGTCATCGACGTCGGCTCCGCCCCCGCCGAGGCCACCGCTCCCGGCACGACGCTGAAGATCGGCGAGACGGCGTGGATCCTCGATGAGGACAGCGGCCAGCTCGTCGGCACGACGGTGCGCGAGGTGCGCGAGCTCGATCCCGACGCGATCGAGGGCTTCGCCGACAACGACGACTTCGCCGGCTACACCCCGTACGCCGTCGTGACCCAGTCCGACGCCGACCAGGTGTCGCCGATCGACGTGCTGCCCATCGACGAGGCGGGCGAGACGACGAGCTGGATGGGAAGCACGATCGGCAACGCCGCGATGGGCGACGCGGACGCGTGCGGCATCGCTCTGCCCGAATCCACCTCGACCGTGAGCCTGCAGTGTTTCGTGGCGCTCTCCAAGACCGGGCCGGTCGTCGGAGCGGTCTACAACGGGTCGGAGCGCGACGATTTCTTCGCGGACTCCGATCACCCGTTCGCCGCGACCCCCATCACGTGGCGCTGACCGGGAGCGGCACGCGCGTCGAAAAGATCGTCAGGCACGCCGGTCCGACGTGCTCCACCGATCGGAGTGCAAGCTCCGCGGCATCCGGGAACAGCGTTCTCCCCGCGCCCGTCGCGAGCGGGAAGGTGAGCAGACGGTACTCGTCGATGAGGTTGGCCTCGCGCAGCTGCGCGATGACTGACCCGCTGCCGATCACGACGATGTCGCGACTGGCGAGGGTGCCAGTGACCCAGTCATCGAGAGGCGCCGGCACCGCCGCGGAGTTCGTCCACTGATCCGGGTCGATGGGCCGACTCGTCACGACGGCCTTCGCGGCACGGTTCATCGCCCGCGAGAACTCGTCGTCGCGTCGCGGCCAGAGAGTCGAGAAGTGCTCCCACGTGCGACGCCCGAAGAGCAGCACACCTGATTGGAGGATGCCGCCGAGCCGGAACTTGTCGCCTGCGACCCCCTGCGGTCCGAAGCGCATCGCCCAGCCGCCGAACGGCGTGCCGTCGCTGCCGTCGGGGTCTTCGACCACTCCGTCGAGCGTGATGAACTGCACGACGATCAACCGTCCCATGTCGTCCTCCTGATTCCGGGCCCGCGGAAAGGGCCTCACCAGGTCATACGAACGGGATGCCGCGAACTCATCGCACGTCCCGGGTCTCCTCCGGGAGCGCCGCCTCGAACAGCCCGAACAGGCGAGGGTCCTGGTACACGAGCACATGGTCGATCGCGCTGTCTCCGTCGAACAGCTGCAGTGTGTGCGGCTCGCGGCCCTCGGCCGTGACGCGGTACAGGAGGAAGCCCGGCTGCCCGTTCGCGGAGGTGAGCGCGGTGGACCACGACGTTCCCCGCCACTCGAAGAGATGCGCCATGAACGCGGCGAACGGCGCGCGCCCGCGCGACCACTGCGGCACCGGCGGCATCTCGAAGACGACGTCATCGGCCACGAGAGCGGCGAGGGCCGCGACATCCGCACGCTCGATCGCCTGCGCGTACCGCTCGACGGCGGAGGGTGCGAGGTCGTGCGGGCGGACCGTGCCCTCCTGCACCGCCGCGCGGGCGCGTTGCAGCGCCGAGTTCACCGCGGCGACGGAGGTGTCGAGCGCGACCGCGGCCTCGGCCGCCGCGAGCCCGATGACATCGCGCAGCACGAAGGCGCCGCGCTGCAGCGGCGACAGCGTCTGGAGCATCGCCGTGACGGCGAGTCGCACGTCGGAGCGCCGCTCCACACGGTCTTCGACATCGGACGGGATGCCCCACCCCGCCGGCGCCGGCATGAGCCACGGCACGTCCAGCGCCGGGACGAGCGGTGCGCCGACCTCGAGACCGGGATCCCGGAGGTCACGGGGAAGAGGCCGCCGCGGAGCAGCGCGGAGGCGGTCGATGCACACGTTGTGCGCGATCCGGTAGCACCACGTGGAGAAGCTCGCGCGCTCGGGCGAGAAGGAGTCGCGCGACCGCCAGATGCGCTCCAGGGCGTCGTGCGCGGCATCCTCCGCGTCGAACGGAGATCCGAGCAGCTGGTAGCAGTAGCCGAGCAGTCCGCGCCGGATGCCCGCCAGGTCGCCTTCGTCGAACGCCGCCACGCCGCGATCCTACGGGCCTTGTCGGTCCCCTTCGCCCTCCGCCGGGTCCCCGAGCCTGTCGAGGGGTCAGCTGCGCGGGAGCACCGTCAGCACGCGCTGGATGTGCTCGCGGAACTCGGCCATGTACGCCCGCAGGAACTCCGCCGTCTTCTCGTTCGTCACGGTGCCGTCGTTGCCGAAGTCCTCGCGGTGGAACTTCACGTACGCCTCGGGTGCCGTCATCTGCCGGGCATTGCAGAAGCTCAGGACGGCGCGCAGGCTCTGCTGGGCGAGCGCCGTGCCGAGCGAGCCGATCGACGCCCCGATGACGGCGGCGGGGATGTGGTCGAACGAGTTCTTGCCGTACGGTCGCGACGCCCAGTCGATCGCGTTCTTCAGCGCGCCGGGGATCGACCGGTTGTATTCGGGCGTCACGAAGAGCACGGCATCCGATGCGGCGATCGCCTCTTTGAGCTCGCGCGCCTGCGGAGGGTAGTCCTCGTCGTAATCGGGGCTATAGAGCGGCAGGTCGCGGATCGAGATCTCGCTGAACTCGAGGTCGTCCGGCGCGAGCGCGATGAGCGCCTGCGAGAGGATGCGGTTGATCGACCGCGACGACAGACTGCCGACGAAGTACCCCACCTGATATGCCATGACTTCTCCTTTCGCTCCCCAGCCCAGCCTGGCCTCGCCGCGCGGCGATCGCACCCCCTTGACGTCGGCAGGGTGGGATGCCGCGACCGCTGACCTCTCGTCAGGCGTGGCCCATTCGGCGCCACACGATCACGCCGGCGCCGAGGACGAGCAGCGCAGCCGCACCGAGCAGAGTTCGGGAGAGGTCCGCATCGCCGGTGGCCGCGAGTGCGCTCGCGGAATCCGCCGTCGCCGCGATCGCGGTGAGGGAGACCGACGAGGAGCGAGTCAGGCCCCGGCCCGCGCCGACCGCCGAGGTCAGCGGAACGGCGCAGGCCTCGTCGGTGAACGCGTGGGTCCAGGAGTAGAGGTATCCGCCGTCGTCGGCGGCGGTCCAGCCGGCGGGCAGTTCGGCGACCACGTAGCCCTCGTTGGTGTTCGCGATGACGTCGTGGTCGGTCGGGTCCCCGGGGTGCGCCCAGCGGTAGTGGATGCCGACGGTGTCGGCCGGAAGGACCGCGCGGTCGTCCGCGGTGCCGCAGGCATCCACCCAGGTCGGCGCCATGAGGCTCACCCTCATCGGCTCCGCCGTGCCGCACGGGACGTCCGTGAATCGGTACGTCCACGTGTAGAGATACTCCCCGTCGAGCGGGCTCCAGCCCGCGGGCAGATCGGAGACCACGTAGCCGACGTTGGTGTTCGCGATGACGTCGTGGTTGCGGCTGTCCTCCGGCTGTGCCCAGCGGTAGTGGATGCCGAGGGTGTCGGCCGGGAGCACGGCGCGGTCGTCGGCGGTGCCGCACGGATCGACCCATGTGGGCGCCGCGATGGTCGCGACGACAGGGGAGACAGCATCCTGTGTCGTGGCGCTCGCGTCGGGCGCAGAGCCGTTCTCAGCCAAGGCGGGGGATGCAAGGGCGATCGCCAGCACGATGCCGACGCCGAGCCCGATTCCGGCGCGTCTGGTTCCCTTCCTCATCTCCTTGTCTTTCCGCCCGGCCCGCGGCGGACTGGTTCGCGCGCCGTGCCGTACCGCGCGGAGATGCGTGGGAACGCCCGGTGTCGCCCACCGATCGGATGCTCGCCTCGAGTGAGAGCGGAGCTCGACGGACGCAGTCGGGTAGGTACGTCGTGGGTGCGCTTGACGGAGATTGTGCGGCCCCCGCGTTCGCCGGACCACCCCCTTGCACCGGGGGCGTATTCGTGGCAGGAGCGCGTGCGCCCACCGCGAACACCGCCCCCGGGCACCGTCCCCGGGCACAAGATCGTGGCGTGGACGACGACTCGGTGCTGGATGCGTACTCGCGAGCGGTGACGGCGGTCGCGGCATCCGTGCTCCCCTCCGTCGCGGCCGTCTCGGTGCGCACTCCGCGGGGTGCGGGAGGAGGAAGTGCGTCCGTGATCTCGACCGACGGCCATCTGCTCACGAGCGCCCACGTCGTGGAGGGCGCGAATCGGGTCTCGGTCGCCTTCGCCGACGGCACGGAGCTGCCGGCGTCCGTGGTCGGCAGCGACGTCCTCTCCGACCTCGCGGTGCTGCGCGCGGACGGCGAGACTCCGGCACCCGTGCCGTGGGGCGACGCCTCAGCGCTGCAGGTCGGGCAGCTGGTCGTCGCCCTCGGCAATCCGCTCGGGCTCGCCGGCAGCGTGACGGCGGGAATCGTGTCCGCGCTCGGGCGCTCGCTGCCCACGCGAGCCGGGCGCGTCATCGACGAGGTGATCCAGACGGATGCCGCGCTCAACCCCGGCAACAGCGGCGGGGTCCTCGCGGACAGCCGCGGGCGCATGATCGGCGTCAACACGGCGGTGGCCGGAATCGGTCTCGGGCTCGCCGTGCCGATCAATCCGACGACGCGCGCCATCATCGACTCGCTGCTCGTGGCGGGGCGGGTGCGGCGCGCGTGGCTCGGCGTCGCGGGAGCGCAGGTGCCCCTCGCGCCGGCGGTCGCCGCGAAGGTGGGCGCGAAGACGGGGATGCAGGTCGCGTCCGTGGTGGAAGGAAGCCCCGCCGACCACGCCGGCGCGCGTCGCGGCGACATCGTGATCGCGCTCGACGGCCAGCCCATCACGACGGTGACGGGCGTGCAGCGTCAGATGGTCGAGGGCGCGATCGGCCGGCGCATGGAGATGACGCTCTGGCGCAACGGAGCCCTCGTCGACGTCGTGGTGGAGCCGGAGGAGCTCCGGACGCCCTGACCCCAATGGTCCGTCACGCCGCCTGCGGCGACTCCTCGGCGGCAGGGTCCTCCGTGATCTCGAGCAGGCGCGGCGCGAGGCTCGCGGCACTCGTCACGACGGCCGACACGACCCAGTCCGCCGACTCCCCCGGCGTCAGGTCGACCGACGGGAGCAGCCGGGCCTCGGGCTTGTGCGCGACGTGCTGCGGCACGAGGGCCACGCCGAGTCCGCGGCGGACGAGGTCGATGAGCGTGTGCACGTCATCGACGCTGCACCGGACGGCCCGCGTCAGGCCGCGCCGGGCGAAGGCCGCGTCGTTGAGCCGGCGGACGCCCCACGACGGGCGGAAGTCCACGAAGTCGCTCGTGCTCAGCTGTGACAGCGACACCGTCGAGTGTGCGGCGAGGGGGTGGTCGGACGGGCACAGCAGCACGACCGGACGGCGTCCGAGCTCAAGGGTCTGCAGCGTCGGCGGAAGCTCGATGCCGCCCACGAACGCGATGTCGAGCTCGTCGTCCTGCACGAGGTCGACGAGGTGGTGCGAGCCCGCCTGCATGAACTGGATGTCGACGGCCGGATACCGGCGGTGGAAGCGCTCGAGCAGCAGGTTGACGTCGACCGAGCCGAGGCACTGCTCCGACCCCACGCGGAGAGATCCCGCGAGCTGATGAGACGACCGGACGACGGCATCCCGCGCCGCCGCCGTCTGGGCGAGGATCTCGCGCGCGTGCGGGATGAGCGCCGTGCCGGCTGTCGTCGGCACGACCGACCGCGTCGTGCGGTCGAACAGCTTGGTGCCGAGCTCGGTCTCGAGCCGGCGGATCGCGGCCGAGAGTCCGGACTGCGAGACGCGGCACCGCTCGGCCGCTCGCGTGAAATGCTGCTCCTCCGCGAGGGCCACGAAGTACTCCAGCTGACGCTGCTCCATTCATACCGCCTGGTTCTGAATCACATGACTTATAGTCGTTGGACTTCTAGGGTGCCGCTATCTACCGTGAAAGGGCAAGAGAGAGGACCCGCTCCCCCATGAAGACCATCGCCCTCGAAGGCATCGACCGCCCCGCGCCCAACGTCGTGCTCGGCCTCATGCGCATCGCCGAGCTGGACGACGACGCCGTTCGCGCACTCGTCTCGACCGCGCGCGACGCCGGCATCGACTTCTTCGACCACGCCGACATCTACGGCGGCGCGCTGCACGCCTGCGAGCGGCGCTTCGCCGAGGCGCTGCAGCTCTCCCCGTCCGACCGCGAGCAGATCACGATCCAGACGAAGTGCGGCATCGTGCCCGACGGCCCGTACTTCGACTTCTCGTACGAACACATCATCGCCTCGGTCGAGGGCTCGATGCGTGCCCTCGAGACCGACTACCTTGACATCCTGCTCCTGCACCGTCCCGACGCGCTCGTCGAGCCCGACGAGGTCGCCCGTGCGTTCGACGAGCTCGCGGATGCCGGCAAGGTGCGCGCGTTCGGCGTCTCGAACCACACCCCCGGCGAGATCGACCTGCTGAAGGCATCCGTCCGCCAGCCCCTCGTCGCGAACCAGCTGCAGCTGTCGATCACGCACGCGCCGATCATCGCGCAGGGGGTCGCGGCCAACATGCAGGGCACCGAGCAGTCGCTCACGCTCGACGGCGGCGGGATCGTCGACTACTGCCGCCTCAACGGCATCACGATCCAGGCGTGGTCGCCCTTCCAGGCCGGCTTCTTCACGGGCGTCTTCCTCGACAACCCCGAGTTCGCCGAGCTCAACGCCGTGATCGACCGCCTCGCTGCGGCGTACGACGTGCCGCCGCTCGCGATCGCGACGGCGTGGATCACCCGGCATCCCGCGAACATGCAGGTCGTGCTCGGCACGACGACGCCCGAGCGGGTGTCGGCGGCGGCGCAGGGGTCGGACATCCCGCTCACGCGGGCGGAGTGGTACGAGCTGTTCCGCGCGGCGGGCTACCGGGTGCCGTAGCGGGCCGGGTCGCTTCCCCGCGGGTCAGTCGAGGCGCGAGTGGTCGCCGAGGCGGTGCCAGGTGCGGTTGTGGTACACCAGCGCATTGCCGTGGTCGCCGGGGTCGACGTCGCGGGCGATGCTCGACTGCAGCGCGTGCGCCGCGATGACCGTCGAGCCGCCGGCATCCATCCGGTTGATGACCGCGCAGCGCACCCACGCCCGCACCCCGTGGTAGACCGGCTCGCCCGTGACGAGACGCGACCAGCGATCGCCGTCGGCGAAGCGGTCGATGCCGCTCGTCGAGCCGATGCGCGCCACGTCGATGTCGTCCGCATCCAGAAGGTGCACGACGACGGTGTCGGCGGCGAGCACGGCCGGGGCCGCCGACGAGATGGCCGAGACCGAGAAGACGAGGAGCGGCGGCTCCGCGCTCACCGACGAGACCGACGTGGCCGTGAGGGCCACGGGACCCGAGCCGCTGTCGGCCGTGATGACCGCGACGCCGCCCGGGTGGCCGCGGAAGAGCGCCTTGAAGTCGTCGGCGGGCAGCGACCCCGCGGCGCGCGCCGGGTGGTCGTGGTGCGACGCGACGGGCGTGGGGGCGACGGGGATCGGCTGCGACATGACGGCGACGCTAGCCCGGGCGCCCGGGCGGACCGGCGGCGGAATGAAACACGCGGAAACCCACGACGTCCGCGACGCAACACGGCGTAACCGTGACACACACTCGGCAACCCGGGTCGCGACCGGCGCATGATCCGGGCGAGGATGCCGAGCATGACCCTCGTCGTGACCGCCGTCTCCGGCAGCCTCCGCGCCCCCGGCTCCACCAGCGTCCTGCTCGAGGGCATCCTCACACGCATCGCCCGTGACCGGGAAGTCGATGCCGAGGTCATCGAGCTGAGCTCGCTCGCCGTCGACATCGCCGCCGCCCTCACGGGTGCCGAGCGCAGCGCCGCGCTGCAGTCGGCGCTCGAGCGGCTCGGGCGCTCCGACCTCGTCGTCGTCGGCACGCCCATCTACCGCGGCTCCTACACCGGTCTGTTCAAGTCGTTCTTCGACCTCGTGCACCAGGACGCCCTCGAGGGGGTGCCCGTACTGCTCGCCGCCGGCGGCGGCAACGACCAGCACACCCTCGCGATCGACCACGAGCTGCGCCCGCTGTTCGCGTTCTTCCGTGCGCTCGCGGCACCGGTCGGGGTCTACGCCCGCCCGACGGACTACTCCGACGGGCGCATCGCGAGCGACAGCCTCGTGACGCAGATCGAGCGGGCGGTCGACGCCTCCCTCCCCCTCATCAGGGGCACCGTCGACGCCTGACGTCCTGTGACGTAGCGTGAGGTTACGTAACAAACGCGCCGTGGCGCCTGTGCGCCCCTAAGCTCTCGACCGTGCTGACCTGTCGCTGTTGTCGCTGAGTGCTTTCGCACCGCTCACCGACCCCACACGACAGTCCCGCGCGATCTGAAGCGCGGCCTCACACTTAGGACACCCCCGTGCGATACGCGCAGAGCGTCGCCGACCTCGTCGGCAACACCCCCCTCGTCCGCCTCAACCACGTCACCGCCGGCATCGGCGCCACGGTGCTCGCGAAGGTGGAGTACTTCAACCCCGGCGGCTCGTCGAAGGACCGCATCGCGGCCAACATCATCGACGCGGCCGAACGGGACGGCCTGCTGAAGCCCGGCGGCACGATCGTCGAGCCGACGAGCGGCAACACGGGCGTCGGGCTCGCCCTCGTCGCCCAGCAGCGCGGCTATCGCTGCGTCTTCGTCGTACCCGACAAGGTCGCGGAGGACAAGCGCGCCGTGCTCCGGGCCTACGGCGCCGAGGTGGTCGTCACGCCGACGGCGGTCGAGCCCGACGACCCGCGGTCGTACTACAGCGTCTCCGACCGGCTGACCAGTGAGATCCCGGGCGCCTACAAGCCCAACCAGTACGCCAACCAGAACGGGCCGCGCAGCCACTACGAGACGACGGGTCCGGAGATCTGGCGCGACACCGAGGGGCACGTGACGCACTTCGTCGCGGGCGTCGGCACGGGCGGCACGATCACGGGAACGGGACGCTTCCTGAAGCAGGCATCGGCCGGCGAGGTCCGCATCGTCGGGGTCGACCCGGTGGGGTCGATCTATTCCGGCGGCCCCGTGCACGGCTACGACGTCGAGGGCGTGGGCGAGGACTTCTGGCCCGAGGCGTACGACCCGTCGATCGTCGACGAGATCCACCGCATCAGCGACGCCGAGTCGTTCGCGATGACGCGCCGCCTCGCCCGCGAGGAGGGCCTCCTCGTCGGCGGGTCGAGCGGCATGGCCGTCGTCGGGGCGCTGCGCGCCGCGCGCGACCTCCCCGACGACGCCGTCGTCGTCGTGCTCCTCCCCGACCACGGGCGCGGCTACCTCAGCAAGCTCTTCGACGACGACTGGATGACGGCGCACGGGTATTCCCTGAACGGCATCGAGTCGATGGATGCCGAGACCGACGACGCAAGGAGCGCTCTGTGAGCGACGAGCCCACCCTTCCCACCTCCCGCGTCCGTGCTCGCGGCTTCGAGAGCCTCGCGGTGCACTCGGGGCAGATCGCCGACCCCACGACGGGTGCAGTCATCCCTCCCGTGCACTTCTCGACCACGTATGTCCAGGACGGCATAGGCGGATTGCGGCACGGCTTCGAATACGGCCGCAGCGGCAACCCGACACGGACGGCACTCGAGCGCCAGCTCGCCGCGATCGAGGGCGGCACGCACGCGTACTCCTTCGCGTCAGGCCTCGCCGCGGAGGACGCGCTCCTGCGCGCCGCGCTCGAGCCGGGCGATGAAGTGCTGCTCGGCAACGACGTGTACGGCGGCACCTATCGCCTGATCTCGCGCGTGCTCGGGCCGTGGGGCGTCAAGGTGCGCGTCATAGACATGCACGATCTCGACGTCGTGCAGGCGAGTCTCGCCGAGCGCCCCGCGAAGATCGTGTGGGTCGAGACGCCGAGCAATCCGCTCTTGAAGATCACCGACATCGCGGGCCTCGCACGGCTGGGACACGAGGCCGGTGCGCTCGTCGTGGTGGACAACACGTTCGCCTCGCCCGCCCTGCAGCAGCCCATCGGGCTCGGCGCCGACGTCGTCGTTCACTCCGCGACGAAGTACCTCGGCGGCCACTCCGACGTCGTCGGCGGCGCGCTCGTGATCGAGGACGACGAGCTGGCCGAGAAGGTCAAATTCCTGCAGTTCGCGGTGGGCGGCGTGTCGGGCCCGCTGGACGCGTGGCTCACCACCCGGGGCATCAAGACGCTCGCCATTCGGATGCAGCGGCACAGCGAGAACGCATCGGCCGTCGCTTCATTCCTCTCGGCGCATGACCGGGTCGCGAAGGTCTACTACCCCGGGCTCGCCGACCACCCGGGACACGACGTCGCCGCTCGGCAGATGTCCGCGTTCGGCGGCATCGTGTCGCTCGCGCTCGCCGACGGGCCGACCGCCCGGCGCTTCGTCGAGTCGACCAGCATGTTCCAGCTGGCCGAGTCGCTCGGCGGCGTCGAGTCGCTGGTCAACTACCCGGACGAGATGACCCACAAGTCCGTGCGCGGGACCGACCTCGCGGTGCCCGAGGAGGTCGTGCGCCTGTCGGTCGGGATCGAGTCGGTCGACGACCTCATCGCCGACCTCGAGCACGCGCTGGCGTCGCTCTAGGGATCGGGGTCGACCCCTCGCCGAGCTCCGGACGGGGGGTGCCCGGCGGCGACCTAGACTGGAGGCATCCCTTCCGTCGTGTCTCCCGAGTCAGTCGTGTCATCATCAAGCGCCCCGCGCACCTTCGAGGTGCGGCATGTGCAGCTCGCGCGCGCCGTCTTCGCGGCGCTCGCCGCGGCAATGATCACGTTCTCACCCGACCACTCGGCCGCGATCGGGATGTCGGTCTTCAGCGGCTGGGCGATCGCGACGTCGATCGTCTTCTTCGTCGCGATCTGGCTCGTCTATCCCGCGGGTCGCCGGTGGCCGTTCGTGCTCCTCGGCATCGTCACCGTCATAGCGGGCATGGTGGGCGGCGTCTCGACGTGGCGCACGACGACGATCTTCTTCGTCGTTGTGATCGTCTGGGCTCTGCTCGCGGGCGTCATCGAGCTCGCGTCCGGCATCCGCTCGCGGCGTGAGCTTCGCGGGTCCGCCGACCTGCAGGCCCGCGGCGAAGCGCGTGATGCCATCACGGTCGGGATCATCACGATCCTCCTCGGCCTCGGCCTGCTGTTCGTCCCGACGCAGTACGCGCTGCGGTACTACATCGCCGACGCGGGGCAGTCCTTCACGCTCACCGGCACCACGATCGGCGTGGGGATCTTCGGCGGATACGCCGCCATCATCGCCGTCTACCTCGCGATCGCGGGCTTCTCGCCCCGCCGGTCGCCTTCCGTCGAGCCGTCCGCAGAGGACGCGCCCGCGGCATCCGATCAGGGAAGTCCGTCATGACCGACCACAAGCCGACCCGCCGCGATCTCATGAAGCCCGTGCAGCTGCTCGGGCTCGCGTTCGCCGCCGCCGTCTTCGCAGGCATCGTGACGCTCGTCTCGATGGGCTTCTTCCAGGCGAAGCCGGCCGCCGACATCGAGCGCGCGCTCGTCGTCGCGGCGATCGCCGCCGGCGTCTCATTCATCGCCGTGCTGCTGATCGTGTCGCTGCTGCTCCTCGCCGTCGACCCTGCGCAGATCCAGAAGCAGGTCGACCGCCCCGTGCTCCTCCCCGACGAGCACGCCGGCGACGCCCCGGCCGCCGGGGACGAGCCCGCGGGCGACCAGCCGCGCTCCTAGTTCTCGCAGCCGCGGGCCGGGCCGCGGACGAGAAGACCGCGAGCGACCAGCCGCGCTCCTAGACCGACGAGCGGGGCTCGGCCTCGGGCTCGAGCTCCTCGTCGAGCACGTCGACGAGCTCGGACGCGATGCCCGTGTAGGTCGCGGGGGTCAGCGCGAGCAGGCGCTCCTTGGCCTCGTCGCCGATCTCGAGACCGCGCACGAACTCGGCGAGCTCGGCCGCGCCGACGCGGCGGCCGCGCGTGAGCTCCTTGAGCAGCGCGTAGGGGTCGGTGATGGTCGAGCGGCCGGCGACGACCTCGGCGCGCACGGCCGTCTGGATCGCCTCGCCGAGCACCTCCCAGTTGCCGTCGAGGTCGGCGAGCAGCACGTCCTCGGCGAGCGAGATCTCGCCCAGGCCGCGCTGCAGGTTGTCCAGCGCGAGGAGGGAGTGGCCGAGGGCGACGCCGATGTTGCGCTGCGTCGTCGAGTCGGTCAGGTCGCGCTGCAGGCGGCTCGTGACGAGGGTCTGCGCCAGCGTCGCGAGAAGGCCGCCCGAGATCTCGAGGTTCGCCTCGGCGTTCTCGAACCGGATCGGGTTGATCTTGTGCGGCATCGTCGATGACCCCGTCGCACCGGCGACCGGGATCTGGGTGAAGTAGCCGATCGAGATGTACGTCCAGATGTCGGTCGCGAGATTGTGCAGGATGCCGCCCGCGTGGCGGATGCGGTCGTACAGCTCGACCTGCCAATCGTGCGACTCGATCTGGGTCGTCAGCGGGTTGAAGCCGAGATCGAGGGACTCGATGAACTCCTGCGAGACGATCGGCCACGCGACGTCGGGCTCCGCGGCGAGGTGCGCAGACCACGTTCCGGTCGCGCCCGAGAACTTCGCGAGGAAATCGGATGCCGCGACCTGCGCCGCGACGCGCTCGAGGCGCCACGCGAAGACGGCGAGCTCCTTGCCCATCGTCGTGGGGGTCGCCGGCTGACCGTGCGTGCGGGACAGCATCGCGGCATCCCGATGCTTCTCGGCGAGAGCGCGCAGGGACGCGATCACCGCACGGAGCTTCGGGAGCCACACCTCTTCGACGGCGCGCTTGACCGTGAGGGCGTAGGCGGTGGAGTTGATGTCCTCGCTCGTGCAGGCGAAGTGCGTCAGCTCGGCGATGCCGTCGAGGCCGAGCTGGGTGAGCCGGTCGCGCACGAGGTACTCGACGGCCTTGACGTCGTGCCGCGTGACCGCCTCGCGCTCGGCGAGCCACTGGATCTCGTCGGGCCCGAAGTCGAGGTAGAGCACCCGCAGCCGGTCCTTCTCGGTCTCGCCGAGCGGCGTCGTGCCGAACAGCGAGCGGTCGGTGAGGGCGATGAGCCACTCGACCTCGACCTCGACGCGGGCGCGGTTGAGGCCCGCTTCGGAGAGGTACTCGCCGAGTCCCGAGACGGCGGCGCGATAGCGGCCGTCGAGGGGGCTGAGGGGCTGAACACCCAGGGGCTGGTCGGAGGAGATGGTCACGGGACTCCCGTCGGGCCTTCACGCGAGACCGCGCCGAGTCAGACGGCGGGTCGTATCGCGGGTTCGAGCTGCCGGAAGAGCGCCCGGCTCGCGCTCTCGATCATACCGAGCACCTCGTCGAACATTCCGGGACCCGCGTAGTACGGGTCGGGCACGTCGAGACTGCGCGCCGACGGATCGAACGACATGAGCAGCGCGATCTTGTCGGCGTCGGTCTCGCCGGGCGCCCAGCCCTTGAGGATGCGCTCGTGGCTGCGGTCGAGCGCGACGACGAGGTCGTTGTGCGCGAAGTCGGCGAGGGTGAACTGGCGGGCCCGGTGATGCGAGCCGTCGTAGCCGCGGCGGGTGAGCGCCTCGATCGTGCGCTGATCGGCCCGCTCCCCGACGTGCCAGTCGCCGGTGCCGGCGCTCGTCGAGCCGACGCGATCGCGCAGGCCCGCGGCATCCGCGAACCCCCGGAACACGACCTCCGCCATGACCGACCGGCAGATGTTGCCGGTGCACACGAAGACGACCCGGAAGGGATCGGCGGCGCTCGCGGTCATGCGGTCCATTCTCTGCCCAGACGGCGGCCGCGCGCACGGCCGAAATCCGGTTCACTACCGTTCACCGCGCCGTCACCACAAGGTCTACCGCTCCCCGCCCCTCTCGCCTACGGTGTGCACCGGGAGAGGCTCACGAGGCCTCTCTTTCCATGTGCTCGCCAAGGAGGTCCCGTGCATCGTCTCGTCCGTCCATCCGTCTATCTCGCCGCGGGAGCCGTCGTCCTCGGCGCCCTCGTGGCCGCACCCCCGGCCACGGCGGCCGAGCCCGCACCGCTCTTCCTGAGCGAGGTCGTCGAGGGTCTCAGCAACAACAAGGCCGTCGAGGTCTACAACCCCACCGACGCCGCCGTGCCCCTGGCGGGTTACCGGCTCGACTTCTTCTTCAACGGATCGTCCTCCGCGGGTCTCCAGGTCCCGCTCACGGGCACACTCGCCTCGCACGACGTCTTCGTGCTCGCGAGCACCCTCGCCAACCCCGCGATCCTCGCGCAGGCCGACCTCACGACCTCGCAGGCGCTCTTCAACGGCGACGACGCGATCGCACTGACCAAGGACGGTCAGATCCTCGACGTGTTCGGACAGATCGGAACCGACCCCGGGAGCTTCTGGGGCTCGGGCAACGACATCACGCAGGACCGCACCCTGCAGCGCAAGGCCGACAGCTGCGGCGACCCCAACGGCTCCGACGCCTTCGTCCCGACGGCTCAGTGGAACATCCTCCCGACCGACACCGTGTCGGGTCTCGGCTCCCACACCTCGACGTGCCCCGGAACCGTCGACCCGGGCGACCCGGGCGACCCCGATCCCGTCGCCGGGTGCACCCTCGCTCCGACTCCCATCGGGGCCGTGCAGGGTGCGGGGGATGCCTCTCCCGTCGCCGGCTCCGTCGTGCGGGTGCAGGGCACCGTCGTCGGCGACTTCCAGACCGGCGGCTTCGACGGCTTCTTCCTGCAGGATGCCGGCGACGGGAACCCCGCCACGTCTGACGGCGTCTTCGTGTACCGCAACGACGCCGACAACACACCCGGCAACGGCGAGGGCGCGCTCGACGTGTCGGTCGGCGACGTCGTGAGCGTCGCGGGCGTCGTGAGCGAGTTCCAGGGGCTCACCGAGATCACCGCGAACGGCATGGAGATCTGCGACACGGATGCCGCGCTGCCGGCTCCCGCCGCCTTGACGCTTCCCGCGACCGACGCTCAGCGCGAGGCGCTCGAGAGCATGTACGTCACCGTGCCGCAGGACCTCGCGATCCTCGAGTACTTCGAGTTCGCGCGCTACGGCACGATCGATGCCGGCCTGACGCGGCAGTATCAGCCGACGGCGACCTTCGACGCGGGGACGCCCGAGGCGGCGGCGCTCGCCGCGGCGAACCTCGTCGAGCGCATCACGATCGACGACGGGCGCTCGCTGCAGAATCCGTCGCCCGCCCTTCACCCGAACGGTCAGCCGTTCACGCTCGAGAACTCGTTCCGGGGCGGCGACGTGCTGGCGTCGGTGACGGGTGTGCTCGATCAGCGCGTGCGCAGCGCCGACGGGCAGACGAGCTACGGCATCCAGCTCACGAAGCCCGCCGGGTTCCGGGTCGAGAACCCGCGGCCCGCGGTGCCGACGGTCGGCGGCGACCTGAAGGTGTCGAGCTTCAACGTGCTCAACTTCTTCACCACGATCGATCCGACGCCGACGAATTCCAACGACGACGACTACACCCGTGGCGCGGACACCGTGGAGGAGTTCCAGCGGCAGGAGGCGAAGATCGTGGCGGCCCTCTCGGCCATCGACGCCGACGTCTTCGGTCTCATGGAGATCGAGAACAACGGCTCGACGACCGATCCGGCGAGCTCCGCGGTCGCGGAGCTGACCCGGGCGCTCAACGCGAAGGTCGGCGGTGATGTGTACGGCTTCGTCAACACCGGCAAGGTGGGCACCGACGCCATCACGACGGCGTTCCTCTACAAGAAGGCCACCGTGCAGCCGCTCGGCGACTTCGCGCTGCTGACGTCGGCGGTCGACCCGCGGTTCATCGACACGCTGAACCGGCCGGCCCTCGCGCAGACCTTCGGGCGTGTGAGCGACGACGCCGCCGTGACGGTCGTCGTGAACCACCTGAAGTCGAAGGGATCGGCGTGCCCCGGCGACCCCGACGCGGGAGACGGTCAGGGCAACTGCAACGGCGTTCGCACCGCGGCCGCGCAGGCGATCACCGACTGGCTCGCGACCGACCCCACGGGCCAGGGCACGGGCGACCGTTCGCTCATCATCGGCGACCTCAACTCGTACGACAAGGAGGACCCCATCCGGGCCTTCGAGGCGGCCGGGTACACCGATCTGCTGCTGAAGTATCAGGGGGAGGATGCCTACTCCTACGACTTCGACGGGCAGCTGGGCTACCTCGACCACGCGCTGGCCGGGCCCGGCCTCGTCGCCGACGTGACGGGCGCCGCGCCGTGGAACATCAACGCCGACGAGCCGAGCATCCTCGACTACGACATGTCGTTCAAGCAGCCGCTCGAGGACGCGCTCTGGGCGCCCGACCCGTACCGGTCGAGCGACCACGACCCGGTCATCGTCGGCATCGACCTGCCCGAGCCCGACACGACGGCGCCGACCCTCGTGGTCACGCCGTCGGAATCGCGCATCTTCCCGCCCAACAGCGCGCTGCGCCCGCTCACGATCGACGTCACGGCGACCGATGACAGCGGCGGGCCGGTCACGGTCGAGCTCGTCGAGGCGACGGCGTCCGGTGCGAAGAAGGCCGAGGTCGTGACGGTGAGCGACACGTCGTTCCAGGTGCGGGCCGTGAACAAGGCGGTCTACACCTTCACGTACCGGGCGACGGATGCCGCGGGCAACAGCACGACGGCGACGGCGAAGGTGGTGGTCGGCCCGGCCGGCTGAGCCGACGGGGAGGAGGGCTCAGCGCCTCCTCCCCAGGTGCGTCGAGCGGCGCGTTCTCCCGAGGTTCCGGGAGGGCGCGCCGCTCGCGTGCGCGTCGACGCCAGGCTCGACGCATGCACCTGACAGTGACGACGCGCCACGCCCCCGCCGGACTCCTTCCCGAGGCGCGCCGCAGGCTCGACGCGACCACGACGGCGCTCCACCGGCTTCAGCACGACACCGCGTGGGAGTGCGAGGCGGCGCGCGCGTACCGGTCGAAGCTCGCCGAGCTCATCGCCGACCTCGACGCCGTGCGGCGCGACACCCTCGTGCTCGAGCACGATGTGCGTGCCGCGTGGCAGTCGTCGCTCGCCGGAGCGTGGTGACGTGGGCGACCTCGACATCCGCAGCGGCGGGGTGGTCGCCGTCGACACCGACAGCCTCTACGCCGCCGCCGACCGGCTGGACGCGCTGGAGGGCGACCTGCACGACCTCACACGACTTCTGCGCGAGGCGGCGCACCAGGTGGAGTACGTCCCGGGCGTGGCGCACACGGGGGCGATCGGCCGCGCCTACGGCCTCGTCGGTCGAGCGGGCGACCTCACCGACCGCCCGGGCGGACTCGCGGCGCGGCTGCGCGACACGGCGGCGCTGTACGAGACGGTCGAGCTCCACGCCCGGCGGGCGGCGGCCGAATCGGCGGGCGACGCGGCGGCGATGGCTCGCATCGACGCCCGCCTCGAGGCGATCGAGGCGGAGCACCCTTCGAGCGGCGCCCGGGCGTGGTGGGCCGAGCTGTGGCGGGATGCGTCGTGGGCGGCGCCCTTCGTGGGGCCCGCCGTCGAGTTCGGCTCGTGGCTCGGAATGGGGTCCGGCGCCGCGGGGGCGGGCATCGTCGCGCTGGGGCTCACGACGGGGCTCCGCTCGTCGGGTGGGGGCACGATCCTGCGGGGCGAGCGCTTGACGGGTCCGGCCCCGGCCGTCGAGCTCATCCCGGTGACGGCCGCCGTGGGCGCCGAGGCGGGCGCGCCGACGTCGCTCGCGGGCATAGCGGCGCGCATCCCCAGCGATCCGGCCGCCCGGGTGCGGGTCGAGCGGTACACGATGCCGGACGGCTCGCGGCAGTACGCCGTCTACGTGGCGGGGACCACGAGCAGAGGCCCGTGGGACTTCACCTCGAACAAGCAGCTGTACCTCGGCCAGAAGTCCGCCTCGTACGAGGCGACGCTCGAGGCGCTGCGGGCGGCGGGAGCGAAGCCGGGCGACACCGTCCACGCCTTCGGCTACTCCCAAGGCGCGATGATCACGTCGCGCCTCGCGGTCGAGGGCGGCTTCGACACCCGGACGCTCGTGACGTTCGGGTCGCCCGTCGACGCCGAGGTGGGCGACGGCACCCTCGACGTCACGATCCGCCATACCGACGACCCGGTGGGGGCGATCGCGGGAGGCGGGCTCGACGGCGGCACGGGTGCGGCCGGCAGCTTCGTCGCCGAGCGGTCGGTCGACCCCCCTCTCCCGGTCGCCGACCCGCTAGCGGCGCACCACATCGGGGAGTACGAGCAGACCGCGGCCATGCTCGACGCCTCGAGCGACCCGCGGATGGATGCCGTGCGCGGGCGCCTCGACGAGCTGCAGAGCGCGACCTCGGTCGAGGTGCTCGAGTTCGGCGCCGAGCGGACCCCGTGCGCCGTTCCTGTGCCGGGCGCGGGGGCGCCGGGCGGGGTCCCTGTGCCCGGCGCGGTCCCCGCGCCGGGCCCAGTCCCTGCGCCGGGCGTCGTAGCCGCGCCGGGCGTCAGTCCCTGCGGTGACGAGGACGCAGGAACATCCCGGCGATCCAGTTGATGATCGAGATGACGAGCGCCGCGACGATCCCCCACCAGAAGTCCTCGACGCGCAGGCCCCAGTTCCAGAAGCTCGTGATCCAGGCCGTGAGCCACAGCAGGAAGCCGTTGATGACGAGGCCGATCAGGCCGAGCGTGAGGATGTACAGCGGGATCGAGATGATCTTCACGATCGTCCCGATGATGGTGTTCACGATGGCGAAGATCGCCGCCACGATGAGCAGCGTCAGGACGTACTGCAGCGTCTCGCCCGGCGGGAACGCGATGACGGTGACCTGCAGCGCGGGCATCAGGGTCACGATCCAGATGGCGAAGGCGTTCACGACGACGCGGATGAGGAAGCCCATAGTGCGCTCAGTCTCGCACGCGCCTCCGCGGCGAGCAGGGCCTTGACCCCGCGACGCGCGGCGACCAGCGCTTCTAGACTCGGAAGGGTGACAGACGCTCCCGTCCGAATCCGACCCGAGATCGCCGCGCTCCCGCCGTACAAGCAGGGCACGCAGGCGGGGCCGGGCGCCTTCAAGCTCTCGAGCAACGAGAACCCGTTCGACCCGCTGCCGGGCGTGCTCGAGGCGGTGCAGTCCGCGACGGCTCTCAACAGATATCCGGATGCCACGGCCGGCCGCCTCCGCGAGCGCCTCGCCGACCGGTTCGGCGTGACTCTCGACGAGGTGCACATCGGGGCCGGCAGCGTGTCGATCCTCGCGCAGCTGATCCTCGCCGCGGCAGGCCCCGGCGACGAGGTCCTCTACGCGTGGCGGTCGTTCGAGGCCTACCCCGGACTCGTCCTCATCGCCGGCGCGACCCCCGTGCAGGTGCCCCTCGGCGAGGGCGCACGGCACGATCTCGACGCGATGGCCGCGGCGGTCACCGAGCGCACGCGCGTCGTCATCGTCTGCAGCCCCAACAACCCGACCGGCCCCATCGTCGGGCACGACGAGTTCGAGGCTTTCCTGGCGAAGATCCCGAGCGACGTGCTGGTGATCCTCGACGAGGCGTATGCCGAATTCGTCACCGACCCCAACGCCGTCGACGGCCTCCGCGTGCTCGGCGGAGAGGGGCATCCCAATGTCGTCGTCCTCCGCACGTTCTCGAAGGCGTTCGGCCTCGCCGCCCTCCGTGTCGGCTACGCGATCGGCCACCCGCGCATCCTCGACGCGGCACGATCGACCGCGATCCCCCTCTCGGTCACGGCGCACGCTGAGGTCGCGGCGCTCGCGAGCCTCGACGCCGAGCGCGAGCTGCTCGAGCGGGTGTCCGTCATCGCCGAGCGGCGTGACGCGCTCGTCGCGGGTCTCCGCGGGCTCGGCTGGGCCGTCCCCTATGCGCAGGGCAACTTCGTGTGGCTCCCCGCCGGGTCCGAGTCGCTGGAGATCGCGGAGAAGTTCGTCGCGGGCGGCCTCGTGGTGCGACCGTTCGCGGGTGACGGCATCCGTATATCCGTCGGAGAGCATGAGTCCGTGGACAAGGTCCTAGGGATCGCAGCATCCGTTGTCGGAAGCCTCCCAGAAGGGCATCCGGGGCGAGGGTTAGCGTAGGAACGTGACCCAGACCGAAAACTCGGTTCAAGACCACGCATCCGAGGCCGCGGACTCCGCGGTCGTCAGAGTGCTCGCGCCCGACGGCAGTCTCGCCCCGTCCGCGGCGGCCGAGCCCTACCTCGAGATCATCGAGTCGCTGAGCGACGCCGAGCTCGAGGGGTTCTATCGGGACATGGTCGTCATCCGCGCCTTCGACCGGCAGGCCACCAACCTGCAGCGTCAGGGGCAGCTCGCGCTGTGGCCGCCGAGCCTCGGCCAGGAGGCGGCGCAGGTCGGCTCCGTCCGCGCCGCGCGCCCGCAGGACCACATCTTCCCGTCGTACCGCGAGCACGTCGTCGCGCGGATCCGCGGCGTCGACGTGGTCGACATCATCCGCGTCATGCGCGGCCTCACCCACGGCGGCTGGGATCCCACCGATCCGCGCAACGGCAACACGCACATCTACACCCTCGTCCTCGGCTCGCAGACGCTGCACGCGACCGGGCTCGCGATGGGCCTCGTCTTCGACGGCAAGTGCGGGACGGGCGATCCGGAGCGGGACGAGGCCGTCGTCGTCTACTACGGCGACGGCGCATCGAGCCAGGGCGACGTGCACGAGGCGATGGTGTTCGCCGCGAGCTACAACACCCCCGAGGTCTTCTTCCTGCAGAACAACCAGTGGGCCATCTCGGTGCCCGTCGCGACGCAGTCGCGCTCGCCGCTGCACAAGCGCGGCGAGGGATACGGCATGCCGAGCATCCCGATCGACGGCAACGACGTGCTCGCGAGCTACGCCGTCACCCGCGTCGCCCTCGAGGAGGCGCGCTCCGGCGCCGGCCCGCGCGCGATCGAGGCGCTGACCTACCGGATGGGCGCGCACACGACGAGCGACGACCCGACGAAGTACCGCACATCGGACGAAGAGCTCTCGTGGGTGCGACGCGACCCCATCGCGCGCATGCGCGCGTTCCTCGAGGCGCGCGGCGCCTCCTCCGACTTCTTCACGGACGTGGATGCCGAGGCCGACGCCGTCGCCGAGGACACGCGCGTGCGCACGATGCAGCTCGACGGCATCCCGCGCAATCTCATGTTCGATCACGTGTACTCCGAGCCGCACCCGCTCGTGGACGAGCAGCGCCAGTGGCTCGCCGATTACGAGGCATCCTTCGAAGAGGGGACGTCATGACCGCTGCACCGGGAACGGCGGCCGCGACCGCCGCCGCCGATGAGGCCGGCATCGAGAATCTGCCGATCAGCCGTGCGCTGAACGCCGGCATGCGCCGAGCGCTCGCCGAGAACGACCGCGTCCTCCTCATGGGCGAGGACATCGGCCGGCTCGGCGGCGTCTTCCGCGTCACCGAGGGGCTCCAGGCGGAGTTCGGCGAGCGCCGCGTTCTCGACACGCCGCTCGCCGAGTCGGGGATCGTCGGCACGGCGATCGGGCTCGCGATGGCGGGCTTCCGGCCCGTCTGCGAGATCCAGTTCGACGGCTTCGTCTTCCCCGCCTTCGACCAGATCACGTCGCAGCTCGCGAAGTTCACCAATCGCCACGAGGGCGCGCTGCAGATGCCCGTCGTCATCCGCATCCCCTACGGCGGCCACATCGGCGCCATCGAGCATCACCAGGAGAGCCCCGAGGCGTACTTCACGCACACCCCGGGTCTGCGGGTCGTCAGCCCGTCGACGTCGAACGATGCGTACTGGATGATCCAGGATGCGATCGCCTCGGCGGATCCGGTGATCTTCCTCGAACCGAAGTCGAAGTACTGGCAGAAGGGCGAGGTCGACACGAGGGCTCGCGCCCTCCCGCTGCACGCATCGCGGCTCGTGCGCCGCGGCACCGACGTGACGCTCGTCGGACACGGCGCGATGGTCACGACGCTGCTGCAGGCGGCGGCGCTCGCAGAGTCCGAGGGCACGAGCTGCGAGGTCATCGACCTGCGCTCGCTCTCGCCCGTCGACTACGGGCCGATCCTCGACTCCGTGCGCCGCACCGGCCGCATGGTCTACGCGCAGGAGGCGCCGGGATTCACGAGCCTCGGCTCCGAGGTCGCGGCGACGGTCATGGAGCGCGCGTTCTACGCCCTCGAAGCCCCCGTGCTTCGCGTGTCGGGCTTCGACGCGCCGTTCCCCCCGGCCAAGCTCGAGGGGGCGTTCCTCCCCGACGCCGACCGCGTCCTCGAGGCCGTCGACCGCGTCCTGGCGTACTGACCGTTCCGACTCGCTCGACGACCGAAAGGCGACACATGAGCACGCAGACCTTCCTTCTCCCCGACGTCGGTGAAGGTCTCACCGAGGCGGAGATCGTCGCGTGGCGCGTCGCCCCCGGCGACGACGTCGCGGTGAACGACGTCATCGTCGAGATCGAGACGGCGAAGTCGCTCGTCGAGCTGCCGTCCCCCTTCGCCGGCACCGTGGGCGAGCTGCTCGCGGCCGAGGGCGACACGGTCGACGTGGGTGCGCCGATCATCACGATCTCGGCGGCTCCGGGCGGTTCGTCGGATGCCGCCCCCACGCCGTCCGTCGTGGGCCAGAGCGAGCACGGCGCCCCGGCCGAGCCCGAGCCGGGTGGCGCGGTGCTCGTCGGCTACGGAACGGGCGGCCAGGTGCAGTCCCGGCGCAAGCGGCCCGCGGTCTCGCCGGAGCAGCGGGTCGAGGCATCCGTCGGGGTCGTCGCGAAGCCGCCCATCCGCAAGCTCGCACGCGACCTCGGCGTCGATCTCGCCGCGGTCGCGCCGAGCGGCCCGGCGGGTGAGGTGACCCGCGACGACGTCGTGAAGCACGCCTCGCAGGCGAGCGTCTTCCGCAACATCGAGACGCCCGAGTGGCCCGAGGTCCGCGAGGAGACGATCCCCGTCGCGGCGCCCGCCCCCTCCCCCGCGGCCGCGGCGCCCCGCCCCGTCGGCCCGGCCGGCGATCGCGAGGAGGCGATCCCGGTCCGCGGCGTCCGCAAGGCCGTCGCGTCGGGCATGGTTCAGTCGGCGTACACCGCCCCGCACGTCTCGGTGTGGACCGACGTCGACGCGACCCGCACGATGGAGCTCGTCCGCCGGCTCAAGGCCTCGCCCGACTTCGCCGACATCAAGATCTCGCCGCTGCTCATCATGGCGCGCGCCGTCATCTGGGCCGTGCGCCGCACGCCGGGCGTCAACGCCGCGTGGGTCGACACCGACCAGGGCGCCGAGATCCGCGTGCGCCACTACGTCAACCTCGGCATCGCGGCGGCGACGCCGCGCGGACTGCTCGTCCCGAACATCAAGGACGCGCAGGACCTTTCGCTCCGCGACCTGGCCCGTGCCCTCGAGAAGCTCACGCTCACGGCGCGCGAGGGCAAGTCGTCGGTCGCCGACCAGCAGGGCGGCACGATCACGATCACCAACATCGGCGTCTTCGGAATGGATGCCGGCACCCCGATCATCAATCCGGGCGAGTCGGGCATCGTCGCGCTCGGCACGATCCGTCAGAAGCCGTGGGTCGTCGACGGCGAGGTGCGCCCGCGCTGGGTGACCACGGTCGCGGGCTCGTTCGACCATCGCGTGATCGACGGCGACGGCATGTCGCGCTTCATCGCCGACGTCGCGTCGATCCTCGAGGAGCCCGCCCTCCTGCTGGACTGACCGCGTTCCGGGACGACCCGCCGTCCGGCACTCTTCAGCGCGGCAGCAACGACACCGGCGCGAGCGTGCGCGGACGCTTCGCCACGAGCAGGATGCCGATCGCCACGACCCCGCCGAGGGTGCCCGCGACGATGTCGAGCATCGTGTCGTCGAGGCCGTGCTGGGCCGCCGTGCCGATGAGGGAGTCGCTGCCGTACTCGCAGATCTCCCACGCGGCCGCGAAGGACATCGCGGTGAAGAGCGCCATCGTGAGCGAGAACCAGCGCGGGAGTGCGGCGCCGATGCGCTCCTCGACGCGCCGGGCGAACAGCATCCCGAGCCAGGCGAGCATGATCCCCGAGTAGAAGTGCACGACGAAGTCCCAGCGCGGGAGGTACCAGTACACGTGCACGGCGCTGCCCGCGAAGGGGGCGGCGACGATGAACGCCAGGTAGACGACCTGGAGCGGCCACGGGAGTGTCGTGCGGAAGACGAGTTCGACGGCCATGGGCACCCAGAAGACCGGGATCAGCATGAGAGTGAGCGGCCACTCCACTTCCGCGCCGAGCACGGTCAGCACGAAGGCGGCGATGAGGCAGACGATCGCGAAAGGCAGGGCGAGGAGGGCGGAGAAGCGCATGCGGGTGAGAAAGGCGCGCGGGGCGGTCCCCTCGGTCGAACTGCTCATCCGCCTGCTCTCCGCGCGGTTCGGGCGACCGCTCCCACGTGGAAGATTAGCGCGGCCGCCGATTTGAGAACGATTATCAATAGCCATACGATGAGGATGTGCTCCGCAGACCCCTCACCGCGACCGCGCTCGGCGCGGCATCCGTCCTCCTGCTCGCGGGGTGCGCGGCGAGCGGCGCCGACGCCGCGGACGGGAGGATCGACGTCCTCGCGTCCACGAACGTCTACGGGCAGATCGCCGAGGTCGTCGGCGGCGACCACGTCGATGTGACGTCGATCATCCACTCGGCGGCGCAGGACCCGCACTCGTACGAGGCGAGCGCGCGCGATCAGCTCGCGGTGAGTCGCGCCGACCTCATCGTCGAGAACGGCGGCGGCTACGACGCGTTCGTCGACGCGCTCATCCAGGCGACGGGCACCGACGCTCCCGTGATCACGGCGGCAGAGCTGTCGCCGCACTGGTCCGGCGACGCGCACGACACGCACGCCACCCACGGCGACGCGGCGCAGGAGGAGACGGCGCACGACGACGCCGCCGATGGTCACGGCCACGACCATGTCGAGGGCTTCAACGAGCACGTCTGGTACGACCTCCACACGACGTCCGCCGTCGCCGACGAGATCGCGCATCAGCTGTCCGAGATCGACCCGGGCGGCGCCGACGGCTACAGCACGCGCGCCTCCGACTTCACGGCGTCGGTCGAGAGCCTCGAGGCCTCGCTCGCGCAGCTCGCCGCGACCCATGGCGGCACCGACATCTTCGTCACCGAGCCCGTGCCGCTGTACCTCACGGAGGAGGCGGGTCTCGTGAACACGACGCCGGACGCGTTCAGCGAGGCGGTCGAGGAGGGGCAGGACGTCCCGCCCGCGACGCTCCTCGAGGCGCTCGGCCTCCTGCGCGCGGGACACGCGAAGGCCGTCATCGTCAACTCGCAGACCGGCGGGGTCGAGACCGACGCCGTCATCGCGGAGGCGAAGGATGCCGGCATCCCGGTGCTCGAATTCTCCGAGGTGCTGCCCGACGGACTCACCTACGTCGAGTGGATGCAGCAGAACATCGACGCCCTGACCCGGGCGCTGGGGTCATGAGCGCGCTCGAGATCCGCGGCGCCGCTCTGCGCCGGGAGGGCCGCGAGCTGTGGGCGGGGCTCGACCTCTCCGTAGAGCCGGGCGAGCTCGTCGCCGTGCTCGGGCCGAGCGGCTCCGGCAAGACGACGCTCCTGCGCGCGATCCTCGGCCTCGAAGACCTCAGCGAGGGGACCATCACGGCTCTGGGGTCGGACGTCCGCGCCCGCGGCAGCCGGCGCATCGGCTACATCCCGCAGCAGCGCCCGCTGCCGCGCGAGACGCCCCTGCGCGGCCGCGACCTCGTGACCCTCGGCGTCAACGGCCACCGCTTCGGCTTCCCCGTTCCCCGCCGCGGCGACCGGGCCCGCGTCGACGCGCTCATCGACGCCGTCGGAGCCCGGGGCTTCGCCGACCGCCCCGTCGGAGAGCTGTCGGGCGGCGAGCAGCAGCGCCTCCGGGTCGGGCAGGCGCTCGCCGACGATCCCCGGCTGCTGCTGTGCGACGAGCCGCTCACGAGCCTCGACCTCGCCAACCAGCAGGCGGTCATCCAGCTGATCGACCGGCACCGGCGCGAGACCGACGCCGCCGTGCTGCTCGTGACCCACGACATCAACCCCGTCCTCGGGTCGGTCGACCGCATCCTGTACCTCGCGGGCGGCCGCTTCACCCTCGGCACGCCCGAGGAGGTGCTCGACTCGGCCACGCTGTCGGCGCTCTACGGAGCACCCGTCTACGTGCTCCGCGCGGGCGACCGGCTCGTCGTGGTCGGCGCACCCGACGCCGAAGAGGCGCACCACCATCACCACCATGAGCTCCACGAAGACCCCGGGACGGGGACGCACGCATGAACTGGGCCGATGTGTGGGACGCCATGTTCGGCGGCATCCCCGACTACGCCGAGATCCTCGGGCTCGTCGCGAACTCCATCGTCGCGGGCGCCGTGCTCGGGCTCGTCGGCGGCCTCGTCGGCGTCTTCGTCATCCAGCGCGACATGGCGTTCGCCGTCCACGGCATCGCCGAGCTGTCGTTCGCGGGCGCCGCGGCGGCGCTCCTCATCGGCATGGACGTCGTGACGGGATCGATCGTCGGCTCCCTCATCGCGGCGGCGATCATCGGGGTGCTGGGCGCGAAAGCGCGCGACCGCAACTCGATCATCGGCGTCCTGATGCCGTTCGGGCTGGGGCTCGGCATCCTGTTCCTGTCCCTCTACGACGGCCGCTCGGCGAACCGCTTCAGCCTGCTGACCGGACAGATCGTGTCGGTGCAGAGCGGCCAGCTCGGCTGGCTCATCGCGATCAGCGGCGCCGTGCTCGTGGGACTCCTGCTCATCTGGCGTCCGCTCCGCTTCGACTCGCTCGACCCGCAGTCCGCCGCCGCGCGAGGCGTGCCGACCACCGGCGTCTCGCTCGGCTTCATGCTGCTGCTCGGGCTCATGGTGGCCGTGAGCGTCCACATCATCGGCGCGCTCCTCGTCATGGCGCTGCTCGTGACGCCCGCCGCGGCCGCCATGCGCGTGGCGTCGGGACCGGTGTCCGTGCCCGCACTGTCGGCGCTCTTCGGCTTCGTCTCGGCCGTTGCGGGCATCCTCCTGGCCGTCGCGGGCACGCTCCCCGTGAGCCCGTACATCACGACGATCTCGTTCCTCATCTACGTCGTCTGCCGCATCGTCGGCGGTCGCCGGGGGCGGGTCGAACGGGGACGGGATGCCGCATCCCGCGCCGCGACGACGACCCCCGCCCAGAGCCCGGCCCAGGCCCGCGGGTAGACTCCGGCCATGGTCCAGCGCAACACGAAGCAGCGCGAGCGGGTGCGCGAAGCGCTCGCCGACGCGCGCGGCTTCGTGAGCGCGCAGTCGCTGCACGCGACGCTCCGCGGGGACGACAGCCCCATCGGGCTTGCCACCGTGTACCGCGCGCTGGCCGGTCTCGCCGCCTCCGGCGACGCAGACACCCTGCAGAGTCCCGAGGGCGAGAACCTCTACCGCGCGTGCGCGACGCGGGGGCACCACCACCACCTCATCTGCCGCTCGTGCGGGCTCGCGGTGGAGATCGAGGCGACCGACGTCGAGCAGTGGGCGCGTCGCACTGCGGCCGCGCACGGCTTCATCGAGGCGGAGCACGTCGTCGACATCTTCGGCCTGTGCGCGTCGTGCGCGCAGGCCCGCGAGAGCGAGCGTGACGCGGACTGACCCGCCGGCGGTCGCCGCGCGCCCGGGCACGGGGCGCGCGATCGTCTGGCTCGGCGTCGGCGTCGCCTTCGTCGGACTCCTGTTCGCCGTCGACGCCCTCGCACCGCAGCTCTTCGCGGTCTCTCTCCCGACGCGCGCGCAGGACGGCCTGACCCTCGCCCTCAGCGTGCTGATCGAGTCGCTCCCCTTCGTCGTCCTCGGCGTCGTGCTCTCGATCGTCGTGCAGGTGTGGGTGCCCCCGGGGGTCCTCGAGCGATGGATGCCGCGGCGGGCATGGGCTCGCCGTGCCGTGCTCTCGCTCCTCGGCATGATCGTGCCGGTCTGCGAGTGCGGCAACGTGCCGTTCGCGCGCGGTCTGCTCATGCGCGGCTTCTCCGTGCCCGAGACGCTCACGTTCCTCATCGCTGCGCCGATCGTGAACCCCATCGTGATCATCACGACGCACCAGGCGTTCGGCTTCGACGACGGCATCCTCGTCGCGCGCCTCCTCGGCGGGTACGCGATCGCGAACCTCATCGGGTGGCTCTACAGCCGGCATCCCGATCCCGACGCCCTCCTGACCGATCGCTTCAGGGACACGTGCGACACCGTGACGCACGAGCCCGGAAGCCGCGGCCGCCGCAGCATCGCGCAATTCATCATCGAGCTGCGGGCGGTCATGCCCGCCCTCGTCATCGGATCGGCGCTCGCGGGGGCCGTGCAGGTGCTCATTCCCCGCGACGCGCTCCTCGCGATCGGCTCCGATCCGGCGCTCTCGATCGTCGCGATGATCCTGCTCGCGATGGTCGTGTCGATCTGCTCGAACGTCGACGCCTTCTTCGCTCTGTCGTTCGCCTCGACGTTCACGCAGGGCTCCCTCGTCGCGTTCCTGCTCGTGGGACCGCTCGTCGACGTCAAGATGCTCGCGCTCCTGCGCACGACCTTCACGACCCGGGTGCTGGTCGGGCTCGTCGTCGTGGTCGTGCTGTCGGCCTTCGTCATCGGGACGGCGGTGAACCTCCTTGCGTAGATCGCTCGTCACGCGCTGGCTGGGCGTCGGGCTCGCGGCCGCGCTCGCCGTGCTGACCCTCGGCCTGGCTCTCGCCGGCCGGCTGGGGCTCTACCTCAACCCCGACTCGACGTGGTTCGCGGTGGGCATGGCCCTCGTGGTGCTGGTCGGTGCGGTCCTGACGTTCGCGCTGCCGCTCGGCGCAGAGGACGACCATGGCCACGGCCACGGCCACGGCCACGGCCACGGCCACGGCCACGGCGAGGACGACCACGCCGGCCACCGACGTCGTCCCATCGCGGCAGCCGCGACCGCGGTCGGCGGTGTCGGGGCATCCCTCCTCGTTGTCGCCGCCCTCGTGACGCCGCCCGCCTCGCTCTCGGCCGAGCTCGCGATGTCGCGCGACATCGACGCCCCGCCGCTGTTCGCCGGCACGGATGCCGTCGCCCTCGCCACGACGGGAGACACGACGGCGTTCGGGGTCGGCGAGTGGGCCACCGTGTTCGCGACGGCGACCAACCCCGACGCGTACGACGGCGATCCCGTCACCCTCACCGGCTTCGTCACCCCGGGCGACGGCGACTTCGACCTCACCCGCCTCGTGATCACGCACTGCGTCATCGACGCCCAGCCGGCGAACATCCCGATCGACTCCGGCGACGCGGCGCCGCCGACCGGGCAGTGGGTCACGGTCACGGGCACCGTCCGGTCGAGCGCCGACGGCCGGCTCTCGATCGTCGCCGACTCCGTCCGGCTCATCGACGAGCCGGGAGACCCGTATGAGTACTGACACGCGGCGGAGCCGATCCCTCCGGCGGCGCGGGCGCGCGTTCGTGGTCGGCTTCGCCGGAGTCGTCGCGGCCCTCACGCTCGTCGCCCTCGCGGGAACGGCCGCCACGACCGCGCAGGGGCCTCGCGTCACCGACGTGCAGGTCGACCCGACGGCGGCGGTCGCGGCATCCGGCGCCCGTCTCATCGTCACGATGTCGCACGCGCTTCACGAGATCCGGCCCGATCAGGTGACGATCGAGCCGGCGACGCCGTTCGTCGTCGACACCTCGGGGCGGAGCGTGGGCGTGCGCTTCGCGCTTCCGCTGTGGGACGACACCGAGTACACCGTGACGATCGACGGCGTCGAAGGGCTGGGAGGCGGGCCGGCCACCACCGTCGCGCAGACCTTCCAGACGGGGAAGGAGCAGTTCTATCTGCTCCAGCGGGGCGCGAAGGATGACACGATCTTCCGCACCGACCTGACCGGGGAGCAGGCGGTCCCCGTATTCCGGCACGCGCATATCGAGTGCATATCGAGGATTTCCGCGCGACATCGAGCCACCTCGTCGTCTCGGTGCGCGGTGGGTCGTCGACTGCGGACCAGCCGCAGGGCGGTGCCGACGGCGTCGCCGAGCTCATCGTGACCGACCGCGACGGCAAGAATCAGCGCACCCTGCCACTGCCCGGTGACGGCACGGTGACGAATCTGCAGAGCGCCGACCGCGGAGACGCCATCGGCTACACCTTCACCGACGCGGCGATCGGCACCGAGGGCGCCCGTGAGAGCATGCTCTTCACGATGTCGCTGAAGGATCGCGCCGCCGAGCCGGCGCCCGTCGAGATCACCGGGGCGGACAGCCGCGTGGAGCAGTGGCGGTTCGTGCCCGACACCGACCGGATCCTCCTCCTCGGGTTCGACAGCTCGCTCTGGCTCACCGGTGCGGGCGGAGACGCGACCTCTCTCGGCACCGCCGTGGGGCTGGAGGGAGTCGTGGGCTCCACGGCCCTCGTCGACCGGATGGAGGGTCTCGTGGCCCTCGATCTCACCGACGGCACGGAGCAGCCTCTCGTCGCCCCCGACGCCGAACCTGGTCTGCTGCGGACCGTCGTGCCCGTGCCCGGCGGTGGGTCGGTCCGGCTCTACGCGGCGCCGGATGGGAACGGCATCCCGAGCCTTTCGGTCGTGACGTGGGTCGGCGACGACGGGACCAGCCGAGTGCTCGATCGCGCACCGTCGACGGACTCCGTCATCCGCACCTGCGTGTCGCCGAACGGCCGCTACGCGGCGACGGTCGTCGCACCGGACATCGTCGACAATCCCTACGACGGCTACCTCCTGCCCATGCCCGAGCGCGTCGAGACGCACATCGTCGAGATCGCGACGGGCGACGAGGTCGTGGCGCTGACGGGCTTCGACAGCTCGTGGTGCCGGGTGCCGCCGCAATGACGGGCTCCTGGCGGCCGGCGCACCGCGACGATCTGCTCGGCCTTCCGCTCGAGGTCGCACCGCGCCTCCTCGGAGGCCTTCTCCGCACTGTCGTGGACGGCGACGAGGTCGTCGTGCGGCTCACCGAGGTGGAGGCGTACCACGGCCTCGGCACGGGCGAGACGGCCGACCCCGGTTCGCACGCCCGCATGGGGCCGACCGCGCGCAACGCGACGATGTGGGGCGAGCCCGGTCACCTCTACGTCTACCTGAGCCACGGCATCCACTCGTGCGTCAATGTCGTGTGCGGCCCGCCGGGGGTCGCGGGCGGAATCCTGCTGCGCGCCGGCGAGGTGACGGAGGGGATGGATGCCGCCCGCCGCCGCCGCCCGGCGGCTCGCGTCGATCGCGACCTCGCGCGCGGACCCGGGCGTCTGGGCGATGCGGTAGGGCTGCGGCATCCCGTGCACGACGGCATCGATGCCGTGACGGGCTCTCCGCGTGCCGGCGCCGTCGCGCGCCTCGAGCTGCGGACCGAGCCGCTCGTCGACATCGCGACCGGCCCGCGCGTCGGCGTCGCCGGCCACGCCGGGACCGCCGCCTTCCCGTGGCGCCTCTGGGTGCCGGGCGATCCGACGGTCTCGCCGTTCCGCTGGGGGCGCGGCGCCGCGGAGCTCTGACGCTCCCGACCGGGGAGCCCCGGCGACAGGCTTCTCGGCAGCAGGCGCCCCGGCGGCAGGCTTCGCGCGTGTCAGCGCAGCGACGACACCGCGACGAACGCGGCCTTCAGCTGTCGCACCCGTCGCTCGTACGTCGCCGCGAGGAAGATCAGCACGGCGCCGCCGATGCCGAGCCACAGCCACCACGGCACCGCCGTGTACGCCGACGTGATCCACGGCCAGAGCTGCGCGAGGCCGTGGAGCAGCAGCACGATGGAGCCGATGATGAGCGGAGCCTGCAGCCGCAGGACGGCGCCGATCACGACGAGCGCGAGGGTCACCACGCCCAGGGCCACGACGCGCCACAGCTCGGAGTCGCCGAGATCGTGCAGCAGAGACGGCACGAGCAGCAGCAGGAGCCACGGTCCGAGCGACGACGCCGACCGCGCAGTCGGGTGCGAGGCGAGTCGGTAGGAGCCGTAGGCGAGACCGCCGATCGCGGGCGGCACCGTCACGAGTTCGACGGGGCTGACGCCGACCGCGACGACGGCGAACACCCCGAACACGCTCGCCGAGGCCGCCGCAGCGAACGTGAGCGCCCACCCGAGCCGCCAATGCCACAGCGCTCCCGCGAGTCCCGCGATGGTGAGGACGCTCATCGTCATGAGGACCCGCTCATCGTGCAGGTCGGCGTGCGCGACGAGCAGGCCCGCGATCGCCACGGCGTAGACGACGCAGGCGAGTCCGAGCACGACGCCCGCGGCGACGCCCAGCGCCGCGGAGCGAACAGCCCGCATCGCGGCCAGGACGATCGCGACCGTCACGACTCCGCCCACGAGAGCCCAGAAGTCCGCCTCGAGACCGGCATCGGCCGCCGTGACACGGAACCGGATGCCGCAGCCCGCCGCCGCGGCGACGAGCCCGCCGATCGCCAGGACGGCGGCGATGCCGCGCCAGCGCCGGGAGGCGAGGAGGACGGCACCCGCAACCCCGACGGCCCCGCCGAGCAGCACCGTGACCGCGGTCGTGCCCAGCGTCCCGTCGGAGCGGAGGACGACGACGGCCGCGACGAGCAGTGCACCCGCGGCTGCGAGCGCCGTCGCCGGCCAGGTCGGCGCCTCGTCGGCGGACCGCGCCACGAGCACGATCGCGATGGCGACGGCACCCAGGCCCGCGGTGAGCGCGGCGGCGTCCGCGCTGTCGAGGAACGGGTCGAGCAGCGAGCGAGCCCCCATGGCCACCGCCGCCCCGCCGAGCACAAGGACGGTCGGGATGCCGACGCGCCACGCCGCGGGGACGCGCACCGCGGCCGCCCCGGCCGCCGCCACCAGGGTGAGGGCGAGGAACGTCCAGATCCGTGCGGGATCGGCCGGTGCCACCACGCTCGGCACAGTGGCCGCCACGAGTCCCGCGATCCAGACGATGCTCTCGCTGCCCGGCCACACGGCGCCGGCCGCCCGTCGGCGCAGCGTTGCGAGCACGGCCCCGGCGAGGAGCGCGACCGCGACCGGCAGCGTCGCCGCCTCGATCTCGGGCAGCACGCCGGCGAGGCAGCCCGATGCCCCGACGATCGCCGCACCGGCGAGCGACGTCCAGCGCGCGACGGCACCCAGCGGCGTGCGGTCGGCGGCCGCCGCGCCGACGTGCAGTGCGGCGAGAAGGCCCATGGCCGCCGTGACGACGCCCAGCGAGGGGACCGAGGCGGCGACGGCCAGCGACGCCACGACCATGGCGGCGCCGGGCAGGGCGTCCGCGTACGCGCGCGACAGGAGATGCGCCGGGCGGACGGCGGCATGGCCGAGTCCCGATCCGAACGCCGTCGCCAGCAGGAGCAGGAGCCACAGGGACTCCCCGCTGCCGCCGTCGACGACCCGCTCGACGGCGACGAGGGCCAGCCCTACGAGCGCGACCGTCGAGCCGACCACCGCCGTCGGGCGCACCCGCGCGAGCGCGGGAAGCGAGAGCACGAGGCACACGGCCGCCGAGACGAGGCCGACGACGACCCCTCGGAGGGGCGTGCCGTCCCATCCCTCGACCGCGGGTGCCCACAGCCCGAGCGCGAGTCCCGCACCGACCGCGACGGAGGCTTCGCCGCGCCGTCGGAGCCAGACGAGCAGCGCCCCGAACACGACGAGCGCGACTCCGGCGGGCACGACGGCCGTCTCGGTCGTGTAGTCGACCCCCGGTGTGCCGTCGCCGAGCCACCACCACCAGGCTGCGACCGCTGCGGCGACCGCGGGCCAGGCGAACAGGCGACGGGCGGCGGTGCTCAGCCCGGCTCCCGCGGCGCGCGTCGCGAAGACATCGTCGTCGGGAGTGCGCGGCATCGCGGCCCACCCGCGGGTCGCGGACAGCGCCGCGAAGCCGATCGTCGCCAGCGCGAACGCCGCCCAGAAGAGGTCGGTCCGAAGCGGCACCACCACGACGAGCGCCGTGACCCCCGCACCGAGATCCGCCGCGAGCCGCACCCACAGCGCTCGGTCGCGGCCGCGCGCGCACTCGAGGAGGGCCCCGAGTGCGACGACCAGCACAGCTGCCGCGAGCAGCGGGAGCGGCATCCATTCTTCGCGGCTCGTCCCCGTGAGGACGAGGAGCTCGTACACGGCGAACGCCAGAGTGGGGGCGACGACCGCGGCGGCGCCTGCCGTGGCCGGGGCCTCCACGCGGCTGAGTCCGAGCGCGACGAGGATGAGGACGACGACGAGGATCCCCCCGCGCACGACGGCGAGTGCGGGCTCGCCGATCACCCCGCCGAGGCTGTCGTCGGGTGCACCGGAGCGCACGGCGCTCAGCGTCCAGATGAGGCTCACCGCGAGAAGCGCCGACGAGGCGAAGGCGAGCGCCGAGCGGGACAGCCGATCGAGCGGCAGCGTCACGGCGACGGCCAGCGCGATGAGGGCGATCCACTGCAGCAGCGCGATCGAGACGGACCACCCCGCCGCCGGCCCGGACGGGCGCGACAGGGCGGCTGCGAGAGCGGCGGGAGCGATCAGCGCGGACACCGCCGCGACCCCCACGGGGGCGAGCGCCGTGATGACGGCGAGTTCGCCGGTCGGTCGCAGCAGCGCCCGCTGGGCGATCAGCACGGCGATCGCCGTCACGACAGCGGCGATCCAGAGCCACGGAGCGGCGAGTCCCGCGATGTACGCCGTCGTCGCGGCCACGAGCGCGGCCAGCACCCAGCCGATCCGCGCGCGGACGGCGATGAGCATGACGGTCGACGCCGCCGCGATGACGACAGCTGTCGCGACCAGGATGCCGGGGGCGCCCGTGCGTGCCGCGGCGAGCAGCAGCAGCGCAGCGCCTGCGACGACGCGCGCATCGCGCAGCCCCGGCTGGGCGAGCGTCGGCGCGCAGAAGAGGAGCGCCGCGATGACGGCGGCCGCGGGAAGCGCGAGGAAGGGATCGTCGACTCCGGATGCCGGGGCGAAGACATCGGCCTGCGCGAGCGACCACGGCGCGACGACGGCTCCGACCGCGGCACTCCCCCAGAACACCGCGCCGCCCACGACGCCGAGCGCGCCCGCGGCGAGCGCCGTGATCCAGGTCGGTCGGATTCCCGGGCGGCGCGCGTGCAGGAGATCGGCTCCGACGGCCACGAGAGCGGCGAGCACCGGTGCGACCAGGACGGGGTACACGACCTCGCTGCTGCTCAGCGCCAGCAGCCACCCGGCGAGTCCGAGGGCGGCGACCGCGATGCTCGCGGCGGTGGCGCCGAGCGGCCGCGCCGCGGGCAGCGGCTCGACCCCTTCCCGGGGCCGCAGCAGCCGGGCGTGCGCGAGGCCGAGCACGAAGAGCAGGGCGACCGACCAGACCACTGTCGACGTCCGCGGCGCCGACAGCGGCAGGGTGAGCGCGGCGACGGCGAGCGCTGCGACGCCGATGACGGCGAGCACCAGGCGCTCGGGAACCGCGTCGCGACCGGGCCGCGCGGACGACCACGGTGCCGGGAGGGCGTGGGTGAGGCATCCAGCCGACGCGCCCAGCAGCGCCGCGAGGAAGGCCTCGGTGCGATCGAACGACAGCGCTCCGCCGACGAGCAGACCGAGTCCGACGGGCAGGGCGAGGGCGGCGGCGAGGTCGGGGCCGCGCAGTCCCGAGACGCGGGCCCACACGCGGCAGATGAAGCCGACCGCGAGAGTCGCGACCCCCGCGTAGACAGCCGCATCGATGGACGCGGTGCCGAAGAAGTCGTTCGCCCGGACCGCCCACGCGTCCAGGGCCAGGAGGACGACCCCGAGGGCGCCGATGCCCTCTGCCGTGGCGGTGAGCGCGCGTCGCCGCAGAAGGGATGCGGAGACGATCGCCGCGAGGGTGATGCCGCCGATGATCAGCGCGCGGACGAGGATGCCCCACACGAACCAGGCGAACACGAGGAAGAAGATCGCCGCGATGCCGACGAGGGAGACCCCGACGATCAGCAGGAGCACGGGGACGGTCAGTCGGCGCCGCGGTTCCTTCGGGGCCGCCGACTCGCGCACCCGACGAGGAGCCGGCGGGACCGCAGCCGGCGCCGCCCAAGGGGTGGCATCGGTGGCGGGGTGCGGGGCGGCAACCGGCGCATCCCGCCGCGAGGCGTCGGCCACGGCAGCGGCCTCCTTCGCCGCCGCGGCCGACGCGGCGTTCCTCCTGGCCGCCTCTGCCTGCTTTGCTGCGATCTCAGCTTCGATGCGCACGAGATCGCGGATCTCGCCGATCAGTGTGCGGCGCTCCGACTCGAGCTCCACGATCTGCGTGCCCAGTGCGAGCACGCGCGGTGCGCGCGGGTCTGTGAGCCCGAATCCGCACGTGGGGCACACCGGCGCCGTGATCGCGGTGAAGCATCCCGGACACCGTGTGGGATCGGCTAGCTCGAACGGGACCGCGGGCCGCTGTGCGGCGTCGTCCTGCGTCATGGTCATGATCGTCGCCTTCCTGAACTTCGCGGTTCCCCCCTGGAAGTGAGGCAATGATGGCACCTTCCACAGTGATTCCCGCGGAAGTGTTGTCTCCTGTGGACAAAGGAAAGCCGGATGGATGCCTGTGGAGGAGAGCCCGTCGAAGGACCCATTCCGCGCGACGCATATGGCGGCAGCAACGACCGCCCGCCGTGGTTCGGCCGTGGGATCGAGCCGTGCTAGACTGACTCTTTGTCTGCGCGCACTCCAGCACGCAGTTCGCACCCACTCCCTCCTCTTTCCGGTCCCTGAGCTTGTCGAAGGGCGGGCTTCGGAGCGTCGTGGGTGCAGACAAGGGATCTTGGGTGGGGCCGTCCGGCCCCACGGTATTGAAGGAGACATCACCATGGCTGCTGTGTGCCAGGTGACTGGAGCGGTTCCCGGCTTCGGTCACAACATCTCGCACTCGCACCGCCGGACGAAGCGCCGCTTCGACCCGAACGTGCAGAAGAAGACGTACTACGTCCCGTCGCTTGGTCGGAACATCAAGCTCAACGTGTCCGCCAAGGGCATCAAGGTCATTGACGCACGCGGCATCGAGTCCGTCGTCAAGGACCTCCTCGCGAAGGGGGTCAAGCTCTAATGGCCAAGAAGGCTCAGGACGTCCGTCCGATCATCAAGCTGCGCTCGACCGCCGGCACGGGGTACACCTACGTGACGCGCAAGAACCGCCGCAACAACCCCGACCGCATCGTGCTCAAGAAGTACGACCCGGTCATCCGCAAGCACGTCGAATTCCGAGAGGAGCGCTGATCCATGGCTAAGAAGAGCAAGATCGCGCGCAACCAGCAGCGCCAGGAGGTCGTCGACCGCTACGCCGCCAAGCGCGCCGAGCTGAAGAAGGCGCTCGTGTCGCCGGAGTCGACCGACGAGCAGCGCGAAGCCGCTCGCGTGGGCCTGCAGAAGCTGCCCCGCAACGCGTCGCCCGTGCGCCTGCGCAACCGCGACGTCATCGACGGTCGCCCCCGCGGCAACCTCTCGAAGTTCGGCATCTCGCGTGTCCGCTTCCGCGACATGGCCCACCGTGGCGAGCTGCCCGGCGTGACCAAGTCGAGCTGGTAACGCTTCGACAGGCTCAGCACCGCTGAACCGCAGAAAGGGCGGGAGTTCCTCGGAGCTCCCGCCCTTTCGCATGCCCCGGGCACAGCGCCGGGCCGAGCGCAAGTCCCGTCTGCCCGCCGGCGGGCGCAACTACACTCTCGTCGGGGAAAGGGAGGGATCGGGATGCCGCTGGATCCGTTCTTCGCCGAGCGGCTGCGGGTGCACCGCCGACACCTCTACGACAAGGCGCGCGGCGCGATGCGCGCACGCCTGATGGCGCTGCTCCCCTTCGGCCGGTCCGCACCCGCAGCTGATCCTTCTCCCGTCGACGAGAGCCGACCGATCGGGCGCGAAGGCTCGATCGCTCCCCCGCTCGGCCCGCGCGCACGAGCCCGCGCCCGCAACCGCGCCGCGGCGATCGCGTGGGACTGCCGCGAGCTCAAGGCCGTCGGGACGCGGGGGCCCCGCATCCCGATCACGGAGCACGAGCTGACCGCCGACGGCGTGCCGCCGTTCCGCGTGCGGATCTACCACCCGGCGGAGCCGGGCGAGACGCTCGTGCCCGGCTGCCTCGCGCTGTTCGGCGGAGCGTTCCGCATCGGCGGCATCGACTATCCGACGACGGATGCCGGCAATCGGCGCCGGGCCGCGGATTCGGGCGTCGCCATGGTCGCGGTCGACTACGCGCTCGCGCCGGAGCACCAGTTCCCCACGCAGATCGAACAGGCGTACGCGGCACTCGTGTGGCTCTTCGAGCACGGCGCCGAGGTCGGCGTCGATCCGCAGCGCATCGGCATCCTCGGCACATCTGCGGGGGGCAACATCGCCACGGCCGTGACGCTCATGAACCGCGATCGGCGCGGGCTGCCGATCCGCCTGCAGGTGCTCGAGGTTCCCGTCACCGACCTCACGGGCGGGCACATCGATCTCGCCGCGACGCGGGCGCTCGGCATCCCGAGCTTCATCGCCAAGCGCGAGCTGCGCTCAGTCGTCCGCACCTATCTGCCCCACCTGCGCGACGCGAAGAAGCCCTACGCGTCGCCGCTCCTCGCCGACTCCCACGAGGGCCTGCCGCCGGCGGTCGTGCTCACGGCGGAGTACGACCCGCTCCGCGGCGACGGCGCGGCCTACACGGCGGCGCTGCGCGCGGCGGGCGTCGAGGCATCCGCCGTCCGCTACCTCGGCGTGACGCACGACACCCCGATCTTCACCGGCGTGCTGCCGGCCGCTCGTCGCTGGCACGACGAGATCGTGACGGCGCTGCGGCGGCTGCACGAGTGAGTGCCGGGCGCCTTCCGCAGCGCCGCGCCCGGAACTAGTCTCGGGCTGTGAAGCGAATCTGGCCGCTGCTCGTGCCGGGGGTGATCCTCGCCCTCGTCGGACTCGTGTGGACCCTGCAGGGCTTCAATGTGCTCGCGGGGTCGGCCATGAGCGGATCGTCGCTGTGGGCCACGATCGGTCCCATCGTCCTCATCGTCGGGCTCGCGCTGATCGTCGTCGCGATCGTGGTCGCACGGCGCCGCAAGGCGGGATAGCCCGGCTCAGTCGAACACGACCCGCACGAGCGGGCTCTCGGCGAGCCAGCGATCGTGGTCGGCGACGCGCCGATGGGAGCCCCGCCGCACGTAGAGGTCGTCGATGCCCCGGATGATCGCCTCGAAGAGACGGCCGCGCTCCGCGGGGTCGGTGATCGGGGTCGCCCGCGCAGGAAGATCGGCGTGGACGCCGTGCTTCAGATGGAAGGTGAGTCGGGGGTCGGCGAGCAGGTTGGCGTACCACCCGCGTCGACCCGGCAGACCCGTGAGGTAGACGTCGCCGTCGACGTTGTGGAACCAGATCTCGATGCGTCGCGGCTCGCCCGTCCGCGCGCCGATCGTCGTGATGTCGACGGTGTGATCGGTCATCGTCGAGTCGGGTCCGAGCGCGAGGGCCGCGGCGATGTCGCTGTCCATGGTGCGGCAAGTCTAGGTGCGGCATCCGGCGGGCGGATCGAGAGCCGGGATGCCGGTGTCGGGGGCCCGTGCCAGGGTGAGGGCATGCGACGCCTCGGTGCCATCTTCACGCCCTACTCCCCGCCCGAGGCGCTGCGCGACGCCGCGCGTGCCGCGGACGGATCGGGCGTGCCCGAGCTATGGCTCTGGGAGGACTGCTTCCGCGAGTCGGCGTTCGCGACCGCTGCCGCGGTGCTCGCGTGGACGACGCGCCTCCGGGTCGGCATCGGCGTCGCCCCCATGCCGCTGCGCAACGTCGCCGCGACGGCGATGGAGATCGCGACGCTCGAGCGCCTCTTCCCCGGCAGGCTCATACCGGGCGTCGGGCACGGCGTGCAGTCGTGGATGGGGCAGATCGGGGCGCGCGCGGCGTCGCCCCTCACTCTGATGCGCGAATACGTGCCCGCCCTCACCTCACTCCTGGCGGGCGAGGAGGTGACGACGTCCGGCCGGTACGTCGCGCTGGACGGAGTGCGGCTCGACTGGCCGCCCGCGCAGCGGCCCGCGATCGTCGCGGCGGGGGAGGGTCCGAAGACGGTGCGCCTGACGGGCGAGGTCGCCGACGGCACGGTGCTGCCCGCCGGCAGCAACCCCGATCGCGTCGCGCGCACCCTCGCGACCGCTCTCGAGGGCCGGCAGGCGGCGGGCCGAGACGACGCCCACCAGCTCATCGTCTTCGTGTCGGCCGGGTTCGGCGGCGACGCCGCGCGCGCCCAGCTCGCCGACGACCTCACGCGGGGGAACGGCGAGGTCGATCCCGCCCTGCTCATCGCCGGCGACCCGGCCGATGTCGCCCGGACGATCGAGCCGTTCTTCGCGGCCGGGGCGACCTCGGTGATCCTGCAGCCGCGCGAGGACGAGACGGCGCTCGACGAGTTCATGGCGGGGGTCGGAGAAGTGGCTCGGCTGATCGGCGCCGGCTGACGGGCGCCGAAGTCGCTGTCCTTCCACGACGGCTCGAAGGCGTCACAATCGTCACATTCGTCACTCCAGCCACTCGACACGCCGGTCAGAAGTCCGAAAATCCGCGGAAATCCGCGGAAGTACGGCGTTCTCGGCTAGGTTCGAGGCGGTCGATCCGACCAGCCGGGAGGCAGGAGCCTTCTGGTCCGAGCAATGTGAGGCGGCGATTCCGCCGCCTTGGAGGACAATCAATGGCCGACAAGTCCATCACCAAGACCGAACTCGTTGCGAGCATCGCCAGCGCGACGGGTCAGAGCCAGTCCGCCGTGTCGGGCGTGCTCGACTCCCTCTTCTCCACCGTCTCGGAGGCGGTCGCCAAGGGCAGCAAGGTCTCGATCCCGGGCTGGATCTCGTTCGAGCAGGTCGAGACGTCGGCGCGCACGGGCCGCAACCCGCAGACGGGCGAGGAGATCAAGATCCCCGCCGGCAAGCGCGTCAAGGTCACGGCGGGCTCGAAGCTGAAGGCCGCCGTCAAGTAAGCGTCTTCGAGAAGGGGGGATGCCGCATCCGCGGCATCCCCCCTTCTTCCTGTGCTGCGGCCCGTCGCATGATGTCCAGAGCCCGTGCTGTGACCGAAAGCCCATGTCCCGCACGGTTCGCAACGTGGGCTCTCGGTGAGAGCACGGGCTCTGGCCGAAGGGGAATCTCCAAGGTCGCCGCACGTAGGCTTGACAGGTGAACTCCCGCGCGCTGCGGGCCGCCGGGCCCGTGATCCTCGTCGCGGTCGCGCTCGTCGCGCTCGTGTGGGGACTCGCGTACGGCGGGGGAGCGGCGCCGCTCGTGCTCGGCGACCCCGGGCCCTTCGTGCGCTGGGGCCTGCCCGCGGCGACGATGTTCGTCAACCTCTCCGCCGCCGGCATGGTCGGCGCGCTCGTCGTGGCGCTCTTCGCGCTCAAGGCGGGCGAGCGCGAGTTCGACACGGCGCTCGACGTGGCATCCATCTCCGCCGCCGTCTTCACGATCGCCGCAGCGCTCACCGGATTCCTCACGTTCCTCGACTCGTTCAACCCCGAGGTCAGCGCAGCGCCGGAGTTCGGCGCCCAGCTCGGGCGATTCCTCGTCGACACCGAGCTCGGCCGCACATGGCTCATCACGACGATCGCCGGCGCGGCGCTGACAGTGCTCGCGTTCGCGGTGCGCGGGTGGACGGCGACCTTCTTCGTCGCGATCCTGGCGATCGCCGCGCTCGTGCCGATGGGGACGCAGGGCCACTCGGGCGAGGAGGCCAACCACAACGCCGCCGTCATGGCGCTCGTGCTGCACATGATCGGCGCCGCCGTGTGGCTGGGCGGGCTCGTGCTGCTCGTCGTCATCCGGCCGCTCGTGAACCGTGACGGCATCGCGACCGCCATGGGGCGCTACTCGAGCATCGCACTGGCGGCGTTCGTCGTCGTCGCCATCTCGGGCACCGCGCGCGCCGTCATCGGGGTGGGTGCGTGGTCGAACCTCGCGAGCCCGTACGGCGTGATCCTCCTGGTGAAGGTCGTGGCGCTGCTCGCGATCGGCGTCCTGGGCGCGCTCTACCGCCGGCGCTCCATCGCGCGTCTGGGGGAGGATGCCGCGAGCCGCCGCTTCTGGTCGCTCATCGCGCTGGAGCTCGCCTTCATGGGACTCGCGAGCGGGGCCGCGGCCGCACTCGCCCGCACCCCTCCGCCGACGAATTCTGCGCTGCCGGAGATCCGCACACCCGCCGAGATCCTCACCGGCGCGCCCCTGCCGCCCGAGCTGACGATCGAGCGCTGGCTCACGTCCTGGGACATCGACCTCGTCTGGGCCTTCGCGGCGGGCTTCGGCATCTTCTTCTACCTCGCCGGCGTGTGGCGGCTCGCGCGGCGCGGCGACCGCTGGCCCGTGCACCGCACGATCCTGTGGGTGCTGGGGCTCGCGCTGCTCTTCTGGGTGACCTGCGGCCCGGTCAACGCGTACCAGGACTACCTGTTCAGCGTGCACATGGTCGGGCACATGCTGCTGTCGATGGCGATCCCGCTGCTCCTGGTCGCCGGCGCGCCGGTGACCCTCGCGGCGCGGGCCATCCGCAAGCGCGAGGACGGCACGCGCGGCGGACGGGAATGGATCCTCTGGGCTGTGCACTCGCCCGTCGCGCGGGTGCTGACGCATCCCTTCGTCGCGGCCGCGCTCTTCATGGGCTCGCTGTGGCTCTTCTACTTCACCGACCTCTTCCGCTGGTCGCTCTACGACCACCTCGGCCACGAGTGGATGGTCGCGCACTTCCTCATCACGGGATACCTCTTCGCGCTGTCGCTCATCGGCGTCGACCCCGTTCCGTACCGCCTTCCGTACCCGGGGCGTCTGCTGCTGCTCATCGGCATCATGGCGATGCACGCCTTCTTCGGCATCGTCCTGATGATGCAGACGGGGCTCATGGTGTCGGAGTGGTTCGGGGCGATGGGCCGCACGTGGGGTGCGACGCCGCTGCAGGATCAGTACGTCGGCGGCGGCGTGGCGTGGTCGATCGGCGAGATCCCGACGCTCATCCTCGCGATCACGGTCGCGATCCAGTGGAGCCGCTCCGACGACCGCCAGCAGCGTCGCCGCGACCGCGCGGTGGATCGCTCGGGGGATGCCGAGCTCGAGGCGTACAACCAGCGGCTCGCCGAGCTCGCCGAGCGGGACGCCCGCACCGCCGGACGCTGACTCCGACTCAGGCGGGCTTCTCGGGCTCGGAGTCGTCGTCCCACTTGGTGCCGTCGAGGTCGCCCCGCAGCTCACCCGTGAGCTCGTCGACGGCGGCGCCGACCGTCGGCGCGAAGCGGTCCGGAGTGAAGCGGCCCGACATCCCGTACTCGCGCAGCGTGTCCTTCACCGGGTCCTTCATCTCGGCGATGACGAGCCGGATGCCGTGGACCGAGAGGTAGTCGTCGAGCTCGACCAGCTCGTCGATCGCCGTGGTGTCGATGTCGGTGATGGGCTCGGCGGCGAGGATCAGGGTTCGCACGCCGGGTCCGGCATCCCGGACGCGCGAACGCACCCAGTCGTCGAAGACGGCGCCGTTCGCGAAGAACAGCGGCGCATCCCAGCGCACGATGACGATGCCCGGAAGACGCTCGCCCTCGTCGGGGTAGCGCGAGAGGTCGTGGTAGCCGCGCAGTCCCGTCACGCGGCCGAGCTCGGCGCGATAGGGACGCCAGGAGCGGTTCACGAAGGCGAGGAGCGACAGGATGATCGTCACGACGATGCCCTCGAGGACGCCGAAGACGAGCACGCCGAGGAACGCCGCGAGCGACAGCGACGCGTCGACCTTGTCCATGCGCCACAGCGCCCGGAATCCACGCACGTCGATGAGGCTCGTCGCGGCGCCCATCACGACGGCGGCGAGGGTCGCCGACGGCAGGAACTCGGTGAGCCCCGGGACGAGCAGGATGAACGCGACGATGAGCGCCGCCCCGACGACCCCGGTGAGCTGAGACTTCGCGCCCGCCTGCTCGGCGACGGGGGTGCGAGACGACGACGCCGAGACGGGGAAGCCGCCCAGGGCGCCGCCCGCGATGTTGGCGAGCCCGATGCCCGCCATCTCCTGGCTGCCGCTCACCGACTCCCCGCGTCGGGCGGCGAACGTGCGCGAGAGGACGGCGCTGTCGGTGAAGGCGACGAGCGCGATTCCGGCCGCGGGTCCCGCGAGGGCGGCCACGTCGGTCCACTGCAGTCCCTCCAGCGCGGGAGCGGGAAGGCCCTGCGGGAGCGCGCCGACGACCGGCAGCTGGTCGACGAGCCCGAAGACGGCCGTCACGATCATCGAGAGGACGACCACGACGAGCACTCCCGGGACGGGCGACTTGATCCACTTCAGGATGAAGATGACGACGAGCGACAGGATGCCGAACGCGGCCGCGAGGGGGAGCACCTCGCCCGCGCCGATCGCCTGCACGATGGCGACGACCTCGGGCCAGATGCCGGCGGCGTCGGTGGAGAAGCCGAGAAGCTTCGGGATCTGCGACACGATGACGAGCAGCGCGATCGCATTGAGGTAGCCGACGCGGATGGGCTTCGAGAGCAGGTCGGTCACGAAGCCCAGCCGCAGGACGCCGCCCAGGAGCAGCAGCGCACCGACCATGATCGCGAGGAGCCCCGCGAGCGCGATGGCACGCTGCCCGTCGCCGAGCGCGAGGGGCAGGATCGCGGCGGCGATGATCGGCGCGAGCGACGAGTCGGGGCCGAGCACGAGGATGCGGGAGGGGCCGAAGATCGCGTAGGCGACGAGCGGCACGATCGTCGCGTACAGGCCCGTCTCCGGTGGGAGGCCCGCGACCTCGGCGTAGCCCATGCCGGCGGGGATGAGCAGCGCGGTCACGACGATGCCGGCGCGGATATCGGGCCACAGCCAGGCCGCCTTGTACTCCCGCGCGACGGCGAGGCCGGGGATCCAGCGCGTCGATCTCCTCGTGGCCATGGCTCGATCATCCTCGCTGCGGCCCGCGAGCGGTGAGCGGGTCATCCGCCCCGGATGGCCCCTCGCGGCCGGCCCCGCGCGTGGCGAGGCATCCCTCGATCAGAGCGTGTCGGTGCCCGAGACGACGATGGAGGCGGAGCCGTCTGGGAGGACGCTGATGGCACCCGTGAGGAGGAAGGGGACGTCTTCGGAGACATGGCGCACGGTGCCGTCGAAGAGCGAGCGGATGTCGACCTCGATGTGGGCCACCGCCTCGGTCGAGGGGATCTTCCAGGCTGCGCCGTCGGGTTTCACCGCGACCGTGGGCTGCTGGGCGATCGACCACTGCGGCGCCGAGACGATGCGGTCCTCGACGGTGTAGCCGAAGGGGCATGCCGTCGGGAGGAGGACTTCCTGCGTCGCGCAGGCCGAGAGGAACTCCTCGACCTTCTTCTGCACGACGTCGGAGAACTGCTTCGTCGCCTCGGCCTGCACGTCGACATCGGTCGAGTCGAGCGGGCTGTCGGAGAGCACCGCGACACCGCGGGTCGCCGAGATCGGCGTGTCGACCGAGACGGAGTAGACGCCGGGCGAGAAGACGAGGAGGGGGATCGGCGCGACGGGGTCGGCGTCGACGCCGTCGGGGGAGACCTGACGCTTGTCGATGGGGAAGCCGTTGACCTCGAAGCTCATCGAGCCGAGCACCGTGAGGTCGACGACGGCGAGCGGGCTTCGCGCGAACCGCCACGTCGGCGCGACGCCGATCATGCCGTTGCTCTCCACCTCGAACGTCGTGCGACCGGGGTACGGGCCCGCCTTGTAGTCGACGACGACGTCGACGTGCTCGCCGTGCGGCGTCTCGGAGACGACGTGCACGTCGGTGAGCGGTGCGAGGGCGGCACTGCGGAGCAGGGCATCGGATGCCGCGGCCGGGAGCCCCGCCGCCTCGAGCTCGCTCGCATCGACCGCGACCCCCGGCACGCCGAGGGCGTCGGCGGCGCGACCCTTCGCGAGCAGGTCGAGGTAGCGATCGACGAAGGCGCTCGGGCTGTAGAACTCCCGGTAGAGGGTGGCGACCCCGGCTCCGACGGCCCCGACGAGCAGGACGCCCACGATGCCGAGGAGGGCGAGGTCGACGCCGAGCCGCGCGCGCCGTCGGGGCCGGCGGGGCGGTGCTGCGTCGCCCTCCGGCTCGGACGAGAGCTGGGGAGGAGAGGGGGCTGTGGACGACGGCGGGGTCGGCGAGTCGTCCGAGGGCGCCGACGCATCCTCGGGGCTGGTGCCGATGACCCCCCGGTCCATGCGGCAATTCTAGGAAAGGACGCCTGGCGGAACCCTGGACGGGGACGCTGTGTGACGGGGGTGGATGCTGCGCCGTGCGGTCGCGGAGCGCCGCGGCGCGGCATCCGCTCGTTACCATGAATCGGTGATCGCGCCGCCTCTCTCGACCGAGCAGGAGGCGCTGTTCCGGCTCATCGAAGACACCCGCGAGCACGTGTTCGTGACCGGTCGCGCCGGCACGGGCAAGTCGACGCTGCTGCAGCACCTCGCGTGGAACACCTCGAAGCAGATCGCGGTGTGCGCACCGACGGGGGTCGCCGCGCTCAACGTCGAGGGCCAGACGATCCACTCGCTCTTCAAGCTCCCGCTCGGCATCATCGGATCGCACGACGAGGACCAGTCCGACGCGACGCGCAAGCTGCTCAACGCGATCGACACGCTCGTGATCGACGAGATCTCGATGGTCAACGCCGATCTCATGGACGCCATCGACCGAGCCCTCCGCAAGGCGCGGGGCCGCCGCGGCGAGCCGTTCGGCGGCGTGCAGATCGTGATGTTCGGCGACCCGTACCAGCTCGCGCCCGTGCCGCCGCGTGGCGACGAGCTGCGCTACGTGCGCGACCACTACCGCTCGTTCTGGTTCTTCGACGCGCACGTGTGGAACGGCGGCCCGACGGCGCTCGCCGACGGGCCCTCCCTCGAGGGCTTCGCGGAGCTGGGTCCCTTCGGCGCCGATCTCAACATCCGCGAGCTCGTCGACATCCACCGCCAGACCGATCCCGGGTTCAAGGCGATGCTCAACGCCGTGCGCCACGGCATCGTGACCGCCGACATCGCCCAGGTGCTCAACGACACCGGCGCGCGCCGGCCGCCGGAGCCGGTCGAGGGCGAGACGCCCATCATCACGCTCGCGACGCGCAACGACATCGTGACCAGCATCAACCGCCGTCACCTGGACGCCCTGCCCGGGCGGCAGCAGACGGCCAACGCCGAGATCAACGGCGACTTCGGGCGAGGGGATGCCGCGTACCCGGCAGACGTCGAGCTGCAGCTCAAGGTCGGGGCGCAGGTGATGTTCCTGCGCAACGACGTCGCGGGGTTCGGCGACGCCCCGCGCTGGGTCAACGGCACGATCGGCACCGTGACCCGGATCGCGGGCGAGACGGTGCGGGTCGACGTCGAGGGGCAGGAGTTCGACGTCGAGCCCGCCGTGTGGGAGAGATTCCGCTACTCGTACGACCCCGGGTCGAAGTCGCTCTCGCGCGACATCGTCGCCGAGTTCACGCAGTTCCCGCTCCGTCTCGCGTGGGCGGTCACGATCCACAAGTCGCAGGGCAAGACGTACGACCGGGCGATCATCGACCTCGGCTCGGGCGCGTTCGCGCCGGGGCAGACGTACGTCGCGCTGTCGCGCCTGACGTCGCTCGAGGGGCTCTACCTGTCGCGCCCGCTGCGCCCGCGCGACATCCAGGTCGACCCCGACGTGCGGCGGTTCATGGCCAACGCGGTGCGCCGGCCCGCGGCATCCTGATCAGGCGACCTTCGCCGACTTCGCGGCGGCGAGGTCTTCGAAGAGCTCGGTGTTGTAGCGGTAGGCGAGGAGCACCTCGTCGATGACGCGGGCCTGCTCGTCGGCATCCCACGGCGCGGCGTCGAGCTGATCGCGATAGACGTCCTTGAAGGCCTTCGGGTCGGCGATCTCGTCGAAGAGGTAGAAGCCGATGCCGTTCGTCTCGAAGCCGAAGCGACGCGCCATGAGCCGGCCGATGAACTGTCCGCCCGAGAGGTCGCCGAGGTAGCGCGTGTAGTGGTGCGCGACGAAACCGCCCGCCCAGGTCGCCGCGACGGCGTTGATGCGGTCGACGTAGCGGCGGGTCGTCGGCAGGGGAGCGATGCGCTCGCGCCAGTCGGGGCCGAGGAGGAACTCGAGGTCGGCCTCGAGCGCGGGGAGCCGCGTCAGCTTGTCGCTGATGAAGACGGAGGCGACAGGATCGCGCCGCATCCGCTCCGTCGCCGACTCGAGGGCCTCGTAGATGAACCAGTGCTGCGCGACCAGGGCGATGTAGTCGTCGCGCGTTCCCTCTCCCTTGATGAGGTCGGCCATGAAGCCTGCGTGCTCGCTCGTGGAGTGGGCGGAGCTGGAGCGCTCGCGCAGCGCTGTGGAGAACGGGATCGGGTCGACCATACCTTCATGCTAGCTCAAGGTAAGGTCGTCCTAAGTTACGGGTTCGCTACGAGTGGGGTCGCGGCTCGACGCCGAGGCGGCGGCAGGCCTCGTCGTACAGCGCGACGACTTCGCGCCGCACCTGGGGCCGCTCGGTGATCGGACCGCCCGGCCACGGCGCGCGGACCGCGACGCTCCTGCCGTCGGCGGTCTCGGCGAGCCAGTCGCCGCCGTCTCCGTCGAAGCCCGTCATCGTGGCCGACACGAGATCGGGCTCCCCGCCGAAGGCTCTCGCGATCAGGAGGTTGTCGTCGGTGTGGTCGCCGTTCATGTGGCGGAGCACGCCGGTAACGGCATCCGAGTCGAAGAGGAACGTCATGTTGTCAAGCCTAGGGAGGCGACTCGGGTGAAACCCGCGCCGTGTGTTTAGATCGGATGACGATCATCGGGGGGTGAGAGTGTGAGGCACCCGCGCCGAATCCGCCGGGCCGGCACCGCCATGGCGCTCGCCCTCGTGGCGGCACTGGCGTTCGCGGCATGCACCGCGCCGCAGGCGGCGCCCATCGACCTTCCGTCGCAGGCGGAGGGCGATCTGCCCGCCGACACGGTGAAGCAGCTCCAGGATGCCGTCACCCACGCGATGGCCGCCTCCGGCGCGTCCGGCGCCGTCGTGGGCGTCTGGGCGCCGTGGAGCGGCTCCTGGGTGTCGGGGCTCGGCACCGAGACCCCCGGCGGCAAGGACGCCGTCGCCGCCGATCGGGAGTTCAAGGTCGGGCAGGTCACGCGCGCCATGACCTGCGACGTGCTGTACGCGCTCGCCGACCAGGGCACGGTCTCGCTCGACGATCCGATCACCGACTACGTGTCGGGCGTCGCCGACCTCAGCAACATCACGCTTGCCGAGCTCTGCGCGAGCACGTCGGGCATCGGCTCGTACTCCGGCCAGCTGCTGGGGTCATGGCTCTCGAACCCTGCGCGCCAGTGGAGCCCGCGCGAGCTCGCGAGCTTCGGACTCGGGATGCCGCGCACGGGCGAGCCCGGCACGTCGTACGTCGACTCCGATGCGGGGTACCTGCTGCTGGGCCTCGCGCTCGAGCGAGCGACCGGCAAGACCGCCTCGCAGCTGCTCGACCAGTACGTCGACCAGCCGCTCGGTCTCAAGGCCACGCAGCTTCCGTCGCCGGCATCCACACCGTCGAAGACCGAGATGCTGTCGGGATACCTGTCCCAGCGCGACGCGGCGGGTGCGATGAACTGCGCCCAGCCGCTCGACGTGACCGCCCTCTCGACGACCACGGGCTACACCGACTCGGGCGTCGTGTCCGACATCGACGACCTCGGCCGCTACGCGCAGGCGCTCGCCTCGGGCGCGCTGCTGCCCGACAAGAGCGATCGCTTCGCGTCGCCGCTGCCCGCCTTCCCGGGTGCGCCGTCGTGGTTCACCGCCGCGGGCGGTGCCTATCAGGCCGGTTCGCTCATCGGTCAGACCGGCTCTGTGCCGGGCTACTCGACCGCCGCGTTCGCCGACCCCGACACCGGACTCACGGTCGCCGTCGTGCTCAACAACTCCGCGATGGGCAACACACCCGCGCTCTACCTCGCGTGGGAGCTCGCGGCGCTCGCGTCGAAGGCGCCCGCGGCGTCGGGTCAGACGGTCCCGGAGGCGGGACTCCCGTGGACCGCGCAGCAGTACCACGACGCCATCACGGCGGCCGCGATCTGCCCGATCCCGTGACCCGGGCGGGCCTCGCGACGTGGTGCGTGTGACGCCGCGCAGCGGCCAGACGTCGGCGATCGCCCTCGTCGTCGCGGGACTCGCGTGCCAGGAGATCGGCGCATCGCTCGCCGTGCTGCTGTTCCCTCAGGTCGGGCCGCTCGGGATGGTCATGCTGCGGCTCGCGTTCTCGGCGATCGTGCTGCTGCTCATCGCGCGGCCGTCGGTGCGCGGCCACTCGCGCGCGGGCTGGCTGGCCGTCGTGGGGTTCGGCCTCGTGCTCGCGACGATGAACGGCCTCTTCTACCTCGCGCTCGAACGTCTGCCGCTCGGCGTGACGGTGACGATCGAGGTGCTCGGACCGCTCGTGCTCTCGATCGTCGCCGCCCGGCGCTCGTCGGCGTGGGTGTGGGCCGGCGTCGCCTTCGCGGGCGTGCTCGCGCTCGGCGGGGGAGGGTGGGACCGCCTCGACCCGGTCGGCGTGCTCTTCGCGCTCGGCGCCGCCGCGAGCTGGGCCTTCTACATCCTCGCGTCGGCGCGCGTGGGCCGGGAGTTCCCCAGGCTCGACGGCCTCGCGCTCGCGATGACGGTGGGAGCGTTCGTGTCGCTGCCGTTCGGCATCGCGTCGGCCGGTGCCGCGCTGCTGCGCCCCGAGCTCCTCGCCCTCGGCGCCGCGGTCGCGGTGCTCTCCTCGACGATCCCGTACGCGTTCGAGCTGATCGCGCTGCGCCGGCTCGCGGCATCCGCCTTCGCGATCCTCATGAGCCTCGCGCCCGCGACGGCCGCGCTCGCCGGGTGGCTGCTGCTCGGCCAGACCCTGTCGTGGCTCGAGATCCTCGGCATCGCCCTCGTCATCCTGGCGAGCATCGGGGCGGTCCGCTCGTCGCAGCGCGCCGCCCGGGAGGCGGCAGAGCCGATCGGCTGACGGGATGCCGCGACTCGTCGGGCTCACCCTTTCCGGATGTCTTCGTCCGCAATCGTTGGTGGGATCGACGCCTCCGCGCTAACGTCGGGCTCAGATCGCCCGGGGGGGAGATCGCACCCCGGGGGGTTGGGCTATGGCTCGCAGTTCCGTGTCACCTCGTCGTGGAGCCGCACGTGGCCTCTCGATGACCGTCATCGTGACCCTCGTCATCGCCCTCGCGGCGAGTCTGTCGATCGGGCAGCTCACCGTCGGCGCGAGTCAGGCGGATGCCGCCCTCAGCGTCGCCATCCAGTCCCGCATGTTCACCCAGTCGGGGTGGACGAGCGCGAACGGCACGGCGAACCCGGTGAACGGCGACTACTTCCGCTACGGCTCCAACACCGGCGGCACGACCGGGACGATCGCCAACCCCGGCGGGTCGGCGGGCACCTCGGGCAACCCGCTCTACAACACCGACGGCTATTCCGGATGGGTCGGGAACGGGAGCACCGCGTGGACGGCGCACGGCTTCCGCAACAACCAGTCGGTCACCGCGCAGCTCGACCTGTCCAATCAGAGCGCCCTCGGCTTCGCTCCGTCGAGCGTCTCGACAGTGCCCGTCAACACCGTCTTCAACCTCGGTCGTATGGTGCACGCGAACCGGCCGCTGAGCCTGCTCACGAGCTCGTGGTTCCGCGGGCAGATGCAGATCCAGTTCGCCGGCGTGCAGCTGAACTACCAGTGGCGCATGAACGAGACGCCCAACAGCTTCGGCGACTCGCGCGACAACGACATCCTCGACTTCACGAACCAGATCAGCGATCAGACGTTCGTCGACAACGGCATCACGTACACGCTGGTCGTGCTCGGCTTCACCGGGCCGGGCTCGGGCAACACGTGCCCCGCAACAGTGTCGAACGTCGGCACGGTCGTCAACACCTTCAGCACGGTGGAGGATGCCGTCACCTACGGCTGCCTCTACGCCTCCGTGCAGCAGGTGCGGCCCGTGACGATCGTCAAGCAGGTCGTCGCGCCGTACGGCGCGCCGGCATCCTTCCCCGCCTTCTCCTTCGACTCCGCGAGCAACGCCGCGGGCTCCGTCTGGGGAAACGACTTCACCCTGCAGCCGACCGGCACGGGCGCCGCGGGGCAGGCGACGCTGACCGGCCGCACGTACACAGTGGGCGAGAACGTCACGCTGACGGAGGGCTCGCAGACGGCGCCGTGGACCTTCACGTCGCTCACCTGTCGTGACGGCGTGGGCAGTCCGATCGGACAGGTGAGCGGGCAGTCGGTGACGTTCACGGGCGACCTCTCGACCTCGGTCGCGGCCGCGATCCCGATCACCTGCACATACGTGAACACGTATACGCCTCGCGCGACGCTCACCCTGAAGAAGTCCGTCATCACGACGGGCCAGCCGGGGGACCTCGCCAGCCCGTTCAACTGGACGCTGACGGCGGCGCCCGTGTCGATCTCGGGACAGGCGAACGTGGCGGGAGCCGGCCAGACGGGACAGACGAACACGACGCCGAACCCGGCCATCACGAATCAGTCGGTCATCGCGGGCACCTACACGCTGAGCGAGACACCGCTCGGCTCTCGCACCGCCGGCTACGTGCAGGACGGCAACTGGTCGTGCTTCCTCACGGCCACTCCGACGACGAGCGTGCCCGTCACGAACGGCCAGGTGGCGCTCGCGAACGGCCAGAACGTCACGTGCCAGGTGGTGAACCGCTTCCAGACCGGCACGCTGCAGATCACCAAGACCGTCACGACCTCGCCCGCAGGCGGCTACACGGCCGGGACCGCGAAGGCCTTCACGGCCGCGTACACCTGCACGCCCGGGAATGTCAGCGGCACGGTGACGGTCAACCCGAGCGCCACGAACGGCACGCCCGGCGCCGTCGTGTCGATCCCGAACCTTCCCGCGGGTGCGACCTGCGCCGTGACCGAGCAGAACCCGCCGAGCGGCTCGACCGACCTCCTCAACGGCTCCTGGGCGTGGAACGCGCCCGTGAACCCTCTGCCCGTGGTCATCCCGGCGAACGGGTCGGTGCTCGTCGACATCGGCAACTCGGCGTCGCAGCAGACCGGCTCGCTGCAGATCACCAAATCGATCGTCGGCGGCAATGCCGACACGCCGGGCACGGGCTACACCGGCGGGCCCACGCGAAGCTTCCCCGTCTCGTACGACTGCACGATCGGCGGGCAGAGCGTGCGCAGCGGAACCGTCGGCGTGTCGAGCGGCACTCCGGCGACGGTCACCGGCATCCCTGCCACGGCCGTCTGCCGCATCGTGAACGAGACGCTCGCGACGGAGGTGGGCGACTTCATCGATGCGTCCTACGCGTGGCGCGACTTCAGCGTCGCGCCCGCGACCGTCACGATCCCGGCCGGCGGCCCGGCGACCCTTGCCGTCACGAACGTCTTCATCCGCAACCTCGTCGACCTGAAGCTCGCCAAGACCGTCACGGGCGCGGGCTACACGGGCACGGCCGAGGACTTCGCGATCGCCTTCGACTGCGGCTCCGTCTCGGGCACGGTGAACGTCGCGAACGGGGGCAGCAAGACCGTCCGCGTGCCGGCGGGCGTGCAGTGCGGCGTCGTCGAGACGCCGCCGTCGGCGAGCCTGCTGCAGCCCGGGTATGTGTGGGGCGCCGCGACCTACACCGGGCTCACGGCCGGAACGGTGTCGGTGCCGGCCGGTGGCACGGCGACCGTCACCGTCACGAACCCGAACCGCATCGGCTTCGGCCGGCTCTCGCTCACGAAGGCCGTCGCGCACTTCCTGGAGGTCGTGAACGCCCAGACATCCTTCACGCTGCGGGTCGCATGCGACGCGCCGGCCCAGGGCGGTGGAGCGAACTACTCGAAGGACTTCTCGTTCACGTCGCCGAACTTCGGCATCCAGGTCACCGACTACCTGCCGATCGCCGCCTCGTGCACCGTCATCGAGGTCGCTCCGCCGACGGGATCGGCGGCGCTGCTCGACGCGTCGTACGCGTGGGGGGCTGCGCCTGAGCCCCAGGAAGTGTCGGTGCCGAACAGCGTCGATCCGCTGCCCGTCACGGTGACCAACGACATCGTCCGCGTGACGGCCCCGTTCTCGATCTCGAAGACCGTCACGAACAACACGGGCGCTGAGCCGACCGCCCCCTTCACGGGCACCTGGTCGTGCACCTACGACGCGGATGCGCCGGTCACGGGCACGTGGACGGCTCCGGCGGCGGGCGGCCCGGCGACGCTCCAGCCCGGTGGCTCGGCATCGGTGCAGGTGCTGGCGACCTCGACCTGCACCGTGACGGAGGCGATCCCGTCCTCGCCCGTGCAGCCGGAAGACCCGTCGTACGTGTGGACGACGTCGATCCCCGCGCCCGTCGTGATCGGTACGGGCGGAGGCACGTCGGTCGTCGCGAACACCCTCAATCGCTCCACCGCGAGCTTCTTCGTGGCGAAGCAGGTGACCGGCGGCCTCGCCGGCGCGGCGTTCGAAGACACCCCCTTCACCTTCACTTACAGCTGCACGCCGCCGACCGGACCCGTCATCTCCGGCACGCTGTCGATGCTCTCAGGCGGCGTGGAGGGTCCCGACGAGGCGATCCCGGTCGGCTCGCAGTGCCTCGTCGCAGAAGACCTCGACGCGCTCCCCGCCACCATCGACCCGTACACGTGGGACGGCGTGAGCTACGTCGTCACGAACGTCCCGACCCTCCCTCGCGCCGACGGGACCGTGCAGTTCACGATCCCGTCCGACGGCTCGTCCGTGTCGGTCGTCGCGACCAACGCGATCACGCCGAAGCAGGTGCCCGTCACGGTGAACAAGACCGTCGTCGATCCCGACGGCGGGTTCACCGGGTCCGGTGGCATCTTCTCGGTGACGCTGCTCTGCACGCCGCCCGGTGGCTCCGCCGAGGCCAACCTCGGCGGCAAGTTCCTCGCCGCCGGCGGCTCGGCGACCTGGCAGGTAGACCTCGGCTCGACCTGTCGCGCGACCGAGCAGCTGCCGTCGGCTCCCGATACCGGATTGAAGGATGCCTCCTTCGAGTGGGGGGCGCCCGTCTTCGCGCCCGCATCGGTCGACGTCGCCGAGGCCGACGGGGACTACTCGATCGACGTCACCAACACGGTCATCCGGGTGTACGCGACCGTCGGCCTGCAGAAGACGATCGATCTCGCAGGCTTCAGCCAGAGCGTCCTGCGTCCGGGGCTGCAGTACAGCGGGCAGTGGTCGTGCACCTACGGCACGGAGACGGTGGGCGGAGAGTGGACAGCGACGCCAGGGCAGCCCGCGGTGCTGACCGGTCCGTTCGACCGCGTGCTCGCGACGAGCTCGTGCACGGCGACCGAGAACACGCCGCCGTCGCCGAGTGTCGACCCGTCGTACCGCTGGCAGTCGCCGCCGGCGATCACGCCCATCGCCTCGGTCTCGTTCGACGGCATCAACACCATCGGCGTGACGAACACGCTCACCCGCGACACGGGATCGATCACGATCGCCAAGACCCTGAGCGGAGCCGTCGAGGGCTTCGTCGCACCGACTGATCCGCCGTTCCAGATCGGCGTGACCTGCGCCTTCTCCGGCGCCGACGGCGTGATCGAGGCGAACGCCTCCATCGCGGCGGGCGGCGCTCCCGTCGTGATCGTCGACAACGTCCCGGCCGGCTGGACGTGCTCCGTCAACGAGGCGCCGATCGCCTCTCCGCACCTCAATCTGGTGGATGCCTCCTACGCGTGGGGAGCCGTGCGCTACCGGGTCGGCAACGGGGCGTTCGGCGGGCGCGTCGACATCGGTGTCATCGCAGGTCAGACGACCCCCGTCGTCGTCGACAATGCGATCGATCGGGTCTTCGGCGGCCTGCGGATCGTGAAGCAGCTCTCGGGCGTCCCGGCCGATGCGATCGCCGCGCTCCCGACCTTCTCGGGCACCTACTCGTGCCAGTACCAGGACACCACCTACAGCGGCACGTGGCAGACCGACGCCCTCGGCGTCGCGGCGGATCTGACCGGCGACACCGTCTTCCCCGTGACCTCGACGTGCTCGGTGCAGGAGGACACGACGACGATCGCACCGTCGGCCGGATTCGTCGACGAATCGTGGGCGTGGGGCACGCCGACGATCAGCGGCCCGGTGTCGATCGTCGCGGGCACGCCCGCCGAGGTCGCCGTGACCAACACCGCCGGTCGGGTGTTCGGCGCGCTGCGGATCGCGAAGACGTACACGGGCGTCGACGGCGCATTCGCGGCCGGCACGACGGTCGGGGGCACGTGGCGATGCACCTACGGCGACACCCTCTTCTCGGGCGCGTGGTCGACGCCCGCGACGGGCGGCGTCTACGACGTGACGACGGATGCCGGCATCCCGGCGAGCTCCGTCTGCTCGGTGTCGGAAGATACCCTGCCCGCTCTGACGGACGCCTCGTACGCCTGGAACGACCCCCAGTACGACCCCGCCGACCGCACGGTGACGCTGAGCCCCGGCGGCCCCGCGACGGTCGGCATCACGAACTCGACGCGCCGCGTCACGACGACCTTCCAGGTCACGAAGCAGCTCGAGCTGGGCCCGACCGTCACCCCCAACGCTCCCAACAACAACCTGACGTTCTCGGGCACGTACGAGTGCGCGAAGGACGGCACATCGGTGAGCGGCAATTGGGGCCCGATCGCCGCGGGAGCCACCACGACCGTCGCGTCCCCGATCCTCGTCGGCTCGACCTGCGCCGTCATGACGGAGAGCCGTGCCGAGCTGCCGGTCGCGATCGACACGTCGTTCCAGTGGCTCAAGGAGCGGTTCAGCGATCCCGTCGTCACAGTGTCCCCCGGTACGACTCTTCCGACGATCACGGTGACGAACCCGATCGTCCGGGTGTTCGGTTCCTTCACGGTGCGGAAGGTCGTCGCGGGCTTCCGCAGCGGGTTCGACCCCGAAACCCTCTTCCCCTTCGACTGGTTCTGCCGCGCCCTCAACGGCGATGTCTACAGCGGGACGTTCGAGCTGCGGGACCTCGGCGAGTGGGGTGCGACCGACCAAGCCGTGCCCGCGGGCTCGGAATGCACTGTGCGCGAGGGAACCGAACCGCCACTTCCGCCATCGCTGTCCTGGTCGACGTCGATGGAGGTGCAGAACCCGACAGTGCTGACCCGCGGCGCCTCCGTCACCTTCACGATCCCCGCGACCGGCACACCGCTCGTCACCGCGACCAACACGATCAATCGCGAGGTCGGCTCCTACTCCGTCACCAAGACGAGCGACCCTCCGAGCGGGTCCACCGTCGAGCCCGGTGACAGGATCCGCTACACCGTCACGGTGACACCCGAGAGCCCCGGCTGGGTCGACGACGTCGTCGTCCAGGACGACCTCGCCGATCTGACGTCGGTCGCCGTCGTCGACGACAGCTCGATCGAACAGTCCCAGGGAACCGTCGCACTCTCGACCGATGCGCTGAGGTGGACGGTGGGCCGTGTCGATGGCCAGGTCGGACCGCTGACGCTCGTCTACGACGTGATCGTCGACGACGACGCAGTCGGTGCGGTGATCCGCAACGCCGTCACCGCCGAGGGCGAGGTGGCTCCCACCTCGTGCGACCCCTGCTCCACGATGCACGTCACCCCCGAGTGGACGCTCGAGAAGTCGAGCGACCCGTCCTCCGGAAGCACCGTCTCGCCGGGTGACACGGTCACCTACACGCTCGCCGCGCACAACACGTCCGACGCCGTGGTGAGCGGCGCCGCGGCGGTCGACGACCTGACCGACGTCCTCGACGACGCGACGATCTCGGGTCCGCTCCCCGCCGGCGTCACGGTGACCGGCACGACGCTGACGTGGGCGATTCCGACACTGCAGCCCGACCAGACCGCCACCGTCTCGTATGCGGTCGTGGTGGATGCCGGTGCGCGCGGTGCCACACTCGCCAACGTCGTGGCGCCGCAGGGGTCGGGAGGCGAGTGCGTCGTGTGCGACACCTCGCACTACGTGCCCGGGTGGACGCTGCACAAGGCGAGCGACGCCCCCGCCGGCGGCGCGGCTCCGGGCTCGGTCGTGACGTACACGCTCACCGCGAGCAACACCGGCGGCGTCATCGTGTCCGGTGCGGGAGCGCGCGACGACCTGCGCCAGGTGCTCGACAACGCGGCGTTCGTCGGCACGCCCGCGGCGGGGCTCTCGCTGAGCGGCACGACGCTCACGTGGGCGATCCCCGACATCCCCGTCGGAGGTTCCGTCTCCGTCTCCTACCAGGTTCGCGTGGATGCGGATGCCGTGGGCGTGACCCTGACCAACAGCGTGACTCCGCTGGGCGACGGCGGTGGATGCGACGGCTGCGTCACCGAGAACCCGGTCGCCCCGCCCACGCCGACGCCCACCCCGACCCCGACGCCGACCCCACCGCCGTCGCTGCCGGTGACGGGCGGGACGATCGCCTGGTCGGCGGCCGCGGGCGCGTCGCTGCTCGTGCTCCTCGGCGGGCTGCTCGTGATGCGTCGCCGTCGGTCGATGTGATGGCGGAGGTGCGACTGCACGGCAGCCTCGTGTGCGCCGACGACGCGCAGGCCGACCTGGTGCGCGCGAACCTGGCTGCGCACGTCGCGCTGACGCGTGCCGAGCCCGGCTGCCTCTCGTTCGAGGTGACGCCGACCCAGGACGGCCTCGTGTGGCGCGTCGAGGAGTTCTTCGCCGACTCGGCGGCGTTCCGTGCGCACCAGCAGCGGGTCGCGGCGAGCGAGTGGGGTCGCACGACCGCGGGGATCGAGCGGCAGTACACGGTCGAGGGGCTCGAGGCCGAGTAGTCCCGGGTGCGGTCCCGACGGCTGTTATGCTTGCCGGGCGCCGAGAGGCCTCTCGGGGATGTAGTTCAATGGCAGAACTTCTGCTTCCCAAGCAGACAGCGCGGGTTCGATTCCCGTCATCCCCTCCAATGGCCTGAGGAGCCGCCCCGGCGGCTCGTCAGGCCATTCGCGTGGATGCCGTAGGAAACGTCCCGCCCCGGGCGGTCCCGCTCCGCCGGAGGCTCCGCGCGCCGACGGAGTCGGCGTGTGGAGTGGCGGAGTGGCCGATTCCCGTCATCCCCTCCGATTCATTCCCTGAGCCTCGATAGGCTGGGCGCGTGCTGCTCTCCGACCGCGACATCCGCCGTGAGATCGAGGCCGAGCGGATCGCGCTCGACCCGTGGCAGCCCGAGATGGTGCAGCCGTCGAGCGTCGACGTGCGGCTCGACCGGTACTTCCGGCTGTTCGACAACCACAAGTACCCCTTCATCGACCCGGCGGAGGATCAGCCCGATCTGACGCACCTCATCGAGGTCGCGCCCGACGAGCCCTTCATCCTGCATCCCGGTGAGTTCGCACTCGGCTCGACGTTCGAGCAGATCACCCTGCCCGACGACGTCGCGGCCCGCCTCGAGGGCAAGTCGTCGCTCGGCCGCCTCGGCCTCCTGACGCACTCGACGGCCGGCTTCATCGACCCGGGCTTCACGGGGCACGTGACCCTCGAGCTCTCGAACGTCGCGACGCTCCCCATCAAGCTGTGGCCCGGCATGAAGATCGGGCAGCTGTGCTTCTTCCGCCTGTCGTCGCCGGCCGAGACGCCGTACGGCGCCGGCCCCTACGGCAACAGATATCAGAACCAGCGGGGGCCCACGGCATCCCGTTCCTTCCAGAACTTCCACCGCACCGACGTGGGCACGACCGACGCGGGGTCGCGCGGAGCCTGATCAGAGCGTCTCGCGCTGCGGCAGGATGAGCGAGAACTTCGTCGTCGGCGTGGACTCCAGGAGGAGGTGGCCGCCGAGCGCCTCCGCGAGCTCCGCCGAGAGTGCGAGGCCGATGCCTTCGCCGCCGTTCGTGCTCTGTCCCGGCGTGCGCTGGAAGATCGCATTGCCGCTCGGCCGCGGACCCTCGTCGGACACGCGGACCGTGACGTACCCGTTGGCGCGCGCGCCCGAGACCGTCACGAGCCCGCGCCCGTGCCGCAGGGCGTTGTGGATGAGCACGTCGAGGATCTGCGTCGCGGGGGCCGGCACGCTCGTGGCGGCGACCCGTTCGGCCTCGACCCGGATGTCGCGCTGCTGGGCCACCGCCTGCGCACGCCACCGGTCGCCCGCCTGATCGAGCATCGGTCCGAGGGCGGTCCAGGCGTCGGCTCCCGGCGTTCCTCCGCGCGCGAGCGCGAGGAGATGGGCGATCGCGTCGGAGAGACGGTCGATCTCGCGCAGCGCGTGGTCGAGCTGCTCCCGCACGGCGGGCGCCGTCTCGGGCCAGAGCGAGACGTCCTCGAGCTCGAGCCGCAGCGCCGTGATGGGCGTGCGCAGCTGGTGCGACGCATTCGCCGCGAACTCGTGCTCGCGCCGGATGCGCTCCTCGAGCGTCCTCGCGCTCGAGCGCAGCGCGTCTTCGATCGCCCGCGCCTCGGGGATCCGGGCCGGGGGGCTGTCGTCGTCGAGCGAGCCCTCTCCGATGCGGCGGGCGATGCCGGCGAGGCGCACGAACGGCTGCGACAGCCGGCGCGCGAGCCACACCGCGACGATCGCCGAGACGAGCATGAGCGCGACGCCGAGGATGATCACCGGCATGACCGCCTCCTGCACCCGCCCCGCGACGACCTCGCCGGAGCGGCTGAACTCGACGGTGCCGCCGCCCTCCACGTCGGCTGTCGAGACGATGTCATCTTCGGCGGCGGGCGCGCCGACCTGCACGGGCACGCCGTCGGGGCCGACATACGTGATGCGCTCCCCGGTCTCGAGGAGCGGCTCGAGGAAGTCGGCCGTCACGATGCCGTGCGCCTCACGCTCCTCCACGAGCACCGCGAGCAGCTCGGCGGAGCGCTCGACGCGGCGCTGCTCGTTCGTCTGGATCAGATCGGCGACGATGTAGGCACGGGGGATGCCATAGAGGGCGATGATGCCGACCGCCATCGCCACGAACGCGAGGACGAGGCGTTCACGCATCCGCCGCCCCGTCGTCGAGGCGGAAGCCGATGCCGCGGATCGTCGTGATCCGCACATCGGCGCCCGAGTCCTCGAGCTTCTGGCGCAGGCGGGCGATCGTCACGTCGAGGGTCTTGGTCGAGCCGAACCAGTTCTCGTCCCATACGTCGTCCATGAGGCGCTCGCGGGTCACGACGTTGCCGCGGTTCTTGTCCAGGTGCGCCACGAGGTCGAACTCCTTCGTGCTGAGCTGGATCTCGCGGTCGCCCGCGAAGGCCCGTCGCGCGTCGGGGTCGACGGAGAGAGGGGTTCCGGATGCCGCGGCCGGCGCCGCGGCGGCCGGCACCGTGTGAGGCGTGCCGCTGCGTCGCAGCAGGGCGCGCAGGCGCGCGAGCAGCTCCGCGAGGGCGAACGGCTTGGCGATGTAGTCGTCGGCGCCGACGTCGAGCCCGACGACGCGGTCGAGTTCGCCGTCACGGGCCGTCAGGATGACGATGCCGCCCTCGAACCCCTCGTCGCGGACACGACGGCACACGTCGAGGCCGTCCATGTCGGGGAGGCCCAGGTCGAGGACGACGAGCGAGAAGCCGCCGGCCAGCACGCGGTCGACGGCGGCTCCGCCCTCCGCGACGCGCTCGACGTCGTAGCCCTCACGCGTGAGCGTGCGGACGAGGGGGAGTGCGATGCCGTCGTCGTCTTCGACGACAAGGATGTGCTGCCCCACGACGTCGATGCTATCGAGGTCGTCGGCCGGATCGACCGCATGCCCGTCGGGGGTGTCGTGGGTGCCGGGTGCGTCCACTAGAACTCCCTGTCCAGTGCTCCCGACTCGGTGACGGGGGCGTTCGACGACGTCGTGGCGCCGAGGTCCTTCGCGAGGTTGGACGGGGTCCACACCATGCTGGCGGCCGCGGAGGCGGGTGCCGTGCGCAGGGCGCCGCCGCTGATGAGCGTCCCGACGCTGAGCTGCACGACCGTGACGGGCAGGCCGTTCACCGTCGCGGAGGTCGCGGTCATGGTGGCGGTGAAGGTCGACGTCTTGTTGTTCTTCAGGTAGTCGCCGCGGAGGTCGACGGATCCGAGGTTCACCGAGGCGGATCCGCTCTGGACGTCGAGAGTGTCGTCCGCGCTTCCGAGGCCGAGCAGGCCCCCGTCGCGGAGCCGGAGGGTGACCGCCGTACCCGCGCCGCTCCAGCCGGCGAGGATGCTCGCCGGGCTCATCTGCGTGCTGTACGTGAAGGTGACGGTGTCGCCCGCGTCGAGGCGACCCGGAGTGCCGGTGCCGTTCGCCGTCTGCACATCCACGCCGCGCACCGCGCGGTTGTCGACGCGGCGGCTCGCCATGACGGCGGAGGTCTTCGTGACACCGGTGCGGTCGGTCATGACGGCGCGGAAGTCGTAGAGGCCGTCGGCCACCGACTTGCTGTTCCAGGCGCAGGTGAAGGGGGATGCCGTGACCGTGCAGATCGTCGTGAAGGCCGAGCTGCCGTTCGGCGCCATCTGTATCGCCACGTTGGCGATCCCGGCGCTCGTGCTGGCCGTGGACGTGAGAGTCACGGTGCCGGTGAGGAAGGCGCCGGGATCCTCCATCGAGACCGAGGCGACGGAGTTGTCGACCTGGCGTCCGCTGACCACGCTCGGGGTGCCGACGTTGCCGGCCTGGTCGGTCGCGAGGGCGCGGAAGGAGTAGAAGCCGGCCGGAAGCGCCGTCGTGGCGAAGCGGCAGGAGTACGGGGTCGCCGTGAGGGTGCAGGCATCCACCCAGGTGCTCGAGCCGTTCGGCGCGTACTGGATGACGACCTTCGCGACGCCCGAGAGCGCGTCCGAGGCGGTGGCGGAGAGCGTGACGGTGCCGCTCAGCGGCGTGCCCGGGTCGGCCATGGTCGCGGTGGGGGCGCCGTTGTCGACGAGCACGTCGGCGACGACAGCCGAGTAGGTGGTGACGCCGTTGTACGTCGCCGCCGAGCGGAGGTCGTAGGAGTCGGTGCCCTTGAGCGTGGTGGTCCTGGTGTTCCACGAGCAGTCGTAGGGCGCGGCGATGCCCGAGCAGAGGGTGACCCACGTGTTGGATCCCGCCACGGAGTACTCGACTCGCACGGCGTAGGGGCCGGCGCCCGTATTCTGCAGGGTCGTCGAGAGCGCGACGGTGCCAGCGACGGTGTCGCCCGGGTCGGCGAGCACCACGCCGATCGTGTTCCCGACGGTCGCGGCCACGATCGCGGACGTGGTCGAGTAGCCGGACTTGTCGGTGGCGATCGCCCGAAGGCTGTACCAGCCGTCGGCCACGGCGCGGGTGTCCCACGTGCACGTGTACGGGCTCGCGGTCGCTGTGCAGAGCGTCGTCCACGTCGATGCACCCGCCGCCTGCACCTGCAGCACGACCTGGCGGATGCCGCTCTCGGCGTCGGACGCCGTGGCCGTGACGGTGGCGATGTCGCGCAGCGGCGCCGCGGGGGCGGTGACGCTCACAGTGGGCGGGGTCCAGTCGGCGGCAGCCCCGACGCTGTTCGCGGCGTTCGCGGTCTGGGCCGTGTAGGTCGCCGATGACATGCCGGGGGCGAGCGTCGTGATCCCGGCGACGAGCGCGAACGCGAGCACGCCGAGCACCGCGGTGCGCAGGGCGGCGGCGTTCATCGGGTTCCTCTGGAAGGGTTCGGATACGCCTTCGACGTTACGTGCGGACGGGTTACAGCCCTGCTACGGCAGGTCCTCAGCCCCGCCACAATCAGCGGTCGGCGGCGGAACCGGATGCCTGACTGTCCGGCACGAGCCGCCGGCCGCCCGTCACCCGCCACGACGCGGCGAGCAGGGCCGCAAGGCCGGTGAGCACGGCGTCGCGTACGGTCCAGGCGGCGACGGGCAGACCGGGCGCGCCGACGGTGTGCGTCAGCACCAGACCGACGACCGTCACCCATCCGATGATGACCATCGCGAGGCGCGACTCGAAGCAGTGCGCGGTGAGGAAACGGGCCACGGTCGCGAGCCCTGCCAGGCCGAGCACCGCGGACATCAGCGTGACGGTGTCGCGGAGCGGGTCGAGGGATGCCGCAGCGAGGTGCAGCAGCGACACCGCGACCAGAACCCCCGTCGCCGCCCAGGCGAGTGGGCGGTGACGGGGGAGGCGGCGAGGAGCGGCCATCGGTGTCTCCTTCGGGTCGGAGGTCTGCGTCAGGCCGTTCATGTCGCGCTCAGGGCGCGGCCGGGAGAGCCGGCGAGGGATGCTCCCCCGGACGCGCCGCCCCGAGGGAATCCGACGCGTCCGCGGGGGACTCGTCCTTCCGGCGGGCGGCGCGAACGAGGTCGCGGAGGAACAGCAGTGCGATGAAGGCGGCTGGAACACCGATCGCCAGCATCCTGATCCCCCTCGCCGACAGGGCGATGAAGATCCACCCCACGGCAGGGATCCACCCTTCGACCCGCGGCTGGACGGTGTCCGCGAGCGTGAAGGTCCAGGGGTCGGCGCTCGCATTGGCGTCGCCCTTGGTGTGGAAGACGAGCAGGCCGCTGCCATCGGCGCTCTGCTCGATCGAGATGATGCGGTGGGTCACGAGCTCGGTGACCCCGGAATCCGCGGGCGGGAGGTAGGTGATCACGTCACCGACCCGGAGGTCGGCGACGGGCACCTGGCGTTCGAGCACGAGAGATCCGCGCTCGAAGGTGCCCGACATCGATCCGCCCGTGATGACGTAGCGGTCGAAGCCGAGAAGACCCGGTACGAACATGAGCGCCGCGACGGCCAAGGCGATGACGGATGCGATGACAACCGTCGTGCCCCCCAGTGCCTTCATCGTTGTCGCGGCGCTCATGTCGATTTCCCCTCCCCAGGTCTGATTACTGGTTGTACGTCGTGGCGGCGGTCTGCGTGGAGCTCCACGTGTACGACGCCGACGCGGTCTTGCCCTGCTCGTCGTTGCCGGCGGTCTGCGCCAGCGTGACGGCGAACGTGTACTCGCGCGCCTCGCCCTTGGCGAAAGCGCCGAGGTCGACGGGAGCGGCGCCCGTCAGCGCACCGAACGTGCCCGACCACACGGGGGTGGTGGAGCCGGCCGCGGTGATGGTGAGCGTGAGGTTCGACTTGGTCGTGAAGCCGTTGACGGCGTTCTCGCTCAGCTTGATGTTGGCGGGAAGCGTGCCGGAGTTCGTGATCGTGACCTTGCCGACGACGGTGTCGCCCGGCTTGAGGTCGGAGAGGTTGAAGATCGCTCCGGTGCCGCGCGAGTTCGTCTGCTGCAGCGTGCCGGTCGTGAACGCGTTGGCCGAGTTGACCGAGTTCGCGACGAAGTCGGCACCCGAGCCGACCGCGATCGCCGAGGCGACGAGCAGGCCCGCGAGCGGGATGAGGATGCGCTTGCGCGAAAGGACGGCCTTGCCGGCCGGAGCCTTGGGCGGGGTGGTGCTCATGGAGCGGATTCCTGTTCTGACGTGGATTTCATCAACAGGAACGACGCTACGGAGACGTGGGCAACGGGAATCCCACAGCCGGGCCACATCCGGACCAGGGATGTGACACAGAGTCTCACGAAGGCAACGACGGAGTGTCAGTCCTCAGTCACGCGCCGCGGCGGTCCTCTCGTCGACGCGCGCGAGGCCGCCGACCGCGAAAGCGGTGACGGCGTCGAGGACGGGGTCGGCTGCCAGCACGCGGCTGTGCCCCAGGCCGTGCGTGCGCACCAGCCGGGCGCGGCCGGCGTGGGCGGCCGCGAGATCGGCGCTCGCCGCGGGCGGCACCTGCCGGTCGGTGTCGTCGTGCACGGCGAGCAGCTCGACGGTCGCGGGCAGGGGGTTCTCGAGGGCGTCGTAGCGACGGCGCATGGATGCCGCATCCTCTCCGAACCTCGCGAAGAAGCGTTCTTCGAAGGCGGTCTTCGCGCGCGGCGTCAGGCCGAGCATCGCTGAGAACTGGTCGATGAAGACCTGCGGCGTACCCGCGCCCGCGATGGCGGCGACGCGGGCGGTGGTCGTGCCGGCGCGTACGGCCGTGAGCGTCGCGAGGGCTCCGAAGGAGTGGCCGACGATGAGACGGAAGCGGCCGTGCCGGCGCTGCAGCCCGTCGATCGCCGCGATCCAGTCCCTGATGTCCGTCGGCGAGGAGGGGGATGCCCCGTGTGCGGGCGCGTCGAGCGCGACGACGTGGAAGCCCTCGGCGACGAGCTCGCGCACGAGCGGTGCGAACTGCGACGCCCGCCCGCGCCAGCCGTGCACGAGGAGCACGGTGTCGTCGCCCGAGCCCCAGGAGTAGGTGGCGACGTCCTTCCCTCTCATACGCAGGGCGCCGCGCCGTGCGGCGGCGTCGGTCGCGGCATCCCGTTCGCTCAGGGGAAGCCTCGGCTGCGTCACGAAGAAGGCGCGCAGGGCGAGGCGCCCGGCGAGCTCGGGGGAGAGGCTCGTCGCCGCGCGGAACAGCGTGCGGGTGCGGTTCGGGTTCATGGCGCCTCCAGCAAAGAGTACGAACGATCGTTCGTAGACTATACGAACGATCGTTCGTACACTAGAGGCATGTCCGACACCGTGATCGACCGGCGCCGCGCACGAGGAGACGCGTCGCGGCGGGTCATCCTCGAGCGCGCGACCGACCTCGCCTCGGTCGAGGGACTCGACGGGCTCACGATCGGCCGGCTGGCCGAATCCGCGGGCATGAGCAAGAGCAGCATCGCGACCCTCTTCCGAGGCAAGGAGGGCCTGCAGCTCGCGGCCGTCGACGCGGCGGCGCAGATCTTCCGCGAGAACGTCGTCGAGCCCGCGCGCACGCACCCGCGGGGGGTCGCCCGCCTCGCGGTGCTGCTGCGCAGCGCGCTCGACTACTCGCGCAGGCGGGTCTTCACGGGGGGCTGCTTCTTCGCCGCGACGGCCGCCGACATGGACTCCAAGCCCGGGCCGGTGCGGGATGCCGTGCGCGCGTGGCTGCGCGATTGGTACGGCTACCTCGAGGCGCAGGTGCGGCACGCGTCGGAGGCGGGGGAGATCACGGCGGATGCCGCGACCGTGCGCCGACTTGCCTTCGAGCTCATCGCCCTCGACAACGAAGCCAACGCCCGCTCCCTCCTCACGGGCGACGACGCCGTGTACGACATCGCCGCGACGTCGATGCGCGAGCGGCTGATCGCGGTCGGCGCCAACGCGGACGACCTGGCGCCGCTTGCGGTCGCGGTCTCCGAGCCTGTCGAGGAGCCGGGGTCGATCAGGGGGTGAGCCGGCTCGCCTCGATCGCGGACTGCGCGAGAGCGAGAGTCGGGAACTCCCCGACGGACGCGTGCGTCGCGTTGCGCGCGTAGTAGCGGGCGTCGTCGACCCGCTCGATGGTGCCGAGGAACGCGCCGTCGGTGTTGCCCACCCAGAAGTCGTCGTCCACCTCGTGCCAGAACCCCACGGTCTCGTCGACCGTGCGATGCCGCAGCTCCGCCGCGCCGTCGATCATGGTCATGGTGTGCCCCTTCAGGTCGCGGTCGCCGTTCCGACGCCGCATCTGAATTGAACACGGAATGCCGCCCGCGCGAGGTGGATTGACAACGCCCGAGCGATATGCCTGGAAGGCGTCAGTGCGCGGTCTGCACCCCGACGAGGTCGTGGACGAGCACGGCGGCGGCGCGGGCGCCCTGGCCGGCGGCGACGATGAGCTGCTGCGGGCCCGGGGCCGCGGCATCCCCCGCCGCATACAGGCCCGGGACGGACGTGCGTCCCGAGCCGTCGACGACGAGGTGCCCGTCGGCGTCGCGCTCGACCTCGACGCGCGAGAGGTAGTCGAGGGAGGGATGCCACTCCGGGCGCACGAAGCCGCCGTCGATCTCGACGCGCTCGCCGTCGGCGAGGCGCACGGCCGACACCGTGCCCTTGTCGCCCTCGAGGTCGTCGATCCGACGGCGCTCGACGACGATGCCGGATGCCGCGAGCTCGGCCTCTTCGACCGTGTCGACGACGTCTCGCCCGTTCGTGAAGACCGTGAGCCGGTCGGTCCAGCGTGCGATGAGTCGCGCGCGGGTCGCGAGGTCGGGGGTCTCGCCGATGAGCGCGAGCGGCCGGTCCTGCAGCTCCCACGCGTCGCACGCCGCACAGCTGAAGATCGTCATGCCGTAGAACGCACGCAGGCTCGGGATCGAGGGGAGCGTTTCGCGCAGGCCCGTCGCGACGATCACCGAGCGGGCCGCGATCGCGGCCGGGGTGCCGGCCGCCCGCCCCTCCAGCGCGACGAGGAAGCGGAGCCCGTCGGCGCCGTCGCTGCGGACGACGGCCGTGGCGACCGTGCGATCGAAGACGCGCACGTCGGGATAGGCCGAGAGCTCCGCTCGCGCGAGCTTGCGCAGCTCGAGGGGCGGCACCCCGTCGCGCGTGAGGAAGCCGTGCGAGCGCAGGGTCGCGGCGTTGCGGGGGCGCCCCGCGTCGATCACGACGACGGAGGCGCGCGCCCGTCCGAGGTTGAGCGCGGCCGACAGGCCCGCGGGCCCGCCCCCGATGATGACGACGTCCACCTCGGTCTGCGTGGTCGGTTCAGTCATGGCCGTCTCCCTGCGGGGGCAGCTCCGCGATGATCGGGTGGTCCTTGTGGATCACGCCGACCTTGGCCGCGCCGCCGGGCGAGCCGATGTCGTCGAAGAACTCGACGTTGGCCTTGTAGTAGTCCTGCCACTCGTCGGGCAGGTCGTCCTCGTAGTAGATCGCCTCGACGGGGCACACGGGCTCGCAGGCGCCGCAGTCCACGCACTCGTCCGGGTGGATGTACAGGCTGCGTTCACCCTCGTAGATGCAGTCGACCGGGCACTCGTCGATGCACGCGCGGTCCTTGACGTCGACGCACGGCAGCGCGATGACGTACGTCATGACAGCGTCAGGCTCCCCGCGCGCGAGATCTGCACCTGCTCGTCGCGAGGCACGACCTTGACGCGCTCGCGCGTGTGCTCGTGCGTCGCGCCGAGTTCCCGCTCGTGCGCGTCGAGGGCGAGCCAGCCGTCCCACGTCGTGTACTCCACCTCGCGCTCGGCGAGGAGGTCGAGCACGTCCCCGTCGACGATGGGGGCGACAAGACGCCCCGCCTCGGCGTCGGCGACGAGGTGCGCGACGGTCTCCATCGCGTCGGACTTCGTGTGGCCGATGAGCCCGACCGGGCCGCGCTTGATCCAGCCCGTCGCGTAGAGGCCCGTCACCGGGCTGTCGCCGTCGGTCACGCGTCCCTCGACGTTCGGCACGACGCCGCGCACCTCGTCGAACGGTGCGCCGATGACGGGCGTGCCGTAGTAGCCGACGGCGCGGTACACGGCCTGGACGGGGATGTCGCGCAGCTCGCCGGTGCCGATCACGGCATTGTCGCCGATCGGCGCTGTGCGCTCGAATCGCACGCCCGTGACACCCTGCTCCTCGTCGCCGAGCACCTCGACGGGCGCGTGGAAGAAGTGCAGGTGCAGGCGGCGCGAAGCGCCCTGGGTGCCGCGGGCGCGCCACGACTCGAAGATGCGCTTGATGACCTTGAGCTGGTTGTTCGGCAGGGGCGCGGCATCCAGCGCCTCGAAGTCCTCGTCGGCCAGCACGATGTCGACGTCGCGCACCTCGCCGAGCTCGCGCAGCTCGATGGGCGTGAACTTCACGTCGAGAGGACCGCGCCGCCCGAACACGTGCACATCGGTGACGGCGGAGGCCTCGAGCCCCGCGAGCACGTTGTCGGCGATCTCGGTGGGGCGGAGGTCCACGGCGTGCTTGGCGAGGATGCGGGCCACGTCGAGGGCGACGTTCCCGTTGCCGATGACGGCGACCTCGCGCTCGGCGAGCGGCCACTCGCGCGGCACGTCGGGGTGGCCGTCGAACCACGCGACGAAGTCGGCGGCGCCGTACGAGCGGGGGAGGTCGATGCCCGGGATGCCGAGCGCGGCGTCGCGGATCGCGCCGGTCGCGAGGATCACGGCGTCGTAGCGCTCGTGCAGCTCTTCCAGGGCGATGTCGCGGCCCACCTCGACGTTGCCGATGAAGCGGGTTGTGCCGGCATCCAGCATCTCGTGCAGCGAGTTGACGATGCCCTTGATGCGCGGGTGGTCGGGTGCGACGCCGTAGCGGATGAGGCCGTAGGGCGCGGGGAGCGACTCGAAGAGGTCGATCGCCACGGTGCCGCCCTGGGCCTGCACGGCGTTGGTGAGGATGTTGCCGGCGTAGATGCCGGCGGGACCCGAGCCGACGATCGCGACGCGGAGCTGGAGGGCCGAGGTGTTCTGCACGGTCACAGCGGGTTGCCTTTCAGGATGGGCTCGGCGGGCGTGATGGATGCCGCGAGCTCGGAGGGTGCGTACGGGCTGAGGGAGACGACGTCGCCGACCACGACGACGGCGGGGGAGCGGACGCCGCGCTCGGCGGCCTGCTGCGCGATCGTGGCGAGCGTGCCGACCGTCACGCGCTGACCGGCGCCGAAGCCGTCCTCGACGATCGCGACGGGGCAGCCGGCGCCGCGCTCGCCGCGAGCGAGGGTCATGGCAGCGTGGGCGAGGGTGCCGACGCCCATGAGGAGCACGACGGTGTGGTCGCGCCCGCCGCCGAGCTCACGGATCTGGTCGTGCCCCGTGACGACCGTGAAGGCGGTCGCGAGGCCGCGATGCGTGAGCGGGATGCCGGCGATCGCGGGCACCGAGAGGGCGCTCGTCACGCCCGACACGACCTCGACCTCGACCCCCGCCGCACGGCAGAACGCGAGTTCTTCGCTGCCGCGGCCGAAGACGTACGGGTCGCCGCCCTTGAGGCGGACGACGGTCTTGCCGTCGCGGGCGAGCTGGACGAGGAGCGCGTTGATGGCGTCCTGCGGGACGGCGTGGTGGCCGGGCAGCTTGCCGACGTCGACGACCTCGGCGCAGAGCTCCACGCCCTCGGCCGCGAGGCCGTCGAGCACGGCGCGCGCGCCGAGCCGGTCGGCGACGATGACGTCGGCGGACTCGAGCGCGCGCAGGCCGCGGACCGTGAGCAGGCCCGGGTCGCCCGGGCCCGCGCCGACGAGCCACACCTTGCCGGCCGCGGGCCTGCCCTGAGCTTGTCGAAGGGTCATCGCGCCACCGCCTGCAGGAGGCCACGGCCGCGCAGCATCCGCCGCTCGAGCGGGCCGAAGAAGAGGAGCTCGATCAGCACGCCGATCGTGAGGATGACGAGGATCGTGCCGAGCACAGCGGGGAGGTCGATCAGGTCGCGCGAGGTCTGCAGCATGGCGCCGAGGCCGAAGCCGATCGTTCCGCCGGTCGCGATGATCTCCGCGGCCATGAGCGAGCGCCACGAGAACGCCCAGCCCTGCTTGAGGCCGGCGACATAGCCGGGGAGCGCGGCGGGGAACACGACGAGCGTCGCGAGCTGCACGCGCCCCGCACCGAGCACTGTGCCGACGCGGCGCAGCTGCGGGGGCACCTGGTCGATGCCGGAGATGAGCCCGTTGACGATCGAGGGGATCGCGCCCATGAGGATGACGAAGTACACGGTCGCGTCGCTCAGGCCGAACCAGATGATGGCGGCGGGCACCCACGCGACCGACGGCAGAACCTGCAGGCCCGAGATGATGGGGCCGACGGCGCGACGGATCGGCTTGACCTCGGCCAGCAGCAGCCCGAGGGGCGTGCCGACCGCGATCGCGATGAGGAAGCCGATGATGCCGCGCTCGAGGCTCGTGAGGACGGCTTCCTGCAGACGGCCCGCCTCCCACGCCTGGCCGAGGGCCGCGGCGACGTCGAGTGGGCTCGGCAGGATGTCGGGGCGCGGTGAGGCGATGACGACGTAGAGCTGCCACACGACGAGCAGGAGCACGACGAAGAGCACGGGCGGGAGGACGCTCGTCCAGAAGACGCGCCACCGGCTGGTCGGTCGGTCGAGGTCGGTCTGAAGGGCGTCGAGGCCCGCAGCCAGGCTGCGGAAGTCGTCCTGTGGCTGGTCGGAGGACGCTGCGGTCCGGGATGCCGCGGGCGCGGCATCCACGATTCCGGGCGTCTGCTCGTCGGTGACGAGGGAGGTGTCACGCGGCATTGCGGCGGATCTCCTTCCGCAGCTTCTCGGTGATCTCGATCGACAGGGCCGCCACCTCGGGCGACTCGATGCGGCGCCCCTCGGTGTTGGCGATGCGCCACTCGCCGGCGACCCGGCCCGGGCGGCTCGAGAGCAGCACGACGCGCTGCCCGAGGCGCGCGGCCTCGCGCACGTTGTGGGTGACGAAGACGATGGTGCGGCCCGTCGCGGCCCACACGCGCTCCAGCTCCTCGTGGAGGAGGTCGCGCGTGATGGCGTCGAGGGCGGCGAAGGGCTCGTCCATGAGGAGGACGGGCCGGTCCTGTGCGAGGGCGCGGGCGAGGGCGACGCGCTGGCGCATGCCGCCGGAGAGCTCGTGCGGGCGCTTCTCGGCGGCATCCGCGAGGTTGACGACGTCGAGCAGCTCGAGGGCCTGCGCGCGACGCGCGGCGCGCGGGACGCCGCGGAGGCGCAGCGCGAGCTCGACGTTGCGGCGCGCGGAGAGCCACGGCATGAGCGCGGACTCCTGGAACATGACGGCTGAGCCCCCGGCCGGGGTCTCGATCCGGCCCGCGGTGGGCTTGTCGAGGCCCGCGATGAGGTTGAGCAGCGTCGACTTGCCGCATCCCGATGCCCCGAGCAGGCAGACGAACTCACCGGGCGCGATGTCGAGCGTCACGCCGTCGAGCACCTGCGGGCCCTGGCCGAACCGCTTCCCGACACCCTGTAGCCGCACGGCCGGAGGCGGCGCGAGCGCGACCGACTCGTCGAAGCTCGGGGTGAGCCGGCGCGCGCCGGCGCCCGGCGCCGCCACAGGGGCGACGCCGGGAGCCGACGTGGACGGGTTCGTCACGGCTTGTCCTCACCGAGGCCCGCGGCCGAGACGGTGTCCTGCCCGGCGTCCTTCAGGATGCCGTTGAGAAGGCGCAGATCGAAGAGGCCCTTGATCGAGCCGTCCTTCTGCGTGCCCGCCGCCAGGCCGTTCTCGACGAGGGTCTGGAAGGTGTCGGCGTGCGGGTCGACCGAGAACGACACGTGCTCGAGCGCGCGGTCGATGACCTCGTCCGACAGGGCCTTGCCGGTGTCGGCGGTGAGCTGGGCATTGACGACGTCGGCGACCTGGTCAGGGTTGTCGGCGATCCACTGCACGGAGTCGACGTTCGCCTGCAGCAGGTTCTTCACGACGTCGGGGTGGTCCTTGAGGAACTCCGCCCGCACGAGGAGGACCGTCGTGGGGAACTCGCCGTCGGGCCAGAGGTCGGCCTCGTCCTGGAGGACGTGTCCGCCGCCGTCGATCACGAGGCGGGACACCCACGGCTCGGGCACCCAGGCGCCCTGGATCGCGCCCTGCTGGAAGAGCGTCAGCGTCTGTGCGTTCTCGGTCGGGGTGATGTGCACGTCCCCGCCGCCCGAGGTGTCGGTCTTGTAGCCCTCGTCCGCGAGCCACGTGCGCAGCGCGACGTCCTGCGTGTTGCCGAGCTGCGGCGACGCGAGGGTGGTGCCCTTGAGGTCGTCGGCGCTCTTGATGTCATCGGCGACCACGAGGGCGGCGCCGCCGGTCGCGGCGCCCGAGATGACTCGCGCCGACTTCCCGGCCGACTGGATGAAGGTGTTGATCGACGGGTTGGGACCGATGTAGGTCGCGTCGATCGCACCGGCCGTGAGGGCCTCGATGGCCGCGGGGCCGGCGTTGAACACCTGGGTCGACACCTTGACGTCGCCGAGGTCCTTCTCGAAGATGCCCTCCTGCAGGCCGACGAGCGCCGGCGCGTGGGTGACGTTCGCGAAGTAGCCGAGGCGAAGCTCGTCGACCGACGGGGCGGCGGCGCCCGTGCTCGTCGCCTCGGAGGCGCTGCTCGCACCGGAGGCGCAGCCGGCCATCATCAGTGCGACAAGTCCCAGGGTGGTGATCGTCGTCGCGGTGCGGATTCTGTTCACGGTTTCGCCTCCTTATTCGGCGGTGGATGGATGGGGTGTTGCGAGGTGTGCGCGGTGGGGCTCAGGTGCGCACGATGCCGGCGGCGAGAGTCGCGCCGTCGGACGGATGGATGACGAGGAACGAGCCGCCCGAGCGGTTCTCCTCGTAGGACTCGAGGGGCAGGTCGGCCGCGAGGCGCAGCGTCGCGTGGCCGATGTCGTTCGTCTCGAGGGCCTCGGCCGGCTCGTGGGCGAGCGAGTCGAGGTCGCGCTTGGCGTCGATCGAGGCGACGAGCGCCTGCACGGTCGCCGTGCCGTGCTTGACGAGCACGCGGGTGCCCGCGCGGAGCGGGCGGGCGTCGAGCTGGAAGAGCTCGGCGTCGATCTCGCGTCGTCCTGCCGGGAGGGTTCCGGATGCCGCGATGACGGCGCCGCGGGCCGCGTCGACGTCCGCGCCGAGCTGCAGCGCCACGGACTGCGGAGCGTGCGCCTCCTCGACCTCGACGCCCGCGACCTCGATGCCCGTGACGACGGTCTCGATGCCGCTCGGGAAGACCGTCACGGAATCCCCGAGGCGGATCCCGCCCGACGAGATGCGCCCGGCGAACGCGCGGTAGTCGCGGTAGCGCTCGGCGAGCGCCGGATCTGCGGCGAGCTCGGGCGAGAGGCCGCCCTGCGGGCGGAGCACGAGCTGCACCGGAAGGCGGAACGGCTCCGCGTCGCCGAGGGGCGAGCCGGACCCGAGCTCGTCCGCCGCGGGGAGCGCCTCGAGCAGCTCGAGCAGCGCGGGGCCCTCGTACCAGGGCGTGCGCTCCGAGCGCTCGACGATGTTGTCGCCCTCCAGCGCCGAGACGGGGATGACGTGGACGCCGTGGATGCCGAGCTCGGCCGTGACGGCGCGCACCTCGTCGGCGACGGGGGCGAAGGCATCCTCGGCGAAGTCGAGCAGGTCGATCTTGTTGACCGCGACGATGACGTGCGGCACGCGCAGGAGTGCGACGACGGCGAGGTGCCGGCGGGTCTGCTCGAGCACGCCCTTGCGGCCGTCGATGAGCACGACGACGGCGTCCGCCGTGGTGGCGCCGGTGACCATGTTGCGCGTGTACTGCACGTGGCCGGGGCAGTCGGCGAGGATGAAGCTGCGCGAGCCGGTCGAGAAGTAGCGGTACGCGACGTCGATCGTGATGCCCTGCTCGCGCTCCGCGCGCAGCCCGTCGGTGAGGAGGGCGAAGTCGAAGTCGCCGTGCGCGAAGCCGCGCTCCGCCGAGGTGCGCTGCACCTGCTCGAGCTGGTCGGCGAGGATCGCCTTCGAGTCGTGCAGGAGGCGCCCGACGAGCGTCGACTTGCCGTCGTCGACCGATCCGGCCGTCGCGAAGCGGAAGAGCGTCCCGGTCTCGAGCGCCGCCGCCGCCGTGGTGGTGATGGTCGTCATTTAGAAGTACCCGTCCTTCTTGCGGTCCTCCATGGCGGCCTCGCTGAGCCGGTCGTCCGCACGGGTGGCGCCGCGCTCGGTGAGCGTCGTGCGGGCGACTTCCGAGACGATGGATGCCACGTCCGCGGCATCCGATTCCACGGCCCCCGTGCAGCTCATGTCGCCGACCGTGCGATAGCGCACGGTGCGCAGCTGGGTCTGCTCGTCGGGCCGCGGCGGCGAGAACTCGCCGACGGCGCGCCACATGCCGTCGCGCGCATACACCTCGCGCTCGTGCGCGAAGTAGAGCGGCGGGAGCGCGATGTCCTCGCGCTCGATGTAGCGCCAGATGTCGAGCTCGGTCCAGTTGGAGATGGGGAAGGCGCGCACGTGCTGGCCCGGCGTGTGCCGCCCGTTGTACAGGCTCCAGAGCTCGGGGCGCTGATTGCGCGGGTCCCACTGGCCGAACTCGTCGCGCAGCGAGATGATGCGCTCCTTGGCCCGCGCCTTGTCCTCGTCGCGGCGGGCGCCCCCGAAGACCGCGTCGTGCCTGCCGGCCGCGATGGCGTCGAGGAGGGGCAGCGTCTGCAGCGGGTTGCGCGTGCCGTCGGCGCGCTCCTGCAGCCGGCCGTCGTCCAGGTAGTCCTGCACACGGGCGACCTCGAGCCGGATGCCCAGACGCTCGACCGTCTCGTCGCGGAAGGCGATGACCTCGGGGAAGTTGTGGCCCGTGTCGACGTGGAGGACCGGGAAGGGCACCTTGCCGGGCCAGAACGCCTTCGTCGCGAGATGCAGCACGACCACCGAGTCCTTGCCGCCGGAGAACAGCAGCACGGGCCGCTCGAACTCCGCGACGACCTCGCGGATGATGTGGATCGCCTCCGCCTCGAGCAGGTCGAGCGTCGAGAGCGCGGCGCGGCCCGGCGCTTCGGTCGTTGCTTCCGAGAGAGTCATTCGTGGAGCCCGCATTCCGTCTTCGAGAGCCCGGCCCAGCGGCCCGAGCGGGGGTCTTCGCCCGGCGCGACGGGCTTGGTGCACGGCTCGCAGCCGATCGAGGGGTAGCCGAAGCCGACGAGGAGGTTGACCGGCGCCTTGTGCGCGGCGGCGTACGACAGCACGTCATCGAAGCTCCAGGCGGCGACCGGGTTGACCTTGACGAGGCCGTTGCGCTCGTCCCAGGTCACGAGCGGGGTGTTCGTCCGGGTGGGCGCCTCGTCGCGGCGGACGCCCGTGAACCACACCTCGTAGCCGCCCAGCGCGTCCTGCAGGGGAGCGACCTTGCGGCGCGCGCAGCACAGGCTCGGGTCGCGCTCGAAGAGCTTCGCGCCGAACTCGGCGTCCTGCTCGGCGACCGTCTGGTCGGGGGTGATGTCGACGATGCGCACGTCGAGGGCGCGCTGCACCTCGTCGCGCGTCGCGTACGTCTCGGCGAAGTGGTAGCCCGTGTCGAGGAAGAGCACGTCGACGCCCGGCAGCTGCTCGGCCACGAGATGGGGGAGAGCGGCGTCGGCCATCGAGCACGCGACGGCCGCGGCATCCACTCCGAAGTTCTGCGCGACCCACGCGACGACCTCGGCGGCGGATGCCTCGTGGTCGGTCAGGCTGCCGAGCTCTTCGTTGCCGCGCTCGGCGAGCTCGCGCAGCTCCTCGCGGCTGCGCTTGACGCCGACGCGGGGCGCGAGCGACACGGTCATACGAGGGCCTCCTCGTCGGCGCGGTGGGCCCACTCGGCGAAGGTCTCGTCGTCCTCGCGGTCGGCGAGGAAGCGCGTCACGACCCGCTCGACGTAGTCGGCGATGCCGTCGGCGGCGACCTTGAGGCCGCGCACCGTGCGGCCGAGGCCGGCCTCGTCGCGGTCCTTCGAGGCGAGCCCGCCGCCGAGGTGCACCTGGTACCCGGGCACCTGCTCGCCGTCGATCGTGACGAGCTGGCCCTTGAGGCCGATGTCGGCGGTCTGGATGCGGGCGCACGAGTTGGGGCAGCCGTTGACATGGAGGGCGATGGGATGCGGCAGCTCGAACTGCTTCAGCCGCTCCTCGAGGTCGAGCACGGCCGCCGTCGCGTACGCCTTCGTCTCGACGATCGCGAGCTTGCAGAACTCGATGCCCGTGCACGCGATCGTGCCGCGGCGGATGAGGCTCGGCCGCGCCTGCAGGCCGTGCTCGTCGAGGCCCGCGACGAGCGACTCGACGCGATCCTCGGGGATGTCGAGGATGACGACCTTCTGGTGCGGCGTCGTGCGCAGCCGGGTGGACCCGTGCGCCTCGATGAGGTCGGCGAGCTTCGCGAGGTTCGGGCCCGAGACGCGGCCGACGATGGGCGTCGCGCCGATGTAGAAGCGGCCGTCCTTCTGCTTGTGCACGCCGACGTGGTCGCCCTGCGCGAGAGGCTTCGGCGCGGCGGGACCATCGGGGAGCGCGTACCCGAGGTACTCGTCCTGCAGCACCTGGCGGAACTTCTCCGGGCCCCACTCGGCGAGGAGGAACTTCAGGCGCGCCTTGTTGCGCAGGCGCCGGTAGCCGTAGTCGCGGAAGATCTGCGCGACGCCGTGCCAGGCATCCGCCACCCTCTCGGGCGAGACGAAGACGCCCAGGCGCTCGGCGAGCGCGGGGGTGGTGGAGAGGCCGCCGCCGACCCAGAGGTCGTAGCCCACGCCGAGCTCGGGGTGGTCGACCGCCACGAAGGCGACGTCGTTGATCTCGTGGACGACGTCCTGGCTCGGGTGGCCCGTGATGGCGGACTTGAACTTGCGCGGCAGGTTCGCGAGCGACGGATCGCCGATGAAGGTCGAGGTGATCTGGTCGATCTGCGGTGTCGGGTCGATGAGCTCGTCGGCGGCGATGCCCGCGACGGGCGAGCCGAGCACGACGCGCGGCACGTCGCCGCACGCCTCGGTCGTCTGCAGCCCGACGGACTCGAGCCGGCGCCAGATCTCGGGGATGTCCTCGACGCGGATCCAGTGGAGCTGGATGTTCTGCCGGTCCGTCAGGTCGGCCGTGTCGCGGCCGAACTCGGTCGAGATGCCGGCGATGACGCGCAGCTGCTCGGTCGTGAGCTGCCCGCCGTCGATGCGGACCCGCAGCATGAAGTACTCGTCCTCGAGCTCTTCCGGGGTGAGGGTCGCGGTGCGGCCGCCGTCGATGCCGGGCTTGCGCTGCGTGTAGAGGCCCCACACGCGGAAGCGCCCGTGCAGATCGGTCGGGTCGATCGACGAGAAGCCGCCGGCGGCGTAGACGTTCTCGATGCGCTCGCGGACGCTCAGGCCGTCGTCGACCTGCTTCCACTCCTCGTTGCCGTTGAGGGGCGTCTTGCCGTCGATCTTCCACTGCCCGTTGGGCTTGGATGACGGCCGCGGGGGACGCGCCCTCGCCCCCTCGGGGCGCGATGCGCGCGTTTCGGTCTCGCTGATGCTCACAGTGGCCTCCGGATGTCCCCGGCGTCCCGGGGGCGGACTCTATCGAGTCCACTCCGGTGACGTTACGAGCGGGCACCCTCATGACCTATCCGGGCGTCAACTGCCGTCACGCTGTGTAATCCGGCGTCACAGAGGTTGCAATCGGCCGGTTTTGCGACTCGGTGCAGCAACGGCGGACGCGGTCTCGCGCACGCTGAACCGGGGTGTCAGCCGAGGGCGTCGCGGTAGCGATCGACCACGAGATCGACGAGGGATGCCGCCGGCGCGTCGCCGTCGAGCAGCGGACGCGCGACCGGCGCGCCGTCGGCGAGTCTGACGGCCAGGTCGTGGAAATAGCCAGGTGCGAGCAGGTAGTTCGCGACGACGACCCGTCCGGATGCTTCGGCCTTCGCAGCGGCGACGGCGGGGCCGAGCCGGGGGTCCGCCGCGGCGAGGAAGCCGACGTCGACTGATCGGTCGAGTCTGTCGGCGAGCATCCGGGCGATCACGCGGCAGTCCTCGTTGGCGCGGTCGTCGCTCGATCCCGCGACGGCGAGCACGAGGCGGTCGTTGGCCTGCAGGCCGAGGGGGGCGAGCCGCGCGATCAGAGCGTCGACGAGCCGCGGGTCGGGACCCAGTGCGGCGCCGATCGTGACGCCCGGGTGATGCGCGGACTGCTCCCTGAGGTCGACCCGCACGTGGTACCCCGCCGACAGCAGGAGCGGCACGATGACGACCGGCTGGTCTGCCGGAAGGGAGTCGAGGGATGCCGCGACATCCGGCTGCTGCACGTCGACGTGACCGAGCCGCACCGTGACGTCGGGCAGGCGCTGGGCGACGGCGTCGACGAGCCCCCGGACGGCGGCCTGACCCGCCGGCGAGGCGGTGCCGTGCGAGATCGCGAGGAGGGCGGGGTGCGGCATGCCCCCATTGTGCCGCGGACGTGTTACCCGGCGATTTCACGCAGCCTGGCGGTGGAGGGCGCCTGGACGACCTTTCGACAGGCGCAGGGACGTCCCCCACGGTCACCGAGCTTGTCGAGGTGTCGAGCGGAAACCCGCGACAAGCCCGGCGACGAGCGGGGTCAGCGCTCGCCGGCGCCCCGCGCGTAGCCGGCCTCGAAGCCCCGCTCGTAGGCCTGCTCGGAGCCGCGCCGCTTGTCGTGGCGCTTGCCGTGGTCGTGCCAGGGGTGCTGGCCCTGCCGGTGATGACCGTGCCCGTGGTGACCGTGCCCGTGGTCGGGGTCGCCGTAGTGACCCTCGTGTGAGTAGTGCTCGTGCCATGAGCCGTGGCCGTGCCCGCACCGCGGGTCATGTCCGAAGTCGTGCCCCGGACCGAACCCGTGGCCGGGACCGAATCCGTGGCCCGGACCGAAGCCGGGGCCGAAGTCCTCGCCGCGACCCGCTGCGAAAGCCCGACCCCAGCCCGGTGCGAAGCCGCGCCCGAACCCGGGCCGGAATCCGCGACCGAACCCTGGACCGAACCCGCGCCCGGCCGTCTCTTCGGTCCAGCCGAACTCGCGGGCGATGGTCTCGAGAGAGGCCATCGTGGTGGCGAGGTCCTCGGGAGGGACGGCGCCCGCAACGCGCTCGCGGATGTCGCCCACGAGGCTCGCGATCCGCTCCTTGGCGGCGCGTCCTTCGTCGGTGAGGCTCCACGTGCCGTCTCCGGCTTCGTCGGCCCAGCCGCGGCGCTCGAGCCCCGCGAGGCGCTTGCCCTTGCGGGCCAGTCGCTCGGCGAGCCCCGGAACGTCGACGTCGCCTGACAGCGCGCTGAGCAGCATCCAGTCCCGTCGCGTCACACCCTCATCGGCGAGGACTCGTGCGAACTCGCGGGTGAGGAGTGCGTCGACCTGACGCAGCCAGTAGCTGAGCGGACGGCGGTCGGTGGGGAGAGCGCCTTCTGTCCCGGCGCCGGGGTTCTCGTCATCTATGTGATCCATGAGAAGTCCTTTCATCGGGCGGGCGATTCGTATCGCCCGCCATCGCATGTCAATGTGCATGTACATGCAGAGTGACATGCTTTCCGTATGTATGTCAAGTCGCATGTAAATTGGAGGGCATGAGCTCTGCGTCCTCAGACCCGGTCGACGCGATCGCCGTCGCGATCGCACGCCTGAGAGGACAGCGGAGGCCGCGCCCGCCGTGGGACGGCTCTCCGCACGAGCACGTCTTCGACGCAGGGGACCCGGACTGGACGCACGGCGGACACCACGGCGGGCATCCCGCCGGTCACCGCTCGGGGCACCACGGAGGCCGCCGCGGAGGGCCGTGGGGACCGCCGCCGTGGGTCGCGGGCGCGCGCTTCGGCGGACCGGCGCGCATGCGGCTGCTCGAGGCGCTCGCCTCGGCACCCGGGTCTCTGTCGGTCAGCGAGCTCGGCGATGCGGTGGGCGTGGATCAGCCCCGGGCGTCGCGGCTGGTGCAGCAGGCGGCCGAGCTCGGGCTCGTGCGCCGCGAGGCCGACCCGAACGATGCCCGGCGCACCCGCATCGCGCTCACCGACGAGGGGCGCAGGATCGTCGCGGGGTTCCGCGGGGAGAGACGGGATGCCGTCGACACCGCGCTCGCCGGATTCACCGATGCCGAGCGCGGCGAGCTCGCGCGACTGCTGACCAAGCTCGCGGCGGCCTGGCCTATCGACTGAGCACCCGCCGGGTGCAGGTTCGACGCTTCGACAAGCTCAGCGACCGTGAAAGGGCAACGGTCGCCGAGCCTGTCGAGGGGTCGCGCTTCGACAGGCTCAGCGGCCGTGGGGCCGCAGTGTCAGGCGGTGCGAACCCGCACGTGGGTCATGCCGCCGTCGACCTCGAGCACGGTGCCCGTCGTCGAGGTCGAGAGGGGACTCGCGAGGTACAGGATCGCTCCCGCGATCTCTTCGGGCGTCACCATGCGGCCCGTCGCCTGGCGGGCGTCGAGTGCCGCGCGCTCCTTCACCGGGTCGTCGAACTGCGTGAGGAACTTCTCGACGAAGGGCGTCGCGACGGTGCCGGGGCTCACGGCGTTGACGCGGATGTCCTCGCGCACGTGATCGGTCGCCATGGCGTAGGTGAGCGCCATCACCGCGCCCTTCGTCGCCGAGTACAGGGCGCGGCGCGGCAGTCCGTTGGTCGCGGCGATCGAGCAGAGGTTGACGATCGCGGCGTGCTCCGAGGCCCGCAGGTACGGCAGTGCGGCGGTCGTCGCGCGAGCCATGCCGGTCACGTTGATGTCGAGGACGCGCGCCCAGTCGTCGTCGCCCTGCTCCTCGACGGTGCCGATCGCGCTCACGCCCGCGTTGTTGACGAGGATGTCGACGCCTCCGAAGCGGGCGGCGACAGCATCCACCGCCGCCGTCGTCGAGGCGCGATCGCGGACGTCCGCGACGACGCCGAAGAGCGGCGCGGGCACCGACTCGGGCGCGATGTCGAGCACCGCGACGTTCGCGCCGCGCTCGGCGAACGCCTTCGCCGTCGCGAGCCCGATGCCCGATGCCCCGCCTGTGACGGCGACCGTGAGTCCCGCGAACTCGCTCATGCCTGCACCAGCGTCTGACGCGCGCGGCCGAGGCCGTCGATCTCGAGCTCGACGACGTCGCCGTCGCGCAGGTACGGGTTGCCCGGGATGCCCAGCGCGACGCCCGCGGGCGTACCCGTGTTGATGAGGTCGCCGGGCCGCAGCACCATGAACTGCGACAGGTACCCGACGATGTGACGGATGCCGAAGATCATGTTCGCCGTCGTGCCGTTCTGATGCTGCTCGCCGTTCACCCACAGTCGCAGGCCCAGTGCCTGCGCGTCCTCGATGTCGCCGGCCGGCACGAGGTCGGGGCCGAGGGGGTTGAACGTCTCGCAGCTCTTGCCCTTGTCCCACTGGCCGCCGCGCTCGAGCTGGAACTCGCGCTCCGAGACGTCGTGCGACACGACGTAGCCGGCGATGACGTCGTCCGCATCCTCGGGCGTGGCGAGGTAGCGCGCCGTCCTGCCGATCACGACGCCGAGTTCGACCTCCCAGTCGGTCTTGGTCGACGCGCGCGGAATGAGGACATCGTCGAAGGGGCCGACGATCGTCGTCGGGTCCTTCATGAAGACCACAGGCTCGGCGGGATATGCGGCGCCCGTCTCGTCGGCGTGATCGCGGTAGTTGAGGCCGATGCACACGATCTTGGCGGGCTGCGCGAGCGGGGCGCCGACGCGCAGCTCCGCAGCGCCCTCGAGCTCGGGCAGTTCGCCGGCGACCGCCGCCGCGCGCGCCCGCGCGAGGCCGTCGGCCGCGAGGAACGCGCCGTCGAGGTCGGCCGTGAGGGGCCGCAGGTCGTAGACGCGGCCGCCGTGCGCGACGGTCGGGATCTCTGCGCCGGGGGCGCCGAGACGTCGGAAGGTCATGGTGTCTCCTTGAGGGTGGATCGAGAGGTCAGCGGCCGAGCCAGCCGCCATCGACGGGCAGCACGACGCCCGAGACGTAATCGGAGGCGGGAGAGGCGAGGAAGACGGTGGCGCCGGCGAGATCGGATGCCGCGCCCCAGCGCCCCGCGGGGATCCGGTCGAGGATCGCCTTCGAACGGTCCGGGTCGGCGCGCAAGGCCTCGGTGTTGTCGGTCGCGATGTAGCCCGGCGCGATCGCGTTGACCGTCACGCCGTGGGCCGTCCACTCGTTCGCGAGTGCCTTCGTGAGGCCCGCGATGCCGGACTTGGCGGCGGCGTATCCGGGCACGTTGATGCCGCCCTGGAAGCTCAGGAGCGACGCCGTGAAGATGACCTTGCCGCGCCCGCGCGTGAGCATGGGGCGCGCGAGCGCCTGCGTGAGGCGGAACTGACTCGAGAGGTTGACCTGGATGACGCGATCCCACAGTTCGAGCGGATGCTCCGCGGCGGGGGCGCGCTCGATCGTGCCGGCGTTGTTGACGAGGATGTCGATCCCGCGCTCCGCGAGGGCGGCGCCCAGGGCGTCGACGGCGTCGGGGTCGGCGAAGTCGCACGAGAAGCCCTCGAACGAGCGACCGGCGGCCGTCACCGCCGCCTCGATCTCGCTGCCCGGCGCCTGCGATGCGCTCACACCGATGATGTCGGCGCCGGCGTTCGCGAGGGCGAGGGCCATGCCGAAGCCGATGCCGCGGCGCGCCCCTGTGACGACGGCGGTACGGCCCGCGAGCGAGAAGAGGTCGCTCATCGCTGCCCTCCCACGTCGACGAGGAGCTTCATGGCGCGTCCCGCCTCGAGGTCGGCGAAGGCATCCTGCGTCTGGCTGAGCGGCACGATCCGGGTGATGAGGAGGTCGGCGGGGATCACGCCGTCGGCCACGAGCTCGACGGCCGTCTCGAAGTCCTGCCGCTGATAGACACGGGCACCCAGGATGCTGAGCTCGCGCCAGAAGACGCGCTGGAGGTCGATCTCGCGCGGCGTCGAGTGGATCGCCACGACGACGATGGTGCCGCGGACCTTCGCGAGCGACGTCGCGCCGAGCACGGCCTGCGCCGCCCCCGACACCTCGAAGACGACATCGGCTCCGGCTCCGCCCGACCACTCGGTGACCCACGCGACCTGGTCGACGGCGCGCGGGTCGAGGGTCGTGAACCCGAGACCCTCGATCTGCGCACGGCGCTTGGCATCGAGCTCGATGACGACGACGTCGCCGCCGAAGTGGCGCGCGACGGTTGCGATGAGCACGCCGATGGGGCCGCCGCCGATGACGACGGCCTTCTGCCCGGGCGAGAGCTGCGCGCGGCGCACGTCGTGCACGGCGACGGCGGCGGGCTCGACGAGTGCCGCGTGGTCGAGGCGCACGCCCTCCGGGAGGCGCACGAGGGTTTCGGCCGGCACGTTCCACAGCGGCTGCAGCGAGCCGGGGGAGTCGATGCCGATGAAGTCGAGGTTCTGGCAGATGTGCTGGTTGCCCGCGAGGCACGCGGGGCACGTGCCGTCCCACGCGAGGGGCATGACCGTCACGCCGTCGCCGGCGCTCCATCCCGTGACGCCCTCGCCGAGGGCGGCGATCGTGCCGCTCATCTCGTGGCCGAAGACGAGCGGCGTCTGCACGCGGGCGTCCATGCTGCCGTGGAGGATGTGCAGGTCGGTGCCGCACAGTCCCGTGTAGGCGACCGCGATCTGCACCTGCCCCGCGCCGGGAGGCGTCGGCTCCGCCTCGCCTATATCGATGGTGCGGTTTCCGATGTAACTCGCTGTCAGCACTGACACTCCAAAGATCAGATGATTCCGAGGAAAGGGTACCTCATTGTTCGCTGCAACGGCGGGACGGAACGACGGACTGCAGGATTCGCTCACCAGTCATCGAATGAATAACCTACGATGAGGAGACACTCGACGGGAGCCACACCATGCGAACACGCGTAACGGCGCGCGGACTGCACCTCACCGAGCTGGGCCTCGGCGCGGCCCAGCTCGGCAATCTGTACCGCGAGACGACTGAGGCCGAGGTGGCCGAGACGATCGAGACGGCGTGGGATGCGGGCATCCGCTATTTCGACACGGCGCCGCACTACGGCGTGGGGCTTTCGGAGCGCCGGCTCGGCGAAGGACTGCGGGGCCGGCCGCGCGACGAGTACGTCTTCTCGACGAAGGTCGGACGACTCCTCGTGGCGAGCCCCGAGACGGCACATGAGCGCGACGGGCACGGGTTCGACGTGCCCGCCGACCCCGTCCGTCGGTGGGACTTCAGCCGCGACGGCATCCTCCGATCGGTCGAGGACTCGCTCGAGCGGACGGGACTCGACAGGTTCGACATCCTCTACCTCCACGATCCGGACGACCACTTCGAGCAGGCGTCGACCGAAGGCATCGCCGCTCTCATCGAGTTGCGCGAGCAGGGGGTCGTGCGGGCAGTGGGTGCCGGCATGAATCACGCGGCACCCCTCGCCGAGCTCATCCGCCGCGCGGACGTCGACATCCTGATGTGCGCGGGGCGCTTCACCCTGCTCGACGACGAGGCGCTCGCTGACCTGCTGCCGCTCGCTGAGGAGCGCGGCGTCGCGGTCGTCGCGGCGGCCGTCTACAACTCGGGTCTGCTCAGCACTCCAAGGCCCGCGCCGGACGCGTTCTACAACTATGAGCCCGCGCCCCCTGCGCTCCTCGCGCGCGCGAACGCGATCGCCGACCTCTGCGAAGAGCATGGCGTGACGCTGCCCGAGGCGGCGATCGCGTACCCGCTCCGGCACCCCGCCGTCGCGACGGTCGTGCTCGGTGCCCGGGGCCGAGCACAGGTGACGCAGAATGTCGCCCGGGCCGCGGCATCCATTCCCGACGCTCTTTGGCACGACCTGGCCGCGGCCGGACTCATCCCCGCGGAACCCGCATGACGATCATCACCGCCGTGACGGCGCACGACGTGCGCTTCCCGACGTCGCTGACGATGGACGGGTCGGACGCCATGAACAAGGACGGCGACTACTCGGCCGCCTACGTCGTGGTGCACACCGACGACCCCGCCGTGAAGGGCTACGGCTTCACCTTCACGATCGGCCGCGGCAACGACCTGTGCGTCGAAGCGGCTCGGCAGCGCGGCCTTCCTCTCGTCGGACGCTCGGTCGAGGCCGCCGTCGCCGATCTCGGGGGCCTTTACCGCGAGCTCGCGTCGGACTCGCAGCTGCGCTGGCTCGGCCCCGAGAAGGGCGTCGTGCACCTCGGGATGGCCGCCGTCATGAACGCCATGTGGGATCTCGCCGCGCGCCTCGCGGGCAAGCCGCTGTGGCGCCTGCTCGCGGACATGACCCCGACGCAGCTGGTCGACGCGGCCGACCTGCGGTATCTTTCCGACGCGCTCACCCGCGACGAGGCTGTTGCGATCCTCGCCGAGCGCGCCCCGACGCGCGCCGAGCGCATCGCGGATCTCGAGGCGCGCGGCGGCTACCCCTGCTACATGACGAGCGCGGGGTGGCTCGGCTACAGCGACGACGAGCTCCGCCACCTCCTGCAGGAAGCGGTCGACGAGGGCTATCGCCACGTCAAGCTCAAGGTCGGGGCGAGCCTGGACGACGATATCCGGCGCCTGCGCATCGCGCGTGAGGTCATCGGGTGGGACGCGAACCTCATGATCGACGCGAATCAGGTGTGGGACGTTCCCGAGGCGATCGAGTGGATGGGGCACCTCGCCGAGTTCAAGCCTTTGTGGATCGAGGAGCCCACGAGCCCCGACGACGTGCTCGGGCACGCCGCCGTACGCAAGGCCGTCGCGCCGATCGGAGTCGCGACGGGCGAGCACGGGATGAACCGCGTGCTGTTCAAGCAGATGTTCCAGGCCGAGGCGATCGACTTCTGCCAGCTCGACTCGGCGAGGCTCGCCAGTGTCAACGAGATCCTCGCGGTCTACCTCATGGCGATGAAGTTCGGCGTGCCCGTATGCCCGCACGCGGGAGGCGTGGGACTGTGCGAGCTCGTGCAGCACCTGTCGATCTTCGACTACGTGTGTGTCTCGGGCTCGCTCGAGAACCGCGTGACGGAGTTCGTCGACCATCTGCACGAGCACTTCGTCGACCCGTGCATCGTCGAGAACGGCTCGTACACGCTGCCCAGCCTGCCGGGGTACAGCGCGCAGATGCACGACGGATCGGTCGCCGAGTACGCCTACCCCGGCGGCGGCTACTGGACGTCGCGCTGAGGTTCGTGCGCGTGGGCGGAGGGATCGTCCTCGGCGTGAGCGGCACTGAACTGCTCCACGCCGAGCAGGTGCACCGACATCCTGATGCGGGCGCGCTCGGGGTCGCGGCGCATGAGCTCGTCGAGGATCGCGCGGTGCTCGGCCTGCGTCTCGCGCACCGAACCGCGGTGCGAGATGGCACGCCACAGCCGTGCGCGGAACGTGCGGCCCACGAGAGTCTCGATGATGGCCGCGAGCGACGGGTTGCCGCTGGCGCGCGCGATGATGCCGTGGAAGACGGTGTCCGCCTGGATGAACGCCTCGAGGTCCATCTCGGGGTCGCTCGTGAGGATGTCGTCGACGCCGTCGAGCACACGGCCGAGCTCCGCGAGCTGCTCCTCCGTCAGGCGGTGTGCCGCGAGGGCGACGCTCTCGGTCTCGAGCACGCGCCGGACCGCGAGAAGATCGGCCGCCTGCCCGGGCTGCTGCAGATCCGCGAGGAAGCCGAGCGGGCTCAGGAGGAGCTGGGGATCGAGCGAGGTCACATACGTGCCGTCGCCCTGACGCGTCTCGAGCACGCCGAGGGTCGCGAGGGCGCGCACGCCTTCCCGCAAAGACCCGCGAGAGACGCCGAGCTGGGCCGCGAGGTCCTTCTCGACCGGCAGCCGCGACCCGGGATGCAGCTCGCCGCGCGTGAGCATGCCCTTGACGGCGTCGATGACGACGTCCGTCTGCGAGCGGGAGCCCGCGCCGTCGTCATCCGCCATGGGGGCCAGTGTACGGTTGCCGCTCGTGGCCTGCGGACGAGCCCGCGAGGATCGACCAGGACCCCCGTGAGACGGAGCTGAGATGAGTTTCCCCGTGATCGACGCGCATCAGCACGTCTGGGATCCCGCGCGCGCGGAGTACGACTGGCTGGGCCCCGATCTCGCCCCGATCGATGGCGCGATGACGTTCGCGGATGTCGCCCCCGAGCTCGCGGCGTCGGGCGTGGACTTCACCGTCCAGGTGCAGTCCGCCGACAATCCGCAGGACACGGCGCTCATGCGCGAGTCCGCGTCACGGCATCCCGAGGTCGTCGGGATCGTGGGGTTCGCGCCGCTCGACGACCCCGCTGCGACGGCCGCGACGCTCGACGCGTGGGCCGGTGACACCCTCATGGTCGGCGTCCGCAACCTCATCCATACCAAGGCGGACGCCGACTGGCTCCTCCGCCGCGACGTCGACGAGTCGCTCGGCCTGCTGGAGGAGCGCGGGCTCGCCTTCGATCTCGTCGCGGTGCTGCCGCGGCACCTCGAACTCGTGCCGATCCTGTCGGCGCGGCATCCGGATCTCCGCATCGTCCTCGACCATCTCGGAAAGCCGCCCATCGGACTCGAGTCGTCGGAGCCGTGGTCGCGCCTGATCGCCGAGGCGGCGGAGAATCCGCTCGTCCACGGCAAGGTCAGCGGGCTGTATTCGGCCACCGCCGACCTCGCGGCCTGGACGACCGACGGCATCCGCCCCTCCTTCGACCATGCCCTCGACGTCTTCGGTGCGCCGCGGCTCATGTATGGAGGCGACTGGCCGATCTCGGTGCTCGCGGGTGGATATGCGCGCGTGTGGGCCGGGCTCGCGCCGCTGTTCGACGAGCTCACCGCCGACGAGCGCGAGCGCATCCTGGGCCGCACGGCCGCGGAATTCTACCGCCTCGACCCCGCACGGCTGCGCCGGGGTTGAGCCCATCGACACGAACGAGCGAATCATGGAGGGGGAGCGATGAAGCGCATCGCATCCGTCATCGGGCTCGCGCCCGAGAACCGCGAGGTGTACGAGCGGTACCACGCGGCGGTGTGGCCCGGCGTGCTCGCGCGGCTCACGGCGAGCAACATCCGCAACTACTCGATCTACCGGCACGGCGAGCTGCTCTTCGCATACTTCGAGTACGTCGGCGACGACTACGAGGCCGACATGGCGGCGATCGCGGCCGATCCCGAGACGCAGCGCTGGTGGGCCGTGCAGGAGCCTCTGCAGAGTCCGCTCCCGGATCGCGCCGAAGGGGAGTGGTGGAAGGAGATCCCCGAGATCTTCCACCACGACTGACGACGCACGTCAGGACGGCACCGTGCGCGACCGGCGCGCGGTGCCGTCGGCGTTTCATCGCGGCATCCATTGCTCATAGGTCACATGTATGATCTAATAGGTCTAATGATCGCCACGGACGCGATCAGTCGTCAACGAAGCCGACCCGGAAAGGCTCTTGCAATGGCCGCACAGCAGCGCAGAAAACTCCCTCGACTCTTTGCCGCGGGCACCGCCCTCCTCGGCCTCGTCGCTCTGACCGCGTGCTCGGCCAGCTCGGGCGAGGTCAGCGACGAGTACGGCTTCGCCGCCGCGGAGCAGGTCGCCGACAGCCCCATCACGGTGTGGGTGGATGCCGCCCGCGAACCGATCGCGAAGGCGTTCAAGGAGGAGAACCCCGACGTCGACATCAACATCGAGACGTACGACGGCAACGCCGGCGGCTCGGGCTCGTTCCAGACCAAGATCGCGCTCTTCGACCAGTCCGGCGAGGGCTGGCCCGACGTCGTCTTCTCGACCCAGACGAACGACGCGTCGTGGGCCGCGAAGGAGACCAACGGCGTCCAGGCGTTCGCCGCCCCGCTCGACAAGGGCCTCCTCTCCGACAAGTTCCTGAGCGGCTTCACGGCCGGCGCCAACGACCCCATGACCGTCGACGACACCGTCTACGGCCTCCGCAACGACCTCGCGCCCGTCGTGCTCTGGTACAACCAGAAGCTCCTCGACGAGTTCGGCTACGACATTCCGACGACCTGGGAGGAGTACGAGGACCTCGGCGACAAGCTCGCGGCCGAGCATCCCGGATACATCCTCGGCTCGATCGGCGACTCGTTCGTGGGCACCTACGTCTACTACTGGGGCGCCCAGGCGCCGATCTTCCAGCTCGACGGCAACACCTTCTCGTCGGACTTCGAAGACCCGCACTCGGTCGCCATGACCGACCTGCTCGACCACATGTCGGCCAACGGCACACTCGTGCAGGACAGCGTCTTCAGCGCGACCTTCGTCGACGAGTACGCCGACAAGCTCGTCGCGATCCCCGGTCCCGCCTGGTACGCCGGCGCGCTCTTCCAGAACCCCGACAACGTCAACGCCGAGGCCGGCACGTTCGGCGCTGCGAACCCCCTGTACTGGGAGGGCAAGGACAAGGTGACGGGCAACGTCGGCGGCGGCGTCTGGTACGCCTCGAGCCACTCCAAGAACCTCGACGCGGTGTCGAAGTTCCTCGAGTACGTCATCTCGTCGGACAAGGCCGTCGAGCTCGCCTCGGGACTGCCCGCATACGACTCGGCCGCCTCGTCGTGGCTGTCGACCCAGGCCGAGAGCGGCTTCTTCGTGGGAGACTTCGAGGGCGCGCTCTCGACCGCCGCCTCCAACGTCTGGAGCGGCTGGGGCTTCCCGAGCTTCAGCCCCGAGACCGCGTACGCGGCCGTCGTCGTGCCCGCACTCGCCGAAGGCAAGTCGATCGCCGACGTGACCGACGAGTGGCACAAGCAGATCATCAACGAGGCCCAGGTGCAGGGCTACGAGATCGCCGGATAGCAAGGCCCGATCATCACTACGACAGCGCAGTTGACGGCACCCGCCGTCGGTCCCCTCGGGGACCGGCGGCGGGGACGCCGACGCAAGAGCCCCGACCGCAGCCAGGCGCGGATCGGCTACCTGTTCGTGAGCGGCTACACGGTGCTGCTCCTCGCGTTCGGGCTGTTCCCCGCGCTGTACGCGATCTTCCTCGCGTTCACGAAGGGCGGGGCCTTCGCCGGCGTCGACAACTTCGTCAAGGTCTTCAACGACTACCGGTTCTGGCCGGCCGTCCAGCACGTCGCCCTCTTCATCGTGTTCTGGCTCGTGTCGCTCATGATCTTCGTCGTGCTGCTCGCGCTGCTCGTGCACGGCATCCGGCGGCGGTCGGCCTCGGCATCCGTCCGCTTCCTGTACTACATCCCGGGCGCGCTCGCCGGGGCCTCGAGCGTGATGCTGTGGCTCTTCCTCCTCGACCCGACCGTGAGCCCCGTCTCGGGCATCCTGCGCGCCTTCGGCTTCGAGACGTTCACGCAGGTCGTCTCGCTCGACAACCTGCCCATCGTCTTCACGCTCATCGCCTTCTGGGCGGGGGCGGGCGGCTGGATCGTGATCATGTACGGCGCGCTCAACAACATCTCGGACGAGGTCATGGAGGCCGCCCGCATCGACGGCGCAGGGCCCATCGCATCGGCCTGGTACATCCAGATCCCGCTCATGCGGAAGTGGATCTCGTACATGGCGGTCATGTCGCTCGCGGCGGGCACGCAGCTCTTCGTCGAGCCGCGAGTGCTCTCGCAGGCGTCGAAGGGCGTCGTGCCCCAGGACTACTCCCTCAACCAGCTCGCCTACCTGTACGCCTTCAAGCAGAGCGACTTCAACGGCTCGGCGGCGATCTCGCTGCTGCTCCTCGTCGTCGCCGTGGCGCTGTCCGCGCTGTTCGTCTTCCGAGGAGGACTCTTTGAGCGCGACTGAGACGATCGTCCGCCCCAAGGGGCGCTCGACCTACGGCCCGCGCGACGCGCAGACCCTCAGGCCGAGCCCCGCGCGCTGGATCGGGCGCGCGCTCGCGTGGAGCGTCATCGGGCTGTTCCTGCTGTTCTTCATCGTGCCGATGGTGTGGCTCGTGCTCGCGCCGACGAAGACGCCGCGCCAGCTCCTCCTCGACAACCCCTTCTCGTTCGGCGCGTTCGGCACGCTCGCGTCGAACTGGCGGGAGCTCATGGAGTTCCAGAACGGGATCGTGTGGGTCTGGCTCGGCAACGCCGCGCTCTACTCGGGCGCGGCGCTGATCCTGACGCTCGTCGTCAGCATCCCGGCGGGATACGCCCTCGCGCTCGTCGAGTTCCGGTTCCGCCGGCTGCTCCTCGTCGCGACGCTCATCGTCATGCTCATCCCGAACACGGCGCTCGTGCTGCCGATCTTCCTCGAGCTGAGCGCCCTCAAGCTCGTCGGGACGCCCCTGTCGGTCATCCTGCCGTTCTCGTTCTTCCCGTTCGGCGTCTACCTGACCTACATCTACTTCTCGACGGCGGTCTCGCGCGATCTGCTCAACGCCGCGCGCATCGACGGCGCGGGGGAGTTCCGCGTTTTCGCGCAGGTCGCGATGCCGCTTGCGACCCCCGTCATCGCGCTCGTCGGCTTCTTCAACCTCGTCGGCAACTGGAACAACTACTTCCTCCCGTTCGTCATGGTTCCGGGGCGCAAGGCCCCGATCCAGGTCGGGCTCGCCGAGCTGCTGTCGAACGTGCCGCTGTTCAACCCGACGACGGCGGGCTCGGTGACGATCGATCTGCCGGTCCTCGCGATGGCGACGATCCTCTCGGTCGCGCCCGTGCTCATCATCTTCCTGTTCTCGCAGCGCTTCCTCGTGAGCGGGATGACGGCGGGTGGAACGAAGGAATAGCGGGTGCCGCGCTCCCGCGCACCGCGAGAGAAGGGGCCGGATGCCGCGGCATCCGTCCCCTTCTCTCTTTCGTGATCGTGCGGGCCGGTGCTCAGTCCTCCGCGAGACGGAGCACGCCGTCGACGCGCCGCGGCACGACCGCGACCCCGTCGCGCAGCTCGTCCGGCAGCACGTGCTGCGGGGCGTCCTGCCAGGCGAGGGGGCGGAGGAACCGCCGGATCGCGCTGACGCCGACCGACGTGTGCTGGGTGTTCGTGGCTGGCCAGGGGCCGCCGTGGTGCATCGCCCACGACACCCGCACGCCGGTCGGGTAGCCGTCGTAGACGACCCTGCCGACCGCATCCTGCACGAGCTCCGTCAGCTCGGCGACGTCGTCCGCCTCGCTCGGGTCGCTGTGGATCGTCGCCGTGAGCGAGTCGGGGATCGTGTCGAGCGCCGCGGCCACGTCGTCGAGCGACCGGTAACGGGCGACGACGAGGAGCGGCCCGAAGGCCTCCTCCGTGACGGCAGGGGTCATGTCCGCGGCGTCGATCTCGAGCAGGGCAGGGGTCGTCGAATAGCCCTCGCCGCCTGCGCTCGGAGCGACGAGGGTGCGGGCGCGGCCCTCGTCGACGAGGCGCGCGCGGATCTCGCCGAAGGCCTCGTGGATGCGTACGTTGAGGAGCGTCTGCGGCCCCGCGGCGCCCGCGCGCGACACGAGCCGCTCGACGAGCGGGTCGGCGTCCGCCGGCACGAAGGCGATGCCGGGCTTCGTGCACAGCTGCCCGGCCGACCCCGTGAACGAGGCGAAGAGCCCGTCCGCGATCTCGTCCGTGCGCACCCAGGCCGCACCGGGCGTGATGATCAGCGGATTGACGCTCGAGAGCTCGCCGTAGAACGGGATGGGAGTCTCGCGCCGGTCGATGATGTCGAGCAGGATGCGGCCCGTCGAGACCGACCCGGTGAAGCCGACGGCGGCGATCCGCGGATCGGCGACGAGCGCCGCGCCGGCGGCCTGGCCGTACACGACGCCGATGAGACCCGTCGGTGCGCCATAGGCCTCCGCCGCGCGGGCGAGTGCGGCGAACGAGCCCTGCGAGGTCACGGGGTGAGAGCTGTGCGCCTTGATCACGACGGCGTTGCCGGCGGCGAGCGCCGACGCGGTGTCACCGCCCAGGACCGAGAAGGCGAAGGGGAAGTTGCTCGCGCCGAAGACGGCGACCGTCCCGATCGGCACGAGCATGCGCCGCACATCGGGCGCCGCGCCGAGCGGAGTCTGCCCTGAGTGGTCGATCGTCGCCTCGAGGTACCCGCCCTCGTCGACGGCGTCGGCGAACAGTCGCAGCTGGAAGGCGCTGCGCGACAGCTCGCCGTCCAGGCGCGCCTCGGCGAGCCCCGTCTCGGCGAGGGCCGCGGCGACGAGCTCGGCCCGATCAGCTTCGATGCCGTCCGCCAGGGCCCGCAGCAGCCCGCTGCGCCACGCGCGCGTTTCGCGGCGAGCGGTGCGGAACGCGGCATCCGCCCGCTCCGTGATCTCGGCCACCTCGGCGTCGGTCGTCGGCGCGATCCCCGTGTCGGTCTCGGCGCCGGTGTGCGGGTCGGTCGTGATCAGCGTCATGAGGGTGCTCCGGTCGGGATGAGCCCGCGCTCGGCGAGCGAGGCGTACAGCGCGGCGATGCCGAAGTCCCACGGCGGCGTCTGCTCGCTCAGCGCGACGCGGTTGGTGAGCGCGCCGAGTGCGGGAGAGGAGATCGTCACGATGTCGCCGACATGGTGCGTGAAGCCGCGGCCCGGCTCGTCGCGGTCGTCGATCGGGGCGAACATCGTGCCGAGGTAGAGGACGAATCCGTCGGGATAGCGGTGGTGAGCGCCGACCGTCTGCGCCACGAGGTCGGCGGGGTCGCGGCTGATCTGCCGCATGTGCGACTCGGCCGACATCGTGAACCCGTCCTCGCCGCGCACCGACAGCGTCACGGTCGCCTCGCGCACGGCGTCGAGGTCGAAGCCGTCGGCGAAGAGCCGGACGAACGGTCCGACCGACGCCGACGCGTTGTTGTCCTTCGCGTGCCCGAGCAGGAGCGCCGAGCGCCCCTCGATGTCGCGCAGGTTGACGTCGTTGCCGAGCGTCGCGCCGACGATCGCGCCGCTCGAGGCGACGACGAGCACGACCTCGGGCTCGGGGTTGTTCCACTCCGAGTCGCTCCGGATGCCGACCTCGACGGCCGTGCCGACCGTCGAGAGCACGGGGGCCTTCGTGAAGACCTCGGCGTCGGGTCCGATGCCGACTTCGAGGTACTGGCTCCAGAGGCCCTCGCCGACGAGGTACTCCTTGAGCCGCTGCGCCTCCGGCGAGCCGGGCACGAGGGCGCTCAGGTCGCCGCCGATCGTGTCGAGGATCGACGCGCGCACGGATGCCGCGGCATCCGCCTCTCCGCGTGCACGCTCCTCGATCACGCGCTCGATCATCGAGACGGGGAACGTGACGCCGGCCGCCTTGACGACGTGGAGATCGATGGGTGACAGCAGCCACGGACGCGACTCGTCCCGGGCCTCGGGCTGCGTGTTCGCGAGGAGGTCGGCCGCCGAGCCGAGTTCGGGCCCCTCCGCCGCGGCGGCCGCGGCCGCCGGGTCGGCGAGCTCGGTCAGGTCGCGCATCGTGGGGAATGTCGCCGACAGATCGACGATCCTTCCACCGCGCACGGCGACGACACTTGGGCCGCCTGCGACCGGATCCCACGCGCGGCCGACGAGCAGCGCGGCTCCGTCGTGGGGGAGTGCGGCGTCGAATCCGCCGGTCCAGTCGTTCGTCATGGTGCTCCTCGGCTCAGCGTCCGTGGAAGACGCCGGGGCGGCGGTCGGCGAACGCCGCCCGCCCCTCGTCGGCGTCCGCGGTCGCGAAGGTGATCGTCTGCATCTCGCGCTCGTACGCGATCGCCGCATCGAGCGGCAGGGTGAAGGCGGCGTGCAAGTTGGCCTTCGCGGTCTCGGCCGCGATCGGCGGGCGGGACGCGATCGTCGCGGCGAGCTCCTGCGCGCGCACCAGGAGCGCGTCGGGCTCGACGATCTCGCTCACGAGGCCCCACGCGAGCGCCTTCTGCGCATCGATGGGGTCGCCGGTCATGAGCATGAGCGCCGCGTTGCCCGCGCCGATCGAGTTGGCGAGCAGGGCGGACATCCCGCCCCCGCCGATCCACCCGAGCTTGATCTCGGGTGCGGCGAAGACGGCGGTGGACGCCGCGATCCGGATGTCGCACGTGAGCGCCGCCTCGAGGCCGCCGCCCATCGCGTAGCCGTTGACGGCTGCGATGAGGGGCTTGCGCAGCGCCCGCAGGGCGTCGCAGTAGTCGCGGCGGTTGCGGAACTCCCAGGGCGTCGCGTACTGATCGAGGGTCAGGATGTCGGACCCCGCGCTGAAGGCGCGGCCTGTGCCGGTGTACACGACGGCGCGGATGCCGGGGTCGTCGTTGAGGCCGGCCACGAGCTCGACGAGCGCGTCCGACATCTCCTGGGTGACGGCGTTGAGCTTCTCGGGGCGGTTGAGCCGGATCGTCGCGACGTGCCCGTCGACGTCGACCGCGATGAGGTCGGTGGGTGAGGCGTGTGCGGTCATGCGAAGACCCCCGGTGATGAGGAGCGGGCGGACGAGTAGAGCGACTGGAGGTCGTCGAGCGCGGCCGAGAGGCGCCCGCTCGCGAGGGCGTCGCGCACCACGGCCGAAGCGGCGGACTGGAACGGGATGTACCCCGCGAACCGCGGACGCACCCACGACTGGTCGATCGTCGCGCGGGTGGACGAGTAGAAACCGGATGCCGCGGCATCCACCCCCTCGTCGTCCCAGGCCGCGGCGGCGCTCGGCTGCCCGTCGTGCGCCGGGATGAACGCCGTCTGGGTGCGGGGGTCCAGCAGCCATGCGAGGTGCTCGAGCACCTCAGGGCTCGGCGTGCGGCGACGCGACACGGCGATGCCCGTGCCGCCGATCGTCGAGCCGATGCGTCCGCCCGCGTGCGGAGCGTCGCTGAACGCGACGCGCGGCGAGCTGTACGTGACGTAGCCGTAGACGAGCGGGACGCAGCCGATGTCACCGCGGTCGCGCATGCGGTCGAGGAGGCCGATGGGGTTGAGCCCGCTCGTGCCCGCGGGGGCCGTGGCGGACAGCGCCGCGAGCAGGGAGAGCGCCTCGGTCGCGGTCTCACGATCGAACAGGTCGGCGCCGCGGCCCGGGTCGTCGCCGAGCGCGACCGCGAGCGAGCAGAGGCTCAGGAACGCGTGCGGTCCCGCGAGGCTCAGCGCGACGAGCCCCTCGGCCGCGAGCGCGCGGACCTCGTCCCAGGTGCGGGGCGCGTCGGGCACGAGCGCCGGCACGCGGGCGCACACCTGCGTCGCGGCATCCAGCGGGAGCGCCCACAGGCGGCCGGCCATCCGGTACGACGCGAGGCTGGGGCCGACTGCCGCCGTGCTCCACGCCGCGACGAGGGCGCTGTCGAAGAGCTCGTCGATCGGAGTGAGGCTCTCGGTCGCGAGGGCGTCGCCGAGGTGCGGGTGGTCGAGCACGAGCAGGTCGTAGCGTGCGGCGAGCTCGTCGATCGGAGCGGACTCGAATCCCTCGAGCGGCTGCACCTCCCACCGGAGCGTGTCGCCCGCGCCGACGCGCGCGGCGGCCGCCTCGAGGGCGTGCCGGCCGCGCGGGTGGTCCCACGTGAGCCCGACGTAGTCGGTCACGACGCCTCGGCGGGGACGGCCGCGGGGGTCTCGGCGATGACGGCGTGCTCCAGCATCCCGTCGATCGTCTCGCCCGTGAATCCGAGCTCGGCGAGGATCTCCCGCGTGTGCTCGCCGACGAGCGGAGCGCCCCGCTCGATGGAGGCGGGCGTCTTGTGGAACCGGTAGGGGAAGCCCGGCGTCTTGATGTGGCCCTCGGTGGGGTGGTCGTACTCGACGAAGGTGCCGTTGTGGATGATCTGGGGGTCGTCGACGAGGTCGGCGTAGCCGTAGACGGGCCCCGCCCAGATGCCGACGCCGAGGAGCGTGTCGATCCAGTGTGCGGACGTGTCGCCCGCGAGCCGCGCCGCCGTCTTGGCGTAGAGCTCGTCGCGGTGCGTCCAGCCGTGCTCCTCGGCGTCGAGGCCCGCGAACGACGGCTCGCCGATCGCCTCGCCGAGCACCGCGAGATCGGCGAAGGCGAGCGCGATGTAGCCGTCCGACGTCGCGAAGACGCCGTACGGCGCACGGATGTAGACGTGCGCGTTGGGCTCCGAACCGCGCTGCTGGGGGACGCCGCCGACCGTGTGGACCGAGAGCTCCTGCATCTGCAGCGTCGTGAGGGCGTCGAGCATGTTGACCGTGACGAGCTGGCCCTCGCCCGTGCGCTCGCGGTGCAGCAGCGCCGCGAGCACGGCCTCGAACGCGGTCGACGCGGTGACGGCGTCGGCGAGGTACTGCCCCGCCGGCGTCGGCGGCTCGCCCGCGCGCCCGGCCGACAGCATCGCGCCGCTCATCGCCTGGAGGAGGAGGTCCTGACCCGGTCGGTCGCGGTACGGCCCGTCCTCGCCGTAGCCCGACATCGAGACGTAGACGAGTGAGGGGTTGAGGGCGCTCAGCGTCTCGTAGTCGAGGCCGAGGCGCGCGGCGACGCCGGGACGGTAGTTCTGGATGAAGACGTCCGCCGTGCGGACGAGCTCGCGCACGACATCCTTGCCCTCGTCCGACTTCAGGTCGACGGCGAGCGAGCGCTTGTTGCGGTTGAGTGAGAGGAACGACACGTTGATGCGGTTGCCCTGCGCGCCGCCCGCGGCGGCGAAGCGCTGCCATTCGCCCGCCGTCGGCTCGACCTTGATGACGTCGGCGCCGAGGTCGCCGAGTCGCTGCGCCGCGAACGGACCCGCCATCGCGATCGAGCAGTCGACGACGCGGTAGCCGTCGAGGATACGGGAGGGAGTGGTCATCGTAGGGGGCTCTCGTTCGTCAATCGTGGACACGGATCTCGGCGCCGCCCGCGGCGGACGAGCGCAGGAGCGCTTCGATGAGCTCGACCGAGCGGGCGGCGACGTCGACTCCGGAGTTGTTCTCGGTCGCGGCGCCCGTGATGAGGTCGATGAAGCGGGCGGGCGGCTCGAGGCACTCGTACTCGCCCTCGCCCTCCGCGATCGCGACCTCCTCGCGCTCGCCGTCGTAGCGGCTGAGGGTCACGCGCTCGCGCTCGACGTCGATCATGAGGACGCCCTCGGTGCCGAACAGGCGGATGTCCACCTGGTATTTGTCGCCGTCCGCGAGGGTCGCGGCGCCGCTGAGCGAGCCCAGGGCTCCGTTGTCGAAGCGGACGACGCCGGCGTCGAAGAGGTCGACGGGGGCACCGGCATCCATGACACGGCCCGCGACAGTCGCGGCGCGCAGGCCCGTGAGCCAGAAGAGGAGCGCCGACGAGTGCGTCACCTGACCGTGAGCGTAACCGCCGCCGCGGGCGGGGCTCGACCACGTCGTCGGGTCGGGTGCGGTCTCGGAGTTCCAGCGCTCGAGCATGTGCGTGGGGTCGCTGCCGAACAGCCCCCGCGTCGGCGACGCCATGTGACAGAGGGCGTACTGGATCTCGCCGATGCGTCCCGCCTCGAGCATGCGCTTCGCGGCGACCGTGAAGGGCTTGTAGTTCCACCCGTACGGCACGAGGAAGACGGTGCCGGCGCGCTCCGCGCGGGCGGCGAGGTCCCACGCCTCGGCGGCGTGGAGCGTCATGGGCTTCTCGCACAGGACGTGCAGCCCGCGGTCGAGCGCCCGCGCCGCGAGCGGATGGTGCAGGTCGTGCGGCGTCGTGATGACGACGGCGTCGAGGCCCGCGTCGAAGAGCTCGTCGGCGGACTCGGTGGCGAACCCGAAGCCGAAGCGGTCGCGGATCGCCGGGAGGTCGGGCCCGAGGCCGCAGACCCCCACGAGTTCGACGTCGTCGCGGGCCGCGAACAGCGGGAAGTGATTGCTCGTCGCCCACCAGCCCGCGCCGATGGCGCCGAGGCGCACGGGCGCCGTCACGAGACCCACTCCCACGTGCGGATGCCGTCGCGCGCGCCGACGGCGACGGCGCCGCCGGCCGCGAGGCGCTCGAGATTGCCCGTGACGGGGAAGATCAGGTACTCGGCGGCGCCCGCGGGCCACGGCCCGAGGTCGCTCGCCACCCGGTGGATGAGCTCGAGGGTCGTGAGAGCCCCGCCCGCCGCGCGCAGCTCGGCCGAGATGACGTCGTCGATTCGGTCGGTGTAGGCGCGCGACGAGCGCAGGAACTCGGCGACGGCCGGGCCCTCGTACACCGGGTAGTGCGCCGTGAGCAGCAGGTCGGCCCCGGGCGCGGCGAGCCGGTCGATCGAGGCGACGTAGTCGCTCGCGTCGCGGTACGTCGGCGGGAAGGCCGCGCGGCCGTCGGCATACGGCACGGTCTCGCCGAGGACCGCGTCGGAGATGACGAGCGCCGAGTTCTGCGCGTCCCACAGCGCGAGGTGACCGGGCGAGTGGCCCGGGACGGCGAGAACTGTGATCGAGCGATCGCCGAGGTCGAACGTCTCGCCCCCGTCGAGGGCGCGCTCGACGGGCACGAGGCCCGTCGACGCTCGCACATACGCCGTCGTCTCGGGCGGATCGTCGAAGCCGTCGGGCTCGGCGAACTCGCCGTAGCGCCCGCGGATGAGCTTCTCGACATCCTCCGTCATCGCGACGTCGGCCCGACCCGCGAGGAACTCCGCGTGCGGCGCGGCCGCCGCGAGCGCGGCGTTGCCGCCGGTGTGGTCGAAGTCGCAGTGCGAGCTCACGACCCAGCGCAGGCGCTCGAGATCGAACCCGATCGAGGACAGATAGGGGAGGAGCGTCCCGGGGACGCTCTCGGCGATCCCCGTGTCGAAGAGCACGGCCCCTGCCGGCCCCTCGAAGAGATACATGGCGATGAAGCGCTCGCCGAGGGGCGCCTGGATGCGGTGCAAGCCGGGACGGATCTGCATCACGCCTGCCACGTGCTGTCGGTGACGAGGTGGAGGCCGGTGCGCTGCGACCGCACGTGCGGCCCCTCGGGTGTCGTCCACGAGTCGGCGCCGCGGCTCTCGGCGATGAGGCGCTCGTCGATCGAGACCCCTACGCCGGGCTCGTCGCCGAGCACGACGCCGCCGTCGGCGATGTGCTGGTCGAGGGTCACGCCGACCGGCGCGCCGAGGTCCTGGATCTCGGCGGACAGGTGATTCGGCACGGCGGCCGCGGCCCCCGTCACAGCGTAGTTCGCGGTGAGTCCGACGGGGCTCACGGGGAGGTCCCTGCTGTGCGCGACGAGTGCGACCCGCAGGAAGTGCGTGATGCCCCAGACGGCGCCAGCCTGCGCGATGTCGACGGCGTGCGCGTCGAAGAGCGGCCGGAACTGCTCGAGCCCAGTGAGATTCTCGCCCGTCGCGACGGCCGCCCGCACCGATGAGGTCAAGCGGGCGTGGCCCGCGGCATCCCATCGCCTCAGCGGCTCTTCGATCCACGTGAGGTCCACGGCCCGCTCGACCTCGGTCACGTAGCGGACGGCCTGCTTGAGGTTCCACGACTCGTTCGCGTCGAGCATGAGGGCGGGGTGCGGTGTGTTGACGCTGAGGACGTCGGCGAGGATGCGCAGCCGGCGCACGTCGGCCTCGGCATCCCGCCCGCCCTTGAGCTTGCCGCTCGTGAACCCGCGCTCGGCCATGCCGGTGTAGAACGCGGCGAGCCGGTCGTCGTCGAGGGCGATGTCGAGGCCCGACGCGTACCCCGTCACGAACCGGTCGGCCCCGCCGAGCAGCCGCCACAGGGGCTCGCCGGCGGCCTTGGCCTTGAGGTCCCACAACGCCATGTCGAAGGCGCCGATGCCGCCGAACGTCGCCCCGGCATGGCCCGTCTTGAAGACGCGCGCGAGCATCGCATCGTAGAGCGACGACACCGACCGCGGGTCCTTCCCCTCGAGCGCGGGGAAGATGCGGTCGAGGTCATGGTGCGAGCCCATGCCGATGCCCTCCACGCCCTCGTCGGTCTCGATGACGACGAGCGGCACCTCGGTGATGCCCGACACGATGAACCCGTTGGCGTCGCCGACGGGACGCCCCCAGTCGTGCCGTGTCTGCAGCGTGCGGTATCCCGTGATCTTCATATCGCCCTTGATTCTCGATCGAGTGGACGCTAAACAGCATACATCACATGTATGGCGTGTTGGGAGAAGAATGGTCGGGAACCGGATGCCGCGGGCTACAGTGGCGCCATGAGCGACCAGTCCCCAGGCCTGCGCGAGAACCGGGCGCCCTTCGATCGCATCGGGGTCGCGGTGCTCAACGAGCTCGTCGAGATGATCGTCTCGGGTCGTGTGCAGCCGGGTGACACCCTCCCGCCCGAGGCCGTACTCAGCCAGCAGTTCGGCGTGAGCCGCACCGTCATCCGCGAGTCGATGAAGCGGCTGCAGGAGAAGGGCATGGTCACGGTCGCGCAGGGGCGCGGCACGCACGTCAACGAGATGAAGGCGTGGAACTTCATCGACCCCCTCGTGCTGTCGTCGCTCATCGGCCACGACGACGCGCTCGGCATCCTCGACGACCTGAGCGTCGTGCGCGGGGCGCTCGAGGCGGCCATGGCGGGCGCCGTCGCGGCGAATGCGGACGACGAGACCGTCGAGCGGCTGCGCGTGAGCCTGCAGGACATGCGCGACACGATCGAGGACTCCGAGGCCTTCCGGCAGGCCGACATCCGCTTCCACCAGGCCGTCATGGAGCTCTCGGGCAACCTGCTCGCCGAGAACATCGCGCTCGTGCTCTTCGACCGCGCCCTCGAGAGCACGCGGTACCACGGCGTCGACCCCGAGCACGCGTTCGAGATGACGATGACGGAGCACGAGCGCATCCTCGAGGCGATCGTGGAACGGGATGCCGCGGCCGCACGCCGCGCGATGGACGAGCACATCCTGGGCTCGTGGGAGCGGCGTCGCATGCCGACGCTCAAACGCGGCAAGGACTGAGCCATGCACGGCGCTCGGCCGGAGCGTCCGTCCCCGCGCCTTCGTGCAGGACGCCTGCCCGGACCGCCTGCCCGGACGAAGCTCGCCGACGCCTGGCCGCGCTGACCGCGCGTCGCTCGCGTCTCAGCGCTTGACGGGCGTCCGCGGCGGGAACTTCACGAGGAGCAGCAGGACCAGTCCCACGGCCAGCACGATCGCGATGCCGAGGATGCCCCAGTACGTCGCGCCGAACACGGCGATGAAGAGCGTCCACAGGGCGGGGGAGAGGAAGCTCGCGACGCGACCGGTCGTCGCGTAGAGGCCGAAGATCTCGCCCTGCATCCCCTCGGGCGTGACGCGGGCGAGGAGCGAGCGGCTCGCGGCCTGTGCCGGTCCGACGAAGGCGGAGAGGATGAGTCCTCCGACCCAGAAAACCGGCTTGCCTGCGGCGTGTCCGAAGAAGACGACGAGCGCGATGACGACGAGGCCGGTCAGGGCCGTGATGATGACGGCGCGGGCGCCGAACCGGTCGTCGAACCGGCCCGCGATGATCGTCGACGCGCCCGCGACGACGTTCGCCGCGATCGCGAAGATGAGCACCTCGTTGTCGCTGAAGTGGAAGGCCACGGCGGCCAGCACGCCGCCGAAGGCGAAGACGCCCGCGAGTCCGTCCCGGTAGACGGCGCTCGCCAGCAGGAACCAGAACGTCGGCCGGTGCGTGCGGTAGAGCGCGACGATGTCGCGGACGAGCACGCCGTACGCCGCGAAGAAGCCGACTCGCTCCACTCCGACGGGTGCCGGCGCCTCGGGCACGTTGAGGAAGAGCGGCAGCGCGAAGATGAGCGTCCACACGCCGCAGCCGACGGCGATGAGGCGGTAGGCCAGGCCGTTCGAGGTGTCCATGCCGAACCAGTCGGCGAAGGTCAGTGCGATGACGATCGTCAGCGCGACGATGCCGCCGATGTAGCCGAGGCCCCAGCCGAGGCCGCTGACCTTGCCGATGGTCTTCGGGGTCGAGACCTGCACGAGCATCGCGTTGTAGTTGACGCCCGCGATCTCGGACACCACGGCGCCGACGGACAGCACGAGGGCCCCGTACCAGAAGTAGGCCGGATCGGCCTGAGCGAAGAACAGCGCGAACTGCAGCAGCGCGAGCAGCACCGTGAAGACGAGCAGCCACCGCTTGCGGCTGCCCGATCGGTCGGCGGTCTGCCCCAGCACGGGCGCGAGGAGCAGGATCAGGATGCCTGCGATCGTCGTCGCCAGGCCGTAACCGCTCGAGAGTCCGGCGAGGGCCTGCTCGCGGGCCGGGTCGTCTTCGGCGAGCTTCGCCACGTCGTCGGGCAGGAAGTTCGCCGAGACGAGGTACAGCGAGGCGAAGACGAAGGTGAGGAGCACCGAGTTGAACGGCTGCGTCGCCCAGTCCCACATCGCCCACGACGCGACCTGCTTGCGGGGGATGGGCGTCTCGTCCGTCGTGTCCTGGAACATGACGCCGACCGCCGCGATCGCGCCGCTGTTCGCCGCGGCGGGCGGCTGCGGCTTTCCGTCGGGTGCGGAGGAGCTCATGTCGGTCACGTTATGGCCCTTCGATGAACGGCGGGTGCCGCCGCGCGCGGCGCCGCAGCATCGCGACGCGTGGCCAGGCTACTCGCGGCCCCCGACGGCCGGGTCGCCCGGCCGGGGTGAGCCCGGCGCGTCCTCGACTCGGATCCACTCGTCCCCGCCGGACGACCGCATCCACGCCTCCCGAGGGCCGTGCCACTCGCGGACGACGCCGGCGAGCCAGATGGTCGAATCGGGCGCCCAGCCGGCGATGACGGATGCGTACTCGTCGTCGATGGGGACGAGCTCCATCGCCGCCGAGAGGTAGCCGAGCGTCGTGAGGTGCACGGCATCCCACTCTCCGGCTACGCGCTCCCAGTCCGGGATCAGCCATCGACCGTCACGCCCGGTGAGCCGGAACCAGTCATGCCGCCGCGCCGCCGTCACCTCCATCGGGTAGGTGCGGCAGAGGTCGCTCCACTCGTTCGCCGACCGGACCTCGAATGTGCGCCCGGCGCCGCGGACGGGAATGAGCGTGGCGGTCTCCCAGCCCGGGGAGTCCTCGATCAGCTCGAGCGCATCCGCGATGCGGGCGCGCGTCGAGAGCAGCCGCTGCGGCACCGACCACCAGATGCCCGACCGGTTCGCGTGCGGATCGCGCGGACGCTCGCGCTGCGCCCGCTCCTCGTCGGCGCGCTGCTCCGCGGCCCAGGACGCAAGCGCGGCGGACGGGTCGGTCATGAGGGGCGCGGTGTCGGTCGGCGCCCGCCAGTCGATGGCCCACTGCTCCGTCGCGCGGGGTTGGCGCCAGGCCGTGCCGACGGCGACGGCTTCGGCGACGCCGAAAAGCGCATCGCGGACGTCGGGGAGGGATGCGACGCCATCCTCCGCGTCAGGGGCCTGCCAGTACCGGGCGGAGTCGACCGATGCGCGCAGGGCGGCGCGAATGAGCGCCGCGTCCGCCGATCGGGCATCGAGGGCGGCGATGCGGTGCGCGAGTTCAGCGGAAGCAGCCACGGGCGGCGGCGGATCGGCGGTGCCGTCGGCTCGCGTCAAGAAGACGACGTGACCGCGATCTTCGCCGTCGGCCAGCCAGAACACCTCTTCCCGGATGCCGGGATCCGCTGCCATCGCGTATTCGAGACAGAGTCGCCGACCACGCCGGCCGCTGAGAAGCGCGTCGGCGGCCGAGGACATGGATTCACCCTGCCAGACAGCTCCGACAAACGGGCACGCGCCAGAACGTCGTAGGTATGTTCTAATCTCAGGCTATGTGCACGAGTGAGGTGCTCCACTGCGAAGACGCCGCCGCAATCGTCGGCGAGCTCGATCGCGTGCGGCGTGCACTGGCTTCTCTCGAAGCCGAGCGGACGCGCCTCATCGACGCACTGCGCCGCGCGAATGAGGCGCACCAGGAAGGCATTGTCGTCTCCGCAGCAGCCCAGGCGCGCCGCGGGGTGAGCGAGGAACTCGGAGCGGATGCCGGGGAGTGGGTCGAGCGATCGACGAGGTCCGAGGTGGCGTGCGTCCTGCGCATCACCGAACGGCAGGCTTCCCACCTCATCGTCGAGTCGCGCGTGCTGTGCTCCGATCTGCCCGGCACCATGTGCGCGCTGAGCGCGGGCGAGATCTCCTATCGGCATGCGGCGTCCCTGGTGGAGGACGCCGAGATGTTCGCCCCTCATCACCGGCCGGCCTTCGAGCAGGCGGTCCTCGCCGGGCGGCTCGACGTCACCGCCAACCGGTTCGCGCACCGCTCTCGTCGGATTCGCGAGCACCTCGATCCCGAGACGATCGACATCCGCGCGGAGCGCGCCACGGGCTCGCGGACGGTGACGATGCAGCCGGCGAGAGACGGCATGGGCTGGCTCATGGCGTACGGGCCGATCATGCAGGTGCGGCTCGCACACACCCTGATCACGGGGATCGCCCGGGACGAGCAGGAGTCCGGCGACCCGCGCACGCTCGGACAGCTTGGCTTCGACGCGCTCATCGACGCGCTGCTGCGCAGCGGTCGGCCCCACGGAGTCGCCGACGGAGCGGACCCGGCACAGGCGCTCCGCGGCGTGCAGGTCGACGTGACGGTGACGGTGCCCGCGCTGAGTCTCCTCGGCGAGAGCGACGAGCCCGCGGTGATCGACGGCTACGGTCCGATCCCGCTCGAGGTCGCGAAGACCCTGGCCGCGGGCGCCCCTTCCTGGAACCGCGTGCTCACGCATCCCGTCACGGGCGTGCGGCTCTGCTACGACCGAGAGACGTATCGCGTGCCGTCGCCGCTGCGATCATGGCTGGCCGAGCGCGACGGCTCGTGTCGGTTCCCCGGGTGTGAGGCTCCCGCGGTCGGGTGCGACGTCGACCACAACCAGGCGTGGGTCGACGGCGGATGCACCGATCACGGCAACCTCGCGCATCTGTGCCGCAAGCACCACCGGTTGAAGCATCACACCCGCTGGTGGGCGAGGTTCGAGGACGAGCTGCTCGTGTGGACGAGTCCGTCCGGACGCGAGTACGCGACCGGTTCCCGTGAAGATCGCGGCCCACTGCTGGCCCCGCTGAGACAGTGAGCCCCATGAAGCGGCGCCCTCGCATCGGCCCGCCGTTCGACCTGGAGCTCGCCCCGATCAGCCGCCCGTCAGCGCTGCCTGCCGACCGATCAAGAGCAGGTTGAGGCCCCATCCGGCGAGAGTGACGAAGATGATCGCACCGGCCATCGCCAGCAACTGGATCGGCTGGACCAGGATGCCGAGGCTCACGATGAGGGTCGTCGCGCCCGCGGGCGGGTGCGGCAGCTTGATGAGCGTCAGGACGAGCGTCGTGATCGCGACGGACAGCGCGCCGGCGACGAGGTAGCCGGGCGTCAGGCCGCCGACCGGCGCGGGCGGTGTGCCCTGCAGGCCCAGGGCGTAGAAGCACCCGGCACCGACGAGCAGACCGACCCCGTGGCCGACGAGGGCGTTGCGCGGACGCGACGACGGCTGCTCCGGCGACTCGAAGAACAGCATGACGGTCGGGCCGAGGCTCGGGAACAGCCACGGCTGCTTGAGACCCAACCCGATGGCGCCGCTCAGCGCCAGCACGACGAGCGAAAGGATGGCGGCATACGAAGCCGAGCCCAGGCGGGTCCGGCGCAGCCCGACGACAGTGTGGTTCACGATGACTCCTCGTGCGCCAGTCTTCGACCGACCGGAGGCAACACCGCATGCCCTCGACAAACGCCCACGCGCGTGCCACTATCCGCCCGCCGGCGAGGGATTATCCGCCCGCCGGCGAGGGGGGCGGGATGCCGCGGCTCAGGTGTCGCGACTCACGTCCCCGCGAGGCGGGCCACGAGCGGCGCGAAGCGTGTCGCGAACTGGCCGGGGACCGTCAGATAGGAGACCCCGGTCCGTGAGCGGAGCTCGAGCAGCGCCGCGGCGTCGCGCTCGACGTCGCCGGTCAGCATCATGACGGCACCGGCCGCCCGGAGCTCATCGGGGTTCAACCCCAGCTGGTGTCGCAGCCAGTCGGGCAGGTCGTCGCCGACGCCCGTGACCTGCAGGGCGAGCTCGAGATGGGCGCCCGCGACGGCGCGCACCCGATCCGTGAGCGTCGCGAGCTGGTCGGCGTCGACGGCGGGGGACGTGGGCAGAGTGAGCGTCGTCGCGGTGCGGCCGGCGAGGCGCAGCATCCGGTCCCCGTGGCCTGCGATCACGATCGCAGGCGCCGGGTCGACCCCGCCGCGCACCGCCTCGATCGTCGCCTCGACGCGGTCGACCCGCTCCTTCGGAGATCCCCACGCGACGCCGAGCGTCGACGCATCGTTCTCGCCGCCGGGGCGGCCCGCGCCGATGCCGAGCTCGAAGCGTCCGCCGGCGAGGGCCTGCAGCGTCTTCACCTCACGCACGACCTCGGCTGGTCGACGCAACGGCGCCGAGGCCACCCACGTGCCGAGCCGAAGGGTCGTCGTGATGACCGCCGCGGCGGCGAGGACGAGGAAGGGCGACGGCGTCCAGAGCGTGTCGGGCACGAGCAGCGTGGAGTAGCCCTGCCCTTCGAGCTCCCGGGCCGAGTCGGCCCACTCCTGCGCGCTGCCGCGCACGGACATGACCGCGCCGAAGCGGAAGGGTCGAAGATCGCTCATGACGCGATTCTCACGCTGCGCAGGATGCCGCGCATCCGCTGGAGGGAGACACTCCGCCTACTCCCCGAGCAGTACCGCGCGCTGGGGATATCTCTCACGGCGATCGGGCGGTTGCCGATAGCGTGTGCGCCATGCAGCATCCGCGCCGCTCCAAGACGGCCGTGCTCGGCGTCAAGACGGCCGCCGTCGGCCTCGTCGCCGTCCTCCTCGTCGCGCTCGCCGGCTGCACTCAGTCGTCCAGCGGAAGCCGTGCGACGCTCTACGACGGCATCGACGCGCTCGCCGCCGACAGCTCCGCGATCGTCATCGGCACGGTGACCGCGCAGCACACCGAGGACGACGCCACCGTGTCGACGGTCGAGGTCGACAACGCTCCGTCCAACCCGCAGCTCGCCGCCCATCTCGACGATCCCGGCACCCCCGTGGCCGTCGGCGATGCGATCGACGTCCGAGAGATCGGCGATCCCCTGCTCACCGTCGGCGAGGAATACCTTCTCTTCGTCACGCCGACGATGCTGACCGGCCCCGCGGCATCCGACTACTACGTCACGGGCGCCCACGCGGGCGTCTATATCCGCGACGGCGAGGTCATGCGCCGCGTGGTGACCGACACCGGCGACGATCTGCCCGAGACGATCTCGATCGCCGGTGGGACGGAGGAGTAGACCCGAGGCCCGTACCGTGGAGACATGGAGTTCGACCTCGGCGCACTGTCGCGGCATCCCGATGTCGAAGCACCCGAGCTGTACGCGGTCGACGCCGCCGACCGGCTCCTCCTCGACGAGGCCGCGGACGCGCTGAGCACCGCACCCGCGGGAACCGTCGTCGTCATCGGTGATTCCTACGGCGCGCTCACCCTCGGCGCCGCCGTCCGGCACGGCGTCCGGGGCATCCGCGTGCATCAGGATCCGCTCGCCGGCGAGCGGGCGCTCGCCGCCAACGCCGACCGCGTCGGCGTCGCGCAGACGTGGGAGCGGCACGATCTCGACGCCTCGCTCACGGCCGGTGCGGAAGTCGTGCTGCTGCGTCTCCCTCGCTCGCTCGACGCGCTGAGTGAGATCGCGGAGGCGATCGCTCAGCACGCGGCCCCGGCCGTGCGCGTCTTCGCGGCCGGCATGGTCAAGCACATGGCCGTATCGATGAACGACGTGCTCCGGGCGAGCTTCGGCCGCCTCGATGTCAGCCATGCCCGGCAGAAGGCCCGCGCACTCATCGCGAGCGAGCCCCTTCCCGGGGTGCCGATGAGCTGGCCGCGCCGGGAGACAGACCCGGGCACCGGTCTCGTCGTCGTGGCGCACGGCGCGGCCTTCGCGGGCGCGGCCGTCGACATCGGCACACGATTCCTGCTGCAGCACCTGGATGCCGCGCCCCGCGCGACCGAGGCGATCGACCTCGGCTGCGGCACGGGCGTCATCGCGACGTGGCTCGCGCGCGAGCGGCCGGAGCTCCGTGTCGTCGCGACCGACCAGTCCGCCGCCGCCGTCGCCTCCGCGAGGGCGACGACGCTGGCGAACGGCGTCGCCGACCGCGTCGAGGTCGTGCGCGACGACGCGCTGTCGAGCCGGCCCGACGGGAGCGCGGAGCTCATCGTGCTCAACCCGCCCTTCCACATCGGCCACGTCGTGCACCGCGGGATCGCGCTCAAGCTCTTCGCGGAGGCGGGACGTGTGCTCGCGCCGGGCGGCGAACTGTGGGCGGTGTGGAACTCGCACCTGCGGTATCGCCCCGACCTCGAGCGGCTCGTGGGTCCGACGCGTCAGATCGCCCGGAATCCAACCTTCACGGTCACGGCGTCACGCAGGTGAGCGCCACTCGCGGTCGAGGATCGCGTAGGTCTCGGTATCGGTCCACTCGCCCTTGAGCCAGAGGTTCTCCAGGTGGTGCGCCTCGTGCCGCATCTCGAGACGGCGGCAGAGGGCGGCGGATGCCGCGTTGCGCGGATCGAGCTCGGCGATCACCCGGTGCAGCTCCAGCTCGCCGAAGGCGAGGTCGAGCAGGAGGGCGGCGGCCTCCCGGGCATAGCCCTTGCCCTGCGCGGCCGGGCGCAGCATCCACCCGATCTCCGCCGTCCGGTCGGCGGCGCTCTCGATCCGCAGGAGCACGGTGCCGAGGAGCTCGCCCGACCCGTCGCGGATCGCGGGCTGCACGAAGTCCCCCGACTCGGCGAGGCGGCGGTTGCCGGCATCCCGTTCCAGGACCTTCTGCACCTCGTCGCGCGACCGCGGCTCGAAGAGCAGGAAGCGGCAGACCTCGGGATCGGATTGCAGCGCATAGAGCGCGTCGAAGTCGTCGTCGCGCACGAGGTCGAGGTGCACGCGTTCGCCGTCGAGCGGATGGAAGTCCCAGGGCAGGCCCATGCCGCCATCCTGCCTCAAACTGCAAACTTGATATGAGTCGGCTCAAGTTCATTTGACGCGGGTGGGTGGCCTGAGTATCCTTGAGTCATCGCGGCTCAACCCCTCGACAGGCTCGGGGACCAACCCCGACGGGATGGGGAAGAGCACGCGAGACAGACTTCACGAAAACCCTGGGGCGCGGCATCCGCCCGCCCTCAAGAAGGAGAGAGAAACACATGGCACGTGCTGTTGGAATCGACCTCGGTACGACCAACTCGGTCGTGAGCGTCCTCGAGGGCGGCGAGCCCAAGGTCATCGCGAACGCCGAGGGCTTCCGCACCACCCCGTCGGTGGTCGCGTTCACCAAGGACGGCGAGGTGCTCGTCGGCGAGACCGCCAAGCGCCAGGCCGTGACGAACGTCGACCGCACCGTCGCGTCGGTCAAGCGCCACATGGGCACCGACTGGTCGTTCGGCGTCGACGGCAAGAAGTGGACGCCGCAGGAGATCTCCTCGCGCATCCTCCAGAAGCTCAAGCGCGACGCCGAGCAGTACCTCGGCGACACGGTGACGGATGCCGTCATCACGGTTCCCGCGTACTTCAACGACGCGGAGCGTCAGGCCACGAAGGAGGCCGGCGAGATCTCGGGCCTCAACGTCCTGCGCATCATCAACGAGCCCACCGCGGCCGCGCTCGCGTACGGCCTCGACAAGGGCAAGGAGGACGAGCTCATCCTCGTCTTCGACCTCGGTGGCGGAACGTTCGACGTCTCGCTCCTCGAGGTGGGCAAGGACGACGACTTCTCCACGATCCAGGTGCGCGCCACCGCGGGTGACAACCGCCTCGGCGGCGACGACTGGGACCAGCGCGTCGTCGACTACCTGATCAAGCAGTTCAAGGACCAGACCGGCGTCGACGTCTCGGGCGACAAGATCGCGCTGCAGCGCCTCAAGGAGGCCGCCGAGCAGGCGAAGAAGGAGCTCTCGTCCTCCACGTCGACGAGCGTCAACCTCCCCTACCTCTCGCTCACCGAGAACGGCCCCGTGTCGCTCAGCGAGACGCTCACGCGCGCCAAGTTCGAGGACCTCACGAAGGACCTCCTCGACCGCACCAAGAAGCCGTTCGAGGACGTCATCCGCGAGGCGGGCATCAAGGTCGGCGACATCGACCACGTCGTGCTCGTCGGCGGCTCGACCCGCATGCCCGCCGTGTCGGAGCTCGTCAAGCGCGAGACCGGCAAGGAGCCCAACAAGGGCGTGAACCCGGACGAGGTGGTCGCCGTCGGCGCCGCCCTCCAGGCCGGTGTCCTCAAGGGCGAGCGCAAGGACGTCCTCCTCATCGACGTCACGCCCCTGAGCCTCGGCATCGAGACCAAGGGCGGCATCATGACGAAGCTCATCGAGCGCAACACCGCCATCCCGACCAAGCGCAGCGAGACCTTCACGACGGCCGACGACAACCAGCCGTCGGTCGCGATCCAGGTCTTCCAGGGCGAGCGCGACTTCACCCGTGACAACAAGCCGCTCGGCACGTTCGAGCTCACGGGCATCGCGCCGGCGCCCCGCGGCATCCCGCAGATCGAGGTCACCTTCGACATCGACGCCAACGGCATCGTGCACGTGTCCGCCAAGGACAAGGGCACGGGCAAGGAGCAGTCGATGACGATCACGGGCGGCTCGTCGCTGCCCAAGGAGGACATCGAGCGCATGGTGCGCGAGGCCGAGGAGCACGCCGCCGAGGACAAGAAGCGCCGCGAGTCGGCCGAGGTGCGCAACCAGGCCGAGACGCTGTCGTACTCGATCGACAAGCTCATCAAGGACAACGACGACAAGCTCCCCGCCGAGGTCAAGACCGAGGTCCAGGCCGATGTCGACGCCCTCAAGGCGGCGCTCGCCGGTGACGACGACGACGCGGTCAAGGCCGCGTTCGACAAGCTGAACGCGTCGCAGGGCAAGCTCGGCGAGGCGATCTACGCCTCGTCGCAGGCCTCGCAGGCGGCTCAGGATGCGCCGGCCGACGGCCCGTCCGACGGCCAGCCTTCGTCCGGCGCGGACGAGGACGTCGTCGACGCCGAGGTCGTGGACGACGAGGACCCGTCGACCGGCTCGGAGCAGGCGAAGTAACGATGACGGACAAGGACTTCACGAACGAGGTCCCCGGTGGCGAGGACCCGGAGGCGCAGGCTTCCGGGTCCGACCCGCAGGAGGGGACGGATGCCGCCGGCGACAACGAGCTGACGATCGACGACATCCTCGGCACGGAGCAGAACGCCGACGCCGCCGCGGAGGACGCGAAGCTGGCCGACCTCGAGTCGGCCCTGCTCCTCGACCTCAAGCGCCTGCAGGCCGAGTACGCCAACTACCGCCGCCGCACCGAGGAGCAGCGCCAGATCGAGATCGAGCGCGCGAAGGGCGAGGCCGTGAAGGGCCTCCTCCCCGTGCTCGACGACCTCGACCGCGCCGCCAAGCACGGCGATCTGGTGGAGGGCAGCCCCTTCGCCCAGATCGGCGAGAAGGTGCGCGCCGTGGCCGAGCGCCTCGGCGTCACGGCGTACGGTGAGGCGGGCGAGGTCTTCGACCCGCAGCAGCACGAGGCCATCTTCCAGGCGCCGACGCCCGGCGTCGAGGTGCCGACGGTGCTCGAGGTCGTCGAGGTGGGCTACCGCCTCGGCTCGGTCGAGCTGCGACCCGCGAAGGTCGTCGTCGCCGTGCCCGCCGACCCTGCGACGGGCTCAGGGACCGCTTAGGAGGCTCATGGCCAGCCAGGACTGGTTCGACAAGGACTTCTACAAGGTCCTCGGCGTCTCGAAGGACGTCAGCGAGGCTGACCTCAAGAAGACGTACCGCAAGCTCGCGCGCACGCACCATCCCGATTCCAATCAGGGGGATGCCGCGGCCGAGGCGAAGTTCAAGGAGATCAGCGAGGCGTACTCGGTGCTGTCCGATCCCGAGCAGCGCAAGGAGTACGACCAGATCCGGGCCATGGGCGCCGGGGGTGCCCGCTTCACGGCGGGCGGCCAGGGCGCGGGCGGCTTCGAGGACGTCTTCTCGATGTTCGGCCAGGGCCGCGCCCCCGGCGGCGCTCGCTACCAGACCACGGGCGACTTCGACGACATCTTCGAGATGTTCAACCAGCAGCAGGGCGGGCGCTTCGGCTCGGGCCGCTTCGGTCAGCCGACGGGCGGGTTCCGCGGCTACGGCGGACCCACCCGAGGCTCCGACGTGACGGCCCGCACGACGATCGACTTCGTCACCGCGACGCGGGGCGAGACCATCACACTGCAGGGCGAGGACGGCAAGCCGTTCAAGGTGAAGATCCCGGCCGGCGTCGCCGACGGGCAGAAGATCCGGCTCCGCGGACGCGGTCGCCCGTCGCCCGACGGCGGCGAGTCAGGAGACATCGTCGTGTCGGTCACGGTGCGCCCCCATCCGGTCTTCACGCGGGACGGTCTCAACCTGCGCCTGACGGTCCCGGTGACCTACACCGAGGCGGTCTTCGGCGCGACGATCGAGGTGCCGACGCTCGGCGGAGACACCGTCAAGCTCCGGGTCGCGCCGGGCACGCCCTCGGGCCGGGTCCTGCGCATCAAGGGCCGCGGGGTCGAGAGCGCCAAGGGCACGGGCGACCTCCTCGCGGAGGTGCAGGTCGCGGTGCCATCGCACCTCGACGACGCGGCCCGCGACGCGCTCGAGCGCTTCCGCGAGCTCGAGCCCAAGGAGAATCCGCGCGCCGACCTCATGGCGAAGTCGCGCACGTAGTGGACGAACCGGTCGCCTCGCGCCCCGCGGGGCGACCGGCCTGAACAGGAGGTGAGGGGAATGGGCGTCGAAGACATCGACGAGGATGCCCCCATCTTCGCGATCGCCGTCGCGGCCGAGCTCTCCGGCATGCATCCGCAGACGCTGCGCCAGTACGACCGGCTCGGCCTGGTCGTGCCGGCGCGGACGCAGGGCGGCTCGCGCCGCTACTCGCTGCGCCACGTGCAGCAGCTGCGGGAGGTCGCCCGCATGTCGGCCGACGGCATGGGCCTTCCCGCGATCGCCCGCATCCTCGAGCTCGAGGATCGCGTGCGCGAGCTGCACCTGAGGGTGCGCGACCTCGAGGACCGCGTGCGCACCGAGATCGAGCGCCGGCCGGGTGCCCGCGTCTTCGCCGCCGGCGCCACGGGGGCCGTGGTGACCCTCCGGCACGGCACGCGCGTCCGCCGCGCCACCGAGCTCGTGCTGTGGACGCCCCGGCAGAGCATCGAGGCGGCCGATGAGGGGAGGGATGCCGGCACCTCCGCCGGCATCGACGTCGGGCCGGCGACCCGCCCGGACGCGCCGCCGCGATCCGGCCCTGCCGCCCCCGAGGCTCGCTGACCTCCCGTCCCGGGCCGGCGGGGGAGGCTCAGCCGATGGCGCTCGCCGCCGCCCGGACGACGCTCTCGCTGTCGACGTGCTTCGGGTTCGCCGCGACGAATGCGTCGAAGTCGGCCTTCGAGAGGTTCGCGTAGGCGTACGCCCACTCGAGGATCGCCTCGCCGACGATGCGTCCGTTGCCGATGTAGCCCGCGACCTGCGCCGCGTTCGGGGACTGCGCGTGCGCCCGGGCGAGCACGGAGGCGCACGTCTCGGCGTACTGCCGGAACAGCGGATCCTCCAGCTCGTCCATCTCGACGCCGCCCTTCATGTCGTTGAACTGGCGCACGTAGAAGTCCCCCGCGTAGGCGCGCAGGTGTCCGAGGAACGGGTCGGAGACGGCCTGCAGGATGCGCTGCATGGCGACGACCCGGCCGCCCTCGCCGTTCTCGGCGATGTGCTCGGCGACGGCGGGGGGCTGCTCGATCCTGCCGTACTGCTCGAGCACGCTCCGCCCCGCCTGCTTGCCCTGCAGGATGAGGGCGTTCTCGTCGCCGTCCTGCAGCAGCACGAGCGTGCAGAGCGTGCCGACGCTGCCGACGCCCACGACGCGCAGCGCGATGTCGGTCACCGTGTACTGGTTGAGCACGAGCCGCACGTCGACGAGTGCCGACTGGGCGTACTTGCGCATATTGTCGTGCAGGCGCCCCTCGATCTCGGGCGTCGTGTGCGTCATGGTCGGCGGACGCTCGACGAACCGCAGCCGGCCGTCGTCGCCGAGGGTCGTGAGCTTGCGCGCCGCCCGGTCACCCGTGCGCTTCTCCGCCTCCTTGATGGCCGCGCGCATCGTGCGCTGCGACTCGGGGTCCATGGCGGCGAGACCCGACTCGGCGTCGAAGTGCTCGAAGTACCGGCGGACGCTGCTGCGCTTGGCGTTCGACCCCATCGACCGCGCGTACGTGCGCACGGCCGCGAGCGCGGCATCCTCCACGATCTCGGTGTCTCGCGAGGTCGCCTGGCCGGCGATCACGATGCTCGTCACGAGTCGCTTGACGTCCCACTCCCACGGAGCCCAGGCGGATTCGTCGAAGTCGTTGAGGTCGAACATGAGGGTGCGCTGCGCCGAGGCGTAGAAGCCGAAGTTCGACACGTGCGCGTCGCCGCACGAAGCGACGAGGATTCCGCTGTGCGGGTCGTTCGCGAGATCGGCCGCCTGGATCGCCGCGGTTCCGCGGTAGAAGGCGAAGGGGCTCGCCGACATGCGCTCGATCCGCAGCGGGATGAGCTCCTGCAGGCGAGCCGCGTTCTGCTCATCGAGGATGCCGAGCGGGTCGCGCTCGCCGACCGTGAGATGGGCCAGGGCGCTGCGGGGCGTGCGCTCGCGCGCCTCTTTGCCCTCCGCCATCCGCTCGGCCACCGTGGACGGCCGCGTCCATTCCAGGGAAGACTCGCGCACCTCGCTCATGCGCACATCATGCCACCCGGGCGTGGCCGCGGCGACGGCGTCATGCACGGCGGATGAGGCCCCGGCGGTGCGCCGCCGACCGGGCGGGAGCCGGCTCTAGAGTTCAGGCATGCAACGCGGACCGGAGGCGATCCAGAGGTGGGAGGACCGCACCTACTGGCCCCTCATCATCGCGTCGCTGCTGTGGCTCATCGCGTACTCGTGGAAGTCCATCACCGACGCGCAGGGCGAGACGGCGATCGTCCTCTGGGCGGTCATCGGCGTCACGTACATCGCCTTCGTCTTCGACTACCTCGTGCGGCTCGTCCTCGCCAAACCTCGAGGGGCCTGGTTCCGGGGCCACCTCCTCGACCTCGCGATCGTGGCCATCCCCATGCTCCGAGCGCTGCGGCTGCTGCGCGCCTTCATCTCGTTCGGCACTCACCGTCAGTCGGCCGGAACGGCCCTGCGCAGCCGCATCGCCGTCTACGGCGCAGGCGCCTCGCTCCTGGTCATCTACCTGTGCGCGCTCGCCGTCCTCGACGCCGAGCGCCACGCCCCGAACGCCAACATCGTCGACTTCGGCGACGCGATCTGGTGGGCGTTCGTGACGGTCGCGACGGTCGGCTACGGCGACTACTATCCCGTGACCGCGCTCGGGCGCATCTGGGCAGTCGCCCTCATGGCGGGAGGCATCGCGATCGTCGGCACCGTCACGGCGACAGTGTCGTCGTACGTCATCGAGAAGGCGGCACGCGGCCGTGACGACGACGAGCCGGCGACGCGCGGGCAGATGCGCGCCGTCGCGCAGCAGATCACCCAGCTCGCCGTCGACCTCGGCCGACCGGCACCGGACGAAGGGACCGACACGTGACCCCTGCCCCGCGCGAGCGCACGCTCGAGTCGATCTCGCTCGCCCTCGGCGCCGCCGCCTTCGTGGTCGTCGCGCTCACGGCGATGATCGCCTTCCGCTTCCAGCCGGCGCCGATCGCGGGTCCCGGCTCCGTCGGGCAGTTCGCCGCCGTGTCGTCGGCACTCGTCGCGATCGTCGCCTTCGTCGGCGGACGCCTCGTCGCCCGCCGAGGACGCTATGGCGCGCTCGACATCGTCGACCTCGCGGCCCTCGCCTTCGCGCACGCCGTCATCGCACTGCTCAGCTGGACGCTCGTGTCGGTGATCTTCGAGCAGGCCTTCATCGGGGCCGAGGTGTTCCCGATCGCCGCGATCGTCCTCTCCGGCGCGGTCGCGGCCGTCACGGCGTACGTGGCGTTCTTCTCCGCGACGCACATGGACCTGGACCTGCTCGCGATCATCCTCGCGACCTTCCTCGTCGAGGGCATCGTCGCCAGCATGCTCACCGCGACCGATCCGCTCTGGTGGCAGCAGCACCTGAGCTCGCTCGGGGTGACCGGCGACGTGTCGTCGCTCGCGTTCAACCTGACGCTCATCGTCGCGGGGATCATCGTCACGACGCTCGCGCGCGCCGCGACCGCCGGCATCCCGACGACGCATCCGCAGGGCATCGCCCGCGTGCGCCTGTCACTCATCCTCGTCGGCGTCTTCCTCGCGTTCGTCGGGGTCTTCCCGGTCGACGACTGGTTCTGGATCCACACGGCATTCGCGTCGGGCATGGCGGTCGTGTACGCCGTGCTCGTCATCCGCCTGCCGGTCTGGATCCCGGGCATGGCGCGCACGTTCATCTACCTCGGATGGGTCTTCCTCGCCGTCGTCGTCGCACTCGGCGTCTTCTATGCGATCGGGTACTACACGCTCACGGCGGTCGAGCTCGTCGCCGGAACCCTCGTGTTCACGTGGATCATCCTCTTCATCCGCAGCGCCGCCGCGCTCCAGCAGGACCTCGGTCAGGAAGGGGTGGATGCCGCACGCACTGCCGCTTCTCGGGCAGGATGAGTCCTGACCCGGAGGAGAGTCAGATGACCGACACCACCGCCGCCCCTCGCCTGAGCGTCCGCACGCTCGTGCTCATGGCGGTCCCCGCCCTGCTGATCGGCATCGGCTCCGCCGTCGTGCTGAGAGCCCTCGACCTCGTGTCCGAGCAGCTCATGCACTTCCTGTGGGACTGGCTGCCCGGCCAGTTCGGCGCCGACGAGAGCACCCCGTGGTGGATCTTCCTCATCCTCACCCTGACCGGCGCCGCGGTCGGCGCGATCGTCTGGCTCGTGCCGGGTCACGGCGGTCCCGACTCGGCGACGACCGAGCTCGGCGGGCCGCCGCCCAAGCTCGGTGCGGTGCCGACGATCCTGCTCGTCGCGATCCTCGGCCTCGCGGGCGGCGTGAGCCTCGGCCCCGAGAACCCGACGATCGCGGTCAACTCCGCCCTCGCGGTCGCGGTGTTCGGCCGGCTCTCGACCAAGATCCCGCCGGCGCTCCTCGTCATGCTCGCCGTCTCCGGCACGATCGGCGCGCTCTTCGGCACGCCCGTCGCCGCGGCGCTGATATTCACCGGCACCGTGGGAGCCCTCGCGCTGCCGGGCTCCCTGTGGGACAAGCTCTTCCTGCCCCTCGCCGCCGCCGGCGCGGGAGCCGTCACGATGCTCCTCCTCGGGGGCGAGTCGATCTCGTTCACCCTCGAGCCCATGGGCGCGATCCAGCCGATCTACCTTCTCCAGGGCTTCCTCATCGCGGCTGTCTCGGCGATCCTCGGCATCGTCGCGGCGTTCCTGTTCCCCTACCTCCACAAGGCGTTCCACGCTCTGCGCAACCCGATCATCTTCACGACGATCGGCGGCATGATCCTCGGCGTGCTCGGCATCATCGGCGGGCCCATCACGCTCTTCAAGGGACTGGAGCAGACGGCCGAGCTCCTCGAGCACCCCGAGGACTACAGCGCCTCTCAGCTCGCGCTGTTCACGGGCGTCAAGATCGTCGCCCTCCTCATCGCCGCGAGCGCCGGCTTCCGCGGTGGCCGCATCTTCCCCGCGGTGTTCGTCGGCACGGCCTTCGGCCTCCTCGCGTTCGCGCTCTTCCCCGGCATCCCGATCTCCCTCGCCGTCGCCTGCGGCGTGATGGGGATCACCCTCGCCGCGACGAAGGACGGTTGGATCGGCATCTTCGTGGGGATCGCGCTGTGCGGCGACATCACGGTGCTGCCGCTGCTGTGCCTCATCATCCTGCCGGTGTGGCTCATCGTCACGAAGGCGCCCGAGCTCACGGTGCACCCGCCGGAGAAGGCGCCGGCGGCCGCCCCGGCGAAGGCGTAGCTCAGACGCTGTCGGAGGGCACGAGCGGCGGCAGGCCGGGGTCGCTCGTGACCGTCCCGCCGGCGCCGTGCTGCGAGAGCGAGTCGGACACGGCGCGCACGACGTCGGCGACGACCGTGAGGCCGTCGGCGGGGGCGTGCCAGAAGAGCACGCGCGCCGTGATGCGCTCGGGAGAGATCGACACCGGGATCGCCCGGGTCGCCTCGCCGGCGTCGACGCCGGGGATGGATGCCGCGACCGCCGCGAGACGAGCGAGCAGGTCGTCGACCTCGGCGCCGGCGCGCTCCGCGCGCACCTGCACCTCGCTGCGGCGAAGGCCCCGCGTCGAGTGGTTGACGACGGGCTCCTGCACCATCTTGGCGTTGGGCACGTGGACGGTGCGACCGTCATAGGTCTGCAGCACGACGGTGCGCGAGTTGAGGTCGGTCACGACGCCCGTGAGGGGCTTGCCGTCCACCCCCTCCACCTGGATCTCGTCGCCGAGCATCACCGGCTGGCTCGCCTGCAGCACGACGCCCGCCGCGAAGTTGTCGGCGACCCCCCGCAGCACGAGCACCGCCACCACGGCGAGCACGACGACGATCGCGAGGAGCGGCTGCATGTTGACGCCGAGGACCGCGAGGGCGATGCCGACCGAGAGCAGCACGATCGAGTACGACACCGCGCGGCCGATGAAGGTCGTGACGAGCTCGGAGACGCCCGGCGCACGACGGAGGAGCAGGACGGTCGCCTTGCGGCCGAGCCGCGCGAGCACCCAGCCCGCGATGACCACGACGACGGCGACGAGTATCTGCCACCACTCGACCGACGTGGGCAGGAGCGCGCTGAGATCCACGCGCTCACGATAGCGACGTCTCCGCAGCGCGCCCCGCCGGTGCCCCGGCGGCGCGCCGCTAGCCTGACGCCGTGAAGGCATCCCGACCGCAGCAGCCGGCCGCCGCGCCCGCCCCCGCCCCCGTCCTCTCGCCGGCGCTGCGGACGCTCCTCGGGCTCGCTGCCGCCGTGATCGCGCTCGCCGGGGTCTCGTATGCACGGGAGCTCGTCGGCCCGCTCGCGCTCGGCGCCGTGATCGTCATCATCTGCCACCCCGTGCGGTTCCCGCTCGAGCGTCGGGGGTGGCCGCGCTGGCTCGCGACGACGGCCGTCATCGTCGTCGGCTACCTCATCCTCGCCGTCATGGCGCTCCTGCTGTTCTTCGCCGGTGCGCAGTTCGCCCAGCTCGTCGCCGACTACGCCGACGAGCTGCGGGCGTCGGCGCAGAGCGTGCTGCAGACGCTCCAGTCGATGGGGCTCGATCAGGAGGCGGCCGACGCAGGAGCATCGGTGCTCAAGCCCGAGAACGTCCTGTCGTTCGCGACGTCGCTGGGCGGTCAGGTGCTGAGCGCGCTCACGGCGTTCTTCTTCGTGCTCGCCTACGTCATCTTCATGGCGGTCGACGGCGCGAGGTACACGACGGCCGAGGCATCCTTCGGCCCCTCCCGCCGCCCGACGATCCGCCGTGTGCAGGTGTTCAACTCGGGGGTGCGCCGGTACTACGTCGTCAACGCGACGTTCGGCGCCATCGTCGCGATCATCGACGGCCTCGCGCTCTGGGCCCTCGGCGTCCCGGCGCCCGCCGTGTGGGCGATCCTCGCGTTCGTCACGAACTTCATCCCCAACATCGGCTTCGTGCTCGGGCTCATCCCGCCCGCCGTGCTCGCCCTCGTCGTCGGGGGCTGGCCGCTCGCCCTCGCCGTGGTCGCGATCTACTGCGTCGTCAACGTGACGCTGCAGGTGCTCGTCCAGCCGAAGTTCGTGAGCGACGCCGTGAGCCTCAGCCTGACGCTGAGCTTCTTCGCCGTCATCTTCTGGACGTTCATCATCGGGCCGCTGGGCGCGATCCTGTCGATCCCGCTCACGCTGCTCGTACGCGCGCTCGTGTTCGAGGGGGATCCGGGCGCACGGTGGCTGCGCTGGCTCTCGGGTGATCGGGATGCCGCGCCCCTGGCCGCGGAACAGCCGGATTAGGGCCGGGGAGGCTCGATCCGCAGGACCGTCGGCGACTCGCCAAGCGTCAGGTCGTCGACGACGCGGAGGGTGCGGGCGAGGTCGTCCACGCTCCCCATGACGATGCCGAAGCGCTCCCGGTCGGAGCAGACGGCCGTGACGGTCACGAAGTGCGTGCCGGTGTCCCACGTGTAGGTCGCGAACGGCGGCGTGCGACCGTCCTTCGGAAGCGGCATCGCGAGCTTCTCGCCCGAGCCCAGATACGGATTGCGGAAGTCCTCGGTGTCGTCGTACTCCATGGGCATCATGGCGCGCGCCGTGCGCAGCTGCGGCGTCGCCTCCTGCACCTGGGCCATCACGACGAGGAGGTCGGGATCGGCCTTCCACACCCACACGAGCACGCGTCCGCCCGCGCGCCGCATGAGGAACGGTGCCGCCTGGCTCATGCTCCACGCGAGGAACCCGCTGCCGGGACGCTCCGTGGCACCCACCGCGCGGTTCGCCTGGGTCAGCAGCATCCTGATCGCCGCCTTGCGGTGCCGTCGGCCGCGCAGGCCGAACGATTCCGTCATGGGCACCCAGAGGGTCGCGTCGGCGTCCGCCTGCAGTCGGGGCATGCCTCCAGGGTAGGCCGGGCTTGGTGAGCCCTAGTTGAGAGCAGAGGTGAGGCGAGCGACGCCGTCGTAGAACGTGGCCGAGCGCGGCTCGCGGCGCCACTCCTCGAGGGTCAGCTCGCGGCCCGCCTGGCGGTAGCCCTCCTCGACCTCGCGCATGCCCGCCACGAACGATGCGCCCCGCACGAGCACCGAGACCTCGGAGTTGAGGCTGAACGAGCGGATGTCCATGTTGCTCGACCCGATGACGGCGATGTCGTCGTCGACGGAGAAGTGCTTCGAGTGCAGGATGAACGGCGCGGGGTAGAGGAAGATCCGCACGCCCGCTTCGAGCAGCACGCCGTAGTACGAGCGCTGCGCGTGCCAGACGAGCCACTGGTCGCCGATCTCGGAGACGAACAGCTGCACCTCGACGCCGCGCTCACACGCCGACGTGATGGCGTACACCATCGCCTCGTCGGGCACGAAGTAGGGGCTCGTGATGATGAGCTTCTCGGTCGCGCCGTAGATGAGGGAGAGGAACAGGCGCAGGTTGTTCTCGGTCGTGTAGGTGGGGCCGCTCGGGATGACCTGGCACACGAGATCACCCTTGGGTGCGATCGTCTCGACGGCCACGTACTCCTGACCGGCGAGCTGCTCGCCGGTCTCGATCGCCCAGTCGGAGAGGAAGACGACGTTGAGGGCGGAGGCGGCGGGTCCGTCGACGCGCGTCACGAGCTCCTGCCACTTGAGGCCGCGCTTCTGGTTCTTGGGGGAGTCGTAGCTGCGGTCGATGAGGTTCTGCGATCCCGTGTAGGCGACGACGCCGTCGACGATCACGATCTTGCGGTGGTTGCGCAGGTCCGGGCGCTGGTACTTGCCCTTGAACGGCTGAACCGGCAGCATCCAGGCCCATTCGACGCCGATGCGGTCGAGCTCCGCCGTCATCTCCTTCGAGTTCGGCACCTTGCGCGTCGCGATGTGGTCGGCGAGCAGCCGCACCTTGACGCCGCGCTTGACCGCGTTCTCCATCGCCGTGAAGAAAGGTCGCGTCGTGTCGTCGAACCCGATGATGAAGAACTCGACGTGCACGTATCGCTGGGCCCGGTCGACCTCCTCCGCCATCTCCAGGATCGAGCCGTTGTAGTCGCCGTTGAGCGTCATCGCGTTGCCGTGGAGAGCGGGGATGCCGGTGAGCTCCTCCGCCTGCTGCAGCACGCGCTGGAACCACCGGGGCTCATCGGCGTGCGGCGGGTCGAGCTTGGAGAGCGCCACGCGCTCCCGGATCTGCGCGTCGATGCGGGCCTGGGCCTCCATGCGGGCCTTCGGCAGCTTGATGCTGCCGATGAGCAGGAACAGCAGGATGCCGAGATACGGGAAAAGGAAGATCGCGAGCAGCCACGCCATGGCCGCCGTGGGCTTTCGGCGCTTGGGGAGGATGAGCAGCGCCAGGACGATGATGGCGAAGTTGACGACGGCGCCCGCGATCCAGATGAGGTTGGCGCCCAGTACCGGTTCCATGGCGAGGTCTCCCGACGTCGAGGGCGGGGGGCGCGGTCCCCCCAGCCGCTGTCCTGGAACGCTACCGCGCCGCGGCCCATCGACGATCACCCTGACGGGGTGAGGAGTCGGCCGCGCGCAGACGCGCCGCGCGAGGCCGCGGTTCTAGAGTGGCGCAATGAGCGATTCGCCTGCCGTGCCCGGCGCGCCCGCGACGGCCCCGGCCGACCCGGTCGCGGCGCTCCTCCCCGAGGTTCCGGCGCACATCGACACCGGGTTCCGGGCGCGTGTGCTCGCCGTCATCGACCGCCCGCTCGTCGCCGGCTTCGCCGCGACCCTCGGCGTGCTCGCCGCGCTCGTGCTCGGCAGCGCCATCTTCTCGATCTCCACGATCCTGGCCTACATCGTGCTGGCGCTGTTCCTCTCGCTCGGACTCGATCCGATCGTCCGACTGCTCGAGCGGCACAACGTCAAGCGGGGCGCCGGCATCGGCATCGTGTTCGGGGCGTTCGCGCTGCTCATGGTGCTGTTCCTCGTCTTCGTGCTGCCGCCCGTGCTCGCCCAGATCGGCCAGTTCTTCGAGGCGATCCCCAAGGCGCTCGACGAGATCCCGCAGTCGGAGTGGTTCCTCGCCCTCCCCGCGGAGTGGCAGGCCGGCCTCGGCACGGCGATCGACCAGCTCGCGGCGACGCTCTCCGACCCCGCCTTCCTCGCCGCCATCGGAGGCGGCGTGCTGCACGTGGCGGCGGGAATCGTCGGCGCCATCTCGGGCGGCTTCATCGTCGTCGCCCTCACGCTGTACTTCCTCGCCTCGCTCGGCGCGATGAAGGGCGCGCTCTACTCGCTGGCCCCGGCGCGCAACCGCCCCAAGCTCACCGACATGACGGAGCGCATCACCGACTCCGTCGGCAGCGCCCTCATCGGCTCGGTGACCCTCTCGTCGCTCAACGCCGCGGTCGTCTTCGTGCTGCACCTCGTGATCGGCCTGCCGTTCCCCGCGCTCATGGCGGTCATCGCGTTCGTCATCACCCTCATCCCGCTCTTCGGCTCGGTGATCTTCTGGATCCTCGCCTCGGTGATCGCGCTCTTCTCGAGCCCGCAGCAGGCGCTCGTCTTCTTCATCGCCTACCTCGTGTACATCCAGATCGAGTCGTACGTCGTGAGCCCCCGCGTCATGAACAAGGCCATCTCGATCCCGGCGGCGCTCGTGCTGATCGCCGCGATGGTCGGCGGCACCCTGATGGGCGTGCTCGGCGTGCTCATCGCGCTGCCGATCACGGCATCCGTCCTCCTCATCATCCGAGAGGTCGTCGTGCCGAAGCAGGACCTCAAGGTCTAGCCGCCCCGGCGCGCTCCGAAGACCCTCGGAGGCCCTCGGGTAGAGTGGGTTCCGCGTCGGAGGCATCCCTCGGCGCGCGCCGCAGAGATAGGCAGCCACCGATCCCGTGACTCCCCCCGCGACTCCTGACACCCCCGACGCCGCAGAGCCCGCCGACACCCGCGCGCCCTCCGAGCCGCTGACGATCCTGATCGGCGCCGACACCTTCGCGCCCGACGTCAACGGCGCGGCCCGCTTCGCCGAGCGCCTCGCCGCCGGCCTCGTCGCCCGCGGACACGACGTGCACGTCGTCGCTCCCAGCGTCACGCACTTCAAGCGCGGCACCTTCCGCGAGGTCATCGAGGGCGAGGAGATGACGGTCCACCGGCTGCCGTCCTGGCGCTGGTACCCGCACGACTGGCTCCGGTTCGTCATGCCGTTCCGGTCGAAGTACTACGCGCGCCGCGTTCTCGCCCAGGTGCAGCCCGATGTCGTGCACATCCAGTCGCACATCATCATCGGGCGAGGCCTCACGCGCATCTCGCGCCAGCGCGGCATCCCGGTCATCGCGACCAATCACGTCATGGCCGAGAACGTCCTCGACTTCACGGTGCTGCCGGCATCCTGGACCCGCTTCGCGATCAAGCTCGCGTGGGAGGACGCCAAGCGCACCTTCGACATGGTGCGCGCGGTCACGACGCCGACGCGCAAGGCCGCGGAGTTCCTCGAGCGGACGATCGCCGTCGAGAATGTCATCCCGATCAGCTGCGGCATCGACCGGTCGAACTACACGCCCGACCTCACGCCGCGTGACGCGAACCGCATCCTCTTCGTCGGCCGTCTCACGACCGAGAAGCGCATCGACGAGGTGCTGCGGGCGATCACGAAGCTCGACCCCGCGCTCGACGTGCACTTCGACATCGTGGGTGGCGGGGATCAGCGCCGCAACCTGGAGCAGCTGACCCATCAGCTCGGCCTCGAGTCGCGGGTCACGTTCCACGGCCACACGTCCGAGGAGGAGCTGCGGGAGCTGTACTCGCGGGCGAGCCTCTTCGCGATCGCCTCGATCGCCGAGCTGCAGTCGATCGCGACGATGGAGGCGATGGCCTCGGGCCTGCCGATCGTGGCGGCGAACGCCGTCGCCCTGCCGCACCTCGTGCACGACGGCGAGAACGGCTACCTCTTCGAGCCGGGCGACGTCGACCAGCTGGCGGCGCGTCTCACCGACGTCCTGACCGCCGCCCCCGAGGAGCGGCTGCGCATGCAGCGGGCCTCGCTCGAGGGCGTCAAGGTGCACGACATCCACCGCACGCTCGACACGTTCGAGGCGCTGTACCGCGACGAACCGCTGCCCGAGTAGCCCGCCGTGCACGTCGTGATGTTCGGCGACCAGCACGTCGAGTCGCTCGGTGGCGCGCAGGTGTCGATGCGCCTGCAGCGGCGGTTCCTCGAGCGTGCGGGGCACACCGTCACGATCGTCGCGCCCGCGCTGCACGGCCCGCGCGGGCGAGCGGTCGCGCCCGACGCGGCCTACCTCGACATGCCCTCGATCCCCATCACGGCCGACCGGGAGTACTCGCTCACGTGGCCCGGCGCCCGCACCGACAGATGGGTGGATGCCGCGCTCCGCCGCCGTCCCCCGGTCGACGTCGTGCACGTGCAGGCGGACTTCTGGGGGGCGTACATCGGACATCGCTTCGCCGCGCGCCACGGCATCCCGGTCGTCCACACGATGCACAACCGCGTGGACGTCGGGATCGAGGCGACCGCGCCGTTCCCGGCGACCGTGCTGCGCGTGCTCAACGCCTGGGAGCGCCGCGCGCTGGGTTCACCGGCTGCCGGCGGCGACGGCTGGTCGTACCTGCGACGACTCGCCGTGCAGAGCGCCGCCGTGACGGCCCCCTCGGCGCATTTCGCGCGACGGCTCGAGGCGCACGGCGCGGTGCCGCTGTCGGGGAGCGTCGACGTCATCTGGAACGGCATCGACGACGACGTGCTCGACGCGGCGCTCGCGTCGGAGTCGCCGCGCGCGCCCGGACCGCCGCGGTTCGTGTGGCTCGGGCGCATGAGCCCCGAGAAGCGCCTCCTGCCGTTCCTCGAGGCGGTCGCCGAGTCGGGCGTCGGCGCCGAGGTCGAGGTGATCGGCGGGGGAGGCGAGTTGCGCGCGGCGCGCCGCATCGTCGAGAAGCGCCGGCCGGCGGCATCCGTTCGGTTCGCGGGGAGGCTGCCGTATGCCGAGACGCTCCGGCGCATCGGTGCCGCCGATGCTGTCGTGCAGACGTCGATCGGCTTCGAGACGCAGGGGATGACGGTGTTCGAGGCGGCGTCGCTCGGGACGCCGTCGGTCGTGAGCGATCCCGACATCGCGGCGGAGCTCGGCTCGGGGCTGTGGCCGGTTCAGGATGCCTCGACCGCGGCGCTCGCGGCCGCCCTGCGGCAGGCCGCCGCCGACATCGAGGCCGGCACAGCGCCTGTGCCGGATGCGTCGATCCGCGAGCGGTTCCGCCAGTCCTCACGGACGGCGGCGATGGTCGGGGTCTACGAGCGGGTGCTTGCGGGCTGACCGTGCTCGTCGGGGAGTCGCGACCAATCGGTCGGGACGCGACGGTAGCCGTCAGTGCGAAGGGCGGCGACCGTCGAGGCGATCGCGAGGATCGCGAGGGCTGCGAGAAGAATCACCATGAACATGGCAGGAACGCTACGCTTGCCTCGGAACTGCCACGAGTGGCAGAATGGCCACGCAGCGTACGAATACTGCCACGCTGCGCGAAGCGTTTCCGAGAACCGGGGAGAAGCCGTGAAGACCGTCGCCGTCGTCGTCCAGCAGGGGTTCGCGCCCTTCGAGTTCGGTCTCGCGTGCGAGGCGTTCGGGCTGGACCGGTCGGATGACGGCATCCCGAACTTCGAGTTCCGGATCGTGACGCCCGAGCCCGGGGCGATCCGCTCGAACCTCGGGTTCTCGATCAACGTCGCCGACGACCTCGCCTTCGCGGAGGTGGCCGACCTCGTCGTCGTGACGCCGATCCCGCGGGGGACGTGGGGCAGTGTCGACCTGCGCGTCGCAGGGATCGTCCGCCGTGCCGTCGAGCGCGGCGCCTGGGTGCTGAGCGTGTGCAGCGGCTCGTTCGTCGTCGCCGCGTCCGGTGTGCTCGACGGCAAGCGCGCCACGACGCACTGGAAGTACGCCGACACGATGGCCCGCATGTACCCGGAGATCGAGGTCGACCCCGATGTGCTCTACGTGCAGTCGGGCCGGATCATCACGAGCGCCGGCACCGCGGCGGGCCTCGACGCGTGCCTGCACCTGCTGCGTCAGGAGATCGGCGCCGAGCTCACCAACAAGATCGCCCGGCGCATGGTCGTGGCGCCGCAGCGCGACGGCGGACAGGCGCAGTTCATCGACAAGCCGCTGCCCGAGGTGCAGAGCCTCTCGCTCGCGCCCGTGACGGACTGGATGCTGGAGAACATCCGCCTCGAGCTCACGGTCGACCAGCTCGCCGCCAAGGCGCACATGTCTCCGCGCACGTTCGCACGGCGGTTCAAGGCCGACTTCGGGGCGACCCCCGCCGCATGGCTCGCGCGACAGCGGATCATCCACGCCCAGCGGCTGCTCGAGAAGACCGACCTGGGCCTCGATCGCATCGCCTACGAGAGCGGCTTCGGCTCGGCCGCCGTGCTGCGGCAGAACTTCGCGCGCGTGCTCGACGTGACGCCGACGGCGTACCGCGCCCGCTTCGCGTGCACGACGCCGGCACGGGATGCCGCGGCCGGGCTCGAGCCGATGCCGGAGCCCGTGCTGGAGATCGTCGCCTGACGCGGGGGGGGGTGCTCGATACCGTCGCCTGGCGCGGGGGCCACTGCATCCATAGCCCGTGCTGTGACCGAAAGCCCACGATCTGACCCGTGCACAGCGTGGGCTCTCGGCGAGAGCACGGGCTATGGACGCCCAGGCGCGCCTCGCCTGCCGCGCGGCCCCGCCTGCCGCCCGCGCCTTGCGCGCCACCGTCCCGGTAGCCGGGCGTTGCCCGCGGCATCCTGTATTTGGTAAACTTGAGCCATAACGACTCAAGTTTGAGTCCCGCAGATTTCAGGAGACAGATGAACGCCACGCAGCAGCCCGGGCAGGAGGACGCGCGGAGCGCCCTCGAGCAGTTCGGGATCAACCTCACCGACCGGGCCCGCCAGGGCAAGCTCGACCCCGTCATCGGGCGCGACAGCGAGATCCGGCGCGTCAGCCAGGTGCTGACCCGCCGCACGAAGAACAACCCCGTGCTGATCGGCGAGCCCGGCGTCGGCAAGACCGCCGTCGTCGAGGGCCTCGCGCAGCGCATCGTCGCGGGCGACGTCGCGGAGTCCCTCAAGGACAAGGAGCTCGTCACCCTCGACATCTCCGCGCTCGTCGCGGGCGCGATGTACCGCGGTCAGTTCGAGGAGCGCCTCAAGAGCGTCCTCAAGGAGATCACCGAGTCCGACGGCCGCATCATCACCTTCATCGACGAACTGCACGTGCTGATGGGCGCGGGCGGCGGCGAGGGCTCTGTCGCGGCATCCAACATGCTCAAGCCGATGCTCGCCCGCGGCGAGCTGCGCCTCATCGGGGCCACGACCCTCAACGAGTACCGCGAGTTCATCGAGAAGGATGCCGCGCTCGAGCGCCGCTTCCAGCAGGTCTACGTCGGCGAGCCCAGCGTCGAGGACACCGTCGCGATCCTGCGCGGGCTCAAGGAGCGCTACGAGGCCCACCACAAGGTCGCGATCGCCGACGGCGCGCTCGTGGCCGCGGCATCCCTCAGCCACCGCTACATCCCGAGCCGCCAGCTGCCCGACAAGGCGATCGACCTCATCGACGAGGCCGCCAGCCGCTTGCGCATGGAGATCGACTCCGCGCCGCTCGAGATCGACGAGCTGCGCCGGCACGTCGACCGGCTCAAGCTCGAGGAGCTCGCCCTCAAGAAGGAGAAGGACGAGGCCTCGAAGGAGCGCCTGGCGGCGCTGCGCGAGCAGCTCGGCCAGGAGCAGGCGAGGCTCGACGAGCTGCAGGCCCGCTGGGAGCGCGAGCGCGCGTCGCTCAACCGCGTCGGCGACCTCAAGACCAAGCTCGACGCCGCCCGTATGGAGGCCGAGCGCGCGCAGCGCGAGGGCAACCTCGAGAAGGCGTCGCGGCTGCTGTACGCCGAGATCCCGGCGCTCGAGCGCGAGCTCATGACCGCCGAACGCGAAGAGCCCGCGGGCGAACGGATGGTCAACGACCAGGTCACCGAGGAGGACATCGCGGCCGTCATCGCCGCGTGGACGGGCATCCCCGTCGGGCGCCTCATGCAGGGCGAGACCGAGAAGCTGCTGCACCTCGAGGCCGAGCTCGGCAAGCGCCTCATCGGGCAGAAGGATGCCGTCAAGGCGGTGTCGGATGCCGTGCGCCGGTCTCGCGCGGGCATCAGCGACCCGAACCGCCCGACCGGCTCGTTCCTCTTCCTCGGCCCCACCGGCGTCGGCAAGACCGAGCTCGCGAAGGCCCTCGCGGAGTTCCTCTTCGACGACGAGCACGCCATGGTGCGCATCGACATGTCGGAGTACGGCGAGAAGCACTCGGTCTCGCGGCTCGTCGGCGCCCCTCCCGGCTACATCGGCTACGAGCAGGGCGGCCAGCTGACCGAGGCCGTGCGGCGTCGTCCGTACTCGGTCGTGCTGCTCGACGAGGTCGAGAAGGCGCACCCCGAGGTCTTCGACGTGCTGCTGCAGGTCATGGACGACGGACGGCTGACCGACGGCCAGGGCCGCACGGTCGACTTCAAGAACGTCATCCTGATCCTGACGTCGAACCTCGGCTCGCCGATCCTCATCGACCCGACGCTGTCGTTCGACCAGAAGCGCGAGCAGGTGCAGGGGCTCGTGCGGCAGGCGTTCAAGCCGGAGTTCGTGAACCGCCTCGACGACATCGTGATCTTCTCGGCGCTCACCGAGGACGACCTCGCGCAGATCGTCGAGCTCGCCGTAGACGCGCTGCAGCGCCGCCTCCGCGACCGCCGCCTGACGCTCGCCGTCACGCCCGAGGCGCGCACGTGGCTCGCCGAGCGGGGCTACGACCCCGTATTCGGCGCGCGGCCGCTGCGCCGGCTCATCCAGTCCGAGATCCAGGACCGTCTCGCGATGGCCCTGCTGTCGGGCGGGGTCCGCGACGGCGACGTCGTGCGGGTGGATGTCTCCGCCGACGGCTCGTCGCTCGTGCTGACGAGCGACGGCCCCGAGGCGCCCGCCACGGATGACGACGTGATCGAGGCCGAGCTTCTCGACGATTGACCCGCCTCATACGACGAACCCACATTCGCAGACCGACCCCACACTCTGCGGACGCGCGCGGAGTGTGGGGTCGGGAGCGGAGTGTGGGTTCGCGGGTCGGGCGGAGCTCAGTCGTTGACGATGACCGACTCGGCGACGGGGCGGCGGAGGCGCGGAGCGTTCTCGCGGGCCTGCAGCTCCTCCGACGCCTGGCGGATGTCGCCGAGCTCGCCGACGGCCATGACCGTGATCGGCAGAAGGGCCGCGTCGAGGCCGAAGCCGGCCGCGATCGCCTCGTGGTCGAAGCCGCCCATCTGGTGGGTCGAGAGGCCGTTCGCGTGCGCCTGCACCGTGAAGTGGGCGGCGACCTGACCGGCGTCGTACTCGGCCCAGCGGAGGGCGTTGCCGTCGCGCTCGGTCTCGGCGATGAAGACGACGAGCACCGCGGCGTCGCCCGCCCAGGCGCTGTTGAAGCCCGCGAGCGAGGCCAGGATCTTCGCGTGCGCGGCGGAGCCGCGGCGCGCCACGATGACTCGCCACGCCTGCGTGTTGGCGGCGGTCGGAGCCCAGCGGGCGGCCTCGAGCGCGCTCGCGAGCGCGGCCTCGTCGATGACGGCGTGGCGGTCGAAGATGCGGGTGCTCCAGCGCTCCGCGAGGACATCGATGATCGGGGCGTCGGTCTCGGCGGTGCGGTCGGTGAGGGTGGACATGTGGCGTCTCCTTGGAGTCGGTTCGTTTGCCGGGACGCCGTCGGCCCAGGTGTATGCAACCACATGCACCTGTGAAGCATTCCCCGCGTTACGGCATCCGACGCCGACTGTCGCCGCGGAGGCGACACGCGCTACGGTCTGAGCATGCGGATCGCCCGGTCCGGCCGTTTCGTGTTCGTCGCACAGTGGGTGGCGGCGGCACTGCTGCCCGTCGTCTTCTTCTTCGGCGAGTCCTGGCTCATGGCCGAGGATCCGTCGTTCCGCAGCGACTACGCCGTTTACAGCATCCCGGTCCTGCTCATCCCGCCAGTGCTGACGCTGCTCGACGGCGAGGGGCGCCGCGAACGGTCGACGCGGGTGGGCTACGACGCGGCATCCGTCGTGCTCTGGTGCGCGATCGTGCTGGGCGGGCTGACGTTTCCGCTCGCGGACAACGGCGTGCGCGACTCCGCCATCATGAACACTTTCGGCATCTCGTACGACGCCGGCCCGTCGCCGGCCTTCCTCTTCGCCGTCGGCCTGATCGGCGTGGCTTATCTCGCACAGCTCGTGCTGGCGGTCATGGGCATCGTCCGAGGGCGCAATCCGGTCCACGCCTGACGCGCCCCGCGCCGGGACGGCGCCGCGCCCGCTACGGTCGGACCATGCGCATGGCAGGCTCCGGCCGTTTCGTCTTCATCGCCCAATGGGTGGCGGCGGTGCTGCTGCCGGTCTTCTTCTTCATCGGGCGAGGGTGGGTGGGGGCCCAGCTCGGCTGGCTCGCGTTCCTCGGCATCGTGTACGGCATCTTCGTCATCCTGGTGCTCCTCGTGCCTCCGCTGCTGACGCTCTTCGACACGCAGTCCCGGCGCGCGCGCAGGACGCGTCTCGCCTATGACATCGCGACGTTCGTGCTGTGGTTCGCGCTGCTCCTCGGTGCGCTGACGGTGCCCGACTCGGGGGACAGCGGCCACCTCGAATCGGCGCTCTCGACCTGGACGGGGATGTCGTACGAGACGTCGCAGGCCGTGTTCGTCGTCGCGTCCGCCCTCATCGGGCTCGCCTACCTCGGCCAGGTCGTGACGAGCATCCTGGGCATCATCCGGGGGCGCTACCCGGTCGACGCGTGACGCCGGCCATGCGCACCGTCCGGGCGCTCTGGGGCTCGACGCATCCCGGCCCGACGCTCGTCGTCACGGCGCTCGCGCTCGCGCTCGGCATCGCGGTGGGGCTCGAGCCGTGGCGGCTCGTGCTGCTGACGCTCGCCGTCTTCGCCGGGCAGCTGTCGATCGGCCTCTCGAACGACGCGATCGACTCCCCGCGCGACACCGCGGTGGGCCGCACCGACAAGCCCATCGCCCGGGGCGATGTCTCGGAGCGCACGGCGTGGATCGCCGCGATCGGGGCGGCGGTCGCGGCGCTCGCGCTCTCCGCGCCGCTGGGATTCGGGATGCTGGCAGCCCACGCCCTCTTCCTGGCGTCGGCCTGGTCGTACAACGCGGGGCTGAAGTCGACGGCGTTCTCGATCGTGCCGTTCCTCGTGAGCTTCGGCATCTTCCCCTCCCTCGCGACACTGTCCATGCCCGACCCCCGCGTCGCCGCACCGTGGGGCTGGATCGCCGGGGCCGCACTCGGAGCCGCCGTGCACCTCACCAACGTGCTGCCCGACCTCGATGACGACCGCGCGACCGGCGTGCGCGGCCTGCCGCATCGCCTCGGCGCGCGGGTGTCGGCCGTCGTCGCGGCGGGCGGGATCGTGGTCGGGGCGATCGCGGTGCTCGTCGGCGGTTCGCAGGGCTCGCCGTCAGTCCTGTCGTGGGTCTTCTTCTCGGCGGTCGTCGTGGTCGCGGTCGGCACGGCCGTGCTCGCGCTGGTGCGCCCGCCGACCCGCGTCCTCTTCCGGCTGGTCATGCTCGCCGCGCTCCTCCTCGCGGCGCAGCTCGTCGCGACGGGCGGCGCCTACGCGGCCTGAGACCGCGGGCGGCCGCGGGGCGGGCGCGTCGGGAGGAGATGGCAGGTCGGGAGGATGGATGCCGAGGGCGGCGTCCTCCGGGGGTGTCATCTCCTCCGCGGCTGTGCGGCCGCGGCCCCGGCCGGTCAGGCGTCGCGGTCGAAGCCCATCGCGTAGGCGTGGGCGAGCAGGCGCGCGCCGGGCGGCAGCAGCACCACGCGAAGGCCCGCCCGCCGCACGGCGTGGGCCGTCGGCCCGAGCGGCCGGCCCAGCGACGTGTTGAGCGTGGCGAGGGCGGCCGCCGTGCGGGCCGAGGCGAGGCGACGGCGCTCCCATGCCGCGAGCTCCGGCGCGGGCTCCCGCCCCGAGCGCACCCACGACGCGAGCAGGGGTGCGAGGGTCGCGGCATCCAGGAGCCCCAGGTTCATGCCCTGCCCGCCGATGGGGCTCACCTCGTGGGCCGTGTCGCCGATCACGAAGAGGCGTTCCCGGCGGAGCGCCGGGGCGACGGCGCGGCGCACCTCGAAGCTCGCGGCCGTGTGGACGAGCTCGGCGGCGGCATCCTGTCCCCGCGCGCGGAGCGCGGAGCGCAGACGGCTCACCCGGCCCGAGACCTCGCCTCCCGCGTCCCAGGCCACGAAGCGGCGCCGCCCGCCCGGCAGCGGGAACGACTCAAGCACTCCGTCGCGGTCGATGTTGACGACGGCGAGGTCGCCGTCGGCGTCGGACGCGACGTCGGCCATCAGGTACCGGTCGGCGTAGGGCCGAACGTGCACGGCTCCGGGGCGGTACACGAGCCGTCGAGCGCGCCAGCCGCCCGCGACGACGACGATCGGCGCCACCACCGACTCGCCGCCCTCGAGCGTCACTCGTCCGTCCGGAGCGACCGCCGTCACGGTGGCGCCCCGCCGCGGCGCGGGAGCCCCGAGCGCGAGCGCCTCCTCGGTGGCCGCCTGCGGCAGCGCCGCGACGAAGGGGAACCGCCGATCCAGCCGGTCGAAGCGCACGACGCCGAGCGCGCGGCCGTCGGAGCGCGCCTCTCCGCGAGAGACCCGCACGGCCGAGGCGAGCAGTCGCTCGGTGATCCCGGATGCCTCCAGCGCGGCGAGCACGGGCGCGTGCACGCCGATCGCCCGGCTGCCGTCTCCCGCCGACGCGCGCTGCTCGAGCAGCGCGACCTCGACCCCGTGCCGAGCGAGGAGCCCGGCCAGGAGCGTCCCGACCGGCCCGGCACCGACGATCGCCACGTCAGGCATCGCCGGGCGCCTCCGCCACGACGCGGAAGGGCGAGGCATCCCGGACCGTCCACGGATGACCCAGGGCGGCCTCGAGCTCGGCGGCGCGGTAGCTGCGCCGGATGGAGCGGAGCCCGTCGGTGCGCAGGAACGTCCCGGGCGCGAACGGGGTCACGCCGACGGCGTACAGCCCGTAGGCGGTGCGGCTGCGGCGGATGTCGGAGTGCAGCACGAGCCCGTCCGTCAGCGCGCGCGAATCCGCCGCGAACCCGGCGAGGTCGAAAGCCGAGAGGTGGTGCAGCACGTGGTTGGACACCACGGCGTCGAACCGCTCGCCGGCGGAGCGGAGGGACGAGGCATCCGACGCCCGGAACTCGATCCGCGAGGAGGCGCGCCCGCGGGCGACCTCGAGGGCCCGCGCGTCGGGGTCCGCGCCGACCCAGCGCACGTCGAGTCCGTCGCGCTCGGCGAGTCCCGCGAGCCGCGTCACGAGATCTCCGCCGCCCGATCCGAGGTCGAGCACGCGCGCGGGCCGCTCGAGCGACGCGAGGAACGGCCCGAGCCGTGCGCGATAGAGCGCGGCCCAGCCGCTCCACAGCCGGTTGACGGTGTCGAAGCGGCGCAGCGTCGCGGCGAGGCGGGCGGAGTCGCAGTCCGGATCGTCCATGAGCTCCCGCACGACGGTATCGCGCGCGCGGAGGCTCACGCGGTGGTCCGCCGGAGCAGCGCCGACTCGACGGTCAGGCCCGGTCCGAAGGCGAGGGCGGCGATGCGGGCGTCACCGAGCGCCGCGTCGTGCAGCAGGGCGCGCAGAATGAAGAGGATCGTCGCGCTCGACATGTTGCCCTGCTGCCGCAGCACCTCGCGCGACGCCTGGAGCGCCGCCTGGTCGAGGCCGAGCCCGGACTCGACGCGGTCGAGCACGCTCCGTCCGCCCGGGTGCACGGCCCACGCGTCCGGCCGGTCCTCGCCGAGGAATCCGCCGACGGCATCGCGGATCTCGCGGCCGATGATGCGCGGCACCTCGGCGGTGAGGACCATGTCGAACCCCTGGTCGCCGATCGTCCACACCATCTCGGACTCGCCCTCGCTCGTGAGGACGGTGCCGAACCGGTCGAGCTCGAGGCGCGGCCCGTCGCCGAACGACCGGGCCGATACGACGGCGGCCGCCGCGCCGTCCGCGAAGACCGAGGCCGCCACGATCTGCTGCGGATCCTCCGACGACCGGATGTGCAGCGTGCACAGCTCGGCCGCTGCCACGAGCACGACGGCGTCGGGCTGGGCGGCGCAGATCCGCGCAGCCGCACGCAGGCCGGGAAGCGCGGCCGCACACCCCATGAAGCCGATGTGGTACCGCTCGACGGTGCGCGGCAGGCCGAGGTCCTGCACGAGCCGGAAGTCGGGTCCCGGCGCGAACATGCCCGTGCACGACACCGTCACGACGTGGGTCACGTCGGCTGGGGAGAGGGATGCCTCGGCGAGCGCCTGCGCCGACGCCTCGGCGAACAGCGGCGGGGCGAGGCGGATGTAGGCGTCGTTCCGATCGCCCGTCGAGGGGACGAGGATCGTGCCGTCGGCGCCTGCGAGATCGAGCTCGGCGGGCGCGGCATCCCGAACCACCTCGCCGTCGGCCACGGCGACGAGGTCGGTGAGCACCGTGTTGCGGTGGTCGATCGCCGATGCGTCGAAGGCGGCGTGGATGAGCCGCTGCGTGATGCGGGTGAGCCCGGGCTGCGCCGCGAAGACGTCGCGCGCCGCCGTCTGCGAGACACGGGCCGGGGGCACCGCGGTGCCGATCGACAGGATGCTCGCAGCCATGGTCAACCTTAGGCACGCCCACCGGGCGTGCGGCCGAATCGGCGCGACTCGTCGCGAGAAGTTCGCCGGATCGTCGCCGGCCTCAGAGCGCGGGCCAGTCCGCCGGACCGGATGAGCCCGCGGCGTACTCCTCGAGCGGCACGGTGCCCGCCCGCCAGGCGTCGATGACGGGCTGCACGATGCGCCAGCACTGCTCGGCTGTGTCGCCGCGCACCGAGAGGGTGGGATCGCCGTCGAGGATGCCCGCGAGCACCTCGCCGTACGCCCGGCGGGCTCCTTCCCCGAAGTCCACGTCGAGCGAGGCGCGTTCGAGCTCGAACGGGTCGCCCGGGCCGTTGACGTTGAGCTCGAGCGACATGCGGTCCGGCCCGAGCGACAGGCGCAGCACCGACGGCGCGGCGGAGCCCGTGAAGCCCTGCGGAAGGTGCGCCACCTCCTTGAAGCGGATCACGATCTCCCTGACCTTCTCGCCGAGAGCCTTGCCCGACCGCAGCGTGAACGGGACTCCCGCCCACCGCACCGTCTGCACCTCCAGCGTGACCTCGGCCAGCGTCTCGGTCTCCCGCGCGGGGTCGACCCCCGGTTCCGCCGCGTAGTCGGGCAGTTCGCGCTCGCCGATGGTGCCGGCGGTGTAGCGGGCGCGGCGCGAATGCGCGACGGGATCGTCCTCCCACACCCTGGTCGCCCGCAGCGCCGCCGCCTTCGCGTCGCGGAAGTCGACGGCATCCAGTGTCGACGGAGGGTCCATCGCGACGACCGCGAGCACCTGGAGGAGGTGGCTCTGGATCATGTCGACGAGCGCGCCCGCGCGGTCGTAGTAGCCCGCGCGGCCCTCGAGTCCGAGCACCTCGTCGTAGCGGATGGTGACCGCTTCGATCTGATCGTTCGACCACACGGGCTCGAGGACACGGTTGGCGAACCGGAGTCCCAGCACGTTGAGCACCGTCGACCGGCCCATGAAGTGGTCGATGCGGTAGACCTGCTCCTCGGGCACGAGGCGCGCGAGCTGCGCGTTGAGCGCCTTCGCCGACTCTTCGTCGGTGCCGAAGGGCTTCTCGAGCGCGAGGATGAGCCCCTCCGGCCGGTCGACCTTCTCGAGGGCCTCGCAGGACTTCGCCGCGACCGCGGGCGGCACCGCGAAGTACAGGGCGATGCGTCCTTCGCAGTCGTGGATGAGCCGGCCGATCTCGTCGGGGTCGGTGATGTCGGTGCGCCGGTACTCCGTCTCACTGCGGACCGCCTCCACGGCCTTGCCCGACGCATCGGCCGTGGCGAAGGCGGCGGCGACGACGGAGCGCCACTTCTCGTCGTCCCAGTCGTCCATGCCCGCGCCCACCAGTCTCACGCTGCGTTCCGGCTCCTCCGTCAGCAGCTGCGCGAGGGCCGGGAGGAGCAGTCGCGACGTCAGGTCGCCCGACGCTCCGAGGATGCACAGGGTGGTCTCGATCGCCATGCCGTCACGATAGTCCGGCAGAGCCGGCGCACCAGGGGACTGGAACAATCGGAGGATGTCTGCTCCCATTGAGGACTACGCACTCGTGAGCAGCTGCCGCACGGCGGCGCTCATCACGCGCGACGGCAGCATCGACTGGCTGTGCCTGCCCCGCTACGACTCGGCCTCCGTCTTCGGTGCGCTCCTGGGCGATCAGAAGCAGGGATGCTGGAGCCTCCGCCCCACAGACCCCGACGCGACCTCGACGCGGCGGTACGAGGGCGACACCTTCGAGCTCGTGACGCGCTGGGAGACGTCGACGGGCGTCGCCGAGGTGCACGACGTCATGCCGATCGGCGGCGAGCGCACCGATCTCGTGCGCCGGATCGTGGGAGTGGAGGGCGAGGTCGAGTTCGCCGACGAGGTGCGGCTGCGCTTCGACTACGCGCGCACGCTGCCCTGGGTGCGACAGGCGGGCACGGCCGAGGCGCCGGCGCAGCTCGCGATCGCGGGACCGGATGCCGTGATCCTGCGCGGCGCGCACCGCAAGGCCGCCGATCATGCCCACCACGGCCGGTTCCAGGTCGGGGCGGGTGACGTGGTCGACCTCACGCTGACGTACTTCGCGTCGCACCTCGACGTGCCCCCGCCGCTCGATGTGGAGGAGACGCTCGAGGAGACCGCGCGCTGGTGGCGCCAGTGGGCGGCGCGCATCGATCCTGACGGTCCGCACCACGAGGCCGTCGTGCGCTCGCTCCTCGTGCTGAGGGCGCTGACGCACGAGGACACCGGCGGCATCATCGCGGCGGCGACGACGTCGCTCCCCGAGGACTTCGGCGGCGAGCGCAACTGGGACTACCGCTACGTCTGGCTGCGGGATGCCGCACTCACGCTCGAGGCGCTGCTCTCGCACGGCTTCGTGCGCAGCCCGCACCGCTGGCGGGACTGGCTGTTGCGCGCGCTCGCCGGCGACCCCTCGCAGACGCAGATCATGTACGGCATCGCGGGGGAGCGCGACCTGCGCGAGCGCACCCTGCCGAGCCTCCCGGGGTACGCGGGATCGGCGCCCGTGCGCATCGGCAACGGCGCCGTCGACCAGTTCCAGGCCGATGTCATCGGCGAGGTGCTCGTCGCGCTCGAGGCGACGCGCGCCGCGGGGGTCGAGGAGGACACCTTCTCGTGGCCGCTGCAGCGCGCCCTCATCGCCCGCGTCATCGCGACGATGGACCGGCCGGACTCGGGCATCTGGGAGATCCGCGGCGAGCCGCAGATGTTCACGCACTCCCGCGTCATGGTGTGGGCCGCGCTCGACCGCGGTGTGCGGGCCGTGCGGGAGAGTGGGCTCTCCGGCGACGCCGACGGGTGGGAGATCCTGCGCGACCAGATGCGCCACGAGATCGAGACGCACGGGTACGACGCCGAGCGCGGGCACTTCGTGCAGCACTACGGCTCGACGGCGGTGGATGCCTCGCTCCTGCTCCTCCCGCAGGTGGGGTTCTGCGACCACGACGATCCCCGCATGCTCGGCACGGTCGCCGAGATGGAGCGCACGCTGCTGCGCGACGGGCTCCTGTTGCGATACCGCACCGAGACGGGCGTCGACGGGCTCTCCGGCCACGAGCACCAGTTCCTCGCCTGCTCGTTCTGGCTCGTCGAGCAGTACGCGCACAGCGGCCGGACCCACGACGCCGAGAAGCTCATGCGCAAGCTCACGTCGTTCGCCAACGACGTCGGACTGCTGTCCGAGGAGTACGACACCGACGGGAAGCGGCAGGCGGGGAACACGCCGCAGGCGCTGACGCACCTCGCGCTCGTGCGCGCCGCCGACGCGCTCGCCGGGCACAGCGGACGCCGGGGACACGGCATCCATCGCCCTAAGCGCGCAGCGCCTCCTTCAAGGTGACCCGCGCGCCCATGCGCAGGAGCGAGTTCTCGTAGATGCGGGCGCCGACGAGGATCGCCGCGAGGCACGTCCCGACGAGGATCGCGAGCGAGAGCACCGGCTCCCACCACGAGACCTGCCCGAGATAGATGCGCAGCGGCATCGCGACGGGCGCGCTGAACGGCACATAGGACATGACCGCCAGCACGACGGGGTTGTCGTTGAAGAAGATCACGAGCAGGTAGGGCGCCAGGATCAGCATCGTGAGCGGGGTCGTCGTCGACCCGATGTCCTCTTGACGCGACACCATCGCGCCCGCCGCCGCGAAGAGCGACGCGAGCAGCACGAAGCCGAAGAAGAAGAACACGGCGAACCAGACCACCGGGCCGCCGAGCCCCGTCAGGGCGAGCGACTGTCCGCTGACCGTGAGGCCGACGAACGCGATCGCCGCGAGCGCGAGGATCTGCGCCATCGCGAGGATCGTGTTGCCGAGCACCTTGCCCGCCAGCAGCATCCGCACGGGGATCGCCGAGATGAGCAGCTCCACGACGCGGGTCTGCTTCTCCTCCACGACGCTCTGCGCGATCGTGCCGCCGAACATGCTCGCGGCCATGAGGAACACGACGCCGAACCCGATCGCGACGAAGTAGCGCAGCAGGGCGTTCTGCGGGTTCTCCTCGAGCAGCTGCACCTGCGGCGCGACGCTCAGGGTGGCCACGAGCGTCTCGGGGTACGAGTCCTTCGCCACGATCTTGTACGGATACGGCCCGTCCGCGGTGTCGGCCGGCACGACGGCCGCCTCGACGGTGCCGTCCTTGACCATCGCGATCGCGGCGTCGGCGGAATCCGCCGTCGTCACGGTGATCCCGCCCACTCCCGACACGGTGCTCGCGAGCTCCGGCGTCGCCGCGACATGGGTGGTCTGCACGTTCGTCGCCGCGATGCCCGCCCACACGAGCGCGACGAGGGGCAGCAGCAGGAGCAGCAGCGTCGAGACGACGAACGCCTTGCTGCGAAGCTTCGAGCCGATCTCGCGCTCGGTGACGAGCCACACGCTCTGCACGGCGGACGGCGTGGCCCGGCGGGCGGGGGCGGTGCGGGCGGTGGCGGTGGTCGGGGTGCTCACTGGATGACCTCCCGGAAGATCTGCGCGAGGGAGGGATGCTGCGGTGCGAAGCTCGCGACATCCCCCCGTTCCACGGCGAGGCGCAGCACGCGCTGCGCCGTCTCGTCGGTCTCGGCGTCGAAGACCGCCCAGCCACCGCGCCGGTCGAGCACGTGCACGCCCGGCTCCGCCGCGATCCAGCCGGCGTCGCCCGTCGAGACGAGCTCGAACCGGCGGACCGCGTGCTGCGCCCGCAGCTCGTCGCGCGAGCCGGCGGCGCGGATCGTGCCGCCCGCGATGATGACGAGGTCATCGCAGAGGCGCTCGACGACGTCGAGCTGGTGCGACGAGAACAGCACGGCGGCCCCGCGCGCCGACCGCTCCTGGAGCACGCCGGCCACGACGTCGACGGCCAGCGGGTCGAGGCCCGAGAACGGCTCGTCGAGGATGAGCACCTGCGGGTCGTGCACGAGCGCCGCCGCGATCTGCGCGCGCTGCTGATTGCCGAGCGACAGCGTCTCCACCTTGTCGCCGAGGCGCTCGCCGAGTCCGAGGCCCTCGAGCAGGGAGGTGGCGGCGGCTGAGGCATCCCCCTTCCCGTACCCGTGCAGGCGCGCGAGGTAGGCGATGTGCTCGCCGACCTTCATCTTGGGGTAGAGCCCGCGCTCCTCCGGCATGTAGCCGAAGCGGCGGCGGTCGTCGGCGGTGACGGGCCGTCCGTCGAGCAGGACGTCTCCGGAGTCCTTCGCGAGCACTCCGAGCGCGATGCGCATCGTCGTCGTCTTGCCGGCGCCGTTTCCGCCGACGAAGCCCGTGAGGCGGCCGGGCCGCACGTCGAACGAGACGTCGTCGAGCACGCGCCGGCCACCGTAGGTCTTGACGATGTTCCGCAGTTCCAGCACGACTCCACGCTAGGCGCAGGGCACCAGGGAATCGAACTTGTTATTGACAAGCGAGCTTGTTTTTTGCAACCATGACTGCAGGCCGAGGCGATGGATGCCCCGGGAGAACCGGTAGGAGTGCGAAATGCCCACCAACATCTTCGTCAACATCCCGACGAGCGACCTCGACCGCGCGAAGGCCTACTACACGGCCCTCGGCTGCGACATCAACCCGAACTTCACCGACGACAACGCCGCGTGCATCGTGTGGAGCGACGACATCTACTTCATGGTCCTCACCAGGGAGTACTTCTCGACCTTCACCGACAAGGAGTACGCCGACCCCAAGACGCACGCGCAGGTGCTCCTGTCGATCAGCCGCGACTCGCGCGAAGACGTCGACAAGACGATCGAGGCGGGCGTCGCCAACGGCGGCACGGCGCCCGGCGACCCGCAGGACTACGGGTTCATGTACTCCCGCGACCTCATCGACCCCGACGGCAACGGCGTGCAGTTCATGTGGATGGCCCCCGAGGCCGCGGCCAAGGGCCCGGAGGCGTACATGGCGGAGCAGGCCCAGGCGTAAGCGTGGCCTCCCGCAGCTACGGGCAGTACTGCGGAGTGACGTCGGCCGTCGAGCTGATCGGCGAGCGGTGGGCACTGCTCATCGTCCGCGATCTGCTCGTCGGCCCTCGCCGTTACACCGATCTCAAGCAGGGTCTGCCCAAGATCCCCACGAACATCCTCTCCACGCGGCTCAAGGAGCTTCAGGAGAGCGGTGTCGTGCGACGGGTGCCGCTCCTGCACTGCGGGCTCGTGTACGAGCTGACCGACTACGGGCGTGAGCTCGAGCCGATCGTCCTCGCGCTCGGACGGTGGGGGTTCCAGTCGATGGGGGAGCCCGGCCCCGACGACGTCGTGACGGCCGACTCGCTCACGATGGCGCTGCGGACGTCTTTCCAGAGGGATGCCGCTGCCGGCCTTCCTCCCGCGATCTACGAGCTGCACGTGGGCGACATCGTCCTGCGGGTTCAGGTCGACGGGGGCGAGCTGTACATCACGCAGGTCCAGCCCGCGGGTCGCCCGATCGACCCGCTCGCGCCGCGCGCGCCGGGTGGCGAGGTCGAGCTCGTGTTCGCGGCGGGTCCCGGCATCCGTCGCGTGATCTCGGGAGAGCTGACGCCCGGCGAGGCGATCGACGAGGAGGTGCTCGCCGTCGTCGCGGGCGACGCGACGCTTCTCGACCGCTTCGCCGCCACCTTCCACATCGATGCGGGGGCACTGGCGGCCGCCTGAACGCACGAAGAGGATGACATCATGACGAACGACGACGGCCGCGGCCGGATCTCCATCGACATCTTCTCGACCCTCGACGGCGTCGCGCAGGCGCCGGGCGGTCCCGACGAAGACACCTCCGGCGGCTTCCCGTTCGGCGGCTGGCAGGCGCCGTTCCGCGACGAGAGGATCGGCGCCGAGATCATGGCCGGCATCTCGCGCCTCGACGCGCTCGTGCTCGGCCGGCGCACGTACGAAATCTTCGCGGCGAACTGGCCCAACTACGGCGAAGGGGAGGACAACCCCATCGCGCAGAAGTTCAACAGCGTGCCGAAGTACGTCGCGTCGCGGGGCGACGTGTCGCCCCAGTGGGAGGGGACGACGCAGCTCGGCCCCGACGTCGTCGCCGAGATCGACGCCCTGCGCGACCGGCACCGCGAGATCCACGTCATCGGCAGCATCGACCTCGCGCACTCGCTCATCGACGCGCAGGTCTTCGACGAGCTCGTGCTGTGGGTGTACCCGATCGTGCTCGGACAGGGCAAGAAGGTCTTCCCCGACGGCGTCGCGCCGACGGCGCTGCGGCTCGTCTCACCCGCCGTGACGGGTGACTCCGGCGCGGTGTCACTGCGTTACGCCCCGGCCGGCACGCCGACGACGGGCGACATGACGCAGCCCGACCGCGGGGTGTGACCAGCCCTGGTCGTTCGACGACTGCCTCGCCCAGCGACCGGGACGGGCCTCAGAAGATCATGGGGCGATCGTCGTCGTCCTCGGGGCTTGTGAAGTCGAGGTCGACGACGACCGGGACGTGGTCGCTCGGCGCCTCGCCCTTGCGCTCGTCGCGGTGGATCGCGGCGCCCGCCACGGCGTTCGTGAACGCGTGCGAGCCGAGGATGAAGTCGATGCGCATGCCCTCGTTGCGGGGGAAGCGCAGGCGTTTGTAGTCCCAGTAGGTGTAGCCCGTCGGCACGAAGGGCCGGACGGCGTCGGAGAGGCCGGCGGCCTCGAGTGCCGCGAAGGCGGCGCGCTCGGGGTGCGAGACGTGGGTCGCGAAGCCCACCACGACGGCGGGGTCGCCGTTGTCGGCATCCGTCGGCGCGATGTTGAAGTCGCCGACGAGCGCGAGCGCGAGATCGGGGTCGGCCTCGAGGCTCGCCTGCACGTGACCGCGCAGCGCCTCGAGCCACTCGAGCTTGTAGTCGTAGTGCGGGTCGCCCAGCGCCCGGCCGTTCGGCACGTACAGGCTCCACACCCGCACGCCGCCGACGGTCGCACCGAGGGCGCGCGCCTCGAGCGGCTGATCGACGCCGAAGCTGCCCTTGTCGAATCCCGGCATCCCGGGGAACGCCGTCTGCACGTCGGTCAGCGGCTCGCGACTCGCGATGGCGACCCCGTTCCACTGCGAGAAGCCGTGCGCCTCGACGTGATACCCGGCATCGTGGAAGGCGTCGAACGGGAACTGCTCCGCCTTGCACTTGATCTCCTGCATCGCGAGCACGTCGATGCTCTCGCGCACCGCGAAGTCGACGATGCGGTCGACGCGGGCGCGGATGGAGTTCACATTCCAGGTGGCCAGGCGCATCCCACCAGCCTACGGCGGGCCGCCGACGTCGCATCCTTCGTCTCACCCTCCGACCTGGGCAAAAGCAGGGCGCGGTACAGTGAGGACCGTGGCGCGCCGCTCATCTCCCCCCGGCTCGCAGAGTTCGCTCCGCGAGGCCAATCGCGCGCGCCTGGTCGAGTCGCTCAAGCGGCACGGCCGTCTCACCCAGGTCGAGCTGGCCGGCAGCACGGGGCTCTCGCCCGCGACGGTGTCGAACATCGTCAAGGAGCTGACGGCGGCCGGCCTGCTGCACACCTCGATCACATCGCGCAGCGGGCGCCGCGCGACCCTCGTCTCGCTCGCCCGCCAGCTCGGGCTCGTCGCGGGCGTGCACTACACGTCGCGCCAGCTGCACATCGCGATCGCCGACGTCACGCGCACGGTCGTGAGTCAGACGTCACTGCCGCTGCCGCTCGACCACCGGCACGACGCGCAGCTCGACCGCCTCGCGATCCTCCTCGCCGAGCTCATGGAGTCGCTCGGCGGCAGCGTCGCCGACCTCCTCGCGGTCGGCCTCGCGCTGCCCGCCCCCATCGACCCCCGCACGGGCATGATCTCGACCCCGGGCCTGCTCCGCGGCTGGGAGGGCGTCGATGTCGCGGCGAGCCTCTCCGAGCGCATCGCGCGCCCGGTCTACGTCGACAGCGAGGCCAATCTCGGCGGCCTCGCCGAGGCGCGCGAGGGCAGCGGCCGCACGGCATCCTCCTCCGTCTTCATCCGCGTCGGGCACACGATCAGCGCGGGCCTCATCGTCAACGGCGACCTCTTCCGCGGCGTCAACGGCAAGGCGGGCCAGATCGGCCACGTCACGATCGACGAGAACGGGCCGATCTGCCGCTGCAGCAACCGCGGATGCCTCGAGACCTACGCCGGCGGCCCCGCGCTGCTCTCGCTCTTCCCGCCGAGCGCCGGCATGCAGCGCATCAGCGACCTCCTCCAGGCCGCCGAGGACGGCGACGGAAGCTCGCGCCGGGTGATCGCCGACGCGGGGCGGCACATCGGCATCGCGGCTGCGAGCCTCTGCAACCTCTTCGACCCCGAGCTCATCATCGTGGGCGGCGAGCTCGGACAGGCGGGCGAGATCCTCATGGCCCCCATGCGCCACTCCCTCGAGCGCACGGCGCTCGCGTCGGCCGGGGGACTCCCCGAGATCGTCGGCGCCTCGTTCGGCGAGTGGGCAGAGACGCGCGGCGCGATCGCGATCGCCCTCGACCATGTGACCGTCGACGCCGAAGTCATCCCCGTCTCGGCCTGAGCCGAGGTGCACCCGATGTCGCGTTCACGGCGATGGACCACCGGCCTGCGCGCCGCCGCGCTGGGCGTCGCGCTCGCGCTCACGGCGGCGCTCGCCGGCTGCACGGGCGCGCCCGCCGGTGACGACGGCGCGATCGCCCTCCTCCTCCCGGACGTCAAGACGGCCCGCTACGAGACCTTCGACCGCCCGTTCTTCGAGAAGCGCGTCGCAGAGCTCGGCGACTACCGGGTCATGTACTCGAATGCCGATCAGGATGCCGCCAAGCAGCAGCAGCAGGCCGAGTCGGCGCTCGCGGCGGGAGCGAAGGTGCTCGTGCTCGACGCCGTGGACACGAAGGCGGCGGCGAGCATCGTCGCGGAGGCGAACTCGCAGGGTGTGCCCGTCGTCTCGTACGACCGCCTCATCTCGGGCGGCGGTCTCGCGTACTACGTCTCGTTCGACAACGAGAAGGTGGGGGAGCTGCAGGCGACGGCCCTCGCCGACGCGCTCGAGGCGAACGGATCGGCCGCAGGCGGCATCCTGATGGTCAACGGATCGCCCACCGACAGCAACTCCGCCATGTTCCGCGAGGGCGCCGAGCAGATCATCGACGAGCACGGCCTGCGCCTGCTCGCCTCGTACGACACCCCGGATTGGAGTCCCGACAAGGCCCAGGAGTGGGTGGCCGGCCAGATCGCGCAGTACGGCGACGAGATCGTCGGCGTCTACGCCGCCAACGACGGCACGGCGGGAGGGGCGGTGTCGGCCCTGAAGGCGGCGGCTGTGGAGCCCTTCCCGATCGTGACGGGACAGGATGCCGAGCTCACGGCGCTGCAGCGGATCGTCTCGGGCGATCAGTACATGACCGTCTACAAGGCCATCAAGCCGCAGGCGGAGCTCGCAGCCGAGGTCGCCGTGAAGCTCCTGCACGGCGAGAAGATCACCGCTCCGCTCGAGATCGACGGCACGCCCGCGACCCTGCTCGAACCCGTCGCGGTGACCGTGCACGACATCCTCGACACCGTCGTGGCGGACGGGTTCTGGACGACGGACGACATCTGCACGCCCGATTACGCCGCCGCGTGCCGTGCGGCTGGCATCATCTGAACGATGTCGAACCCGGTCAGCTCTCCGCCGTATCGCAAGCGGATCCTCACGATGAAGGGGATCGGCAAGCACTTCGGTGCGGTCAAGGCGCTGACCGACGTGGAGTTCTCGGTCAACGAGGGCGAGGTCGTCGCGCTCGTCGGCGACAACGGCGCGGGCAAGTCGACGCTCGTCAAGATCCTCGCGGGCGTCCACCCGCCCGACGCGGGGACGATCGAGTTCGACGGCGACCTCGTCGAGATCGCGAGCCCCGCCGACTCGCAGGAGCTCGGGATCGAGACGATCTTCCAGGACCTCGCGCTGTGCGACAACCTCGACGTCGTGGCCAATCTCTGGCTCGGGCGCGAGCTCGTCACGAGCGGCGGGCTCGACGAGGTCGAGATGGAGCAGCGCACCTGGACGCTGCTGCGCGAGCTCTCGGCGAAGATCCCCTCCGTGCGCAGTCCCGTCGCCGCCCTCTCCGGCGGCCAGCGGCAGACCGTCGCGATCGCGCGCTCGCTCATCGGCGACCCGCGCGTCGTGATCCTCGACGAGCCGACCGCGGCGCTCGGCGTCGCCCAGACGGCCGAGGTGCTCAACCTCATCGAGCGGCTGCGGGAGCGCGGTCACGGCGTCATCCTCATCAGCCACAACATGGCCGACGTGCTGGCCGTCGCCGACAAGGTCGTCGTGCTGCGCCTCGGGCGCAACAACGGCGTCTTCAACGCGGTCGACGTCACGAGCGAGACTCTCGTCGCGGCGATCACGGGCGCGACGACCGGCATCACAGGCCGCGTGGAGCCCGAGAAGCCCGCCGAGCCCGCGAAGGACGGACGGATCATCAGGATGCCGCAGACCGGCGCGCGCCGCCCCTCTCCCCGTGCCGAGCGGGGCGAGCGGTGAGCGGCCTGCGCGACGAGCGCGCGACGCTCTCCGACCCCCTGCTCGAGGACGAGCGGATGCTGAGCCCCGGCGCGATCCGCCGCGCCGCGGGCGCTTTCGTCGACCGGGTCAAGGGCGGCGACCTCGGGTCGCTGCCGGTGATCGTGGGACTCGTCGTGATCTGGGGCGTCTTCCAGCTGCTCAACCCCGTGTTCCTCTCGAGCACGAACCTCGTGAACCTCACGATGCAGTGCGCCGCGATCGGCACGCTGGCGCTCGGCATCGTCGTCGTGCTGCTCGTCGGCGAGATCGACCTGTCGGTGGGATCCGTGTCGGGCCTGGCCGCCGCGCTCCTCGCGGTGACCCTCGTCGAGCTGCAGTGGAACGTCGTCTTCGCGCTCCTCGCCGCCGTCGCGGCGGGCTTGGTCGCCGGGCTCATCTACGGCTTCCTGTACACGCGGTTCGGCCTGCCGAGCTTCGTCATCACCCTCGCCGGCCTCCTCGGGTTCCTCGGCGTGCAGCTCTGGGTGCTCGGCAGCGCGGGCTCGATCAACCTGCCGTTCGACTCGTGGCTCGTGCAGTTCGCCCAGCAGATGTTCCTGCCGGCGTGGGCGTCGTACGTCGTGGCGGTCCTCGCCGTCGCCGTCTACACGCTCTCGCTCGTGCGCCGTGCGCGGCGCCGCACGGCGGCGAACCTCGTGGCGCAGAGCTACCTGGAGATCGGCATCCGAAGCGGCGGCCTGCTGCTGTTCCTCCTCGTCTCGGCCTGGTACCTCAACCTGTCGCGGGGTGTCGGGCTGATGTTCCTGTTCTTCATCGCGCTCGTCGTGACGATGCACCTCGTCCTGACCCGCACCCGGTGGGGACGGGCCGTCTACGCGGTCGGCGGCTCGGTCGAGGCCGCGCGGCGCGCCGGCATCCGCGTCGACCGCATCTACTACTCGGTCTTCATGCTCTGCTCGACGTTCGCGGCGGTCGGCGGGATCCTCGCGGCCGCCCGCCTCGCGGCGGCGAACCAGAGCTCGGGCGGCGGCGACACGAACCTCAATGCCATCGCGGCCGCGGTCATCGGCGGCGCGAGCCTGTTCGGCGGCCGGGGCACCGCCTTCTCGGCGCTCCTCGGCATCATCGTCATCCAGTCGATCTCGTCGGGTCTGACGCTGCTGAATCTCGACTCGTCGGTGCGCTTCATCATCACGGGCGTCGTGCTCGTGCTCGCGGTCATCGTCGACTCGATCTCGCGGCGCACGAGAGCCGCAACGGGCCGCGCCTGAGCCGGTAAACGCCATCCCGCGGGACGGCCGTTGCCTTCACTGGACGAACGCATCCTCGCCGTTGCCAAAGCGTTACGTTCACTACTTGACGACAAGAATCGCGCTGGGGATGATCGCTTCAGACGCGAAATGCCCGTGAGGCGCGTCTGCACATTCAACGATGAAAGGCGAATGATGAGGAAGTCATCCGTTATCGCCGCGGTCGCACTGGGGAGTGCGGCAGTGGCCCTTCTGGCCGGCTGTTCCAGCTCGGGCGGAGGAAGCTCCACCGAGAGCGGAGGCGGCGGCGACGCCGCTTCGACGCGCGCGTGCGTCATCCTGCCCGACGCGGCGTCCTCGCCGCGCTGGGAGAACTTCGACCGGAAGTACCTCGAGGAGGGCCTGAAGGCCGCCGGCTTCGATGCCGACATCCAGAATGCCCAGGGTGACGTCAACAAGTACGCGACGATCGCCGACCAGCAGCTCACGAAGGGCTGCGGCGTGATGCTGCTCGTCGACTACCAGGGTGCCGCAGAGGGCGTCGCGACGAAGGCGAAGAACGAGGGCATCCCCGTCGTCGCCTACGACCGTCCGTTCACGGGCGCCGACTACTACGTGTCGTTCGACAACAACGAGGTCGGCAAGCTGGAGGGCCAGACGGTCCTCGACGGCCTGAAGGCCGCCGGCAAGGATCCCGCCACCGCGACCGTCGTCTACATGGGCGGCGACCCGACCGACGGCAACGCCAAGATGTTCCACGATGGCGCCGTCGAGGTCATGGAGGCTGCCGGCATCAAGGCGGCCGCCGAGCCTCCGGGGGTCTGGGACCAGGCCAAGTCGCAGACCAACTTCGAGCAGGCCCTCACGGGTCTGGGCGGCAAGGTCGACGGCGTGTGGGTCGCGAACGACACCAACGCGGCCGGTGTCATCAAGGTGCTGCAGGACAACAACCTGAAGGGCGTCGCCGTCTCGGGTCAGGACGCGAACGTCGCGGGCCTGCAGAACATCCTGCTCGGCTGGCAGACCGCCACCGTCTACAAGCCGGTCAAGGACGAGGCGACCGCCGCGGTCGCGACGGCCGTCGCGCTCCTCAAGGGCGAGAAGGTCAACGCGCAGGCGAAGCTCGACGACGGCACCCCGTACGTCCAGGTCACGCCGCAGCTCGTCGGCCCCAAGGAGGTCAAGGAGGTCATCGCCGCCGGTGACGCCTCCTACAGCGACGTCTGCACGGCCGAAGTCAAGGCCGCCTGCGACGCGAACGGCGTAACGCAGTAACGTACGCAGAAAGGGGCGTCGCGGCCAGGCGTCGCGGCGCCCCTTTCACGCACGACAGCGCAAGGAAGCGAGCATGTCAGAACCCATCATCGAACTCCGGGGCGTGAAGAAGTCGTTCGGCCCCGTCAGTGTGCTCAAGGGCGTCGACCTCAAGGTGCGGCCGGGAAAGGTCACAGCACTCGTCGGCGACAACGGCGCCGGCAAGTCGACGCTCATCAAGGGTCTCGCCGGCGTCCAGCCGTATGACGAAGGCGAAGTCCTCATCGACGGGGAGCACCGCGCGCTGCACACGCCGCGCGAGGCCGCTGCCCTCGGCATCGAGGTCGTGTACCAGGACCTCGCGCTGTGCGACAACCTCGACATCGTGCAGAACATGTTCCTCGGCCGCGAGGAGCTCTCGTTCGGCACGTTCGACGAGGGGCGCATGGAGAAGGAGGCGTCCGACACGCTGCGCTCGCTCTCGGTCCGCACCGTGAAGTCGGTGCGGCAGAAGGTCTCGAGCCTCTCCGGCGGCCAGCGACAGACCGTCGCGATCGCGCGCGCGGTGCTGAAGAAGGCGCGCGTGGTGATCCTCGACGAGCCGACCGCGGCCCTCGGCGTCGCCCAGACCGAGCAGGTGCTGCACCTCGTGGAGCGCCTCGCCGAGCAGAACGTGGCCGTCGTCCTCATCAGCCACAACCTCGCCGACGTGTTCGCCGTCGCCGACGACATCGCCGTGCTGTACCTCGGCCAGATGGTGGCGCAGATCGAGACGAAGGACACCAACCGCGACGACGTCGTGGGCTACATCACCGGCACGAAGACGATGGGCGTCGAGCTCATCGGCACGACCACGCTCGAGACCCCGGGAGGTGCGGCATGACCGCCTCGACGACCACGAACGCCGGTCCCGACCCGGCGGTCGGCGACATGATCGGCAGCGGCGTCGAGGGAGGCCTCGGCGATCAGCTGCAGGCGTGGTGGCAGCGCGTGCGCTCCGGCGACATGGGGGCCCTGCCCGCGATCGGCGGACTCGTCGTGCTGTCGATCCTCTTCGCGTCGCTGAGCCCGTTCTTCCTGACCGAGCGCAACTTCGCGAACCTGCTCAATCAGGCCGCGACCCTCGTCATGCTCGGCATGGCGCTGGTGTTCGTGCTGCTGCTCGGCGAGATCGACCTGTCCGCCGGTGTGACGGGCGGCGTCGCGATGGCGCTCTTCGTCGTGCTCAACGCGAACTTCCACGTGCCGTGGCCGATCGCGCTCATCGTGGGCTTCGGGTTCGGCGTGCTGACCGGTGCGATCATCGGCTTCTTCGTCGCGAGGATCGGCATCCCGTCGTTCGTCGTGACGCTGGGTCTGTTCCTCGGCTATCAGGGCCTCGCACTGCTGATCATCGGCTCGGGCGGCCTGTTCCGCATCGAGGTGCCCGAGCTCATCGCACTGCAGAACGGCAACCTGCCGCCGTGGGCCGGCTGGGCGATGCTCGTCATCATCCTCGCCATCTCGGCGGGGACGGCGTTCTGGGACCGCGCCCGCCGCGCCCGTGCGGGCGTGCCGAACCGGACCATCACCCTCGTGTGGATCAAGCTGGCCGCCATCGCGGTCATCGGCGGGATCGCGATCTACATCCTCAACCAGAACCGCGGGCAGGGCCTGTTCGCCGTCGAGGGTGTGCCGCTCATCGTGCCGATCGTGCTCGTCATCCTGTGGCTCGGCACGTTCCTGCTCGACCGGACGAAGTACGGCCGCTACGTCTACGCGATCGGCGGCAACGCCGAGGCCGCCCGCCGCTCGGGCGTCAAGGTGCGCTGGATCAAGTGGTGGGCCTTCGTGATCTGTTCCACGCTGGCCGTCTTCTCGGCGCTGCTCAGCGTGTCGCGGGTCGGCTCGGTCGACGCGACGGTCGGACGCGACATCGTCCTGAGCGGCGTCGCCGCGGCCGTCGTCGGCGGTGTCAGCCTCTTCGGCGGCAAGGGCCGTCTCACGCACGCCGCCATCGGTGCGCTCGTCATCGCCGTGATCACGAACGGCCTCGGCCTGCTCAACCTCGGCGCCGGCATCAACCTCATGGTCACCGGCGCGGTGCTGATCCTCGCCGCGACCGTCGACGCGCTGTCGCGCCTGCGCGGCAACGGCGTACGAACCTGACGGAGCCCGAACCGTCAGACGAAGAGCCCGGCCGAGAGGCCGGGCTCTTCGAGTCTGGGCTCAGAGTGCGCGGAGGATGTCCTCGACCCGCTCCTTCGCGTCGCCGAAGAGCATCTGGGCGTTGTCGCGGAAGAACAGCGGGTTCTGCACGCCGGCGTACCCCGAGGCCATCGAGCGCTTGAAGACGACGACGTTCTCGGCCTCCCACACGCGCAGCACCGGCATCCCCGCGATGGGGCTCGTCGGATCCTCCGCCGCCGCCGGGTTGACCGTGTCGTTCGCCCCGATCACGAGCACGACGGACGTCCCGGCGAAGTCGCCGTTGATCTCGTCCATCTCGAGCACGATGTCGTACGGCACCTTGGCCTCCGCCAAGAGCACGTTCATGTGCCCGGGAAGGCGTCCCGCGACGGGATGGATGCCGAACCGCACGTCGATGCCGCGCTCCCGCAGCTGCGCCGCGAGCTCGGCGACGGGGTACTGGGCCTGAGCGACCGCCATGCCGTAGCCGGGCGTGATCACCACGCTCGACGCCGACGCGAGCAGGTCGGCGACGGTGTCGGCATCCACTTCCCGATGCTCTCCGCCCGCATCCTCGCCGTCGCGCGGGGCCTCGATGCCGAAGCCGCCCGCGATGACCGACAGGAACGACCGGTTCATCGCCTTGCACATGATGTAGCTGAGGTAGGCACCGGAGGAACCGACGAGCGCGCCCGTGATGATGAGCAGGTCGTTGTTCAGCAGGAAGCCCGCGGCGGCCGCGGCCCAGCCCGAGTAGCTGTTGAGCATCGACACCACGACGGGCATGTCGCCGCCGCCGATCGAGGCGACCAGGTGCCAGCCGAGAGCGAGCGCGAGGAGCGTCACGGCGACGAGCAGCCAGATGTTCGGGGTGACGACGTACCAGACGGTCAGGACGAGGAACGCGACGAGCGCGGCGACATTGAGCACGTTCTTGCCCGGCAGCATGAGCGGCTTCGACGACATGCGACCCGAGAGCTTGAGGAACGCGACGATCGACCCGGTGAACGTCACGGCCCCGATGAAGACGCCGATGAAGACCTCGGCATTGTGGATGCCGACGAGATCGAGCGGGACCTCGGCGACCGAGACCGCGCCGTTCCATCCGACCAGCACGGCCGCGAGACCGACGAAGCTGTGGAAGAGGGCGATGAGCTCGGGCATCCCGGTCATCTCGACGCGACGCGCGCGCCACAGGCCGATCGCGCCGCCGACGAGCACCGCGACGACGAGCAGGAGCAGCCCCGTCGTCGCCTGCGCCTGCCCCCAGAGGTCCTCGATCGTGAGCCACGCCGTCGCGAGGAGCGCGATCGTCATGCCGGCGATGCCGTAGACGACACCACGGCGCGCGGTGTCGTGCTTGCTGAGTCCAGCCAGGGCGAGGATGAACAGCAGGGCCGCGACGATGTACGCGGCGCTCGCGACCGACTCGGCGACAGACGGCACCGGTGCGTAGACGGCGGTCCCCGCGACGACCGTCACCGGCTGCCGCCCTTCTGGAACATCGCGAGCATTCGGCGCGTGACCGAGAACCCGCCGAAGATGTTGATGCTCGCCAGCAGCACGGCGATCGCGGCGAGCACCTGCACGACGAGGAACGGCGAGGCGAGCTGCAGCATCGCGCCCACCACGATGATGCCCGAGATCGCGTTGGTGACGCTCATCAGCGGCGTGTGCAGGGCGTGGTGCACGTGGCCGATGACGTAGAACCCGACGACGACCGACAGCATCAGCACGGTGAAGTGCTGCGGAAGGGGGTCGGGCGCGATGGCCGCGACGAGGAAGAAGGCGCCGATGCCGAGGGCGATCAGGCCCGTGCGCGCGCCCTGAGACAGCGTCCTCTTCGGCGCAGCGGCGGCGGGAGCGACCGCCGGCGCGGTCTTCGCCGGCGCGGCCGACACCGGCACCGGCGGTGGCGGCCATGTCGACTCGCCGTCGCGCACGACCGTGATCGACCGCTGCACGACGTCGTCGAAGTCGAGGACGAGGACGCCGTCCTTGCCGGGGGTCAGCAGCGCGAGCAGATTGAGGATGTTCGTGCCGTACAGCTGGGACGCCTGCGTCGGGAGCCGCCCCGCGAGGTCGGTGTACCCGAGGATCACCACGCCGTTCGGCGTGACGACGCGCTCACCGGCGACCGAGCCCTCGACGTTGCCGCCCTGGATGGCCGCCATGTCGACGATGACGCTCCCGGGCCGCATCGCCGCGACGTCCGCCGCCGTGATGAGGCGCGGCGCCGGCCGGCCCGGGATGAGCGCCGTCGTGATGACGATGTCGACGTCGCGCGCCTGCGCGGAGTAGAGCGCCGCCGCGGCGCGGTCGTACGCCTCGCTCGTCGCCTTCGCGTAGCCGTCGGTCGACTCCTCGACGACGGCCTCGACCGGCAGGTACTCGCCGCCGATCGAGCGCACCTGGTCGGCGACCTCGGGGCGGGGGTCGGTCGCCCGCACGATCGCGCCGAGGCTCGAGGCGGCGCCGATCGCCGCGAGACCCGCGACGCCGGCGCCCGCGACGAGCACCTTGGCGGGCGGAACCTTGCCGGCGGCGGTCACCTGGCCCGTGAAGAACCGGCCGAACTCGTGCGCCGCCTCGACGACCGCGCGGTAGCCGGCGATGTTGGCCATCGAGCTGAGCACGTCCATCGACTGCGCACGCGAGATGCGCGGCACGGCGTCGAGGGCGAGCGCTGTGATGCCGCGCGTCTCGAGCGACTCCCGCACGTCGGGGCGCAGCGCGGGGCTCAGCATCCCGATGAGGGTCGCTCCGTCGGCGAGCCGGGCGATCTCGTCGCGGGTGGGGGCGTCGACCTTGAGCACGATGGGCGCCGCCCACGCCGTGGCGCGGTCGACGACGGTCGCGCCGGCATCCGCATAGGCATGATCGGGGAACGCGGATGCCTCGCCCGCGCCCCGCTCCACGACGACCTCGTAGCCGAGCCCGCGCAGCTTGCCCACCGTGGTGGGGGTCGCGGCGACCCGGGTCTCTCCGGGCTGCTCAGCGACGATGCCGATCCGACTCATGCAGGCTCCTGTGCTCGCGTCCGAACGTCGCCGCGGCGACCGTTCCCGCCGCGATGGCGCACTTCCTCCGACTCTAGGAGTCGCTCCGGCATCCTGGACCATCCGAACGCTCACGAACGTGTTTCGATACGCTCGCCGTATGACCGTCGCCTCCACGTCCGAGCTCGAGCTCGACCGCCAGAACCTCATCGCGCTCATCAAGGCGGAGGCCGTGTTCCACGGGGACTTCACGCTCTCCAGCGGCAAGAAGGCGTCGTACTACGTCGACATGCGCAAGCTCACGCTCGACCACCGCGCGGCCCCGGCGATCGGCCGCATCATCCTCGACCTCATCCGGGACGTCGACGGCATCGTCGCGGTCGGCGGCCTCACGCTCGGCGCCGACCCCATCGCCAACGCCGTCATGCACGAATCGGCGCGGACCAGCACGCCGCTCGACGCGTTCGTCGTGCGCAAGGAGCCCAAGGACCACGGCCGGGGCCGCCAGGTCGAGGGTGCGGATGTCGCGGGCAAGCGCGTCGTCGTCGTGGAGGACACCTCGACCACCGGCCAGTCGGCGCTGAAGGCCGTCGAGGCGCTGCGCCGCGAAGGCGCGGAGCCCGTCGCGGTCGCCGTGATCGTCGACCGCAAGACGGGCGCCCAGGCGGCCGTGGAGGCCGAGGGGCTGCAGTGGCTCGCCGCGATCGACCTCGATGACCTGGGACTTCAGCCCCAGTAGATCAGCCGCGGAAGAAGGTCTGCGAGGCGAGAGCCAGCAGCACGCCGGCGATCACCAGCACGACGATCGCGATGCGCGTGCCGCCGCGGCCGGCGCTGTCGTCGCCGAGCTTCTTGTTGCGCTGCCAGAGGATCGTCGCCGCCACGAGGCATCCCAGGGCGAGCAGGACGACTCCGAGCGACATGACCTCGATCGTAGGGGCGCCGCCCGCCGCCGTGTATCACCGCTCCGCCGCACCGCCTCATACGGGTGACGCCGACATTCGTCGGCGCACCTGAAAGGGGTGCGAAATGCCTGAAGATTCGAAAATCGACGTCTCGGCGGTGCGCAAGGCGGTGGCCGACCAGGGCCTGCGCTGGCGCGTGCTGGCCGAGCCCGTCGTCCGCGGCCTCGGCGCCGAGGATGTGCCTGCCGACCAGGTGGCCTTCGCGGAGGCGTACGGCGACGAGCTCATCGCCCGCATCAAGGACGGCGACCAGGACGTGCTGCTCAACCGCCTCATCCGGCCCGACCTGCTGAAGTTCCACTTCCTCTTCCGTCCGCGCCGGTGGGACTGGCGCGATCGCGGCGCGATCGGCCCCGTCACCGACCAGGGGCAGTGCGGATCCTGCGTGTCGTTCGCCACCGCGGGACTCGTCGGCGCGCAGGCCGCGATCGAGCTCGGGATCGCGCCGGTCGACCTGTCCGAGGCCGACCAGCACTTCGCCTCGGCCCACGGCGCGAACTGCGGCGGGTGGAACAACCAGTCGTCGCTCGACGAGGTGCGCCGTCGCGGCATCGCGGTGGAGGGGTCGTTCCCCTACATGTCGGCCTTCGACTCGCCGCCGGCGTTCGGCGGCGACAACCTGTGGATCGCGCACGACCGGACGCAGCCGCTGCGGGCCCTGCGCTCCTACGGCATCACGAACTCCACGGCCCACACGGGCGACGACCGCAAGCTCTACCTCGCCACCGTCGGACCGCTCATCGCGGCGTTCACGGTCTACCAGGACTTCGACGTCTACGGCGGCGGCCAGTACAGCCACGCGTGGGGCAACGTGCGCGGCGGCCACGCCGTGCTCGTCATCGGCTACGACGACGTCGAGGGCAGCTGGATCTGCCGCAACTCGTGGGGCACCACGTGGGGCGGGCCGGCCGATCCCGACGGCACGGGCGCCGGGTTCTTCCGCATCAAGTACGGCGACAGCAACATCGACAACCAACCGATGTACGGCGCCCGCGGCGTGCGGCCGCCGCTCCTGCGCCCGATCATCATCAACCCGGTCCGGCTGGAGGAGCTGCGTCGCGTGCCGATCCCCGATCCCGGACCGCTGCGCGTGCAGGAGCACGCACCGATCCACTGAGCCTGGGTCAGCGGACGGCCACGCTCAGGGTGACCGTGCGCAGCACGGTCCGATCCCAGGGGCGTATCAGGTGGGCGACCACCCGGTACGCCCCTTCGGCGTCGGCGACAACGAGGGGGAGGGAATCCACCGGAGCGCCCGGGATGCCGGTGGCCGAGGTCGCGGTCGCACCCGACGGGTCCGCCGTTTCGCTCACCGAGGCCCCCGTCTCGCCCGCCGCGCGCAGCCCGTCGGGCAGCTCGAGCCGCCATTCGGCGCCCGTCGCGGCCCCCGCGGGAAGCGGCAGTGCGAACGGCTCGCCGACCGTGCCGACGGCGTCGGGCGGCGGCGCCGAGTCGCCGGCCGGCGGTGACGCCGGCTCGCCGTCGGGACTCAGTCCTTGTCGCGCCGGTTCATCCGGCGGTACGCGATGATCCACGTGATCAGTGTGCCCACCAGGACGACGATCGTCACCCCGTAGAGCACGGCGAGGTCTGGCGGCATCAGTTGGGCCTCCGTCCGGCTGCGGCATCCGTCACGATCTTGTCGACCCGCGCCGCGCGCGTCTCGGGCCGGCGCGCGCTGTCGACCGCGGCGATGCCGAACTTGCGGCTCGAGGGCGGGAAGGCGTCCCAGTTGGCGCGGGCTGTCGCGTCGGCGTCGAGCGCCGCCGCGAGGTCGTCGGGCTCGCGTAGCGCCTCGGCGTTGTCGAGGATCGTCCACGACCCGTTCGTCTTGGCCAGCTCGACAGCCTTGATGCCCGCAGGCGCCATGAGCCCCTGCTCCTCGAGCAGCAGCAGCCGGGCCTTGTTCGTCGCGGCCCAGCCGCTGGAGGGCCGGCGCGGCGCGAACCAGAGGCCGCCGGTCTGCTCGTCGAAGGAGCGCACGGGTCCGTCGATCCACCCGAAGCACAGCGCCTGCAGGATGGCGTCCTCGTACTCGATCAGGTCGAGGCCCGAGCCCGGCCGGGGCCGGACGAGCCAGGCGCCCTTCGACGTCGCGTGATTCTCCTCGAGCCACGCGCGCCAGGTCGCGGCATCCTGAGCGAAGACGCGCTCGCCCTCGTCGAGCGCTCCCATCAGAGTCCCTCGGGGAGCTCGGACTCGACGTCCTCGTCGGACAGCAGGTCGGCGACGGAGTCGAGCACCTCGTCGGGCCGGAAGGGGTAGCGCTCGATCTCGGCGGGATCCGAGATGCCCGTGAGCACGAGCACCGTGTGCAGGCCCGCCTCGATGCCGGCGACCACATCGGTGTCCATACGGTCGCCGATCATTCCCGTCGTCTCGGAGTGCGCGCCGATGCGGTTGAGCGCCGAGCGGAACATCATGGGGTTCGGCTTGCCGACGACGTACGGCTCCTTGCCCGTCGCCTTCGTGATGAGGGCCGCGAACGAGCCCGTGGCGGGCACGACTCCCCACGGCGTCGGGCCCGTGGCATCCGGATTCGTGACGATGAAGCGCGCCCCCGCGTTGATGAAGCGGATGGCCTGCGTGATCGCCTCGAACGAGTACTGCCGCGTCTCGCCGACGACGACGTAGTCGGGCTGGGTCTCGGTCATGATGTAGCCGGCCTCGTACAGCGCCGTCGTGAGGCCCGCCTCGCCGATCACGAACGCCGTGCCGCCGGGCAGCTGCGAGCGGAGGAACTCGGCCGTCGCGAGCGCCGACGTCCAGATGCGGTCCTCCGGCACGTCGAGGCCCGATCGGCGCAGCCGCGCGCTCAGGTCGCGGGGCGTGAAGATGGGGTTGTTGGTGAGCACGAGGAACGGCGTCGCCGTGTCGCGCCACTGCGCGAGCAGCTCGGACGCCCCCGGGATCGGGCGGTTCTCGTGGACGAGGACTCCGTCCATGTCGGTCAGCCAGCACTCGATGTCGGCGCGTGTCCGCATGGGGCCAGCCTATCCGGGCCTCCGGACACGTAATCTCTAAGCCGTGGCTCGCCCCGACTGGGATCCCCAGCACCTTCCCGACCTTCGCGGACGCACCTATCTCGTGACGGGCTCCAACGCCGGCCTCGGCTTCTTCTCGGCCCAGCAGCTCGCGCAGGCGGGGGCGCACGTCATCATGAGCGCCCGCAATCCCGCCCGGCTGTCAGCCGCTCGCGCCGCGGTGCTGACGAAGGTTCCGGATGCCTCGATCGAGAGCCTCATCATCGACACGAGCAATCTCGGGTCGGTCCGCGCCGCCGCCGCGACGGTGCGCGGCCGCGGACGGCTCGACGGCGTGCTGCTCAACGCCGGCATCGTGCACGCGCCCAAGCACCGCGAGCAGACGCAGGACGGGAACGAGCTCGTCTTCGCGACGAACGCGCTCGGCCACTACGCGCTCGGCGGCGAGCTGCTGACGACCCTCGCGGCGTCGTCCGGCCGCATGGTCTGGCTCGGGAGCATGTCGACGACGATCAGCCCGTACGACCCCATCGACCCGCAGCTGCGGGAGAACTACTCGCCCTGGCGCGCCTACGTGCAGTCTAAGATCGCGACGAGCGTGCTTGGCTTCGAGGCGGATCGCCTGCTGCGAGCCGCGGGCGTGCACGTCTCGAGCATCGTCGCGCACCCCGGCTACTCGACGAGCGGCCGCACCCCGGAGGTCGCCGGGGTCAACGAGCCGAGCCGCTCGACCCGTATCGTCGACGGACTTCAGGCCGCCTTCGCGCAGTCGAAGGAGCGCGGCGCCTGGCCGCTCGTGCGGGCGCTCGTCGATCCGACGGTCGCCGGCGGGGAGTTCGTCGGCCCGCGCTACGGCACCCGCGGAGAGCCCCGCATCTCGACGCCGTCGCGCATCGTCCGCAGCATCGAGATCGCCGAGCGCATCTGGGCCGTGTGCGAGGACGCGACGCGCCTGCGCTGGCCGTTCGACAAGGCGGCCAAGGTCAAGAGGCGCTGACCGGACGGGTCAGGCGCTGAGCCAGACGGCGCTCGCCGCGGCGTCGGGGAGGGCCACGACGGCGTCGCCGATGCGCAGGGTCGCGGCATCCTGGACCGTCGCGATCGCGCCCACCGCGACGCCCGCGCTCTCGATCGAGCGCAGCAGCTCGGGGTCGCGGTCGCTCACACGGAGCACGCGGCCGCTGTGCCCGGCCGAGGCCGCGCCGAGGAGGACGAACGGCTCCCGCTGCACGCGGCCCGCGGCATCCGGGATCGCATCGCCGTGCGGATCGTGCGTGGGCCGGCCGAGTCGCTCGTCGATGCCCTCGAGCAGGCGATCGCTGATGGCGTGCTCGAGCACCTCGGCCTCGTCGTGCACCTCGTCCCACCCGTAGCCGAACTCGCGCACGAGCCACGTCTCGATGAGCCGATGCCGGCGGATGATCGCCGCAGCGCGTCGCTCGCCCTCGTTGGTCAGGCCGATCGGGCCGTACGGCCGGTGCGTCACGAGATCCTGCGCCGCGAGCTTCTGCACCATCTCGGTGACGCTCGACGGGGCGAGCCCGAGCTCGCCCGCGAGCTGCGACGGCGTGATGCGATCGTCCTGCCACTCGGTGTGGTGGTAGATCGTCTTGAGATAGTCGTCGATGGCGGGGGACGGCACGCAGAAAGGCTACCCGCCGGTGAACAGCAGCCAGAGGAGCGTCGCGTTGAGCGCGATGAGGAAGAGGGATGCCGCGACCCCCGCCGTCGTCGTCGCGGGGTGGCTGCGGAACCGGCCCAGCACATCGCGCCGCGCGGTGAGCGCGACGAGCGGGATGAGGGCGAACGGGATGCCGAACGACAGCACGACCTGGCTCAGCACGAGGGCGACAGTGGGGTCGAACCCGACTCCGAGGATCACGAGCGCCGGAATGAGCGTCACGAGACGGCGCGCGAGCAGCGGCACGTCGATGCGCAGCAGGCCGTGCATGATCTCCGCGCCCGCATACGCGCCGACCGACGTCGAGGCGAGACCGCTCGCGAGGAGGCCCACGGCGAACAGCGTCGCGACGACGGGACCGAGCCCCGCGTAGAGCGCGTCGTAGGCGCCCTCGAGCGACGTCGTGCCCGGCACCCCGGCGAGGTTCGCGGCCGCGAGCAGCAGGATGCAGAGGTTCACCGTGCCGGCGATGATCATCGCGATCGACACGTCCCAGCGGGTCGCACGCAGCAGCCGGCTCGTCGGGATCCCTCGAAGCTCGGCGAGATCCGGCCGCTGCGGCGGGGCCCCCGCCGCCGATAGCCCCTGCGCCGATGCCCCGTGCGCCGATGCCCCCTGCGCCGATGCGCCCTTCGCCGATGCCCCCGCCGCAGCGTCGGAGATCGCCACGTCGCCGGGCCGCGGCATCCCTCTGCCTCCTGCGCTGCGGCGATCTCCTGCGCTGCGGTGCGAGGCCGGGGCGCCGGCATCCATCCCCCCGGAGGATGCCGGCGGCCCGGCGGGCGCGAAACGATCCCGCGCGAGCGCGCTGTGCGCGTAGATCGCGTGCGGCATGATCGTGGCGCCCAGGATCGAGGCAGCGAGCAGCACGGAGCCGGCCCCCTCGAACCGCGGCACGAGGCCCGCGACGACGCCCGCCGGATCGGGCGGTGCGACGACGACCCCGAACGTGAAGCCGACGGCGATGACGACGATGAGCCCGATCACGACGAACTCGAACGTCTTGGGGCCGCGGCGGGACTGGATGAGCAGCATCACGATCGACACGGTGCCCGTGATCGCGCCGCCCCACAGGAGTGGGATGCCGAACAGCAGGTTGAGCGCGACCGCGCCGCCGATGACCTCGGCGATGTCGGTCGCCATCGCGACGAGCTCGGCCTGCAGCCAGTAGGCCCGGCGCCCCCAAGTGCTGCGGATGCGGCGGCCGAGCGCCTCGGGGAGGCTGAGCCCCGTGACGATGCCGAGCTTCGCGGACAGGTACTGGATGAGCCAGGCCATGACGTTGCCGAGCACGACGACCCAGACGAGGAGGTAGCCGTACTGGGCGCCGGCCGTCATGTTGCTCGCGACGTTGCCGGGGTCGAGGTAGGCGACGCCGGCGACGAGGGCAGGGCCGATCAGCCACGCGGCGCGCGGCACTCCGCCACGGCGCGGGGTCTCGACGACGGCGGGGGCCGTCGCTGTTTTCGGCATACCGAAAACCTACGCCCGATTTCGGGATGCCGAAACCCTGAGGGCGAGGCGGGTCGCGCGGGGGTCCGCGGCTAGCCTGAGGCGGTGACCGACGAGCCCGCCGACGCCGAGCCGCAGCTGCCGTACGGCGTCGGACCCTGGCCGGGCGAGTGGCCCGACGACGCGCGGCTCGACCCGGAGCTGCTCGCCCACGGCGACACGCGCAACGTCGTCGACGAGTACCGCTACTGGTCGATGGACGCGATTGTCGCGGACCTCGATCGGAAGCGGCATCCCTTCCATGTCGCGATCGAGAACTGGCAGCACGACATGAACATCGGCTCGATCGTGCGATCGGCCAACGCCTTCCTCGCCGCCGAGGTGCACATCATCGGCAGGCGGCGCTGGAACCGCCGTGGCGCGATGGTGACCGACCGCTACCAGCACGTGCGGCACCACGAGGATGTCGACGCCTTCGCGGCCTGGGCGGAGGCCGCATCCCTGCCGGTCATCGCCGTCGACAACGTCGACGGCTCGGTGCCCGTCGACCGGGCGGAGCTGCCCGAGCGCTGCGTGCTGCTCTTCGGGCAGGAGGGCCCTGGGCTGTCGCCCGAGGCGCTGGCCGCGGCATCCCGGACCGTCGAGATCACGCAGTACGGCTCGACGCGCTCGATCAACGCCAGCGCCGCGGCCGCCGTCGTCATGTACGAGTGGTGCCGCCGCTGGGCGTAGCGGGTCAGGCGCCGGCGGTCATCCAGGCGGCGCCGCGCACGCGCCAGCCGAGCGTGCCGAGACGCGCGAGCATGTAGACGCCGAAGAACGCGACCGACAGCCACGCGAGACCGGCCGCGCCGGTCGGCTGCAGCCACGCCAGGATCGCGAGGAACGGCAGGAACGGCACGAGGTTGATGCCACCCGCGACCGCGAGGTAGCGGCCGTCGCCGGCGCCGATGAGCACGCCGTCGAGCACGAACACGACGCCGCAGATCGGCTGGGCGACGGCGAGCACGATGAGCGCCGGCTGCACGAGCGCGGCGATCTCGGCGCTGCCCGTGAAGAGCAGGCCGATGATGCCCGACAAGACGCCGATGACCGCGCCCACGAGCACGCCGAACCACACGCCCCACGCGACGGTGCGGCCCAGCACGCGGTGCACGAGCGGCTGGTCCTCGGCGCCGAGGCCCTTGCCGATGAGGGCCTGCGCCGCGATCGCGAGGGCGTCGAGGGCGAATGCAGCGGTCGAGAAGATCGTGAAGGCGACCTGCCAGCCGGCGAGCTCCTCCGTGCCGAGCGCCGTCGCGACGACGACGGTCGCGAGGAGCGCGACGCGCAGCGAGACGGTGCGCAGGAACAGCCAGCCGCCCGAGCGCGCCGACCCCCGCACACCCTCCCGATGAGGGCGGATGGATGCCTCGTGCCGGCGTGCGAGCCGGCCGACGACCACGACGTATGCGGCGACCATGCCCCACTGCGCGACGACCGTGCCGGCGGCGGAGCCCGCGATGCCCCAGCCGAGGCCGTAGATGAACGCCCAGTTGAGCAGGGCGTTCGCGGCGAAGCCGAGTCCGGCGATCCAGAGCGGCGTGACCGTGTCCTGCAGGCCGCGCAGGAGACCCGTCGCGGCGAACACGACCAGCATCGCGGGGAGTCCCCACATCGAGATGCCGAGGTACGTCACGGCCTCCGCGGCGACGCCGGGCGTGGCGCCGAAGAGCCCGACGAGGAACGGCGTCGCGACGAAGCCGGCCAGCGCGAGGATCGCGCCGAGTCCGAGCGCCAGCCACATGCCGTCGATGCCCACGGACACGGCCTTCGTCGGATCGCCCGCGCCGAAGCGCCGGGCGACGGCGGGCGTCGTGGAGTAGGCGAGGAAGACCATGAGCCCGACGATCGTCTGCAGCACCGCCGAGGCGATGCCCAGGCCCGCGAGCGGCTCGACGCCGAGGTGCCCGACAAGAGCCGAGTCGACGATGAGGAACAGCGGCTCGGCGATGAGTGCGCCGAGCGCCGGCACGGCCAGCCGCAGGATGTCGCGGTTCAGCGTGTCGGGGGCCACGCTCCGAGCCTACGGCGGGTGCGGCGGCCGCTCCGTCGGCGGATCGCGCCCGCGTCCGGGGATGTGCTCCGTCGGAAGACCGTGCCTGCGTCGGAGGATCGCGCCTCCGTCGGAGGATTCCCGCCGAATCGTCCGACGATCGTGATCTTCTCCGACGGGAGGCATCCAGGTTTCCGTGTCGGAGGACGGCATATCCTGGTCGAATGACCGAGAGCCCCCGATCCGGTCTCACGCTCGATGAACTGAGCCCTGAGATCCGCCCGCAGGACGACCTCTTCCGCCACGTCAACGGCGCGTGGCTCGCGCGCACCGAGATCCCCGACGACAAGGCGCGCTGGGGCTCCTTCCACCTCATCGCGGAGCAGGCCGAGAAGGACGTCCGCGCGATCGTCGAGGAGTCGCAGCAGGCGGAGCCCGGCAGCGAGGCCCGCAAGATCGGCGACCTCTACTCGAGCTTCATGGACACCGGCCGCATCGCCGAGGCGGGCGCCGCCCCGCTCGCGGAGCGCCTCGCGAAGGTCGACGCCGTCACGTCCGTGCCCGAGCTGCTGCGGACGGTGGGCGAGTTCGAGCGGGACGGCCTCGGCGGCATGATCACGCTCTACGTCGAGCCCGACCCGGGCAACCCGACGCGCTACCTGCCGTTCCTCGTGCAGGGCGGGCTGTCGCTTCCCGACGAGTCGTACTACCGCCTCGAGAACTTCGGCGAGACGCGCATCGCCTTCCGCGAGCACGTCGAGAAGATGCTCGCACTCGCCGGCATCGCCGAGCCCGCCGCATCCGCCGACCGCATCACGACGCTCGAGACCGAGCTCGCCGCGCACCACTGGGACAACGTCCGCAGCCGCGACGCGGTCGCGACCTACAACCTCAAGACGTGGGCCGAGGTGCAGGAGCTCGTGGGCGTCGACCTGCAGCCGTGGCTCGACGGCGTCGCGCCGGGGCATCCCGATGCCTTCGCCGAGGTCGTGGTGTACCAGCCGAGCTTCCTCGAGGGCCTCGGCGCGCTCCTCGTCGAGGACCACCTCGAGGACTGGAAGGCGTGGCTGCGCTTCTCGGTCGTGCACGCCGCCGCCCCGTTCCTCACCGACGAGTTCGTCGACGAGAACTTCGCGTTCTACGGCACGCAGCTCACCGGCGTCCCGGTCATCCGCGAGCGCTGGAAGCGCGGCGTCGGCCTCGCCGAGGCCGCAATGGGCGAGGCGATCGGCAAGGTCTACGTCGAGCGTCACTTCCCGCCGGCCGCGAAGGAGGCGATGGACGAGCTCGTCGCGAACCTCATCGAGGCCTACCGCCGCTCGATCGCCGAGCTTCCGTGGATGAGCCCCGAGACGCGCGAGCGCGCGCTCGCCAAGCTCGACGCCTTCACGCCGAAGATCGGCTACCCGGTGAAGTGGAAGGACTACTCGGGTCTCGAGATCGACCCGGCCGACCTCGTCGGCAATGTCGGCCGGTCGCACGTGCTCGAGCACGATCGCCAGCTCGACAAGGTCGGCAAGCCGATCGACCGCGACGAGTGGTACATGACGCCGCAGACGGTGAACGCGTACTACAACCCGCTCATGAACGAGATCGTGTTCCCCGCGGCGATCCTGCAGCACCCGTTCTTCGAGGCGGATCGCGACGCGGCGGCCAACTACGGTGGCATCGGCGCCGTGATCGGGCACGAGATCGGCCACGGCTTCGACGACCAGGGCAGCCGCTTCGACGGCGACGGGTCGCTGCGCGACTGGTGGACCGACGACGACCGCGCAGCCTTCGAGGAGCGCACGAAGCACCTCATCGCTCAGTACAGCGAGCTGACGCCGCAGGGCCTGTCCGACGAGTACAAGGTCAACGGTGCGCTCACGATCGGCGAGAACATCGGCGACCTCGGCGGGCTGGGGATCGCCATCAAGGCGTACGAGCTGTCGCTCGACGGCGCCGAGGCGCCCGAGATCGACGGGTTCACCGGCATCCAGCGCCTGCTGCTCAGCTGGGGTCAGATCTGGCAGCAGAAGGGTCGGGATGCCGAGACCATCCGCCTGCTGACGATCGACCCGCACTCGCCCAACGAATTCCGGTGCAATCAGATCGTGCGCAACATCGACGCGTTCTACGATGCATTCGGCGTCACCGACACGGACGCCCTCTGGCTGCCCGAGGACCAGCGCGTCACCATCTGGTGACACGCCCCATGCCGCCCGGGTACCCGGTCGGGCGGCATGACAACGCGATACCCGTTCCAGCACCCCGCAAGACACGACGACGATGTACCTGTTTCGCGCCGGCCGGCGCGCCTTTCACACCCTCCCGAACACCCCGAAAGGAAGCGGCCTCGTGGGCACGTCCCCTGAGCCCTCTGACCGCGCCCTCGACTCGCTCCGCGGGTCGAGGCGCGGCAACCGTCGGCTCCCCAAGCGCGCGGCTGTGGGGCGCCGCTCGTTCACTTCCACGCTGAAATCGCTCGACGAGCTCGCGGGCTTCGGCGCGCGCATCTCGGTGCGCGTCAACGACCTCGACCGCGGCACGTCGGTGCTCTCGGGCGACGACTTCGTGACGCTGCCGGTCGCCGGGCTCGGTGTCGTGCCGCTGCTCATCGAGGTGGCCGCCGGCTTCGAGGCGGGCACGCTCGACCCACTCGAGATCGTCGAGCGGTCGTCGATCGACCCCGTCGCGGTCGGGGGCGTGTGGCAGCACCTCAAGGCGCCCGCTCTGCCGCTCTCCGACCTCGCGGTGCTCACCGCGGCGACGGGCGACGCAACGGCGGCCAACCTCCTCATCACGCGCGTCGGCCTCGAGGCCGTGCGTGCGCGCATCGAAGACCTCGGCCTCTCGCGCGCGGCGCTGCTCGACCGGTTCCGTGACGAGCGCGGCCCCGACGACGCGCCCCACTTCGCCCTCGGCTCGGCACGCGAGCTCGCCGAGGTGTTCGCGGCGCTCGTCAACTCGCAGGCCGTGTCGCCCGGGGTCAGCGCGCAGGTCGCCGAGTGGCTGAGCCTCAATCACGACCTGTCGCTCGTCGCCGCGGCGACGGGCCTCGACCCGTTCGCGCACGAGAACGACGAGCACGGGCTTCTCTTCATCAACAAGACGGGACGGGATGCCGGCATCCGCGTCGAAGCGGGAGTCATCGCCGGTCCCCGGGCGGGCGTCTCGTATGCGCTCATCGTGTGCTTCGACGACCTCTCGATCACGCACCGACTGCGCGTGCACGACGCCTTCCGCACGCTCGGCGTCGACCTGATGGAGTACGTCTTCTAGTCGGCTGCGACGCAGGGGGATGACGAGATCAGCGTGAGCTCGGTGCCGTTCGCCGTCTCGGCCGACTGCACGCTGACGAGCGACAGGTCCGGCGCGACGAGCGAGACGAGGAGGGAGCCGTCGGTGTCGAGCGTGTGCCGGCTGAGGCGCCAGTCCTCGAACCGGCCGCCCACCTCATCGAGCCAGCCGGCCTTGTCGAACGCGGGGTCGACCACGACGACGCGATGGATCTGGACGAGCTTCTTGTCGGGGTTTCCGGGGCACGGCTCCTCGGTGGCCGACCCTTCCTCGTCCGACCGGATGAGGTCGGAGGGAAGCGTCCCGACGACCGCGTCGAGGTGCTCGGCCGCTTCGGCCTCGGCTGCGGCCGTGGACTGGGCGCCGGCGAGAGGCAGCAGGATCGCCGCGATCGGGACGCTGATGAGCAGGAGGGAGAAGCAGACGAGGAGGACGATGGTCGCCCTGTTGCCCTGCCGCCAGAACCGGCGGGCGACCTTTCCCGGGTACCAGATCCGGGACCACTCGGGGACGGGGCTCACGGATACAGCCGGTCGACGAGCGAGAGGCCGCGACGCGCCCACTCGATCTCGCCGCGAGCCCGTTCGACGAGGCCCTCGTACGCGAACCGCTTGTAGGCGATCGTGCGCTCGCGCTCGGACTGCGGCGTCACGGCGAGCCGGCGCATGAGCATGGGGTTGGCGACGGCGTCGATGCGGGCGATCTCGCCCTCCCACTGCGCGAGCTCACCCTCCCACTCCGAGATGTGCGCCTCGAGGAAGCGGCGCGCAGCCTCGGGCGTGGCCGTCTCGAGGTAGGCGGCGCGGAGATGCGCGGGGTCGCGCACCCGCTGGTAGTCGAGGGGAGTGGCCATCCAGTCGAGGAACGCCTGGTTGCCGGCATCCGTCACGTGATACAGCCGCCGCGTGCCGCGCTCGCCGCGCGTCTGCTCCTCGGCCTCGACGAGCCCGTCCGCCTCCATCTTGCGCAGCTCGGGGTAGATCTGCGAGTCCGGCGCGTGCCACACGTGCCCGACCGACTGGTGGAACTGCTTCTGCAGGTCGTAGCCCGACAGCGGCCCGACGCGCAGGATCGCCAGCAGTGCGTAGCGCAGACTCATCGGACTCCTTCCGCCTCCGAGCGTACCGACCCCCTGGCCGGGTGCCGGCCAGGGGGGTCGTCTCACCGCCGGATCAGGCAAGCTGGTACTGCGTGCGCCAGCCGCCGTGGTAGGTCTGGCGGGCCACCGTGGAGTAGGGGACCGGCGAGACGACGGCGCGCACCTCGAGCTGGCGGTGCGGCTCGACCGAGGCCTTGCGCGTGCCGCCGTTCGGCTCGCCCCACACGACGGTGACCTCGGCGCCCTCGGGCACCCCGGGGTCGACCGTCGCGAGCGACAGGGCGCGCTTCTCGTTCGCGCTGTAGCCCGTGAACATCGAGAATCCGACGACGGTGCCGTCGGCATCCTGGACCGCGTCGTAATTGGCGGAGCCGTAGTTGGCGAGCGGCAGATCGAAGAACTTGTAGCTCTCGTTCTCGGTGTCGAGGAGCGACGCGAAGATCTTGGTGACGTCCTCGGCGTTCCAGGCGAGCGTGACCTTCTTGCGCTGCGACGCCGGGTCGATCTTCTCGAGGGCGTCGCGGCCGATGAAGTCGTGGTCGAACTTCACGAACGAGCCGTAGCCGAGCTCCCACGGGGTGAGGTAGTAGTCCTCGATGTCGTCGGACACGAAGGATCCCGCGAGGGTGCCGGTGGCCTCGTAGCCGTCGGCGGGGAGCCACTCGCGGTAGGCGCGCTCGGCCTCTCCCGTGTAGATCGCGGGGAGGGGGGAGGGGATCCAGCCCGACTCGAGGGTGTTCGACGGGTACGCCCGCGAGCCGACGGGCACGAGGCCGAACTCGGCGCCCGCGTCGACGATCGCGTCGCGCACGCGGTGGTGGTCCTCGTAGGGGCCCCACACCTCGAGCCCCGGCGCCCCCGCCATGCCGTGACGGAGCGTGCGCACCTGCGCGCCCTCGATCTGCATCGTCGACATGCTGAAGAACTTGAGCTGCTCCAGCGGTCCGCCGTTGAGCTTCTCGATGACCTGCCACGCGGCGGGCCCCTGGATCTGGAAGCGGTAGTAGCGGCGGCTCACGGCGTCGCCGTAGGGACGCGACGGCGAGCGGCGGTCGACCTGCACGTCGAGGTTCTTGTACCCGCCGGTCTCGCCGTGGAAGAGGAGCCAGTTCGACGCGGGCGCACGACCCACGTAGACGAACTCGTCCTCGGCCTGGTGGAAGAGGATGCCGTCGCCGATTACGTGCCCCGACGCGGTCGTCGGCACGTACTGCTTGGCCCGGTCGACGGGGAAGACCTCGACCGAGTTGATCGCCGTGTCGCGGATCAGGTTGATGGCGTCGGAGCCGCGCAGGAACACGTTGTCCATGTGGTGCGACTGGTCGTACAGCACGGCCGTGTCGCGCCAAGCCTTCTGCTCTTTGATCCAGTTCTGGAAGTCGGCGGGCACGACGGGGTAGATGTACGAGCCGATCTGCGAGTTGCGCAGCAGCTCGACGGGGTTGGTCTGGTCCAGCAGCTGCTGGAGATTCTCGGCCATGGGGGGAACCTCTCTGTTCGGTCGGGTGGATGCCTCGGGGCGAGGCATCCCTTCTTTCTGGTCCGTCCGACGAGGCCCCTCGAGGCCGCGTCAGAAGACGATCGTGTGGTTTCCGTGCCGGATGACGCGGTCCTGCGCGTGCCAGAGGACCGCGCGCGAGAGCACGGCGCGTTCCACGTCGGCACCGCGGCGCTGCAGGTCGGCGGCCGAGTCGGCGTGGGTCACGCGGACGACGTCCTGCTCGATGATCGGACCCTCGTCGAGGTCCTCGGTCACGTAGTGGCTCGTCGCGCCGATGAGCTTGACCCCGCGCTCTTTGGCCTTGCGGTAGGGGGCGGCTCCGATGAACGCCGGCAGGAACGAGTGGTGGATGTTTATCACGGGAACGCCGACCTGACGGAGGAAGTCCGGCGACAGGATCTGCATGTAGCGCGCGAGCACGACGAAGTCGACGTTGCCGCGCAGCAACTCGACGATCTTGGCCTCGGCCTCGCTCTTGTCGGGCCCCTGCGAGGGGACGTGGAAGAACGGAACGCCGAACGACCGCACGTCCTCGGCGGTGTTCGTGTGGTTGGAGACGACCATCGGGATCGTCACGGGCAGGTCGCCGCGGCGGTGCCGCCACAGAAGGTCGAGGAGGCAGTGGTCGCTCGTCGACGCGAGGATCGCCATGCGCTTCGGGATCGACTGGTCGGTGAGGCGCCACTCCATGCCGTAGGGCTCGAGCGTCTTCTCCAGGTCGGCGTGGATCTCGGGCAGGGCGGCCGTCAGATCGGTGCGGTGGAAGACGACGCGCTGGAAGAAGCTGCCGCCCTGGGGGTCGTCGGAGTACTGGTCGAGCGACACGATGTTGCCCTGATTGCGCGTCACGAGCGCCGTGACGGCCGCGACCAGACCGGGCTGGTCGGGGCCGTGGACGATGAGACACGCGTGATCGCGGAGAGTCTCGGTGTGCAGGGTCATCGGCAGTCGCCTCCTAGGACTGAGCGGCGATGAAGTCGCGCGCCCATTCCGAGGTCGCGAGCAGCCCGCCGAAAGTGTAGAAGTGCAGTTTGACACTTCCGGCCGTCCTGGCCGCGCCCGCGCCCCCCGCCTCAGAGCCTGCCGAGTGGTCGTGCGCGAGGTGCGAGGCGAGGTCGGTGACGAACCGGTCGGGACCGGCGGTGCCCATGAGGTTCGTCAGCGAGAAGCCGTACTTCTTCACGATCATCGCGTTCGCGCCGATGCCGAAGCGGCGGGCGAAGCCGAGGAGACGCTTGATCCCGGCGGGGCCGGGCGTGCCGATCCGGATCTCCGTGGCGATGCCGCGGTCGCGGACGGTGTGGATCCAGTCGAGGACCGGATCGGTGTCGAACGCGAACTGCGTCAGGATGACGGCATCCATCCCCTGGTCCTTGAGGGCTGCGGACTTGTCCTCCAGGTGCCGCCACAGCACGTCGTCGGGGATGTCGGGGTGACCCTCTGGGTAGCCTGCGATCGAGACTTCGCGCACGCCGTACTTGGGCAGGAGCCCCGACTGGATCAGCGCGAGCGACGAGTCGTACGGGCCCTCGGGCGTCGTCGGGTCACCGCCCACCGAGAAGACATGCCCGGTCGCGCCGACCTCCTGCAGGCGGCCGAGGAACTCCTCGAGCTGGTCCTGACTCTGCAGGCGACGGGCGGAGATGTGCGGCACGGGGACGAAGCCGAGGTCCTTCACGGCCTTGGCCGCGGCGACGCGCATCTCGAGGTCCTCGTTGTCGAGGAAGGTGACGTTGATCTTCGTGCCGAGCGGGATCGCGTGCTTCGCCTCGTCGAGACCGGCGATGTCCTTGCCGGTCATCTCGAGGGAGTAGTCGCGGACGAGGTCGCGGGCCGCCTGCCGATCGGGTGCGGGGGACGTGCGTGCCACGGGTCGAGGTCCTTTCCTCATGCGGGCGTCTCTGCGTCGCGGGGTGTAACAACGGTACCTATCGACATAGGTAATGGCAAGAGGTAATCCGGGTGGCCGCGGAGGCATCGATATTCAATTCTTCTGTGTCGATCGTCAAGAAAGTATTGACACTCAACGTCCTTCGTTCCACCATGAGAGCGTCACCACGACGACGTGCTGGCCCTCCGCTCGCGGCGGATGGCGCCCGTCGAGGTTCCTGTCCACACCCGTCATGAGAGGCCTCCTCGATGAAGAAGAGACTTGCCGGCTTCGGCATCCTCGCCGCTGCAGCCCTTGCCCTCGCGGGCTGCACCGATTCCGCCGCCCCGCCCAGCGGAGCACCCACCGACGCCGGTGAAAGCGGGGAGATGACCCCCGTCCGCGTCGCTGCCCTTCCCATCGCCGAGACGGGCGCCCTCTGGGCGGCGATAGACGAGGGGATCTTCGCCGATCACGGCCTCGAGATCGAGGTCGTCCCCGCGCAGGGAGGCGCCAATGCCATCCCGGCCCTCCTGAGCGGCGACATCCAGTTCGCCATCGGACAGCCCTTCGGCCCGATCCGCGCCGACCTCCAGGACCTCGGCGTCACGATCATCGGCGACTACGCGAACAGTCTCCCGACGGGCACCGACGTCAACGCGGTGGTCGCCAAGGCCGACTCGGGAATCACGCGTCCGGCCGACCTCGCGGGCAAGACCGTGTCGGTCAACACCATCGGCGCGGCCGGCGACCTGACGATCCGCAAGGCCGTGCAGGACGACGGCGGCGACCCCTCGACGATCAAGTTCGTCGAGGTCGCCTTCCCCGACGTCCCGGCACAGCTCGAAGCGGGGACGATGGATGCCGCCTGGGCGCCGGACCCGTTCCGCGCCATGATCGTCGGCGGCGGCGGAACCTCTGTCCTGCAGCCCTACCAGGCCACGATCCCCGGCCTCACCGTGCTCACGAACATCACGAGCCAGAAGCTCATGGACGAGAAGCCGGACCTCGTCAAGGCCTACTCGGCCGCGATGTCCGAGGCGCTGGACTGGGCCTCCTCGCACGAGGACGCCGTGCGCGCGGCGATCGCGAAGAACCTCAAGATCCCCGACGAGGCCGCGGCCGGCATCACGCTGCCGACCTTCACCTGGGACCTCGGCGACGCCGGCATCGAAGACCTGGGCGCCCTCGCGCTCGAGTTCGGCTACATCGAGTCCGAGCCCGACTACTCCCGTCTGATCCAGCAGCAGTAGCCACGCGATGAGGGGATGGATGCCGCAGCCAGGCATCCGGCCCCTCATCCGCTCCACCCGACCCGCGTTCCCGATCGGAGCACCCATGGCCACCGCCACCCTGGGCGCCGCGCCCGCGCGGGTGCGCTCGCCGCGCCGCCAGCGGACGCTGCGCAAGGTCGTCCTCGGCCTCGCCGGCATCCTCGGCTTCCTCGTGACGTGGCAGCTCCTGCCCACGCTCGGGGTCGTCGACCCCCGCTTCTTCCCGACCGCGACCGAGACGCTCGCCGCGCTCGGCCAGCAGATGAGGGACCTCGAGTTCTGGCGGAACGTGGGCCGCACCATGACGGCGTGGGGCATCGGGCTCGCCATCGCGACCGTGCTCGGCACGGTGCTGGCCACGGTGATCGGGCTCGTCCCGTTCCTGCGCCGCGCGACGCACACGACCGTCGAGTTCCTGCGTCCGATCCCCTCGGTCGCGCTCATTCCGCTCGCCGTGCTCATGTACGGGTATCAGCTGCAGGCGGCGCTCGTGATCATCGTGTTCGCGAGCTTCTGGCAGGTCTTCATCCAGGTGCTCTACGGCGTCGCCGACGTCGACGCCGTCGCGCGTGACACCGCCCGGAGCTTCGGCCTCTCGCGCAGCTCGCGCATCGTGAACCTCGTCTTCCCCACCGCGCTCCCGTACCTCATGACCGGCCTGCGACTCGCTGCGGCGGTCGCCCTGATCCTCGCGATCACGGCCGAGATGTTCATCGGCAACCCGGGTCTCGGCCGCGAGATCGTCTTCGCGCAGTCGGCCGGCAACTACCCGACCGTGTACGCGCTCGTCATCGTGACAGGGGTGCTCGGAGTGCTCATCAACCTCGTCTTCCGAGCCGTCGAGCGGCGCGCCCTCTCATGGCACCAGTCGGTCCGCGGGGAGGAGGTCCTGTGACCCTCTACACAAGCACCGTCGTCACCCCCCGGCGCCCGTCGCGCGTCTGGGCGAAGATCGGCGAGAACACCGCCTATGCCATCGGGCTGCCGCTCATCCTCGTCGTCATCTGGGGGATCTGGGCGACCGTCGCCCCGGCCCAGTTCTTCCCGTCGCCGTCGGAGCTGCTCCAGGCGTTCGTCGACACGTGGATCGGTCCGGCGTTCTTCACCGACGTGCTGCCGAGTCTCGCCCGACTCGGCGTCGGCATCGTGATCTCGATCGCCGTCGGAATCGCGGCGGGGATGCTCATCGGTCTGAACCGGTGGCTGCGCGAGCTGCTCGAGCCGATGCTGGAGTTCTTCCGGGCGGTTCCGCCGCCCGTGCTGCTGCCCATCTTCGTCGTGCTGATGGGGCCGACGGACGCGATGAAGGTCGTCGTGATCGTCGTGGGATCGGTCTGGCCGATCCTCCTGAACACGATCGAGGGCGTGCGCTCGACCGATTCGGTCATGACCGAGACGGCGCGCTCCTTCGCGCTGACGCGGGGGGAGCGGCTGCGCTTCCTCGTCCTGCCGGCGGCGAGCCCGCGCATCATGGCGGGCGTGCGGCAGTCCCTGTCGATCGCACTCATCCTCATGGTCATCTCCGAGCTCGGCTACTCGTCGTCGGGAGTCGGCTTCCAGATCGTCTACTTCCAGCGCAACTACCTCATCGCCGAGATGTGGAGCGGCATCCTGCTGCTCGGACTCATCGGCGTGCTGCTCGCCGCGATCTTCGGGTTCGTCGAGCGGCGGGTGCTGCGGTGGTATCACGGAATCAAGGAGGTGGAGCGTGCCTGACGTGCTCCTCGAGGTCGAGCACCTCAAGAAGGTCTACGAGTCCTCGACCGGAAGCGTCGAGGCCATCGGCGACATCAGCTTCGCGATGGCGCCGGGCGAGCTCGTCTGCATCGTCGGGCCGTCGGGATGCGGCAAGACGACGCTCCTGAAGTGCATCGCGGGACTCCTCCGGCCCACCGCCGGCCTCGTCGAGCTGCACGGTCAGCGGGTCACGGCACCACCGCCGAACATGGCGCTCGTGTTCCAGGAGTACGGCCGGAGCCTCTATCCCTGGCTCACGGTCCGCGGCAACGTCGAGCTGCCCCTCAAGCACAAGGGACTCTCCCGCAGCGAGCGCGATCGGCTCATCGACGACGCCCTCCTCGCCGTCGGCCTCGAGCATGCAGCCCGCAGCTACCCGTGGCAGCTCTCCGGAGGGATGCAGCAGCGCGTGGCGATCGCCCGCGCCGTCGCGTATCAGCCCGAGGTGCTCATCATGGACGAGCCGTTCGCGGCGGTCGACGCGCAGACCCGGGCCGACCTTGAAGACCTCGTCCGGACGCTCCACCGCGACCGGGGCATGTCGATCCTCTTCGTGACGCACGACATCGACGAGTCGGTCTATCTGGGTGAGCGGGTCGTCGTCCTCTCCAAGTCGCCGACGTGGGTGCAGGAGGATCTCGCCATCGATCTCGCCCCGGAGCGCGACCAGATCACGACGCGGGCGCTTCCACGGTTCACCGAGCTGCGCACGCACGTCTACGAGCAGATTCAGCGTGCGAAGCGCGGTGAGGCCGTGCGGCCAGGCTCGCCGGCATGACGGGCTCGGTCACCGCGACGGCGCGCGCGGCCGCCGAGACGTCCGTGCTGACGCGCAAGCCGCGGCAGCTCCTCCTCGCGTTCTTCGGCGAGTACGTCTGCGATCGCTACTTCGAGCCCCTGCGCACCTCCGTGCTGCTGACCGTGCTCGAGGGAGCGGGGGTCGCCGCTCCCGCCGTGCGCACGAACCTCGACCGCATGGTCGCGAGCGGCCTGCTCGAGCGCCACCGGCTCGGGCGCGAGATCGGCTTCGAACTGACGCCCCACGGCAACGAGGTGCTCAGGGAGGCGTCGGGCCGCGTCAACGGGCCCGCGCCGTTCGAGCCCCTCGGGGAGGGGTGGACGCTCGTGACCTTCACCATCCCGGAGAACCTCCGCGATCTGCGGCATCGCCTGCGGGCGGCCCTCACGTGGTCGGGCTTCGGCGCCGTCCGCGATGGGCTGTGGATCGCGCCGGGGCGGGTCGACCTCGCGGCGGCACTGGGCGCGCTGATTCCCGACCTGCCGCCGGCATCCGTCATCGCCTTCTCCGCCACGGAGCTCGACGGGTTCCCCATGGCGGATGCGGTGCGGATGGCGTGGGACGTCGAGAGGATCCGCGAGGCGCACCACGAGTTCATCGCGCACTGGGAGCGGGAGGATGCCGCGGCCGACCTCGCTCCCGTCACGGCGCGCACCCTCCTCGTGGCGGACTGGCTCGCGCTGCTGCGCGCGGACCCGCGCCTGCCTCGGCAGTACATGGGCGACGACTGGCCCGCCGACCGCTCGTTCGAGCTCTTCACACGTCGGCACCGGGAGTTCGCCTTCCCCGCCGTTCGCGATTTCGCGGCGCTCATCGGCTGAGCGGGCGGGTGCCGGCCCGCTCAGGCGTCGCCGTAGCGCGCGCGAAGATCCGCCTTGCGGATCTTGCCCGACGCGGTGCGGGGGAGGTCTTCCACGACGATGACGTTCTTCGGCAGCTTGTAGCGCGCCACGAGGCCCTCGAGGTGACGCCGGACCGCCTCCGTGTCCACCTCGGCACCGTCGCGGAGGGTCACGACCGCCCAGGGGACCTCGCCCCAGCGCTCGTCGGGAACGCCCACGACCGCGACGCCCGAGATGCCCTCGATGTCGGCGATGAGGTTCTCGACCTCGGCCGGATAGATGTTCTCGCCGCCCGAGATGATCATGTCCTTCAGCCGATCGGCGATGAAGAGGTAGCCGTCCTCGTCGAGGTATCCGAGGTCGCCGGAGCGGTACCAGCCGTCGTCGGTGAAGGCCTGCACCGTCGCGTCGGGCATGCCGTGGTAGCCCAGGAACACGTTCGGGCCCGCGACCTCGATCTCGCCGATCGTGCCGCGGGGAACGACGTCGCCATGCTCGTCGGCGATGCGCACCTCGGTGAAGAAGTGCGGCAGCCCCACGCTGCCCTGCTTCGCGCGGGTCATCTCGGGCGACAGCGAGGTCGCACCGGGAGAGGTCTCGGTCATGCCGTACCCCTGCGAGAACGAGAGTCCGCGATCCTCGTACGCGTTGAGGATGCGCGTCGGCACCGCGGAGCCGCCGCACGTGAGCTTGTGCAGCGATGACAGGTCGGTCGTCGCCCAGGCCGGATGGTCGGCCATCATCTGGTACGTCGTGGGCACGCCGCTCAGCATCGTGATGCCGTGCCGCTCGATGAGGGCGAGTGCCCGGCCCGCCTCGAAGCCCTTCTCGAGCACGAGCGTCGCGCCCTTGAGGAGCACGGGAAGGGCTCCCATCCCGAGCGAGGCGACGTGGAAGAGCGGCGAGATCATGAGCGAGACGTCGGTCGAGACGACGTCGTAGTCGACGATGCAGTTGAGGGCGACCCACGTGAGGTTGCCGTTGCTCAGCACGGCGCCCTTGGGCCGCCCCGTCGTCCCCGACGTGTAGATGATGGCGGCAGGGTCGTCCAGCTCGACGTCGGCGACGGTGTGTCCGCCGGAGGCCTGGGTGATGAGGCGCGCCAGTCCGGGATGCTGCGGCGTCCCGTCGCCGGTCACGATGACGTGCGCGATGCGCCCGGCCTCCACCCCCGCCATCGCCCGCTCGAGGAACTCCGCGTCGAGCACGACGGCTCGCGCGCCCGAGTCGACGAGGACGTGGCTGATCTCGGGCGCGGCGAGCCGCGTGTTGACCGGGACGAACACGGCGCCGAGCTGCGCCGCGCCGAACATCACCTCGAGGAACTGGGGGCTGTTCTCGCCGATGTACGCGACGGCGTCGCCCTTGCGGATGCCGCGATGCCACAGCACGGCCGCGACGCGGTCGGCGTCGTCGGCGAGCTGTCGATAGGGGAGCACGTCGTCGCCGAAGACGACGGCGGTCTTGCCGGGGTTCTTCAGCCGGCGCTTGGCGAGCCAGAAGCCGATGCCGCGATTGCGCATGTCTCTCCTTCGAGCGTGCGGTGCGAGGGCGTGCGGTCCGAGGACGTTCGGGCCGAGGACGTCCCGGTCAGGCGTAGAAGCGGTACAGCCCGCGCGCGACGACGGCGGGCTTGTCCGCACCCTCGATCTCGATGGTCTGGTCGACGGCGAACTGGTATCCGCCGCGCACCTCGGTGACCTCCGCGATGACGGCGTTCATCCGCACGCGCGCGCCGACCTTGACGGGCGAGACGAAGCGCACCTTGTCGAGCCCGTAGTTGACGCGCGTCGTGACGTCGGTCACGTCGAACAGCTCCGACCAGAACTTCACCGTGAGAGAGAGGCTCAGGAATCCGTGCGCGATCGGCCCGCCGAACGGTCCGTCCGCTGCGCGCACCGGGTCGACGTGGATCCACTGGTGGTCGTCGGTCGCATCAGCGAAGAGGTCGACGCGGTCCTGCGTGACCTCGAGCCATTCGGTCCAGCCGAGGTCCGTGCCGGCGAGGCCTGCGACGTCGGAATAGTCGACGGTGGTGGTCATGGGGTCTCCTTCGATGGATGGGAATTCATGCGCCGAGTCCGAGGAGGCGGACCGCGTTGTCCTTGAGGATGCCGGGCATGACTTCCTGTTTGAGCGCCGTCGTCGCGACGTCGCGCTGCCACCGATCGGGGGTCAGCAGGGGGAAGTCCGAGCCGAAGAGCACGCGGCTCTTGAGGTACGAGTTCGCGGCGCGCACGAGCGTCTCGGGGAAGTACTTGGGACTCCAGCCTGAGAGGTCGATCCAGGTGTTGTGCTTGTGGGTCGCGACGGAGAGGGCCTCGTCCTGCCACGGCACCGAGGGGTGGGCCATGATGATCTGGAGGTCGGGGAAGTCCGCGGCGACCGGGTCCAGCAGGATCGGGTTGGACAGGCCGAGCCGAAGACCGCGCCCACCCGGCAGACCGGCGCCGATCCCGGTCTGCCCCGTGTGGAAGAGCGCCGGGACCGCGGCATCCTGGATCACCGCGTAAAGCGGATAGTGGCGCTCGTCGCTCGGATCGAACCCCTGCACCGTGGGGTGGAACTTGAAGCCGCGCACCCCGTGCTCCTCCACGAGCCGCCGCGCCCGGTCCACCGCGTCGGTGCGGCGGGGATCCACGGATCCGAACGGGATGAGCACGTCGTTGTTCCGTGCCGCACCCTCGGCGATCTCGGCGCTCGACACGGGGGAGTGGCCGAGCTGCGTCTCGGCGTCGACGGTGAAGACGACGGCTGCCATGCGGCGCTCGCGGTAGTAGGCGGCGACGGAGTCGAGATCGGGGCGCGGTCCGTCGGCCGAGAAGTACCGGGAGGCCGCCTCGACGAGATCGTCGGGGAGGGAGTGGTGCCCGTGCCCGTCGACCTCGATGTGCACGTGCACGTCGATCGCCGTGAGCGCGGCGACGTCGATCGCTGATTCGTAGCGGGTGGTCATTTCGCGTCCGGCGGTCCCTGAGCCTGACGAAGGGTCAGCGCTGCAGCTCGTCGGGGAGCGGCGGGAACCTCTCGCCCACCGTCTGCTCGTTGCCCTCGATGAAGGCGGGGAACCCGTCGACGAGGCTCTCGAAGGTCCAGCCGCCGTCGTGGTAGGCCGTCTGCACGGGCTCGGGATGCGACCACAGCTGCAGGCGGTCGCCGCCCACGCCGATGGCCTGGCCCGAGACGCCGGCCGCGGCATCCGACGCGAGATAGGCGATGAGGCCGGCGACGTCGTCGGACGTCCCGAAGCCGAGGTCGTGGCGGAAGAACGCGGGCATCGCCTCGCCCTTCTCGTCGGCTTCGACGGCAGCGGCGAAGTAGGGGACCGTCGCGGTCATCGCGGTCGCGGCGACGGGGATGACGGCGTTGACCGTGATGTTCGCGCGCTTCAGCTCGAGAGCCCACGTGCGCACCATGCCGACGATGCCGGCCTTCGCGGCCGCGTAGTTCGTCTGGCCGAAGTTGCCGCGCTGCCCCGTGGGCGAGCCGATGCAGATGACGCGGCCCGCCACCCCGTCCTCGCGCATGTAGGTGGCCGCCTCGCGGACGCACGTGAACGTGCCGCGCAGGTGGATGCCGATCACGGTGTCGAAGTCGTCGTCGCTCATCTTCCACAGCACGGTGTCGCGCAGCACCCCGGCGTTGGTGACGAGGATGTCGAGGCCGCCGAAGGTCTCGACGGCGGTCTGGACGAGCTGCTTCGCCGTCTCGGTCGGCCCCACGGGGGCGACGACCGCGACAGCCCGCCCGCCGACGGTCTCGATCGACTCGACGGCCGCGGCTGCCGCTGCAGGGTCGACATCGTTGACGACGACGGCTGCGCCCTGGCGTGCGAGTTCCTGCGCGTAGGCGAGGCCGAGTCCTCGGCCGGATCCGGTGACGATGGCGACCTTGCCGTCGAGTGACATCGCGTGCTCCTTCGTGAGGACGTGCCGGCCGACGCCGGCGAGATCATCTGAGCACAGATTCATTGAAAAAGTCAACGGTTGTAGATCTCAGTATTTGGTAAGGTCGGCCCATGCAGAGCAGCCCGAGTGCAGGCGACCGCCCCGCCGCGGGTGCGCGCGCCGCGTCGGCGGCGACCGACCGGCTGCGCGAGAGCGACTTCGGCAGGGACGTCAGTTTTCTCCTCGCCCGCGCCAATGCCCTCTCCGTCGCCGCGGGCAACGCCGCTCTCGCCGACCTCGGCCTGAAGGTGCGCTCCTTCTCCGTGCTCGCGCTCGCCGCGGGCGACGTCCGTCCGACCCAGCGCGATCTCTCCGAGTTCCTCCGCCTCGATCCCAGCCAGGTCGTGGCCCTCGTCGACCAGCTCGAGAAGCGCGGGCTCGTCGCCCGCACCCCCGACCCCGCCGACCGGCGCGCGAACGTCGTCGTGGCGACAGACGAGGGGCGCGCCCTCCACGCGCGTGCCGTCCGGGCCGCGCGTGCCGCCGAGCGCGATCTGCACGGCGACGTGAGCGAGGACGAGCGGACGATCCTCATCGGTCTGCTCGCCCGCATCGCCTACCCGGGCTGACGCGGCGCGAACGATGCCGCGGCTCAGCGCCGCTCGAGGACGTAGCGGTCGCGGCCGGCGAAAACTCCTACGGCCGTCAGCGCGACGAGGACCACGAGCACGAGTGCGAGCGACGCCAGCCACTCGCCTGTGAGGCTGTGCAGGGCGCCGAACGCGATAGGTCCGAGCGCGGCGATCACGTAGCCGACCGACTGGGACATCCCGGACAGTGCCGCCGAGGTGTCGTGGTCGCGCGCCCGCTGCGCCATCAGGGTCAGCGACATCGCGAGGGTCGCACCGCCGGTGAGGCCGATGAGCGAGGCCCACACGAGCACGGCGGCGGGCGCGACCATGAGTCCGATGACGCCGATGATCGCGAGGGACGGGATGAGCGCGGGCGCCCACCGCTCGAGGCCACCGCGGAGGATGAGCGGGAGGAGCATGCAGCCGGCGAGAGAGAACAGCTGATAGACCATGACGTCGATTCCCGCGACGACCTCCGGCCGGCCGATCGACATCGACAGCGGCGCGAGCCACGTCACGAACATGTAGAACATGGATGCCTGAAGGCCCATGTACGCCGCGACCAGCCATGCGACCCGATCGGTCCAGATGCCCGTTCGACCTCGGGGGGAGGACGTGCGGTCGTGCGCGCGACGGCCGCCGCGGTGCGCCCACCACCACGCGACGATCGCGAACGGCAGGAGAGCCGCCCCGTGACGAGGAGCGCGAAGCGCCATCCGGCGGGCTCCCCGCCGAGGTCGATGTGCGAGATCGGCACGGCGACGCCGGACGAGACGGCGCCGAGCCCCGCGAGCAGCGCCGTGTAAACGGCTGTCACTGCGGCGACATGCCGCGGGAACTCGCGCTTGACCACGGCGGGCATCAGCACGTTGATGATCGCGATGCCGATGCCGATGATCGCGGTGCCGATCCACAGGGCCGCGACCGGTTGGATGAGCGAGCGCACGAGGGTCCCCGCGAGCAGGACGAGCAGCGACCACAGCAGTGTGCGGGGCTGTCCGAACCGCCGGCTCAGCTCGTGCGCGAGCGGCGAGAACACCGCCCACGCGATGAGCGGGACGGCGGCGAGGAGCCCGAGGGCCGTGACCGAGAGACCGGTGTCGGCGCCGATCTGGTCGAGGAGCGGGCCGAGGCCGGTGATCGCCGGCCGCATGTTCGCGGCGACCAGGCACACGGCGACGAGCAGCATCGCGATCGCCGGCGTCCGCTTCCCTTCGCCCATAGGCATCGGACTCTACACCCGGCCCGCGGACCCCGGCCCGGCGGCATCCCCCACCCCTCTGGCGCCCCGCCCCGCGGACCCCGGCCCGGCGGCATCCCCCACCATCCCCGGCGCCCGCCCCGCGATGTCCCACTTCCCCGACCTCATGTCCCACTTTGCGATGCTCCAGCCGCCGTATGCGGTGGAAAGTGGGACATGCAGGTCAGGCCGGTCAGGCGAGGCCCTCCAGCGGCCAGCCCGTGTACGCCTCGGCGAGGAATGTGCGGCCGGCTTCGGACTCGACGACGGAACGAAGCTCGCCGAGCTGGCGGCGACGGTCGAAGTCGGAGGCATCCGGAGCGACGTGCAGCATGCTCGTCATCCACCAGGAGAAGTGCTGGGCCTTCCAGATGCGGTGCAGCGCCGTCTCGGGGAAGGCCTCGAGCGGCCGCTGGTCGTTCTCGAGCAGCAGCGCGCGCAGCGCCTTCTCGAGCACGAGCACGTCGGCGACCGCGAGGTTCATTCCCTTCGCGCCGGTCGGCGGCACGGTGTGCGCCGCGTCTCCGATGAGGGCGACCCGGCCCTTCAGCAGCTCGTGCGCGACGAAGCTGCGGAAGCGCAGCACGTCGCGCTGGAAGATCGGGCCCTCCTGCAGCGTCGTGCCGGGCACGCGCTTCTGAAGCTCGTCCCAGAGCTGCTCCTCGCTGTACGAGCTCGGGTCGACCTCGGGGTCGCACTGGAAGTACATGCGCTGCACCGTGGCGCTGCGCTGACTGATGAGCGCGAAGCCGTCGGGCGAGTTCGAGTAGATGAGCTCCTCCGCGCTGGGCGGGGCCTCGCATAGGATGCCGAACCACGCGAACGGGTACTCGCGGAAGTAGCCGCCGGTCGACGATCCCGTCACGGCGGCGCGGGCGACGCTGCGCGACCCGTCGGCACCGACGACGAACTCGGCCTCGATCGCGAGGGGCTGGCCGTCGCCATCGACGGCGAACACAGTGGGCCGGTCGGTCTCGGCACCCTCGACGCGCTGCGCCGTCACGCCGAAGCGGAGGTCCTGCCCCGCCGCGAGCCGAGCCCTGATGAGATCCTTGAGGGCTTCGTGCTGGGGGTAGAGGTAGACGGCGCGGTCGACGAGCGCGGCGAAGTCGATGCGGTGGCCGTCGCCCGCGAAGCGCAGCTCGATGCCCTCGTGCCGGTTGGCGGCGGTCAGCACGCGGTCGGAGGCCCCCGACGACGCGAGCACCTCGACGGTGCCCTGCTCGAGGATGCCGGCGCGGATCGTCGTCTCGATCTCATCGCGCGTGCGCTGGTCGATGACGATCGACTCGATGCCGGCATTGCCGAGGAGGTGCGAGAGCAGGAGTCCCGCGGGACCGGCGCCGATGATGGCGACGCGGGTGCGGACGGTGGCGGTCATGGACGTCTCCTTCGACGAATGATTCGGGATGCTGCGCTCCAGTGTGCGCGGCATCGTGCGAGCGAGATCGCCGTCTTCCCGATCAATGGGCAATTGCTCGTCGCCGGTTTCGCTTCGACGCTTGGACACGCTCAGCGACCGGTACCCGTCATCGGTCGCCGACCCTGTCGAGGGGTCGAGCCCGAACCCGCGAGGGCTCAGCGACCGGAGAGGGCCGCCCGGATCGCACGCGCGGCGCGGAGCAGCTCGGTGATCGCGACGTCGGGTGCGGCATCCCGCGGCAGGACGACCGACAGTGCCGCGATCACTTCGCCCGTCTCGTCGCGCAGGGGCACGGCGACGCCCGTCGACACCGCCTCGACGGTCCCGCGCGCGACCACGAAGCCCTGCCGGCGCACCTCGGCGAGGGTGCGGCGCAGGGCCGCGGCATCCACCACCGTCTCCGTCGCCAGCGCGGGCAGGGGACCGGCGAGCACGCGTTCCTGCACCTCGGCGTCGGCGTAGGCGAGCAGGACGAGCCCCGACGACGACGCGTGCAGCGGCAGGCGTCCCGCGATGCGCGTGATGTTGGCGCCGGCTTCGGGATGCGAGAGGCGCTCGAGGAAGAGGGCCGAGTCCTGCTCGAGCACGGCGAGCTGCGTGTGCTCGCGCACGCGCGCCTGGATCCGCTCCATGTGCGGCAGGGCGGCCTGCCGCAGGCGCAGCGCTCGCGACCCGCGGAGCGCCAGCTCCCACAGCCGCAGGCCGAGGCGCACGCGGTGCTCGTCGTCCCGTTCGAGGAGCCCCTCGCGCACGAGCTCGTCGACGACGCGATGCGCTGTGGACGAGGGAAGGCCGGCGCGGCGCCCGATCTCGGACGCCGTCTGCACCGTGCGGTCGGCCGTGAACGTGTCGAGCACGCGCACGATGCGCTGCGTCATCGAGTCGCCCGACGGCGAGTTGGCCATGCGCCCCAGGATGCCACCTCCCGCTGGCCGGGTATGCGGGAGTAGCCTCGGGTCGGGAGGACGCGGTGGCCGACGACGGGGAGGGCCTGCTGACGCGCGCGATGCGCGTCCTGCAGTGCTTCACGGATGAAGAGCCGGCGCTCACGGCAGCGCGCATCGGCGAGCTCACGGGGCTGCCGTCGTCGTCGCTGCATCGCCTGCTCGGACAGCTCACGACCTACGGGATGCTCGCCAAGGCGCCCGCGCACCGGTACACGATCGGCGTGCGGCTGTGGGAGCTCGGCGAGCTCTCGCCCCTCTCGCTGCAGCTGCGCGAGACCGCGCTGCCGCACATGCTGCGGCTCTACGAGGCGACGGGCGAGAACGTGCACCTCGCCGTGCTCGACGCGCCGACGCCCGAGACGGCGACGGCCCTGTACGTCGGCCGCATCACGGGCTCGGGGTCGATCCCGACGCTCAGTCGCATGGGCGGTCGGCAGCCGCTCCACACGACCGGCGTCGGCAAGGCACTCCTCGCGACGCGCGACGAGCTCTGGCTGGACCGCTTCTTCTCGCAGCCGCTGGAGCGTGAGACGACGCACTCGATCACGAGCGAGGCCGCCCTGCGGGGCGAGCTGGATCGCGCGCGGCAGCGCGGGTTCGCGACGACGCACGAGGAGATGACGCTCGGGAACGTCTCGGTCGCGGCTCCCCTCGGCGCGCTCGAGGGGCTCCCGCCCGCCGCCGTCGGCGTGGTCGTGCATCTCGATCGGGCCGACGAGCGACGGCTCGGACCACTCGTCGTGCAGGCGGCGCGCGACATCCGCACCGCCCTGCTTTCCCGCTGACCGGGATTGTGATGCGGGATGCCGCGACCCCGGTGCGACCCTGAGACCGACCACGTGTGACCGTCGAAGGGGACTTCATGACCGTCGTCGACTCAGACCGCCAGGGCCAGGAGGCGTTCTCGTCATCCGTCGTGCTCGAGCCGACCGCCGCTGCACCGGAGACGCTGCTCGCCTCGCACGACATGCCGACGCAGAGCCGGATCACGCAGGAGATCATCGACCTCCACGCCGACGCCGAGCGCCGGCTCGCCGCGGGAGAGCGGGTACCGACGACGCTGTACGACTTCGCGCCGTACCGCTCCAGCATCCTGCGCCACCCGACCAAGAATCCCCGTCTCGTCGACCCCGAGACGATCGAGCTGTGGTCGCCCGCGTTCGGCCAGCGTGACGTCGCGCTCATCGAGTCCGACCTCACGCTGCAGCACACGGGCGAGCCGCAGGGCGAGCGCATGACGATCGAGGGGCGTCTCCTCGACTCGTGGGGCCGGCCGCTGCGCAACCAGCTCGTCGAGATCTGGCAGGCGAACGCCGCCGGTCGCTACATCCACCAGCGCGACCAGCATCCCGCCCCCCTCGACCCGAATTTCACCGGCGCGGGCCGGATCGTCACGAACGACGACGGCGAGTACAAGTTCACGACGATCAAGCCCGGTCCGTACCCGTGGAAGAACCACATCAACGCGTGGCGGCCGGCGCACATCCACTTCTCGGTGTTCGGCTCGGCGTTCACGCAGCGCATCATCACGCAGGTCTACTTCCCGGGCGACCCGCTCTTCCCGCTCGACCCGATCTACAACACGATCCGCAGCCAGAAGGACCGCGACCGCCTCATCGCGGCGTACGACCACGACCTGACGGTCCCGGAGTTCTCGATGGGGTACCGGTGGGACATCGTGGTCGACGGCCCCGACGCGACCTGGTTCGAGCCCGAGGAGGGCGAGCACTGATGGCTTCCCACGACACCGCCGCAGCTCTCGCCGGCCGCCCGGACAAGACGCACGGCGCCTCGCCGGGGCAGACGATCGGCCCGTTCTTCGCCTTCGGCATCAACTACCCGAAGATGCACGAGGTCGCCTTCCCGCACTCGCCGGGGGCGATCGTGCTCGGCGGAACCGTGTACGACGGGGCCGGCGCGCCGATCCCCGACGCGTGCATCGAGATCTGGGGCGCCGACTCCGACGGCACGATCCCGCGTGGGCGCGGCTCGCGCCGCCGCGACGACCACACGTTCACGGGCTTCGGCCGGTCGTACACGACCGACGAGGGGCGCTACGAGTTCTGGACGCGCAACCCCGGCTCGGTCGACGGCGAGGCGCCGTTCTTCGCCGTCATCGTGTTCGCGCGCGGACTGCCGAACAAGCTGCACACGCGCATCTACCTCCCGGAGGACGCCGAGCGCCTCGCCGCCGATCCCCTTCTGGCCTCCCTCGACGAGGGCGAGCGCGCTACGCTCATCGCGACGCGCGAGCCCGACGGGTCGCTGCACTTCGACATCCGGCTGCAGGGCGATCAGGAGACGGTCTTCCTCGCGTACTGATCGGAAGGGCGCGAAGTGAGCGAGCCACCACTCGACGTCGGACTCCTGACCCCCGTCGCGGTGGGCAGCGACGATGCCGTGACGGATGCCGCGGTCCTCGCGGCCCTCGTGCACGCCGAGGTCGCGCTCGTCCGCGCGTACGAGGCGGTCGGTGTCGCCCCGGCAGGCACGGGCGACGCGATCCAGACCGCCCTCAACGAGGCGGCACCCGTTGACGCGGCGGCGCTCGCGGCCGCGTCCGTCGCGGGCGGCAATCCGGTCATCCCGCTCGTCGGTGAGCTCAGGCAGCGCGTGCCCGACGACGCGAAGGCGTGGGTGCACCGCGGGGCGACGAGCCAGGACATCGTCGACAGCGCCCTCATGTTCGTCGCGCGCGACGCGTCCGACCTGGTCGCGGGTGCCCTGCGCGAGGTCGTCGAGGCGCTCGCCGCGTTCGCGTCCGCGCATCGCGACGACGTCGCCGCCGCCCGCACCCTCACACAGCACGCCGTGCCGACGACCGTCGGGCTCCGCGCCGCGAACTGGCTCCGCGCCGTCCGCCGGGCGGAGGGGAGGGTGGATGCCGCGACCCGCGCCCTGCCCGCCCAGCTGGGCGGGGCGGGGGGCACGCTGGCCGCGTCGGTCGAGGTCGCCGGGGCCGAAGCGGCCGCCGCGCTGCCCGCGGCCTTCGCGAGCGAGCTCGGCCTCGCGCCGCCCGACGCGCCGTGGCACACGACCCGCTGGCCCGTGACCGAGCTCGGCGACGCGCTCGTGCAGGCGATCGACGCGGTCGGCGTCATCGCCGCCGACGTCGCGACCCTCTCGCGCACCGAGATCGGCGAGCTCGCGGAAGGCTCGGGCGGCGGATCGTCGGCGATGCCGCAGAAGCAGAACCCGGCGGCATCCGTCCTCATCCGCTCCGCCGCGCTGCGCGCGCCGCAGCTCGGCGCGACCCTCCATCTCGCCGCCGCGCTCGCCGTCGACGAGCGCCCGGACGGCGCGTGGCACGCCGAGTGGCCGACGCTCCGCGAGCTTCTGCGGCTCGCGCTCGGCGCGACCGCACAGGCCGTGACGCTCGTGCGCGGGCTCCGGGTCGACCGCGCGGCGGTGGCACGCAACCTCGCGACGACCGGCGGACTCATCGTCGCGGAGCGGCTGTCGCTCGTCCTCGGCCCCGTGCTCGGAGCGAAGCGCGTCGCCGAGATCGTCCGCGCAGCGGGGGAGGGGCAGGACCTCGAGGCGCTCGTCGACGAAGCCCTCGTCGAGGCCGGGACCGAACGCGTCGACGTCGGCCCCCTCCTCGACCCCGCGAACTACACCGGAGTGGCCGGCGAGCTCGTCGACCGCGCCCTCGCCGAGATCACGCCGCCTGAGAACGAGGTTCCATGACCGTTCCGCCCATCGCCGTCACCTCGCCCACAGGCCCCGACGGCGCGCCGCTGCTCGTGCTCGGTGCGTCGCTCGGCACATCGAGCGTGCTGTGGGAGGACGCCCTGCCGGCGCTCGCCGAGCGGTATCGCATCGCGGTCGCCGACCTCCCCGGACACGGGGCATCCGCTCCCGCGACCGAGCCCTTCACGATCGGCGAGATCGCCGACGCCGTCGCGGGGGCGGTCGCCGAACTCGGCGAGCGGCGCGTCCGATACGCGGGGGTGTCGCTCGGCGGAGCCGTGGGGCTCGAGCTGCTGCTGCGGCATCCCGCACTCGTCTCGTCCGCCGCGATCATCGCCTCGGGCGCGACGCTCGGCGGGCCGCAGGGCTGGCTCGACCGGGCCGCGCAGGTGCGTGCCCAGAGCACGTCGAGCCTCATCATCCAGTCGGCGCAGCGCTGGTTCGCGCCGGGGTCCATCGAGCGGCATCCCGTCATCACGGGCCGGCTGCTGCACGCGCTGCAGGACGCCGACGACGAGAGCTACGCGAAGTGCTGCGAGGCGCTCGCGCAGTACGACGTGCGCGAGCGGCTCGGCGAGATCGCCGTTCCGGTGCTCGCGGTGTGGGGTGCGCACGACGAGGTGACGCCGGAATCCTCGCTGCGCGAGATCGCCGACGGCGTGCAGCGCGGCCGCGCCGTCGGGCTCGACGACGCGTCGCACCTGCCGCCCGCCGACGACGCGGCCGGCCTCGCGCACCTGCTGCTGGACTTCTTCGAGGAAGGGGATGCCGCATGACGACGAACGAGGGACTCTCCGACGCCGAGCGCTGGGAGCAGGGGATGACGGTGCGCCGTCAGGTGCTCGGCGACGAGCACGTCGACCGGTCGATCGCGAACACGACCGACCTGACGGCGGACTTCCAGGACTTCATCACGCGCGTCGCGTGGGGCGACGTCTGGTCGCGGCCGGGCCTCGACCGGCGCTCGCGATCGATCGCGGTGCTGACGTCGCTCATCGCCCACGGGCACCACGAGGAGCTCGCGATGCACCTGCGCGCGGCGCTGCGCAACGGCCTCACCGTCGACGAGATCCGCGAGGTCATCCTGCAGTCGGCGGTGTACTCCGGCGTCCCCGCCGCCAACACGGCCTTCCGCATCGCGGGGCAGGTGTTCGCGGACGAGACGTGAGCCGAGAAGCGTGAGCTGCGAGGCGTGAGCCACGAGGCGTGAGCCGAGAGGCGTGAGGCGCCAGGCGTGCGCCGCGAGGCGTAAGGCACGAGCGGTGAGCCGAAGATGGGTGGATCCACCGATCCGCGTACGAGCCGTCTGCGGTGACATCGAAGGGTGCGGTCGCTCGGACCGCCCCCGATGAAAGGCACCACCATGGCACTCTTCATGGACGTCCACTCCCTCGAAGGCCCCGTCACCATCGACGACGTCTCGACGGCGCACGCCGCCGACCTCGCCCACCAGGAGACGTACGGGGTCCACTACCTGCGCTACTGGGTCGACGAGAAGGCCGGCAAGATCTTCTGCCTCGTCGACGCCCCCGACGCCGACGCGGCGAACACCGTGCACCGCGAGGCGCACGGCCTCGTCGCCGACGAGATCTATCTCGTCGCGGAAGGCGTCTGAGCGTCAGACTGGGCCCATGCTCGTCGAGCGGGAAGGTCAGCTGGCGTCGCTCACCGACGCGACGGACGACGCGCTCGCCGGGCGCGGACGGCTCGTGTTCCTCGGCGGTGAGGCCGGGGTCGGGAAGTCCGCGCTCGTGCGCGCGCTCGCCGCGTCCGTGCGCGACCGCTGCGTCGTGCGCGCCGGCGGGGCCGACAACGTCACGACGGCGGAGGCGCTCGCGGCGTTCCGCGAGGCCGTGCCCGAGATCGTCGAGCGGCTCGACGAGGGCGGTGACCGCATCGGCCTGTTCCGCGCGCTCCGCGAGGCGCTCGCCGAGACGCCCGGGCTGGTCGTGCTCGAAGACCTGCACTGGGCGGACGAGGCCACGATGGACGCCGTCCGCTTCCTCGGACGCCGCCTCGCCGGGCTGCCCGTCGCGATCGTCGCGACCTACCGGCACGACGAGGTGAAGGGGAGGCATCCCCTCGCGGCCGTCATGGGCGATCTCGCGACGGCCGAGGGAGTCGAGCGGATCATCCTGCCGCCTCTGACGGTCGACGGGGTCGCGCAGCTCGTCGCGCAGTCCGAGGCCGGGATCGAGCCGGCCCTCCTGCACGCCCGCACCGGCGGCAACGCCTTCTTCGTCACCGAGCTGCTCGCGGGCGACGGCCGGGCGCTCCCGCCCACAGTCGCCGACGCCGTGCAGGCGCGGTTCGCACGCCTGGACGCCGCGGGGCAGGATGCCGCGTCCGCCGTCGCCGTGCTCGGGACGCCGTCGGAGGCATCCCTCATCGCAGCCGTCGGCGACTGCGGCATCGAGGGGGTCGACGCGTGCGTCGACGCCGGGGTGCTCGTCGAACAGGGCGGGCTCTACGGATTCCGGCACGAGCTGGCGCGGCAGGCGGTCGCCACGGGACTCTCGGCCGTGCGCCGCCGGCAGCTGCACCGGCGCGCCTTCCGCGCCCTCGCCGAGCGCGTGCCCGACGATGACCGCCGCCTCGCGCACCACGCCGCCGAAGCCGGCGACGACGAGGCGGCCGTCGTCCACGCGACGCGGGCGGGCGAGCGTGCGGCGCGCAGCAGCGCCCACCGCGAGGCGGCCGAGCACTACCGTGCGGCGCTCCGCCACGCCGGCGCGGGCACCGACCGAGCGGCGCTCTTCGTCGCCCTCTCGTACGAGTGCTACCTGACCGACCAGCTGCCCGAGGCGATCGCCGCCCGCCAGCGGGCGCTCGACGCGCACCTGCTCGCCGATGACGCGCGCGCCGTGGGCGACGACGAGCGCTGGCTCTCGCGCCTGTCGTGGTTCAACGGCAGGGGAATGGATGCCGAGCGCTACGCGACGCGCGCGATCGAGACGCTCGAGCCGCTCGGCGCGGGCGCCGCGCTCGCGATGGCCTACAGCAATCTCGCGCAGCTGCGCATGCTCGCCGACAGGGACGACGAGGTCGAGCTGTGGGGCGAGCGTGCGCTCGCGATGGCGACCGAGCTCGGGGACACCGAGATCGCGGCGCACGCCCTCAACAACCTCGGGGTCGCGGCGCTGCGCACGGGCCGGCTCGACGAGGGGACCGCACGGCTGCTGCGGAGCCTCGAGCTCGCGCGCGCCGCCGACCTTCCCGAGCACGCGGCCCGCGCGTACACGAACCTCGGCAGCATGTCCGTCTCGGGCCGGAGGTACGCGGCGGGGCTCGACTACGTGACGGCGGGCATCGCCTACTGCGAAGACCACGACCTCGACTCCTGGGTGCGGTACATGGATGCCTGGCGCTGCACGGCGCTCGCCGAGGTGGGCCGCTTCGACGAGGCCTTCGACGGCGCCGTCGCCCTGCTCGCGCACCCCGCCATCGCGCCCGTGTCGGCGATCCCGGCGGCCGCCGTGGCGGCTCGGGTCGCCGCGCGACGCGGAGACGATGCCGGCCCGTTCCTCGCCGTCGCGACGTCGCTCGCGAACGAGACGGGCGAGCTGCAGCGGATCGCGCCCGCGGCCTGCGCGGCCGCGGAGGAGGCGTGGCTGCGCGGCGAGACCGACCGCATTCCGGCGCTCACCGACGCGGCCTGGGAGCTGGCCCGCTCGATCGGAGAGCCGTGGGCGCTCGGCGAGCTGGCCTGGTTTCGCTCGCTCGCCGGCGCCGATCACGACGGCGAGGGACTCGCCGAGCCGTTCGCGCTCCTGATCGACGGCGATCCGGATGCCGCGATCCTGGCCTGGGACGAGATCGGCAGCCCCCTCTGGGCGGCCTACGCCGCAGTGCGGCATCCCGATCCCGTCGCCGCGGCCCGAGCGGTGCGCACGCTCGAGCAGCTGGGGGCGAGCCAGGCCGTGCAGGCCTTCCTGCGCACACGGCGCGACCTCGAGCTCGCTCTTCCCCGGCGCCCGCGCCCTGCGACCGCGGATCACCCCGCGCAGCTCACGACGCGCGAGGTCGAGGTGCTGCGCCTTCTCGCTGAGGGACTCTCGACGGCCGACATCGCGTCGGAACTGGTTCTGTCGCCGCGCACCGTCGAGCACCACATCTCCGCCGTGCTCCGCAAGCTCGACCAGCCGACGCGGGCTCGGGCGGTCGTGGCGGCGCAGCAGCTCGGGGTGCTGACCGCCTGACGGACGAAGGAATCCGGGTTCCTTCACGACCGGCAAGCCGGCCGCGGCCGGGCGTGCGCTCGGCCTGTCTCACGCGAGCCGGCGGTCCTAGGCTGGCGCCGTGACCACGCCCACGCTCGCCCCCCGCACCGCCGGGCGCGACGACCGCATCACGCTGCGGTTCATGACGACGCCCGCCGACACCGCCGCGGGCGGCCGCTCTGTTGCGGCGGGGAGCGTCATGGAGTGGATCGACAAGGCCGGCTACGCCTGCGCCGTCGGCTGGTCGGGCGCCTACTGCGTCACGGCCTACGTCGGAAACGTCAGGCACCGCCGTCCGATCGCTCCGGGCAGCCTCGTCGAGGTGCAGGCGCGACTCGTCTACACCGGTCGCACGAGCATGCACGTCGTCGTGACCGTGTCGTCGGCGGAGGTCGAGACCCGGGCGTACACGCCGGCGACGACCTGCATCCTGATCTTCGTCGCCAAGGGCGCCGACGGACGGCCGACCGAGGTTCCCGCCTGGGAGCCGGTGTCGCGCTCAGACCACAAGCTCGCCGCCGCCGCGATCGAGCGGATGGAGTCGCGCAGCGAGATCAAGCGGCTCATGCTCGACGAGGACTACGCCGCACCCACCGAGACGCCGCGGGTCACGCTGCGGTTCCTCGTGCCGCCGGGTGTCGTCAATTGGGGCGGCAAGGCGCACGGCGGCACCGTCATGCGGTGGATCGACGAGGCCGCCTACGCGGCGGCCGCGTCGTGGTCGCGCGACGGCGAGGATGCGAGCGCCGCCGTCGCCGTCTACTCGGGCGGCATCCACTTCTTCGCGCCCGTGCGCATCGGCGACCTGGTCGAGGTCGAGGCGCGCATCATCTACACGAGCGCGCACAGCATGCACGTGAGCATCGTCGTCTCGTCCGCCGATCCGCGCGCGCCGCGCGACCTGACGCTCACGACGCAGTGCATGAGCGTCTTCGTCGTCCCGGGTGCCGACGGCGTGGCGCAGCCCGTTCCGCAGTGGACGCCGACGGCTGCCGCCGATGTGCGGCTGTGGGAGCACGCGCGCGAGATCGTGCGCCTGCGCGAGGACATCGTCCCGATCCCCGCCTCGCTGACGCTCGAGCCGTAACCCCTCGCTCCGCTCCCCGGTCCCCGCCCCGTTTCGGTCCCCGAGCTTGTCGAGGGGTCGAACCCTGCTCCGGTCCCACCCACCGGGATCAGCCGAGCTCGCCCACCGGCATCCCGAGTACCGTCGTCTGCACCATGAAGCGAACGTACGTTCGCACAGCGAACAGGAGCCGCGAGTGATCGACAAGACGGTTCAGGATGCCGTGACCGCCGTCGCCGGCATCCCCGACGGATCGACCGTGATGATCGGAGGCTTCGGCCGCGCGGGCCAGCCCGTCGAACTGATCGACGCCCTCATCGCGCAGGGCGCGTCGGGCCTCACGATCATCAACAACAACGCGGGCAACGGCGACACCGGCCTCGCGGCGCTGCTCGCGGCCGGGCGCGTGAAGAAGATCGTGTGCTCGTTCCCCCGGCAGACCGACTCCTGGGTCTTCGACGGGCTCTACCGAGACGGGAAGATCGAGCTCGAGCTCGTGCCGCAGGGGAACCTCGCCGAGCGCATCCGGGCTGCCGGTGCGGGGATCGGGGCGTTCTTCTCGCCGACGGGAGTCGGGACCGAGCTCGCCGAGGGCAAGGAGGCCCGCGAGATCGACGGCCGGCAGTACGTGCTCGAGTATCCGATCAAGGCCGACTTCGCCCTCGTCAGCGCCCTCAAGGGCGACCGCTGGGGCAACCTCGTGTACCGCAAGACGGCCCGCAACTTCGGCCCGATCATGGCGTCGGCTGCGACGACGACGATCGTCCAGGTCGACGAGATCGTGCCGCTCGGGTCGCTCGACCCCGAGAACGTCGTGACGCCGGGCATCTTCGTCGACCGCGTCGTCGCCGTCGGCGAGCGGCGCTGGCTGAGCGACGGGGAGTTCGTCGGCGGGGTCGACCTCGAAGGCAGACCCGTCGCCGACCCCTCGACGGCCTCGGCGGCCGCACAGAAGGGAGCCGACCAGTGAGCACGCGCATCACCCGTGAGGAGCTCGCCGCCCGGATCGCGGCCGACATCGCCGAGGGGTCGTACGTCAACCTCGGCATCGGGGCGCCGACCCTCGTCGCGAACTATCTGCCGGCCGATCAGGAGATCATCCTGCACACCGAGAACGGGCTGCTCGGCATGGGTCCCGCCCCCGACGCCGAGCACGTCGACCCCGACCTCATCAACGCCGGCAAGCAGGCCGTCACCGCGCTCGACGGTGCCGCCTACTTCCACCACGCCGACTCCTTCGGCATGATGCGCGGCGGGCACCTCGACGTGTGCGTGCTCGGCGCGTTCCAGGTGAGCGAGACCGGCGACCTCGCGAACTGGTCGACCGGCGCGCCCGGCGCGATCCCCGCCGTCGGCGGCGCGATGGACCTCGCGATCGGCGCGAAGGCCGTCTACGTCATGACCGACCTCCTCACCAAGACGGGGGAGTCGAAGCTCGTCACCGCCTGCAGCTACCCGCTCACGGGCGTGGGTTGCGTGACCCGCGTCTACACCGACCACGCGGTCTTCGACGTGACGCCGGACGGCTTCCTCGTGCGCGAGGCGTTCGGCGACAACACGGTGGAATCCCTCGCAGCACTGACCGGACTCGCCCTTCGACAAGCTCAGGGACCGCAAGGAGATTGAGATGACCGCAACCCACATCTATGACGCCGTCCGCACCCCGTTCGGCCGCGCCGGCGGTGCGCTCTCGGGCGTCCGCCCCGACGACCTCGCCGCCGTCGTCATGAAGGCGACGGTCGAGCGCACGGGCCTCGATCCCGCCCGCATCGAGGACGTCATCTTCGGCGACGCCAATCAGGCCGGCGAGGACAACCGCAACGTCGCGCGCTTCGGGGCGCTGCTCGCGGGCTTCCCGACCTCGGTTCCGGGCGTCACCGTGAACCGCCTCTGCGGCTCCTCCGTCGAGGCCGTCATCCAGGGATCGCGCGCGATCGAGGCCGGGGATGCCGACATCATCCTCGCAGGCGGCGTGGAGTCGATGAGCCGGGCGCCGTTCGTCGTCGAGAAGTCGCCGAAGCCGTTCCCCGCCGTCGGCAACCCCACGATGTGGAACACGTCGATCGGGTGGCGCATGGTCAACCCGGCCTTCCCGAAGGAGTGGACGATCTCCAACGGCGAGTCCGCCGAGAAGCTCGCCCAGATCTATGGGATCTCGCGAGAGGCGCAGGACGAATTCGCCCTGCGTAGCCACCGCCTCGCCGCGGAGGCGTGGGCCGCGGGCGCCTACGACGGCGAGATCGTGCAGGTGCCCGGTGCGGAGCTCTCGCGCGACGAAGGCATCCGCGACGACACGACCCTCGAGAAGCTCGGAACGCTCCGCGCCCTCTTCGCGAAGGACGGCACGGTCACCGCCGGCAACGCCTCGCCGATCAACGACGGCGCCTCCGCCGTGCTGCTCGGCAAGGAGGGGGCGGTGGATGCCGAGCCCCTCGCCCGCATCACCGGTCGAGGCGTCTTCGGCAACGACCCCGACGTGTTCGGCGTCGCGCCCGTCGAGGCCGCGAACCGCGCGCTCGCCCGCGCCGGCCGCACGTGGGCCGACGTCGACTTCGTCGAGCTCAACGAGGCCTTCGCGTCGCAGAGCCTCGCCTGCGTGCAGCTGTGGGACGGGCTCGACCCCGAGAAGGTGAACATCCACGGCGGTGCGATCGCGATCGGCCACCCCCTTGGCGCATCGGGCGGACGGATCATCGGCCACGCCGCCCACGAGCTGAAGCGCCGCGGCGGGGGAGTCGCGGTCGCGGCGATCTGCATCGGCGTCGGGCAGGGCCTCGCGGTCGTCCTGGAGCGCTGACGTGGCGGCGCTGGGCGAAGCGTCGGACTTCGTGCAGTCGCTCGCGCGCGGGCTCGCGGTCATCCGCGCGTTCGACGCCGAGCACGCCGCCCTGAGCCTCAGCGACGTCGCGCGCCGCGCCGATATGCCCCGCGCCGCAGCGCGCCGGTTCCTCCGCACCCTCGAGACGCTCGGCTACGTCATGAGCGATGCCCGCGAGTTCCGGCTCACCCCACGAGTGCTCGAGCTGGGCTTCAGCTACCTCTCGGCCCTGTCGCTCCCCGAGATCGTGCAGCCGCACCTCGAGCGCCTCTCGCGCGAGGTCGACGAGTCCGTGTCGGCGGCTGTGCTCGACGGCTCCGACATCGTCTACATCGCGCGCGTCCCGACCCGTCGCATCATGAGCGTGCGCATCACGATCGGCACCCGGTTCCCCGCCTACGCGACGAGCATGGGCCGCGTGCTCCTCGCGGGACTGCCCGAAGAGGAGCGGGATGCCGCGGTCGCGGCATCCCGGATCGAGAAGCTCACCGACCGCACCGTCGCAAGCACCGGCGAACTGGCGACCGAGCTCGCCCGCGTCCGCGACCACGGCTGGGCGCTCGTCGACGGCGAGCTCGAGCCCGGCCTGCGATCCGTCGCCGCCGGAGTGCGCGGTCGCGACGGGCGGGTCGTCGCCGCGCTCAACGTCTCGACCAGCGCGACCCGCGACTCGGTCGAGCACCTCGTCGACGCGTACGTGCCCCCGCTCCTCGCGACCGCCGCGGCGATCGAGGCCGAGCTGCGGCTCGTGTAAGGGGTGAGAGTCGAGGGACCGGAGCGATCGTCGAACACGTCGATGCGGCGAAGGACGTCCACATCGTCCACAGAGGAGTATCGCGGCTTCGAAACCGGGCGCCGGCTACTGTCTTCGCACAGTCTCGAGCAGGCGGGTCTTCGATTTGGTGGCGGTGCGCCACCGTCGATGGGGGTCGAACCAGAGCGGTGCCCGGACTTCGGGGACGCCCTTGTTCATGCGGATCGTCCACCCCGACCGGTCGAGGTATCGGTGGTGGTACCAGCAGAGGAGGACGCCGTTGTCGGTGTGCGTGGGCCCGCCGAGTGCGTGATCAGTGACGTGGTGGATCTCGCACCATCCGGCGGGGACGCCGCAGCCGGGGATGATGCAGCCGCCGTCGCGGAGGGCGATCGCGCGGCGCTGGTGGCGGTTGAAGACGCGTTCTTCGGTGCCGAGGCGGCGGATGCCGCCGCGCTGGTCGAGCGTGACGCGTTGGATGACGCCGGCGCACCCGACGCGGCGGACGGCGGCCGGGGAGAGGGGCATGTCGGTCTCGTGGGCGTGACCCTCGCCGCCCCCGGCGGCGAGGTCTTCGTCGCGCACGGAGACGACAAGGGTGGGAGCGGCACCGCCGATGGTGGGGAGCTGTTCGCTGGCGGCGGCGACGCTGAGCGCGGTGGCCAGTGCGTCGTGCTGCTTCTGGGCGCGGGTGCGCGTGTCGACCGGGACCCCCTCCCCGTCTTCCGCCTCGACGTAGGGATCGGTGAAGCGGACCGACAGCGCGGGGGCGTTGACGGCGTCGAAGATGCGCTGCAGTTGCGCGGCGACGTCGGGGATCAGGTTCCCGCGAATCGGGACCCCGCGGGCGGAGGGGGTGCCGAGTGTGACGCCGCGATAGTGGGTCGCGAGGTTCTCGCGGGGTTCGGCGCCGTCCTGGTCGAGGAAGGTCGCCCAGGTCTGCGCGTGCACGCGGAGCAGGTCGGCACTGGCGGGTGGGGCGCCATCGGGTGCTTCGCCACGGGCGTGCGCGGCGAGGATGGCGTCGGCCGTCAGAACGTCCTCGTGCGCGACCCGACGGTCCATGTCCAGCAGCGGGCCCGCGACCGCGAGCACCCCGTCGACGCCGACGATGCCGTCGACGAGTGCGCTGCGCAGGGCGGGCAGGCGGGGGTCGAGTAGGTCGCCGGTGGTGATGGATGGCTCGCGCCGCAGTCCCTTCGCCGCTTTCCGATACCGGGACGCGGTCTGGCGTGACACCCGGGTCACGCGTTCGACGAGCTCGTTGACGTCGTGGCAGCCGAGCCGGGAGGTCAGCCGCTCGTCGCGCGTCGCGATTTCGGAGCGGGCTTCCACCTCGCCGACCGCCTCGATGAGGACACCGTCGAGTATGCGCTGCAGGTGGGAGGCGGTCCGCAGAACCTCGATCACGTCGGCATCATCGAAACCGCGGAACCCGCCCTCTCGCAAGGGAAGGCCGACGGTCGTCGCGAGCTGCGCGGCGACCGACGCGAGCTGATCGACGACCGGGTTCATACTTCCGATTCTGCCGAGGGCCACCGACATCCGAACGTGAGTTCGGGGCTGATCAGCGGAGATTTCTCATCCCGCTTCCGCGGGGCCGAGGGGTACCTGCTCCGGCCCCTCCACAAGCCCAGGGGCCGGAGCAAGCGTCAGATCGGCTGAGCCAGTGCGCCGAGCGGAGGCGGGGTCGCCGTATCGAAGACGTGTCCATCGGCGGTGGCCATGTGCACGGGCCCGTGCGGCCAGCCGTTCGCCAGGATCTCGTCGGTGAGCCCGAGGGATTGCAGCGCCCGCAGCGGCGAGTTCTGCAGGAGCACGCCCACGCCGGCGGGGGCCAGGCGGTCCTCGATTTCAGCGATCTCCACTTCGTGCCCCGCCCGCGTGAGGCCGAGCGCCGCCGTCAGGCCGGCGGGACCACCGCCCACGATCAGGATGCGTCGGCCGGCAGGCATCCCGTCTCCTTTCCTCGACCGCGTCAGGCGCGCTGGACGAGCGCGCCCGGGCCCTCGCCGACGAGGGCCGCCGCCTGCTCGAAGAGCCCGCGCATCCACGTGTGCTCGGGGTCGCGACCGTGCACGGGATGCCACCACAGGGCGTTGACGACGGGCGTCGCGTCGAAGGGCGGTTCCAGGACGCGGATCCCGCTGACGCTCGAGGCGTAGTCCGTGAGGCTCGCCTGGATGAGACCGAGCCGGTCGGTGCCCGCGATGAAGTGCGGAAGGGCGAGGAAGCTCTCGACGACGGCCTCGACGTGGGGCTCGATGCCCAGCTGCTGCAGCTGCCGGGCCGCCGACGTGAAGGCGGTGCGGGTCTGGAACGTGAAGACCCACGGCAGTTCGCCCAGCACCTCCATCGTCAGCTCGTCGCCGATCCTGTCATTGGTGTCGGAGGCGACGACGATCCATCCGTCGCGCCAGAGGTCCATGTAGGGCAGCTCTGTGAGGTGGCCGTGGGGGATCACCATGCCGTCGACCGACCGCAGCCGCGTCACGGCGTCGTCGACGATCGAGGGATTGTGGAGCATGAAGCGGAAGCGCACGCCCGGCGCCTCCTCGGCCGCGAGGCGGGACACGGCCTTCCCCATGGTGGCGAAGCCGTAGTCGGACCCGTAGATCGAGAACTCGCGCGTGGAGTCGTGCGGAGTCCAGATCGCCTGGCTCTCGAAGACGCGGCGTGCGGCGTCGAGCGCCGTGGTGGTGTGCTCGGTGAGCCGCAGGGCGAGCGGGGTCAGCTCGTACGTGTTTCCGCGGCGAGCGAGGATCGGGTCGTTGAAGTGGGTGCGCAGCCGTCCGAGCGAAGCGCTGAGCGCGGGCTGGCTGAGATGGAGACGCTCGGCGGCACGGGTCACGCTGCGCTCGGTGAGGAGCGCGTCGAGCGCGACGAGGAGGTTGAGGTCGAGCCGAGAGAGAAGCGGTTGATCGGTCACGGCGATGTGATCCTTCGGGTACGGAAGCCTGTGCCGAGTGTATCAACGCAATCTATAGAACCGACAGGTGGCATCGTCCTGAGGAATAGCGCTCGGGATGCCGCGACATGCGTCATCATAATGCGTGCATCCGTCTCACTTATGCACGAAACTGACTAATCCTGTTAGCGTGGAGTCAGACCAGCGAGGGGCACGGACATGCCGCGCCTCGACGAAAGGGAGCATCGATGCTTCTCGAAAGAGATCTCATCCAGTCGACGGGATTCCGGAACGTGCTCGACGGCGGTGAGGTCACCGGCTTCCAGCTGCGGGTGCGCATCCCGAACTACCGGGGGCTGTACGCCTCGCTCATCGACGGCATCTCCGTACGCGTGGGCGATCTCGTTGATGTCGCCCACGACGTGCCGCTCTGGACCTTCGCGGGCACGACGTACACGCTGCAGCAGCTCTGGGATTCGGACGACGTGCGCTGGCCCCTCGAGGAGGCGGCGGTCGTCACCGTCCCCTTCCCCGGCGGCCTGCCGGAGGGCACCCACGAGGTGTCGGTCGAGGTGCTCCTGCGCGCCTCGTACATCCCCATCGAGCACCAGCCGAGTCGCACGCGCTCGTCGCGCTGGGTCACCCTCACGTCGGAGAACGACGGCGGCCCCTTCCGCTACGGCGTGAGCCTCTACAGCTATACGGACGACTTCAACACCGTCCTCGGGCTCGACACGGCGATGGCCGCGATCGCGGACCTCGGCGCGACGGGCATCGAGATCCTCGGCGAGGGACACGTGCCGGGCTACCCGAACCCGTCGAGTGCGTGGATCGACGAGTGGTTCCGCCTCCTCGACGTCTACGGCCTCGAGCCCACGAACATGGGGTCGTGGATCGACACGCGCCTGCACTCGAGCGGCGCCAACGGCCGCGACATGGCGGCCGACGAGGGCGCCGCGGCGCTGCAGCGCGACCTCCGCCTCGCGAAGCAGCTCGGCTTCCGGTTCGTGCGCCCGAAGATCGGCGTCGTGACGAGCGACCTCGTGCCGCACCCGATCTGGACCGAGTCGGTCGAGCGCAGCCTCGACCTGGCCGCCGAGCTCGACGTCGTCATCGCGCCCGAGATCCACTCGCCGACGCCGATCAAGCACCCGGTCGTCGACGACTACATCGACCTCATCCAGCGCACCGGCACGCAGCACTTCGGACTGCTCATCGACACGGGGATCTTCCAGGACCGGCCGATCCCGCTCCGCCCCGGCGAGACCCGCGAGACGCGCCCCGCGTTCCTCGACGGGCTGGGGGTCGACCCCGCCGACCTCGCCGCGATCGGCGAGTACGTCGTGTTCGTGCAGGCGAAGTTCCACGACATCGACGAGCACCGCGAAGACCAGCAGATCCCCTGGCGACCGGTGCTCCAGGTCCTCAAGGACGCCGGGTACACCGGCTACCTCTCCAGCGAGTACGAGGGGGTCCGCGAGCCGTGGCGCTCCCTCGAGCAGGTCCGTCGTCAGCACTCCATCATGCGCGAGATCGCGTCCCACCTCGACTGAGAGAGCAGATTCCCATGCCCAACGGACTCATCGCCGAAGACAGCCTGCGCGTCCACCCGGACGGCCTCGCGCTCACGCTCACGATCCCCTGGTACCGGAGCCTGTGGCTCTCGTCGGTGTCGACCATCCGGCTCACCGTCGACGGCGTCGAGATCCCAGCCGAGAAGCTCGCCTTCGAGCTCGACGGTCACCGGTACTCCGTCGCCGAGCTGCCCGACCAGAGCGAGACGCTGTGGTTCCTGCAGCGGCATCCGCTCCTCATCGCGCGACTCGACCAGCCCATCGCCCTCGGCGAGGAGCATCGGGTCGAGATCTTCGGCGAGCTGCGCCTGCCGTACATGCAGATCGCGCCGGGGCAGGACGGCGGTCCCGGCATGTACGTGCCGAACATCGTGCGCCAGGCCCTCACGCTCACGGTCACGGATCGGGATGCCGCGCCCCTCGCGACCGTGACGGATGTCGCTCCTCCACCCGCCGCTGCCGACGAGGACCCTTTCAAGCTCGGCCTCACGCTGTACTCCGCGAGCGCCGAGTTCCGCGCCGGCTGGTACGACTTCGACGGCCTGCTCGACCGGGTCGCCGAGCTCGGCATCGGCCCGGGCATCGAGATCGTCGCATCGCAGGTGCTGCCGACCTATCCCGTCGTCTCCGACGAGTTCGTCGCGCAGTGGCGCGCAGCGTTCGACCGGCACGGCTTCGACGAGAGCTCGTTCGGCGCCAACCTCGACATGGGGCGCCGTCGCGATCGCGACATGACGCCCGACGAGGAGTTCGAGTTCAGCGAGCTGCTGTTCCAGGGCGCCAAGAAGCTCGGCTTCCCGCTCGTGCGCATCCAGTCCGCGAAGCCCGAACTGCTCCGCCGCCTGCTGCCGATCGCCGAGAGCCTCGACCTCACGCTCGCGTACGAGATCCACGCGCCGATGGGACCGAACTCGCCCGAGATCCTCAGAGTGCGCGACGTCTACGCCGACCTCGACTCGCCCCTCCTCGGCTTCGTCGCCGACTTCTCCTCGACGATGCACGCGATGTCGCCGACTCTCCTGCGCGCCGTGCGTCGCGCAGGGCTCGACGACGAGGCGATCGACCGTCTGCAGCAGATCTGGGCGACGGATGCCTCGATGCGCGACCGGCAGCAGGAGTTCATCGCCTATCTGAACAGCCGCGGCTTCGATCCCGGCCGGCTGGGCTCCTTCGCGCACCTCGCCTTCAACATGCACGGCCACGTCGACCCGCGCGAGTGGGGCGACATCATGCCGCAGATCAAGCACGTGCACGCGAAGTTCTACGACATCGACGAGAACGGCCAGGAGCCGGCGATCGACTACCCCGAGCTCGTACGCGTGTTCGTCGAGGGCGGCTACCGCGGCTACTGGTCGAGCGAGTGGGAGGGTCACGCCTTCGCCGAACTCGGCGAGGTCGACCCGCTCCTCCTCGTCCGCAGGCAGCACGACCTCATCCGCGCGTCGATGCGGGCGGTCGCGGCGCATGCCTGAGACGGAGGTCGACTTCCGCACCCTGCCGCTCCCCGACGTGCTGCGCCTCTTCCGCGAGCAGGGGGAGCCCGCCGATCCGCGCGACGACATCGACAGCGCATTTCTGAAGACGCGGTTCCCGCGTCTCGCCGGCGTCGAGTCCACCGATCTCCGCATCGACGGTCCCCGCGACCGGCTCGTCGCGGCGCGGGTCTATCGCGACGCGTCGGCCGAAGCATCCGGCCGTGCTCTCGTCTGGGTGCACGGCGGCGCCTTCATCGGCGGGCACCTCGACATGCCCGAGTCGAACTGGGTCGCGCTCGAGCTCGCGGCGCGCGGCATCCCGGTGCTCGCCGTCGACTACGTCAAGTGCCTCGGAGACGTGCACTTCCCGGAGCCGTCCGACGACGTGCTCGCCGCCTGGCGCCATGCGCTGCGCCACGCCGACGAGCTCTTCGGGGTGCCGGCGTCAGGCGTCCTGCTGGGCGGCGCGAGTGCGGGCGGCAACCTGGCCGCGGGGGCGACGGCACGGCTCCGGGATGCCGGGGAGGAGGTGCCGGGCGGACTCGTGCTCGTCTACCCCGTCGTGCACCCGAACGGGCCGGATGCCTCGGCACAGGTCGATCCGGATTCGCCGCACGGCGCGCTCGCCGTGAACTTCGCAGGCTCGGCGGAGGGTCTCGCCGATCCGCACGCGTTCGCGGCGCTCGGCTCTGCCGAGGGCTTCCCCCCGACGTTCGTGCTCGTGTGCGAGTACGACGGGCTGCGGCCTTCCGGCGAGGCCTTCGCCCGGCAGCTCGCCGATGCCGGCGTGGCCGTCGAGGTGCGGCTTGAAGAGGGCGCCGACCACGGTCACATCAACGAGCCCGCCGATCCGACGGCCCTGCCGACGGTCGAGGCGATCGCGGCCTGGATCGGCCGGGAGGCATGAGCGCGGCGACCGGATGGACGTTCGGCGAGGATCTGCGCCTCCGCAAGGGTGACCGGCTGCGCCTGCTGGTGGGTGGTCAGGTGCACAACTCCTCGAGCTCCTCGCCCGCCGCGATCCGCGAGTCGTTCGCGCACGCTCGACGCGTCAACGCGAACACCGTCCTCGCGCCGGTCAGCTGGGCGCTCCTGGAGCCCCGGGAGGGGGTGTTCGACTTCGCTCTTGTCGATGCGATGGTCGCCGAGGCGAGCCGGCTCGACCTCGCCCTCGTCCTGCTGTGGTTCGGCGCGTTCAAGAACGCCGCCTCGACGTACGCTCCGCGCTGGGTGCGTGAGGACCGCGAGCGGTTCCCCCGTGCCGTCGTGCACCCGACGACGAAGGGGAGCGCCTTCCACTACTCGGGTGTCACGCCGACGCCCGTCCTGTCGGTCTTCAGTTCCGACCTGCGCGACGCCGACGGCACCGCGTTCGAGGCGCTGGTGCGGCGACTCGCCGAGGTCGACGAGGCCGACGTCGTCGCCCTCGTCCAGGTCGAGAACGAATCGGGACTGCTGCGCGACAGCCGGGACCGCAGCGCCCTCGCCGAGGCCGCGTGGGCGGAGCCGGTGCCCGCAGCGCTCATCGCCTCCGCCCGGTCGGCCGGTGACGCGTCGCTCATGCATCGGCTGTGGACCGGCGCCGGGCGCCGGGACGCGGGAACGTGGGCCGAGGTGTTCGGCCGGGGTGCGGACGCCGACGAGGTCTTCATGGCGTGGGCGATCGGCTCCTACGTCGAACGGCTCGCGCAGCGCGGGCAGGACGTCAAGCCCATCCCGATGTACGCGAACGCGTGGCTCGGGCCGCAGCCCGGGCAGGATCAGCCCGGTCAATGGCCGAGCGGCGGCCCCTCGAGCCGCGTGCTCGACGTGTGGCGGACGGCTGCGCCGTCGCTCGCCCTTCTCGGCCCCGACATCTACGTCGACGATGCCGCCGCCGCGATGCGCGACTACGCGACGGGCGCCCAGCCCTTCTTCGTGCCGGAGAGCCGCCTGCGGGCAGGAGAGCTGGTCCGAGCCGTCGGCACGCACCGCGCGGCCGGCTGGTCCGCGTTCGGGATCGACGGCGCCAACCCCGAGGGGCAGGTGGCCGCGACGCTCGCCTACCTCATCGCCTTCGAGGACGAGATCGCGGCCGCGCAGCGTGCGGAGCGGATCGGCGCCGTGGTCGTCGAACCCGGCGTCCCCGTGACCGACGCGTCGGTCGGCGACCTCACGGTGAGCGCTCGCGGCCTGAACGACATCGTGCGGGACTTCCTCCTCGACGTCGGCGTGCAGCTGCCCGAGGAGGCGCTGCCCGTCCCCGACGAGACGCTCCCGAGGGAGCCCGTGCCGACGCCGGGCGAGCGGAGACCGTTCGCCCTCGTCTTCGCCGAGGACGACGACACCTGTGTCATCGTCGGGCAGGGCGTGAAGCTCGACTTCGCCTCGGCCGCGGGCGAGGTCGAATACGACTCGGTCACCGAGCTCCTGATCGAGGATGGCGGGATCGTCCCCGGGCGCGTGCTCAACGGCGATGAGCGGCTGCAAGTCGTGCCCGTCGACCGCGTCGGCGCCGCGCGTGTGACCCTGCTGCGGCTGTCGTGAGGAGACCGTGAACGTGAGTGCCGATCCGACCGGCGGTTACCGCCGCATCCCCGTGACACCGCGGGCGCGCGTCATCGTCGACAACGACTACGCGGGCGACCCCGACGGACTGCTCGCTCTCGCGCATCACTTCCTCATGGACGCCGCGCCCGTGCGTGCCGTCACGTGCACGTCGATCGCGATGGAGGGGATGCCGTATCCCGAGGGCAGCCCCGCACGGGATTCCGCGAACGAGCTCATCCGCCGCCTCGGCGTAACGGGGGCCGTCGCCGTGTCGGACGACGTGCAGGTGGGGTTCGACGAGCTGGACGGCCCGACCGACGGCGCGCGGGTCATCCTCGAGGAGTCCCGGCGCGACGATCCGCTGCCGCTCGTCATCGCCGCCGGCGGCCCGCTCACGAACGTCGCGTCCGCGCTGCGGGAGGATCCGTCGCTCGCCGATCGCGCCGAGGTCGTCTGGATCGGCGGCGGCGCGTACCCCGGCGGGGCGTGGGAGTACAACCTCATGCTCGACGCCGCGGCGGCGCAGTTCGTCTTCAACGAGTCGCGCATCCCGATCAGCCAGGTGCCGCAGCACGTGTACCGGCAGTGCCTCCTCTCGATCGGCGAGCTCGAGCTCGGGCTGCACGCCGTTGGAGAGTTCGGCGCGTGGCTCTACTCGTGCTTCGACGATCCGCCCGAGTTCGCGAGGATCGGTGCGATCTGGCCCATGGGCGACAGCCCACCCGTCCTGATCAGCGCCGGCGCGACGGAGTCCAGCGCCGCCCGGGTGGTCGACACGCCCTGGATCTCCGCGGACGGGATGTACGCGCAGCATCCGTCCCCCCGCCCGCTGACCCTCTTCGACACGATCGACACGCGCCTTCTGTTCGGCGACTTCTTCGCCCGCCTCGCGCTGCGCTTCGCGGGAGGCCGCTCGTGAAGGTCGTCGTCGTCGGCGGGACCGGCAACATCTCGACGAGCATCGTGCGGCTTCTTCTCGAGCACGGCCACGAAGTCACCTGCGTCAACCGCGGCACGACGGCCGTCCCCGAAGAGGTCGAGACGATCATCGTCGACCGGCACGACACCGAGCGATTCGAGTCGGCGGTGCAGGCGGGCCGGTTCGACGCTGCGATCGACATGATCGCCTTCACGCCCGACGACGTGCGCTCGAGCATCCGCGCATTCCGCGACGTCGGCCACGTCATCCACACGTCGACCGTCACGGTGCTCGGCGAGCGCTTCGACTGGCTGCCGGTGACAGAGGATCATCCCGTCCGCCCCACCGTTCCCTATGCCGCGCGCAAGGCCGAGGCCGAGCGCGTCTACCTCGCGGCGCACTACGGCTCGGGCTTTCCCGTCACGATCCTGCGGCCCTCGACCACGTACGGCCCGAAGCGGGCCCTGCGCCAGATCGGCATCGACAGCACGTGGGTGTCGCGCATCCGCGCGGGCAAGCCGATCATCAAAGTCGGCGACGGGGGCGCGACGCACCACCTGCTTCACGTCGACGATGCGGCGCTCGCCTTCGTCGGAGCGCTCGGCAAAGAGCACACCGTGGGGCAGACCTACCACCTCGTGCACCCCGTCCACACGACATGGCAGGACTTCCACGCGGCGCAGATGCGCGCTGTCGGAAGAGACGTCGAGCAGGTCGGCGTGCCCGCCGATGTCCTCGAGGCGATCGATCCTCAGCGGTTCCTGTTCGCAACGAACGTCTTCGCCCACAACATGCTCTTCAGCGCGGAGAAGATCCAGCGCGACATCCCGGAGTTCGTCCCGCGCGTGCCGGTCGAGCAGGGGCTCGCCGAGACGGTCGAGTACATCGACTCGCACGGCCTGGGCGTCGAGACCGACGACCTGGAAGATCGCATCATCGCGGCTCAGCGAGCCGCAGCAGGGAGTGTTCTCGGTGGCTGACACGTTCGTGAATCCCGTGCTCGGCGGTGACCGCCCCGACCCGGCCGTCATCAAGGTCGGCGACGAGTACTGGATGACGTACTCCTCGTTCGAAACGGCTCCCGGACTCCTCCTGTACCGCTCGACCGACCTCGTGAACTGGACGTACGTGACGGCCGCGCTCCCCGAGCCGATCGGCAGCACCTTCGCCGTCGACATCGCGGAGCACGATGGGCGCTTCTTCATCTACATCCCGTTCATCCCCGCGCCGTGGTCGGAGCTCGAGGCTCCGGCGATCTTCGTGATCCATGCCGATTCGATGGAGGGGCCGTGGTCCGAGCCGATCGACCTCGGAATCCGGTGGGCGATCGATCCCGGCCACGTCGTCGGCGAGGACGGCAAGCGATACCTGTTCGTCAACGGCATCCGCCGCATCGGCCTGACCGACGACGGGCTCGCCACGGTCGGCGAGCTCGAGAAGGTCTACGACGGCTGGCGCTACCCCGACGACTGGATCACCGAGGCGTACGCCCTCGAAGGGCCGAAGCTCTTCTGGCACGACGACTGGCTCTACCTCGTGAGCGCCGTGGGCGGCACGGCAGGGCCGCCGACCGGCCACATGGTCATCGTCGCGCGTTCGCGCTCGGTGCACGGACCGTGGGAGAACGCGCCGAACAACCCCATCGCGCGGACGACCGACCCCGCTCAGGCCTGGTGGTCACGCGGGCACGCGACGATCGTGCGCGGGCCCGGCGGTGACGGATGGTGGATGCTGTCGCACGGGTACGAGAACGGCTATCGCACCCTCGGGCGCCAGATACTGCTCGAAGAGGTGACCTGGACCGACGACGGCTGGCCGGTCGGCGCGACCGATATCGGTGGCGAGCTCGCTGCTCCCGCCGGCGCGTCGCCGCAGCGCAGTGCGGAGCCGTTCCACGACGATTTCTCGACCCTCCTGCTCGGTGAGCGCTGGGCCTTCCACGCGCCCTCACCGGGCGAGGCGGAACGGCTTCGGCTCGACGACGGCCTCGTCGTCGCCGCGCGCGGTTCCTCGCCCGCCGACACCTCGCCGCTCGCCGTCATCGTCGATGCGCACTCGTACGAGGTCGAGGTCGACGTCGAGCTGCTCGGCGGCGCCGCGGAGGGCGGCATTCTGCTCTACTTCAACGACCGCCTCTTCTGCGGAATGGGGATCGACGGAGAACGGATGCTGAGCTACTCCGGCGGTCATGTCACCCACTGGCGCGAGCCCGCGCCGGCGGTCCGTCGGCTGCAGTTGCGACTCCGCAACGAGGAGCACATCGTCACGGGCTGGTACCGCGAGCCGGGCGGGGAGTGGATGCGACACGCGATCCGCTACGAGACGTCCGGCTATCACGCCAACACGATGGGCGACCTGCAGAGTCTCCGCCCCGCGCTCTACGCGGCAGGCGAGGGCGAGCTCCGCTTCCGCGACTTCCGCTGCCGGCCGCTCGGCTGACCGCCCCCGCGGATCCTCGCCGCTTCAGGCCCGCGCGACCGTGCGCGCGGCGTCCGCGACGAGCTCCGCGCTCGTGACGTCATGCCCGCTCGCCCCTCCACCGGGGCCGGAGGGAGCGTCCGCACCCGCCCGCTCACGAGCGGAGAGGTGGACGGCGGAGACCCCGGCGTCGAAGAGCGCCGGGATGTCCGCCACGGCGACCCCTCCGCCGGCCATCACCTCGATCCGGCCGGCGGATGCGGCGGCGAACTCCGAGAGGAGCGGGATGCCGTCGATGCTGCGGGCGGCTCCGCCCGAGGTGAGCACGCGATGGGCTCCCTCCTCGATCAGCGCGTCGAACACCGCCCGAGGATCGGCGCTCGCGTCGATCGCGCGATGGAACACGACGGTGGCCGGGCCTGCGGCCTCGATCCACCGACGCAGGGCATCGCGATCGAGCAGGCCGTGCGAGGTCAGGGCGCCGACGACCACCCCGCCGGCGCCGCGCTCGACGCACGCCCGGATGTCGGTCTCCACGACCGCCGTCTCCTCGGCGGTGTACACGAAGCCGCCTCCGCGGGGTCGCACGAGGACATTCACGACGAGCGGATCGACCGCGGCGAGCACCGACTCGAGGATGCCGAGCGAGGGGGTGAGTCCTCCCGTTTCGAGTGCTTGGCACAGCTCGAGCCGGTCGGCCCCGGCGGCGAGGGCAGCACGCGCACCCGCGGCATCCTGAACCGCGATCTCGAGGGCGCGTCCGCGCACGGTCACGCCGAGAATTCGATCTGCGCGTCCTCGTTGTTGAGCACGATCACGGGCGTGATCGCCGGGTGGCCGGCGGCGGCGATCTTCTCGAGGTCGAACTCCAGCAGCGGCGTTCCCTCGGTCACCCGGGCCCCCTTCTCGACGAGTGTCCGGAATCCGTCCCCCTTCATCTGGACGGTGTCGATCCCCACGTGGATGAGCAGCTCGGTTCCGTCCTCGAGCACCATCGCGACGGCGTGGCTCGTGTCGAAGGTGGCGCCGATGGTCCCGTCAGCGGGCGCCACGACGGTGCCGCCCGAGGGTTCGATCGCGACGCCGGGACCCATGATCCCCTCCGCGAAGGTCGGGTCGGGCACGGAGGTCAACTCCACCACCCTGCCCGGAACCGGCTGGCGAAGCGTGATCGTCGTCCGGGTCTTGGTTCCCGTGGCCGTCTCGCCCTCGGCGCCCTGGATCGCCGGTTCCGGCTCCGCTGCGGGCAGTTCCACCTGTCCCGACATGACGCGCTCCATCGCATCCTTCACGAACTGCACGTTCAGGCCGTAGACCACCTGGACGGAGTGGCCGCCCGTCTTCATCGTGCCGGCGGCGCCCGCGCGCTTGAGCGCGGTCTCGTCGACCTGCCCCACATCGGCGATCTCCATGCGCAGCCGCGTCGCGCAGTTGTCGAGGTCGGTGATGTTCTCCTTGCCGCCCAGCGCGTCGATGAACCGCACGGCGGTCAGGTTGTAGGCGTCGTCCTTGGAGTGGGTGTCGAACTCGGTTCCCTCCCCGAGGATGTCGTCGTCCTCGCGTCCGGGGGTCTTGAGGTTGAAGCGCTTGATGAAGAAGTAGAAGACGCCGAAGTAGATGAAGAACCAGAAGACGCCCATGACGGGGATGAGCCAGGGGTTCTGGGCCATCGGGTTCATCCAGTTGAGGACGAGATCGACGAAGCCTCCCGAGAACCCGAAGCCCATCCTGACCGGGAGTATCTGGCTGATCGCCATCGAGATGCCCGTGAACACCGCGTGCACGAGGTAGAGCACGGGCGCCAGGAACATGAACGCGAACTCCAGCGGCTCCGTCACGCCGACGAAGAACGAGGAGACGGCGCCGGAGAAGAGGATGCCGTAGGCGAGCTTCTTGCGCGTCGTCTTGGCAGTGAGGAACATCGCGAGAGCGGCGCCGGGAAGGCCGAACATCATGATCGGGAAGTACCCGGTCATGTACTGGCCGGTGACGCCGTAGGTGCCTGTGCCGGAGAGGAAGTTGTTGAGGTCGTTGATTCCCGCGACGTCGAACCAGAACACCGAGTTGAGCGCGTGGTGCAGGCCGACGGGGATCAGCAGCCGGTTCAGGAAGCCGTAGATGCCGGTGCCGAAGGGTCCGAGCGTGACGATCCACTCACCGAAGGTGACCAGTCCGCCGTACACCCAGGGCCAGACGAAGTAGAGCGCGATGGCGACGACGAGCGAGATGCCGGCCGTGACGATCGCGACGGAGCGCTTGCCGGAGAAGAACGACAGGGCGTCGGGCAGCTTCGTGTCCTTGAAGCGGTTGTAGCAGTACGCGCCGATCAGACCGCAGATGATGCCGACGAAGACGTTCTGCACCTTGAGGAATGCGGGGTCGACCTCGTTGACGTCCGCGACGCCGGTGTAGAGCGCGACGGTCTCCGGCTTGAGCAGCGTCGTGATCACGAGCCAGGACACGAGGCCGGCCAATGCCGATGTGCCGTCGGACTTGCGCGCCATGCCGAGTGCGATGCCCACGGCGAAGAGCAGCGCCATGTTGTCCAGCAGCGCGCCGCCCGCGGCGCCGAGGAATGCCGAGAACACGTTGGGACTCTTGCCGCCGGCGCTGATCCAGTAGCTGATGCCGGACAGGATCGCCGCGACCGGCAGCACGGCCACCGGCAGCATGATCGACCTGCCGAGACGTTGAAGGAACTTCATGCTCTCCTCCTCGGTGAAGAGTGGGCCTTACAGGCCCTGCCAATCGGGCTTGTTGTCGTACGCGTAGCGGTAGTAGTCCAGGTGTCGCAGCTTCGACGCCGCTGCCTCGTCGACCACCACGGTCGCGTGGGGATGCAGCTGGATCGCGGAGCCCGGAAGCGACGAGGTGATGGGCCCCTCGACCGCGCCCGCGACGGCGTCGGCCTTCCCCTCGCCGAAGGCGAGCAGCACGAGGTGCCGGGCGCGGAGGATCGTGCCGAGCCCCTGCGTGATGCAGTGCATCGGGACGTCGTCGATGGAATCGAAGAAGCGCGCGTTGTCGCTCCTGGTCTGGGCCGTCAGGGTCTTCACGCGGGTCAGCGATGCGAACGAGGAGCCCGGCTCGTTGAAGCCGATGTGCCCGCCGGTGCCGATGCCGAGGATCTGCAGCTCGACGCCACCCGCGGCGCGGATCGCCGTTTCGTAGTCCTCGCCCGCGTGCTCGATGCCCTCGGGCGACCCGTCGGGCGTGTGGATCAGCTCGGGGGTGAGACCGAGCGGCTCGACCACCTCACGCGTGATCACGTTGCGGTAGGTCTCCGGATGCCGTGGGTCGAGCCCGACGTACTCGTCGAGCGCGAATCCGCGGACCTGGGAGACATCGACGCCTTCCAGCCGCGAGCGAAGCGCCGCGTAGACGGGGGTGGGCGTGGAGCCCGTCGCGAGACCCAGGACGACGTCCGGCCGGCGTCGGATGAGGGATGCCAGCTCGTCGGCGACCAGCGCGCCAGCCGCATCCGGAGAATCCACGACCACCACTTCAGCCATCGATGCCCCCGATTCTGCGGCATCGTCGCCGCGACCGGTGCCCACGATAGCGGCGAGCGGGGTGGCTGCACCATGCCCCTCCGGAACACGGCCGCGATCACCCCCTGACGGGGGGGCGACTCCTCCCTTCCGCGCAGGCGGGCGCTCAGCGCACCCGCACGTCGACGGCCTGTGTCCGCTCCAGAGTCGGTCCGACGTGCAGCACGAAGGCGCCCCGCTCGACCGTGAAGCGTCCGTCGAGCCAGAAGCCGAGCTGCTCGGGGCCGATCTCGCACGAGAACGTCGACGTCTGCCCCGCGGCGATCGTGCGGCGCTCGAAGGCGACGAGCCGGCGGACCGGCGGGGCGACGCTCGCGAAGAGGTCCTCGACGAAGACCTGGACCACCTCGTCGCCGACCCGGTCCGACGTGTTCGTGACCTCGACCGACAGCGTCGCGCTGTCGTGTGGTCCCAGCTCAGACCGCGACAGGGCCGGTGCCCCGTGCTCGAACGATGCGTAGCCCGAGCCGTGCCCGAAGGCGAACTGCGGCCCGAGCTCGAGGTCGAGGTACTTCGAGGTGAACTTCTCCTGCAGGTTGTCCGGGCCGTGCAGCCCGACGTCCGCGACCTCGGCCGTCAGCGTCCCGCCCGTCGAGGCCGGGCGTCCGGTGTTCTCGTGCGCGTAGTCGATGGGCAGCTGGCCGACCGACCGCGGCCACGACATCGGCAGGCGTCCGGCAGGATCCTCGTCGCCGGTGAGGACGTCGACGAGCGCCGCGGCCGCCTCGGTGCCGCCGTGCCACGCGACGACGACCGTCGGTGCATCGTCGATCCAGTCGGCGACGACGAGGGGCCGTCCGGTCACGAGGACGACGACGCAGGGCGTTCCCGTTCGAGCGATCGCGTGGATGAGCTCTTCCTGGCGGCCGGGGAGGCGCAGATCGCTGCGCGAGGCCGCCTCGCCCGACAGCGCGCTCGGCTCTCCCACGAGGATGATCGCCACATCGCTCTCGCGGGCGGCGGAGGCGGCGGCCTCGACGTCCGCGTCGCTGCCGTCGAAGAAGCCGACGCCCGGCACGGCGGTGACGTCGAGCCCACGATCGCGCGCCGCGTCCGCGACGCTGCCTGCGCCGGCCGCGAAGAACTGCGTCCAGGCGCCGAGGTGGTCGGCCGATGCCGCGTACGGACCGGTCAGCAGCACGCGCTGCGGGACGCGGAGCGGGAGCGTCCCGTCGTTCTTGAGCAGGACCGACGATCTCGCCGCGGCGCGGCGCACGAGGCGACGGCTCGCCGACGTCGGTTCCGTGCGCTCGTCCGCCTCGATGACGTAGGGGCTCTCGAAGAGCCCGAGCGCCTCCTTCAGCTCCAGGATGCGTCGCACCGCGTCGTCGAGGCGTGTGGCATCGATGACGGCGAGGACCTCCTCGGCCACCTCGCCCGGCGCCCCGCCCATCTCGACGTCGAGCCCGGCGGCGAAGGCCTGCGCGACGGCATCCGTCACGCTCTCCGCAACGCGATGCGCGAGCAGGTTGCGCACTCCCTCGGCATCCCCGACGACGATTCCCGGGAAGCCCCACTCGGTCTTCAGCACATCGGTCAGGAGACGCCGGTTCACGTGCATCGGAACGCCCGCGACGGTGTTGAAGGCCGCCATGACCGAGGCGACCCCCTCCGCGACGACGGCCCGGAAAGGCTCCAGATAGATGTTTCGCAGGCGATGCTCCGACATGTCGACGCTGTTGTAGTCGCGCCCACCCTCGGGCTGCCCGTACGCCACGAAGTGCTTCGCGGTCGCGGCGAGCGCGGTGGGAGCCGACAGGTCGTCCCCCTGATAGCCCCGGACCATCGCCCGCCCCATGACCGACGTGAGGTGCACGTCCTCGCCGAATCCCTCGACGACGCGTCCCCAGCGGGGGTCGCGCGAGATGTCGACCATGGGCGAGAAGGTCCAGTTGACTCCGCCCGAGCGGGCTTCCGCCGCCGCCAGCGCGGCGAGCTCCTCGACCAGCCCGGGGTCGAAGCTCGCCGCCTGCGCGAGGGGCACGGGGGCGATCGTGCGCTGACCGTGGATGACGTCGAGGCCCACGAGCAGCGGGATGCCGAGGCGGGTCTCCTCGACCGCGACGCGCTGCAGCTCGTTCGTCTTCGCCGCCGAGGGCGGCCAGAACACGCAGCCGAGACCCTCGCGCACGAGCCGGGCTGCATCCTCGAGACGCGGGCGGAAGACGATCTGCAGCTGGCCGAGCTTCTCCGCCGGGGTCATCTCGGCGATCAGCCGCTGGATTCGTTCACTCGTCATCGCTCATCCTTCGTGGCGCAAAAGGCGGTGCCGCCCGGGGCCGTGGCCCCGGGCGGCACGATCCTCGGTGGAGGTGGTGGGTCAGTTGCCCCAGGCGGCGTCCATGTCGGAGAGCACCTGGTCGACCGTCTTCTGGCCCGTCAGCAGGCCCTGCACGCCCGTGCCGAGCGCGTCGTAGACGGCGGGGTTCGGCCAGCTGGCGTTGGGCAGTCCGACGAAGTCGCCGTTCTCGAGCTGGTCCGCGATCGGCTTGTAGATCGGGAGCAGGTCGTCAGCGGTGACGCCGGTGATCGGGACGAAGCCCGAGAGGTCGGCGAAGGCCTTCGCCTGCTCCGGCTGCGCGACCCAGTCGAGGAAGTCCTGCGCCGACTTCTTCGCGCCGTCGCTGGCCTTCGAGTTGATCGCCCAGGCGTAGTTCGCCGAGGCGAGCACGAACGGCTTCTGGTCGCCGGCCGGCGGGAAGGCCTGCACGTCGAGCTCGAGGCCCGTCGCCGCGCCGATGGAGAGCGCCGCCGAGCCGGGGACGGCTGCCGTGAGCGACTGGCCGCCCGCGATGTTCGCCGTGATGTTGTCGAACGTGCCGCCCGCGGCGCCGTCCTGGAAGCATCCCTTCTCGTTCAGCTCCACGACGTCCTCGAGGGTCTCCTTCCAGCCGTCGCTGTCGGCGAAGGTGACCTTGCCCTCGGCGCGCTGCTCGTTCCAGTCCGGGGTCTCGGCGTACACGCGGGTGGCCGAGATGAGCTGGGACAGCAGGCCGGTGTTGAAGGGGATCGCGCCCGCGACGACCGTGAACGACTTGCCGGCGTCCTTCGCCGTCTTGCAGTCCTTGAGCATCTGCTCGTACGTGGCGGGGTACTCGCTGATGCCGGCGTCCTTGGCGGCACCCGGGTTGTAGACGTAGCCGACGGGTGCGAGCGCGGTCGGCTGGCCGTACGTCTTGCCCTTGACCTCATAGAGGTTCTGGGTGCCGTCGGGGATGACGTCCTCCGACGTCTTGTCGAGCGGCTCGAGGAAGCCCGCCTCGGCGAGGGTCACGACCGAGATGGCCTGGCCGGTGCCGGGAGAGAGCACCATCACGTCTGCGGCGTTGCCGGCCTGCAGCTGCGTGGTGACCTGGGTGTTGTAGGCATCCGAGGGGTAGGGGATGACCTCGACCTTGACGCCGGTCTCCTTCGAGTAGGCGTCAAGCGTCTTGGCGTAGTAGTCGTCGGCGTCGTTCGCCTGGGCGACCATGACGGTGAACGACGACCCGGCGGCGTCGCCGCTGCTCGTGCTGCCGCCGCTGCCGCCGGCAGAGCAGCCGGCGAGGATGAGGACTCCGACGACCGGCGCTGCGAGGAGCGACCACCGGAGGTGCCGCGAGGCTGTGTGCTGTGGCATTTCGACCCTTTCGTGACTTCGTTGTCGCCAGCTCGGGATGCTGGCCCGGCCGCTGGCCGCACGTTCAGCCTGACACACATTGGCAGGATTTCGACATTAGTATCGTTTATGTGGTGCAATAGCCCCGCTGATCCACGATCAACCCAGGTCAGGCGTGCTTTCTGAGAGCACCCGACACTTCCTCTCAAGGGTGGACGGGCTGCCGCGCCACTTATATCGGATATCGCTGATACTAATGTGTGCTTTCGACGCAAGTGTGTGAGCATGGCTCCAGGCGCCGCCGACGGCGGTGCGTGACGACGAGGTCAGAGAGCAGATGACAGTGACGATCGAGCGCGACGCTACTCGCACCCTCACGGTGCCGCCTGAAGCACGACGCACGCCGAGGCCGCGCAACGGCGGCCGCCGACCGCTGATCAGCTACGGCCACTGGTGGTGGGCGCTGCCCGCCATCGTGCTCGTCATCGGCGTCCACTACGCCGCGACGCTGACCGGCGGCTTCTTCGCGTTCACGAACTGGACGGGCCTGGGCGACTGGCAGTTCATCGGCCTGGACAACTTCGTCCGCATCTTCAAAGACCCGACGCTCCTCGGCTCGGTGTGGAACACGCTGTTCCTCGCCTTCGGCACCGTCATCATCACGAACATCATCGGACTCGGGTTCGCCCTGGCCATCAACCGGACACTCAAGTCGCGGTACGTGCTGCGGACGCTCCTGTTCCTGCCGGTGGTCCTCAGCCCCCTCGCCGTCGCCTACATCTGGAAGTTCATCTTCCAGTTCAACGGGCCGCTCAACGGCTTCCTCGTGCTCATCGGGCTCCCCGACCTCCAGAAGGTCTGGCTCGCCGACCCCACCTGGTCGATCTGGGCGATCCTCGTGACCGTCGTCTGGCAGCAGACGGGCTTCGTCATGGTCATCTACCTCGCCGGCCTCGCGTCGGTCCCCGTGGAGATCGAGGAGGCGGCGGCCCTCGACGGGGCGAACATCTGGCAGCGCTTCCAGCACGTGACCGTTCCCGCGATCCGCCCGTCGATCGCGATCGCCACGACCCTCGGCATCATCCAGGGCCTGCGCATCTTCGACCAGATCTTCGCCCTCACCGGCGGAGGGCCGGCTGGGGCCACGGAGACCCTCGCCACCCAGGTCTACAAGCAGGCCTTCTCGCTCGGACAGTTCGGCTTCGGCTCGGCGCTCGCCCTCGTGCTGACGCTCATCATCCTGGTCTTCGCCATCATCCAGCAGTACGCCACCCGCGACCGCGACGCCGTCGGAAGGGCCTGATCCATGTTCCGCTACACCAAGCTCACCGCCGTCCGGGAAGCCTTCATCTGGCTCGTGACGCTGATCTGGCTGCTGCCCTTCTACTTCCTCATCGCGACGGCGTTCAAGGGCGACCAGGAGGCTCTGACCACGAGTGCCGTCACCCCTCCGAAGTCGCTCGACTTCAACGCCTTCATCCAGGTGCTCACCGCGACGGGACGCAACAACATCCCGCTCAGCATCCTGAACAGCATCATCATCACCGCGGGCGCGATCCTGGGGCTCGTGCTCTTCGGATCGCTCGCGGCCTACGTCATCACCCGGCGCACCCGCACGTGGACGAACCTGACGTTCTACCTCGTGCTGATCGCGATCATCCTGCCCGCGCAGCTCGGCACCGTTCCGCTCTACATCGGCGCACGCAGCGTCGGCCTCACGGGCAACGCGGTCGGCATGATCCTCCTCTGGATCGGCATCCTGCTGCCGCTGTCGGTCTTCCTCTACGCGAGCTTCTTCCGCGGGCTGACGACGGAGTACGAGGAGGCCGCCGTGATCGACGGGGCCTCGCCGACGCAGGCGTTCTTCCGGGTCGTGCTGCCGCTCATGGCGCCCGCCACGGGCACGGTGGCGATCCTCGCGGGACTCATCGTGTGGAACGACTTCTTCAACTCGCTGATCTTCCTCGGAGGATCGACGACCCAGACGCTGCCGGTCGCGATGTACACGTACGTCGGCGGACTCGTGTCGGCGTGGAACAAGATCTTCGCCGTCGTCATCATCTCGATGGTGCCGATCCTGCTCTTCTACATGTTCGCGCAGAAGAAGTTCATCCAGGGCTTCGCCGGAGGGCTCAAGGGCTGACGCCCGGCAATCGATTCGGGGGCGGCCGGATCGTCGAGCGGCGGGCAGCGCGCCCTCCGCACGTCGCCCAACTCCCATCCGATCTCCGACCCCGCGACCAGCTCGGGGACGGCCGTTCGACAAGCTCAGGAACCGAGGACGACATGTACCAGCTCGCACCCAACATCGAACTGCTCTTCACCGAGGCCGGTGACTACCACGACCGCGTCCGCGCCGCGGCCGCAGCCGGCTTCGATGCCGTCGAGATGTGGGGCCCCACGGGAGTGGATGCCCCGGCCACGCCGAAGGACCTGCCGGCGCTGAAGGCCGCGCTCGAGGAGACCGGCACTCAGCTCACGGCGCAGCTCTCCGAGCCCCGCACCCAGTTCATGATCCCGCCGTGGGACCACTCCGAGTTCTTCCGCAAGCTCGACGAGGGAGTCGCGATCGCACAGGACCTCGGCTGCCCCCGGATCGTCGTGGGCAGCGGCACGGGCTTCGGCGGCTGGAAGCGCCAGGTGCAGCTCGACAAGCTCATCGAGATCTACCAAAAGGCCATCGCGCAGATCGACGGATCCGGCATCACGCTCGTGCTCGAGCCGGTCAACGTCCGCGTCGACCACCCGGGGTCGCTCCTGGACCGCACGGCGGAGGCCGTCTACATCGCCCGCGGCGTCGACTCGCCCTTCTTCGGCGTGCTGTACGACATCTACCACTCGGCCGTCGAGGGCGAGGACATGGCCGCCGAGCTCGAGAACGCCGGGTCGATCGTGAAGTACGTGCAGCTCGCCGACGCCCCGGGCCGCGGTGAGCCCGGCACCGGCTCGCTCGACTGGGCGTCGACGCTCGGCACGCTGCGCGCGTCCGGCTACGACGGTCCGATCGGACTCGAGTACTACCCGACCACGGATTCCGCGGCATCCGTCGCCCTCATCCGCGAAGTGGCGGCCTCCGCGTGAGCAGGTACCCCGAATCGGTAGACGTCGCCATCGTCGGCAGCGGCCCGACGGGCGCGGCGTACGCCCGCATCCTGAGCGAGCAGGCGCCGGATGCCGTCGTCGCGATGTTCGAGGTCGGGCCGAGCGTGTCGACGCCCGCCGGGGCGCACGTCAAGAACATCGAGGACGAGGCCCTCCGCCAGGAGGCGCAGCGCAGGTCGCAAGGGCCGGCCGCCGAAGAGGCGACGGTCCGCAACCCCGGCGCCGTCACCTCCGGCATGCGCCGTGCACGGCCGGGCACCTACTTGCTCCCGGAGGGCTACCAGGTCGACGGCGAAGACGGCCTCCCGGTCGCCGCTTTCTCGAGCAATGTCGGCGGCATGGCCGCGCACTGGACCGGTGCGTGCCCGCGCCCGGGCGGAAGCGAGCGCATCTCGTTCCTGACCGACCTCGACGAGCTGCTCGGCGAGGCGGACCGGCTCCTCGGGGTCACGACCGACGCCTTCGACCGCGCTCCGTTCACCGCACTCGTGCGTGAGCGGCTCGCGGCGGCGGTCGACGACGGCCGCGAGGAGTGGGCGCGGGTCCAGCGCATGCCGCTCGCCGTGCACCGCCGCGAAGACGGGCGCCTGGTGTGGTCGGGGTCGGACATCGTGCTCGGCGACGTGACGCGGCAGAACCCGAACTTCTCGCTCTTCGACGAGTCGCTCGTCACGTCGGTGCTGACCGAGGACGGGCGGGCGGCCGGCGTGCGCGTGCGCGACCTGCGCACCGGCGAACAGCACGACGTCCACGCACGATTCGTGGTCGTCGCGGCCGACGCCCTGCGCACGCCGCAGGTGCTCTGGGCCTCGGGCATCCGTCCCGACGCCCTCGGCCGCACGCTCAACGACCAGGCCCAGGTCGTCTACGCCGCGCGCATCAAGGATGCGGCCGAGGTCGCGGCCGCGTCCGGCGCCGGCGCCCCGTCGCTCGGCACCGACGAGGTGATCGACGGGCCGCTCAGCGAGCAGAGCGGCGTGAGCTGGGTGCCCTTCACCGACGACAAGCCGTTCCACGGACAGATCATGCAACTGGATGCCTCGCCTGTGCCGCTCGCGGGCGACGACCCGGTCGTCCCCGGGTCGATCGTCGGACTCGGCCTCTTCTGCGCGAAGGACCTCCAGTGGGACGACCGCGTCGAGTTCTCGGCCGACGAGGTCGACAGCTACGGCATGCCCGCGATGACGATCCACTACCGCCTCACGGATCGCGATCACGAGATCCTCGACGCCGCGCGCGCCGAGATCGTCGAACTCGCCAAGGCCGTCGGCGAGCCGATCGGGGATCGCCCGTTCACGATGCCGCTGGGTGCCTCGCTGCACTATCAGGGCACGACGCGCATGGGCGAGACCGACGACGGCCGGTCGGTGTGCAGCCCCGACAGCCAGGTGTGGGACGTGCCCGGCCTCTTCGTCGCCGGCAACGGCGTCATCCCGACAGCCACGGCCTGCAACCCGACGCTGACCTCGGTCGCCCTCGCGGTGCGCGGCGCCCTTCACATAGCGCGCACTCTTGCTTCTGTCTGATTCAGACATTAGAGTGTAGAAACACGATTTAAGTAGTCAAGGAGGACTCGTGATCCCCGATCGCATCATCGAGCAGGGAACGCTCACGACCGACGGCTCTCGCGCCGCAGTGGAGGTGCGCCTGCCCTGGTACCGGGCGCTGCCGGCCTCGTGCATCGCCGGAGCGAAGCTCACGGTGGACGGCGTCGAGGCGCCCGCCGAGTCGCTGCGCTGGGAGATGAACGGCCGCACGTTCACCTTCCCCGAGCTCGTCCCGAACACCGAGGAGTGGTGGTTCCCCACGGACTCCGCCGTCCTGTCGGGTGACATCCCGGTCACTGAGGACGCAGAGCACACGGTCGCCGTCGAGCTCGTCCTCTACATCCCTTACATCGTGATCGGCGCCGACGAGGTGCTGCACATCGAGGAGAAGGACACCAAGACGATGTCCGCACGGAAGGCGGTGGCGGCATGACCGCGCAGGCGAAAGGCTCGCCCATCCAGGGCGTCACCCTCTACAGCTTCACCCGCGCCTTCCACGGCCGCGAGTACGACCTGGAGGGCCTGATCCGCAAGGCCGCGGCCGAGAACTTCGGTCCGGGCCTGGAGATCATCGGCTTCTCGAGCTTCCGCGGCTTCCCCGAGATCGACGACCACTACGCCGGCTGGTTCAAGGACCTGATCGCCGAGACCGGGCTCGTGACGACGTCGCTCGCCGTGAACGCCGACATCGGCATCCATCGCGATCGCCTCCTCAGCCAGGACGAGCTGCTCGAGTACATGCGCCGGCAGATCGCGGCTGCCGCGAAGCTCGGCTTCCCCATCGCACGCGTGCAGATCTCGATCACTCCCGACTCGATGGAGGCCCTCGCGCCGATCGCCGAGGAGTACGGCGTCACGCTCGCGCTCGAGGTGCACGCCGACCAGTACGCCTCGCACCCGCGGATCCTCGCCCTCCGCGACCGCTACGAGAAGGTCGGCTCGCCGTTCCTCGGCTTCACGATGGACTGGGGCGCGACGGTGTCGGGCTTCGCGCCCTCGCTCATCGAGGCGTACCGCCGCCGCGGCGCCTCGGAGGAGCTGCTCTCCGCCGCCACAGGACTCTGGGACGAGTTCTACCAGCAGGGGCCGCCCGCCGATCAGGCCGATCACGGCCAGCGCTTCGGCCGCTTCATCGGCCTCGCCGCCCAGCACGGCCGTCCCGACCTCGGCATCGACATGGGCATCAACGCGACCGGCCTGTTCGGGCCCGCGCGCGTCGACGACTGGCTCGAAATCTTCCCGTGGATCAAGCACGTCCACGGCAAGTTCTTCGGCATCGACGAGAACCATGAAGAGCCCTCGGTTCCCGTGCGCGACCTCATCCGCCTGCTCGTGGAGAACGGCTACAACGGAGCCGTCTCGAGCGAATACGAGGGGTGGCACTGGAACTACTGGCAGAGCCCGTTCGACATCATCCGCGACGAGCAGGCCGTGCAGCGCTCCGCCGCCGCCGACGCCGGCTCGCGCATGACCACCGACCTCGCCGAGGCGCGGGCCCAGCTCGCCGCCTGGCTCCCCACCACCGAAGGAGCGTCAGCATGACCGACGGCATCGCCGGCACCGGCATCCAGCTCGGCACGACCCTCTACTCGATGACGAGCGAGTTCGCCGCCCGGGTGTACACGCCCGAGACGCTCATCGCCGCCGTCGCCGAGAACGGCATCGGCCCCGGCGTCGAGTTCAACATCGCGCAGCTGCTGCGCACCTACCCCGACGTCGACGCCGAGTTCGTGAAGCTCTGGTTCGACTCGCTGGAGAAGTACGGCCTCGAGGCGAGCGCCGTCGGCACGAACCTCGACATGGGCCGCCGCAAGGACCGGGACATGACGCCGGACGAGGAGCACGACTTCCTCGCGCGCCAGCTGAAGACGGCGAACACCCTCGGGTTCAAGAAGATCGTCATCCGCTCCGCCGGCAAGGAGCTGCTGCGGCGGCTGCTTCCCCTGGCCGAGCAGTACGACCAGTACCTCGGCTACGAGATCCACGCACCCTCGGGTCCGAACGACCCCAAGGTCGTCGAGATCCGCGAGGTGTACGACGAGCTGCAGTCCGAGCGGCTGGGCTTCACGGCCGACTTCTCCTCGACGATGCACAGCCTCTCGCCGACGCTGCTCGCGCAGCTGGGGAAGATGGGCATGGACGAGAAGCACTTCTCGGTCATGGACGAGATCTGGCACGAGCCGACGCCCATGCACGTCCGCAACCAGAAGTTCGAGGACTACCTGACCGGCGAAGGCGTCGACCCGCTCACCTTCGGCCCGTTCACGCGTCTCGCCTTCAACATGCACGGCCTCGTGCCGCCGGAGGAGTGGCTCGACATCATGCCGCAGATCTTCCACGTGCACGCGAAGTTCTACGACATCGGCGCCGACGGCGAAGAGCCCGCGATGGACATCCCGCGCATCGTGCGCCAGTTCGTCGAGGGCGGCTACCGGGGCTACCTGTCCAGCGAGTGGGAGGGACACGCCTTCCAGGATCTCGGCGAGGCCGACCCGATCGATCTCGTCAAGAAGCAGCACGCGCTGATGCGCAAGGCCATCGAAGACACGGTCGCGGCGAAGGAGACGGCGAATGTCTGACGTCTCGACGCCTGAGCTCGTCGAACGCTCGACGACCGGGGTGACCGACATCTCGGTGGCGGAGCTCGCCGCCGAGCTCGCGGACCTCCGCGAGCAGCTCGCCGTGGCCCAGCGACTGGCGCAGCGCGCCGAGGACCGCGGCCAGGTCGAGAACCTGTTCAACCGCTACATGTACCTGCACAACGCGTTCCAGGACGAGCAGATCATCCCGCTCTGGGTCAAGGAGGGCACGGAGGGGATCCGCGCCCGCTACACCAACGCCGGGCAGTACACGACGTGGGAGAGTGTGACGCGCTACCACCGCGGCCGCCCGACGCCCGAGGGCAAGCTCATCCTGCACGCCACCACGACACCCGTCATCGAGGTCGCTGCCGACGGGCGGACCGCGAAGGGCGTCTGGCTCATGGCCGGCACGGAGTCGGGCCTGACCGACCCGAAGGTCGCCGAGGCGTTCCCCGACATGTACTCGCCCGAGGAGGTGCTCGGCAAGAAGGTCTGGGCGCACTGGGTGTGGTGCAAGTACGCGATCGACTTCCTCAAGCAGGACGGCGAGTGGAAGTTCTGGAAGTTCCGCTGCTACGAGCTGGCCCGCGCCCCCTTCGAGGAGAACTGGGTGAGCTTCGGCCTGAAGAACCAGGGCGCGTTCGACCTCGACCTCATGTACTTCGGCGACGACGGCAAGCCCGTCTTCATGCCGCCGGCCGATGAGCCGGTTCCCTCCACCAACCACCCGTACAGCCCGCAGACCGTCCAGAGGCTCGAGCCGGCACCGCCCGTGCCGCACGAGACCTTCACCGACACCTACGCCTGAGGAACGATCATGGCAACGCACGATTCCCTCTTCGCCGACGAGGACGTCCGCCGCACCGAGAACGGCGTCGCCGTCTCGCTGCAGCTCCCGTGGTACCGCAGCCTGTGGCTGTCGGCGGTGGACGATGTCGCGGCATCCGTCAACGGCGCTCCGGTGCCGACTGAGAACCTGCGCTTCGCGCTGAACGGGCAGGAGTACCGCATCGAGGAGCTCCCCGAGCAGTGGGAGACGCTCTGGTTCGTCGCGGACCGTCCCGACGTCCTGATCGACCTCGGCCGCGCGCCCGAGCCCGGGGAGAAGCTCACCGTCGAGGTCGTCCTGACGATGCGCCTGCTCTACATGCAGATCATGCCGGGGGTCGACGGCGGCCCCGGCCGGTACGTCACCAACCGCGTGCCGGTCGAGCGCGAGGTCGTGCTCGCATGACCCTTCGACAGGCTCAGGGCAGGCAGGGCAGGCCGCTTCGCGTCGCCATGATCGGCTACGGCTTCATGGGCGCCGCGCACTCGGTCGGCTGGCGCCAGGCGCCACGCGTCTTCGCGCTGCCCGAGGCCGTCGAGATGGCGGTCGTGGTGGGTCGCAATGCCGAGGCGGTTCGGGATGCCGCGGCTCAGTGGGGCTGGCAGGAGTCGGCCACCGACTGGCGCGAGGTGATCGCGCGTGACGACATCGACATCGTCGACATCGTGACGCCGGGCGACTCGCACGCCGAGATCGCGATCGCCGCCCTCGAGGCGGGCAAGCACGTCCTGTGCGAGAAGCCGCTCGCGAACACGGTCGAAGAGGCCGAGGCGATGGCGGACGCGGCGTCCCGCGCCGCCGCGCGCGGGGTCCGCTCGATGGTCGGCTTCACCTACCGTCGCGTGCCGGCGGTGACGTTCCTGCGCGATCTGATCGCGCAGGGCGCCGTCGGCACGATCGCGCAGGTGCGCGCCGCGTACCGGCAGGACTGGCTCGTCGATCCCGCGATGCCGCTCGCATGGCGCCTGCAGAAGGAGCACGCCGGCTCCGGCGCGCTCGGCGACATCGGCGCCCACATCATCGACATGACGCAGTTCGTGACGGGGCTTTCGGTGGATGCGGTCTCGGGCGTGGTCGACACGATCGTGACGCAGCGTCCGCTCGCCGACGCAGGGCCTATGAGCCTGGCGAAGGGCTCGGGGGAAAGCACGACAGGCTACGGCGAGGTCACCGTCGACGACGTCGCGATCTTCACGGGGCGGCTGTCCACGGGCGCGCTCGTCTCGTTCGAGGCGACGCGCTTCGCGACGGGACGCAAGAACGACCTGTCGATCGAGGTGTCCGGCGACAAGGGCGCCCTGCGCTTCGACCTCGAAGACCTCAACACGCTCTGGTTCTACGACCGCACGGCGCCCGAGGCGACGCAGGGCTTCACGCGGATCCTCGTCACCGAGGCGCAGCATCCCTATGTCGGCGCATGGTGGCCGGCGGGCCACATGCTCGGCTACGAGCACGGCTTCAGCCACCAGGTCGTCGACCTCGTGACCGCGATCGCGGAGGGCACCGACCCGCATCCGTCGTTCGACGAGGGCCTGTCGGTGCAGCGCGTGCTGGCCGCCGTCGAGGAGAGCTCGGCCAACGATTCGGCGTGGGTGCGGATCAGCGCCAGGCAGCCGGCGAATCGATGATGTCGCTCAGCCGCTCCGCCCGATAAGTTCGAATCAACAACAAAGCGAAGGAGCTTGGGATGCCGCGTCCGATCACGCTGTTCACGGGCCAGTGGGCCGATCTTCCGTTCGAGGAGGTCGCCCGTCTCGCGGGCGAATGGGGCTACGACGGCCTCGAGATCGCGTGCTGGGGAGACCACCTCGACGTCTCCCGGTGGGACGACGAGGAGTACGTGCAGTCCCGCCTCGACATCCTCGAGCGCAACGGGCTGAAGGTCTGGGCGATCTCCAACCACCTCACCGGGCAGGCGGTGTGCGACGACCCCATCGATCAGCGCCACCGCGACATCCTCTCCGACCGCGTGTGGGGCGACGGAGACCCGGAGGGCGTTCGCGAGCGCGCCGCAGAGGACATGAAGAACACGGCCCGCATCGCCGCGAGGCTCGGCGTGACCCAGGTCAACGGCTTCACCGGCTCGTCGATCTGGAAGGCCGTCGCGATGTTCCCGCCGGCCTCCGACGAGTGGATCGACGCCGGCTACAAGGACTTCGCCGACCGCTGGCATCCGATCCTCGACGTGTTCGAGGAGGAGGGCGTCCGCTTCGGACTCGAGGTGCACCCGTCGGAGATCGCGTACGACTACTGGACCGCCAAGCGCACCCTCGAGGCGATCGGGCACCGGGAGTCGTTCGGCCTGAACTTCGACCCGTCGCACTTCATGTGGCAGCAGCTCGACCCGGTGGCGTTCGTGCTCGACTTCGCCGACCACATCTTCCACGTGCACGTGAAGGAGTCGATCACCAACCTCGACGGCCGCAACGGCGTGCTCGGCTCCCACCTGCCGTGGGCCAACCCGCGAAGGGGATGGACCTTCGTCTCCACCGGCCACGGCGCCGTGCCGTGGGAGCCGCTCTTCCGCGCGCTCAACGCGATCGGCTACGACGGCCCGACCTCGGTCGAGTGGGAGGACGCCGGCATGGACCGCCTCGACGGCGCACCCGAGGCCCTCGCCTTCGTCCGCAAGCTCAACGCCATCACCCCGCCGGCCGCGGCCTTCGACGCCGCGTTCTCGACCAAGACCGACTGACGTCCCATGTCCGGCACCGGCCCGACAGGGCCGGTGATCGGCGTGCCCGACACCGAAGCGAAGGAAAGATGACCGACGTTCTGAACGTGCTCATCCTCTCGGGCCACATGACCCGCGAGCACGACAACGAGCACCGCAGCTTCCGCCTGCACAATCAGTGGATCACGACGCTGCTGGAGGACACCGGACGCTTCAGGGTGCGCGTCGTGGAGGACCCGCGCGGGCTCGGCGCCGACGTCATCGACAAGTACGACGTCCTGATCGTCGTCTTCGAGGGCCGCGACGGCTTCTTCGAGAGGGCCGTCGGCTTCGGAGAGGCGACGGATGCCGTGATCCTGAAGTTCGTGCATGACGACGGCAAGGGGATCGTGTGGTTCCACGGCTCCGCCGCGCAGGAGGATCGCTGGGGCTACCCCGAGGAGTACAACGTGATGCGCGGGGCGAAGCTCAGCGCATACGAGACCGGCCTCCGACCCCGGCCGTGGGGCGAGGCGCAGCTCGACACGGTCGAGCCGCGGCATCCCATCACCGAAGGGATCAGCGCCCGCTGGACGGTGACGGGCGACGACATCCTCACCGGGGTCGACCTCTACGCCGGCGCGCAGGTGCTCCTCACGACCTTCGACGATCTCGAGGCGTACGAGAAGGCGCCGGTGTGGCCCATGTCGCACTACCCGGTCGAGATCCCCGAGGGCGGCATCGCCGAGCTGAACGGCATGAACACCGACCAGCCGATCGCGTGGATCAACGAGTACGGCACGGGACGGTCGTTCACCATCACGATCGGCCACGACATCGACACGTTCCGCCGCATCGAGTTCATCCGCATGTTCCCCCGGGGCGTCGAGTGGGCCGCGACCGGTGACGTGACGCTCGAGGGGCCGGACCGCCGCGGCGAGCGGCGCTTCCTGCCGTGGCCGTACTACAACAAGGAGGGCTGATCATGGGATCGGAGCTGCGGATCGGCATCCTGGGTGCCGGCGGAATTGCGGAGCGTGCGATGGTGGAACCGTCGCGCGACGTCGACGGAGTCCGGGTCGACGCGATCGGGGCGCGCGACCCCGAACGCGCCGAGGCATTCGCCCAGCGGCTGGACCTTCCGAAGCACGGCGACTATGAGACGATCCTGGCCGACCCCGACATCGACCTCGTCTACCTCGCGCTGCCGCCGATCACCCACGCCGAGTGGGCGGTCCGCGCGCTGCAGGCGGGGAAGCACGTGCTGTGCGAGAAGCCGCTCTCGGTCAACGGCACGACGGCCGCGGCCATCGCCGAGGCCGCTGCCACGACGGGGCGACGTGCCTTCGTCGGCTTCCACTATCGGCTGCACGGCTTCACGCAGCGCCTGCTCGAGGTGATCGCCTCGGGCGTGCTCGGCGAGGTCGAGCGGGTCGACATCGACTTCAGCATCCCGCACTTCGTCGTCAAGCCGGGGAACATCCGGCTCGACGCCGATCTCGGCGGCGGGGCCGTCATGGACGTCGGATGCTACGCCGCCGACCTCATCCGCGCCGCGTGGGGCGAGCCCGTGGTCGAGTCCGCCGCAGCCGTGCTCTACGACGACGACCCGCGGATCGACCTGCAGACCGACGCCGTCCTGCGGCTGCCGTCGGGCGCGCCCGCCCACGTGCGCGCCTCGTTCATCGGCGACGACCAGGGTGCGATGTCGATGCGGGTGTCGGGTTCGGCGGCCGAGCTCGCGGCGACGAGCGTCATCGTGCCACAGTGGGGAGCGACGCTCCGCGTCACGGCGGGCGACGAGGTGCTCGTCGACGAGAAGGCCGTCGAGGGCGAGAACAGCTACGCGCGCCAGCTCGAGCACGTCGCGGCCGTGCTGTCCGACGGCTCTCCCAGCATCCTCGATGCCGACCGCGGCGTCGGCACGATGCGGGTCGTCGACGACATCTACCGCGCCGCGGGGCTCGAACCGCGCTGACGCAGCCGGGCGGCGCGGGCCGCCGCCCGCCGCGCGTCGGACGCCGCCCCCGCCGCCCGCCGCAGCGTCGGACGCCGTGCCCGCCGCAGCGTCGGAGATCACCGCAGCGTCGGGTGGAAAGCGCGGCCACCGTCCGACGGAGCGCCGATCTCCGACGTTGTGGCGGCTCGTTTCAGCCGGCGAGGGAGTGGAAGGCCTCGGGCGAGAGGGCGTGGTCCATCGCCAGCATTCCCGCGCCGATCACCGCTGCGTTCTCCGCCGCCGCGCTCTGCACGATCGCGAGGTGCTCCGTCGCAAGCGGCATCGACCGCGAGTAGACCACCTCGCGGACGCCCGCGATGAGATGCTCCCCGACGCGCGCCATCGAGCCGCCGAGGGCGATGACCGACGGGTTCATGAGGCTCACGCAGGCCGTCAGCACCTCGCCGATGTCACGGCCGGCCTGTCGCACCGCCTGGATCGCGTCGAGGTTGCCGCGCTTCACCAGCGCGATGACGTCGTCGCCGCTCTCGGCGGGTACGCCCTGCTCACGGAGTGCGCGGGCGATGGCGGGGCCGGAGGCGAGGGCCTCCAGGCACCCGCGGTTGCCGCAGTGGCACGGCACGTCGGAGCCGCGCGCCACCTGCACGTGCCCGATGTCGCCCGCGACGCCCTGTGCACCGCGCTGCAGCTCGCCGCCGGAGATGACACCCGCCCCGATGCCGGTCGCGACCTTGACGAACATCAGATGCGTCGTCGTGGGCCAGGCCGTCGCACGCTCGCCGAGAGCCATGATGTTCACGTCGTTGTCGACGAGCACGGGCACCTCGAGGTGCTGCTGCACCCACCCCGGCACGTCGAAGCGGTCCCAGCCGGGCATGATCGGCGGGTTGACCGGCTGTCCGGTCGAGTGCTCGACCGGCCCGGGCACCCCGATGCCCATGCCGACGAGCGAGCGGATGTCGCGGCCGGAGTCCTCGAGCACCCCGACCGCAGCGTCGACCATCCGCGTGAGCACGGGCACAGGCCCCTCGGCGACCGGGAGCTGCTCGCTGCGCTTGGCGAGGATCGCGCCGGTCAGGTCCATGACCGCGACCGTCGTGTGCGAAGCGCCGATGTCGACGGCCAGCACGACGCGGGCGCTCGGATTCAGCGCGAACTGCGAGGGCGGCCGTCCGCCCGTCGACGCGGCATCCGCCACTGGCCTGATGAGACCCATCCGCATCAGCTCGTCGACGCGCGCCGCGATCGTCGACCGCGCCAGCCCCGTCGATTTGGCGAGCTGTGCCCGCGTGCGGGGGGTTCCGTCGCGCAGGAGCTGGAAGAGCTCCATGGCGCCGCCGCCCGCGGCCGCGGATTCTGGGGAGAGCGTGACCACGGTTCAGTCAATCACCGCGCGGCACGGGCCGATGCCATGTGACGCGGCGTCACGTGGCTCGTCCGACCGGCTTCGCGAAGCGCTGCTGGAGCAGCACCGCGACGACGATGATGACGCCCTTCGCGACCGCCTGCACCGAGGACGAGAGGTTGTTCTGGATGAACACGTTGGACAGCGTCGCGAAGATCAGGACGCCGAGCACGGTGCCCGTGATCGTGCCGCGGCCTCCGACGAGGAGCGTGCCGCCGACGACGACCGCCGCGATGGCGTCGAGTTCGTAGAGCGTGCCGTGGGTCGACGTGCCCGCCGTCGTGCGGCCCATGATCATGACGGCGGCGATGCCGGCGCACAGGCCCGAGATCGCGTAGAGCCAGACCGTGTGCCGGCGCACGTTGATGCCGGCGAGGCGCGCCGCCTCGCGGTTGCCGCCGATCGCGACGGTGCGACGGCCGAACGTCGTGCGGTTGAGGAGGACCCAGCCGATCACGGCGACGAGCGCGAACATCCAGATGAGCACGTCCACCCCGAGGAAGTCGGCGTTGAAGAACGTCACGAATCCGCGCTCGCCGATGACGAGCGTGCGCCGTTCGGCCAGGATCTCGGCGAGGCCCCGGGCCGCGACGAGCATCGCGAGGGTCGCCATGAACGCGACGACCTTGCCGTAGGCGATGACGATGCCGTTGACGACGCCGGCGGCCAGACCCACGGCGAGCGCCGACACCACCATGACGATCCAGTGGCTGCGGTCGGCGAAGTCCTGCATCGCGTCGAGGGTCGCGACGACCGACGCGAGTCCCATGACCGAGCCGACCGACAGGTCGATGCCGCCCGAGATGATGACGAAGGTCATGCCGATCGAGATGACGCCGATGATCGAGGCCTGGCGCAGGATCACGAGCATGTTGTTGACGCTCGTGAACGTGTCGCCCGCCGTGATCGCGCCTACGACGAAGATCAGCAGGAGTGCGAGGACGAGGCCGAGGTTGCGCCCGACCGACCCGCTGAGCACACGACGCAGCATCGACTCGTCGGAGCGGTCCGGCTGGTCCGGCGCGGGACCGGGAGCGACGGCGACGGCGCTCGGGTTCTGTTGCTCGCTCACGCGGCTGTTCCTTTCATGACCAGATCGAGCACTCCGTGCTCGTCGATGTCGGAGGCGGGCAGGATGCTGAGCACCCGGCCCTCGGCGATCACGAGCACCGTGTCGGCCAGGCCGAGCACCTCCTCGATCTCGCTCGAGACGATGACGACGGCATTGCCGTCGGCCGCCAGTCGTCGGATCAGGGCGTAGATCTCGGTGCGGGCCCCGACGTCCACGCCGCGGGTCGGCTCATCCAGGAGCAGCACCCGAGTGCCGTGCACGAGCCAGCGGGCGAGCAGGATCTTCTGCTGGTTGCCGCCCGACAGGGTCATGGCGGGCCGGTCGGGATCCGGCGGCCGCAGCTGCAGGGCGTCGATCTGCTCGCGGGCGATCCTGCGCTCGGCGCGCTCGTCGACGAATCCGGCCTTCGCGAAGCGCGAGAAGGAGGACAGCGTCACGTTGACGTAGATCGGCTCGTCGAGCACGAGCCCCTGGCTCTTGCGCTCCTCGGGGGACAGCCCGATGCCGGCCGCGACCGCCTTGGTGACCGAGCCGCGGGGGAGTGCCTTGCCGGCGACCGCGACCGTGCCGGCGGTCTGCTTACGGGCGCCGTAGATCGTCTCGAGGATCTCGCTGCGTCCCGACCCGACGAGCCCCGCCAGCCCCACGATCTCGCAAGCGCGCACGCTGAACGACACGTCTTCGAACACGTCGGCCAGCGCGAGACCCTGCACTTCGAGCACGGTGGGCGAATCGGCGGGGATCGGGACCGCGGGCGGGAAGACGTTCTCGACGGCCCGGCCGGTCATGAGGCGGATGAGCTCGCGCGTCGGGGTGTCGGCGACCGCGAGCCCGTTCGCCATGCTGCGGCCGTCTTTCAGCACCGTGATGCGGTCGCCGATCTGGCGGATCTCCTCGAGCCGGTGCGTGATGTAGACGACCGCGATGCCCTCGTTGGTGAGCTCGTGCACGACGTGGAAGAGGTTCTTGACCTCCTCGGTGTCGAGCACGGCGCTGGGTTCGTCCATGATGATCAGCCGGATGTCGTGCGACAGGGCGCGGGCCATCTGGACGATCTGCTTGTTCGCCGCGCTCAGCCGGCCGACCTCGGCGTGCGGCGACAGGTTGCCGTGGCCCAGCCGGCGCAGAAGCTCGCGCGTCTGCTTCGCCGCCTCGGAGCGCTTCGTGAAGCCGCCCCGGGCGAGTTCGTGGCCGAGGAAGATGTTCTCGGCGATCGTGAGTCCGTCGACGACGTCGAGCTCCTGGTACATCGTGGCGATGCCCAGGCGCAGAGCCGCCTGCGGGTCGGGGATGTCGACATCCTTCCCCTGCCAGGCGATGCTGCCCTCGTCGGGCCGGTAGACGCCCGCGAGCAGCTTGATGAGGGTCGACTTCCCGGCGCCGTTCTGCCCGAGGATGCAGTGCACCTCGCCCGGAATCACGTCGAGGTCGACGCCGCGTAGGGCCCGCACCCCGGCGAACGACTTCGTCGCGCCTTTCACCTCGAGTAACGGCGATGAGTGGTCATCTTTGATCACGGCATGAACATAACATGCGGTGGCATTCGCGTCGATGGCACGTGAGAAGCGAGACCTCGGTCCATTCGCGCGTGATTTCGCCCGGATCGTCGGAACTTTCGGAAAAGCGCTTCTGCCCCGACATATACAAAAGGTGTCGTCCATTCCCCTCGTTCTGCTACGGTGGCCGCGTCAGCGTCGACAGTCGGGACCCGTGCGATGTCGCTCCGGCCCTCTCCCCGTGCGCTGCGGAACTGCATCACATTCAAGGAGGAAGAAGCATGCGTTCACTTCGGAAGGCGGGTGCGCGGACTCTCGTCGCAGGCATCGTCGCCCTCACTGCGGTCGGTCTGCTCGCGGGCTGCACGAACAGCGGCGACGACAGCGAGAACGTCGTCGATCAGGGCACGACGAGCGACGAGAACCAGTCGAGCGGCGACACCGTGACCATCGGCTTCTCCGGCCCCGCGGCCGACCACGGCTGGCTCGGCGCCATCAACTCCGGCGCCCAGGCCGCCGCCGACAGCTTCGACGACGTCGAGCTGAAGATGGCCGAGGGCACCAACGACGCCAACGCGCAGATCGCCGCCGTCGAGACATTCATCAACGACAAGGTGGATGCCATCGTGCTCCTGCCGACGGACGGCGCGGCGCTCACCGAAGTCGCGACGAAGGCCATGGCCGCCGGCATCCCGGTCATCAACGTCGACCGGGAGTTCTCGAGCCCGTTCGCCGCGCGCACGACGATCCTCGGCGACAACTACGGCATGGGCGTCTCGGCGGGCACGTACATCTGCGACAAGCTCGGCGGCAAGAAGGATGCGATCGTCGGCGAGATCGCCGGCATCGACTCGCTGCCCCTGACGCAGGATCGCTCGAAGGGATTCGCCGACGCCCTCGACGACTGCGGCCTCGAGGTCAGCGCCCGTGTGGCCGCCGACTTCACGGTGCAGGGCGGCGAGGCCGCGGCATCCCAGCTGCTGTCCGCCAACCCCAAGATCGACGCCATCTGGAACCACGACGACGACCAGGGCGTCGGCGTGCTCGCCGCCATCGACGCGGCCGGTCGCAACGAGTTCTTCATGATGGGCGGCGCAGGCTCGAAGAACGCGATGGATGCCATCAAGGCCGACGACTCGGTGCTGAAGGCCACGGTCATCTACCCGTCGACGCAGGCTGCCGACGGCATCGCGCTGGCGCGCCTCATCGCGCAGAGCAAGACGCTGAGCGACATCGTGACGCCCAGCATCCCGAACCGGATCGTGCTCGACGCGCCCGTCGTGACCAAGGAGAACGTCGACCAGTACTACGACCTGGCGTTCTCCTCCTGACCCGAAAGACCGACCGGCGCCGGGGTGCCCGTCCGCAGCGGCGGGCGCCCCGGCTCCTTTCCGCGAGAGGACTTCCCGTGACCGACGAGACCACCACCCGCCCGCTCCGCGTCGCCATGATCGGCTACGGATTCATGGGCGCCGCCCACTCGCAGGGCTGGCGCGTCGCCCCGCGCTTCTTCGACCTGCCGCTGGCGCCGTCCATGGACGTCGTCGTGGGGCGGGATGCGTCGGCCGTCGCAGCCGCGGCCGAGAAGTGGGGGTGGCGCGAGAGCGCGACCGACTGGCGCGAGGTCATCGCCCGCGACGACATCGACGTCGTCGACATCGTGACGCCGGGCGACACCCACGCCGAGATCGCGATCGCATCGCTCGAGGCGGGCAAGCACGTTCTGTGCGAGAAGCCCCTGGCCAACACGGTGGCCGAGGCCCAGGCGATGACGGATGCCGCGTCCCGCGCCGCCGCCCGCGGGGTGCGGTCGATGGTCGGCTTCACGTACCGCCGGGTTCCGGCCGCGACCTTCGCACGCGATCTCGTCGCGGCCGGCCGGATCGGCGAGATCCGGCAGGTGCGCGCCGAGTACCTGCAGGACTGGCTCATGGATGCCGAGGCCCCGCTCACGTGGCGGCTGCAGAAGGATCGTGCGGGCTCGGGATCGCTGGGCGACATCGGCGCCCACGCGATCGACCTCACGGAATACATCACCGGACAGCGCGTCGAGACGGTGTCGGGCATCCTCGAGACGATCGTGGGCGAGCGGCCGCTCCTCGGCGAAGGCGTCGGGCTGTCGGGCACGGCGCGCGCCGAGCGTGGTGCCGTGACCGTCGACGACCTCGCCCTCTTCACGGGACGGCTGTCGTCGGGCGCGCTCGCGTCGTTCGAGGCGACGCGGTTCCGGACGGGCCGCAAGAACGCCCTCCGCATCGAGATCGCCGGCTCGCTCGGCGCCCTCTCGTTCGACCTCGAGCGCATGAACGAGCTGGAGTTCTACGACGCGACGCTCCCCGAGACCGAGCTCGGCTTCCGCCGCATCCTCGTGACGGAGCACGACCACCCGTACCTCGCGCCCTGGTGGCCGACCGGCCACATGCTCGGCTACGAGCACGGCTTCAGCCACCAGGTGGTCGACTTCGTGACGGCGATCGCGGAGGGTGCCGAGCCCGAGCCGTCATTCGAGGACGGGCTGCACATCCAGCGCGTGCTCGCCGCCGTCGAGCGCAGCTCCGATCAGGGCAGCGCCTGGACCGCCACGGACAGCTGACCCCGAGCCTCAGGCCGAGACGGACGACGCGGCCAGCGCATTCCGTGCGAGTGCCAGGTGCGCGCGGGTCATCTCGGCCGGGTCGTCGTCGAGCCACTCGTGGCCGCCCCACTCGCTCGTGAGCGTGCCGGCGAAGCCCGTGCGGCGGAGCGCGGCGCCGATGTCGGCGATCGGCTGCGTGACGCGGGCGTCGGTGTCGTCCAGGTCCCAGAACTTCAGGTGCACGCCCGCCGTCAGGGGGAGGAGCGGTGCCAGATCGTCGACCGTCGACCGGCCGAACCGGATCAGCAGGTTCATGAACAGCGTGTGCACGGCGCCGGGCACCTGGCCGGTGCGGAGGGCATCGATCACCGCGGCGTGGGTGTCGGGGGACCGCCATTCGTGCTCGAGCCGATCGACGAGGGCTGCGGAGACGCCCCCTGCGCGGAGCTGCTCGAGATAGCTCGGCGGCACCGACGGCATGAGCATGCTGATGTCGATGAGCACGCGGATGCGGGGATCCCCGAGAGCGTCGAGCAGCTCGAGGTTCGCCGCGACCGCCGGCACCTCGAGGGTCTGCTGCCCCTGGATCTCCTCGTAGAGCACGACGTCGAGCTCGTCGAGAACGGGCTGGAGCAGCCGGAGCAGCTCCGGCCCCGTCTGCCCGAACGGCACCCGGACTCCCCGGGCGCCGAGACGCGCGGCGGCCAGGAGTTGCGGCACGAGGAAGGCGAGGCGCTCGTCGTCGGTGCGACGGCGCGCGGGCAGCGCCCAGTCGTCGAGGCTCCCGCCGAGGATGCTGACCGCGCCTCCCGCGGCATCCAGCCCCGCGCGGAAGGCGTCGACCTCGGCCACGGACGGCTCGGGGAACGACCGCCACATCTGCCCGGGCTCGATCTCGATCGTCGATGCGATGCCGTCCTCGATGACGCCGAGGGCGATGTCGGCCGCGCGGCGGTCGGCGCGGATGACCTCGGGAGTCCAGTTGAAGGCGCTCGCGCCGAGGTCCCAGGAGGACGGAGCCTCCTCGTCGGTTCGACGCGTTTCGTCTCCCGCAGGCCCGCCCGCAGCGAGCGCCAGTGGGACGAAGGGTCGCCCGACGACCGAGAGCTGCGGCTGGGACGGCCCGTCGAGGGTGAGGACGACGTCGGCACGGAACGGCAGCGTGAGCGGCCCGTCGGGCCCCGCGGGGAGATACGGGATCGCGAGCGTGAACGACACCGAGACATCGTGGATGCCGGGGTTCAGCATCCGTCGTCCCTCCAGCGTGAGCCGGTCCTGCACGAACCACCATCCCGACTCGAACGCGAGGGCGGAGGGCGCGACGCGGTGCCGGTCGAGTGCGACGACGACGTCGACCGGGTCTCCGTCGACCGTGACGCGGACGTCGGCGACCGCGGCGAGGGGCAGCGATCGGATCCAGGGCAGTGACACGCGCAGTGCGAACCCCGTGTCGGTGCGGGAGAGGGCGTCGGGCAGCAGGACGGGCAGCATGGGTCACTTCCTCGTGTCTCGTGGCTTGAGACAGGAAGCTACACGCTTTGGTCGGATTTAGAAAGAAGTATCAGGCGGCAGTCGCGAAGATGGCGCCGATCGACGGCCGTCCGTCGCCGAACCAGCGGGGGAATGTCGCGTCGAAGAGCTGCTCGCGCACCATCTCCGCGCCGCCGCGCAGAGGCTCGCGAACGTCGTTGGCCGACTGGGCGATCACGAGGTCGCGTGTCGCGAGGGGAAGAGAGAGCTCGTAGACGCGCTGCCGCACCTCGGCGAGGAAGATCTCACCGGCGGCCGGCACCGCGCCGCCCACGACGATCGTGCTCGGGTTGAAGACGTTGACCAGGGTCGCGATCGATTCGCCCATCACCCGGGCCGAGCGCTGGACGAGGGCGATCGCGACGGCGTCCCCGTCCTCGGCGGCGAGGGAGATCCGCTCCGGCGTGATCGCCTCGCCGGCGGCGCCCGCGCGGGCAAGGTAGCCCGTCGCACCCTCCTCGATCGCCTTCTCCGCGTCGCGCACGAGCGCCCATCCGCCGGCGACCGCCTCGAGGCAGCCGATCTTGCCGCAGCGGCAGGGCACGTCGGAGTCGCGCACGCGCACGTGGCCGATGTCGCCTGCGGCGCCGTTGGCACCGCGGTGGAGCCGTCCCTGCGAGAGCAGTCCCGCGCCGATGCCCGTGCCGATCTTGCAGTAGATCAGATCGGCATGCTCCTCGCGCCGGCGCGTGCGCTCGTTGAGGGCCAGGAGGTTCACGTCGTTGTCCACCCAGACCGGGGCCTCGTAGCGCTGCTCGAACTTGCGGCGTACGTCGAAGCCGTTCCAGCCGGGCATGATCGGCGGGGCGACGGGCCGGCCGGTGAGGAAGTCGACCGGTCCCGGGACCCCGACCCCGATGCCCCAGACAGGCAGATCGGGGGTGCGCTCGAGGAGCTCGTCGAGCATGGCCATCGCGGTGTCGAGGGTCTCGGCCGGGCCCTTCGAGATGTCCCAGGCGCGGTGTGTCTCATCGATCATGTCGCCTTCGAGGAGGGCGACGCCGACGTGGATGTGCAGCGCTCCGAGGGCGCACACGGCGATGCGGCCCTGATCGCTGCGGAAGCGCAGCGTGCGGGGCGCGCGGCCTCCCGAGGAGGGGCCGAACTCGCCGTCCTCGAGGAATCCCATCTCGATCGCCTGGTCGACGCGCTGCGTCACGACGCCGCGCCCGAGACCCGTCACGCGCCCGATCTCGGGACGCGTGGATGCCTCGTGGGTGCGGACCATGTTCACGATGCGCAGAAGGCTCGTGACTTCGTCGGTCTGTGCGCCGAAGCGCAGTGTGGACTCCTTGGCCATAGCAGATTCTGACACAAGCTCACCCCACCTCGGTGCATTTCGCAGCACCTATGGTCACAGCCATGGACACTTATGTACTCTTTACACATAAGCGGAAGGGGTGAGGATGCCTCCTGGAGTCGGGATCATCGGGGCGGGGCCCGGCGTTGCGGCGCTGCACCTGCCGACTGTGGCGCGCCTCGCGGCGCACTTCAGAGTCGTCCACATCGCAGACGCCGGCAGCGGGCGAGCGGCCGACCTCGCCGCCCGGGTGGACGCCCGTTCATCGAGCGGGATCACCGAGCTCCTCGCGGATCCCGCCGTCGATGTCGTCGCGATCTGCAGCCCGCCTGCGGAGCACGCCGCTCAGATCCTGGCGAGCGTCGCGGCCGGAAAGCGCGCCATCCTCTGCGAGAAGCCCGTCGCGACGACGGTCGCCGACGCGGAGGAGGCGATCGAGGCGTGCCGGAGGGCCGGCGTTCCGCTCATCGTGGGCACCAACCACTACTACGACCCGGCCTGGGGGCGCGCCCGGCATCATCTTTCGACGTCGGGCGGACCGGTCGTCTCGATCTCGGTGACTCTGTCGCTGCCGCCGAACGGCCGGTATCACGACGTCGTCACCGAGGCATTCGCACCGTCTCCCGGCCGACCGCCCGCCGATCTCTCCGATCCCGCCGTGGCCGCAGCCGTCGTCCGAGCGCTGCTGACCGGTCTGGCGATCCACGACCTGCCGCTCGTCCGCGACCTGGCGCCCCGATTCGAGCGCGTCGTCTTCGCGCGTGCGCTTCCTCCCGTCGGCTATGCCGTGGGCTTCGTGGCGAGCGGGATCCCCGTGCAGCTCACGACCGTCATGCTCCCCGGTGGAGCCGACGCGCTGTGGAGGATCAGCGTGACGACCGACCGCGATCGCCTCGACGTCACCTTCCCGCCGGCGTTCGTGCACGCCGGCAGCGCGGCCGTGCGCGTCCGCGCCATCGATCGGGACACGACCTATCCCCGCGAGGAGGGCGACGGCTACATCGCCGAGTGGAGCGCCCTCGCCGACCTCCTCGAGAGAGGGGAGCCGGTCGAGTACGACGAGCTCCTCGATGACGTGCGCTACGCGCTGCGCCTCGCCGAGGACGCCGCCCTCCTGGTGGGGGCGCCGGCATGAGCATCCCCGTCCACTCCACGCTCGACCGCTACCTGGGCGCGCTCGCCGAGCTGCCGGAGTCGGTCCGGCCGACCGGGTCGCCCGAGGGGGCGGTCGTCGTGCTCGACGGTGCCGGCCGGTGGTGGGAGGACACCCTCGTCGCGATGGGCTCCGGCGCGGTCGCGGTCGTCGTGAGTCGCCCGCGCCCCGCGCCCGCGGACGCCGTGCGTCGGCTCACGGGAGCGCCCGTCGTGCTCGAGCGGGCACTCCTGCGCCCCGACCTCGCGGCGGACGTGCGCACCCTTCCGATCGGGACGCCCTCGGCGCTCGTCGTCGAGTGCCACGCTCCCGAGCCGGCTCTGGCGGGAGCGCTTCTCGACGCGCTCGGGTGGGTCGCCGTCGTCGCGCCGGGCCCCCAGACCCTCCGTTCCGCGGACGTCGCCCGCGGGCGCGGCGTGGCCCTCCTTGACGCCGGCGGGGGCACGCCCGTGTCCCTCGTCGTCGGATCGTCGGCGGGTGCTCCCGCCGACGGCAGAGTGCGACTGACGGCGCTCGGCGAGACGCTGCTCGAACTCGAGGCGGGCGGCGGCGAACAGTGGCTCACGGTGACGGATGCCTCGTCGCGGCGCCGGTCGCCGGCGAGATTCGAGAGCCCGCAGCGGGTCGCGCTCCGCCGCGCGATCGCCGCGGTCGACGGCGGCGTGATCCCCGCCGACCTCGCCGATCTCGCCGCGGAGACGGCTGTCGCCGAGGCGATCCTCCGCAGCCGGGCCGACGCGCGGGTCGCAGCATCCACTTCATAAACGGTGCTGATTCGGGGGATAGGCGATATGCCGTTCCCGGATATGCACGACTCCGGCGAAAGTAGTCGAGGGACATCCCGCAGACTCACTCCACCGAAGGGATCGAAGATGATCAAGCTGCTCTCCCACCTCTCCTATGTGGCGATCACGTCGCCCGATGTCGAGGCATCCGTCGACTTCTACGTCAACCAGGTCGGCCTCACGGTCGTCGACCGCGTCGACGGCGCCGTCTACCTCCGCTGCTGGGGCGACTACTACGCCTACTCGGTCGTCGTCCTCCCTGGCGACGAGCCGAGCCTCGACACGGCCGCGTGGCGCACCTCGAGCCCCGAGGCGCTCGAAGAGGCGGCGAAGCGCGTCGAGGCCGCCGGCATCCAGGGCGAATGGGTCGACGTGCACAAGATCGGCCGGGCCTACCGCTTCACCGGACCCTTCGGCCACACGCTGACGCTCCACTGGGACGTCACGCGCCATAAGGACATCGAGGGCGACGCCGCGTCGATCTACCCCGATCGTCCCTCGCGCCGCAGCAAGGTCGCCGGCGCACCGCGCCAGCTCGACCACGTCACGGTCGCCACGAGCGACGTCGACGCGTTCGTCACCTGGTACGTCGACGTGCTCGGCTTCCGCTTCATGGCCCGCACGGTGCTCGACGAGGCGCCGATCTCGGTCTTCTCCGTCCTCACCACCAACGAGAAGTCGCACGACCTCGGTGTGGTCCTCGACGGCTCGAGCCGCGCCGGCCGTGTCAACCACTACGCCTTCTGGGTCGACACGCGCGAGGAGCTGCTCATCGCGGCCGACATCCTCGGCGAGAACGGCTACCCGATCGAGTACGGCCCCTCGATCCACGGCATCGGCGAGCAGAACTTCCTCTACTACCGCGAGCCCTCGTCGCTGCGCATCGAGCTCAACACGGGCGGCTACCGCAACTACGTGCCGGACTGGGAGGCCAACACCTGGCGCCCGTCGCAGGGATCGAACAACTTCTACCGCAACAGCGTCATGCCGATGTCGATGACGGAGTCGTTCCCGCCCGCCGACGGCCCCTCGGCGACGGAGGAGGGCGTGCCCGACGAGATCCGCGACGCCCTGCTCAACCCCTACGCCAAGCAGGGCCAGGGCTGACAAGCTCGAGGGCGGGGACGCTTCCTGAAGGGCGTCCCCGCCCTCGCACCACGTTCGACACCACGAACACGGAGGACACATGACGACGACGTCCGAGGGGCTCACCGCCCCCTTCGCCTTCGCACGATTCCGCGACGGCGATTCCGTGCGTCTGGGCCTCGTCGCGGGCGACCGCATCCGCACGCTCTCGCCCGACGAGCTCGGCGCCGCGGACCTCAACGCCTTCCTCGCGCACCCCGACTGGGACCGCCTCGCGGCCCTCGCGGACCGCGACGGTGACGTCGAAGGGTGGATGCCGCTCGCCGACGTCGTGCTGACGGCACCGGTCGAGCCGCGCCAGGTGCTGCAGGCGGGCGCCAACTACCGCACGCACGTCGTGCAGCTGATCATGGCGGGCCTCACCAAGGGCGGCGAGTCGGGGCTGTCGCCCGATGAGGTGCGCGCGAAGGCGGAGGGCATCATGGATGCCCGCGCGGCAAGCGGACGGCCGTTCATCTTCCTCGGTCTGCCGCAGTGCGTCGTCGGCGACGACGTGCCGCTCGTGCTGCCGGACTACAGCGAGACGCACGACTGGGAGCTCGAGCTCGCCGTCGTGATCGGCCGCGAAGCCTTCCGCGTCGACCCCGAGCGCGCGCTCGATCACGTGGCCGGCTACACGATCGTCAACGACATCACCACGCGCGATCGCGTCTTCCCGCCCGATGTCGGCGACATCGGCGCCGACTGGTATCGGTCGAAGAACGCCCCCGGGTTCCTCCCCACGGGTCCGTTCCTCGTGCCGGCGACCTTCGTCGATCCGAGCAGCCTGTCGGTCCGGCTCGAGCTCAACGGCGACGTGATGCAGGATGCCACGACCGCCGAGCTCGTCTTCGATGTCAGGACGCTCATCGCCGCGGCATCCCAGACCCTCCCGCTCCTGCCGGGCGACCTGCTGCTCACGGGCAGCCCCGCCGGCAACGGCCAGCACTGGAAGCGCTACCTGCGCGACGGCGACGTCATGACGGGCACGATCGAGGGCCTCGGCACCCAGGTGGTCCGCTGCCTCGCCGAGGGCCCCGCAGTCTGATGATGTCCCACTTTCCCCCGGTCATGTCTCGAAAACCGACTCCTCAGCACCCTTCAGCCTCGCCTTATCGGGACATGCCCACCCTGACGAGAGAGAACCGAGCATGACCGGGCCGTCCGAAGACCCCCGTGACCTCGACCGGCAGAACCCCGAGGCCGAGATCGCCGCACGCGCCGAGGCGTACCGCAACTGGGGCCGCTGGGGCGACGACGACCGGCTCGGCACCCTCAACTTCATCGACGCCGCCAAGCGGATCGAGGCGGCCGCGCTCGTGCGCGAGGGCGTCGTCGTCTCGCTCGCGCAGCCGTTCGACACCGACGGCCCTCAGACGGGATGGCGTCGTCGCACGAACCCGGTGCACACGATGACCGACACGGGCACCGACGCCGAGCGGGGCAACCAGGGGTTCCCGCACGGCATCGGCGGGGCCGACGACGTCATCGCGATGCCCCTCCAGTGCTCGACGCAGTGGGACGGGCTCGGCCACATCTTCGACCACGGCAACGCGTGGAACGGGCGTCGGGCGGGCGACGTCGTCACGAGCGACGGCGACCTCGTCACCGGCATCGAGCACACGAAGACGTCCTTCGTCACGCGCGGCGTGCTGCTGGACGTCGGGGCGCACCTGCGTCCCGAGACCGGCGAGCTCGAGGACGGCTACGCGATCACGGCGGCCGACCTCGACGCCACGATCGCCGCGCAGGGCGACTCGAGCCGCGTGGGGCGCGGCGACATCGTCGTCGTGCGCACGGGCCGCTACGCCCGTGCCCGCCGCGAAGGCTGGAACGGATACGCGGGCGGTCCCGCAGCAGGCCTCTCGCTCACGACCGCGGGCTGGCTGCACCGCGCCGAGATCGCCGGCATCGCGACCGACACGTGGGGCTTCGAGGTGCGGCCCAACGAGTTCGACGTGCCGTCCTTCCAGCCCCTCCACCAGGTCGTCATCCCGAACCTGGGGCTGTCGATCGGCGAGATGTGGGATCTCGACGAGCTCGCCGAGACGTGCCGCCGTCTGGGTCGGTACGACTTCTTCCTCGCCGCGCCGACGCTTCCCATCACGGGAGCGGTCGGCTCACCCGTCAACCCGGTCGCCGTCCTCTAGACCGACCCGAACCCAAAGAACAGAGAGGTTCTGACATGACCGCAGTCCAGAAGGTCGCGATCGCCGGAAGCGGCGTCGCGGGGCTCGCCGCCGCCATCCAGCTTGCGAAGGCGGGCGTGGAGGTGGATCTCTTCGAGGCGAAGGCCGAGCTCAGCGCGCTCGGCTCGGGCATCTCGCTGCAGGGCAACGCCCTGCGCGTGTTCGACGCGCTCGGCGCGTGGGACGACATCCGCGCCGCCGGATACGCCTTCGAGGGTCTCAACCTGCGCGCGCCCGGACCCGGTGCGCCGATCGTGGCCGAGCTCCCGGACGTCAAGACGGGCGGCCCGGACTACCCCGCCGCGATGGGGATGCCGCGCCCCGAGCTCGCCCGCATCCTCCTCGCGCACGCGCAGAAGGCCGGCGCGAACGTGCGCTTCGGCACGAAGGTGACGGGCCTCGTGCAGACGCCCGACTCCGTCGAGGTGTTCGTCGACGGCGCCTCGGAGGGCGTGTACGACCTCGTCATCGGCGCTGACGGACTCAACTCGACAGTGCGCGAGCTCATCGGCATCGAGCAGAAGCCCGAACCGACCGGCATGGGCATCTGGCGCTCGTTCGTCTCGCGTCCCGCGGAGGTGCAGCGCAGCGAGCTGTACTACGGCGGGCCCGTCTACATCGCGGGCTACACGCCCACCGGCGAGGACACGATGTACGCGTTCCTCGTCGAGAAGGCGCAGGACCGCTTCGGGGTCTCCGACGAGGACGCGACGCGCATCATGCTCGAGGAGTCCCGCGCGTACGACGGGCCGTGGAACCACATCCGTGCCGACCTCGAGAACGGCGCCCACGCCAACTACACCTGGTTCACCAAGCACATCGTCGATGCGCCGTGGAACCGCGGTCGCGTCGTCATCATCGGCGACGCCGCGCACAGCTGCCCCCCGACGATCGCGCAGGGCGCGGCGCAGGGCCTCGAGGATGCGCTCGTGCTGACGGAGCTCCTCGTGCAGTTCGAGTCGCTCGACAAGGACCTGTGGGACCTCTTCCATGCGCGGCGCCTCCCGCGCGCCAAGGTCGTCGTGGACGCGTCGGTGCAGCTCGGGCAGTGGCAGATCGACGGGGATCGGGATGCCGACGCCGGCGGTCTCATCTTCGGCATCGCGCAGCAGATGGCGAGGCCGGCATGAGCGTCACCGACGTCCACGCGCACGTCCTGCTGCCGTCCCTGCAGGCCGAGGTCGAGGCGCGCGCGCCCGAGCTCGTCAAGGAGGCGGCGGCGCTCGAGCTGCGCCGCAACGGCGCCGAGAGCCTCGCCGTGTCGGGCCCCATGGTCGGCGCACGGGTGCCGAAGCTGACCTCGGTCGCCGAGCGCCTCGCCGCGATGGACGCGCAGGGGGTCGACCGGCAGTGGGTCAGCGCCTCGCCCAACCACTTCTACCCCTGGGCGCCCGAGGGCCTCGGCGTCTGGGTGGCGTCAGAGGCGAACCGCCTCATCGCCGATCACGTCGCGCAGGCTCCGGACCGCCTGACGGGCCTCGGGCTCGTGCCGCTGCAGCATCCGTCCCGCATCCTCGAGTGCCTCGACGACGCCGTGCTCGGCCGCGGGCTCGCGGGCGTCGAGATCTCGTCGTTCGCGGGCGACGTCGAGCTGTCCGACGAGCGGCTCGAGCCGTTCTGGGCGCGGGCCGCCGAGCTCGGCGCCGTCGTCTTCCTGCATCCGTTCGGCTGCAGCCTCGACGAGCGGCTCGACCGCTTCTACCTCTCCAACACCGTCGGACAGCCGACCGAGAACGCCGTGGCGCTGTCGCACGTCATCTTCTCGGGCGTGCTCGACCGGCATCCCGATCTCCGCATCGTCGCGGCGCACGGCGGCGGCTACCTGCCGTTCGCGATCGGCCGGTCCGACCGGGCCTGGAAGGTGCGGCCCGAGGCGCAGCGCTGCGCGCACGCGCCCTCGACGTACCTGCGCAAGCTGTGGTTCGACACCGTCGTGCACGACCCGATGGCGCTGCGCCACCTGGTCGAGGTCGCGGGCGCATCGCAGGTGGTGCTGGGCAGCGACTTCCCGTTCGACATGGGGCTCGACGATCCGGTCTCGTTCGTCCGCGGCGCCGATCTGCCGGTCGAGCTCACCGAGCGGATCCTCGGCGGAAACGCCGCCGCCCTCCTCGAATCGCGGGTGCACGCATGAGGATCGCCCGCTGGCAGGCTTCGTCCGACGCGGTCGGCGAAGGGTTCGTGATCGACGATCGTGTCGTGCCGTTCCCCGACGGGCTTACGGTCGCCGACATCCTCCCGGGAGGAGTGGATGCCGCGCACGCGGCCTTCGCCCGAGTGGAGGGCGACGCCGGCACGCCCCTCGCCGAGGTGCGGCTGCTCGCCCCCGTCATCCCGGCATCCGTCCGCGACTTCGTGGCCTTCGAGGAGCACGTCGAAGGGGTGAGCGCCGGCGTCGAGGGCAAGAGCTTCGTCGCGCCGGAGTGGTACGAGGCCCCGACCTTCTACTTCACCAATCCGCACACGATCCTCGGCCCCGGCGACGCCGTGAGCCCGCCGGTCACGAAGCGGCTCGACTTCGAACTCGAGATCGCGGCCGTCGTCGGCGGAGACGGCGGGGCGAACCTCAGCGCGGAGGACGCGGCATCCCGCATCTTCGGCTACACGATCATGAACGACTGGTCGGCGCGCGACCTGCAGGCCCGCGAGATGAAGGTGCGGCTGGGCCCTGCCAAGGGCAAGGACTTCGGCACGAGCCTCGGCCCCTGGATCGTGACCGCCGATGAGCTCGAGCAGTACCTCGACGCCGACGGCTTCCTCGCGATCCGCGCCGAGGTGCGCATCAACGGCGAGCTCGTGGGTGAAGACCTCGTGTCGAACATGGGCTGGCCGTTCGGCGAGCTCGTCGCCTACGCCTCGCGCAACGCGCGGGTCGTGCCGGGCGATGTGCTCGGCAGCGGCACGGTCGGGAACGGCGGATGCCTCGGCGAGCTGTGGGGGAGGGGCTCCACGCTTCCTCCTCTGCAGGAGGGCGACGAAGTGCGCATGACCGTCGAGGGGATCGGCGAGCTGGTCGGAACGGTCGGTCCGATCGTGACCGCGCCGGCGCTTCCCCCCGCCCGCCAGCGCTCCCGCGCGCGCACCCGCTGACTTCGCGCGCCAGGTGCGAGAGGCTGTACTGGCGAGCGAGGAGGAGCATGGCCTACACGCGGGATTCGATCCCCGATCTTCACGGTCGCATCGCCGTGGTGACGGGAGCCAACGGCGGGCTCGGGCTCGAGACGGCCGAGGCGCTCGCGGCGAAGGGCGCGCACGTCGTCATGGCCGTGCGCGACCAGGACAAGGCGGCAGCGGCGATCGAGCGCATCCGCACGACGGCGCCCGAGGCGTCGCTCGAGCTCGTCGAGCTCGACCTCGGCTCGCAGGAGTCCACGAAGCGCGCGGCGCAGGGCATCGCGGCGCGGCATCTGTCGATCGACATCCTCGTGAACAACGCGGGCGTCATGGCGATGCCCGAGGGGCGCACTGTCGACGGTTTCGAGACGCAGATGGGGATCGACCACCTGGGGCACTGGACCTTCACCGCGCTGCTCCTCCCGTCACTCCTGGCCGCGTCCCGCGCGCGCATCGTGACGGTGAGCTCGACGGCGCATCATTTCGGGCGCGCGATCGACCCGCGCAAGCCGTATCCGCCCGGCCGCTACCAGTCCTGGCTCGCCTACGGCAACGCCAAGCTCGCGAACTATCACTTCGGGCTCGGTCTGGACGAGCGGTTCCGCGCGGCGGGCGCGAGGGCGCAGAGCCTCATCGCCCACCCCGGCCTGTCGCACAGCGATCTGCAGCTGCGGACGGTCCGCGAGGGCGGCGGAGGACGCATGGCGCCGTTCTTCGCGCGCGCCGCCGCGACGACGGGCATGCCTCCGGCGGACGGCGCGATGCCGCAGATCCGAGCGGCGACGGACCCGCACGCGAGGGGCGGCGAGTTCTACGGGCCGCGGTGGGTCAACAACGGTCGGCCCGTGCGGCTGGCCGTCCTCCGGCCTGGGCGGCGGAGGGCCATCGCGGCGCTCTGGGAGTTCTCGGAGCGCGAGACGGGGATCGAGCTGAACGTCTGAGATCCCCGCTTTGGTTGATTTACGACTAAAGCTCGGCTAGAATCGACAGTGACGTCGGGGCTCTTCACGGAGCCCGTCCCCTTCCGCGAAGCCGCGCCAGGGGCACACCCCGTCGCGTCGATCACCCGGTCGTACGGGTCAATCCGCGTATGAGCATGTCGCCCTGGAGACTCCGTCTCCTCATCATCTCCCTGCTCACGGTCTCGATCCTCGGCGCCCTCGACCACACCATCGTCGCGACGTCGCTGGCCACGGTGGCCGGCGAGCTCGGCGCCCTCGAGCACATGAGCTGGGTCGTCGTCGGCTACACCTTGGCGAGCACCGTGCTGCTCCCGGTCATCGGCAAGCTCGGCGATGCGATCGGCCCGCGCCGCGTCTTCGTCGCCTCGCTCGTCCTCTTCCTCATCGCCTCGCTCGCGTGCGGCTTCGCGCAGGACATGCCGCAGCTCATCGCCGGACGCGTCGTGCAGGGCATGAGCTCGGCGGGCCTGCAGCTCATGTCGCAGACGATCGTCGCCGAGGTCACGACCCCTCGCGAGCGCCCGCGCCTCATGGCGATCATCGGCGCCGCCTTCCCGATCGCGATCCTCGTCGGACCCGTGCTCGGCGGGCTCATCACCGACTACTGGGGCTGGCAGTGGGTCTTCTGGATCAACCTCCCGTTCGGCGTCGTGGCCCTCGGGCTCGCGCTCGTCGCGATCCCGGCGCTCCCGGGGTACGGGCGGCAGCGATTCGATCTCGCCGGCACCATCTGGTTCTCGCTCGCGATGGTGTCGCTCGTGCTCGCGGTGACGTGGGTCGGCGACGCGGCGCTGGTCGCGGCATCCATCGCCCTCTTCGCCGTCGCGGCGATCGCGTTCGCCGCCTTCTTCCTGGTCGAGCTGCGCGCCCGTGAGCCGCTCGTGCCGCTGCGCCTCTTCGCGAACCGCACGATCGCGGCGGGCACCGCACTGTCGGCGATCATCGGCGTCGGACTGTTCTCCATCACGGCGTACCTGCCGACCTACTTCCAGATGGCGTACCGCACGAGCGCCACCGTGTCGGGGCTCGTCCCCATCGCGACGGTGTTCGGGATGCTGCTGTCGAACCTCGCGTCCGGGTGGCTCGTGAGCCGCACCGGCCACTACCGTGTCTACCCGATCGTCGGCACGAGCCTCGGGGCGGCGGGACTCCTCGTCATGGCGCTCCTGCCGGCGGGACTTCCCCTCTGGGTGCCCGCCGTCGTGATGTTCGTCGTCGGCGTCGGAACGGGCGCGTTCATGAGCCTCGTCGTCGCGGTCGTGCAGAGCGCCGCTCCCCGTCGCGACATGGGCTCGATCACCGCGTCCGTCAACCTCGTCCGCCAGGTCGGCTCCACGGTTGCCACGGCCGTCATCGGCGGCGTCATCGGCTTCGGGGTCGCTGCCCTGCTGCCGGGGTCGATGGATGCCTCGACCCTCACGCCGCAGCTCGTGCACGCGGCATCCCCCGGCGTCCAGGCCCAGATCGCCGACATCTACTCCGGCGTCTTCGCGCCTGTGTTCCTCGCACTCGCCGTCGTCTACGCCCTCGGCATCATCGCCGCCGTCCTGCTGCCTGCGGGCCGGCTCTCGGATGAGCGCGAGCCCGTCTCCAGCTCCGAACCCGTCACCGCGTGACCAGAAGAGGTACTCCCATGTCTGAAACCACCGTCGCTGTCGTCGGCTCCGGACCCGTCGGATCGGCGTACGCCCGCGTCCTCCTCGAGTCCGATCCCGGCATCCGGGTCGTGATGTTCGAGGCGGGGCCGCAGCTCACGGCGATCCCGGGCGAGAGCGTCCGCAACATCGCCGACCCCGACGAGAAGGCGCGGGCGCGGGAGATGTCGCAGGGGCCGCAGGCCGGCGCGTTCCGCGAGAGCCTGGGTCTGCCCGCGGGGGTCGTCGTCGAGGGCATGTTCACCGCGCGCCAGGGCACCCACCTCCTCGACTTCGGGGGCGAGGGCTCGGCGCACGCGCCGACCTTCCCCGCCGCGGCGGCCGCGACCAACGTCGGGGGACAGGGCGCGCACTGGACCTGCGCGATCCCCCGCCCGCACGGCAGCGAGAAGGTCTCCTTCATCCCCGACGACGAGTGGGACGACCTCATCGGAGTGGCCGAAGGCCTGCTGCACGCGAAGAGCGCCGCGTTCGCCGACTCCGCCGTCGGCGAGGCGATCCGCTCTCTCCTCGACGAGGAGTTCGGCGCCGAGCTGCCCGAGGGTCGGGGCGTCGGCACGCTCCCCGTCGCGGGCGATCCCCAGCCCGACGGGTCGATGCGCTGGACGGGCGCGGACGTGGTGCTCGGCCCGCTCATCGACCCCGCATCGCCGCTGTCGGAGCGCTTCGAGCTGCGCGACCTCACGCTCGTGCGCAGCGTCGAGCACGACGGCCCGCGGGTCACCGGCGTCACGATCGAAGACCTCCGCACCCGCGAGACGTCGTTCTTCGCGGCCGACGCGGTCGTCGTCGCGGGCGACGCCTTCCGGTCTCCGCAGCTGCTCTGGGCCAGCGGCATCCGTCCCCGGGCCCTCGGCCGCTATCTGACCGAGCACCCCGTCGTCATCTCGACCGTCGCGCTCGACGGCGACCGGATGTCGCGCTTCGCGACAGAGGAAGACCTCGCCGCCGAGCTCGAGCGTCGCTCGCACAATCCCGCCGATCCCGTCGCGGCCGTCAACCGCATCCCGTTCTCGGAGCCCGGGCATCCGTTCTCGCTGCAGGTCATGTACGCCGAGCAGCCCCCGTTCCCGCTCGACCCGTCGCACCCCGCCGCAGGCAACAAGTGGGGGTACGTGAACATGGGCTACGGCATGCGCAAGCAGCCCCGCGTCGACGACGGCGTCACCTTCTCGGACGACGAGGTCGACTACCGCGGATTCCCGAACATGACGATCGAGTACGCCCTGACGGAGGCCGAGGAGGCCGAGATCTCGGCGGCGACGGAGCGGCTGCGGCGCGCTGGCGAGGCGCTCGGCACCTTCATCGCCGAGCCCCGGCTCATGCCGAACGGGTCGAGCCTGCACTACATGGGCACGATGCGGATGGGCCCGGCCGACGACGGCACCTCGGTCGCCGACGCGTGGTCGCACGTGTGGGGCTTCGACAATCTCGTCGTGGGCGGCAACGGCCTCATCCCGACCGCGAACACGGTGAACCCCACCCTCATGAGCGTCGCGATCGCGGTGCGCGGCGCCCGTCGCCTCGCCTCGGAGCTGTCCGCGGCGACGGCTGAGGCGGTGCGATGACGGACGACGCGCTCCGGGCCGCCAACCGGGCGGTCGTCGAGGCGTTCTTCGCCTCGAACCTCGCGCATCCCGAGGGGATGGGCCCGCCTCTTCGTCCATAGCCCGTGCTCTCACCGAGAGCCCGTGTTGTGCACAGCCCGGAGCGTGGGCGCTCGGCGAGAGCACGGGCTATCGGCGGGTGTGAGGTCGAGGAGGTCTCGCGAGGGTCAGCGGCCGGCGATGCGATCGGACATGAGCTTCGCGCCCGCCGACGAGGTGAAGCCGCCGTCGACCGGGATCTCGGCGCCGGAGAGATACGACGCGGCGTCGGACAGCAGGAACGCGACGACCTCGGCCACCTCGTCGGACCGCCCGACGCGGTCGAGCGGGGTCAGGGCGAGCTGGGCCTCACGCATCGCCTCGGGCGCGTTCGCCGTCATCGGAGTCTCGATGAACCCCGGGTGCACCAGGTTCACGCGGATCCCCCGCGGTCCGAGCTCCGTCGCCGCGGCGTGGCTCAGCCCACGCAGCCCCCACTTCGAGGTCGTGTAGGCGACGGGGTAGTGGGCGTTGAGCGCCGCCGACGACCCGATGTTCACGATCGACGACCCGACGCCCATGAGCGGCGCGAGGGCCTGCATCCCGAGCAGCGGTCCCGTGAGGTTGACCGTCAGGACGCGATCCCAGTCCTCGCGCGCGACCGCGCCGAGGCGCGCGCGGTGCGTGATGCCGGCGTTGTTGACGAGGCCGCGCAGCGGCTCGTCGCCGAGCTCGGCGGCGAGCTCCGACGCGAGTGCCGCCCAGCCCGACTCGTCCGACACGTCGAGCCGCCGGTACTCGACGCCGCTGGGCAGGTCGGGTGCGGCATCCCGCACATCCGTCGCGACGACGTGCGCACCCGACTCGGCGAGGAGCGCCGCCTCGGCGGCGCCCTGGCCCCCGCCGGCCCCCGTGACGACGATGGTGCGGCCCTCGAGGCCGGGATACCTGCTCATGCGCCCGACCGTAGCCTCTGGCGCCAGCCGCGGGAACGTCGATCCGGTGATGCCGCGCATCGCGATCCCACGGGATGCCGCTGACCGGTCAGCGCACCCCGCGCATGAGAGCGAGCACCGGCTTGACCGAGAACCACAGCGCGACACCGAGGCCGATGGCGATGAAGCCGAGGATCGTGAAGTAAGGCACCTCGTTCTTCGGGTCGTAGAACTGCGCCAGCCAGCCCGCGATCGACGTGCCGAGCGCGACGGAGAGGAAGTACAGCGCCACCATCTGCGTGTGGAAGCGCTCGGGCGCGAGCTTCGTCGTGACGGAGAGCCCCGGGGGCGAGATGAACATCTCGGCGATCGTGAAGACGAACAGGATGCCGACGATCGCGAGGAGCGGCGTGGAGTTCGGCGCCCCGTTGGCCCACGGCAGGAACAGCAGGAAGGCGATGCCCATGATGATGGCGCCGAGCGCGAACTTCACGGGCGCCGACGGCTGGCGTGGACCGAGCTTCGTCCAGATCGCCGCGAAGACGCCCGACAGGATGATGACGAAGACGGGGTTGATCGAGTTGATCCAGGAGACGGGCATCTCCCATCCGAGGATCGTGCGGTTGAGGCGCTCGTCGGAGTAGATCGTGAGCACCGTGAACTGCTGCTGATACAGCGACCAGAAGCCCACGTTGACGATGAAGAGCGGGATGAAGCCGATGACCCGCGATCGGTCGTCCGACGAGATCTGCCGCGACGAGACGATGACGAAGAAGTAGGCGACCGCTGCGGCGAGAGTGACGATGATGACGACGCCGGCGAGGTTGTCGGCCCGGATGACCCCGAGCAGCACGAGCGCGATGATGACGACGACGCCCGCCAGCGCGATGCCGACGACGGCGCCGTAGCGGTTGCGGGGGAGCGGGTTGGCGACGATGCTCGCCGACTTCGGCAGCTCCTTGCGGCCGAAAGAGTACTGGATGAGGCCGATCGCCATGCCGACCGCCGCGACGCCGAAGCCCCAGTGGAAGCCGTAGTTCGTCTGCAGGAAGCCCGTCACGAGCGGGCCGAGGAAGGCGCCGAGATTGATGCCGAGATAGAAGAGCGAGAAGCCCGCGTCGCGGCGCGTGTCACCCGCCCGGTACAGCGTGCCGACGACGGCGGTCGCGTTGGCCTTGAGCCCGCCGGACCCGATGGCGACGAGGATGAGACCGACGCCGAGACCCCACACGTTGGGCAGCACGGCGAGCGCGATGTGGCCGCCCATGATGACGAAGGCGCTCCAGAACAGCACCTTCTCCGAGCCGAAGAGCCGGTCGGCCAGCCACGCGCCCAGGATCGTGCACAGGTACACCGTGCCGCCGTACGCTCCGACGATCCCGGTCGCAGTCGCCTTGTCGATGCCGAGCCCGCCCTGCTCGACGGAGTAGTACATGTAGAGCAGCAGGATGCCCTGCATGCCGTAGAAGCTGAACCGCTCCCACATCTCGACGCCGAAGATGTGCCACAGCGGCCACGGCTGCCCGAAGAACCGGGTGTCCATGTTGCCGGGTCCGGTCGTGCCCGCGGCATCCGTTCCGCTCTGCGTCGCCGCGAGCACACCTGTCGCATCGACCGATGCCATGCCCGCCGCCGTCGCACCGTCCGGTGCTCCGACCGGCACCTGCTCCGGTTGGTCGTCCGCCCTGCCGCTCTGCCCCCGCGCCTGGTCGTTCATGGGGTCAGGCTAGCGGCGCGCCCCGCCCCCTCGACAGGGGCTACTCCGGAAGGGAGGGATGCCGCTCCTCGGCGGCGCCGCGACGCGGGATGAACAGCGCCACGACGAGCGCGACGACGGCGGCGATCCCGCCGAGCACGAACGACAGCGTGAATGCGGTCGGGGTCGGGGCCGGCGTCCCCTCGACGTCCACGACGTAGGTAGCGAGCACGGCGCCGATGACCGCCGCGGCCGTGCTCGTGCCGAGCGAGCGGAAGAGGGCGTTGAGACCGTTCGAGGCGCCCGTCTCGGACTGCGGCACCGACCGCATGATGAGCATGGGCATGGCGGCGTAGCCGAAGCCGATGCCCGCGCCGATGAGGAAGTTCGCCACGACGAGCTGCCACACCTCGGCCGAGAACAGCAGCGTGAAGCCGTACGCCACGATGAGCGAGATCGCTCCCAGCACGAGCAGGAGCTTAGGGCCGACCGTGCGCGCGAGGCGTCCCGAGAACGGCGAGAGGACCATCATGACGATGCCCGCCGGCATGACGACGAAGCTCGCCGCGAGGAGCGAGAGCCCGAAGCCGCCCGCGACGGCGGGCAGCTCGAGCATCTGCGGATAGGCGACGTTCGACGCGAAGAGCGAGAACCCCATCGCGACCGACGCGAGGTTCGTCAGCAGCACGGGTCGACGCGCGGCGACCCGCAGGTCGAGGAGCGGGTTGTCGGTGCGCAGCTCGTACCACCCCCACGCGAGCAGCACGACGAGCCCCCCGAGACCGAGCACGAGGACGGGTGCGGACGCCCAGCCCCACTCATTGCCCCGCGAGATGGCGAGGAGGATGCCGAGGAGGCCGACCGTGAGACCCGCCGCGCCGACGTAGTCGAAGCGTCCGGCGGTGCGCAGGACGCTCACGGGCACGATCCACAGCACGAGGAAGAAGACGACCACGCCGAGGCCGGCCGCGACCCAGAAGAGCACATGCCAGTCCGCGGTCTCGGTGATGTACGCGCTGATCGGCAGGCCGAGGGCGCCGCCGACGCCGAGCGTCGCGCTGATGAGGGCGATGGCGGTGTCGACGCGGTTCTCGTGCAGGACGTCGCGGAGGATCGAGATGCCGAGCGGCACCACGCCGACGATGGCCCCCTGCAGCGTGCGGCCGACGATGATCCCGATGATGCCGGGCGACAGCGCGGCGATGACCGAGCCGATCACCATGACGACGAGCAGCACCAGCACGATGCGGCGCTTGCCGTACATGTCGCCGAGCCGCCCGGAGATGGGGGTCAGGACCGCGGCCGCGAGCAGCGTCGACGTGACGACCCAGGCCGTGTCCTCGCGGCTCGCGTCGAGCAGCTCGGGGAGCTTCGACTGGATCGGCACGACCAGCGTGAACATGAACGACGACGCCAGCCCCGCGATCGCGAGAACGGCGATGATCGCGTTCTGCGAGGGCATCCGGGTGAGTCTTCTGCGTGCTTCCTCATCCTTCGACGCCACGGCTCCAGGCTATCGGCCGGAAGGGGAGGGTGGCTCCGGATGCCTCGCCCCGGGGTCGCTGTGCCTGCGAGGGGCGCCGCCCGCGCGTAGGTTAGGCGCATGGTCGACCCGTTCGCCGAGCAGGCGCCGCCGCCCGGCATCCAGATCCGCCCGCTCGAGACCGTCGAAGAGGTCTTCGCCGCCTCCGAGGTGCTCGCCGAGGTGTGGGGCGGGGACCGCGGCGGCATGCCGCCGAATCTGCTCCGGGCGCTTGCCCACTCCGGCAACTACGCGGTCGGGCTGTACGAGGGGGAGCGGCTGATCGGGGCATCCGTCGCCTTCTTCGCGGCACCGGCGGAGCGCTCGATGCACTCGCACATCACGGGCGTGCTGCCCGAATACCAGCGTCACGGGCTCGGGCGCGTGCTGAAGCAGCACCAGCGGTCGTGGGCCTTCGCCCGCGACGTGGGGCACATCACCTGGACCTTCGACCCGCTCGTGGCGCGCAACGCGCACTTCAACATGCGCGTCCTGGGCACGCGTGTCACCGAGTACCTCGTCAACCAGTACGGGCCGATGGACGACGGCGTCAACCGCGGCGACGAGACCGACCGAGTCATGGTCGTGTGGGCGCTCGCCGCGCCGCCCGCGCCGACTCCCGCCGACGACCAGGTGGTCGCGTCGGTCGCGGTGCCACACGACATCGAGGCGCTGCGACGGGAGTCGCCGGTGGATGCCGCGGCCTGGCGGCTCCGCGTGCGCGATGCGTTCGTCGGGCACCTCGCCGAGGGCCTGGTCGTCGGGGGCTTCGACGACGAGCGCGGGTATCTGTTCGTCCGGCCCTGACGCAGCTCCGCGCACTCGCGTACGTCGGAGAATCGCACGTACCTCGGAGGATTTCTGCCGAAAAGCTCCGACGACGGTGCGATTCTCCGACGCGGGCGAGGGCGCGGCATCCCTCGCCCCTAGGCTCGGGCGCATGCCCGACTACCGCGCCCACTTCGACTTCCAGCTCTCGTTCGCGAACGGGGGCGAGCTCGCCGGCACCGGGTTCCGGCTCGACCTGCCCTCGAGCGAGCTCGACGCCGACGCGATCGGCCGTCTGCTCGTGCAGCACCTCGGCCTCGCGCTCGTCGACACCGTCGAGCTGCGCGGCCTGCGCATCGTCGAGGAGCCGCACCGCGGCAGTCGAGGTGTGGACCTGATTCGGGATGCCGCGGCCGGCACCCGCATCGTGGACCTGAGCCACCCCATCCGGGCCGGGCTCGTGACCTACCCCGGTCTGCCCGCGCCGACGATCACGCCCCACCTCACGCGCGAGGACTCCCGCGCGCGCTACGCGCCCGGCACGGAGTTCGCGATGGACGTCATCCACATGATCGGCAACACGGGCACCTACCTCGACTCTCCGTTCCACCGCTACGCGGAGGGCCCCGACCTCGCCGGGCTCGACCTCTCGACCCTCGTCGGGCTGCGCGCCGAGGTCTTCCACCTCGAGGATGCCTGGACGCCGGACCGCCGCGGCATCCGCGCCGAGACGCTCGCGGACCGCGATGTGCGCGGCGCGGCCGTGCTGCTGCACACCGGCTGGGACCGCTGGTTCGGGCAGCCCGAGTACGGATCGGGCTCCCCCTTCCTCACGGAGGAGGGGACGCGCCACCTCATCGACGCCGGCGTCGTGCTCGTCGGGATCGACGCCCTCAACATCGACGACACGGAGTCGGGCGGCGAGCGGCCGGCTCACTCGCTACTGCTGGATGCCGGCATCCACGTCGTCGAGCACCTGACCAACCTCGGCGCGCTGCCGCCGAGCGGTGCGCGCTTCACGGCCGCGCCGCCCGCCGTCGAGGGCTTCGGCACGTTCCCCGTCCGCGCGTTCGCGGAGGTTCCCGCCTGAGCCTCAGCCCTTGCGCCAGTCGTCGCTGGTGAGGTGCGAGCCCGCCTGCGGGCCCATCTGCAGCATCCCGCCGTCGACCGCCCAGCTCGCGCCCGTGACGTAGCTCGCCGCGGGCGACGCGAGGAAGGCGATGACGGCGGCGATCTCCTCGGGCTTCCCGGGCCGGCCGAGCGGCACGCCGGGGCGGTGCGTGTGCTCGGCGTCCTCGGCATCCTGATCGGTGAGAGGAGTCGCGATCTCGCCCGGCGCGACGGCGTTGACCGTGATGCCGTGCTCGCCGAGCTCCTGAGCCATCGTCTTCACGAGTCCGCCCAGACCGTGCTTGGCGGCGACGTACGCCGCCGATGTCACCCGCGGCTGATGCTCGTGCACGCTCGTCACGGCCACGATCCGGCCGCCCGCGTCGGCGTCGACCATGAGCCGCGCGGCGGTCTGCATGCCGGCGAACGCGCCGTCGAGATTCAGGCCGACGACCTGGCGCCAGTCGTCGATCGACACGTCGAGCACCGGCCCGCCGGATCCGCCGCCGGCGTTGTTGACGAACACGTCGAGGCCGCCGAGCTCACCGGCGAGGTCTTCGATCACGCGCGGCACGCGCTCCAGCTGCGTCGCGTCGAACCGGGCGAGGAAGGCGTGCCGCCCGCGCTCGCGGACACCGTCGGCGGTGCGCTGCGCGCCCTCCTCGTCTGAGTGCCACGTGATGCCGACGTCGAGCCCCGCGTCGGCGAGCGCCCAGGCGGTCGCCTGGCCGATGCCCGAGTCGGAGGCGGTCACGATGGCGTGTCGGGGGAAGAACTCCTGCGTCTTGGTCATGTCGGCGACGCTAGAGGCGCGCGGCCGCCGCTGCCCCGGGGTTTACACATCGCGTGCGATCGGTTAGCGAGCGCCTGCGGAGGAGATGACAGCTCGGGAGGATGCCTCTTGCGGCGCAGCACCTCCGGGTCTGTCATCTCCTCCCATCGGTGCGGACCCCGCCGCGGTAGCGTGACGGGATGCTGCCCGCCGACTGGACTCCCCACCGCCGCGACGACGGCGAGCTGCTCGGCTGGATCCGCCCCGAGGGCGAGGACTGGGTCGCGGTCGACCTGCTCGGGCGCGAAGCATCCACCGCCGTCGACTGGCTCGAGGCGGAAGAGGCCCTGGAGACCGGCGGACTCTCGTGGCTCGCCGAGCTGTGGATGCTGGAGAGGGGGGATGCCGCACCTCTGCGCGTCAAGCTCGTCGAGGTGACGCCCGCGCGGGGCCGGGAGGCAGGGCGCGTCGTCGTGCAGACCGACGACTTCGGCGCGATCGACGCGCCGGTCGGACGGTTCGAGCTGACCTGGCCGGCGCCGGCCGAGCTGCGGATGCGGCGGCCCGGCGAGGCCACGACATCGCCTTTCGGCTGACCGGTCCACGCGGTCGCCCGCGGACCCTGCGCCCGGAGGAATGACGGGGAGCCCGACCGGTGTTGACTCGGAGCATGACACTCCACGAGAAGGCCGACCGCCTGCTGGCGCTGCACGAAGACCCCGCACTGCTCACCGTCGTGAACGTGTGGGATCCGATCTCGGCGAAAGTGGTCGCCGCCGAGCCCGGCACCACGGCGCTCGCCACGGCCAGCCACTCGATCGCGGCGAGCCACGGCTACGAGGACGGCGAGAACATCCCGCTCGACCTGCACCTCGACGCGATCGACCGCATCGTCCGCGCCACCGACCTGCCGGTCTCCGCCGACCTCGAGGCGGGGTACGGCGACGTCGGCGAGACAATCCGCCGCGCGATCGGCGTCGGCGTCGTCGGGGCGAACATCGAGGACCAGCTCAAGCCGCTCGACGAGGCCGTGCGGGGTGTCGAGGCGGCGCTCGCCGCCGGCGAGGCGGAGGGCATCCGGTTCGTGCTCAACGCGCGCACCGACGCGTTCGTGCGCGGTGCCGACCGCACGCCCGAGCAGAACCTCGAGGATGCGATCAGCCGCGGGCAGGCCTACCTCGCGGCGGGCGCGCCCGTCGTGTTCGTGCCGGGCCGGCTCGACGAGGCGCAGGTGCGCACGCTCGTCGACGCCTTCGGCCCGCGCAAGCTCTCGGTGATCGGCATCCCGGGCTCGCTGCCTCTCGCGCAGCTCGAGGAGCTCGGCGTCGCGCGGGTCTCGTTCGGACCGCTCCCGCAGCGCGTCGCCCTGACGGCCCTGCAGGACCTCGTGCGCGACGTGCACGCGGGAGGCGGCATCCCGGAGGGCACCCGCCCGCTCAACTGAGCTGCTCGCGGGCTGGGCGTTCGACGCTTCGACAAGCTCAGCGACCGGGTTCCGGGGCGGGGCGTAGCCTGAGCGCATGCCCATCGCCCGGCCCGCGGCATCCATCGCCCTCCACGGCTTCGAGCTGCGCGTGCTGCACGTGCCGCTCGTGTCGCCCTTCACGACGTCCTTCGGCACCGAGAGTGTGCGTGAGGTGATCGTCGTGCGGGCGCTCACCGACGGCGACGACGGCTGGGGCGAGATCGTCACGCAGGCCGAGCCGCTGTACTCGAGCGAGTACACGCAGGGCGCGTGGGACGTCGCGACCCGCTTCCTCGCCCCCGCGCTCCTGAGTCGTCGCACGGTCGCACCGGAGGAGATCACGAGCCTCCTCGAGCCCTTCGTCGGTCACCGCATGGCGAAGGCGGGCCTCGAGCTGGCCGTGCTCGACGCCGCGCTGCGCGCCGAGGCGCGGTCGCTCGGCGAGTACTTCGGCGCCGTTGTGGACCGCGTCCCAAGCGGCGTGAGCGTCGGCATCCAGCGCGATCCCGACGCGCTCGTCGAGACGGTCCGGGGGTACCTCGACGAGGGCTACGTCCGCATCAAGATCAAGATCAAGCCCGGACGCGACGTCGCCGACACCGCCGCCGTGCGCGATGCGTTCGGCGGCATCCCGCTGCAGGTCGACGCCAATTCGGCGTACACGCTCGCCGACATCGACACCCTCGCCGAGCTCGACCGCTTCGAGCTCCTGCTCATCGAGCAGCCGCTGCAGGAGGACGACATCGTCGACCACGCGACGCTCGCACGGCACCTCACGACTCCCGTCTGCCTCGACGAGTCGATCGTGTCGCGGAAAGCGGCGACCGACGCGCTCGCGCTGGGGTCGGCATCCATCGTCAACATCAAGGCCGGGCGGGTCGGCGGCTACCTCGAAGCCGTCCGCATCCACGATCTGTGCCGGGATGCCGGGGTGCCGGTCTGGTGCGGCGGGATGCTCGAGACGGGCATCGGCCGCGCCGCGAACGCCGCGCTCGCCGCCCTGCCGGGCTTCACGCTGCCCGGCGACGTCTCGGCGTCGAGCCGGTTCTATCACCGCGACATCGTCACCGAGCCCGCCGTGCTGGAGGACGGCCACGTCCGCGTGCCGACCGATCCCGGCCTGGGCGTCGAGATCGACCACAGCGCCCTCGAGGAGTTCACGGTCGAGCGGACCGTCGTGAGGGCCTGATGCGCGCGGCCTCCGTCCTCGCCGCCGCGTCACTCGCCCTCCTGCTCACGTCGTGCACGAGTCCCCTGGATGCCACGCCCGCGACGCCGTCCTCGACCGCGGCTCCCGCGGGCGTGACGGTCGCGCTCGAGCAGCTGCGATCCGACGTCGCCGGCCGGCAGGCGCAGGTCATGGTGACGAACGGCACGGGGTCCGTGCTGACGGTCGGCGAGCTGCACGTCGACGATCCGCGCTTCGCCGAGCAGGCCGAGCGCGTGCATCATCGGGACAGCCGCATCCAGCCGGGCACGAGCGTCGCGATCACGATCCAGCTCCCACCCGCCGCGTGCCCCGCGCCCGACGACGCGCCGGCGACCGTGACGTTCGACTGGTCGCTCGAGGACGGCTCCGGGACGGCGTCGGCCGACCTCCCCGACACGCTGTCGTTCGTGCCGGCGCTCCACGAGCGGGAGTGCCGCGCCGCCGCGCTCGCCGCCGCCGCCGACGTCTCCTTCTCGTCCTTCACCCCCTCGCCCCCGGGCGAGCCGGCCGACCTGACACTCACGGTCGTGCCGACCGGCAAGGCATCCGCCGCGCTCGATGCGATGCACGCGACGAACCTGCTGACGTTCGCGGGCGACGACGTCGAGACGTTCCCGCTCGGCGTCGCGATCGCGGAGGGCGACACCGACACCGTCGAGGTCCACGTGCCGATCGAGCCGCTGCGCTGCGACCCGCACGCCGTGCAGGAGGACAAACGCGGCACCGTCTTCACCCTCGACGTCGACGTCGACGGCGCACCGGGCCAGATCGAGCTCGCCGCGAGCGAGGACATGCGCGGCGCGATCCTCACGTGGGTGGGCGCGTGGTGCGGGTTCGGGTCCTGACCTCGCCGCGGGGCGACCATAGGCTGGCGGCATGAGCATCGTCGCTCCGGACGACCCCGCCGCGGCCGCGCGCGGGATCTCCCGCCGCACCCAGTCCGACATCTATCGCGCTGGCATCAGCGGCGCCCGGCCTCGCGTGCCGGTCGACGCTGCGGGCCTCGAGAAGGCCGCGCGTCGCGCGCTCAGCGCCGAGGCCTTCGCCTACATCGCGGGCGGCGCCGGCGCCGAGCGCACGATGGCCGCCAACCGTGAGGCGTTCGAGCGGTGGCAGGTGTGGCCGCGCCCGCTCCGCGACGTGTCCGAGCGCGACCTCTCGATCGACTTCCTCGGTCGACGCCGGCCCACGCCGCTCGTCCTCGCACCGCTCGGCGTCATGGAGATGGCGCACGCGGAGGCCGACCTCGCGGTCGCGCGGGCCGCGGCATCCCTCGGTGTCCCCTTCACGCTGTCGAATCAGGCCTCCTTCCCCCTGGAGACGATCCGGGATGCCGCCCCCGACGGCTCGCGGTTGTTCCAGCTCTACTGGTCGGCGTCCGACGAGCTCAACGCGTCGCTGCTGCGGCGGGCCGAGACATCCGGCTGCGAAGCGGTCGTCGTCACGCTCGACACGCACCTGCTCGGCTGGCGCACGCGCGACCTCGACCTCGCTTACCTGCCGTTCACGCGCGGCCTCGGCATCGCGCAGTACACGAGCGACCCGGTCTTCCTCGATCTCGTGCGGCAGCGTCTGACCAGCTCCACGGTCGGCGCGGGGAGCGAGCGCGTGAGGCTGACCCGAAAGACCGTCGCGGCCGGGCTCTCCATCGCGCGCAAGGGTGCGGCGGTCACCGGCGAGGGCCTGCGGGCGAGCCTCCGCTCGCCGCTGCCGCGGGCCGCCGTCGAGACGTTCCTCGACGTGTTCTCGACGCCCGCGCTCACGTGGAGCGACCTCGGGAAGGCGCGCGAGTGGACGAGCCTGCCGATCCTCCTGAAGGGCATCGTGCATCCCGACGACGCGTCGCGCGCGCTCGACGCCGGCGTCGACGGCGTATGGGTCTCCAATCACGGCGGCCGCCAGATCGACCGGTCCGTGCCGACGCTCGACGCCCTGCCCGACGTCGTCGAGCGGGTCGCCGGACGCGTGCCGGTCGTCTTCGACTCCGGCGTGCGCGGGGGAGCGGATGCCGTCATCGCGCTCGCCCTCGGCGCCACCGCCGTCGCCATCGGACGGCCGTACTCCTACGGCCTCGCGATCGCGGGGGAGGCGGGGGTGCGCGAGGTGGTGCGCAACATCCTCGCCGAGCTCGACATCACGCTCGGCCTCGCGGGGCACACCTCGATCGCTGAGCTCGGGGCTGACGCCCTCCGGCGCGTCTGATAACCCACGCGAAGACTGGGGATGACCCCCGGGTGGGCCCGCCGCAGTCCCTTTACTCTGGTGCCATGACCTACCCGAACCCTCAGCCGTACGGCGGCGCACCCGCCCCCATGAACCCCGCCGACGAGAAGCTGTGGGCGGTGCTCGTGAATCTGGGAGGCCTCTTCTTCAGCTTCGTCCCCGCGCTCATCGGCTACCTCGTCCTCAAGGATCGCGGTCCTTTCGTGCGCGCCCACACGGCGACGGCGCTCAACTTCCAGCTGACGCTGCTCATCGTGTGGATCGTGGGCGGCATCCTGTCGATCGTGCTCATCGGCATCCCGATCCTCATCGCCGCCGGCATCCTGGCGATCGTCTTCCCGATCGTCGCGGCCGTGAAAGCCGGTTCCGGGCAGTGGTACACCTACCCCCTGACCATCCCGTTCGTCCGCTGAGCGATCAGGCTGCCGAGCGCGCGATGCGGTCGTGTATCGCGCGCTCTATGCTGTCCCCATGATGGCCGGCACACGGCGCACCCTCGCCGGTTCAGATCCCTCGCCCTCTCCGAGACGCGGCGTCTCCGCGCGGATCGGGGGAGTGTCGGCGCTCGCCGTGACGGCTCTCATCGTGCTGACGGGATGCTTCGGCTCCGACGCGCCGCAGCAGGCCGACGACGGCGGCGACTTCGCCGACGACGGCTGCACGAACGTCGTCGTGGCGACGTCGTCGGAGAAGGTCAACATGCTCGACGCGCTGGCCGACGCCTTCAAGGAGTCGCCGCAGCACAAGGCGCTCGACACGTGCGCCACGGTGCATCCCATCAACGTCTCGTCGGGCGACGCGACCCGCTACCTCACGAGCGGCGAGGACTGGCCCGACGAGAACACGCGGCGCTGGCCGACGCTCTGGTCGCCCGCGTCGACGGTGTGGACCGATCGCGTCGCGGCCGCGGCATCCCCCTCTCTCGTCGGCGAGCCCGAGTCGTTCACGCACACCCCCGTGGTCTTCGGGGTGCCCGAGACGATGGCGAAGGCGCTCGGCTGGCCGTCGGCTGAGATCGGCATCTCCGACTTCGCGAATCTCTGCGCCGACCCGGCGGGATGGGGGAGCGTCGGCAAGTCGCTGTGGGGCTCGTTCAAGATCTCGAAGACGAACCCCAACACCTCGACGACGGGACTGTCGGCGATCCTCATGCAGTCCTACGAGGCGTCCGGCAAGAGCGCCGACCTCACGACCGACGACGTCGCGGCCGCGGCGGATTTCTCGCGCCTCTTCGAGGAGTGCGTCATCCACTACGGCGACACGACCGGCAAGGTGCTCAAGCGCCTCTACGACCAGACGCAGAAGGGGTCGAACGGCTCCGGCTACGTCTCGGCGATCGCGATCGAGGAGACCTCCCTCCTCAACTACAACCAGGGCAACCCCGACTCGCACACGGTGCAGCCCGGCGAGAAGCTCACGGCGCCCAAGGAGAAGCTCGTCGCGATCTACCCCGCCGGCGGATCGATGTGGTCGGACAACCCCATCACCGTGCTCGGCGCCGACTGGGTGACCGACGCGCAGCGTGAGGCCGGCCTCGCCTTCGCCGCGTTCCTCAAGACCGAGGCGGCGCAGAAGATCCTGCCCGACTATGGCTTCCGCCCCCTCGACGACTCCGTGCCGCTCGGGAAGCTCTTCACGGAGAAGTACGGTGTCGACCCCGCCCAGCCGGCCGTGTCGCTGCCCAAGCCCGACGTCGACGTGGTCTCGGCGGCGATCGACCAGTGGACGCAGATCCGCAAGCCCTCGTCGGTGCTCGAGGTCATCGACATCTCCGGCTCGATGGACGAGCCGATCGGCGACGGCCGCTCCAAGCTCGACGGCGCCATCGAGGGCGCCCAGACGACCCTCGGCCATTTCCGCCGCTCCGACGAGGTGGGCGTATGGGCCTTCACGACGGGCCTGGATTCGGGGCCCGGCGGCAATATCGCGACCCTGCGCGACATCGCGCCGCTCGGGTCCGACCTCGAGAGCCTGCAGTCGTCGCTCGACGACCTGCGGTTCTCCAACCGTCAGGGCACCCCGCTCTACGATGCGATCGCCGCGGCCTACGACGAGATGAAGCAGCGCGCCGAGCCGGGCCGCATCAACGCGATCGTCGTGCTGTCGGACGGGCAGGACACCGACTCCCAGATGTCGCTCGACTCGCTCATCACGAAGATCGGCAAGGCCTCCCGCGAGGGCGGCGATGCGGCGCCCGTGCGCATCTTCCCCATCGCGTACGGTGAAGGTGCCGACACCACCGCTCTGCAGCGCATCGCGGAGGCGACCGGCGGCCAGTGGTTCGACGCGTCGGATCCCGCGAAGATCGACCTCGTCTTCGCCTCGGTCATCAACAACTTCTAGTCGCGGGGAGGACGACCCAGGTGCCATCCTTCTTCGCCGCCCTGCTCGTGACCGGTGCGCTCGCCCTCGGCGTCCCCGCCGCCGGGCCGGGCGGGCCCTTCATCGACGACGCCGCCGACGGCCTCTCCACGAGCAACGTGTACGTGTCCGGTGAGGTGGACGGGGCGGCGCAGCTCGCCGGTGAGCTCAGTCAGGAGATCGGGGATGCCTCGATCGCGGTCGCGGTGCTGCCCGACATCGCCTCGACCGAGGCGGACGCCAACGCGATGGTGCGGGCCCTCGCCGACCGGACGAACGGCCAGTACGAGACGATCGTCGTCGCCGTCGGCAACGATGTCGCCGCGGGCTCCAGCGCGCTCGGCAAGGGCGAGGCGCTGCGCATCGCCAACGAGGCGGAGCAGGCCCACCCCGCGTCGGTCGACGACGCGCTCTCCCAGACGGTGCAGCAGATCGTCGCTGCCACCCCGGCCGAGGCGAGCGGCGGCGGCGTCGACGGCGGGCTCGTCGTGGGTCTTGCGCTCGCCGTCGCGGCGCTTCTGGGCGCAGGGATCGCCGTCATCGCGGTCGTCCGGCGGCGTCGAGGAGACCGCGACGAGCCCCGCACGCTGCCCGAAGGCGTCGACACCCAGGTCGCCGCACTCCGCGGCCTCGTGGGCGAGTACGCGGCGGTCGGGGCATCCGGAAACGAGACCGCCGCCCGCACCTCGCAGGAGATCGCGGTGCTCGCCGACAACGTCTCCGAGCTCTTCGCGCGCCTCGACAAGCGCAGCGCCGACGACCAGGTCTACGTCGCGTCGGTCGAGTACGACGACAAGCTCCGCAAGCTCACGGCCGCGCTCAACCGCGACTACCTGCTCGACATCCTGACCCACCCGCACCTGTGGGACGACCCCGACGACCGCGTGCGCGAGGTCGAGGGAGCGCTGACCGGCGTCTCGGAGGAGCTCGTCGAGAACATCAAGCAGGTCAACGCGCGTCGCGGCCTGCACTTCCAGGTCTCGCTCGATGGTCTCATCGGCCGCCGCAAGGAGCTGCAGGACTGGGACCGCGCCTTCGACCAGGCCTCGGACGACGGCACGGACGACGCCGACCGGGATTCGATCCGCTAGATCAGAGGGGGGCGCGGTCGGAACGCCGGTGACGGCGCCAGCCCGCCAGCAGCAGGCCCGACGCCACCAGCAGCACCGCGACGAGAGGCGCCTGCCCCGCACCGCCCCCACCCGTCGCCGGCAGGGGCGACGAGCCGCCGCCGGGGGGAGCCCCGCCGCCGGAGGGAGCACCCCCATCGGGGGGAGTGCCCCCGTCGGGGGGCTGGGGCGCGCTGACGGCGGTGATGACCGCGGAGGCGGTGACCGTGGATCCCGCGGTGAGCGGTGTGGACGACGAGGCCGAGGCCGAGTTGACGATCTCACCGGTCGTGCTCGCGACGGCCGTGACGACGACGTCGACGCTCTCACCCACCCCGAGGGTGCCGAGATCGCAGCTCAGTGTGCTCGCCAGGATGGCGCACCCCGCGGTCGAGGTGCCCGTCGGCGTCAGACCGTCGGGGAATGTGTCCAGCAGCTCGACGTCCGCCGCATCGGCGGGTCCCGAGTTGGACACGCCGATCGTGTACGTCACTGCCCCACCCACCTGCACCGAGGCGGGATCGACGCTCTTGGTCACATGGAGCTCAGCCGGCATCACCGATGCCGTCACGGGGACGGAGGCCGAGTCGTTCGTCGGATCCGGATCGAAGACCGCTGGCGCGGCCCGATCCGACGACGCCGTATTCGTCAGGACGCCCTCGGCGTCGACCCTGGCGACGATCGTCAGCGTCTCCTGCGGATCCGGCGCCGGCGGGTTCGCGGGCGCGAGGTCGGGGAGTGTCCACTCTCCGGTCGCGGGGTCGTACGAACCGGCCGAGGCGCTGGCCGAGACGAAGGTGAGCCCGACGGGCAACATGTCGTCGACGACCACCGGACCAGCGGGGTTCGGGCCGTAGTTCCACACCCCGACCGTGAAGGTCACTGCGTCGCCGACGTACGCCTGGGGCTTGTCGACGGTCTTCGTCAGTGCGATGTCCGCGGCGGGTATGACGAGATCGGCCACCGCTGTGTTGTTGTTCTGGTCGGGGTCGGATTGGTCTATGCCGGTGATCGCGACGGTGTTGCGGGTGACGCCGATCCGGGTCAGGCGGATGTCGACGAACATCGTCGCCGTGGCGCCGTCGGCGAGGTCGCCGATGCTCCACACACGGGACGCGGGATCGTAGGTCCCCGTGTCGACGGTGAGGTTCTCGATCACCGCCGGGACCAGAAGGGGATCCCGGGCCACGACGCCCGTGGCGTCGTTGGGCCCGGCGTTCGACACGGCGATGGTGTATCTCACGACATCGCCGGGTCGTGCCCCCGGCGGAACCACGACCGACTTGGAGATGCTCACGTTGGAGAGCACGACCGCGGTCACGGTGGCGCTTCCGCTGTTGTTGGACGGGTTGCTGTCGTTCTGCGTGACAGAGGCCAGGCTCGCGATGTTGACGTAGCTGCCAGGAGCGGTCACCCGCGCCGTGATCGTGCGCTGCGCCGTACCGCCTGCAGCGACCGACGGGATCGTCCAGCTGCCTGTCACGGGGTCGAAGGCGCCGTCGCCCGCGCTGGAGACGAAGGTGAATCCGGCCGGAAGCTGGTCTGTCACCACCAGATCGGTCGCCGCCACACCGCCCGCGTCGTTGGCGGCCGTGAGGGTGAAGACGACGTCCTCGCCCAGGGGCACGGCGTTCGGTGAGGCGCCGGACGGGACCGAGACGCTCTTACCCACCGCGATGTCGAGGTCGGGCTCGCCCGAGACCACCGCCGCAGACGACGAGTTGTTCGACTCGTCCGGGTCGATCACCTGCGCCGAGTCGATGGTCGCCGTGTTCACCTGCGTGCCGGGGGCGTCGATGCGCGCCGTCACCGTCGCCGTCACGCCCTGCTCGCCGACACCGAGTGAACCGATCGTCCAGGTGGTGCCGTCGGCGCTGATGTTTCCCCTGGTCGCCGTCGCGCTGAGGACCGTGATGCCCGGCGGGAAGAGGTCGGTGACTGTCACGTTGCTCGCTGCGTCCGGCCCGAGATTGCTCGCGGTGAGCTGGTACGTGACGTCTTCGCCGACGACGGCCGAGTTGGGGAACGCGCCCTTCACGACCGCGAGATCCGACGTGGGCAGCACGACCTCGATGCTCGCCGAGGAGGCGTTGTTGGCGGAGTTGATGTCGGCGGGCGACGGTATGCCCGCGAGGGCTGCGAGGTTGGTGTAGGTGCCGAGCGTGCTCGCGGTGACGGCGATCCTTCGCGTGGCCGACTGACCGACGGCCAGCGCTCCGATGTTCCACACACCCGTCGTCGGATCGTACGTCCCGTCGCCGCCCGAGGCCGCCGCGTCGAACGTCAGGCCGCTCGGCAGGAGGTCGCTGACGAGCACGCCGGTGCCGGAGAAGGGACCGTTGTTCGTGGCGACGACCGTGAAGATCGCCGAGCCGCCGAGAGGGACCGTCCTTCGATCGACGGACTTCGCGACCGAGATGTCCATCGTGGGCCTTGTGGGGTTGATCGAGGCCGCCGCGCTGTCGTTCGAGGAGTTGCGGTCGGGCTGGTCGGTGCTCGTCCGAGCGGCGCTGTTCGTGTACGGCGACGTGGTGTTCACCGTGACCGTGATCGTGAGTCTGACGGTCGTCCCCGGCGGCAGGGAGGGAATCGTCCATCGGCCGGTCGCCGGATCGTAGGCGGTCCCCGCGGACGTCGTCGAGGAGACGTAGACGACCGGACCGTTCGAGCCGGTCGGGATGACGTCGGTCACCACGACGTTGGTCGCCGTGGCCGGGCCGTTGCCGGTGGCCGTGACGGTGAACGTCACGTTCTGGCCCACGAGCGGCGCGGGGTTGTCGATCGTCTTCGTGACGGCGACGTCGGTCGCGACGGGGATGGCAGCCTGGGCGGGTGCCGAGGTGACCTGCTGGCCGATCGCCGTGCGCGCTGCGACCGTGGCGGTGTTCACGATGCGGCCGTCCGCGCCGATGTCACCGGCCGCGACGGTGTAGCGCCCGGTGCAGACGACGTTGCCGCCGGGCGCCACGACGCCGCTCGCGCACGAGATCGCGGAGACCGGGATGCGGTTGTCGGTGATGACGGGGCCTCGGAGCACGCTGTCGCCGGTGTTGGTGACCGTGTAGGTGTAGGTCACCTGCTGGCCGACGCGATACGGCGGTGCCGTCTGCACGCTCTTGGTGAGGGCGATCGACGAGGTGAGTGGCACCGTGACGCTCACGGGAGCCGTCGTGACCGGGGAGCCGAGCGAGGAGGTCGCGTTGGCCGTCGCCGTGTTGACCACGGTTCCTGCCGCGACGTCGGCGGCGGTGACGGTGTAGCTGCCTCGGCAGGTTGTCGTGGACCCCGGATCCGGCGCCGTGGTGAGCGCCGTCGCCTGGCAGACGATGCCGCTCGGGATCCGGTCGTCGGCGATCGACAGCGCCGAGACGGGGGCACCGCTGTTGGTGACGGTGTACTGGTAGGGGATCACGGTGCCGGCGGTGATGACGGCCGGCAGGGGAGCGCCGGTCTGATCGACCTGCTTCTCCACGTTCAGCTCGTCCAGCGGAAGCACCGTCTGAACCGCCACGGTGCGGATCAGGTGCACGTCGTTCTGGCCGCCGGTGGATGCCGAGAAACCCAGCTTGTACGTCGTGGGCGGGAACTGCGGCGCAGGGATGTCGAGCTCCGTGACCCAAGGGCCGCCGGGGGTGTACTGAACCTGCACGATGACCCGCGGAATCGGCTGCGCGCCGGTGACCGGGGTCACCTGCACGTTCACAGTGCGGAGGGAGGCGGAGAGGCTGGCCGCGCGGAGGGTCCCTGAGCCTCCGTTCAGGCTGGTTCCCGGCTTCGTCGGGTTCGTGATGGGCTTCGGCACGGTCGAGTCGAGCCAGCAGTACCCGGTCGTCCCGGAGCCCGGCCCGCGCAGGGTGATCACATTCGGCGCGATGGCGCCCGTCGCGGTGGTCGGCGACCTCTGACCGGCCGGGCACCCGGCTCCGCGGTTCTCCCCGTCGTCGTAGTAGTTGCCGTAGGCGTCGAGACCCACGCCGAGGTATCCGCCGACCACGCCCGGCTCGCCGAAGCGCTGCGCGTATCCGAGGCTGCCTCCGAGGCCGCCCGTCGCCGTCAGCGAGGTCGATCCGTCCACTAGGAAGAACCCGATGCCGTCGGCGCCGTTCCCTCCGTACTGGTACTGCTCGAACGTGACCGAGATGCCGGCGGTGGCGGGGATCGGCCGGTTGTAGAGGGCACTTCCCGCCTGATTGCCCTGTGCATCGGTGAGCTGAAGGTAGCCGGGCGTCACGCCCGCTGTCGGCACAGGGCCGACGGCATGGTTCTGGCAGGACGGGATCTGGGCGCCTCCGGCAGGCGGCGCCGCCCCCGTCGGCGCGCCCGTCAGACACGCCGCGCCTTGCACCGTCCACGCGGGGTCTGGCACCGAGGAGCCGGTGAACGTCTCGGCGACCACCGGCGAGCCGCCGACGGGTGGGTCGGCTGCTGCGGGGAGCGCCACCGCGCCGAGCCCGCTCACCACCAGTGCGATCGCCACTGCCATCCTGAGGGTGCGCCCTGCAGCCCGGGGCGAAGTGCGAGTCACGGCAGCCTTTCTCGGAACACTCGAGCCGTCGGGTCTTGTGCGCAGTCAACCACACGAGCGGCGGTCGGCAACAGAGTGCGGAGGGCTCCGAACACTGGTCGACGGAACGCGGACGACTAGGATTGACGGATGCCGCGGCTTGACGCGGCTTCCCGCGATTCCGCGAATCCCCCGCACGATCCCGACCATTGGAGCCACCGTGGCCGAGCAGTCCCGCCTCGACAAAGTCACCGCCCTCGCCCGTCACCGCGGGTTCGTCTTCCAGGCGGGGGAGATCTACGGCGGATCCCGCTCGGCGTGGGACTACGGTCCCCTGGGCACAGAGCTCAAAGAGAACATCCGCCGCCAGTGGTGGCAGACGTTCGTGCGTGGTCGCGGCGACATGGTCGGCCTCGACTCGTCGGTGATCCTGCCGAAGCGCGTGTGGGAGGCATCCGGTCACGTCGCGACCTTCACCGACCCCCTCGTCGAGTGCCTCAACTGCCACAAGCGTTTCCGCGCCGACAACCTCATCGAGGACTTCGAAGCACGTAAGGGCCGCACGGCCGAGAACGGGCTGGCCGACGTGCCGTGCCCCAACTGCGGCACGAAGGGCCAGTACACCGAGCCGAAGGCCTTCTCGGGCCTGGTCAAGACCTACCTCGGTGTCGTCGACGACGAGTCGGGCCTGCACTTCCTGCGCCCAGAGACGGCCCAGGGCATCTTCGTGAACTTCACGAACGTCGTGACGGCCTCGCGCAAGAAGCCGCCGTTCGGCATCGGCCAGGTCGGCAAGGCGTTCCGCAACGAGATCACGCCGGGCAACTTCATCTTCCGCACGCGCGAGTTCGAGCAGATGGAGATCGAGTACTTCGTTCCGCCGGCTGAGGCGCAGGAGTGGTTCGAGCACTGGGTCGAGGAGTGCTGGAACTGGTTCGTCGACCTCGGGATCGACCCGGCCAACATGCGCCGCTTCGACGTGCCCGAAGAGGATCGCGCGCACTACTCCGACGGGACGATCGACATCGAGTACCGCTTCGGCTTCGCGGGCAAGGAGTGGGGCGAGCTCATGGGCGTCGCCAACCGCACCGACTACGACCTCGGCTCGCACTCCGAGGCGTCCGGGCAGAGCCTGTCGTACTTCGACCAGGCGTCGGGCGAGAAGTACATCCCGTACGTCATCGAGCCCTCCTTCGGCCTCACGCGCTCGATGATGGCGTTCCTCGTCGACGCGTATCACGAGGAGCAGGCGCCCAACGCGAAGGGCGGCTTCGACACCCGCACTGTCCTGAAGCTCGACCCGCGCCTCGCCCCGGTGAAGGCAGCCGTGCTCCCGCTGTCGCGCAACGAGAACCTCTCGCCCGTCGCCCGCAAGCTCGCCGACGACCTCCGCGGCCACTGGAGCGTCGACTTCGACGACGCCGGCGCCATCGGCCGCCGCTACCGTCGCCAGGACGAGATCGGCACGCCCTTCTGCATCACGGTCGACTTCGACTCGCTCGACGACCAGGCCGCGACGGTCCGCGACCGCGACACGATGGGCCAGGAGCGCGTGCCGCTCGAGGGCCTCGAGCGCTTCCTCGGGGAGCGCCTGCGCGGGGCCTGACCTCCGTCGTCCGCGGCCGTGCGCCGCGCGAGCGCGCCAGTTTCCTGCGACCGCTGCGTCGCGCGACGGCGCGCTCGCAGGAAACTGCAGCGCTCGGACCGCGTAGTGCCGCGCTCGCAGGAAACTGCAGCTCTCCCGGGGGTGGCGCCGCAGCTCAGGGGGCGAGGCCGCGCCGGACGAACTCGATCGTGGAATCGGCGGCGGCCTGCCAGGGCACGCCGTCGAGCAGGTCGTCGGTGGCCAGGGTCGCCACGCCGTGGACGGCTGCGAACGCGACGAGGGCGTGCTGCTCCGGCGTGCTGCTCCGGCGTGCCTTCGCGCACCTCGCGCTGACGTCAGTCGGCGCTTGCCCGGCGGGCGGGTGCGAGTCCCTGGTGAACGACAAGACCACCGGATGCCTCGGCCGCCGCTTCGAGGATCGCCACGCCGACCGCCCCGGCGGGCTGCCAGGGCGTGTAGGCGTCGGTCCACCACTTGGTCTCGGCGGGCGCGTCGATGGTCGGCAGGAGGCGTCCGACCTCGTCGAGGGTCGGGAGCATCCGGGGCCGCAGGACCGACAGCACCACTTCGTCGTCCGCGACGATCTGCAGGACTGCGCCGTTGTCGACCGCGCGTGCTTCGAGGGCCTCGAGGTCGGGATGCTGCTCCTGGACCTGACCGGCCGCCGCCACGATCACGTCGCCGCTCAGCGGCGTGGGGGTCAATGCGACGCTGCTGCGCGGCATCCATTCCTCCTGACTGGGCCAGATTCGACGACGAGTTGAACGCGACGATCGCCGCTGAGATGCCCGCTCGGGACCATGGGGTTGATCCGGTCGCCATCGCCGATCGCGATCACATCACACCACGAAGGTGAAGAGCGGCGCGCCCGAAGGGTCGGCGAACGAGCGGCGGATCTCTTCCGTGCTCGCATCGACGTAATAGGAGAACCGCACCACGGGGTTCATGGACGTGTCCTTGAGCGCGGCGGGAATGATCTCGCCGCTCGACCGGAGGAGCGTCGCCCACCCTCCGTCGAGCTTCTCGAAGTGGAAGCCTGGGGCCGCATCTTCCGGCTCATAGGGGAACGAGAGCCGGGGAAGCTCACGCCGGGAGCGCAGGTCGATCCCCAACTGAGCCGTGAGATAGCGTTCCGCGTCGAGCACGTCCGTCGACCGAAGCTGCGGGGCAGGATCCTCAGCGCGCTCAGCCCGAGTAACCGTCACGACCTCTCCTGCGACGGTGACCTCGTACCGGATCTCGCCGCCGTTCACCGACGCGATCACGATGGAATCAGGCTCGCGGAAGACCTCGTACCCGGCCTCTGCCGCCCATGCCTCGAATTCGCCATTCATCGCAGAACCTTCCGGTGCGGGCCTCCATGCGGCCGCCTGTCCCCCGAATACGGGATTGCGGAATTTCACGAGACGTCCTCGCGCCGCCTGCGCCGCGTGAGATGAACGGGCTCGGTCGCGGGCGAGTCGGGTTCGATCGCGGAAATCCTCGGCTCCTGGGAGAGCGCTTCAACGAGAGAGATGGATGCCGCGGCCTCAGCCGGGTCCGCCATCTCCGGCGCATCGACGGGCAAGGGTGACGTCGGGGTCTCGGTCAGTGCGGAGGGCGCGGCATCCGTCGCCGTCGGCTGGAAATGCGCGATCTGCACGAGCGCGGGACGCTCGCCGCGGCGCGCGAGGCGTCCGCGGCCCGCGACCATCGGCTCGGCGTAGAGCTTGGGGAGCAGCTGCCCCTCGGCACGGTCGCCCGACATGATGAGCGCCGTGCCGCCGGTGTCGCGCACGCCCTGCAGCGCGACGTCGAACATGGCGCGCGACGCACCCGCGACCGGCCGCGCGATCACGACGTCGAGCCGGAGGTCGCGCGCCGAGGCGAGGTAGGGCAGGAGTGGCCTCAGGGGCTCGGCGCCGCCCGCCGCGAGAATGTCGAAGTCGTCGGCGATCACGAGGATGCGCGGACCGCCGACGGAGCGGTCGGCGACGCGCTTCTCGAGTTCGACGGCGATCGACTCGGCGAGCTGACGAGCCTGGCGGCCCGACGTGGCGTGGCCGCCGAGGTAGTCGTCGGGAATGTCGCCCGCGAGGTCGCCGCGCGGGTCCATGAGCCCGATGACGAGCTCCTCGGGCGAGTGCCGGTCGATCGCTCCCTGCACGACGCCGCGGAGGACCGTCGTCTTCCCGCAGCGCGCGTCGCCGAGCACGAGCAGGTGCGGATCGCGGCTCGCGAGGTCGAGCAGGATCGGCTGCATCGTGTCCTGCCGGAGACCCACGGGGATCTCGTCGGGCTCGTCGAGTGCGTCGGGGAGGTCGAGCGGCGAGAGCTCCTCGGGCAGGAGGCGGATCGGCGCGGCCCCCGGTCCGCCCCAGCGCTCGGCGCTCTCGCGGGCGATGCGCTCCAGGGCCTCGCCGATGTCGGCGTCGTCGACCTCTTCGAGGAGCGGCAGGGCGACCTGTGCGAAGAGCTTGTCGTCGGTGAGCACGCGGCCGGGCTCGTCCGCGCGGAGGGTCGACGAGAGCTTGCGCGCGACCTGCGAGTCGGCGGGATCGTTGAGCTTGAGCTCGAGGCGCGTGCCGATGAGCGACTGCAGGTTGAGGCGCAGCTCGTTCCAGCGGGTCAGGGTCACGACGACGTGGATGCCGAAGCTTCCACCGCGCTCCAGCAGCTGCGCGAGCGGAGCCTCGAGGTCTTCGAAGTCGGTCCGCAGCGTCCCGAGCCCGTCGACGAGGAGCACGACGTCGGCGCTCGGCAGGTCGGGGAGGCGCCCCTCGGCGTGCCGGCGGCGCATCTCGGCGAGGGAGTCGAGGCCGTGCTCGCGGAAGACGCGCTCGCGCGTCGCGAGCATGCCCGTGAGCTCCTCGAGCAGGCGCGTGAGGCGCTCGCGGTGACCGCGCGTCGCGACCCCGCCGACGTGCGGGAACGGCTCGATGCGGGTGAGGCCCCCGCCCGTGAGGTCCATGCCGTACACGCTGACGTCGCGCGGCGAGTGCGTGAACGCGAGGGATGCCGCGAGTGTGCGCAGGAACGTGGACCGGCCGGACTGCGGCGCGCCCGTGATCGAGATGTGCCCGCCCGACCGAGTGAGGTCGAGGAGCCACGGCGCCTGCCGCTGGCGGGTCGGGTCGTCGAGGAGGCCCAGGGGCGCGTGCAGTCCGCCGCCCTGTCCTTCGGCCGCCGACAGCACGCCGCCGAGCGTCAGGACGGTGGGAAGAGGCGGCAGCCACACCGGCCGCGTGCGCGCGACGCCGCGGGAGAGGCGGGACGTCGCCGCCTGCACGAGGGTCCGGCCGGTGGTCGGTGTCTCGGGTTCGCCGGGACGATCCGGCTCGTCGTCCTGCTCGGGTGCCCGGTCGTACGCGGGCAGCTCCAGGACGAGCGGCGCGTCGAGCCGTACGGGACCGGCTTCGGCGCGGTCGGGGACGGGGCCTGACACGTAGCCCGCGCGGAAGCGCGTGTACACCGACGTGTCGACTTTGAGATACCCGAAGCCCGGGATCGCGGGCAGATGGAACGCGTCGGGCGAGTCGAGCACGACGGCCGACTCCGACTCCGAGAACGTCCGCAGGCCGATCCGGTACGAGAGGTACGTGTCGAGGCCGCGCAGCCGCCCGCCCTCGATCCGCTGGCTCGAGAGCAGCAGATGCACGCCGATCGAGCGTCCGATGCGCCCGATCGTGAGGAGCAGCTCGACGAAGTCGGGCTCGGCCGTCAGCAGCTCGCCGAACTCGTCGATCACGAGGAACAGGTGTGGCAGCGCCGGCAGGTCGGGCCGCTCGCGGCGCAGCTGGCGGTAGTGGCCGATGGATGCCGCGTTCCCCGCGTCCTTCAGCAGACGCTGGCGTCGGATGACCTCGCCCTGGATGCTCTCGCGTGCTCGCTCCGTGAGCTGCGGGTCGTCCGCGAGGTTGTCGATTATTCCCGCGACGTGAGGCAGCCCCGCGAAGGGGGCGAATGCCGCGCCGCCCTTGTAGTCGACGAGGATCATGCTCAGGTCGTCGGGCGAATGCGTCAGGGCGAGGCCGAGGATGAGCGTGCGCAGCAGCTCGCTCTTGCCGGATCCCGTCGCGCCGATGCAGATGCCGTGCGGTCCCATGCCGAGCTGCGCCGACTCCTTGAGGTCGAGGAGGACGGGCGCTCCGCGGTCGTCGACGCCGATCGGCACGCGGAGGAAGTCGCCCGCCGTGCGGGGCTGCCAGGCAGCGCGCACATCGATCGCGTCGACATCGGCGATGCCGAGCAGCTCGGCGACGTCGGGCGCCAGGGTCGTCTGGGCGTCGATCGCACTCGTGCGCGTGAGCCGCAGACCCGCGAGCGGCCGCGCGATGACCTCGAGCAGCTCTGTCGAGACGAGATCGGGACGGATGCCGCGCACGGCGTCCTCGCGGGTGCCGGGCGTCTCGATCGTCGCGGTGCCGCCCTCGACCGTCACTCGGGCCGTGACGGCCGAGGGCTCTTTGAGGCGGTCGTCGACGACGTGGACGACGGTGATGCCGAGGTCGGCGAGATCGAGCGCCGAATCGAGCCGGGGGAGAGCGGTCGCGGCATCCGTCCCCTCGTCGATGAAGATCACGAGGCGGCCGGGCTTCGTGCGCCGCCCGCTGCGGCGCGTGGCCGCCGCCGAGGCGATGCGGTCGCGCAGCTCGTCGCCGATGAGTGCGAGGAGTTCATCGAGCGTCGGCGCGACGCGCCGGGCTGCTGCCTGACCCGCGGGGGCGGCCGCCGCCGACGCGTGGGGAAGGAGGTCGAAGCCTCGCCAGAGCTCGCGCTCCGACGCAGGCACGACGGCGGCGAGGTGGACGTCGTCGGGGGAGTGGAAGGCCGCGATCTGCGCCGCGAGCGCGCGGCAGACGGCGACCGTGTCGGGGCGTGCGCCGACGATCGACACGTGGCCGCCTCGCCCGAGGTCGACGACGGCGGGCATGCCCTGTGCGACGCCCGCCAGGCGTACGACACGCTCGGCGGCGCCCTTCATGACGGGGTCGAAGGGCTGGACGGGGTTCTGCTCGTCGGGGAGGCGCACGTCGACGGCTCGCAGGTCGCCCGTGCCGAGCCGCACGCGGAGGAAGTCTGCGTCTCCCGGGCGCCGTTCCCAGCGCCGCGCGGGATCGGTGCCGATCTCGACGAGCGTCGCGGGATCCGGATCCAGGGCGAGCGCGGCGTCGCGGCGCGCGTCCGCCGTCTCGCGCACGGTGGCACGCAGGTTCTCAAGGTAGTCGAGATAGCGCTCGCGCTGCACGCGCCGCTGGCGGGCGGCGTTGCCGCGGGCCGTGAAGGCCATCCCGAGACCGCCGACGAGAGCGACCACGAGGATCACGGCGCCGACGACCACCATGATCGGGTTGTTGCGCAGCAGCACGATCATCGTGATCGACGAGAGGCTGCCGACGATCGGCAGGAGTGACTGGAGGGGGAACCCCGCCGTGCTCTCGCCGATGGGGGGCGGTGGCGCGAGGACGAGCTCCGAGGGTTCGTCGAGCGGCTCGGTGACGCGAGCAGGGCGATGCACGACGCGGATCGTCATGCGGCGACCGCCTTGCGTCCGGAGACGAGCGTCGCGACGAGCCGGAGGAGGGCATGGCCAGTCGCCCGCCGCCCGGGCTCGGCACCGGCCTTGAGGCCGCGGTCGAAGGGAATCCCGACGACGGGCCACGCGTCGCCCGTCATGGCGCGCGACACGGCGTCGCCGTCGTTCGCGCGATCGACGAGGGCCAGGACGGGGACGGGGCTTTCGGGAAGCGCGGTGATCGCGGGTGCGATGGCGCGCGCGAGCTCGGCGGGAGCCCGCCGGTTCGAGCTCACGAGGCACACGACATCGCAGAGCGCGGCGCACTGCGCGAGGTCGACGAGGGGATGCCGCACGCCGAAATCGGTGACCGAGACGTCGAAGAAGCGGGTGATCGGCGCCGCCTCGACGAGCCAGGCTCCGACCGCGCTGTCGGCAGCGGCCGGGTGGAGCGCGAACCACCCGTCGCCCCCGTCGAGGCCCGTGACGGCGTCCGCCGTGGTCCGGGCGCCCGCGCGCGTCTCGCTCGGCGCCGTCGCGGCCGCCCCGAGCCGCGCGGCGAGTCCGCCACCCGCGACGTCGATCGCGAGGACGGGGTCGGCCCGCCGCGCGGCGAGGATGCGCACGACCTGCTCGGCGAGGGTCGTGGCGCCCGCGCCGGTGTCGAGCGACACCACTCCGATGCGACGAGCGGTGGGAAGGGTGCCGCGGATCGAGGCATCCCATTCCGTCAGAGCCGTGCGCCGGGCCACGGCGCTCCCGAAGAGGGCCGACGGCAGTGCACGGACGTCGACGGTCACGCGCCGCCCCCGAACATGCCGAGCAGCTCGGCGTAGACACCGAGTGCGCCGAGCAGCAGCGGGATGAGGGCGACGACGGCGAGGGTCTCGACGACGTTGCCGAGACCGCGCAGGCGCGCGCGGGTGTGATCGGCGGGCCGCACGATTGCGGCGGTCGCGATGACCACGGCGGCGAGGCCCGCGACGACGACGCCGACCCAGGCGAGCGGACCCGTGAGGTGGACGGTGACGGCCGTGAGCGCGATGGCGGCGACGGCGGCCCACAGCGACCACACCTGGGCGCGCAGGGGGAACGCGCGGGCGCGAAGCGCCCCGACCAGCGTGATCGCGAGCGCGAGGAGCCCGCTCCACAGTTCGCCCGCGAGCACGAGCGCGACGCCCGTCGCCGCGAGCAGGGCGGCGATCGTCACGACGCTCCATGTGAGGGCCGTGTACGCCTCGTCGATGGATGCCATCGCCCGAGGCCGCGCGACGCGCTCGCCGTCGGCCACCCGCCGGTCGAGAGCCGCGAGCCCCGCCGCCGAGAGCGCGATCCAGGGCAGCGGCCCCGTCGCGAGGGCGGCGATCGTCCCGGTGATCGCGGCCGCCGCGGGCGCGGGCACACCGAAGAGGAGAAGCGTGAGGAGCAGTGATCCGAGCACCCCTCCGACAGCTCCGCCTGCGGCGGCGCCCGGGCGATGGAGGCCGAACCCGAGGCCCAGCAGCACGACCGTCGACCCTGCCGCCACGAACACCGCGACGGCGATCAGCGCGGCTGTGGCTGTCGAGTACCCGGCGGACGGTGCCGCAGTGAGAGCCGTGAGGGAGAGCGGGACGGCGACCCCGACCGCCGCGGCGCTGAGCGCGGCCGAGACCCCGCGCACGCGCATGAGCCCGAGGACGGTGGCGACGGCGGCGAGCACGGCGAACGCCGCGAGCAGCACCCACGCCGCGACGAACGCAGAACCGTAGGGGGCGACGGAGCCGGCGGCTGCGGCGGCGAGGGCAACACCCGTCCCGCCCGCGATGGCGCGGCCGCGGTCGTCCCAGCGGTCCGCGCGCCTGTCGTGCGCGAGGGCCGCGGCATCCGTCACGTCGATCACGACGGGAGGAGGCGGAGCCGCGTCGAGGCGCACGAGCCGCAGCAGCGTGCCGTCGGCGAGGTCGAGCTGCTGGGGTGAGCGCGCGATATCGAGCTGCTCGCCGTCTGCTGCGACAAGCGTGAGCGGTCGGGCGACGGTGCCGCCGGGCTCGCCGAGCAGCTCGACGAGCCGGGGGAGCGTGGCGCCGAGGGGCTCCTCGTTCGCGACGACGACTTCGGCGCGGCGCGCGGCGCCGGCGACGGTGAGACGCGTGTACATCAGTCCACCTCCGTGGCGACGATCATGGACCGGCTCGATGAGGGCGCCGCGGGCGCGGCATCCGCTCGATCCGCCAGGAGCTGGATGACGAAGGCGACGCCGACGCACGCGGCGCACGCGACGGCGGCGACGATGACGGATGCCGCGAGCCGGCGCAGGTGGTCGTTGACGGTACGCCGCTCGTCGATGCTGCCGAAGAGCAGCGCTGAACCGAGTCGCATGCGCTGGAGCTTCGCCTGCTCGATGAGGACGGTGTCCTTCTGATCGGGCATCAGGTCTCGCTTTCGGGTGAACGGTCATGCAGCTGCGCCGCGACGCGGGGCGAGAGGGCGAGGAGATCGGCGGTGCGCGCGGGATCGAGAGTGCCGAGCGCCTGGCCGAGGCGCTCCCACCCGCCGCCGTCGGCGGAGCCGAGGGCGACGAGGACGCCGGGGAGCCGCGGGCTGCCGACGACGGCCGCCCCGAATTCCGCGGCCCAGCGCTTGACGTCGAGTCCCGACGCCCGCACGCCGGGTGGCCCGATGAGCAGCGCGAGGGGCTCGGGCGGCGGGGACGCCGTGGCGCGGCGAGCCAGGTCGGGAGAGCCGATCGTGGCGAAGGCGACGCCCAGGAGCGGCATCCCGATCCCCGCCGCATCCGCGAGGAACCGGCGCGCCTCGAGGTCGATCGCGCCGATGCGCGCCTCGCCCGCGCCGGCGACGTCGGCCCACACGCGCGTCGTCTCCTCGAGCCCCTCGCCCGTCCGGGCGGCCTGCAGCGTGCCGATGAAGGGGTGCTCGCCCGGTGCGACCGCGGCCCATCGGGTGTCGAGGGGCATTCGCCGCCGCGTGTACTCGGTGAGGTCGTCCCGGTCCCACGGGGCGACGAGCGGCTCCGTCGGGCCCCACGCCGACGGTGGGCCGCCTGTGAAGGCCTCGGATGCGGCTTCGAGCACGCCGCCGAGGCGGACGGGTCGGGTGACGCGATGCCGCGTCGACACCGTCGCGACGAACTGCAGGCGCGTGGCGATCGCGGGGCGCACGAAGGCGGGGTGCACCCCGGCGGTCGTCAGCGACGGCGCGGCCATCACTGATTCGGGACGATCGAGCCGTGCGCCGGTGCGGGCGTCGAAGCAGCCGTCGTCGGCCGTGCGCACGACCCAGTGACCGCCCACCGCCGACAGGGCTTCGCTTAGAGGCTGCGTCATCCGCGAGAATTCGCCCGATACGACGATCGGGCGCTCGCCGGCCGCGACGACGCGCGAGAGGAAGTCGCTCATGCCGACAGTGAGCGCCACGATGTCGGCCCGCGTCTCGGTCGCCGCCCAGCCCGGCCCCCGGCCGTCGAGCAGCGGGTGGTCGATCTCGACGCTCACGCGGGAGCCCTCACGGTCACGACACGGTCACCCAGTTCGAGCGTCGCGTCGCCGGGAAGCGGCGTGCGCTGGAACGCGATCAGCGGCTGCGGCGCGCCCGCGGTTCGCAGCACCGTGCCGTTGGTCGAGCCGAGATCCGTGACCCACACGAGGCGTCCGTCCCACTCGAGCCGCGCATGCGACTTCGAGAGCGTGCGCGAGATGTCGGCCCAGCGGTACTCGTCGGCCGGGGCATCCACGGGGGCCGAGGGATTGCGCCCGAGAACCAGAGGCGCCTCGAGTGAGAAACGCTGCCCCGAGTCCAGCTCGAGCACGGGGGCGAGCCGGCGCAGGGCATCCGGTGACGGTGCCGCGGCGGCGGGCGCGACGGCGGGGAACTCGAACGGGGCGAGAGCGGGTGCGAACGGGTCGCGGCCGCGGTGCACGTCGAAGGTGCCGAGCCCGCCCGTGAAGAATGAGCGGACGAGGGATGCCCCGGCCGCGGCGCCCGTCGAGCGCTCGACGGTTCGCGTGGCGGTCGCGATGCGCCCGAGCGACCGGCCGGTGCGGGCGACCGTCGCGACGGCGACGGCGATCGCCGCGATGGCGAGGAGCCCGAACACCCACGCGAGTCCGGAGAGTCCGCCGGCGGCGAAGAGGGCGGCGATGACGGCGAAGGCCACCGGCAGAAGCGCGTCGACGAGGAGCGCGCCGATTCGCTGGCCGGCGCGGGCGGGCGCCGTGAGCACGAGCGGATCGACGTGAGCGGGGCGGTTGGTCTCGGAGATCACTGGCCCTTCATCAGTCCTTCGTCAACAATCGATACGAGCGTACGGCCACCATCTGCTGCGCCTGCCCCGCCTGCCCGTCCCTCACTTCCCCGGCGCCCCGGGGCTTCTCAGCAACTGCTCTTGCACATCCGATCCGACGGCGAGTGCGAAAGGGGTGAGCGCGACCCGCGCGATGCGCTCCGCGTTCGGATTCGAGACGTGTGTCATGCCTGGCTGAGCTGGGCGAGCTGCCCCTCGCGCACGAGGTCGCGGACGCCGACTCCGGCCTCGGACACGGAGAGGCGCAGCCCGCCGCCGGCACGCCCGAACCACGGCGGCGTGACGACCGCCTCGACGCGGATGGCAGCGGTCGTGACGAAAGAGTGCAGCGGCTGGCCGAGGACCGTAGGAGGAAGCGATCGGGTCTCGAACGATGTTCCCGTGGGATACAGAAGATAGCCGTCGAGCGCCCCGACGCGGTCGACGAGCAGGCCTGCCGGCAGGTCGATCGTGAGGGGCGTGCTCGCCCGCGAGGCGAGATCGAGGACGTGCGGGGCGGCCCACGTGAGCAAGCGCTCGCGCTCGGCATCGGGCATGGCCGACGGGGCAGGCAGCGGCGTGAGCAGGTAGGCGTACAGCGCCTTCACGACCTCGTCGGCAGTCGTCCGCCGCAGGAGCAGCCGGGCACGGCCGTAGTCGACTGTGCTGATCGTCCAGCCCCGCTGCTGCGCCTCGGCGACGTGCAGCGCCCCTTCCCAGGGGATGTCCGTGTCGACGGGCAGGTGTACGGCGGGATCCGGCACTCCCTGCGTGCGAAGTGTCGCCCGGACGGCGTTCCACGGCTCCGTCATTGCCCGCCCTTCAGTCGGAATCGCCCGTCCAGCCTATCGACGGGGGCCCGACGGCAACCGTTGTTCAGAATGGAGCGGTGGACGCGATGCTGCTGCGCGGCATCCATTCCTCCTGATTCGGCCTGCACTCGAGGGCGTGTCGGAAGACGGATGCGCCGAGAACGGACTGATGTCACGGCCGGCAGTCACGAGGAAGAGGTGTGCTCCCTCGGCGCGGAAGTTCTCGGTGGCAACCCTCAGATCCTGGGTCGTGGGGATCGGACTGTCCGTCGTGAAGGGTGCGGTCAGTTCGAAACCGGCCGCGCGCCAGGTCACGCCCTGAAAAGCGGGAAGGCGCGACACGGCCTCGAGAAATGACGAGCCTGCATCCGTCATGCGGACCTCCCCGCGATACGTCCGAAAACCGTCGATACTTCGTCGAAGCCGATGTCCTCCGCGATCCCGGCCGCGCGCGCCTCCTCCGGGCTGGCTGCGGAGACCCAAGGCCCCGGCGCCCCGGGCTTCTGAGCGATCCAGGGAAAGGCCTGCGATTCGTCGTCGGTGTCCTCGTCCGCGACGACGGTGCGAGATTCGCCCGCGGCATCGAGGGCCTCGGACCATGTCGAGCCCCATCGCTCGAGGCCGACCAGCGCGAGAGTGACAGCCGCGGGGTCGACGAGCAGCATCGCCCGTATGCGAGGGGATCCGGACGCCTCGAGGTACACGCGATGCACGTCGAACTGGATCGACACTCCATCGCCGGCCCCGAATCGTGCAGGTCCCTCGGATCTCAGAGGAACGCGCTCGGCGAGGTTCTCGAGCACGGGCCGCACTCGGCCTACCCACCGCGCCTTGGCCTCGTCGTCGTCGCGCGCGGCGAGCATCTTGGAGACGCCGACGCTCCCGAGCGTCGATCGAAGGTGCTCGTTGAGCCCGCTCCAGAGGGCATCGTCGTCAGGGAGGGAGTGGGCGCCGAAACCGGTCACGGCACGATCTCTCTCAGATGAACGCGCCAGACACCCTTCTGGTCGAGGAACTTGCTCACGATTTCTAACTCCGTGCCTCGCTGGAAGAGATTTCGGCCTCCCGCTGGTAGCGGGAGAGGGGAGCTACGCATCATGCGCGGAAGTTCAAGAGATGCTTCAGGAATCGAAGGCCCTCCAGGGCGTCGGCGAGGGCTTCGGACTCCGCGCCGAACGACCGACGTGTCGTTTCGATGACGCCCGCACGTTCGTCCGTCGTCAGGGTGTACCAGGTGCCCTGCTTCTCGAAGAGGCAGACCTTGTTCGCCGATGCGCCGGAGGGCTCGGCCCTGAGCAGCCACCGCCCCAGACGCTCATCCTGAACGATGCGATCGAATTCCGCCTGGTTCATGGGGTGATCTCCTTCAAGACGCCGAGCGCTTCGAGAAGCGCGACGGTCAGCGGCAGTTCGATCTGTCGGCCGCCGCCGCTGCTTCCGAAGCCCGGAGCGATCTCGCCGTGCGTCGGCGACTAGTTCGTCGACGCTCAGGAAGTGCGGCTCGCCGCTGGGTCCGAGCGGCGTGGGGGTCGATGCGACGCTGCTCCGCGGCATCCGTTCCCCCTCCGTGCCCCCTGTATACGTCACGATCGCTTCGGTCAGGAGGCCGGGATCGATGTCAGCAGGCATTGGTCTCCGTGCTCGAAGTATCGTGCGGGCGTGTAGACGTCGGTCATCGCACGTCGGGTCAGACGCCCCACTCGGCCAGGTACTTGTCGGGAATGCGGAGGCGGACTCGGGCGCCGAGCTCCTCCAGGATCTCGTCGAGGTCGGCGATCGTCTGCCCCTCGTTCGGCCCTCGGACGACCGGTACATCGACATTGCGGAACGGAATCGAGAAGCCGAAAGCCCCTCGGTCGTAGACGAAGTCGATCTCCCAATACTCATAGAGCACGAACGAGGCACGCACCCACGGGTGGTCGTCGTCGCGGAGCTCGCGCACGAGATATCCGCTGGCCGCAGCGGGGAAGACCCGGCGGAGCGCTCGATCGAGCTGCATCGCGAGGTCTGTGGCTGAATCAGCGAACGGCACGCCACGCACCCTTTCCATCGGGGAGGATCACGTAGCCGTGAGCTCGGAGGTAGTCCATCTCCTCTCGAGGAAGCTACCACCAGCCTTCCCTGGGTCGTGAGTGATCCGGATGTCCTTCCCGGAGGAGATGGCTTCGTCCAACGCCGGGCGAATGAAGAACTCGAACATGTCGTCTCGGGGCGAGAGATCGTACGCGTCCTGCGCATTGCCCCAATCGTCTCCCATGTCGAAGTACATCGCGTCCTCACGCCGAGCGACTGCGATGTACGACGTGTCGTCGTTCGCCCAGCGACCCAGCACCAGCGTGTCGGACGAGGTGTTGTGGAGCGAGCCCTCCCGCAGATCCGCGTACTCTTCGAACGGGATGCGCGAGCCCGCGATTCCGTGGTCGTACCGCACCACGGAGTCGCCTTCGAGGGCGAATCCTTCAGGGAGCCACACGGACTCGCCGCCGACGGTGACGGTCTCGCCGCGTACCTCCCAGTCGGGCGCGCCGACGGAGCCTGGCGACTGATCTGAAGCGCCGGGGCCACCCGAGCCGGAATCTCCGTCGACATCGCCGGGTCGTCCGGAGCCGCCCTGGTCGCCGGATCCCGTGCCCCCGGCGCCGCCCCCATGAGCCGGGTGAGTGGATTCCCCGGATCCTCCCGCCGGGCCATCGCCACCCGTTGTGGTCTCAGGGTCGCGCACGACGGTCGAGCGCCGCGAGGTCGGGGTGCTGCTCGCGCACCTGACCGGTCGCCGCCACGATCACGTCGCCGCTCAGCGGCGTGGGGGTCAATGCGACGCTGCTGCGCGGCATCCGTTCCTCCTCAGCCGTGATAGGTGATGAAACCCCATCGCCACACCAGAGCATCGATCCCTCGATCATCGAGTTCCGGGAGCAGCTCACGCAGGCGCTCGGTGACGGCGTCTTTGACGAGCGGGCGGGGCGTGTCGGGCAGCTCGACCGAGTCCGCGGTGAGCAGAGCCTGCTTCACCAGGGCCAGAAGGGACTCGAACCGGTCGGGCGCGAGCGCGAACACAGCGCCTTCATCCGCCGTGGGGATCTTGCGAGAACCTCGGCCGACGTATGCGGCGACGGCCTCACCCCAGAGTGCGCGATCGGGGTCAGCGGCGGTAGACATAGAGAACCTCACCGGTCTTGGCGTCGATCACAGTCACGGATGTGACATTCGGGTTGTCGATCAGCGCGGGCAGCTCGACCTGGTTCCAGACCGACTCGGCGCGCACGTCACCGAGGAATGCCCTCACGTCGCCCGAAGCGTTCTGGGCAAGCGCCTGTGACACGGCTCGCCAGGTCGCGTCGGTTGCTGGATCGAACCAGTCGTCCGGCATGTCATCCAGCACCCCCTGCCGCTCCAGGAGCTGCTCGAGTGTCGAGCCGTGGGTTCTCGAAGTCAGGTCGGCCGCACCGTTCATGGCGGCATCGGGGATCACCGCGCCGTCCTCGTCGAGTACACGACCCGACCAAAAAGTGGCATCGCCCGGGGCCGTCACGGGGTCGATGTGGGAGAAGACGCCCTGATCGACGAGGTGGACGTCGAATGGCACCGCAACCACGTCGGAGGGAAAGTCCACATAAGCAATGGGCGCCGCGTCGACCGGGGAGTCGGGTGCAGGACCGGTGTCCGGGCGCACGGGCTCGGGGCCGGCGGCGTCCGAGTCGGCTGTGCCGTCGTTCACGGGGTCCGATCCGCCCGAAGCGGGGTCGCCGCTGCCGTCGAGGTCGTTCCCGGCACCGTCCGGGTCTGCCCCCCCGTGCGACCCGCCGTCGCCGCCGGCTCCGCCACCCGTCGTGGTCTCGGGATCACGCACGACTGTCGTCCCGTCACCGGCCCCGCTGGTTTCGGTGCGGACGGGTGCGTCGTGGACGATGGCGTTGACGGCTCCGGGCCCGGTCTCGCCGCGCACACCACCCGCGGCCACGAGCTCGGGCTCGCGTACGGGCGCCGGGACAGCGGCATCCGTCCCGCCTACTCCGCGAACGATCCCGGCTTCGCTGTCGAATGAGCCGGCGGGCAGCTCGACTCGTCCGCCGTCGAAGACGAGGACGTCGTTGCCGGCGGCGTCGGTGCCCGCGCGGACGGAGTCGAGGTCGACGCCCATATCGTCGAGCAGGCGGATTCCCGACGCCGGATCCGTCGCCGCGTAGACCTCGATGTGCGGCGGGTCGAGCTTGCCGGCGGTGTCGAGGCCGGCGATGACGCCGTCGAGGCCCTTGAACCCGCCGCCCGCGAGTTTGAGGGCGCCGTTGACGGCCCACGACGACGGGTCGATGAGGTCGACCACGCGGGCCATCTTGGAGAGGACGTTCGCGGCGGTGCCGGCGGTCTTCACGCCCGTCACGGCCGCTCCGGCGGGGATGAGGATCGTGCCGACGTTGAAGACGGACTCGCCGAGCGCCGTGCCGGGGTCGTCCTGCCACTTGTCCCAGGCGATCAGCGCCTTGCCGGTGTTCAGCAGCGCCTCGTCGGCCTCGTCGGTGAAGTCGGTGACCTCCTCGGGGAGGAGGTTGCCGCCGAACATGTCGGCGGTGTCGTCGGCCATCTTGAGAAGGTTCAGCGGCGGGGTCCCCGCGATGACGATCCCCGCGGCGAGGAGGCCGAGGTTGCCCCACGCCGCGCCGTACGCGTCGCCCGAGAACCAGTCGCCGGTGGCGGGGTTGTAGCCGAGCACGAGGGTGCCGAGACCCTCGATCGTGCCCCACACGCCGCCGACGATGACGCCTTCCCAGAGGAAGTCCTTGAACACGAACTTCGCGGTCGCTTCGCCGCATCCCTCGGAGCGCTCGACCGGCGCGCCCCAGGGCATCTCGGTGCCCTCGGGGATCTCGTCCAGCATGTACCCGAGCGGGTCGTCCTCGGACTGGGAGCCGCGCAGGGGCTGCGCGCCGTACAGGCCGCGGATCCTGTTCGCGCAGGTGCGCTCGGCGTCCCACAGCGCCACCTGCTGCGCGTTCACCTGCGAGATGAGGTCGTTGTTGCGGTCCACGTACTCCTGGACCTCATGCCACTGCTTCGTGACGTAGTGATACTGCGGGATGCTGCGCCCCTGCGTGCCGGCACCCGTCGACGGGCTCGAGTACGGCGCGTAGCCCGCGTACGACGACGTCGTGCCGTAGGGTCCGTAGGCGCTCATGTACGCGGGGTTGAGCTCCCGCACGGACACGCCACCATCGACCTCGGACTGGAACGCGTACGCCTGCGTCCGCAGCGAGTCCAGCGCGGCTTTGATCGGCCGCACGTCCGCGGCGAACTGCACGAGCGCCGCCGAGACGACGTCGAGGTTGTCGCCCGCGGTCGTCGCCTGCGACGACACCGGCTGCATGAGGCCGAGCAGGGTGCCCGCCTCCGGCGCCTCGTACACGCCCGCCATGCCCTGCCACTTCAGGTGGACGTTCGAGCCGTTGTCGCGCACCTGCCCCGCGATCGTGCCGACGGTGCGCGCGTGCAGCTCGATCGAGTCGGGATCCAGGTCCGCGCCGGGGATCGCGTCCGGCTTGATGTGGTCGGGCACTACTGCACCCCCCGCGGCAGTTGCGGCGGATAGACCGCGGCGACCGAGGCGGACTGGGCGTTCGCCGCCATCTCGAGGTCGCCGTTCACGTACGCCTGCGTGGCGTTCACGACCCCGGAGGCGGCCGCGCTGATGCGGGCGTTCATTCCTTCGATGCGCGGGCCTTCCTCGCGGTCGAAGTACTCCTGCAGCGCGCCGCCGATCGCCGGAGAGCCTGCGGCTCCTGCAAGGGCCCCTTCCAGGGCGGGGCCCAGCCCGTTCAGCGCCTCACCGAGGGCGGTCGCGTAGGTATTGACGTCCTTGAGGACGGCGACGACCCCCGACGGCTGGATGCTCCAGTGCGTCATGGATCAGTGCGGACCGGGCTCAGCCGATCGACTCGACCGCGGCGCGCGCCTTGCGCAGCGCGTCCTGCGCCGACTCGTCGTTGCGCTCCAGCGACGAGCGGAGCGTCTGGATGATGCCGCGCACCTCGGCGGCGGCGTTCTTCCAGCGCGTCTCCTTCGCGCGGTAATCGTCCGACACGCCCTCTGCGGCGTAGTCGGCCATCGCGGCCTGCACGTCGCGGTCGCGCTGATCGATCAGCGCCTCGAGCTGCGCCGCGACGCGGTTGAAGTTGTCCTGCGCGTTCTGGGAGGCCGCGATGTCGTAGTCGCGACGGTCACTCTGGTTCGCCATGTCTTCTGTGTCCCGTCCCGGTCAGCGGCCCGCGCCGAAGCGCGCGGCGTCGAACGACGATCCTGCCTCGAGGCTCTGCGTCTGGTCGACCATCGCCGACTCGCCCTCGAGGAACGAGCGGTTCATCCCGCCGATGCCTTGGAGCACGCCGTCCAGCGATGCCTTCAGCTCGGCCGAGATCGCGTCGGTGCGCGACTTGAATCGATCGAACGCGGCACGACCCGCACCCTGGAAACGACCCTCGAGCGGCTCCGCCGCCTCCAGCAGCTGTCGCACCAGCGCGGCCAGCTCGTCGCTCGACCCAGAGGTCGCCTTCGTCAAGGTCGACAGGGTGTCAGCACCCATCGCGAACTTCATGCGTCCGTCATCCCTTCTCCGCGGCGAACACAACCGCCGACCAGACCCGATTTTCCTTGGACCCCTGACAGGCTAACCCAGGTGCCGCGAGAGGCCCTGTCCCCCGTCCGGGGGACAAAGCGCCTCCTTGCCAACCTGCGAGAGGCGCGTGACAGCGCCGTGACAGCAGCGCCACCGCCGTGACAGCGGCGTGACAGTGCCCCCGGCGCACTCTGAGTGAGGCCATTCAGAGAAAGGCATCACAATGACTTCCACCACACCCACATTCGCGGTGCGGGCCGAAGGCCTCGTCAAGGTCTTCGGCGACAACCGTGCGGTGGACGGCGTCGACCTGCGGGTCGAGGCCGGCACCGTCTACGGCGTGCTCGGGCCCAACGGCGCGGGCAAGACCACCACCATCCGCATGCTCGCCACGCTGCTGCGCCCCGACGGCGGCCGCGCCGAGATCTTCGGCCACGACGTCGAGCGCGAGGCGCAGATCGTGCGCCAGCTCGTCGGCGTCACCGGCCAGTACGCCTCCGTCGACGAGACCCTCTCGGCCACCGAGAACCTCGTCCTCTTCGGCCGCCTGCTTGGTCTCTCGCGCCCCGACGCCCGGAAGAAGGCCGTCGACCTCCTCGAGGAGTTCGGATTGACGGATGCCGCGAAGCGGCCCCTCAAGAACTTCTCGGGCGGCATGCGCCGACGCCTCGACCTCGCGGCATCCCTCATCGCACGGCCGCCGCTCATCTTCCTCGACGAGCCGACGACGGGCCTCGACCCCCGCACGCGGGCGCAGATGTGGGACACGATCCGCACGCTCGTCGCCGGCGGCTCGACGGTGCTGCTCACGACGCAGTACCTCGACGAGGCCGACCAGCTCGCCGACCGCATCGCCGTCATCGACACGGGCAAGGTCGTCGCCGAGGGCACGTCCGACGAACTCAAGTCGTCGGTCGGCACCTCGAGCCTGCAGCTTCGCCCCGCCGACCCCGCCGACCTCGAGGACGTGCGCCTCGCGGTCGAGCGCGTGCTCGGCGTGCCCGCGACCGTGTCGCCGGAGGCCGCGCGCCTCACGGCGCCGATGCAGAACCCCGACCTCGTCACCGACCTCCTGGTCGCGCTGCGCGAGTCCGACATCCGCCTCGCCGAGCTGAGCGTGCAGAAGCCGACGCTCGACGAGGTCTTCCTCACCCTCACGGGACACGGCGTCGAGACCGCCGACATCCGCGAGGAGCACGAGCTCGAAGGGAGCCTCGCATGACCACCGCCGTCCTCACCCCCGACACCCCGCTGCGCAACCACGTCAGCGTCGGCCAGTCCATTCGCAACTCGCTCACGATGGCGGGCCGCGGCCTCATCAAGATCCGCCGCACGCCCGAGCAGCTCATCGACGTCACGGTGCAGCCCATCATCTTCACGGTGATGTTCGCCTACATCTTCGGCGGCGCGATCGCCGGCAGCGTCGAGACGTACCTGCCCTTCCTCCTCCCCGGCATCCTCGTGCAGACCGTCATCACGACCTCCGTCGTGACGGGCGTGCAGCTGCGCGAGGACATGGAGAAGGGCGTCTTCGACCGCTTCCGGTCGCTGCCGATCGCCCGAGTCGCACCGCTCGCGGGCGCACTCCTGGCCGACACCCTCCGCTACGCCATCGCGACGACACTGACCTTCGCGACGGGCTACATCATGGGCTACCGTCCCGACGCCGGCTTCACCGGCGTGCTGCTCGCGGGCCTGCTCGTCATCGGCGCGTCGTGGGCGCTCAGTTGGATCTTCGCCTTCTTCGGCGTCATCGCCCGCACCGCGGCATCCGTTCAGGGCATCTCATTCCTGATCCTCTTCCCGCTGACGTTCCTGTCGAACGCCTATGTGCCGATCGACACGCTGCCGCCGGCACTCGCGTGGTTCGCGTCGATCAACCCCGTCTCGCACCTCGTGTCGGCCGCCCGGGCCCTGACGATGGGGACGGATGCCGGAGCCGACGTCGTCGCGACGATCATCGGCGCCGCCGTCATCGTGGCGGTCTTCGCCCCGCTGACTGTTCGGGCCTACATGCGCCGGGCCTGACCGGCGCAGGTGTCGCCGCGGGTTCGGCGCGTTCCTCTCGGTCGAGACGGAACGCGCCGGATCTACGGCAGCTCCTCGGCCAGAGTCTGCAGCTCCTCGAGGGCGGCGTCGGAGGACAGCTCCGGCGCCGCCTCGATGTCGCCGGCGATGCGCCGGTAGAAGGGCTCGGATGCGTCGACCCGGCCCCGCAGCGCCGCCGACGCGGCGAGCGCGCGGGCGGCCGAGGCATCCTGCCCCCTCCCCGCGAAGCATCCCGCGAGGCTCAGAGCGACGTCCGCGATGATGGGCTGGTCGCCGCTGCGCAGCGCGAGCGCGAGGGCGGTTCGCAGCGCGGCGGCCGCGTCGTCGGCACGCCCGACCAGGATGAGCGCCTGGGCCCGCTTCGACCCAGCCCACGCGGTCAGCTGGTCGGGGAAGTTCGGCGCGAGCTGGGAGCCGAGCCCGTCGAGGTGACGGAGCGCGGCCTCGCCGTCGCCCGCCGCGATGTCCACAGTCGCGGCGGTCATGCGGGCCTGCGCGAGCGCCCGGTCCGAGCCGTCTGCCTTCGCCGTCGCCTCGATCTGGGCGAGTCGCGCGCGCGCCTCGTCGAGCCGGCCCAGGCGCAGCAGGATCGCGAGGCCCTGCGAGCGCTGCTGCAGGAGGTCCGACACCGAGGTGAGGCCCGTGAAGCCCTCGGTCGAGGCGTCGGCGACGGCCAGCGCCTCCTCGAGGCGCCCCTCGAGCGTGAGCCACTCCGAGCGCATCTGGCTCGCGAACGCGATGCCCCACACGTCGCCGAGGTCGCGGAACATCCGGACGGCGCGCTCGCTCTCGACCCCGAGGGTGTCGACGTCGCCGCTGTTCTGCGCGACCGCCGAGCGGATCATCGCCACGAACGCGTGCGACCACGCCGGCGCGTCGGGCGCGATGTCGGGGACCTCGAAGCCGCGCGACCAGCCCCAGCCGCCGTCGTGCCGCGCCAGCGCCTGCGCCGCGGCCGAGAGCAGCGGCGGCAGGATGGCCGTGAGGTCGGAGGGATGCTGCGCCGCGGCCTCGACGATCCGCGCCCGGCCCCGCTCGAACTCGGCGCGGTCGATGCCGAGGTCGCCGTCGCCGAGCCCTGCGGCCGAGGTCATGAGGGTCAGCAGCATCCCGACTCCGTTGACCACGACGGCCGCCTCCGAGTCGAGCGGCGCGTCGCCTGAGGCGAAGCGGCCGATGCCGCCCGTCAGCTCCTCGAAGCGCTCCCGCATGAGGCCCGGCCAGAGCATGACCCGGACGAGCTCGACGCCCGTCTCGACGAGATCGGCGCGATCGACGCACGTGCGCAGTGCGGCGGAGAAGTTCTCGTCGTTCGCGTCGAACCAGGCGAGGCCCTGCCGCACCTTCGGACCCCGCAGGAGCGGTTCGCGGGGCCGCGCCAGCTCGACCATCGCCCGGGCCTGACGGCCGCGGGCGTCGGGCTCGCGCGCCGTCGCGCGCAGCCGATCGAGCCCGTATTCACGGACCGTCTCGAGCATGCGGTAGCCGCCGTCGCTGCGGCGCAGGAGCGACCGGTCGACGAGCTGGTCGAAGGCGCCGGCATCCGTCTCGAACTGCGTCGCGACCACGCGGGTGTCGTTCGCCGCGATGCCGTCGGGGAAGACGGACGCCGCGAGCAGCGCGTCGCGCTCCGCGTCGGTCAGGGTCTCCCAGCTCCAGTCGATGAGGGCGCGCAGCGTCTGGTGGCGCGGGTCGGCCGTGCGCGGGCCCGCGGCGAGCAGGGCGAACCGGTCGTCGAGACCCTCGTCGATCTCGGCGAGCGTCAGGGTGCGGGCGCGTGCCGCGGCGAGCTCGAGCGCGAGCGGAAGTCCGTCGAGCCGCCGCACGATGCGCTCGACGGTCGCGGCCTCGTCGTCGGCCGGTCCGGTGCCGCGGGCGGCTCTCACGCGGCGCGCGAAGAGCTCCACGGCATCCTCCGCCGGAAGCGGTCCGAGGTCGACGAACGCCTCGCCCGCGATGCCCAGCGGCTCGCGGCTCGTCGCCAGGATGCGGGCCGCGGGCGTCGCCCGCAGCAAAGTCAGCGCGACGTCGGCGGCCTCCGCCGACACGTGCTCGCAGTTGTCGAGCACGATGAGCACCCGCCGGCCCGCGAGCGCGTCGAGTGCGCGCTGTCGGGGCGACAGCGGCGCCGACGAGCCGGACGCATCGCCGATGCGGATGCTGCGCCCCGCCGCCGCGGCGACCGCCGCCCACACCTCTCCGGCCGCCGCCGGGGCGAGCTCGACCACGACCGTCGCGTCGCCCCAGGCCCGCGCCGTCTCGAGCGCGAGGGTCGTCTTGCCGGCGCCGCCGGGGCCGATGAGCGTCACGAGCCGCTCGGCGCCGAGCTGCGCGCCGATCGTCGCGAGCTCGCGCTGGCGTCCGACGAGCGGGGTGAGGGCCGCGGGGATGGCGGCGGGCGCCGGCGGAACGGCGGCCGGCTCCGCGGGTGGGGGAGTGACGCGGGCCAGCCGTTCGGCGTGCGCGCGGTCCTCCAGCAGGTCCCGGACGACCCAGTCGAACTCGGGGCCCGGGGTCCAGGGGTCGCCGGTCCACAGCGCGAGGGCCTGGCGGGAGAGGGCGGATGCCTCCACCGGGTCGGTGCTCGTACGCGCGGCGGCGACGAGGTCCTGGAACTCCGTCACGTCGACATCAGCGCGCTCGACGGCAAGGCGGTAGCCGCCCGGCGTCGACTCGATCGAATCGGCACCGAGCGCGCGGCGCAGCCGCGACACGAGCGACTGCAGCGACGCCCGGGGATCCTCGGGAGCATCCTCGGGCCAGACGTCTTCCGCGAGCGGCCGGTAGGCCACCGTCGTGCCCGCGTCGACCGCGAGCCGGAACAGCAGCGCCTGCTGCCCACGCCCGTGCACGGCGATCGTCTCGCCCGCGGGGCCCGCGAGGGCGAGCCCGCCGAAGAACCTCAGCCGCACGGATCAACGATAGGGCGACCCGGCGACTACACGTCCGAGCGCTGCACTTTCCTGCGAGCGCGGGTGGCGCCACGCGCCGTGTCGGCGACTCGGCGTCCGAGCGCTGCGCTTTCCTGCGAGCGCGGGATCGCCGCGACGCAGCGCTCGCAGGAAACAGGCGCGCTCGGCGCGGGCCGCGGGGCCTACCCCTTCGCCTCGCGAGCCGCGGCCTTCATCGCGCGCTTGTGCTCGCGCACCTTCGCGAGCGACTCGGCGCTCGTGATGTCGGCGACGCTGCGGTGCGTCCCCTCGTCGCCGTAGGGGGTGGATGCCTCGCGCCAGCCCGCGCCCGTGAACCCGTACTGCTTCCCGAGCAGCGCCAGGAAGATCTTCGCCTTCTGCTCGCCGAAGCCGGGCAGGCCCTTGAGTCGGCGCAGCACCTCGCGGCCGTCGGGGTCGTCGCGGGTCCAGAGGGCAGCGGCATCGCCTCCCCAGTCCTGCTCGAGGGCGGCGCACAGCGCCTGCACGCGTCCGGCCATCGACCCCGGGTAGCGGTGAACGGCGGGAGGAGTGCGGAAGACCTCGACGAACGCCTCCGGGTCGTAGCCGGCGAGGGTCGCAGCATCCACCGATCCCACGCGCTGCTCGATCTTGAGCGGCCCCGCGAACGCCGTCTCCATCGCGACCTGCTGGTCGAGGAGCATGCCGATGAGCAGGGCGAGCGGATCGTCGGTGAGCAGACGGTCGGCGGCCTCGTCGCCCGTGATGTGGAGGGTCATCCGGCCAGTCTCGCACCGGGGCGCCGGGCGGGGCCACCGTCCGCCCAGGGCGGCGGTGCGAGGATGGAACGGGAGGCGAGCATGGCCGGATCGGAACCCGCCGACGCACTCGACGCTGTTGCGTCGGCGGTGCGCGAGCGGCACGTCATCGTCGTGGGCGGCGGTATCGCCGGGCTCGTCGGGGCGCTCGAATGCGCCAAGGTCGGGCTGCGGGTGACGCTGCTCGAGGCATCCGATCGGCTCGGCGGCGCTGTCCGCACCGTCGAGGCGGGGGGATTCGTGCTCGACGCCGCCGTCGAGGGATGGTCCGCCCGCGGCGGGGCCGTCCGTGCGCTGGCCGAGGAGCTGGGTCTCGGCTCGGCGATCGTCTTCGATGCGGATGCCGAGACGTGGATCGCCGGACTCCCGGGCGCGGCGCCGCTGCCCCGGCGCGCGATCGCCGGCATCCCCGAGAATCCGTGGGACGAGCGCGTGCGCCGCATCATCGGCTGGCGCGGCACGTGGCGCGCGTACCTCGACCGCGTGCGCCCGCCGCTGACGATCGGCAAGGAGCGCAGCCTCGGCAGGCTCGTGCGCACGCGCATGGGCGACGCCGTGCTCGAGCGCCTCGTCGCCCCCGTGAGCATCGGCGTGTACGGCACGCATCCCGACGACGTCGACGTCGAGGCCGTCGCGCCGGGCCTCAGCACCGCGCTCACGCGCACGGGCTCGCTGAGCGGCGCCGTGTTCGACCTGCTCGTCGACCGGTCATCGGGTCCGCCGCGGGAAGGCCTGGCGGGTGGGATGCCGCGCCTCATCGCCGCGGCCCACGACAGGCTGACCGCACTCGGCGTCGAGGTGCGCACGGGCGTCGCCGCGGAGCGGCTCGAGTCGCAGCCCGGCGGCCGGTGGTCGGTCCTCACGTCCGACGAGAGTCCGCTCGACCCCGCCGACGAGGTCATCGTCGCGGCCCCCGAGACCGAGGCGCGGCGCCTGCTCTCGCCTGTCGTTCCGGCGCTCGACGGGCCCGTCGGCGGCGCGCATCCCGTCGAGGTCGTGACGCTCGTCGTCGGCTCGGTCCCGGGGGAGCGGCGCGACGCCCTCTACCCGGTGCCCGGCACGGCGCGGGCCGTCGCGGTCGTCGACTCCACCGTGCGCTGGCCCTGGCTCGCCGCCACGGTCGGCGACGGCGTCCACGTGCTGCGGGTCACGTTCGGCGCGGCCGGGCTGCCCGCCGCGACCGCGGAACTCGACGACGCCGCTGCCGCCGAGCTCGCCCGGAGCGAGGCATCCCTTCTCCTGGGTCACGAGCTGCGGGACGTGCGCGGTGCCGCCCGGGCCCGTTTCGACCCGCCTCGACCCGCGTCCGCTCTCGGGCACGCGGAAGCGGCCGATGCTGTGCGAGGGGCGATCGAAGCAGTGCCGGGGCTCTCGGCCGTCGGCGCGTGGCTCGCCGGCTCCGGGCTCGCCCAGGTCGTGCCGGACGCGCTCGCCGAGGCCGATCGCGTGCGTCGGCGGGCGCTGTGGAGCGGCCCGGAGGACCGACTCGTCCCCGAGGCATGAGGATCTGTCAAGGGCGGATGCCGGAATCGGCATGCCCGGCTAACCTGGGAGCACGCACCACCACCCGAGCGTGAGGAGACGCCCCGTGAAAGGCAAGGTAGGACTCGTCATCGGCCTGGCTGCAGGTTATGTGCTCGGTTCGCGCGCAGGTCGCGAGCGCTACGAGCAGATCAAAGAGCAGGCCCTCAAGGTGTGGAACCTCGACCCGGTCCAGGATCAGGTCGACAAAGTGAAGGGCTTCGCGAAGCAGAGCGCCATGGCCCTGCCGTCGACGCTGTGGGACAGCGCCGTCAAGGTGACCAAGGCCGCGACCTCGAAGGGCACGACCCCCGGGCAGAAGCTCGACGGCGCGATCAAGGCGGGCAAGGACTCCGCCTCCGACATCGACGCCGCCGCCGCGACCTCCGCCTCCGCCGTGAAGGACGCCGTCGACGACGCGTTCGACGACAGCTCCGACGCAGGCCGCGGCGGGGCGTGACATGACGACACCTCGCGGCTTCCGAGACCGCGCCGACGACGGTCTGCTGACCCTCATCGGCGATGTCCCCGAACTCATCCGCAACCTCGTCACCGCGGAGATCGAAGCCGCGAAGGCGTGGCTCCGACGCACCTCGAAGGATGCCGGCATCGGCTCCGGGTGGATCGTCGGCGCGCTCTTCCTCCTCTTCTGGTCGATCCCGCTCCTGCTGGCGTTCATCATCATCGGGCTCTCGTCCTGGATGCCGGTATGGGTGGCGTCGCTGATCGTGCTCGTGGCGCTCTTGATCGGTGCCGCGATCATGGGTCTGCTCGGCTATCTGCGCTGGCGCAAGGTCATCGGACGTGAGAACCCGGCGCAATCGATCGCGAAGGACGTGGAGGTAGTGCGCAATGAGCTCTGAGGTTCCGGTGCCCCGCACCGCCGTTCCGCTCGGTCTCACCGACCCCGTCGAGAAGGCGCGCGCCGAGCTCAAGGCCGCCCTCGCCGCGATCGAGGTCAAGGCCAACGTGCCGCGCCGCATCGAGCGCGCGTCGGACGACTTCGTGCACCGGGCTCGCGCCTTCGCGAAGAGCAATCCCCTCGGCGCGACGGCAGCCGTCCTCGCCGGAGCGGCCGCGGTCGGCGCGATCGTCTGGTCGATCGTGCGCTCCTACACGCGCTGACAGTCTCATGCCCGCCTCCCGAAAGAGGACGACCGGACAGGGTTCGGTCAGCCGGGGTATGGTAAGAGGCAGGCAGTGCGATGGCGCGGATGCTGCCGACGGCGCGGGCTCCACTTGGAGAGGGCTCGCATATCGCCCGTCGGCTGCTCGTACATGGGGCGGTCGACTGAGTAGTACCCACCGAGAGTCGACCCCATGAACGCATCACCACGGCCTTCCGACGCCAAGCCCCTCGCGGGCTGGCGCGTGCTCGTCCCCCGCGGCGGGCCGTGGGGCGACGGAGTCGCCGCATCCCTGCGGCGCCAGGGGGCGACGCCGGTCATCGCGCCGCTCATCAACTTCGCGCCGACGAACGATCAGGCCACGCTCGAGCAGGCGCTCGCCGACCTCGCCGGCGGCGCCTTCGACTGGCTTACGCTCACGAGCGCGACGACGGTCGATGTGCTGTACGCCTATCGCGCGGTCATCCCGGCCAAGACCCGGGTGGCGGCCGTCGGAGAGACGACCGCGGCCGCGCTGACGGCCGTCGGCTACCGCGTCGACCTCGTGCCCGAGCGCGACAACTCCGCCGCCGGCATGGCCGAGCAGCTCATCGCGCTCGAGCCCGAGCCCCGCGACGTGCTGACGCTGCGCAGCGAGATCGCCAAGCCCGTGCTGACCCGGATGCTGGCCGAGGCGGGGCACCGCGTCCGCAGCGTCGTGGCCTACCGGACGGTGGGCGTGCCCGTGACCGAGAAGATCGCCGAGGATGTGCGCAGCGGCCGTATCAACGCGATCCTCGTGACGAGCGGCTCGGTTGCCGACCAGGTGCACGAGCAGTTCCCCGATGTGCCGTCGTCGACCCTCATCGCCGCGATCGGCCCGCGCACCGCGAAGGACGCCCGTCGCGCGGGACTCTCGGTCGACGTGGTCGCCGACCGGCAGACGGTCGACGCCCTCATCGACGCCGTCGGACGCTTCCCGCTGCCGCACGCGGCCGACGAGTTCGCCCCCTGATCCGGGCCGTCCCGTGCCCGCGGATCGTTGCCGTCCTGTGAGCAAACCCCTCCGTCGACACCGCCGGGCGCTGGCAGACTAGTCGCATGGTGACGCTCCTGCTCGACTCGACCCGCCTCGAGGTCGTGCTGTCGGGCACCGAGCGCCTCCTTTCATTCCGCAAGGGGAATGTCGCGATCGAGCGCGATGCCATCGCCAAGGTGCAGCTCACCGACGACGCGTGGACCTGGCTCCGCGGCGTCCCGACTCCCGGCAGCCACGTGCGCGGCATCCTCGCCATGGGCACGTGGAAGTCGGCGGGCGGCACGGACTTCGTCGTCATCCGCCGCCACCGCGCGGGGGTCGTCATCGACCTCGAGGATCACCCCGAGTTCGATCGCATCGTGCTGACGACGCGCCACGGCCTCGCCCTCGTCGAGGCGCTGCGCCTCGACGTGGCAGACGAGGCGGCCGACGTCGCCGAGATCGCGGCCGAAGCGCGCGCAGCGCGCAAGCCGAAGCGTCCGCGGGCCGCGCCGGTGCCCGCACCGGGCGTTTAGGCCGGCGGACGCCCCGCCTGCGGAGGGCATCCGAGGAGCGGAGGATCGCACGGGCGATCCCGCCCTCCCCTCGTCAGATCTCCTCCTCTCGCACATACGAGGGGAGGGACCGAGGCCTCTCCGACGTCAGCTGACGTCGCGGCGCCAGCTGAACAGCCAGCCGAGCACGACGAAGACGACCGCGTAGCCGAGCAGGACGAGGGCGCCGCCCCACCACTCGAGCGGAGTGCTCGCGTTGCCGGTCGTCGCGGTGCTCACGGCGAACACGCTGGCGCCGACCAGCGCGTCGCTCGCGGCGCCCGGGAGGTACTTCGTCACGTCCGACAGCCCCTCGACGAAGGATGCCGCAGCCCGCGCGACCGGCTCGAGGAACTGCGTGAACACGAGCACCCCGACGATCGCCCCGACCTGGTTGCGCACGAGTGCGCCGATCCCGATGCCGACGAAGACCCAGAGGACGTAGGCGAGCAGCATCCGGGCCAGCATCGCCCACGTGTCGGGCGACGTGATCTCGGTGTCGAGGCCGTATCCGGCGAGGAAGGCCGCCGACGGGGCGAACGCGGCGACCAGGCCGATGATGCCGTAGAGCACGCCCAGCAGGATGCCGACCACGAGCTTCGCGACGAGGACCGTCGCGCGTCGGGGAGTCGCGAGGAACGTCGGCGTCAGGGTCTTGTGCCGGAACTCGCTCGTCACGGCGAGCGTGCCGATCAGCAGCGGGAAGACGTAGCCGACCGAGGTGGCGCTGCTGTACAGCACCGGGGCGAGGCCCTCGGACGGGATCTGCGGGCCGTTGCCGGGGAGTGCCCCCGTCGACGAGGCGGAGAACACGAAGGCGAGCACGGATGCCGTGAAGCCGACGTACACGAGCAGGACGATCGCGAGGATCCACCACAGCGACGTGGTGAACTGCTTCGTCGTCTCGGAACGCGTCGCGGTCGCGAGGCTCATCGGGCTTCCCCTTCCTCGGACTCGTCGGCTTGTCGCGCGTTCTCGGCCCATTCGGGCGAGAGGTCGGCGAGGGTGCCGAAGGGGCCGGTCTCGGGGGTGGCCGTGTCGTCGATGGATGCTTCGCCCTCCCCGTCGGACGCCGCGTGCTCGGGCTCCGGCTCGGAGTGGTGGTCGGGGTCGGGGTTTTCCGACTCCGAGGCGGCGTGGTGCTCGGGGTTCTCCGGCTCCGGCTCGGCGTGGTGCTCGGGCTCGGCGTGGTGCTCGTGCTCGGCGTGGTGCTCGGGCTCGGGGTCCTCCGGCTCGGACTCCGATTCGGCGAGCGGCTCGGGCTGCGCCTGCCACTCGGGCGGAGGTCCGCCGAGCTCCTCGGGGGTGGGGGTCTCGAGCTCCGAGACCGGCAGGTTCGCTCCCGCCGGTGGCTCCGCGGGGGCGTCCGCCCCAGCTCGCTCATGATCGAACGACGCGAAGAAGCGGTCAGCATCGCGGTCGGCGTCGGTCTTGATGTACGTCTCCCAGGGCCGGTCACCGCCGCTCGCGGTGTTCTCGTCCTCGTGCTCGCTCGCGTGGTCGCCGTCGTGCGGCTCGTCGGCAGGAGCGTCGCCCGAGTCCTCCTCGGGCGCATCGGCGCCGTCCGCCTCGACGCCGGCGACCGGAATGATGTCGATGATGCCGGTGCTGGCCACGGCGAATGATGCGGGTGCAACGGGTTCCTCGCCGCCCTCAGGCTCGCTGTGGGGCTCGGATTCGGGGTCGGCCTCCGACGTAGGCTCAGGCTCGGGCTCGGGCTCGGGCTCGGTCTCGGTCTCGGGTTCCGAGTCAGGCTCGGTCTCCGCCGCGACGGGTTCGCTGGCATCAGCATCCGCCTCCGGCTCCGCGGTCACGCCAGCCGCGTCGGACTCGTCGTCGGTCGCCGGTTCGGCGGCTACGCCAGCCGCTTCGGACTCGTCGTCGGTCGCGGGCTCGTCGGCCTCGCCGCTCGCCTCCGGCTCGATCGCCTCCGGCTCGATCGCCTCGGACTCAGCCGCCTCCGGCTCACCCGCCTCCGGCCCGGCCGCGACAGCGCCTGCGGCCTCGACACCCGCCTCCGGCTCGCCCGCAGCATCCGCCTCCGGCTCGCCCGCGTCCGAGCCCTCCGCCGCGATGACCGCTGCTCCTGCCACCGCCGCACCGGCACCAGCGGCCTCCGTCCCGATGCCAGGGCCCACGGCATCCGCCGGCACGCCGCCGGAGGCGCTCGGGTGCACCCGCACGCCGTTCACGAGGTCGAGGAAGATCTCCTCGAGCGCGGGTCCGCGACGCTGCAGAGACGACAGGGCGACGCCCGACTCCGCGGCGATGCGTCCGACACCCGCGGGATCGAGGCCTCGCACCGTGAGGCCCGATCGCAGCACCTCGAAGTCGACGTCCTCCGCCTTCAGCGCCGCGGAGAGGGCGGCGCGATCGGGGGAGTCGACGACGGTCGCGTACTCGGACGGGTCGGACAGCTCGGCCAGCGCACCCTGGAAGACCAGGCGGCCCGCGGCGATGACGATGAGCGAGTCGACGGTCTGCTGCACCTCGGCGAGCAGGTGCGACGACACGAACACCGTGCGGCCCTGGCGGGCGAGCTCCCGCAGGAGTCCCCGCATCCACTTGATGCCCTCGGGATCGAGTCCGTTCGCGGGCTCGTCGAGCACGAGCACGCCGGGGTCGCCGAGCAGCGCGTAGGCGAGGCCGAGGCGCTGCCGCATCCCGAGCGAGTAGCCGCCGACTTTCCGGCCAGCGACGTCGGAGAGACCCACGAGCCCGAGCGACTCGTCGACGCGCGAGGACGGCAGTCCGGCTGCCTGCGCGTACACCTTGAGGTGGTTTGCGCCGGAGCGTCCGGGATGGAAGCTGGATGCCTCGAGCACAGCCCCGACGGACCGCAGCGGATTGCGCAGCTTGGCGTAGGGCACGCCGCCGATCGTGGCGGAGCCGTCCGTCGCACGCACGAGCCCGAGCAGCACCCGGAGGGTTGTCGTCTTGCCGGCGCCGTTGGGTCCGAGGAATCCGGTGACCCGGCCCGGCTCGACGCGTGCGGTGAATCCGTCGACGGCGGTGACGGCGCCGAAGCGCTTCGTGACTCCGGAGAATTCCAGCACCTGTCCGTCGGGCATGCCGAACCCTCTCTCGTTGCGAGCCGATCCCCCCATCTTTGCGGAAAAGCCCTCTTCCCGCCGGTAGTTCGCGCGGGCACGCCGTTCGGATCGCGCGCACCCGGGATCTCGACCAGCGGGAACGGTAACGTTGCACCGTGGGCGATGGGGGCATCACTGCAGAAGACAAGGTCGTCGTGCGCGCCGAGGGCTCGCTCGGACGACTCACGCTCAACCGTCCGCAGGCGATCAACGCGCTCGACCTCGACATGATCCGGCTCCTGACCGCTGCCCTCGACGTGTGGGAGCACGACCGCGACATCGACACCGTCGTGCTCGACGGTGCGGGCGAGCGCGGCCTGTGCGCGGGCGGCGATGTGCGCGGGCTCTACGAACGCACCGTCGCGGGCGACGCCGAGGCATCCGCCCTCTTCTTCCGCGAGGAGTACGCGCTCAACGCGCGCATCTCCGACTACCCGAAGCCGATCGTGGCCCTCGCCGACGGCATCACGATGGGCGGCGGCATCGGACTCGCGGGCCACGCGCCCTTCCGGATCGTGACGGAGCGCTCGAAGCTCGCGATGCCCGAGACCCGCATCGGGTTCACCCCCGACGTCGGCGGCACCTGGCTGCTCGCCCGCGCACCGGGCCGCCTGGGCGAGTACCTGGGCCTGACCGGGACGGTGATGGATGCCGCGGACGCGATGTACGCCGGCTTCGCCGACCACCTCGTGCCGACCGAGAACCTGGAAGGGTTCGTCGACGCCCTCGCGACGCGCGCCGACCCGAGCGGTCCGGCCGAGTTGGTCCTGCTCTTCGACGAGACGCCCGCGCCCTCCCGGCTCGCCGCCGCCAGGGCGTGGATCGACGACGCGTTCGCGGCGGACACCGTCGGCGAGATCATCACGCGCCTGCGTGCGCGCCCCGAGGACGAGGCCCGCTCGACCGCTGACCTCCTGGAGGAGCTCTCGCCGACGGGACTCGCCGTGACGCTCGAGGCGGTGCACCGCGTGCGCTCGCTGCCGACCCTGCGCGACGCCCTCGCGCAGGAGTACGGGCTCGTCATGTGGTTCGCCGCGACGCAGCCCGACCTCGCGGAGGGCATCCGCGCGCAGGTCGTCGACAAGGACCGCTCGCCCCGCTGGCGGCCGGCGACCCTCGCCGAGCTGTCACCGGAGGCGACGGCATCCGCCTTCTCGTTCACTCCGTCGGTTCCGCTCTGGCGGTGATCCCGTGGCGCGCGCGACGAACCACGCAGAGGGGACCGGCGTGCGCTCGCGAGCGGGGAGGCGCGGGTGGTCGATCGGCGTCGCGCTGGACTGGTTCTTCTTCGTCTTCGCAGGCCTCGCCGCGGTGTGGCTGGCCTACCTGAGCCTGACCGAGACGTTCAATCTCGGCTGGTGGGGCATCCTGTTCGCCATCGTGTTCTGGGCCCTGCTCGCCTATCTCGTGCTGCCCCGCCTGCACCGCATCTTGACGACCATCTACGTGCCCGACTACTTCATCGGGCGCACGCGGACGAGCGACGGGCTGCTCGGCGACCCCGTGAACCTCGCGTTCATGGGGAGCGGCGAGCAGATCGAGGCGGCCATGCGCGCCGCCGGGTGGACACGGGCCGACCCGATCACGATCACCTCGACGTGGCGGATCGTCGCCTCGACCCTCACCCGCCGAAGCTACGACGAGGCGCCCGTGAGCCCGCTGTTCCTGTTCGGCCGCGCGCAGGACTTCGCGTACCAGCAGGACGTCGACGACAGCCCCGCGCAGCGGCATCACGTGCGGTTCTGGCAGTGCCCCGAGGGCTGGCTGCTGCCCGGCGGCCGGCGCGTCGACTGGCTCGCCGCGGGCACCTTCGACCGGCGCGTCGGCCTGTCGCTCTTCACGCTGCAGATCACCCACAAGATCGACGCCGAGACCGACATCGAGCGCGACCACATCATCGCGACGCTCACGGTCGCCGACCCCCGCATCGATGTGCGGCTCATCGACGACTTCTCCACGGGCTATCACGCGCGCAACGGCGGCGGCGACTCCATCTCGACCGACGGTGATCTCCCGATCGTCGACGTGCGGGACGTGACGCTCGACGACACGGCGGCGATGCTCGAGAACGCCGCGAAGGATCCCGATCCCGCCTCTGCCGTGCCGAACACGGAGGATGCCGCGTGACGACGCCCACCCCCGCCAAGCGCCCCGCGTACGAGCCGGCGAAGAAGCTCCTGCGGCCCCCCGGCTACCGGCCGGACATGAAGCGCCCGCCGACCACCGTCGCGGGTGCCGTGCTCGTGCTGCTGCGCGTCGTCGTCGGCCTGCTCCTCCTCGCCGAGCTGGCGCTGAACTGGAACGTGGTCGCGGCCGAGAGCACGATCGCGCTGGAGGGGGTCGCCGCGAGCGAGGCGGTCGGCATCGGGCTGTGGATCGTCGTCGCGATCATCGGGATCGTCATCCTCGTCGAGGTCGTGCTCGCCGTGCTCATCCTGCTCGGACACAACTGGCCTCGTGTCGTCGTCATGGTCTTCGCGGTGCTCTCGATCTCTGCCGCGTTCGGCGCCTGGTGGCTCGAGAACCTGGAGATCACCCTCAAGACCAGCCTTCTCACCACGGCACTCGATACGCTGATCCTCCTCGCGCTGTCGAGCCGCAGCGCGGCCGCGTACGCTCGGCGCAACGAGCAGCGCTGAGAGGTACTCGCCGCATGTTCGATTCCCCCCTGTCCGCCTCCGCCTATCAGGTGCTCGGCGTCGACCCGACCGTCGACGAGGAGGGCCTGCGCAAGGCCTACCGGCTGCGGCAGCGTCAGACGCATCCCGACACGGGGGGCGAGGCAGCCGTCTTCATCCAGGTGCAGCGTGCGTGGGAGCTCGTCGGCACGCCCGCGGCGCGGGCCGCGTACGACCGCGGCCACGGCTTCGGGGCGACTCCCGCCGCGTCGTTCAGTCCGGATGCGCCGGTCTGGCGTCCGCCGTCACGCCCCGCCGACACGCGTCCCAAGGCGCGCTCGTACGGCCAGCCGGGCGGCTGGCGCCGCGAGAGGTACCTCACGCTCATGCGGGAGTGGGTGGGCCGCGGCGTCGACATCCCTGATCTCTACGACCCGGCGCTCGTGCGCTCGGCGCCGCACGCGCTGCGGCGACTCCTCGCCGACGCGCTCGCGGAGGAGGCGACGGCCCGCGTCGTCGCCGACCTCGGCATGGGATACACCGTGTGGCACGACGTCGCGGCCGGCCACGCGTCGGACGAGAAGGTCGACCACGTCGTCCTCGGGCCGAGCGGGCTCTACGGCGTCATGTCGGAGGACTTCGGCGGACCGGTCCGCGTGCGCCGGGGCGAGCTCGTCGGCGACGGCGTCGAGGGCGCGCCGATCGCGACGCTCCTCGCGCGGCTGCGGAGCGTCGCTCGCAGCGCCCGCGTGAAGTTCGGCGGAGCGATCGTCGTGCTCCCCGACGACGACCTCGACCAGCCCATCCAGGAGCTCGGCAAGGTGCGCGGCGTGCCCGTCGCCGTCGTGTCGCGGAGCGCTCTGTCGACCGTCCTCCGCCGCGGCGTCACGGGTGCGCGCGAAGTGGGCGGCAACGAGGTCTTCGACATCCGCACGCGCCTGCAGCACGCCGTCCGCTACGTCTAGAAGCGGCCGGCCCGCGGCCCGAGCCGCCCTCGGTCCCCGAGGCGCCCTCGGTCCCGGCGCCGCCCTCGGTCCCCGAGCTTTGTCGAGGGGTCGCCCGTCGGGCCCGGTTCAGCCCGCGAGCCCGAACAGCTCCAGCGGGTGCGTCAGCCGCCACCAGGCCGACGGCGGATCGATCTCGCTGGTCAGCACGGCGTCGACCGTGGCCGAGTCGAGCGGTCCCTTCACGCTCAGCGTGCCCACGTTGCGACCCGCGTCGAGCTCGTCGCCGAGCTTCAGGTCGGTCGAGACCGCGCCGGACGCGCCGTTCCACAGCACGACCGAGGCATCCGCCGCCGTCGTGACGTCGGAGTGCTCTCCCCAGGCCGTGTCGACGACCCCGACCTTCGTGCCCGCCGGCACCGACGGCTTCTTCTGCAGCTCGGCCTCGAGCTGCGTGAACAGCGCCCGCGTCGCCTCGATGCGGCCGGCGTCGTTGCGCTGCCCGAGGACGGCGGCGTAGAGGCGCACCGGCGTCTCGCCGACCGTGATGTTCTTGGCGGCGAGCAGGTTGTAGGTGTCGAGCGACCCCGTCTTGACCCCGATCACGCCGGGGTCGGCGAGCAGGCCGTTCGTGCTCTTGACGTGCCCCGCGCCGGGGAGGTCCACCTCGGACTTCGCCACGATCTCCGCGATGACCGGATTCTCGAGCGCCTTCTCGGCGAGCGGGATGAGGGATGCCGCGCTCGCCGTGTTGCGGGCGTCGAAGCCGGTCGGCTCGTACACCGTGATGCCGGGCAGCCCATGCGCGGTGAGCCACGTCCGCGCCGCATTGGCGTACACGGCATCGCTCGGCCACAGGTTGTTCGCGAGACGGTCCGCGTAGTTGTTCGCCGACCCGATCAGCATCCCCTCGAGCAGCTGGTATTCGCTGAGACTGCCGCCGACGGGCACGTCGAGCGCCGACTCGCCGCGGTTGCGGTAGCCCCAGTACTTGACGCGATCCGCCGCCGTGAAGCTGTAGGCCGGCCCCTGTTCGCCGGGTTCGAGCGGCTGCGACTCGAGCACGAGCAGCGCGGTCACGACCTTCGTGATGCTCGCGATCGGCGCCGCATCGGCCGTGGAGCCGACGACGCCGTCGAAGCCCGTGACCGCGACCGCGCCCTGACCCTGCGCGGGCCACGTCGGCGTCGTCGCGGGGGCGGGGGCGGAATCGATCTGCACCGCCTCGATGGTCGGTGCGACCGCGGTGAGGGGCCACAGGAGGGTCGTCGCGGAGTAGCCGCCGATGAGCGCCGCGATGATCGCGACGGGCACGAGCACGCCCGGACGGAACGGGGAACGGCGCGGGGGGCGCGCCAGCAGATCGGTCTCGACCGTGATGTAGGGGGTCGTCGCGGCTGAGAGGTCGCGCGGGGCGCCGACCTTCGTCAGGAGCGCGGTCTCATCGACCCACGCGAACGCGACGCGCGGCTCGCCGAGCGCCTTCCCCGGCTTCTTGAGGGGAGGGGATGCCTCCGGCTCGAGCCGCGCGGGAGGCTCGACGAGCACGTCACCGGTGTCCGTGCGCACGTCGTCGTGCGCCGGGGGCTCCGTATCGGCGAGGGTCACCCGCTAAAGGTACCTTGCCCCGCCAGGGGTATACTCAACGCCACAACCACGGGAGTCCGGTGTGCCGGGCTGAGAGGAAGCGACCACGCTTCGACCGTCGAACCTGATCTGGATCATGCCAGCGCAGGGAGGAGAACACATGCACGTTTCCACGTCCGCGCCCGCCCCGGTCGCCACCGCTTCGCGCCGCCTCCGCTGGAGGGTCGTCGACATCGTCGTCGCCAGCGTCATCGGCGTCGCATCCGGCCTCATCTTCCTGTTCTGGAACATCGGCTACCTCGGACCCTCCGCGCTGCTGCAGCCGCTCCTCCCGGGCCTGCAGGGACTGCTCGACGGCCCGTGGCTCTTCGCGGGAGTGCTCGGCGCGCTCATCATCCGCAAGCCGGGCGCCGCCCTCTACGTCGAGACGCTCGCCGCTGTCGTGTCGGCGCTCGTCGGCAACCAGTGGGGCGGCTTCCTCACGCTCGAGGCGGGTCTCGTGCAGGGCATCGGGGCCGAGATCGTGTTCCTGATCTTCGCCTACCGCGTCTGGACCCTCCCCGTCGCGATGCTCGCCGGCGCGGGCGCCGCGATCGCCGGCGGCATCAACAACCTCGTGCTCTGGTACGCAGGGTCGAATACGTCCTTCACCATCACGTACCTCATCTCGACCACGGTGTCGGGCGCCGTCATCGCGGGACTGCTGCCGTGGCTCGTCACTCGGGGCCTCGCCGCGACCGGCGCCCTCGCGCGCTTCGCGTCGGGTCGCGAAGCGCGCGCCCGCGTCTAGCGTGCCCGGCGCAGCATCCGCTCCCGCCGCCGTCGAGGCGCGCGGCTGGGGGTGGCGGCACGCGAGCCGTCGGGCCTGGGCGCTGCGGGACGTCTCGTTCCGCATCGATCCCGGCGAGCGCGTGCTGCTGCTCGGCGCCTCGGGCTCGGGCAAGTCGACGCTGCTGCACGGCCTCGCGGGCGTGCTCGGCGGCGACGACGAGGGCGAGTCGTCGGGATCGCTGCTGATCGACGGAGCGGATGCCGCGGCCGCGCGCGGCACGGCGGGCCTCGTGCTCCAGGACCCGGACGCCCAGGTCGTGCTCGCCCGCGTCGGCGACGATGTCGCCTTCGGCTGCGAGAGCCTCGGCGTGCCGCGCGACGAGATCTGGCCGCGCGTGCGCGAGGCGCTCGACGCCGTCGGCCTCGACGTCGCCCTCGACCGTGCGACCAAGGCGCTGTCCGGCGGGCAGAAGCAGCGGCTCGCGCTCGCGGGCGCGCTCGCCATGCTGCCGGGTCTCCTGCTCCTCGACGAGCCGACCGCCAACCTCGACCCCGACGGCGTCGCCGAGGTGCGCGAGGCTGTCGCGGAGCTCGTGTCGCGGCATCCCGCGACCCTCGTCGTCGTCGAGCACCGCGTCGACGTGTGGCTGCCGCTCGTGTCGCGCGTCATCGTCCTCGGCGCCGGCGGCGTCGAGGCCGACGGGCCGCCCGACGTCGTGCTCGCCCGCGAGGGGCGCCGGCTCGCCGAGCAGGGGGTGTGGGTGCCCGGCATCCCTCCCGCTCTTCCGCCCGCCCCGGTGGGCGCGCCCGGCGAGGCGCTCGTCTCGGCGCGCGGGCTCGCGGTCGAGCGCGTGCGCGGTGTGCCCGTCGCCTCGGGCGTGGATCTTGAGGTGCGCGAAGGCGCAGTGCTCGCCGTGACCGGTCCGAACGGCGCCGGCAAGTCCACCCTCGGCCTTAGCCTCGCGGGGCTTCTGCCGCCCGCGGCTGGGCGGGTCGACGCCTCGCCGGCGCTCGCGGCGGGGGCGGGATCCGCGCCGATCCGCTGGACCTCGCGGCAGCTGCTGACCCGCATCGGCACGGTGTTCCAGGACCCGGAGCACCAGCTGCTCGCCCGCACCGTCCGGGAGGAGCTCGAGGTCGGGCCGCGCGCGCTCGGACTCGGCGAGGGGGAGACGGCCGCGCGGGTCGAGGAGCTCCTGGTGCGGCTGCGCCTCGACCGCCTCGCCGCCGCCAACCCGTTCACGCTGTCGGGCGGGGAGAAGCGCCGCCTCACGGTCGCCGCCGCGCTCGCGACCCGGCCGCGCGTGCTCGTGCTGGACGAGCCGACGTTCGGTCAGGACGCCCGCACGTGGGCGGAGCTCGTCGCGCTGCTCGCGCGCCTGCGCGACGGGCTCGACGGCGACGAGCGCTCGGCGATCGTCGCGATCACGCACGATCTCGACGTCGTGCGGGCGCTGCGCGCCGACGTCTACGCGCTGGGGGCGGCGTCGTGACGCTCCTCACCCGGGCACGATCGCGGAGATGTGCAGGATCGCGGATCCGCGCGCCGCATCCACTCCGTCATCCTGCACATCTCCGCGATTCTGCGCGCACCGGGACAGCCGGCGCGGCTGCCGAGGGGGAGGGATGACGCTCCTCGACGCCCGCGCGCGCACCGGCGCGGTCGCGCGCATCAACCCCGTCGCGAAGCTCGGGGCGTCGGCACTCATCGCGCTGCCGCTCGTGCTGACCCTCGACTGGGTCTCCGCGGCGGTCGCGCTCGTCCTCGAGTGCCTGCTCTTCCCCTTCGCGGGGATCGGGTGGCGCGAGTTCTGGCAGCGGACCCTGCCGGTCTGGATCGCGGCGCCGCTCACGGCGCTCACGATCGCGCTCTACGGCGAGACCTCGGGTCAGGTGTACGTCGACTGGCTCTTCGTCCGCGTCAGCGAGGGGTCGCTCGAGCTCGCCCTCGCGACGTTCTTCCGCGTGCTCGCGATCGCGCTGCCGTCGGTCGTGCTGTTCGTGACGGTCGACCCCACCGACCTCGCCGACGGCCTCGCGCAGGTGCTGCGCCTGCCGTCGCGCTTCGTGCTGGGGGCGCTCGCGGGACTGCGCATGGTCGGCCTCTTCATCGACGACTGGCGGGCGCTCGAGCTCGCGCGCCGGGCGCGCGGCGTCGCGGATCGGGGCCGCATCCGCCGCTTCCTCGGCATGGCCTTCGCGCTGCTCGTGCTCTCGATCCGGCGCGGGTCGAAGCTCGCGACCTCGATGGAGGCGCGCGGCTTCGGTGCGCCCGTCGAGCGCACCTGGGCGAGGGAGTCGCGCTTCGGCGGGCGCGAGTGGGCGCTCATGGCCATCGGCGCCGCGATCTCCGCCCTCGCCGTCACGGCCGCCGTGCTCGCGGGCACGTGGAACTTCATCCTCGGCCCGGCGTGAGGATCTACGGCGCGAGCGCCGCGTACTCGTCGCGGAGGGCGGGGTAGTAGTCGTCCCACACGACGGCCGCGGCATCCTGTCCCTCATGCGCCGCCATCGCACGGTCGAGGTAGTACTCCCAGCCGGGCCCGATCGAGCCGATGTCCTCGCCCGCGTCGACCGGCTGCCCGAAGCGCAGCGTCGTGACGCCGTCGGACTCCTCGAGCTCGAACCACAGCCGCCAGCCGCTGTCGGTGTCGCCCGCGAAGCGGCGCGGGCGGTCGCACTCGTGGATCGTGTACCGCGACGGCTCAGGATCGTCCGCTTCGGCGGTCATGAAGAACGACACGTGTCCCGTCGTGGGGTCGCCCTCCCAGTAGCCGATCCAGGAGCGCAGCCGCTCCGGATCGGTGAAGGTCTGCCACACCGCCTCGGCGGGCGAGCCGAACGTGCGGGTCAGGACGAGGTGCGGCGCTCCGTCGATCGTGCGGACGGTGCCGGTGCGGGTGACGGTCATGTGGCGTTCCAGAGCTCCCGGTAGTAGTCGATGCGCTCGGCGTCGGGCTCGATCCCGTACGCCGCGAGGAGAGCGCCGTCCCATCCCGGACCATAGTTCCACTCGGTGCTCATCGTCGCCACGGCGAGATCCGCCCAGCGGTCCGCGACGCCGAGCGCACCCAGGTCGACGTGCCCTGTCCACCGGCCGTCGTCGCCGACGAGCGTGTTCGGGCAGCAGGCGTCGGCATGGCAGACGACGAGCCGGTCGATCTCGGGCGCCTCGCGCAGGCGATCGGGAAGAGGGATGCCGCGCCCCGCGGCGTTCGCGATGCGCGACGGCACCGACCAGTCGAAGGGGCACTCCTCCACCGGCAGGGCGTCGTGGACCGCGCGCAGACCCTCGCCGACCGCGCGGACGGCGGTGGCGGCATCCGCCGTCCATCTCGAGGCGACGGCGGACTCGCCGGGGATCGTCGTCGTGACGAGCCACTCGTGCGTGTCGTCGCCGCCGACCTCGACGACTCCCGGCACGGCGATACAGCGCCCCGCCCACGCGAGGCGCTCGGCCTCGCCGGCGAACGAGGTCTCGAGGGTGCGCGGGCCGTGCTTGACGTGCCGGCCGTCGTCGGTGCGGAAGGTCACGCCTCCGATCTCGTTGACCCACACGGCCTTGACCGCCGCGCCGCGCGCGAGCGCGCGCACGCGCCCCGGCACGGCGACCGGTTCGGTGGGGATCGACACGATGCCATTCTCGGTCGTGAGGGCGGCATCCATCCCTTCGTCGCCGCGCCACTTTCCTGCGAGCGCGCCGTCGGCCGTCGGCTGCGGTCGCAGGAAACCGGCGCGCTCGCGAACCGAACCGAGCCGACCGACGCCGAGGCTGACCCCGCGCTCGCGAACCGAACCGAGCCGAGCGACGCCGAGGCTGAGCCCGCGCTCGCGCGAAATCAGTCGAGCAGGGCTTCGCGCAGGAGGTCGGCGTGATTGTGCCGCTCGTCGTGCGCGCCGTACAGAAGCGTCACGACGTCCTGATCGGCGAGGGCGGTCCGCAGCGCGGGCACGGCGGGATTGGTCGCGAGCTCGGCGCGATAGGCGGCGGCGAAGGTGTCCCAGTCCATGCCGTCCTGGTGGAACGCCCGCCGCAGCTCGGTCGTCGGGGCGGCCTCCTTCGCCCACAGGTCGATCGCGGCGCGCTCCTTCGAGACGCCGCGCGGCCACAGCCGGTCGACGAGGACGCGGAAGCCGTCGTCGGGAGAGGCGTCGTCGTACACGCGCTTGAGTCGGATCTCCACGGCATCCAGTCAACTCCCCGGCCTCCCGCCGCGCCACCCTTCCCGGCTAGCCTGGGGGACGGCATCCACGGATCGTCGTGAGACGGAGTCCCGCCTATGCTGGAACTGGATGCCACGACTCGAGTTCGAAGGAGAACGCATGGACATCACGGGCGCAGCCGCGCTGGTGACGGGCGGCGCGAGCGGTCTGGGCCTCGCGACGGCGAAGAGGCTCGCCGATGCCGGAGCCGTCGTCACGATCGTCGATCTGCCCGCCTCGGCCGGAGCGTCGGTCGCCGAGGAGCTCGGCGGCGGCTTCGCGCCCGCGGACGTCACCGAGCCCGACCAGGTCGCCGCCGCGATCACGCAGGCGGCGGCATCCGGTCCTCTGCGGGTCGTCGTGAACTGCGCCGGCATCGCTCCGCCCGCGAAGGTGCTCGACCGCGAGGGCAACCCGTCGCCGCTCGCCGATTTCGAGCGGATCGTCCGCATCAACCTCATCGGCACGTACAACGTCATCGCGCAGGCGTCCGCCGTCATGTCGAAGACCGAGGCGACGGTCGACGGCAACCGGGGCGTCATCGTCAACACCGCGAGCGTCGCCGCCTTCGACGGCCAGATCGGGCAGCCGGCCTACTCGGCGAGCAAGGGCGGCGTCCACGCCATGACGCTGCCGATCGCGCGCGAGCTGGCGCGGTACGGCATCCGGGTGCTGACGATCGCCCCCGGGATCATGGAGACCCCCATGCTGAAAGGCCTCCCCGAGGCCGCGCAGGAGTCGCTCGGCCAGCAGGTGCCCTACCCGCAGCGCCTCGGACGGCCCGACGAGTACGCGAAGCTCGTGCTCGCGATCGTCGACAACGGCTACCTCAACGGCGAGACCATCCGCCTCGACGGCGCGATCCGCATGGCGCCGAAGTAAGGAGTGCACATGAGCGACTCGATCCTGCTTTCCCGCGAGGGCGGCCTCGCCCGGGTCACCTTCAACCGCCCCGCGTACCTCAACGCGATGGACTTCGAGATGGGGCGCCGCTGGCGCGACGTCGCGCACGAGCTGACGTCCGACGACTCGGTGGGGGCGGTGATCCTGGATGCCGCGGGCCCGGCGTTCTGCGCGGGCGGCGACGTCATCGCGATGGCGACCTCGGAAGCCGGCGGTGCCGACGTCACCGAGACGGCGCACATCATCCACGACGGCATCCGGACGTTCGCCCTGTCGGACAAGCCCATCGTCGCCGCCGTCCAGGGCGCCGTCGCGGGCGGCGGACTCGGGCTCATGCTGACGGCGGACTACATCGTCGCGTCGGAGTCGGCGAAGTTCGTGAGCAAGTACGCCAACATCGGCCTCACCCCCGACCTCGGCGTCTCGACGCTGCTGCCCGCCGCGATCGGGCAGCGCCGCGCGCTCGCGCTGCTGCTGCAGGACCGCACGATCGATGCCGCGACGGCCCTCGACTGGGGCCTCGTGAGCGAGATCGTGCCCCCGGCCGAGGTCGCGGACCGCGCCCGGGCGGTCGCCGAGTTCTGGCTCGCGAATGCGACAGCGGCGTTCGGAGAGGCGAAGCGTCTCGTCCGCGTCGGCGCCGACCGCGCCTTCGAGACGAACCTCCACGACGAGGCCGCGACGATCGGCGCGCGCTTCGACACCGACGAGTCCCGCGCCCGCGTCGCGGCCTTCGCCGCGGCATCCGCCAAGCGCTCGTCCTGAACGCTCACGCGCCGTGACCGGATGCTCTCGCCGAAGGCGCACGACCGGCGCGAACGACATCCGCACTCGGCGAGCACCCACGACCTCGACATCAAGCAAAGGACCCCGATGACTGACAAGCCGCTGGCCGGCAAGACCATCCTCATGTCCGGCGGCAGCCGCGGCATCGGCCTCGCGATCGCGCTGCGCGCTGCGCGCGACGGCGCGAACGTCGCGCTCATCGCCAAGACCGACACACCGCACCCGAAGCTCGAGGGCACCGTGCACACGGCGGCACAGCAGATCCGGGATGCCGGTGGCCGGGCGCTCCCGATCGTCGGCGACGTGCGCAACGACGACGACATCACGCGGGCGGTGCTCGAGACGCAGGGCGAGTTCGGCGGCATCGACGTCGTCGTCAACAACGCGAGCGTCATCGACCTCTCCGGCTCGCTCGACCTCGCGGCGAAGAAGTACGACCTCATGCAGGACGTCAACGTGCGCGGGACGTTCCTGCTGTCGCGCACGGCCGTGCCCATCCTGCGCGAGAGCGCGAACCCGCACATCCTGTCGCTCTCGCCGCCGCTCAACCTCTCGCCGAGGTGGCTCGGCGCGCACACGGGCTACACGCTCGCGAAGTACGGCATGACGATGGCGACGCTCGGCCTCGCCGCCGAGTTCGCGAAGGACGGCATCGCCGCCAACACGCTCTGGCCGCGCACGACGATCGCGACGGCGGCGGTGCAGTTCGCGCTCGGCGGCGACCGCATGATGAAGGCGAGCCGCACCCCCGACATCTACGCCGACGCGGCGTACGAGATCCTGCTCAAGCCCGCCCGCGACTACACGGGGCAGACGCTCATCGTCGAGGATGTGCTGACGGATGCCGGCGTCACCGACTTCTCGCGCTACGCCGCTGTGCCCGGCACGCCGGACGAGGCCCTGTTCCCCGACATCTTCCTCGACTGAGCTCGACGCGGGACACCCGCGTCAGACGAGCCCGAGCCGGCGGAATGCGTTCGCGATGCCGTCGTCGAGCACGTCCGTCGTCACGAAGTCGGCGAGCTCCTTGAGCTCGGGCTGCGCGTTGCCCATCGCCACCGAGACGCCGCACACCTGGAACATCTCGATGTCGTTCCAGCTGTCGCCGACCGCGATGGCGTCGGTGGAATCGATGCCGAGGTGCGTGAGCAGCAGTTCGATCGCCGAGCCCTTCGTGGTGGTGCGCTCGCTGATCTCGCCGTTGGAGCCGCCGGGGAGCGGCATGCTGCCGGGCACGACGAGGAACTCGTCGCCGAGATCGGCGCGCAGCTCGTCGAGTCCCTCCGGGTGATCGCTGACGAAGACGGCCTTGTCGATCCGGGAGAGGTCGGCCTCGTCCACGCTCGGGAATCGGCGCTGCGCGAGCCCGACGAGCGAGTCCTCGGGGCGCACCTCCAAGCCGGCTTCGGTCCGGGCCTCGAGCGCCTCGGCGTACTTGCGCATGAGCTCGGCCATACCGTCGCTCGCGTACACGGCATCGCGGGTCTGGAGGAAGTAGTGGATGCCGCGGCCGCGCATCGCCGTCAGCATCCGGTCCGTGGCGGCGGGCGAGAGCGGGCGGTCGACGATCACCTCTCCGTCCGACACGACGAGGGCGCCCGAGTTGGTCACCGCGCCGTCGAAGCCGATCTCGGCGACGTTCGGATGGATGTCGGCGGCGGATCTCCCCGTGCTCAGGTACACCAGGTGTCCGGCGGCGCGGACCGCCCTGATCGCCGGGCCGGTCGAGGGGCACACGTTCGAGCCGTGCTCGAGGATCGTGCCGTCGACGTCGAGGAAGACGATGCGCCGGCGATCCGCGTGCGGCGGGGGCGGGGGGAGCGGGGTCATGAGTGCCGGTTGCCGGTGAAGAGGAGGATGCCGCCGAGGCCGATCATGAGCCCGCCGCCGGTCGCCGAGAGGCGCGCGATGCGCTTGGGCGACCGTCCGAACCAGTCGCGCGCCGCGGCGGCGACCAGCGCCCAGACGCCGTCGGAGAGGAGCGCGATCGCGAAGAAGACGAGGCCGAGCTCGATCATCTGCAGCGGCACCATCCCCGCGTCGAGGTCGACGAACTGGGGCAGCACCGCGACGAAGAACGCGATCGTCTTGGGGTTCGTGATGCCGACGAGGAAGCCCTCGCCCAGCTGCCGCCAGTGCGAGCGCGGCAGCGCGCCGTTCGTCGCCGCCTCCGCGGTTCGGTTGCGGTGGCGGATCGCCTGCACGCCGAGGTACATGAGGTACAGGGCGCCGGCGACCTTGACGATCGTGAAGAGCACGATCGAGCTCGCGACGACGCCGCCGACTCCGAGTGCCACGGCGACGATGATCGGCAGAAGGCCGAGGGCGTTGCCGAGCACGCTCAGCAGACCTCCGATGCGGCCGAGCGCGAGCGCGCGCCCGATCGTGAAGAGCACGCTCGGGCCGGGGATGACGATCAGCACGAGGGCCGCGAGAGCGAAGGCGAGGAGGTTCTCGGTCGGTACCACGCTGAAACGATAGTCCCGCTCTCACCCGTCCCGCGGCGCGGCGGCGAGCATGACGGTGACGGCGGAGTCGTGGAACCACCAGAATCCCAGGCGCATGCCGGGCTGGAGCGCGGACGGGCGGTCGTCCGGCGGCACCGAGAGGTAGGGGAGGGTCACCGCGAGGGCGCTCTGCGAACGAAGCGGCGCGACGACGCACCGGCCCTTCGCGATGTCGCCGCGTGAGACGAGGATGCACTGCTCCTCCTGCAGCATCCCCTTGGCTCCTCCGATCCACAGCTGCCAGCCGTAGTACGACCCGAGGTGCGATGCCCAGAGGACCTTCCCCGCTGTCGGGAAGGGCGGGGCGTCGGCGGGGAGGGGCGGCTCGCCCTCCGACCCGAACCAGTCGTGCAGCGGCACCTGGATGAGCACCTGGGCATCCTGGTCGCGTGCGAGCGTGTACGCGGATCGCGTGGTCTCGACCGTCACGTTCGCGCTGGTGAGCGTCGGGACCGTCGTCGTCGTCGACACGACGACGAGCCCCGCGACGACCGCCGCCGCGAACGCGATGCCTGCTCCCCGCCCGCCCCGGACCCGCCGCCTCCGCACCGGCGCCTCGGGCTCCTGGTCGTCGGCCGGCCGCTGCTCGAGCGTCGCGACGGCGACCGGCGCAGCATCCATCCCGTCCTTCCGACCGGCGTCGCCAGGCGGACTGTCGTCGGCGCTCCGGTCCGCCCAGCGGAGGCCGTCCTTCCGCCCGCCGTCGTCCGGATGCGGGTCGTGCGCGAGGCGCTCGAGGTCGCTCAGCCGCGCCAGCGCAACGGGATCCCCCGCGATGTCGGGGTGGGGGCCGTAGGCCCGGCGTCTCAGTTCCGCGAGCTCGGCGCGGGTGGTGTCGTCCATGTCGGCCGCCCCATCAGCCCGCCAGACGCTTGCGCAGGAAGACCTGCTCGATGCCGTCGTCGCCCTGCACGCGCTGCGTCTCGGCGTAGCCCTCGCGCGTGTAGAGGCGCAGGTTCGCCTCGCTGAGCGATCCCGTGAACAGCTCGGCCTCGGTGGCTCCGGCCCCGCGGCCTCGCTCCTCGACCGCCGCGAGCAGGCGAGAGCCGATGCCCTTGCCCTGCTGGTCGGGCGCGATGGAGATGCGCCCGATGAGCAGCAGCCCGTCGTCGAGGCGTGCGCGCAGGGCCCCCACCATGCGCGGCCCGGCCAGTGCGACCTGACCGAGGTTGTCGTGCAGCTCGTGCTCGAGCTCGTCGAGCGACTGCGTGAGCGGAGGCATGTCGGGCGTGCCGTAGATGAGGGCCTCCTGCACGAACGCGGCGCGCTGCAGGGTGAGGACCTCCCCGGCATCCTCCATGCGGATGTCGCGCACGGCGACGTCGTCTGCGCTCACACTTCCACGCTATCCCTCGCGGCGCCCGAACGGGTGGGTTCAGACGACGAAGAACGACACCACGACGGCGAGCGCGGCGATGCCCGCGAGCAGCATCGACTGGCGGATGTTCCGGTACTTCCGCTGCGCGACCGCCGACAGCACGAGGAGCTGCTGATACGTCCGCTCGGGAGCGTGCAGGCCGCGCGCAGCGAGCGCCTCGGCGACGGCCTGCGGCGAGCTCATTCCGCGGATCTGACCCCAGTAGGTGATCGCGCCGGGGCCGGGGCCCCTGCTCAGCCGGGGCCAGACGGCGAGGGATGCCGCGACGACGGATGCCGCGGCCGTGAGGCCGCCGATCGTCCAGAGCACGACCGCGAACGCGCCGGAGTCCGCCGGAGACCAGCCGCCGCCCAGCAGCCCGCTCAGCACGATGCTGAAGGCGATGCCGAGGCTCCCGATCAGCAGCGACGCCTTCTGGTCGGCGCGGTCGATCTCGGTCATGACCTCGGCGAGCATCTCGGTGGCGAGGGCGTGTGTCGTCTCGTCGGGCACGGCGCCCTGCTGCTGTGTCGTCATCAGCCCACTCCGAAGGTCACGGTGAACGAGGTGCCGTCCGCCAGGTCGACGCGGTACGTGTACTTGCGGCCCGCGTCGAGATCTGCCGTCGGGATCGACCCGAGCCACAGATCGGCGGCGTCGGCGTAGACGAAGCCGAACGGCAGGAAGTACGCCTCCGTCGCCTTCGCCGAGCCCGGCATCGCCTGCGACGTGAGGAGCACGACGCCCGTCACGTAGCCGGGCGTGCCGATCGCGGCGCCCGCGTCGTCGTAGGCGCGGAAGATGATCGGCACGCCGGAGCCGTGCGCGAAGACGCTCGACCCGTCGGCCGCGAGGGGGCCTAGGGGCTGCCGGTCGGGGAGCGGGATGCCGACCGGGATCGGGACGACCGGCGCGGTGCCGCCCGCCCCGCCGCGCGTGCCCCCCGAGCGCGGCGACGACGGCGACGACGGCGACGACGGCGACGGCCTCGACGGGGAGGACGGCGACGACGAGGGCGGTGTCGGCGTCGACGGAGGCGTGACCGGTGGCGTGGGCGTGACGGGCGGTGTCGGCGTGACGGGCGCCGCGGTCACGGTGTAGTAGGCGAGCACCGTCGTCGTGTTGCCCGCGACGTCGGTCGCGCGGCACTCGACGGAGGCGGGACCTGCCGTCGCCGTGGAGGGCGCGTCGCACGATTGCGACGCGACGCCGGAGGAGGCATCCGTCGCATTGGGCACGGCGGTCGCGGCGGACCCGACCGTGACCGGCGACGGGGTGACGACCGGCGCGAGAACCGGGCCGTTCGCGTCGACCCGCACGGTCACGGCGGCGCTCGCGGTGCGTCCGAGAAGGTCGGTGATCGTGCCGGTCACCGTCGTTCCGGATGCCGACGTGTCGCCGTCGACGATCTGCTTGGTCGGGCAGGGCTGCAGCAGCGGAGCCCCGCTCGTGCACGTGAACGCGACGGTGACCGCCGAGGTGCTCCACGTGCCGTCGACGTAGGCCCCCGCGCTCGTCGTGGCCTTCGCCGTGATGGTCGGCGCGGCGGGCGTCGTGACCTCATCGCCGACCACGACCTCATCGGACGCGGCATGCCCGTCGATCTTCCCGTCGTTCGGCGTCACGGTGACCCGGATCACGTCGCCCGTCTGGGCGATGCCGTCGAGGTCGAGGGTCGCGGCCGACTTCCCGGGGATGACGATGCCGTTCCGCTGCCAGGAGTAGGTGAGCGTGACGGGGTCGCGGTCGGGGTCGGTGCCGGTCGCGTGTGCCGTCAGGATGCTGGTGGGCTCGGTCGGATTGGTGTCGGAGGTGAGCGCGACGGCGGCGGCCGGCGGCTCGTTCCCGGCGGGCGTCTCGACGGTGAACTGCACCGACGAGCACGCAGAGCCGCGGCAGACCGTGAGCGTCACGGTGAGGGAGCCGGGGCTCGTGATCGGCTGGTCGACGAGCGCCCGTGTCGTGCCGTCGGGGTCGGTCCGGATCGTCGCGGGTGCGGAGGAGAGCTCGCGGCCCGCAGCATCCACCACCGTCGTCGTGGCGGTGAGCCGCTCGCCCGGGACCGCGTCGGTGACCTGGACCCCGCGCAGCAGGCGCTCGCCGATCGCCAGCGTCACCGCCGGCCCCGGGTCTCCGAGCGTCGGCGCCACGGCGTTCTCGACATCGAGGTGGCCGCGGGCCGTGTCGGTCGCGACGTTGCCCGAGGCGTCGATGACCTGCAGCATCCACCGGAAGGGGCCCGCGGGCGCATCGATCGTCCAGAAGGTCTCGCCGTCGACGGTCACCGGGCTCGCGGTGACCCGCTGCCAGTCGTTCGACCCCTCGGGCTGCACGAGCGCGATGACCGAGGCGATGGAGCCGCCGGTGTCGGAGGCGTGCACCTCGAGCGTCCCGTTGCGCAGGCCCACCGAATCGATCACGGGCGGCGTCGCATCCGTCGACGTGTCGGGGCCGTAGACGATCTCGGCGGTGAAGTTCGTGAAGAGCTCCGTCGTCCCCTGGCCCGACTGGGTCATCTGCACGCGCGCGGGGGTGATGACGAGGAGGTCGATCGGGCCGGCGGGGGTGTCCTGATGCGTGATCGTCGCGTACGACGAGGGGAACGCCGAACCTGCGGCGACCGCCGTCTGCTGTGGCACGCCGACGGTCGGCGGCGCGAGCGCGGGCGTGCCCGTCTGGGTCTGGGTCGTGAGCGAGGTGAGGATGACGCCGCGGGGCACGAGGCCCGCCTGGGGCTCGAGCACCCGGACGATGCTGGGCAGGATGCCTTGGGCGGTGGGCACCGCGACCGCGCTGCCGTCGACCGTGTAGTACGTGCCGCCGTCCGGGCTCGTCTGCTGCTGGTAGGGGGGCTGGAACGACAGCGCCGCCGTCGTGATGCCGCCGCTCGTCGACACCTGCAGATCGGGGGCCTCGGGCAGCGGCATGTCGGTCTTGACCGGGTCGGTGAAGGTGTACATCGGGAGGCCGTAGTAGACCGCCTCCATGAGCGCCTTCTCGTCATAGCCCGAGTAGAGTCCGAGACCGCCGAGGTACGACTGCTTCGCGTACGTGAGCGCCGCGCCTGCCGACACCTGATCGCCGGACACCGACACCCCGAGCCAGTCCGCGTAGAGGCTCAGGAGCCTCTCGCCCAGTGCCGTCGTCACGTTGTTGGCGAGGCCGTAGCCCGTGTTCCCGACGTACCCGGCGGACTGGGAGAACACGTCGACCCAGTCGGTGACGTCGCCGTAGTAGCTCGTGGGCAGGTTGTTGCCGGCGTGGCAGCCGATGCCGAAGATCAGCGAGCCGGACAGCTGGGATGCGTCTTCATGGCCCTGCGCCAGGAAGAGGTCGTTGTCGGAGAAGCTTCCCGACTCGGCGCCCGGCACGCCGGGGAGCATCTGCGTCTCGTTGGCGTGCGTGTTGACCGAGACGACCTTCGGCGCATCCGTGTCGGTCGGGAAGAGCTTGCTCTGCAGATCCCTCGCCGTCCACGGCGTGGCGAACTGCTGGTTGACCGACGATCGCCACGCGAGCGACTGCGTGACCTTTCCGGGCAGCTCCGCCCAGGCGCCGTAGCCGCCCGTCAGGGTCGAATCCGCCGAGACGATGCCGTCGGACGCGAGAAAGCGGTCGATCGTGGCGATGATCTGGTCGGGGCTCTCGACGAGACGCCCCAGTGCGACGGACGGGAGGTAGAGGTGCCCGCCGAGGGTGTCGTAGGCCTTCGCGAGTCCGTACGGGTCGTCGGTGAGGATGTGCGACGTGCGGGCGGCTGCCGAGAGCGGCGTCTCGCAGGGGTCCTCCACGCCGTTCGCCGGCGGGCACGGCTCGCCCGCGGCGGTCTGCTTCAGGCGCAGGTCGTCGGCGTGGCTCACCTCGGTGAACTGCGCCGTGTTCTGCGCGACCGGTGCCAGCGGGATGATGTCGTCGCCGCCCACGATCACGACCGACCGGATCTGCGAGCGGTGCGTGCCGAGCTGCTGCCCGACGAAGGTGTTGACCGCCGACGAGAGCTTCTCTCGCGCCGACATCGAGCACGGATTGGCGTCGAGCGCCGCGCGAGCCGCCTGCACCTCGGGGCTCGTGTCGATCGAGAGCACCGCGCCGTCGACGCGGTCCGCGCCGACGTGGCCGTCGCCCGTGAGCGAGAGGAGCGCGTCGCGCACGCGGTCGGCCTCCGCCGCGCCATACGTGTCGCCGAAGCGGGTGGCGTCGAAGAGGTACAGCGTGTTGGTCGTGTCGGTGATGGCGTCGTTGAAGCCCGCGATGCCGGGGTCGGCGGTCTGGGCGGGCGCCCACGGCGTGCACATCACCTCGGGCGACTCGTCGAGGTACTGCACGCGCAGCGAGTACAGGGCCGAGCTCGGCTGGTGGTTGCCGCTCGTGACGCGCACCAGCAGCTTGTTGTCGGGAGCGGCATCCATCGACGCCGCCTGGACCTGCGCGACTCCGTCGCCGCCCACGACGGTCTGATCGACGAGCGTCTGGCCCTCCAGCGGCACGGAGGCGTCCGGGCCGGCCTGCGACGCCTGATCGAGCGGACCGTTGTGCTCCGCGACGGCGGTGCCCGGTGCCGGCCCCGCGTCGGCGACGCCGAGCGATCCGCTGCTTCCCTGCGGCGCGTAGAGGGAGAGCGAGAGCTGCCCGTCCGTCGCGTTCGTCGAGACGACGAGTCGCTTGCCGGGGGGCGGTGGGTTGACGACGTAGTAGTCCTCGTCCTGCGCGGGCCCGTGGATGCGCTTGCCGTCGTCGTCGAGGGCGCGCCACTGCGGAGAGATCCACTCGTAGTAGACCTCGGAGGCGCTGAGCGGAATCGCGGAGTTCGGCTGGTCGCCGTCGAGGTTGCGTGACGGGTCGTCGAACGACGACAGCGGTGCGTCGCCGTAGAGGTCTTCGGACGCCTCCAGCTTCCCGCTCGTGAGCGTCGCCACGGCGTGCGAGTCGCCGGGCTGAGTCGTGGACGAGTAGAAGGTGCGGATCGAGACGACAGTGCCGCCAGCGGTCTCCGGCAGCGGCACGCGCATGCGCTCGGCGTCGATCTGCTTCGGGCCGGAGTTCGGTCCGCTCGGGTAGGTGTAGGCGTCGGGGCCGGACGTCGACACGTACGTCATGAACGGCGCGGTGCCCGCGGGGGTCGTGAGCGACGCCGTCGGCGCGGCGAAGGTCGTCGACTCGCCCGGGCCCGGATCGAACGTGTACTGGAACTGCGCGACCGAGTCGCAGCGGATGGTGCCGTCGCAGCCCGTCGCGTTGGTCGACGCCTCGGCGAGGTTCGGGTCGATGGATTCCGCCGCGATCTGCTCCCAGGGGTAGCTGTCCCGGTCGAGCATCGACATGAGCAGGGTGCCGATGGTCACCGATTCGGGGGCGCCGGCGGCGAGGTCGGCGACGGTCGCCTCGGGGAGGATCGAGCCCTTCAGTCCGGACAGCGATCCGGAGACGTTCGCGCTGCCGAACAGTGCGACCCGGGATGCCTCGTCGAGGCTCGACGCGTCGACGGCACCGAGCGGGGTGTCGGCGTAGAACAGCTCGGAGGCCTTGAGGTAGCTCATCATCGTGTCGTCGACGGGCAGCGACCGCAGCGGGACGGCGTCCACGCCGGAGCGCTCGATGTCGAGACCTGCGGCGTCGAGGTCGGCGAGGAACATGCCCGGCTCGACCGTGAAGCCGAGCCCCTGCGCGTCGACGAGAGCCTGCCAGCGCTGGAGGGGAGTGCCCGTGCCCGCGAGCGGGACCTCGGAGAGCTTCGCGTCGCCGAGCACATACGCCGCCAGCGTGAGCGAGTCGAGCGCGCTGCCGTCGACCTTCACATCGCCGAGGGTGAGGCTCTGGACCCGCTTGGCCGAGGCGCGCTCGGCGTCTGTCGCCGTCGAGCCGGGATCCGCAGCCTTGTTCGCCCAGGAGAGGACCTCGTCGAGAGTCACGCTCTGGATCAGTTCGCCCTCGAACGGGCTGCCGGCGAGGACCTGATCCCATCCGCCGGGGAAATCGAGCCGGTAGATCGGCAGCCGGTAGATGGGAAGCCGGTAGATCGGGAGCCGGTAGATCGGAGAGTCCGTCAGGAGCAGCCGATAGATCGGCAGGCGGTAGATGGGCAGCCGGTAGATCGGCAGCCGGTAGATGGGCAGCCGGTAGATCGGCGCGTTCGCGATCGTGGACGCATAGCCGCGGAGCGAGGTCAGGGGAATCGACGGGATCTCGATCCGGGTCATGAACCCGGGGGTGACGAGCTGGCCCTGCGTGTTCGCGACCGACAGCCCGCTGTGCCGGTGGGTGTCCAAAGCGAAGACGGTGGATGCCGCGGGAGCCGCCGCGCTGAACGCCACCGTCCGCGCGGATGCCGACACCGAGGCCTCGGTGCCCTCGGCGAGGTCCTGCCAGTCCGGGATGATCCCGAAGCAGCTGACGGTCGTGCGCGAGTCGGACCAGCCGATCTCCTGCGTGCGGATGACGGGGGTCGCCAGCTCGGCGGCCGGCCCGCTGAAGTCGTACTTCGGCACGGTCGTCGTCCACGTGACGCGGCTTCCGTCGGCCGAGATCACGGGGTCGGCGATGTAGCCCACCGCGCGGTCGGTGAGGATCGTGCCCGCCGCCGCGTAGTAGAAATTGCGGTCGAGCGTGCCGGCGATGACGGCCGGCTGCCCGTCGCAGTCGTTGTCGTCGATGAAGGCGAAGGTGTTCCCGGTGGCGTCGATCGTGGGGTCGTGGGCGTCGCTGCCCACCAGGTTGTGCTGGCCGGCCAGAGTGCCGAGGCCCCCGACGGGCGCGTAGTAGACGTAGTCGCCCGCGCTGCCGCTGCCGACGAGGGGGTCCTGGTGCGCCGTGAACACGACGGCCGCCCCGTTGCCGCTGATGCGCGCCTGGCTCGTGCCCCCCTGGAGCGCGGTGTCGCCGATGAAGCGCGTGATCGCGATGTCGCCGAAGATGCCGTCGCCGTTGGTGTCGAGATCGGCGAGGAAGGCGTCGGCGGCCTGGTTGGTGTCGCCCGTCGTCAGGTCGGTGGCGTCCGAGGTGAAGACGAGGTAGCGCCCGCTGTCGCTGAGGTCGGGGTCGTACGAGGAGCCGTTCGGCTCGGACGCGCCCTGCACGCGGAAGGTCTTGCCGAGCAGGGTGTCGCGGACGTAGATGCTCGTCCGCCCGGCGGTCCCGCCCGCCGCGACGAGATTGGTCGCGCTGCTCGTGAAGGCGACGTAGCGACCGTCCGCACTCGCGACGGGCTCGGAGCTTGGCCCGTCGGCGCGCACCGCGCCGAGCGGTCCGTCGGGCACGCTCACGAGGGAAGGCGCGCCCGAGAAGGGGTCGTCGCTGCCCTTCGCCGCGACCGAGACGAACACGTCGGAGACGTCGTTCGTGTCGCCCGCGACGAGGTCGTCGGCCGTCGACGTGAAGAGCACGCGCTGGCCGTCGGGCGAGAGGAACGGCTGGGTCGAGGCGCCCTGATCGGTCTGCGAGACGCGGAACAGCGTCGAGCCGTCGGGCGGTGTCACCGCGGCGGACGCCGCCGGCGCGACCGCGGGCGTCGCGACGGCGAGGCCGGAGACGAGCAGTGTGCCGATCGCCGCGACGGCGATGGAGCGCAGCCGCGGACGCGGGGTGGGAGCGGGGTTCATCGGGCGTGCTCCGCTTCGGAGGGCAGGGGGGACCGGTCGAGGATCGGAGCGGCGTTGGCGACCCCGAGCGACGCGAGGAGCCGCTCGGCTTCGCCGCGGACGACGGCGTCGGGCCGGAGGTGATTGAGCTGTGCGAGCGAGAGCGCGCGCTCGAGGGGCGTCGCCGAGGCATCCTCGACCGCCTCCAGCGTGAGGGCGAGCGCGCCCGCGTCGTCGCCCGCGAGCGCCGCGAGCCGGGCGCGCTGGCGAGCGAGCCGCGGACCCCCGTCCACCCCGGCGAGCGCCTCGGCGAGCGCCGTCGCCGTGTCGCGGTCTTCGGCGTCGAGCGTCGCCTCCAGCAGCCGCACGCGGGCGTCGAGGGCGGCATCCGTCTCCTCGAGAGCCGCGAATCCGTCGGCGGCGGAGCGGAAGGCGTCGCGCGCAGCGCCGTGGTCGCCGGCCTGTTGCGCGATCCGCCCCGAGAAGCCCGTCACGAAGGCGACGAGATAGGGATTGTCGGACGCCTCGAACACGCGGAGAGCCTCGGCCACGAGCGGTCGCGCCTCATCGATCCGGCCCTGGTCGATGAGGACCTCCGCGGCGTTGGCCGACTCGATCGCGGCGCCCACGATGTCGCCCCCCGCTTCGCCGGCGGCCCGCGCCTGGTTGTACAGCGCTGCGGCGGTCGTCCAGTCGCCGCGGAAGTACGCTCGGGCGCCGAGGACGTTGAGCACCTTCGACTTCGACAGCTCGTCGCCGGTCTGGTCGTAGAGCTCGAGCGCGCGCGGGAGGTTGACCATGGCGGCATCCCCCTCCAGCTCTCCCGCCGCGATGTCGTGATATCGCAGGGCATCCGCCAGAACGCGCTTGGCGGTGTCGTCGTGGGCGATGCCGTCGAGGAGCGAGATCGCCTCCGTCGCGAGCCGGCGGGCATCGGCCCACCGTGCCTGCCGCAGGCGCAGCCCGGCCTCGGTCACCGTGACGGCTCCGAGCACGCGCTGTCCCTCCGGACCCGCCCCGGTGAGCGCCCGCCGCGCCGATCGCAGCGCCCGCACGGCCTCGTCGTGCCGACCCAGGATGTTGAGCGCGTAGGCGCGCTCGTGGTCGAGCCGCGCCCGGTGCACCGTGTCGGAGATGAGCTTGCGGGCGCTCGAGAAGGCCTCCAGGCCCTCCTTCGCCCAGCCGCCGGCCACCGACACGCGGCCGAGGGCTTCGAGCAGCCCGGGGAGGTCCTCTCCGCCCGCGGAGCGGCGGGCCGCCTCGACGGCCAGGCGATAGCTCCGCACCGCCTCCTCGAGCGCGAATGCCTGCTCGGCGGCCTGCGCCGCGGCGAGGGCCGCGCGGTGCGCCGCCTCCCAGTCGCCGGCCGCCTCGTAGTGACCCGCGAGCATCACGTTGCGCGCCGTTCCGCCGAGCGCGGGGTCGGCCTCCAGGGCCCGGGCCGCCGCGCGGTGCAGCTCCCGCCGCGCCTGGAAGGTGAGCTGGTCGTAGGCGACGTCGCGGAAGAGCTCGCTGCGGAACGAGATGCCGTCGGCGCCCAGCTCGAGGAACGATCCGAGGCCGCCCGAGATGAGCGGCATCCCGACGCACGTGATGTAGAGGCCGAGGGGGATCCGGATGCCGAGCACGGCCGCCCGCCGCAGCGTCGTGCGCTCGCTCTCGGTGAGCGCGTCGATGCGCTCGCCGATGAGCTGCTCGATGCCGAGGGCATCGTCGCCCGACACGAGGCCGGTGGCGAGCTCGATCGCATAGAGCGGGTTTCCCTCGGCTCTCGCGACGAGAGGACGCGCGTCGGCCGGCAGCAGGCGCCGGCCGGCGACCGCCTCGATGATCTCGCGGATCTGCTCGTCGCCGAGCCCGGCGAGCGGGAGCTCCTCGCCGAGCGGCCCGACACCGTCCTCCCCGGGGCGGCGGACGATGAGCACGGCGTGGCGGGTGTCGCGACCGATGAGCTCGGCGAGCACCGTCGCCGAGGCGGGGTCGACCCATTGCGCGTCGTCGAGGACGAGGCATCCCGGACCCGTCGTCAGCCCGAGGAGGAACTCGGACACGACCTCGGCCGTGCGCTCGGCGCGGAACGCATCGTCGAGGGCCTCGGACTCCGCTGTGGGCTCCGCCTGAGCGCCGGCCGCGGGCGCGAGGAGCGGCAGCCACGGCGTCAGCTGCGGGAAGTGGTCGGCGACGACCTGCGCGAGGCGCTCGCCGGCTTCGGCCGGGCGCGCGGCGGGCGGGATGCGCAGCAGGGGGCGCACGAGGGTCTGCAGCGCCCGATAGGGCGTGTTGACCCCGTACCGGTCGCCGTACGCGCGCAGGACGGGGAGCGGCGTCTCATCGAGGATGTGCTCGAGGAGGCGCGTCTTGCCGACACCGGCCGGGGCCGTGATCGTGAGCACCGAGCCGACTTCCGCCGAGGCGTCGGCGAGCACCGCACGCAGGCGCTCGAGCTCGGCGTGCCGGTCGACGAAGGGGGTCTGCTGCGTCGCGAGGCTCGTCGCGCCGCCGTGACCCGTCACGACCGCGACCGCGATCTCCTGCGACTTGCCCTTGACCGTGATCGTGCCCGCATCGTCGGACTCGAACGGGCGACCCGTCCGCTCGAGCGCGGCCCGCGCCACGAGCACCGTGCCGGGCTCGGCCCGCGCGGTCAGGCGAGCCGCCAGATTCGTCGGGTCGCCCATCACGGTGTACGTCTGGCGGTACATCGCGCCGACGAAGCCCGCGAAGACCCGTCCCGACGTCACCCCCGCGCGCAGCGCGTAGTCGGAGCCCGACTGCACGATGCGCAGCGCGGCGCTCACGAGGCGACCCTCGGGATCCTCCGTCGTCGTCGGCGCGCCGGCGGTCAGAAAGTAGCGGTAGCCGCCGATCGCCGGGTCGACGTCGAGGAGAGTGACGCCGGTCTCGGCGGCGACCTCCTCGACGAGGCGCGTGAGGGCGTCCATGCGCGCGTGGTCGTCGCGGTCGGGACGCTCGGGCACGCCGGACACCTGGATGAACGCGATGGCGGCCCAGCGGTGGTCGGGCTCTGCGCCGAGCAGATCGGGTCGCTCGGCGAACGCGCGCGGCAGGAAGCGGTCTGCGGCCCGGGTGCGACCGACGTCGAGCGCCATGAGCGAGGTCGAGGCGACCGTTCCCGCCTTGAGAAGTCGCCGGGCGCCCGGGGCGGACTCCTCCTTCGCGACCTGCGCCGCCGGCAGGAACGCCGCCGTCTCGTCGCTCACGAGGATCCGGCCCGCCTCGGCCGCCGACTGGAGCTCGATGACGCGAGACGTGTCGCGGCCGGTCAGCACGACCGACACGTTCTCGCCGCCGGTCACGAAGAAGTCGAAGCCGCCGCTGTGCACGCCCACCGACATCCGCAGCTTCGCGCGGGCGGCGGGCAGGTGGATGTCGCCGATCGCCGTCAGCACCCGGTTCATGTTCCAGGCCGCATGCGCCGCGTGCCGGGCGTGATCCGGGCCCGTGAAGAGCACGAAGAGCGCGTCGCCCGCGAACTTCACGACGTCGCCGCCGTCGTCGGTCACCGGCAGCAGCACGGTGAAGATGCGCGAGAGCGTCGCGATGAGCTGCTCCGTGCCCTCACGACCCGCGGCGGCCAGCTGCTCCGACAGCGTCGTGAACCCCGAGATGTCGACGACGACAGCGGTCCCCTCGACGCGGACGATTCCGTCCGCATCGTCGGCGAGCCCGTGGAAGAGGCGCGGGCTCAGCGCCGAGGCCGTGACGTGCGCGTTCAGCGAAAACCCCTCCTTCGCGGGGCGCCAGCACCCGGCCCGGGCGGGGGGATGCCGGAACACGGCGCCGTGATGATGAGAAGACTCTCACGGATCGGGATGCCGCGCCATGGCCGGGAATCGGCATCCTCACCCGCGCGCGCGTGACCAGCCTTCGCGCAGGCGCGTCGCCTACCCTGGATGAATGACCTCGACGCGCCCTCCCGCCCGTCCGGCGCGTCCCGCCGCGACCCTCGGTCCCGTCACACAGGTGCGTCCCGCAACCGAGGGATGGACGCAGAAGAAGGATGCCGAGGGCCGGCCGCTCCTGCAGTTCGCCTCGCCCAAACGCGGCAAGCCGCCCGTGCACCTCGCCGACCTCACCCCCGACGAGCGGGTCGCGAAGGTCACCGAGCTCGGGATGCCGGGCTTCCGCGCGAAGCAGCTCGAGAAGCACTACTTCGAGCACTACACGCACGACCCCGCGCACATGACCGACCTTCCGTCCGCCGGCCGCGAAGAGCTCGTGCACGGGATGCTGCCGCCCCTGCTGACCGAGGTGCGGCGCCTGCAGACCGACCGCGGCGACACGATCAAGTTCCTGTGGAAGCTGCACGACGGCGCCCTGGTGGAGTCGGTGCTGATGCGCTACCCCGGCCGCATCACGCTGTGCGTCTCGTCGCAGGCGGGCTGCGGCATGAACTGCCCCTTCTGCGCGACCGGCCAGGCGGGGCTGACCCGCAACATGTCGGCCGCCGAGATCATCGAGCAGGTCGTGCGAGCCAACCGTCTCATCCGCGACGGCGGCCTCGGTCCCGCCGAGCACCCCGACGAGCGGGTCACGAACATCGTCTTCATGGGCATGGGCGAGCCGCTCGCCAATTACGCCCGGCTCATGCAGGCCGTGCGCGTCATGACCGACAAGAAGCACGGCCTCGGCATGAGCGCGCGCGGTGTCACCGTCTCGACCGTCGGCCTCGTGCCGGCGATCCACAAGCTCGCGAACGAGGACATCCCCGTCACGTTCGCGCTGTCGCTGCACGCCCCCGACGACGAGCTGCGCGACGAGCTCATCCCCGTGAACTCGCGCTGGAAGGTCGACGAGGCGCTCGACGCCGCGCGCGGCTACTTCGACAAGACCGGGCGGCGGGTCTCGATCGAGTACGCGCTCATCAAGGACATGAACGACCACCCCTGGCGCGCCGACCTCCTCGCCGAGAAGCTCAACGCCCGCGGCCGCGGCTGGGTGCACGTCAACCCCATCCCGCTGAACCCCACGCCCGGCTCGATCTGGACCTCGTCGACGAAGGCCGCGCAGAACGAGTTCGTCCGCCGCCTCAACGACGCCGGCATCCCGACGACCCTCCGCGACACCCGCGGCAAGGAGATCGACGGCGCCTGCGGCCAGCTCGTCGCGACGGAAGAGGACCAGCGGGTCGCCGCCGACACCCCGCTCGAGGACTGACCCGGGAGCGCTGCAGTCTCCTGCGACCGCGGCGTCGGAGAGCGCAGCGCTCGCACGTGGATGCAGCCCTCAGGCGGACGCCGGCGCAGTCCCGCTGACCAGGGGACTCACCTGGCGCACAGGTTGCCCTTTCTAGGCTGTCGGGATGTCTTTCTCCGCACACCGGCCGGGCAGGTTCGGGTCCGACGGCCGCATCGAGTTCGGGATCGACGGCGACACGCCGGACGATCTCTACCTCGACGACGTGCGCGCCCAGCAGGCGGCGGGCGAGCCCCGCGACGAGAGCCTCGACGACGGCCCCGAAGACCCGTACCCCGTGACGCGCGACCTCCTCGAGGACGCCATCGCGATGAACCCGACGCAGCCCGTCGCGGTCACCAGGCCCGACGACTCGCAGGCGACCGTGGGGGAGTGGGGCGCCTTCGACGAGCCGGTCGAGGCCGACCCGAGTGACGCAGAGCCGACCGGCCCCGAGCCGACCGGCCCCGAGCCGACCGCGGAGCCGGCGGTCGCGGCATCCGCTCCTCCCGTCCGCACCACGCGCGCGACGCGGCCCAAGCGCGAGCGCGTCTCGGGATGGCGCCGGCTCGCGGTGCTGGGCGGCGCGGACTCGTCGGTGCTCGACCAGGTGCCGACCGAGCAGCCGCGCTTCGTGCAGATGTTCTTCGTGATCGCGGGCACCGCACTCATCTCGGCGATCTCGATGTACTTCGCGCTCACGACGGGCGTGCGGATCGTCGCGTGGGGTGCTCTTCCCCTCGCGATCGTGTGGATGCTCATCATCTTCAACCTCGACCGCTTCCTCACCTCGACGATGCGCTCGACGCACAGCATCGGCCGTCTCATCGGGCTCGCGATCCCCCGCATCATCATGGCGGCCGTCATCGGCATCGTCGTGGCCGAGCCGCTCGTCCTGCAGGTGTTCCACAACGACATCGCGCGTGAGGTGACGGCGACCAACCTCGTGCAGGCCCAGTCGGATCAGGATGCCGTCACGAGCGGCCCCGAGAAGAAGGCTCTGGATGCCGCGAGCGAGCGTGTCTCGGCCCTCGAAAGCCAGGCCGCGAGCGGCGTCGTCGCGGGCGCCGACACGACGTCGGCCGCGACCTCCTCGGCCCAGGCGACGGTCGACGACCTGACCGCCAAGCTCGCGGCGCAGCAGCAGGTGATCGACCAGGCGCGCGCGATCTACCAGTGCGAGCTCACGGGCCAGGGCGCGGGCGAGGTGCCCGGCTGCACGGGCGTCGCCGGTGAGGGCGCGAGCTCCACGGCGGCGAAGGACCAGCTCGCCTCGGCGCAGGCGGCCTACGACGACCTCGCCGCGAAGCTGACCGCCGCGCAGGCCGACCTCGCCGACGCGCAGGCGAACGGCACCGCCGATGCGAGCGCGTCCGAGGCTCAGAACAAGCAGCAGGCGAAGGACGAGCTCCCCGCCGCCCGCGAGCAGTACGAGGCGGCGCTCGCCGCGTACAACGCGCGCGCAGCCGAGGTCGCGAGCGGCAACGCCGGCGCCGTGGGCCTCCTCAGCCAGATCAGCGGCCTCGAGCGACTGTCGGCCAAGGAGCCCACTCTCGCGTGGGCGCACTGGCTCATCGCGATCCTGTTCTTCATGATCGAGCTCCTTCCCGTGCTCGTGAAGGTGCTCACGAGCTGGGGCCCGCCGTCGCTGTACGAGCAGGCCGACGCCCTGCGCCGTCAGGTCTCGCTCGACCGCGTCACTGCGCGCAGCTGGCAGGAGCGCGCCGACATCGCGCGCGGCGCGGAGGCGTAGCCGCCCGGCGTCTCGCACCGGCGTCGCGCGCGGCGCGGAGGCGTAGCCGCTCGGCGTCTCGCGCCGGCGGAGGTCCAACCGCTGGGCGCGGGCGCGCCGGCGGAGGTCTAACCGCTCGGCGCGGCGAGCCAGGCGCGCGTCCGGGGGCGCACCTCGGGGCCCGCGTCGCGGTCGACCGTCGCGGCGAGGTCGGCGATCGTCACGCCGCGGAGCGAGTCCCGCCACGACTGCTCCGCCGCGAGCATGGCTCGATGCACGGCGCACGCCCGCAGGCAGTCCTCTGGCGAGGCCGCGAGGGGTCCGCGCTGCCGGATCTCGGTGCACACGAACTGCGGCTCCGGTCCCTCGATCGCCGCGACGACGTCGAGCACCGTGATCTCGTCGGGGGAGCGGGTGAGCACGTAGCCCCCCGCTTTGCCCTGCACCGACCGCACGAGCCGCGCACGCGCGAGCGCCTGCAGCTGCTTCGCGAGGTACGTCGTCGACACGTCGTGGAACCGTGCGAGCGTCGAGGCCGGCACCGGCCGATCCATGTCCGTGAGGGCGACGCAGCAGTGCAGCGCCCACTCCACGCCCCCCGACATCCTCATGCCGAGATCGTACTTGACTCGGACAGTGGGTGTCCGGGTATCTTGAACTCGGACAAGAGTTATCCGAGTAAGGGGTGGGCATGAAGATCGTCGTACTGGGTGGAACGGGCCTCATCGGGCGGCAGGTCGTCGCGCTGCTGCGGGAGCGCGGGCATGAGGCGATGGCGGCCTCCCCCTCGACGGGAGTGGATGCCGCGGCTGGCGTGGGCCTCGACGAGGCCTTCGCGGGCGCCGACGCGATCGTCGACGTCACGAATCCGCGGGACTTCGCGGAGGAGGCATCCATCGCCTTCTTCACCGCGTCCACGCGCAATCAGCTGGCTGCCGAGGCTCGCGCGGGCGTCGGGCACCACGTCGCGCTCGGCATCGTCGGCGTCGACCGCGACCCGGACGCACGTGGGTACCTCGCGGGCAAGGTGGTGCAGGAGCGGATCATCCAGGAGGGGCCCGTGCCCTTCACGATCGTGCGGGCGACGCAGTTCTTCGAGTTCCTCGCCGACATCGCCGATGCGAGCACCGTCGACGGCCGCGTCCGGGTCGCGCCCAGCGCGATGCAGCCCATCGCCGCGGCGGCGGTCGCGCGGGCCGTCGCCGATGCCGCGACGGCCGCTCCCGCGGGCGCCATCGAGATCGCGGGCCCCGAGCGAGCGCCCATCTCGACCCTCGTCACGCGGGTGCTCGCCGCCGCCGGTGACGGGCGCGAGGTCGTGTCCGATCCGTCGGCCGGCTATTTCGGCCGCATCGTCGACGACACGAGTCTCGTTCCCGTGGGTGACGCGGTCATCGACTCCGAGACGCTCGAGGAGTGGCTCGCCGCCTCGGTCGATTGATCGCCTGATGTTCTAAATGCCATCGACCGGCGTTGTTGGACTTCTCATCGCGCGCGTGCCTAGGGTGTCAGGGCAGGACGACGCGGCGGAAGGCGACATGCAGCTCAGGACGATCGGAACCCGGACCGTCAGCGCCATCGGAATCGGCGGCATGCCGATGTCGATCGAGGGCAGGCCCGACCCCGAGCAGGCGGTCGCGACGATCCACGCGGCTCTCGACGCCGGCATCACCTTCATCGACACCGCGGACGCCTACCACCTGCCGTCCGACGGCGAGCCGGGGCACAACGAGCGACTCGTCGCGAAGGCGCTCGCCTCGTATGGCGGCGACACGTCGGCTGTCCTGGTCGCGACGAAGGGCGGCCTGCAGCGTCCGCCCGGCTCAGGCGGGGGGCCGTGGCGCCGCAGCGGGCGGCCCGAGTACCTCAAGGAGGCCGCGAAGGCGTCGGCCCGGCGACTCGGGGTCGAGGCCATCGGGCTCTACCAGTTCCACCGCCACGATCCCGAGGTGCCCTACGCCGACTCGGTCGGCGCCCTGCGCGACCTCCTCGACGAGGGCGTCATCGAGCTCGCCGGCATCTCGAACGCCGACATCGCGCAGATCGGGATCGCGCAGGAGGTGCTCGGCGGGCGACTCGCCTCGGTGCAGAACCAGTTCTCGCCCGTGTTCCGCTCGAGCCGCGCCGAGCTCGACCACTGCGCGGCGCACGGGATCGCGTTCCTGCCCTGGTCGCCGCTCGGCGGGATCGGCCGCAACCGCGACGCCTCGACGACGTTCGGCGCCTTCCAGCGCATCGCCGACGAGCGCGGGGTCAGCCCTCAGCAGGTCACCCTCGCGTGGGAGCTCGGGCTCGCACCCGGCGTCATCCCGATCCCCGGGGCATCCCGGCCCGCCAGCATCCAGGATTCCGCGCTCGCCGCGGACCTGGTCCTCACGTCCGCCGAACGAGCCGAGCTCGACTCCTCGCTCTGACGGCGACATCGCCCGGTGCGCCCGCGCCGGGCACCAATCAGGAGAGAAATCAGCAAATGGTCGAATATCGGTACCTCGGCAACAGCGGCTTCAAGGTCTCGGAGATCACCTACGGCAACTGGGTGACCCACGGCTCGCAGGTCGACGACAGTGCGGCGATCGCGACGGTCCACGCGGCCCTCGACGCCGGCATCACGACCTTCGACACCGCAGACACGTACGCGAACACGGCGGCCGAGGTCGTGCTCGGCAAGGCCATCCAGGGTCAGCGGCGCGAGTCGCTCGAGATCCTCACGAAGGTCTACTGGCCCATCGGTCCCAAGGGGCCGAACGATCAGGGACTCTCGCGCAAGCACATCATGGACGGCATCAACGGGTCGCTCTCGCGCCTCGGCGTCGACTACGTCGACCTCTACCAGGCGCACCGCTACGACTACGAGACGCCGCTGGAAGAGACGATGCAGGCCTTCGCCGACATCGTCCGACAGGGCAAGGCGCTCTACATCGGCGTCTCGGAGTGGACGGCCGAGCAGCTGCGCGAGGGCGCGGCGCTGGCCAAGGAGCTGAAGTTCCAGCTCGTCTCCAACCAGCCGCAGTACTCCGCGCTGTACCGCGTCATCGAGGAGAAGGTGATCCCCGCGTCGGAGGAGCTCGGAATCTCGCAGATCGTCTGGTCGCCGATGGCGCAGGGCGTGCTGTCGGGCAAGTACCTGCCCGGTCAGCCGGTGCCCGAGGGCTCACGCGCGACCGACGAGAAGAGCGGCGCACAGTTCATCTCGCGCCTGCTCCGCGACGACGTGCTCGAGGCCGTGCAGAAGCTCAAGCCGATCGCGTCGGACGCGGGGCTCACGATGCCGCAGCTCGCGATCGCGTGGGTGCTGCAGAACCCGAACGTGTCGGCAGCGCTCGTCGGAGCATCCCGTCCCGAGCAGATCGCCGACAACGTGAAGGCCTCGGGCGTGAAGCTCGACGCGGACACGATGGCCGCGATCGACGAGGCCCTCGGCGGCGTCGCGGAGCGCGACCCCGAGAAGACCTACGAGGTCTCGCCGAAGGGCCGCCCGGCCTGACCCGCTGACGCCCGGGCGCGGGCGCCGGGCCCCTCCCGCGCCCGCGCGCCCCCACCCGCCCGCGTCCGCGCGCCCCCGCCCCACCCCCTACCCGCGTGCCGAATTGCGGAGATGTGCGTAATGTCGGATCGGATCGCACCGATCCGTCCGCAAAAGCGCACATCTCCGCATTTCTGCGGAAGGGAGTCGGGATGCCGGTCCACAGCGCGGGGCTGCTGCTGTATCGACTGCGCGAGGGCGCGGCCGAGGTCCTCATCGCGCACATGGGCGGCCCGTTCTGGGCCGCGAAGGACGAGGGCGCCTGGTCGATCCCCAAGGGCGAGTACGACCCCGACTCCGAGACGCCCCTGGATGCCGCCCGCCGCGAGTTCGAGGAGGAGCTCGGCGTCGCCCCGCCCGACACTCCGGTGGCCGAGCTCGGCACCTGGAGCTACTCGTCGGGCAAGCGCATCACGGTCTTCGTCGCCGACGGGGCCGACTTCACGGCGACGGAGTTCGCCTTCGGCGAGTTCGAGCTCGAGTGGCCGCCGCGGTCGGGCCGTCGCCAGTCGTTCCCCGAAGTGGACAGAGCCGAGTGGATGCCGCTGGCCGACGCCCGCGCGCGCCTGGTGAAGGGTCAGCGCCCCGCGGTGGATGCGCTGGAGGAGCACCTCGCCGAGGCCGCGGGCGGCTGAGCGCGGTCAGCGCCCGTTCTTGGGGCGTGTCGACACGTCGATGCGGTCCTGCGCGCCGAGCGACGACCAGGCCGACTCGATGCCCTTCGCGGCGTGCTCCGACGCGCGCACGGCGCGCTCGTCCGCCCACGCGTTGAGCACGTGCCCCGAGTGTCCGCGCACGTGCTCCAGCACGACGTCGGGACGGCCGGCGGCCCGGCGGGCGTCGCGCGCCTCGATGAGCTGCTCGAGCAGGTCGACGTTCTTCGTCGGTGCGCCGGTGGAGGTCTTCCAGCCCCGGCGGCGGTGGCCGTCCATCCACTTCGTGTACGTGTCGATCGCGTACTTGGAGTCGGCCTGCACCACGAGGTTGTCGACGTCGCGGTGGTCGTCGATCGCGCGGAGGAGTCCGAGCAGCTCGCCGATGTTGTTCGTGCCCGTCACGAGGGACCCGGCGGCCCAGTGCCCGTCCTCGGCGACCCACGCCCAGCCCGTCGGTCCGGGGTTGCCCTTGCAGGCGCCGTCGGTGGCCACGATGTAGCGATCGTCCGAAGTCACTCGGGCAAGGCTACCGGCCGGGCTCACCCGCGTGAGTCCACCCACTCCGCGACGAGCTCCGGCATCCGCTTCGCGAGGAATCGGAAGAACGAGGCCATCTCCCGCGAGCGGTCGTGTGCGGCGTGATCGTCGCCCGCCTCCTCCGCGATGCGGTCCATGAGCTCGGCCGTGCGCTCGTAGAGCGTCGTGTTGGTCGTCATGGAGTCGTAGAAGACCTCGGGCACGATCTCGTAGCGGTCGCGCCGGTCGCCCGGCACGGCGCGGCGCCGGATGAAGTGCACGCGCTGCAGGTACTGGACCGCTCCCGAGATCGCGGCCGCCGACACCCCGAGACGCTCACCCAGATCGGCTGCCGTATACCCGTCGGCCGGCGCGGCGACGAGCGCCATCATGACGCGCGCGGGCATGCGCGGCATCCCGGCGGCCGTCATCATCGCGGCCGCCTGCTCGGCAGGGTCGATTCCGGGATGCTCCGTCCCCACGTCGCCTCCTATCCCGCCGGGGCCAGTTCGCGCCGGCGCATGAGGGAGAGGGATGCCACGGCTCCCGCCGCCACGGCGACCAGCAGCCACCACATCCCGCGGAGGTCCACCTCGTCCCCGCTCGGCACGGGTGCTACGGAGAAGGGCGAGAGGTTGGTGACCCAGTCGGGCATGCCGAGCAGCGGTCCGAACAGCCCGAACACGATGGCGGCGGTGACGAGGGTCCAGCCGAGTGGGATCGTCCACCGCGGTGCGACCGTGAAGATGAGCGCGGTGAGCACGAGGAAGACGGATGCGGCCACCACTTGCCCGGCCGCGGCGACGAACGCGCTGCGGGTGAGGTCGGCGCCGTTGTCCGTGCCCGCCCCGCCCGCCCAGGCGCCGACGAAGCCCGCGGCGCACGTGAGCACGACCGACACGAACCCGATGACGACGAAGTCGGCGAGCCAGCGGACGCGGTCGACCGGGGAGGCGAGCACGGGCTCTGCCGTGCCGTGCGCCTCTTCCTGCCGCGCACGGGCCACGGTCTGCACGGCCGCGCAGGCCGCGAGCAGGCCCACCATCGTGAAGAAGACGACGACGACGGCCTGCTCGAGGTCGGCTTCGGCCGAGAGGGCCTTGAGCATGTCGGCGACGGCCGGATTGTCCGAGCCCATCTGGTTAACGACGGATCCGAGCGAGGTTGACAGCGCGCCGGCGAAGAAGGCGCCCGCTGCCCAGCCGATCGCGGACGGCGTCGCGAGCCGCGTGACGAGCGCCGTGGTCGACGACAGGGCCGGCCGCGCGTTCGAGCGTCCGAGGCGCTCGGGGAGGATGCTCGCGCCGAGGTCGCGCACCGTCTGCAGAGCGAGGGCGGCTCCGGCGAGCACGACGAACGCCCCGAGGCACAGCAGCGCAGGCCACCACAGGTTCTCGTCGAACGCGCGCGTGTTCTCCGCCCAGCCGAAGGGGGAGAACCACGTGAGCGAGGAGCTCTCCATGTGGGTCAGGTCGTCGCTCGGGGTTCCGACCGCGTTGCCGATGCCCGCGATGAAGAAGCTCACCACGAGCACCCACACGGCGAGGGAGTTCGCGCCGCGCGACGTGCGCACGAGCTGCGCCGACAGCAGGGCGACCCCGAAGTAGGTCAGGCCGCCGCACGCCGCGGTGAATCCGGCGAGCAGCGATCCCTCCGTCTGCGACCCGCCGGCCAGGAATGCGACAGTCACGAGTGCGCCCAGCACGACGTTCGCGAGCACGCCGTGGACGATCGTGGCGACGGTCGGCACGGTGCGACCGGCGCTCGTGGCGGCGATGAGCTCGAGTCGTCCCGCCTCCTCGTCGCCCCGCGTGTGACGCACCGCGAGGAATGTGCTCATGAACGCCGCCATCATGACGAGGAACGGCATCAGCAGGAACACGATGAAGGCGGACTCGTCGGGCCCCGAGGGAAGACCGCGGAACAGCAGGATCACGGGATTGGCCATGACCGTCGCCAGCAGTGCCGTGCGCTCGGTTTCCGAGCCGTACGTGGTCGCGGCGCCGTTGAGGCCGGCGAGAGCGAGCGCCACGGTGCCGACGATCCACAGCGTCAGCTGCAGCCAGTCACGACGCAGCCGCTGCCCGAGCAGCGTCGAGAGCCTTCTCATCGCCGGCTCCCCTCCAGCACGGCGAGGTCGTCGCCGTAGTGCCGCAGGAACAGCTCTTCCAGCGAGGGCGGCGCGACGCGGAGGCCCGCGACGCCCAGGCGGCCGAGCTCGGGGAGCACGGAGGCGATGCGGTCGCTGTCGACGGTGAACCGGACGCGTCCGTCGTCGACGACCGCGTCGTGCACATCGGGGAGCGTCGCGAGGGGCGCGGCATCCATTCCCTCGTACGAGACCTCGGTGCGGGTGAGGTGCCGCATGTCGGTGAGGGTGCCGGTCTCGACGACGCGGCCCGCACGGATGATCGAGACGCGGTCGCACAGCTGCTCGACCTCCGACAGGATGTGGCTCGACAGCAGCACCGTCGCACCGGCCGCGCTGACGCGCGCGACCTCGCGACGGAACATGACGTCCATGAGGGGATCCAATCCGCTCGTCGGCTCGTCGAGGATGTAGAGGTCCGCCGGCACGGCGAACGCGGCGATCAGCGCCACCTTCTGCCGGTTGCCCTTGGAGTACGTCCGGCCCTTCTTCCGGGGGTCGAACTGGAACGCCTCCATGAGGCGCTCCTTCTCGGACCGGTAGACGGCGTCGCCGCGGTCGGCCCCGCGCAGACGCGACAGCAGGTCGATCGCCTCTCCGCCTGACAGGTTGGGCCAGACGCTGACATCGCCGGGAATGTACGCCACGCGGCGGTGGATCGCGACGGAGTCGTTCCACGGATGCAGACCGAAGACGGATGCCTCGCCCGACGTCGCTCTCGCGAGTCCGAGGAGGATGCGGATCGTCGTCGACTTCCCCGCGCCGTTCGGGCCGAGGAAGCCGTGGACCTGACCCTGCTCGACGGTGAGATCGAGTCCGTCGAGGGCGTTCATCCGGCCGTACCGCTTGACGAGGCCGGAGGTGCGGATGGTGGTGGACATGAGCGGGACGCTACGCCGATTTCACAAGATTGTGAATATTCCTAACGGAATCCTCACACCTCCCTCGCGAGGCGTGTGGCGGCTCCCTCGCAAGCACGGGACTGCACCGCACCAGGGCGGGGGGCGAGCCCCGCCCTGGTCGCGGTCAGGCCCGACGGTGCAGGGCTGCGTACGCCGTCGCCGCGATCCCGATGAGGAGCACGACCGCTCCACCGACGGGCACGAGCGGCGACACTCCCCGGCTCCCGGTCGTCGCCAGGTCGGAGCCGGTCGACGCGGCGGTCGTCGACGCGCGGGTCGTGCCCGTGGTCGTCGCGGTCGACGTCCCGGTCGGCGTCCCGGTGGTGGTTCCGGGTGTCGTCCCGGTCGGCGTCCCGGTGGTGGTTCCGGGTGTCGGTGTCCCCGGTGTCTCGCCGGCCGGCGGAGGCGTCTGCTCCTCGCGGAAGCACGGCGCGTCGGGGGCGTCGCTCTGATAGCCGAGAGCCGCGGCGACGGTGAACTCCTTCGTCTTCACGGTCGTGCCGTCGGCGAACGTGTACCCGTCCGTCGCGGTCGCGGTGAGCGTGTAGGTGCCGGGCCCGTCGAACGGCCGGTCCCACGTCAGCGTGACGTGCTCGAGCGTGACGAGTGCCGGCAGGCTCCCGTCGCTCCCACAGGTCGGGGGCTGTGGCGCGACGCTGAACAGTGCCGGGACCGGAACGGTATCCGGCGCGCACGCGGGGTCGGGAGTGACCTTCGTGGAGGTCACCGTCCACTCGCCCCAGGAGTCCTGCGGCTCCCAGGAATCCCCGTCCCACACATAGGTGCGTGTGCCCGTCCGCGCTCCGACGATCTCGGTGCGCGTGCCGTCGAGCGGCTGCGTGCACGTCGACGTGGTGCGGCTGTCGGAGAGCGGCTGGTTCTCGGGCTGCGGCGGCCGGTATCCCGGGCAGTCGGTGATGCCGAGTCCCGCGCCGACCCAGCCGATCGCGATCGACTTCACCTGCGCGTCGGTGAAGACGTACGGGAATGCGCCGGCGAAGCCGTCGCCAAGCGCATTGACGCTGACCTCGATCGGATTCTGCCCCGTCTGCAGCACTTCGCCCTCCCCGGGCGTCGTGATGTATTTGCAGACCACCACCTTCGTCTCGGCCGCCGTGGGCGGCGCCGCCCCCTGATCGGCCATGGCCGGTGCCGCGATGAGCGGAGCCGTCACCAGCACCGCGGCCGCCGCGGCGCACGCGAGAGCCCTCCCCAAGTGCTTCATCATCTTTCCTTCCCCAAGGCGCGCCGGTTGCGCTCCCAAGCAATGGGTCGACCAGCCGGCGCCTCGGCTCGGGTTCGGGTGGAGCGCCGGCGAGGGACCTGTCATCAAGTAAGCCGTCATCGCCGAGGCGCGTCGCCCCCTTGCTTCCGACGGCCGAATCTGGTTAAGAGCTGGGGGTGGGAATGAGCTGTATACCCAGTGCAATGGATGCCGGCGATCTGAGCCGCAAAGGTGCGCCTATGTATACAATGAGGCGCGAGACCGGCGAGGGAGGTGGCAGATGCGAGCGAGCGATCGCGCCTACCTGACCCTCCTCGACGAGATTCAATCGGGCAGGCTCGCCCCCGGCACCGTCCTCGCGGAGGTGGAGCAGGCGGCACGCCTCGGCGTGAGCCGCACGCCGCTCCGCGAAGCGCTCGGCCGTCTCGCCGCCGACGGGCTCGTCGTGCAGCAGTCGCCGCGCGTCACGGTCGTCAGCGACGTGGATGCCGGCGACATCCGCGAGCTCTTCGAGGTGCGGCGCGCGCTGGAGGAGACGGCTGCGAGGCTCGCCGCCGAGCGGGCCGCGGCCGACGACTTCGGCGACCTCGCGCGCGAGTTCGCCGCGGCCTCGGTCGACGGCGCCGCGGCCACCGACGACTATTACGCGCTCATCGCGCGGTTCGACGAGGCCCTCGACGCCGCCGTCGCCAACGACTACCTCACCTCGGCGCTGCGGAGCGTGCGCACCCATCTCGTGCGGGTGCGCCGGCTCGCGCGCGACAATCCCGGCCGGCTCGCGGCATCCATCTCGGAGCACCGTCTCATCGCCTCCGCGATCGCGGCACGCGACGCCGATCTCGCCGCCCACGCGACCCACGTGCACCTGCACAACGCGCTCGCGAGCATCCTCGAGTCCCTCGACGCGCAGGCCGGCTCGGCGACCACACCTCACCACCACCAGGGAGCAGCATGACCGTCACGCATCACGTCCGCGTCTACCGCAGCGAAGAGCCGCTGCCGCGCGAGGAGCAGCTCGCCTGGAAGATCGCGGAGGTCGCGGCCGACCCGGTCGAGGTCGAGCCCGAGGTCGTCGACATGATCATCAACCGGGTCATCGACAACGCGGCGGTCGCGGCGGCATCCCTCACGCGCGCGCCCGTCAGCGCGGCGCGCCAGCAGGCGCTCGACCACGCCGTCTCGATCGGCGGCGACGGCGCGACGGTGTTCGGCTGCGCCCTCGAGCGGCGCACGTCGCCGGAGTGGGCGGCGTGGGCGAACGGCGTCGCGGTGCGCGAGCTCGACTACCACGACACGTTCCTCGCCGCCGAGTACTCGCACCCGGGCGACAACATCCCGCCGATCGTCGCGGTCGCACAGCACGTCGGCGCCGACGGCGCGGCGCTCGTGCGCGGCCTCGCGACGGGCTACGAGATCCAGATCGACCTCGTGCGCGCGATCAGCCTGCACAAGCACAAGATCGACCACGTCGCGCACCTCGGCCCGTCCGCCGCCGCCGGCATCGGGACTCTGCTCGGCCTCCCGGTCGAGACGATCTACCAGGCCGTCGGCCAGGCGCTGCACACGACGACCGCGACCCGCCAGAGCCGCAAGGGCGAGATCTCGACGTGGAAGGCGCACGCCCCCGCGTTCGCCGGGAAGATGGCCGTCGAGGCGGTCGACCGGGCTATGCGCGGCGAGACGTCGCCGTCGCCGATCTACGAGGGCGAGGACGGCGTCATCGCGTGGCTGCTCGACGGGCCGGATGCCTCGTACGAGGTGCCGCTCCCAGCGGCGGGTGAGGCGAAGCGCGGCATCCTCGATTCGTACACGAAGGAGCACTCCGCCGAGTACCAGGCGCAGGCGTGGATCGACCTCGCCCGCAAGCTGCACCGCGAGCACCCGGACGCGTTCGCGCCCGACAACGTCGCCTCGATCGTGCTGCACACGAGCCACCACACGCACTACGTGATCGGGTCGGGTGCCAACGACCCGCAGAAGTACGACCCGACGGCATCCCGCGAGACGCTCGACCACTCGATCCCGTACATCTTCGCCGTCGCGCTGCAGGACGGCGGCTGGCACCACGTCGACTCGTACACGCCGTCGCGCGCCGCGCGCGAAGACACCGTCGCCCTGTGGAACAAGATCACGACGGCCGAGGACGAGGAGTGGACGCGTCGCTACCACTCCGACGACCCCAACGAGAAGGCCTTCGGCGGCCGCGTCGTCATCACGTTCGCCGACGGCGGCGAGCTCGTCGACGAGATCGCCGTCGCCGACGCCCACCCGCTCGGGGCGCGCCCGTTCGCGCGCGAGGACTACGTCCGCAAGTTCCGTCTGCTCGCGCAGCCGGTCCTCTCGGGCGACGAGATCGAGCGCTTCCTCGACCTCGCCGAGCGCCTGCCCGAGCTGACCCCCGCAGAGGTGCGGCAGCTCACAATCGTCGCGCAGCTCGGCGTGCTCGCGGGCGCGCCGGCGCCGAAGGGCCTCTTCTGATGAGCTGCGCCCCCTGCCCGGCCGCCCGAACTCCGGAGAATCGCGCGAGCTTCGGAGGAATGGCGCCGATTCGTCCGAACTTCGTCGGAATCTCCGGACTCCGCGAGACGGGAGCCGTGTGATGCTCTACTCCACCACGCCGGCGGCCGAGAAGCGCCGCCTCTTCCGCGAGCGGCTCGCGTCGGGGGAGCTCCTGCGCTTCCCGGGCGCCTTCAACCCGCTGTCCGCGCGGCTCATCGAGCGGAAGGGCTTCGAGGGCGTCTACATCTCGGGCGCCGTGCTGTCGGCCGACCTGGGCCTGCCCGACATCGGTCTCACGACGCTCACCGAGGTCGCCGGGCGCGGGCAGCAGATCGCCCGCATGACCGACCTGCCGGCGATCATCGACGCCGACACCGGGTTCGGCGAGCCGATGAACGTCGCGCGCACGATCCAGACCCTCGAAGACGCCGGGCTCGCCGGCACCCACATCGAGGACCAGATCAACCCCAAGCGGTGCGGCCACCTCGACGGCAAGGCCGTGGTCGACGAGGACACCGCGATCAAGCGCATCCGCGCCGCCGCCGACGCCCGCCGCGACCCGAACTTCCTGATCATGGCGCGCACCGACATCCGGGCCGTCGAGGGGATGGATGCCGCGATCGACCGCGCGAAGGCGCTGGTGGATGCCGGGGCCGACGCGATCTTCCCCGAGGCGATGCGCTCCCTCGACGAGTTCGCCGCCGTCCGCGCCGCCATCGACGTGCCGATCCTCGCCAACATGACCGAGTTCGGGAAGTCCGATCTCTTCAGTGTCGACCAGCTGCGCGATGTCGGGGTCAACATCGTGATCTGGCCGGTCTCGCTGCTGCGGATTGCTATGGGCGCAGCATCCCGTGCCCTCGACACGCTCGTCGACGAAGGGCATCTCACCTCCAAGCTCGGCGAGATGCAGCACCGCGCCGACCTCTACGACCTCATCGACTACGAGCAGTACAACCACTTCGACCAGGACGTCTTCAACTTCCAGATCAGCCGCTGACTCCATGTCCCGATTTCCGGCCTTCGCGTCCCGATTCCCATCGATATCGAGCCCCGGTGTGAGCGAAATCGGGACATGCCAGCCACTTAGAGGAGAGAAATGACCGACACCGACATCAAGAAGGGCCTCGCGGGGGTCACCGTCGACTACACGGCGGTCTCGAAGGTCAATCCCGACACGAACTCGCTCCTGTATCGCGGCTATCCCGTGCAGGAGCTGGCGGCGACGCAGTCGTTCGAGGCGGTCGCCTATCTCCTCTGGTACGGCGAGCTGCCGTCCGACGACGAGCTCGCCGCGTTCGTCGCCGAGGAGCGGGCGAACCGCGTGCTCGACGACAACATCAAGCAGACGATCGACCTGCTGCCGCTCAGCGCCCACCCCATGGACGTCGTGCGCACCGCCGTGTCGGTGTTCGGGGCATCCGATCCCGCCGCCTTCGACAACTCCCGCGAGTCCGACCTCGGCAAGGCCAAGCGCCTCCTCGCGAAGCTGCCTGCGATCGTCGCGTACGACCAGCGCCGCCGCCGCGGCGAGGAGCCGATCGCGCCCCGCGACGACCTCGACTACGCGCACAACTTCCTCTGGATGACCTTCGGCGAGGAGCCCGACGCGACGGTCGCGGCCGCGTTCAACGTGTCGATGATCCTGTACGCCGAGCACTCCTTCAACGCCTCGACGTTCACGGCCCGCGTCATCACGTCGACGATCGCCGACCTCTACTCCGCGGTCGTCGGCGCGATCGGAGCGCTCAAGGGTCCGCTTCACGGCGGCGCCAACGAGGCCGTCATGCACATCTTCGACGAGATCGGCGGAGCCGCGAACGTCAAGCCGTGGCTCGACGACGCACTCGCCGAGAAGCGCAAGATCATGGGCTTCGGGCACCGGGTGTACAAGAAGGGCGACTCGCGCGTGCCGACGATGAAGGCCGCGCTCGACACGCTCGTCGAGCACTATGACGCGCAGGACCTGGCAGCCCTGTACGACGAGCTCGAGAGCGAGTTCGTCTCGCGCAAGGGGATCTACCCCAACCTCGACTACCCCTCGGGCCCCGCGTACCACCTCATGGGCTTCGACACCCTGACCTTCACGCCGCTCTTCGTCGCAGCGCGGGTCGTGGGCTGGACCGCGCACATCATGGAGCAGACGGCATCCAACGCCCTCATCCGCCCCCTGTCCGCGTACAACGGTCCCGACGAGCGGCACATCGAGGGATATGTTCCGGATGCCGCGCAGGCCGGGGCCGCCGACCGGCCGGAAGAGGCGGCGGTGTGAGCATCTGGCACACGGAGCCCTCGGCCGCCGACCTGAACGCGATGGCGGGCGAGACCCTCATCGACACGCTCGGGATCGAGATGGTCGAGGTGCGCGAGGACGCGCTCGTCGCGCGGATGCCGGTCGACCGTCGCACGGTTCAGCCGGCGGGCGTCCTGCACGGCGGGGCATCCGTCGCGCTCGCCGAGACGATCGCGTCGTGGGCCGGATTCCTCACCGTCGACCGCGAGAGGTTCCACGTCGTCGGCCAGGAGATCAACGCGAACCACATCCGGCCCGTCTTCTCGGGCTGGGTCACGGCGACCGCGACTCCCGCCGCGCTCGGCCGCCGCAGCCAGGTCTGGGAGATCCGCATCGTCGACGACGCGGGCAAGCTCGTGTGCGTCTCGCGCTGCACGCTCGCGGTGATCGAGCAGCGCTCGACCTACGGCACGGCCGAGACGCGGGGCTGACGAGGCGCAGCGACGGGATGCCTCACCAGGCCTGATGCGTCGCGAAGTCCCAGCCGCGCGTGACGGGCTGGCCGGCTCCGCCGCGGTCGTCGACCGGCACGACCGACAGCCGCGCGCGCTTGGCGACGATCTCGAAGACGTCGTCGAAACCCGCCTCCGCGCCCGACACGTCCAGCCGCATGAGGCGCACCTCGGCGAACTCCCACCGCACCACGACGGCGCCCCGCCCGTCGGAGCGCCGCACGACCTCGAGCTCGGCGGTGGGCAGGTTCGTCCCCTTCGTGATCGCCTCGAAGATGAGCGGCGATGCGATCGAGGTCGCGGCCGTGACCACGAGGGGATGCTGCGTCGCCCGCCCGACGCGCCCCGGCCCGCCGCCCGGCCCGCCCGGGCCTGCTCCGGCCTGCTCGACGCCCCAGCTCGCGCTCCTGACCTCGATCCAGTCCTCGTGGTCGCGCTCGACGGACGCTCCGGGGATGCCCGGAAGCTGCAGGTAGATGTCGACTGCCATGTCTCGCCCTTCCGCGCGCCCTCGGCGCCAGCCTCCCACGTGGCTTGCGGGGGCGCCAGGGGCCCGCGCCCGGCGTCCGCGCGCCCGCCCGCCCGCCCGCCACTGCGTCGGAGATCCGCGCAGCGTCGGGGCGACTCGCCGCGGTTGGGTCCGACGACGTGGCGATCCCCGGCGATGTGGTGATCCCCGGCGGTGCGGTGCGGGATGCCGCGCCCGGCGCCCGCGCGCCCGCCCGCCACTACGTCGGAGATCCGCGCAGCATCGGGGCGACCCGCCGCGGTTGGGTCCGACGACGTGGCGATTCCCGACGACGTGGTGCGGGATGCCGCACCCGGGCGCGTGCCGCAACTGCGTCGGAGATCAGCGCAGCGTCGGCACGACCCGCGGCGGTTGGGTCCGACGATGTGGCGATCCCCGACGATGTGGTGCGGGATGCCGCGCCCGGCGCCCGCGCGCCCGCCCGCCACTGCGTCGTAGATCCGCGCAACGTCGGGGCGACCCGCCGCGGTTGGATCCGACGACGTGGCGATCCCCGGCGATGTCGTGCGGGATGCCGTGCCCGCCGCCCGCACCCGTCCGCGCGGGGGGATCATGGAGGCATGACCCGCACCGCCGTCATCGTCGACGCCGTCCGCACGCCATCGGGCAAGGGCAAGCCCGGGGGAGCGCTGTCGGCGGAGCATCCCGTCGATCTCGCCGCCTTCGTCCTCGACGCGCTGCTCGCGCGCAATGGACTCGAGTCGACGCAGGTCGACGACGTCATCCTCGGCTGCGTGAGCCAGATCGGCGATCAGGCGATGAACATCGCGCGCCAGGCCGTGCTCGCGGCGGGGTTCGACGAGCGCGTTCCCGCGACGACGATCGACCGGCAGTGCGGCTCGAGCCAGCAGGCGGCGCACTTCGCAGCGCAGGGGATCATCGCGGGCGCCTACGACATCGCCATCGCGGGCGGCGTCGAGTCGATGAGCCGCGTGCCGCTCGGCTCCTCCCGTCAGGGCGGCTCGCTCGCGCCCGGCATCGCATCCCGCTACCCCGCGGGTCTCGTCAACCAGGGCGTGTCAGCCGAGCTCATCGCGCAGAAGTGGGGCCTCAGCCGCGAGGAGCTCGACGCCTTCTCCGCGGAGTCGCACAGAAGGGCGGGGGATGCCTCGGCCCACGGCCGCTTCGACGGCCAGGTGCTTCCCGTCCCGACCGACGGGGGAGTCGTGCGCAGCGACGAGACGATCCGCACGGCGACGACCGTCGAGGGTCTCGCGACGCTGCCGACGGTCTTCCGCACCGACGCGCTCGCCGAGCGCTTCCCCGACCTGGAGTGGAAGATCACGGCGGGCAGCTCTTCGCCGCTCACGGACGCGGCATCCGGCGTCCTCATCATGAGCGAGGAGAAGGCCGTCGTGCTCGGGCTCACGCCGCGTGCCCGGTTCCACTCGTTCGCCGTCGTCGGCGACGACCCTCTGCTCATGCTCACGGGACCGATCCCCGCGACACAGCGCATCCTCGAGCGCAGCGGCCTCACGATCGACGACCTCGACGCGTACGAGGTGAACGAGGCGTTCGCGTCGGTGCCGCTCGCGTGGCTGCGCGAGACGGGCGCCGATCCCGGGAAGCTCAATCCGTGGGGCGGCGCGATCGCGCTCGGCCACGCCGTCGGAGCCTCGGGCACCCGCCTCCTCGGCACGCTCCTCGCCCACCTCGAGTCGACGGGCGGCCGCTACGGCCTGCAGACGATGTGCGAGGGCGGCGGCATGGCGAACGCGACGATCATCGAGCGGCTCTGACGGGCACCGGCCACCGGTCACCGTACGCGCCCGGCTGGAAGCGCTTGCGACTTCGCAGCGGTCCGCGAACAAGATGAGGCCGTTCTCATGATGTAAGCGCTTGCAATCCTGGGAGAACGCTTATAGCGTCGCAAGCATCGCCTGTGGGCACGTCGCCGTGCCCCCGCATCCTGGGAGCTCATCTCGTGTCGAAGACGACCACTGCACGCCGCCGCGTGCTCGCCTCTCTCGCCGCTGCCGCCCTGGTCCTGACCGGCAGCGTCACCGCCCTCGCCGCTCCCGCGGCGGCGGCCGACCGCACGTTCGCCCTCGTCGGAAGCCTGCAGGACGAGCTCGGCTGCTCGGCAGACTGGCAGCCGGAATGCACCGCGACCGAGCTCGCCCCGACGGGAGATGCCGGGCTCTACTCCGCTGAATTCCAGGTTCCGGCGGGCTCGTACGAGTACAAGGTCGCTGTCAACGACTCGTGGGACGAGAACTACGGCGCCGACGGCGCCAAGGGCGGATCGAACATCCCGCTGACCGTCGCGGGACCCTCGACGCTGCGCTTCACGTTCGACGACACGTCGCACCGCATCGGCATCGACGTGACGTCGCTGCGGGGCGGCTACTCGGCAGCCGACGACGCCCTCGTCGCGGCGCCGGCGCGCCAGGCCGGCAGCGGTCAGCAGTTCTACTTCGTCATGACCGACCGCTTCGCGAACGGCGACGCGTCGAACGACACCGGCGGCCTCACGGGCGACCGCCTCACGACAGGCTTCGACCCGACGAGCACCGGCTTCTACAACGGCGGCGACATCGAGGGCCTGCAGCAGAACCTCGACTACATCTCGGGCCTCGGGACGAGCGCCATCTGGCTCACGCCGAGCTTCAAGAACAAGCCCGTCCAGGGCTCGGGCGCCGATGTGTCGGCCGGCTACCACGGGTACTGGATCACCGACTTCACGCAGATCGATCCGCACCTCGGCACCAACCAGCAGCTGCAGGACTTCATCGCCGCCGCCCACGCCAAGGGCATCAAGGTCTACTTCGACATCATCACGAACCACACGGCCGACGTCATCTCCTACCAGCAGGGCACGAACGCGTACGTCGACCAGAAGACCAGCCCCTACAAGGATGCCGACGGCAACGCCTTCGACCCCGCGACCTACGCCGGCACCGACTCCTTCCCCGCGATGGATCCGGCGACGTCGTTCCCCTACACGCCCGTGATCGCGGACGCCGAGAAGAACGTCAAGGTTCCCGCGTGGCTCAACGACCCGACGCTGTACCACAACCGCGGTGACTCGACGTGGGCCGGTGAGTCCGTCACGTACGGCGACTTCGTCGGGCTCGACGACATCATGACCGAGAACCCCAAGGTCGTGAACGGGTTCGTCGACGTCTACGACACGTGGATCGACCTCGGCATCGACGGGTTCCGCATCGACACGGCCAAGCACGTCAACTTCGAGTTCTGGCAGAAGTGGACCACGAAGGTCCTCGACTACGCCCACAGCCACGGCAAGCCGGACTTCTTCATGTTCGGCGAGGTCTACGACGCCGACCCGACGAAGCTCGCCCCGTACATCCGCAAGACCGACATGAACTCGGTGCTCGACTTCACCTTCCAGGCCGCGGCGAGCTCGTACGCGGGCGGCGGCACGGCGAAGGGGCTCAGCACCCTCTTCGCGGGCGACGACCACTACACCACGCCCGACTCCTCGGCGACGGCGCTGCCGACCTTCCTCGGCAACCACGACATGGGCCGCATCGGCTACTTCCTCAACGGCAAGTCGAGCCAGCTGCAGCGCGATGAGCTCGCGCACGACCTGCTGTTCCTCAGCCGCGGCCAGCCCGTCGTCTACTACGGCGACGAGCAGGGCTTCGCCGGCACGGGCGGAGACCGTGCGGCCCGGCAGACGCTCTTCGCGAGCCAGGTTCCCGAGTACGAGAACCAGCCGCTCGTCACGGGTGAGACGCTCGGCTCTCAGGACCGCTACTCCACGACCGCGCCGGTCTACGAGCACATCGCCGAGCTGTCCGCCCTCCGCGACGCGAACCCCGCGCTCGTGAACGGTGCCCAGATCGAGCGCTACGTCGCCGACGGCGCGGGCGTGTACGCCTTCTCCCGCGTGGATCGCGACGCGAAGGTCGAGTACCTCGTCGCGAGCAACAACGCGACCACCGATCAGACCGTCTCGCTGAAGACCCTCACGGCCGGCGCGACCCTTACGCCGATCTACGGAGGAGGGAACGCCGTGACGACGGATGCCTCGGCCGCGGCATCCATCACCGTCCCCGCTCTCTCGACCCGCGTCTTCAAGGCCGACCGGCCCGTCTCGGCACCGGCCGAGGCTGCGCCGATCACGGTCAAGGCTCCGGGTGCGGGCGCGGCGCTGACCGGCTCGGTCGCCGTGTCGGCGCAGGCCGACGACTCGTGGCGCGAGACGAGCTTCTCGTGGCGCGTCGCGGGCGGCACGGAGTGGCACGCCCTCGGCACCGCCGAGGACACGCAGCCCGGCGTCTTCCACGACATCGCGGGTCTCGCGGCGGGAACGCTCGTCGAGTACCGGGCCGTGTCGACCGACGCCGCCGGGCACCGCTCGGCCGACTCGACGTTCGCGTCGGTCGGCAACCGCGTCGACCTCACCGCGACGCCCGATGAGCCGGAGGCCCCCGAGGAGCCCGAGCCCCAGGAGCCGACGAACTACACGAACGTCAGCGTGCCCGGCGGCTTCAACAGCGAAGCGGGATGCCCCGGCGACTGGCAGCCCGACTGCGCCCAGGTGCAGATGACCAAGAAGGACGGCATCTGGCACCTCAAGCTCGACGACCTCGCGGCGGGCACCTACGAGTACAAGATCGCGACGGAGAAGAGCTGGGCCGAGAACTACGGCGCCGGCGGCGTGCCGGGCGGCTCGAACATCACGATCACCCACACGGGCGGCCCGATCGAGTTCTTCTTCGATCCGCGCACGAAGAACATCACGTCGACCGACCAGGGACCCGTCATCACCCTTCCCGGCTCGCTCCAGAGCGAGCTCGGCTGCCCCGGCGACTGGCAGCCCGACTGCCTCGCGAGCATGATGTTCGACCAGAACGGCGACGGCGTCTTCCAGTTCACGACCGACGATCTGCCGACGGGCTCGTACGAGGTCAAGGTCGCGCACAACCGCTCGTGGGACGAGAACTACGGCGCGGGCGGCGCGCCCGGCGGCGCGAACATCTCGTTCAGCGCGACCGCCGGCAAGGTCACGACGTTCCGCTACGACATCGCGACGCACATCCTCACGGTGAAGTCGGCCGACCCGCCGCTCGCCGGCACGGGCGAGCTGCGCGCGCACTGGATCGACGCCGCCACGATCGCGTGGCCCGCCGACCTGGGCTCGAAGGCGGCCGATGCGACGTGGCAGCTCTACTCCTCGAAGGATGCGACGCTCGGCGTCACGCCCGACCGCGAGGTCACGGGCGGCGCGGACCCCGTCACGCTCACCCGCCTCGCGGGCGGGCTGACGGCGGAGCAGAAGGCGACGTTCCCGGCGCTCGCGTCGTACATCGCGCTTCACGTGGAGGATCAGGATCGGGATGCCGTCGCGGCGCTGCTGAAGGGCCAGCTCATGGTCGCTCAGCGCAGCGCGGCCGGCGCGCTGACGGCCTTCACGGGCGTGCAGATCCCCGGTGTCCTCGATGACCTCTACGCGTCGGCGGTGGAGAAGCTCGACCTCGGCGTGACCTTCCAGGGCAGCAAGCCCACGTTCCGGCTGTGGGCCCCGACCGCGCAGACGGCGACGCTCCTGACGTGGAACCCCGCGACAGGCTCAGGGGCCGCCAGCGGCGACCCGGTGCGCCACGAGGCGACGTGGGACGCGGCATCCGGAACCTGGACCGTCAAGGGCAAGACCGACCTGAAGGGCGACGAGTACCTCTGGGAGGTCGCCGTCTACGCCCCCACGACGGGGAAGATCGAGACGAACGCCGTCACCGATCCCTACTCCGTCGCGCTCACGGTCGACTCGACGCGCTCCGTCGCCGTCGACCTCGACGACAAGCAGTGGAAGCCGAAGCAGTGGGAGAAGACGGCGGCCCCGGTGGTCGCGCGTCCCGTCGACCACGCGATCTACGAGCTGCACATCCGAGACTTCTCGGCCACCGACGAGACCGTGCCCGAGTACCTCCGCGGCACGTACCTCGCCTTCACGCAGAAGAGCGCGGGGACGGCGCAGCTGAAGCAGCTCGCCGACGCCGGCATCAACACCGTCCACCTGCTGCCGTCGTTCGACATCGCCTCGATCGAGGAGGACAAGGCGAAGCAGCAGACGCCCGCGTGCGACCTCGCGTCGCTGCCGGCCGACTCGCCGAAGCAGCAGGAGTGCGTCGGCGCCGTGGCGGCGACGGACGCCTTCAACTGGGGATACGACCCGTACCACTACTCGGTGCCCGAGGGCTCGTACGCGACCGACCCGAACGGCGGCGCCCGCGTCGGCGAGTTCCGCTCGATGGTCGGCGCGCTGCACGGCCTCGGCCTCCAGGTGGTGCTCGACGAGGTGTTCAACCACACCGCCGCGTCGGGCCAGGCTCCGACGTCGGTGCTCGACCAGGTCGTGCCCGGGTACTACCAGCGGCTCAACGCGGCCGGCAACGTCGAGACCTCGACGTGCTGCCAGAACGTCGCGACCGAGCACGAGGTGGCGCAGAAGCTCATGGTCGACTCGATCGTCACGTGGGCCCGCGAGTACAAGGTCGACGGCTTCCGCTTCGACCTCATGGGCCACGCGTCGAAGGCGAACATGCTCGCGATCCGCGCGGCGCTGGACTCCCTGACGCTCAAGAAGGACGGCGTCGACGGCAAGGCGATCTACCTCTACGGCGAAGGCTGGAACTTCGGCGAGGTCGCGAACAACGCCCTCTTCGAGCAGGCGACGCAGGGCCAGCTCGGCGGCACCGGCATCGGCACCTTCAACGACCGCCTCCGGGACGGCGTGCACGGCGGCAGCCCCGTGCGCGACTCGACGTACGAGCAGGGCTTCGGCACGGGCCTCGGGACCGACCCCAACGGGCACGGCGCCGACGGCACGCCCGAGCAGCAGCTGGCGCGCCTCGGCACGCTGACCGACCTCGTGAAGATCGGCCTGACGGGCAACCTGCGCGACTTCCGCCTGACGGCCGCCGACGGCACCGTGAAGGCGGGCGACGAGCTCGACTACAACGGAGCGCCGGCGGGCTATGCCGATCAGCCCGACGAGACGATCAACTACGTCGACGCGCACGACAACAACACGCTGTACGACCTGTCGGTGCTGAAGCTCCCGACCGACACGAGCATGGCCGACCGCGTCCGCATGAACACGCTCGAGCTCGCGACCGTGACGCTGTCTCAGTCGCCCTCGTTCTGGCACGCGGGCACGGAGCTCCTGCGCTCCAAGTCGCTCGACGACAACAGCTACAACTCCGGCGACTGGTTCAACCGCATCGACTGGACGGGTCAGGAGTCGACCTTCGGCTCGGGCCTGCCGAGTCAGGCCGACAACGGCGACCGCTGGAGCATCCTGCAGCCGCTGCTGGCGAACCCCGCGCTCAAGCCGGGGCCGGCCGACATGGCCGCGGCCGAGGCATCCGCTCTCGATCTGCTCCGCGTGCGCAGCGAGGTGCCGCTCCTGCGTCTCGGGTCCGCCGATCTCATCGAGAAGAAGGTCAGCTTCCCGAACAGCGGAGTGGATGCCACGCCCGGCGTCATCACGATGCTCGTCGACGACCTCGTCGGCAAGGATGTCGACCCGAAGCTCGAGGGCGCCCTCGTCGTCTTCAACGCGTCGCCCGAGGCCACGACGCAGACGATCCCGGCGCTCAAGGGACGCGGCTTCGCCCTGACGCCTGCGCTCGGGAACGGCTCGGATGCCGTCGTGAAGACGACGACGTGGGATGCCGCGACCGGAGCGGTCACGGTGCCCGCGCGGTCGGTGGCCGTGCTCGTCGACAAGGAGCCCATCGCGACGTCGCTGTTCGCCGCGCCGAGCCCCATCGTGACGAAGGCGGGCACGACGGTGAAGATCGTCGGAAAGGTCGTCGCTGCCGACGGATCCGCGCCCCAGGGCACGGTCACCGTCACCGAGAACGGCAAGATCATCGCGACCGCCCCGGTCGAGGCCGCGGCGAAGGGCGCGATCAGCATCTCGCTGCCGAAGCTCGCGCGCGGGACGCACCTGCTGCGGGTGTCGTTCACCGGCGGCGAAGGCTGGGCCGACTCGCGCTCGGTCGTGCCGCTGCCCGTCGTCATCCTCTGAGTTCCAGCCGACAGCAGAAGAGGCCGGACGACCCCATGGGTCGCCCGGCCTCTTCCGTGGGATCAGCGGGTGACGGCGACCTCGAAGAGCGTCGTCGAGCCCGACACCTCGTTCGCGACCGCGACGAGGGGCGTGCCCGTCGGCGACTCGGCCGCGGGGATGAACGACAGGCCCTCGGGGCCCAGATCTCCGCTGTTGTCGGAGAAGTCGCGGTTGTTGAGGTACGTGACGAAGAACGACTGCGCCGGCACCGTGATGTCGTAGACGACGACCCCGCCCACGCGCTCGAGCCCGATGAAGGCGTAGGTGCGTCCGTCGACCTGCCCGATCGTGAGGTTCTCCGGCTCGGGGCCCTTGTCGTCGCTGCGTCCCTCGAAGTTGGCCTCCGTGTGGTTCGAGTTCACGTGCGCGGGGTCGGCCGCGTACGTGATCTCCTCGAGCTGCGAGCCCGAGTCGAACACCTGGTCGCCGTCGGTGGTCCAGATCGAGAACGAGCGGGCGCCGAAGGCGTACAGGCTCGAGTAGCAGCCCTTCGCGGCGTCGAAGCCGAGCTCCTTCGTGACGTTCAGCCGGCCGAGGTCGGCATTGCCGGTCTTGCCCTTGAGCGGGCTGTCGGCGCAGATCGGCAGCGAGCCGGCGCGTGCGCCCTCGACGTACGAGCCCCACTCACGGGCGTCGCCCTCATTGGCTGTCACGAGGTAGGACGCGCCGTCGGCCTGATACGCGTTGATGCCGTCCGGCATGTACATGCCGTAGAGGCCCGCGTAGCTGCGCGGTGCGAAGACGTTGTCGCGGTCGCTCGGGTCGAGCTTCTCGACGCTGTAGTCCTTGTACCCGAGCGGATGGATGCCGGTGACCCGCGCCGACGGGATCTGCACGACGGCGACGGCGTTCGCCTCCTGCAGCGCGACGTAGGCGTTGTTGCCGACGACGGAGATGTACTCCGGCTCGAGGTTGCGCGAGACGGGGTGGTCGGCGCCGTGCGGAGTGGGGCCGAAGACGCGGACCCCCTCGGGGAGCTTTCCGTCCTCGAACGCGTGGAAGTCCGCGGTCGAGACGTCCTTCTGCCTGGACGCGACGACCTTCGGGGTCGAGAGTCGGACGACGGAGACCGAGCCTTCCGGGTCGGTCGAGAAGTCGTCGGCCGGCTCGCCCTCGTTCGCCGTCAGCGCGTAGCGGCCGTCCGGCGTGATGACGACGTTGTCGGGCTGAGCGCCGACGGTCACGGAGCCGAGGATCGTCGGCTGCTCGGCGCGGGCGTCGAAGAACACCAGATGGCCGGGGTCCGTCTTCGTGAGCGCCTCGAAGGCGGCGATGCCCAGGCCGTCGGCGCGGATGGCGACGGAGTTCGCGACGCCGTCGGACGCGATCTCGTACTTCTTCGCGATCGCGGCCGGGTCCGAGAAGTCGAGCACCTGCACGGTGCCCGCCTTCGCACTCACGACGAAGAGGCGGTCCTGGTAGTGGGCGACGATCTCGGCCGCCGACTCGTCGAAGACGCCGGTGTCGAAGCTGCCGACGGGGGCGAGCGAGATCGCGGCGTCGTCGGCGGAGTACTCGACGGGGTGGGAGACGATCTCGGCGGACGCCGCGATCGCGGGAGTGAGCGCGAGCGCGCAGCTGGCGGCAGCGGCGGCGACGAGCAGGGCTGGTCGTCGAAGGTACGAAGGCATGTGGATCCTCGGGTGGTCGGGGCGTGCGGGCGCACGCCCCTCCGTGCTATCGACCCCCGGTGACGTCGAGGTGAACGGTCGGCGACGCTGTGCATCGTCTGGAGGCCCTCGCAAGTAGTAGGACGTCCATGTAAACTGCACACAGTGACAATGCCGTCCCACAAGGAAGTCGCACAATGACGATGGAAATCCCGGTCGCCACCGCACCCAGCCCAACTCTGACCCCCGACGAGCGCGCCGCCATCCTCGACGCCGTGCGCGAGTTCGCCGCCGCCGAGCTCGCGCCTCAGGCGATCGAGCGCGATGCGAAGCACATCTTCCCGCGCGACGCTCTGGCGCACGGAGGGGAGCTGGGGCTCGGAGGGCTCTACATCCGCGAAGACGTCGGCGGCACGGGCCTCTCCCGCGCGGACTCCGTCGCGATCGTCGAAGAGCTCGCGAAGGCCGACCCGTCGATCGCCGCATACATCACCATCCACAACATGGTCGGGTGGATGATCGACGTCTACGGCACCGAGGCGCAGCGGCAGGAGTGGCTTCCTCGGCTCGTCTCGATGCGCGATGTCGGCTCGTACTGCCTCACCGAGCCCGGCGCGGGCTCCGATGCCGCCGCCATCACGACGAGCGCGATCCGGCAGGGCGACGAGTACGTGCTGACCGGCGTCAAGCAGTTCATCTCGGGTGCGAGCGAGTCGTCCGTCTACATCGTCATGGCCCGCACGGGCGCGGCGGGCGCCCGCGGCATCACGGCGTTCCTCGTGCCCGATGGTCTCCCCGGCCTGTCCTTCGGGCCGGAGGAGCAGAAGATGGGCTGGAAGGCGCAGCCGACGCGCCAGGTCATCCTCGACGAGGTGCGCGTGCCCGCCGCCACCGTGCTCGGCGGCGAGGGCATGGGCTTCAAGGTCGCGATGTCGGCGCTCAACGGCGGGCGCATCAACATCGCAGCCTGCTCCCTGGGCGGCGCGCAGTGGGCGCTCGATCGGGCGGTGCAGTACGTCAAGGAGCGCTTCACGTTCGGCGAGCCGCTCGCCGAGAAGCAGAGCGTCGTCTTCGCGCTGGCCGACATGGCCACGGAGCTGCGTGCGGCGCGGGCTCTCGTGCGCGACGCCGCCCTCGCCCTCGACACGAAGGCGCCCGACGCCGCGATGCAGTGCGCCATGGCGAAGCGGTTCGCGACCGACGCCGGCTTCCGCGTCGCGAACGAGGCCCTGCAGCTGCACGGCGGCTACGGATACCTGTCGGACTACGGCATCGAGAAGGTCGTGCGCGACCTCCGCGTGCACCAGATCCTCGAGGGCACGAACGAGATCATGCGCGTCATCATCGGCCGCGAGCTCCTCGGCTAGCGTCTGAGCATGACCGACTACGAAACGATCATCGTCGAGACGCGAGGACGCGTCGGCTGGATCACCCTCAACCGTCCCCAGGCGCTCAACGCCCTCAACACCCAGGTGTGCGCCGAGGTCGTCGACGCGGCGACACGGTTCGACGCCGACGAGGGGATCGGCGCGATCGTCCTGACGGGGTCGGAGCGCGCCTTCGCCGCCGGCGCCGACATCAAGGAGATGGAGTCCAAGACCGGGCTCGACATGATCCTCGGCGACCACTTCGGCGGCTGGCCGACCTTCGCCGCGGTGCGCACGCCCGTCATCGCGGCGGTCTCGGGCTATGCGCTCGGGGGCGGCTGCGAGCTTGCGATGATGTGCGACATCATCATCGCCGCGGACACCGCGACGTTCGGCCAGCCCGAGATCAACCTCGGCGTCATGCCGGGGATGGGCGGCTCGCAACGGCTCATCCGCGCCGTCGGGTACTACAAGGCGGCCGACCTCATCCTCACGGGGCGGACGATGGATGCCGCCGAGGCCGAACGCGCGGGACTCGTGTCGCGCGTCGTGCCTGCCGCCGAGCTCCTCGCCGAGGCCGGCAAGGTCGCCGACACGATCGCCGCGAAGTCGCTGCCCTCGGTCTACGCCGCGAAGGCCGCGCTCGACACCGCGATGGAGACGCCCCTCGCGGAGGGCCTGCGCTTCGAGCGACACGTCTTCGCGGCCCTGTTCGACACGCACGACCAGAAGGAGGGCATGGCCGCCTTCCGCGAGAAGCGTCAGCCCGATTTCACCAACCGGTGACGCCGCCGACTCCGCCCGCCGAACGGACAAGCCATGTCTCGTCGAAACAAGGGATCTCGCCGAGACATGGGGGCAGGATGCCTCGTCTCGGCGAAACCCCCTGTCTCGGTGCGACGAGGGGCGGCGGGGACGCCGGGGGCAGCGGATGGGGCCGGGGTCAGAGCGGATCCGGAACCGGTCGAGGGTCGGTGAAGTCGCCCGCGTCCTTGCGGAACCGGGCGATGATCCGCACGAGCTCCGCCGTGTCGTCCTCCGACATGCCGGGATCCTCGAACATCTCGGTGTTGAGCGCCTCCGTGGCGCGCTCGACCACCTCGCGGCCGCTGTCGGTCAGCACGAGCATCGCCGCGCGTCCGTCGACGGGGTGCGGCTCACGCAGCACCAGGCCGTCGCGCACGAGCCGGTCGACCGTGCTCGAGACGCTCGTGGGATGCACCTGCAGGCGTGCGATGGCGCTCGCCATCGGCATCCGTCCCGCCCTTGTGAAGGCCAGGAGGCGCAGCAGCTCGAAGCGCGCGAACGAGAGGCCGAAGGGACGCAGGATGGCGTCGATGCGCGCGAACATGAGCTGCTGCGCACGGATGATCGATGTCACCGCCGACATGCCGCCGGCGGCATCCGTCCAGCCGTGGGCGATCCACTGTCGTTTCGCCTCCGCGATCGGATCGACGGGGAGCGGTCCGGAACGGGCCACGCGGCACCTCCCTCCTGGCGTCTTCCACGGTAGCGCGCGCGGTTCTGCACGGCCCGCCGGGCAGGCGGATTCCGGCCGCATGGAGCGCCCGCGGCGCCGCATAGACTCGACACGACGAAGGAGCAGAAGCGTATGAAGATCGTGGTCCTGGTCAAGGAAGTCCCGGACACCTACGGGGATCGCAAGCTGAACCTCGAGACGGGTCTGGCTGACCGTGCGGCGAGCGAGGCGGTGATCGACGAGATCGGCGAGCGGGCGCTCGAGGTCGCGCTGTCGTACGCGGACAAGAACCCCGGCACCGAGGTCGTGGTGCTGTCGATGGCGCCGGAGTCGGCGACCGCGACGGTCCGGAAGGGTCTCGCGATGGGGGCCGCGTCGGCGGTGCAGGTCGTCGACGACGGACTGCTGGGCGCGGATCTGGGCCTCACGGCCGAGGTGCTCGCGGCGGCCCTGCAGCGCATCGGATTCGATCTCGTGATCGGCGGCAACCTCTCCACGGACGGGTCGGGCGGCGTGATCCCCGCGATGATCGCCGAACTGCTCGGCGTGCCGAGCGCGACGTCGCTCAACTCGGTCGAGATCGGCGACGGCACGGTCTCGGGCGAGCGGGCGTCGGACGCCGCGACCATGACCGTGTCTGCGCCGCTGCCGGCGGTCGTGTCCATCACCGAGGCGCTGCCGGACGCCCGATTTCCGAACTTCAAGGGCATCATGGCGGCGAAGAAGAAGCCGTTCGAGACGCTGTCGCTGGCCGACCTTTCGATCGAGGCCGAGGACCACTCCGCGTCGCACTCGATCGTCATCGCGCTGAGCGAGAAGCCGCCGCGCGCGGCGGGCGTCAAGATCGTCGACGAGGGCGACGCGGGCGAGCAGCTCGCGGAGTTCCTCATCCAGAACCGACTCGTGTGAGGAAGGCGACATGACGGAATTCGCTGCGGATTCGATCCTCGTCCTACTGGACGTCACCCCCTCGGGCGAGCTCGCCCGCTCGTCGGCGGGCCTCTTGGGCGCTGCCGCACAGGTGGGCACGCCGGTCGCGCTGATCGTGGGCCAGGATGCCTCCTCCCTCGCGTCGCAGGCCGGCGACCTCGGTGCCGCGGCCGTGCTGACGGCGGAGGGTGACGCGTCGCTCCTGACGGTGCCGCGCGTCGATGCCCTCTCGGCGGCGGCCGACCTGGTGCGGCCTGACGCGATCCTCGTGTCGAACTCGATCGAGGGCCGCGAGGTCGCCGGGCGGTTCGCGGCCCGCACCCGTTCTGGACTGTGCGTGGATGCCGTCGGTGTCTCCCGCGATGCCGAGGGCGTCGTCGCGCACCACTCCGTGTACGGCGGGGCCTACAACGTCGATTCCGCCGTCACGTGGGGTGCGCCCGTCATCACGGTGCGGCAGGGTGCGATCGACGCGCGCGCCGAGGCGCGGACGCCCGAGGTCGAGGCCCTGTCCGTCACGGCGTCGGGCCGGCCCGCGGCATCCGTCGATTCCGTCCAGGAAGCCGTCGTCGCATCGTCGCGTCCCGAGCTGCGGGGAGCGGCGAAGGTCGTCTCGGGCGGTCGCGGGCTCGGGTCGGGGGAGAAGTTCGCCCTCGTCGACCAGCTCGCCGACGCGCTCGGCGCCGCCGTCGGCGCCTCCCGCGCGGCGGTGGATGCAGGATATGTGCCGCAGTCGTACCAGGTGGGACAGACCGGTGTGTCGGTGTCGCCGCAGCTGTATGTCGCGCTCGGCATCTCGGGTGCGATCCAGCACAAGGCCGGCATGCAGACGGCGAAGACGATCGTCGCGATCAACAAGGATGCCGACGCCCCGATCTTCGAGATCGCCGATTTCGGCGTCGTCGGCGACCTGTTCACCGTCGTGCCGCAGCTCATCGCGGCGCTCGAGGCGAAGAAGGCCTGAGCCCGGTGGCGACGTTCTCGGGGTCTCTGCGCCGCGGCCTGCCGCGCGTGGCGGGCGGTGAGTCGTGGCCCGCCGGCGACGGCTCGTCGGCCGTGGCGGCTTCAGAGTTCGACCCCTCGACAAGCTCGGCGACCGTGGGGGAGGCAGTGGCGGCTTCGGCCGCAGCGCCGGCCGCGGTCGCGGCGCCAGTGGCGACCCCGGCCCTCGACCCCACCCCGGTCGCTGAGCTTGTCGAAGCGTCGAACTCGGAGCCCGCGAGGAGCGGTGGCACGCTGCGCCGCGGCCTGCCGCGGGTCGCGGGCGGAGAGCCGTGGCCGCCGGCAACCGCCCTTGGGGTCGGCCCGACCCCGGTCGCTGAGCCTGTCGAAGCGTCGTCAGGTGAGCCCGCGAGGAACGTCGGCCTCGACCCCTCGACGAGCTCGGGGACCGGGGTGACGAGCTCGGGAATCGGGGCGACACGCTCGGGGACCGGGGCTGAGGTCGTGGTCGCGGAAGCGCTGGGCGACGGTGCTCTGCGCCGCGGGCTGCCGCGGGTGGCGGGCGGGGAGGCGTGGCCGCCGGCAACCGCCCTTCGGATCCTCCGCACCCCGGTCGCTGAGCCTGCCGAAGCGTCGCCAGGCGAGCCCGCGAGGAACGTCGGCCTCGACCCCTCGACAAGCTCGGGGACCGGGGGAGAGGTCGACCCCGCGGACGTGGAGACTCCCGCTCCGCCCGTGCGGACAGGCCTGCCCCGCACCGCGCCGACCGCCCCGGCGGCTGCAGCCGCGGCATCCCACCCCTCGACAAGCTCGGGGACCGGGGCGACAAGCTCGGCGACCGGGGCGGCGGAGCGGGCGCCGCTGCCGTTCACCCGCACCGTCTGGGCGGGCACTGCGGCGCGCACGCGGCCCGCGCCCCAGCCAGAGCCGAAGCGGATCGGACCCTTCACCAAGGGTCAGTGGGCGGGCGCGGTCATCGTCGGCGGCGCCGGACTGCTGTTCGCGGCGGGCATGGTCGTCCTGTTCACGCGGTGGTTCCTGAGCCTCGATTTCATGCAGGACTTCCTCGCGACCTACCCCGGCGAGTACGAGCTTCCCGCGGGCGCGCCCGTCGGCATCCCTCCTTGGCTCGGCTGGCAGCACTTCTTCAACGTGTTCCTGATGGTGCTCATCATCCGCACGGGCCTGACGGTGCGCACCGAGAAGCGCCCGACGGTGTTCTGGTCGCCGCGCAACAACAACCGCCGCAAGATCAGCCTCACGCTGTGGTTCCACCAGTCGCTCGACATCCTCTGGATCGTCAACGGCGTGATCTACATCGTGCTGCTGTTCGCGACGGGGCAGTGGATGAAGATCGTGCCGACGAGCTGGACCGTCTTCCCGAACGCCCTGTCGGCCGGCCTGCAGTACGTGTCGCTCGACTGGCCCACCGAGAACGGCTGGGTCAACTACAACTCGCTGCAGCAGCTCGCCTACTTCGCGACGGTGTTCCTCGCGGCGCCCCTCGCGATCCTCACGGGTGTGCGGATGAGCGGCATCTGGCCGAAGCAGGCCACGGGCCTCAACAAGGCGTACCCGGTCGAGTGGGCGAGGGCCGTGCACTTCCCCGTGATGATCTACTTCGTGCTGTTCATCATCGCGCACGTGACCCTCGTGTTCGCGACGGGGGCGCTGCGCAACCTGAACCACATGTACGCGTCGCAGGATGTCGTGAACTGGGTCGGCTTCTGGATCTTCGTCGCATCGCTCGTCGTGATCGCGGCGGGCTGGATCGCCGCGCGCCCGCTCGTGCTCGCGCCGATCGCCCGGCTGTTCGGCAAGGTCTCCGGCCGGTAGGCGACCGGGGGATAACCCGAAGAGAAGGTTCCGGATGCCTCTGGCGCGCGCCCGAGGGCCCGGTTCTACCGTGGAGGCATGACCTCAGGCACCCCCGCCCCCGCACCATCGATCGCGTCGCCGCCCCGCGTCGCCGGAGCCGTCGCACAGCTCGCGGCCCTCGGCATCCTGGGGCCCGCCGTCTTCACGGTGCTGTTCACGCTGCTCGGGCTCGGTCTCGGGCTGCTCCCCGTCCTTCTCATCGGCGTCGTCTTCCTCCTCGCCTTCGTCTACGCGCTCTTCGGCGTCGCGTGGGTCGAGGCGGCGCGGGTCGACGGGCTCTACGACTTCGGACTGCCGTCCCGGCGCCTGCGCACGAGCGGACGTCCGGGCTTCGGCGGCTTCCTCCGCAGCCTCTGGCTGCAGACCATCGACCCGGCCACGTGGCGGGGCATCGGCAATCTCGCCGTGTCCACGATCCTCGGCTGGATCGTCGTGGTGCTGCTCAGCATCCTCTCCTCCGGTCTCGTCCTGGCCTTCGCGCCGCTGTACGCCCGCGGCACGACCGTCCCGCTCGCGAGCACGGGCCTGGAGTTCCCCGTCGCGTGGGCGATCCCGCTCGGCATCCTCGTCGCCCTCGTCTCGGCGGCGGCGATCATCGGGCTCGCCCTGCTGCACGGCATCCTGTCCCGGGCGATCATGGTCCCCTCCCGCGAGGCGCAGTTCGCCGAAGCGGCCCGCACGTCGGCCGAAGCCGCGCGGGCCTCGAACGTGCAGCGCGCCGGCGCCGTCCATGCCGCCGACGTCGAGCGCACGCGCATCGAGCGCGACCTCCACGACGGCGTCCAACCCCGGCTCGTGTCGGTCGGCATGACGCTCGGCCTCGCGCAGCAGAAGATCGACACCGATCCGGATGCCGCGAAGGAGCTCATCGCGGAGGCGCACACGTCCACCAAGGCGGCCATCACCGAGCTGCGGCAGCTGGCCCGCGGCATCCACACCTCCGTCCTCGACGATCGGGGACTGGATGCCGCCCTCTCGGCCCTCGCCGCCCGGTCGGTCGTGCCGGTGCACCTCGATGTGCGGCTCGACGGCCGCTGCAGCCGCGAGACGGAGGCCGCCGCGTACTTCGCCATCGCGGAGGCCCTCACGAACGCGGCCAAGCACTCGCGGGGGACCGAGGTGCGCGTCGTCGCCCGGCTCCGCGACGGGAACACCCTGTGGGCGCGGGTCGAGGACAACGGCATCGGCGGAGCCCGAGTCATGCCGGGTGGAGGACTCGACGGCATCGTCCACCGCGTCATCGCGGCCGGCGGCCAGGCCCGCATCGACAGCCCGCTGGGCGGACCCACGACCGTGGAGGTGAGCATCCCATGCGCATCCTGATCTGCGAAGACTCGGCGCTCCTGCGCGAAGGACTCGTGCGCGTGCTCGAGGACGCCGGCCACGAGGTGGTCGCGTCGATCCCCGACGCCGTGCGGATCGAACAGGTGGTCGCCGAGACCGCCCCCGAGCTGTGCATCCTCGACGTCCGGCTCCCGCCGTCGTGGACCGACGAAGGCATCCGGGCGGCCCTCGCGCTCCGCGCCACCCGGCCCGACCTGCCCCTCCTCGTGCTGTCGCAGTACGTCGAGGAGCGCTACGCCTCCGATCTCATCGCGGCGAAGGGCGGCGCCCTCGGCTATCTGCTCAAGGACCGCGTTGCGGACGTCGCCGACTTCCTCGAGGCGATCGACCGCATCGGTTCCGGGGCGACGGTGCTCGATCCGGAGGTCGTGGCTCAGCTGCTCAGCCGGCGGACGAAGGACGAGCGGATGCTGCGCCTCACCGACCGCGAGCGCGCCGTGCTCTCGCTCATCGCGGAGGGCAAGTCCAACCAGGCCATCGCCAAGACGCTCTTCATCTCGGAGGGCAGCGTCGAGAAGCACGTGACGGCGCTCTTCCAGAAGCTCGATCTCGAACAGGACGAGTCGGGCAACCGGCGGGTGCTCGCGGCGCTCGCCCACCTCGAACACGGCGGCTCCGCACCGCAGACCCATCCCGGCGGATCCACCCCGCCCACGCATCCCGGCGGCTCGACGCCGCAGACAGGAGCGGTCCGATGACCACCACGATGACACCCCCTCCCGCGGGCACCGAGGTCCCGCCTCCGGCCGGGCCCCCTACGCGCGGCTCCTCGCGGGTCGTCGCCATCCTCCTCATCGTGTTCGGCGCGTTCGTCGTGCTGGGCGCGGTGGTGTCGGCGGTCTTCACGACGATCGCCGCGGCATCCATTCACACGACGACCCGCACGGTCGACGTCTCGGGCGTCGACGACCTCAAGGTCGACGTGTCGGCGGGCTCGCTGCAGGTCGTCTACGCCGACGTCTCCGACGCCGAGCTCGAGGTCACCGGCACGACGGGCGCCGACCGCTGGACGCTCGACGCCTCGGGCGAGACGCTCACCGTGGCCACGCCGACGGGCTGGTTCGGCGACGGCTGGTTCACGGGCTGGATCTTCGGCGGCCGCAGTCAGGGCGTGCTGCGGCTCCCGCAGGCGATGGAGGGGACGGATGCCGACCTCTCGCTCGCCGCGGGAGAGCTCAGCGCAGACGGGCGCTTCGGTGACCTGACGCTCGACCTCGGCGCGGGCCGCGCCACGATCGCGGGACAGGCCGACTCGATCGACGCGCAGATCAGCGCCGGCACGGGCGAGCTCGACCTCGACGGCGTCGATGAGGCGACGCTCTCGGTGTCGGCGGGCGCGCTGACGGCCGATCTCACCGGCCGCCGGCCGAGCACGGTCGCGCTCGAGGTCAGCTCGGGGTCGGCGCGGCTGACGGTGCCCGAGGGTGAGTACGACGTGACCTCCGACGTGTCGGCGGGCAGCTTCGACAACGGCGTGGGGTCGGTGCCCGGTGCCGACAGCACGATCCGCGTCGAGGTCTCGGCGGGGGAGGCCGTGCTCCGGGCGGGCTGACCGTCTCCAAGACGCAGAAGAGGCGCCCGGCCGATCTCGGCGGGGCGCCTCTTCTGTGTGCGGAGGGATCAGCGCACGAAGCGCACCTCGGTGAGCGTCTCGCCGAGGAACGGCTCGGTGTGCGCGGCGCCGTCGAGCGTGAACCCGTTGCGCGTGTAGAAGCGGTGGGCGCGCGGGTTGTCCTCCGCGACCCAGAGGTACAGGCCCTCGCCCGTCTCCACGACGGCGTCGAACAGGCGCTGCCCGATGCCGGTGCCGTGCCACGCGTCGAGCAGGTAGATGAAGTAGAGCTCACGGAACCGGGGCGCGTCCTTGTCGCGCGCGGGGCCCGAGCCGGCGAATCCGACGATCTCACCGTCGACCAGCGCGGCGAACATCTTGAATTCGGGGCCCTGGACGGCCCAGTGGGTCCAGAGCTCAGCCATGCGACGAGGCGAGATCTTCTCGAGCGCGGCCTTGCTGATGAGGTGGTCGTACGTCTCGTGCCAGCACGTCGCGTGCACGCGACCGAGGGCCTCCGCGTCGACGTCCCGCACCGGACGGACGACGATGTCGGTCTGCAGTTCGGCTTCCATGGCCAGACTCTACGCGCGGCATCCCGAGGCGCGAAATCGAGGGGATGCTGCGCCCGGCCCCGGGCGTGTCCGGTTGCGGATCGGTCACCCGGCCGTCGCAAACCGGCCATGCGATGGATACGATCGCACCTCGTGAACGTGTGGTGGCGGACCCTGCTGGTGATCATCGGCGCGCGCGTGCGCGTGCGCCTGGGCAGGGGCCTTGCGCCGACCGCCGTCGGGCGGATCCGGCTCACGACGCTGCCCACCGACATCGACGTGCTGCGCCACATGAACAACGGCCGCTACCTGTCGCTCTTCGACCTGGGCCGCTGGGATCTGCTGACGCGCACGGGCCTCGTCGACGCCATGAAGCGCAACGGCTGGTACGCCGTCGTGTCGAGCGAGACCGTGACGTTCCGCAAGTCGCTCGAGCTGTGGCAGCGCTTCGTCGTGGAGTCCCGGTTCCTCGGCCACGACGACAAGGCGCTCTATCTCGAGCACCGTGCGGTCGTCGACGGGGAGGTCTACGCGCGCGCGATCATCCGCGCCAGAATGCTGCGGCGCAAGGGCGGCACGCTCCCGCACGAGGAGCTGTTCGCCGCGATCGGGCGACCCGACGGGCTGCCGGACGTCGAGCCGTGGGTGCACGACTGGGCCGCGGCATCCGCTCTCCCGTCGACGCGTGCGGACGCGCCGAGCGTCTGGGAGTGAGCCCCAGGCTCAGCGGAAGAGCGCGACGAGAGCGAGCGTCAGGGCGACGGCCATGCCGACGTTGATGACGCTGAGCCACAGCGTCCAGACGCGGATCTGCTCACCGGGGTTCGAGAAGCCCGTCGCGCCGATCGTCGCGAAGGCGGCGGCCAGGGAGTGGAGGCGTCCGGGGCGACGCGGCGCGTCGAACTCGCCGAAGGGGTCGGAGCGCAGGGGTCCTGCCGTGCCGAGATGGGGAACAGCCGGCGCCGCGGTGGCGAGGTGCGGACGGCGCCGAGTGATTCGGGTGTCGAAGTCGTCCAGCTGTCGGGTCATGCAGAGAACGTACGTCGGGCGCGGGGAGCCCATCGCCTGTTGACAGCAGACGATCCCTCGACTATTCGCGCGAGCGCCCGAGCGGGTCAGGCGCCGTCGGGCTCGTCCGGCTCGGGCACGATCGTGAGCCCGCCCGGCGAGTTGGCCGACTTGCTCAGCGCGTCCAGCCACGCGCCGTTGAGCTTCGGCGGGCGACTGCCGAAGTACTCGAACGCGAGCGGGATGTTGGGGCTGAGCCAGACCGACGTGCGTCCGAGGCCGGGCCGCATCGGGTCGGTCCAGGTGAAGGCGAAGGGCTCGCCGCGTCGGAGTTTCGACCAGATGACCGGCTGGAGATGGGCGAGGATGCGGTCGTCCAGCGACACCGTGAGCTTCGAGTCGTAAGTGAGGGTTCCCATCGCGGCTAGCGTATCCGCACTCGTGGACGGGTTCGACATCCGTCCCCACACGCCGTCGTCACACCGTCAGAAACAGCCGGTGGCGTATTATACGATTTTCCAGGCGCGATGTGGGGTGTTGCGCGAGCCTGATAGAGCGGAGAGCCTGGACCCATGAACAGCTCAGCGATCCTCTCTGCCGAGCTGCGCGAAGCCGTCACGTCGCACGGCCTGAGCGTCGCCTACCAGCCTCTCTTCGACCTCAACGACGGCGTGCTGCCCGTGCGGCCCGTCGCGGTCGAGGCGCTCTGCCGATGGATGCACCCTCGTCTGGGCAGCATCGTGCCGGACCGGTTCATCCCGCTGGCCGAGAAGGCGGGTCTCATCGCCGACATCGACGCCGACGTGCTCGAGAAGGCCGGCGCGCAGGTGGCTGAATGGCAGCGCAGCGGGCACGCGATCGGTCTCTCGATCAACGCGTCGCCGTCGGAGTTCTCGCCGCAGTTCGCCACGGCGCTCGCGGAGCGCGCACAGGCCCTAGGGCTCCGTCCCGACAGCCTCACGCTGGAGATCACCGAGGCTCCCGCGCCGCAGCTCCTGCCGTCCGTCGTCGACGTGCTCCCCATCCTGAAAGCGGCCGGCATCGCCATCTCGATCGACGACTTCGGCGCCGGCGACGTTTCGCTCGATGCGCTCGAGACGGTGTCGATCCAGGAGATCAAGATCGACCGCTCGCTCACGCAGCGGGCGGATGCCGAAGCCGACGAGACCATCGCCGACGTCGTGGCCCGTGCGAAGCGCCGCGGATGGCGCGTCGTGGCGGAGGGCATCGAGACGATCACCGACCTCGAGCGGGCCCGCGCCCGCGGCTGCGACCTGGGTCAGGGATATCTGCTCGGTCGGCCCGTCTCGGCCGCCGAGATCGAGCGCATCCTCGACGGTTCGCGCCACTGAGGCCAGGCCGCCGTGCGGCGGTGAGCCGCGCGGGTCGGCGATGCGGCCCAGGGCCGCTCGGAGACGTGCGTCGTCAGAGGTTGCTGATCTGGTCGTCCGACGCGCCGGCGTCGTAGACGGGCGGCACGGCTGCGGCGGCCTCGTTCGCGATCTCGATCTGCGTCCACGTGACCGGCATGCCGGGCGAGAAGAGGATGTCGATGCCGGGTCCACCGCGCAGCGGCGGGATGGTGACGTACCCGCCACCCCCCTTGATCGCCTCGAGGATGTCGCGCTTCAGCTCGGACACGGGCTCCGGCAGGAAGTAGTCGCGGCCGTCGACGGTGAGGCGGTTTACGATCGTCACCGTCTCAGCCTAGCCGCGCTCCACGTAAGATCGACGCGATGGGTACCCTGCACTACGGCTCGCCTGCCGCCGAGTTCGCGATCGACGACCGCACGCTGGCTCACCTCGAGCTCGTCATCCTCGCGAAGTTCCGCCGCCGTGAGAGCGTCGCGCTCGCGCTTACCGACGAATCCAACGAGCGACGCCAGGTGCTGTGGCTCTCGACGTCGTCGACGCTCCGCTTCGAGTACGAGGCCAGGATGCCCGAGATCAACCGGGTGTGGCTGCAGGAGCTGGTGGAATCGGCGAACTCCCCGGGCGGACTCCGCATCATCCCCGAGACGACGCAGACCTCAGTCTGAGACGACACCCCCGCCGGAGCGCTTCGCGCGGTACATCGCCGAGTCTGCGGCATCCAGCAGTTCCATCGTCGTGAACCCGGGTCCGGCCGTCACGATTCCGGCGGATGCCGTGATCTGGACGACGGTGTGCTCGACCGCGATCGGGGCCGTGAGCGCGGCGACGGCGCGCTCGGCGATGTCGTGCGCGTGCGTCTCTCCGACACCGAGGCAAACGATGACGAATTCGTCGCCTCCCCACCGCACGACGAGGTCGCTCGACCGCGCGCTGGCGAGGAGCCGCTGACCGATGGCGACGAGCACGGCGTCGCCGGCTTCGTGGCCGTGGGTGTCGTTGATCAGCTTGAAGCCGTCGAGGTCGATGAAGACCACCGCGACGCCCTCGATGCCGTCCTCGAGCAGCTCGTCGAGCCGATCGTGCAGGAACCGGCGATTGTGGAGGCCCGTCAGCGGATCACGCCACGCGAGCTCGGCGAGCTCGGCCTGGGCCCGCTGCTCGAGCGTCGCGCGGATGTCGGCGGCGAGCTCCATCGCGTCCTGCACGGCGGTGTCCCACGGGGCGCTGCGGCCCGTGACGCTCTGGCTCCACGACGAGAATGAGCGCCGCGGCGACAGGGGGTCCTCACGGTTGCCGGGGCTCTGGTCGCCGAGCCAGTCGACCTCGCGGGCGACCTCTCCCCGAGCGAAGACGAGCCAGTCGCCCTCGTCGAGGAGCGGGACCGCCAGCATGCCGGCGACACCGGGCAGCTCGACGGCGAACTGCGGATGCTCGAGGGGGAGCGCGTCGGAGACGAACGGCGCGGGCGGGAGCTCGTCGAGGATCCGCGACATCTGGTCGGCCGACGGGGCCGTGCCCGTGGAGTGGATGGCTCCGCCGATCCTGAGGTAGGCGCCATCGGCCGGGATGACGTCGAGGACGGTGCGCTCGCCGCCGACCAGGAGGTCGGAGGGCACGCCGCGGCCGTGCAGGGGGGCCACGATCGACGCCCGCCGCTCGCGCGCCTCGAGCTGCCGGCGCAGGCGCTGGATCTCGTTGGCGGAGGCGAGCTGCATCGACACCTGGCTCGCGAGCACCTCGAGCGACCGGCGCAGCAGGACGGGCAGACGGCGCACCGTGCGGTGCGCGCAGGTGAAGAGCCCGACGAGCTCGTCGCCGATGACGAGCGAGAACGACACCGTCGCGGCCTGGCCCATGTTGCGCATGAACTGCAGGTGGTGCGGCGACACGGCCCGCAGCTCCGTGAGGCCGAGGTCGGGCAGGGGGGCCTCGGGGAGCAGGCTCAGCAGTGCGAGCCCCGGATCCTCGGTGTCGGCGATCACCCGCGAGCGCTTCTCGATGTAGAGGGCGCGGGCCTGGCTCGGGATGTCCGATGCCGGGAAGTGCAGCCCCAGGTACGGCTCCATGTCGGGCTCGCGCTCGTCGGCGACGACCTGTCCGTGCCCGTCTTCATGGAAGTGGTAGCACATGACCCGGTCGTAGCCCGTGATCTCCTTGATGCGCTTGGCGGCGAGGAGGCGCAGCTCATCGGCGTCGGACGAACGTGCCAGCTCCTGGATGGCCGCGACGACGCGCGTGCGGACGTACTCGAGGTCGGGGATGATCGGCTCGAGCTCGACCACGAGCGGCGAGGTTCCGCGATGCACGATGACGTCGTAGCGCTCCCCCTCCAGCTCGACCCGGACGGGGTCGACGGCGTTCGCGTGCAGCACGGTCCACGCGAGATCGTCGTCGCCCAGGTCGCGCAGGCGCCGGCCGAGCCAACGCTCCGCATCCTCGCTCGCGAGCACGATGGTCTCGGTGGGCTCGTCGATTCCGAGCAGGGTTCCATGCGACTGAATGCGGCCCGGTGTCCGAATCGGCTCCGCGGCGCAGATCTCGAGGCGGCGCTGCTCATCCAGCGCCCAATCGCGTTCGGCTTGTCGGGCAGGGGTGATTTCGGACACGAGGGTCTCCTTCTCGACGGATAGATCGGAAGACCTCGGCGCAAGCCCCACGCACCCGTGCGTGAACCGATCCTAAGCCAGTGGATTCATGGAAATGAACCGGCTAGCGCAGGATTTCCCGCCCGGCAAGGGCGTTGTCCCGATGCCGCGGGTGCGGTTTCGTCGAAAACGGCGCGGCCCAGACCCACTCGGCTCGACGCCTCTGAAGGAGGGTCCATGGACAGCACAGCAGTCATCTGGATCGTCGTCGTGATCGCCATCGCCCTCGTCGCGGTCATCGTCGTGGCGCTTCTGATCTCCCGTCGCAACAGCGCGCGCCGGGCGGAACGGCACCACGAGCGCGCAGAGGAGCTGCGCGCCCAGTCCCGCCAGTCCGCCGTGCGGGCGCAGGAGATCCAGGCTCAGCACGACAAGGCGCAGGCGGATGCCGCGGCAGCCGCCGCCGAGGCCGATCGCGCCAAGGCGCGTGCCGCTCAGGCCGAGATCGACGCTCGCCGCTACGCGGAGGAGCACCGCAGCGAAGCGGATGAGCACGCGTCGAAGGCTGAGGAGCTGCGCCGCAAGGCCGACGACCTCGACCCATACGTCGACGCCGAGACCGACCCGCCGCAGGGTGATCCGACGGCACGGGATGCCACCACCCGCGCCCGCCCGGACGACGCGGCCTCGGCCGCCGGCAGGGGTGGCGACGCGGCCTATCCCGCGACCGGCGAGCGCGACACGACGACCGTTCGCGACACGGAGGTCCGGGACGATGCGACCGGCCGCGACGCGACGGCGGCCGGCGCGCACGACGAGCCCCGCATCGCGGGCACGACCGACCCCGCACCGGCCACGCGCCGCGGCGACCGGGCCTGACGGCGACAGACGAGAGCCTCGGCCGGTCCATTCCGGCCGAGGCTCTCGTCGTCTCATCGCCTCGGGTCAGCCCTGACCCCCGCGCCTCAGCTCCGTCGGCGTCGAGCCACGTCGCCGAGCACGATGAGCCCGCCGGCCGCGACGGCGATGCCCGCCGCGAAGCCGAACCAGGAGACATCGGCGCCGCCCGTCGCGGGCAGCGTCGACGCCGACGGCGTGGACGTCGGACCGCCCTCGTCGCCGCCCTCGTCGGGGTCGGTCGGTGTCGGCGTGGGGGTGACGGTGGGCGTCGGGGTGGGCGTCGGCGTCGTCGTGCCGGTGTCAGTGGGCGTCGGCGTCACATCCGACGCCGCGATGCAGGTCAGCTCGGCTGAAAAGGGGAAGTCGTGCACCTCGCGCGGCGAGCCGACGGGGGCGATGACCGGGATGCCGTGCACGAAGTTCGCGGCGATGACGTTGCCCGAGATGTTGCTCGAGCTGCGCCAGTTGACCGTCGCGCGGGGCGCGTAGATCGTGCCGTTGAGGCTGTCGCCCCCGTTCACGACGACGGACGTGGCATCCACGAAGTTGTACAGGATCGACCGTGCGTCGGGCTCGCCGATGCCGGCTGACTGCGGCAGCGTGCCGACGAAGCCCGAGCCCGTGATGTTGACGAGCAGCGGAGTGTTCGCGTCGGGCGGCGTCGTGAAGGTGACCGACTCGAGGTTCTCGAGCTCCGCCGTGGTGAGGTTGAGCACGTTCGTCTGGCCGGTCGTGAGAGTGATCCGCGCGTTCGCGCCCGGGAGGATCGGCCGGGGAAGCGGCGTCCCGTCGTCGCGGTTCTGCAGCTCGACCGTCTGCGTGCACGTGCCGAGGGTCGTGGATGCCTCGCGGTACAGCGTGTATGCGGCGCCGATGTCGATGAGTCCGGCCGGCACGGGCGCCTCGATCGAGGCGGGCGACTGCTGGCTCGTGCCCTCGATGCGGGGCACGCTGTTGTAGCCGGCGCCGGGCTGGACGATCTGATAGTTGACCGCCGCGTTGTTGGTGTCGCGGTTGAAGGCGTCGAAAGTGGTCCCGTCGGCGACCTTGGCGTAGCCGTTGCCGAGCACCTTCAGCACGGTGGGTCCGCCGGTCCAGTCGATGCCGCCGCCGACGTAGAGCGAGACGAACTCGGACTCGCCGGGCACCGTGAAGGTGGGTCGCGGGCTCATCACGTTGTAGCTCGCACCGAACAGCAGATCCCCGCCGAGCGCGAGCGTGCCCTCCGCCTCGTCGGCGTTGAGCTGCACGTCGTTCTCGATGAAGATCAGGAAGTCGCTGTTGGCGTTGTGGCCGTCGACCTGCTGGCCCATGGGCTCGGTCACCGGGTTGAAGGGGCCGATCGTGTCGCCCGGAGCCGCGGAGGCCCCGATGGAGGCGGTCATCGTGACGATTCCCACGGCGACGGCGGCGATTCCACTCACGGTGGCCAGGCGCGTCTTGTCGGTCCCCATGCGACTCATCCTGCCGTACGGAAACCGGACACGGCCATCCGAAACACGATGTTCATCCCGGGAGCGCTCCCATGCTCCGCCTCGGGGATCGGTTCCCTTCAGCCCGAGCGGGTTGCGCCGAGCCGCTCGGCGAAGGCGTCGTGGAGGGCGTCGCGGACGGCGCGGATGCCGGCGCGGGACGCCGACGATCGCCGCACCGCCGCGAAGATCTCGCGCCGCGGATCGCCGGGGAGCGGATGCAGCCGCACGGTCGGCTCCTGGCCGGCCCACACCAGGTCGGGCAGGAGGCCCGCGGCGTGCCCGCCGGCGATGAGTCGGATGTGCGCGGTGAGGTCGGCGAGCTCGAACCGGACATCCGGCTCGAAGCCGGCAGCCCGGCACTGCTGCACCGCCCACTGTCGCGCGGCGGTGCCGCCCGGCTCCATGACCCACGGGCGGTCACGAAGCTCGGGAAGCGTCGTCGCGGGATCGTCCGGAGCGACCGCGAGGCGAATGGGATCCCCGCCCAGCAGATCGCGCTCGAGCCCGGCACGATGGGCCCGCGTATGACCGGGATACTGCTCCGCCACGACGAGGTCGTAGCCTCGCGCCGACAGCTCGAACAGCCCCTCTTCGGGCGGCATCTCGGCGATCTCGACGCGCAGCGCGGGCTCGCGCTCGGCCAGCAGCGAGAGCGCCCGGGGGAGGATCGCCTGCGCCGCCGTCTGCATGACCGCGACGCGCACGGGAGCGACGCCGGGCTCGAGAGCTTCGAGCTCGCCGCGGATCTGCTCCTCGAGCTCGAGGGCGCGAGCCGCGTGCGCTGCGAGAGCCAGTCCGTGCTCGGTGAGCCGCACGCGGCGCCCGTCGGGGACGAGCAGCGGCACGCCCGCGTCCTTCTCGAGCTGCGCGAGCTGCTGGGAGATCGTCGAGGGGCTGTAGGCGAGCGCTTCCGCGACCGCCGCGAGCGTGCCGCGCAGGGCGAGCTCGTGCAGCAGACGCAGACGGCGCAGCTCGAACACCGGCATCCCCAATTCATCGATGAAAGTGAGCGGTACTGATCATAGTCAGTCGCTTTTCATGAACGATCCGATGACGGATGCTGGAAGCATGCCGTCGACACCGCTGCCGTCCGCGCCCGCTGACACCCTCGCCGATCGCGCCATCGAGCTCGCCCGCCGATGGGTGCACGAGGCGTCCGACGCGGAGGTCGACCCGTCGGCCGAGCGCCTCGCCGGCGTGCTGAAGGACCCCAACGGGCTGCCCTTCACGATCGGATTCGTCGACGGCGTCATGCGACCCGAGAGCCTCTCGGCCGCGGCATCCAATCTCAGTCGTGTCGCCCCGCTCGTGCCGGAGTTCCTGCCGTGGTATCTGCAGGGAGCGGTGCGCGTGGGCGGGGCCGTGGCGCCCGTGCTGCCGTCGCCCGTCGTGCCGATCGCCCGCCGCGTTCTGCGCGAGATGGTCGGGCACCTCGTGGTCGACGCGCGCCCCGACAAGCTGGGACCCGCGATCGCGACACTGCGGGAGAGCGGCGCGCGCCTCAATCTCAACCTCCTCGGCGAAGCGGTGCTCGGTGAGCGCGAAGCGCTGCGGCGACTCGAGGGCATCCACGAGCTGGTGCGCCGGCCGGACGTCGACTACGTCTCGGTCAAGGTGTCGGCGATCGCGAGCCACATCTCGATGTGGGCGTTCGACGAGGTCGTCGCCAAGGTCGTCGAGCGGCTGCTGCCCCTCTACCTGACGGCCGCGACCGATCGGACGTTCGTCAACCTCGACATGGAGGAGTACCGCGACCTCGACCTCACGATCGCGGTGTTCACGCGCATCCTCGACGACCCGCGTCTGCGCGACCTCGAGGCGGGCATCGTGCTGCAGGCCTACCTTCCCGACGCGCTCGGCGCCCTCGACCGGCTCACCGAGTGGTCGCAGGCGCGCGTCGCGGCGGGCGGCGCTCGCATCAAGGTGCGGCTCGTGAAGGGCGCGAACCTCGCGATGGAGCGGGTGGATGCCGTCATGCACGGCTGGTCGCTCGCGACCTACGGCACGAAGCTCGACTCGGACGCGAACTACGTCCGGTGCCTCGACGCCGCGCTGCAGCCCGAGCGCACGGCTGCCGTGCGCATCGGCGTCGCGGGTCACAACCTCTTCGACATCGCCTACGCCTGGCTCCTCGCGGGGGAGCGGGACGTGCGGGGCCCTTCGACAGGCGCAGGGCAGGCGTTCGGTCTGCCTGACGGCAGCCCGAACGTGGAGTTCGAGATGCTCCTCGGGATGGCGCAGGGCCAGGTCGAGGCCGTCACGCGCGAGGTCGGTCACGTGCTCCTCTACGTCCCCGTCGTGCGCCCGGACGAATTCGACGTCGCGATCAGCTACCTCGTGCGGCGCCTCGAGGAGAACGCGTCGAGCGACAACTTCCTCTCGGCCGCCTTCGATCTCGCCGACGACGAGTCGATGTTCGACCGGGAGCGGGACCGCTTCCTCGCCTCGCTCGAGCGCGCGCACGACCCGTCGCTGCACACCGGGCCGAACCGCACGCAGGACCGGACGGCCGAGGCGCCTGAGCCTGGACCGCGCGCGGCCGGGCGGCTCGTGCGCGAGGGCGCACCCGACGACGAGTCGGGGCTGACGCAGGCCGTCATCGGCATCGCGCGGACGGCCGCCTCCGACGACGAGGTCATGCCCGATGTGGACGCCCTCGAGCCGAGCATCGAGTCGCAGCTGTTCGGCGGCCAGGCCTTCGTCGAGACCGCCGTGTTCTCGCCGCGCGAATCGGGCACGCGCGCGACGGGCGCCCCCGGCTTCCGCAACGCGGCCGACACCGACCCGGCCCTCCCCGCAAATCGCGAGTGGGCCCGAGGCATCCTGTCCCGGATCGACGTCTCGACCGCCGGCGACGAGACGATCGGCGCGGCCCGGGTGACCGACTCCGACACCCTCGAGAGCATCGTCGCGACGGTTCGGGATGCCGCGACCGCGTGGGGTGCGAAGCCCGCGGCCGACCGCTCGGCCGTCCTCCTCGCCGCCGCCCGCGCCCTCGAGGCGCGTCGCGGGGAGCTCATCGAGGTCGCCGCCTCCGAGACCGGCAAGGTCTTCGCCGAGGCCGACGTCGAGGTCAGCGAAGCCGTCGACTTCGCGAACTACTACGCGGCGACGGCGCGGGAGCTCGACCGCGTGAGCGGCGCCGTGTTCGTTCCGGCTCGCCTGACGGTCGTCACCCCGCCGTGGAACTTCCCCGTCGCGATCCCCGCGGGAGGTGTGCTCGCCGCGCTCGCCGCCGGCTCGGGCGTCGTCTTCAAGCCCGCCCCGCAGGCCCGCCGCTGTGCGGCCGTCGTGGCCGAGGCGCTGTGGGAGGCGGGCGTCCCGCGCGACGTGCTCGCGCTCGTCGACATCGACGAGGGCGCGCTGGGGCAGCAGCTCGTGTCGCACCCCGATGTCGACCGGGTCATCCTCACGGGCTCGTGGGAGACCGCGGCGCTCTTCCGGTCGTGGCGGCCGGAGCTGCCGCTCCTCGCCGAGACGAGCGGCAAGAACGCGATGATCGTCATGCCCTCCGCCGACCTCGACCTCGCGGCATCCGACCTCATCAAAAGCGCGTTCGGACACGCGGGCCAGAAGTGCTCGGCGGCGTCGCTCGCGATCCTCGTCGGGCCGGTCGGGCGCTCCAAGCGGTTCGCGCGTCAGCTCGTCGACGCGACGGCATCGCTGCGGGTCGGGCCCCCGGCGGATCCGCTGTCGGAGGTGGGCCCCGTCATCGAGGTGCCGCAGGGCAAGCTCGAATGGGCGCTCACGACCCTCGAAGAGGGCGAGGAGTGGCTCGTCGAGCCGACCCTCCGACAGGCTCAGGGACCGGAGGGGGTCGGACCCGAGTACGCGGGGAGGCTGTGGACTCCGGGCATCCGCACGGGCGTGCACCCCGGATCCCGCTTCCACCGTGAGGAGTTCTTCGGGCCCGTCCTCGGGGTCATGCACGCGTCGTCGCTCGCGCAGGCGATCGAGCTGCAGAACGCCGTCGCCTACGGCCTCACCGCGGGGCTGTACACGCAGAACCCGTCCGACCTGGCGCTCTGGCTCGACCGCGTCGAGGCGGGCAACCTCTACGTCAACCGCGGCATCACGGGCGCCATCGTGCAGCGCCAGCCGTTCGGCGGCTGGAAGCGCTCGTCGGTCGGCCCGGGCACGAAGGCGGGCGGGCCGAACTACCTCATCGGCCTGGGCTCGTGGCGCGCCTCGACCGGGGCGACCGCCTCCAAGACGCTGCACCTGCGGGGGCTCGACTCCCGCATCACCGACCTCATCGAGGCGGCGCAGCCGTCGCTGGACTACGACTCGTTCGAGTGGCTCCGGCGCTCCGCACTGTCGGACGCGATCGCGTGGGACCGCGAGTTCGGTCAGGTGAAGGACGTGTCGCACCTGGCGGTGGAGCGGAACCTGTTCCGCTACCGGCCGATCTCGCAGGTCGCGATCCGGGCGACGAAGGATGCCCCGTGGCGGGCGCTCCTGCGGGTCGCGGTCGCGGGCATCCGGTCGGGCGCCGGTCTGACGATCAGCGCGCCCGTCGGGCTTCCCGCGCCCGTGCGCCGGGCGCTCTCCGACCAGCACGTGCCGGTGTTCGTCGAGAGCGACGAGCAGTGGATCGAGCGGATGAGGCACCCCGCCGAAGACGCGGTGCGTCCGGCTCGCGTGCGCCTGCTCGGTGCGCCGGACTCGGTCGCGGCCCTCCACCGCCGCCTCGCGGAGGCCGTCGCGGGCGATCCCGACCTCGCGGTGTACGACAACGACGTGACGACCGCCGGGCGCCTGGAGCTGCTGCCCTTCCTCCACGAGCAGTCGATCACGATCACGGCGCACCGCTTCGGAAACCCCGACCACTGGTCGGACGAAGTCATCTGATCCGGGTGATCGGCGCGGGGTGCCGCTGTCACGCCAGCCGCGTCTTTCGCTAACGTGTCGCCCAGTGAGTGGGGGACTCGCTGGTCACGCCGAGTGAAAGGGACGCACCATGGCGGAGACAGCCGCGCCGCAGCCGGAAGGCGATGCCAAGGGCCGGAGCGCCAGATTCTGGGTGCTCGCGATCATCATCGGAATCGCGATCATCGTCGCTGCCGTGCTGATCTACAACGCCTCGATGGCGGCGTTCACGGCGACGACCAACACCGGCGGCAGCTCGTTCTCGACGGGCGAGATCAGCCTCAGCAACGACAGTGAAGGGCAGTCGGTCTTCACGGCGAGCGATCTGACGCCCGGTGATAAGGACACACAGGACATCGTCGTCACCTACGCGGGTGGAAACATCGCATCCGAGGTGCGGCTGTACGCCAACGCCGATGCGACGGATCAGAGCCTGGCCGACCACATCGACCTCACGATCACGTCCTCGGGCCAGCCCGCCTCACCGGCACAGTGGACGGGCACACTCGCGGAGTTCCAGGCGCTGACCGACTTTTCGCAGGGCATCCTCCCCGTCGTCCTGACCGACGCTCAGAAGCAGACCTACACCGTCGCCTACACCGTCGATGACCAGGCGCCGCAGGGAGCATCCGCCGACGTGACCTTCATCTGGGAGGCGCAGAGCCAGTGATCCGGCTCGCGTGACACTGGAGAAGCCGCTCACCGCCGCCCCCGGGTGGCATGGTCGGCCGATCGAAGAGCTTCCGTGGGCGGTGCTGATCCGCGTGGCCGTGTGCCGCGGGCTGGTCTGCATGATCATCACCCTCCTCGTCGCCGCCTTCGTCCCCCGGCCGTTCGGATTCATCGGCACGACGATCGTGACGGGGTCGATGACGCCCTCGATCCAGCCCGGCGACGTCGCGCTCGTCTTCCCCCTCGAGGAGTACGGCCTGGGGCAGGTCATCCTCTTCCCGAACCCCGCCCATCCCCAGCAGCAGATCATGCACCGGATCGTCGAGATCCAGCCAGACGGATTCCTCATCACCAAGGGGGACGCCAACAGGATGCGGGACTCGACGCCCGTCGACCCGGCGACGGTGATCGGCGTCGGGCGGATCCTCGTGCCGGCGATCGGACTGCCCATCGTCTGGGCGGCGAACGGCTTCTTCGTGCTCGTCGTGATGAGCGTGCTCCTCCTCGCCTTGCTGATCCGTGGAACTCTCGCGATCGAGTTCTTCCCCTCGACGAGGAAACGCGAGGGCGTGCGCATCGCCGTCGAGAGCGGGGCGATCCTCGCCATGCTCATCGTCGCGTCGGTGATCGTCGTGGTGGGCGTCGCGCGATCGTCTCACGCGGCCTTCATCGACCGTTCGATAGCGCTCGGATCGTGGGCGATGGCGACAGGCCCCACCCCTACTCCATCCCCGACCGCGCCGTTACCGACCGGGTCGCTCAAATTCGACTACTACCAATTCAGCTGGGTCTACGGGGACGGAGGGAGTGTCACGGCTCTCAGCGCCAGCACCGCCGTCGCTCGATCCGAAGGGTCCGGAACTGTCCCGGAGATCGGACTGAGCGTCACGATCGACAACCACGACGGGCGGTACCTCGTCGGTGCGGATCCCGTGCTCGACGCGATCTCGGTCGGCTGGGCCTCGGATGGCCCAGGGGTGGCGAGCGGGACGGATATCGTCTACGAATTCACGTGGACCGGCTCACTCGCCCCGTACGCCTCGACCCCCAATCTCAAAGCCACGGTCCCGCTGTCTGCGCCTCTCCCGGGAGCGCCGACCGACGATCGGCCATGGACTCTGGTCGCCTCAGCAGACGGCCTGGCGCCAGCCGTCCAGACCGGCGGATCGATCGACTTCGAAGGTGGACAGCCCGCTCCTCGGCAATGACTCAGCGTGAATTACAACGTTGAAGATTTCCCTTGACACGACTCTCCGCTTTTCGCCACGATGGGTCGCGGGAAGGATTTACGACGTTGTAAATCGCGCCGCACCATGCGATCCGCACACGACGTGACCCTCCGTCAGTGATGAGGGGCGACCCTCTGCAACGCGAGTCCACCGCGCATGTCAATGTGCACACGACGCAGTGAGGAACAGATCGAATGAGTGTGAAGGAACTGAAGCGACGAGGGCATGCGCGCCCTCGTCGTACGCTGGCGGCCGTCGTCGCCGTCGCAGCGGTAGCGGGGGCCACCTTGGTCGCGGCGACACCCGCGACCGCGGCGGGAAGCGACTCATGGGTCTCGATGCCGGCCAACGCCGGCGGAGTCGACGATGTCTACCGCTTCACGGTGCCGAACTCGGCCATCCAGCCGGCGACGGGCATCACCGGCAGCGTCGTCGCGGTCGAGGGCAACTTCGCCCCCGGCAAGACGTGGACCACCTTGAACATGGGCCTGAGCGGCGGGAACTGGACGTCGACGCTCGGACCACTCGAGCCCGGCCTGTACTACTACCAGTACTCGGCGCGCCCGGCCTGGAACCAGGACGCGATCGCATTCCGCAACCCGGCGAGCCCGCAGGAGGTCACGTCGAAGCCGACGTGGAGCACGCTGTTCGTCGACGGGCCCGGGGCCGAATGGCTCGCCGACAACCCCCACGGAGGAGCGCTGCAGGACCTCACCTACCGCAGCAAGGTCACCGAGACGGATCGCTCCGCACTGGTGTGGACGCCTCCGGGCTATGACGCGAACCGTGCCGAGCCGTACCCCGTGCTCTACCTCCTGCCGGACGAGGGACAGAGCTATCGCGAGTGGGTCGAACTCGGACGCCTGAAGCAGATCCTCGACAACCTGACGGTCGACGGGGATGCCGAGCCGATGGTCGTGGTCATGGCCGACGGCGAGTCTGCCGACATCCGCGGCGAGGTGGTCAAGAGCCTCGTTCCCACGGCGGAGAAGGCGCTCAACATCTCGCGCGCCGCCGAGGATCACGCGATCGCAGGCATCGGGCGAGGGGCCGCGCAGGCGTTCAGCATCCTGGCCAAATCCACGAAGGAGTTCGCGAACGTCGGCTCCTTCTCGGGCGAGTTCGACGAGCCCATCAGCAAGGGCAAGGCGAAGCAAATCAACGCCGAGACCGACATGATCCGCCTGTACGTCGGCAACGTCACCGACCCGAGCTACAACTCCACGGTCGATCTGACCGGCACGCTCGGCGCAGCCGGCATCGAGTTCCAGTCCGACGGCTCCGACCCGGAGACCGGCGGCACGTGGGACACGTGGCAGAAGAACCTGCACGACTTCGCCCAGCGCGTCTTCCAGACGCCCGCAGACATCGGGCCGAGTGAGGGTCACCTCGCGCTCGAGCCGCATTCGCTCCCGGCGCCGGGCACGACCCCGACGCCGTGGATCGACGAGAACGGCGTCGTGACCTTCGAGACGGGCCCCGAGTTCGCGAACGCGAACAACGTGACGGTCTGGGGCAACTTCGGGCCGGCCGGCAGCTGGCCGCGCACGCCGATGACGAAGCAGCCCGACGGGCGCTGGCGCCTGACGATGCCGGTCGAGGCGGGGTCGTACTACTACAAGTTCGTCGTGGAGGGATCGGACCGCAAGGACACCACGAACCCGACGACCGTCCTCTCGGAGCCGAACTGGAGCACGTTCCAGGTGCCCGGCGACGACACGCTCCGCGGCGAGTACACCACCCCGGTGGCGCCCGCGTCGCGCGGCAAGGTCGAGGTCATGGAATACACGAGCAGCGCGAGCGGCAACCCCACTCGTCAGGCCTACGTGTGGACGCCCCCGGGCTACGACCCCGACCGCGCCGAGGCCTACCCGGTGTTCTACCTCCAGCATGGCGGTGGCCAGACGTGGACGGACTGGATCGAGGTCGGCTTCGCCGCCCAGATCCTGGACAACCACTACCTGAAGGGCGACATCGTCCCGATGGTGGTCGTGATGGCCAACGGCAACGGCGTGAACTTCCCCAACGAGATCACGCAGCGCATTACCGTCGCGGCAGAGGCCCAGTACAACGTCAGCAGCGCTCCCGAGGACCGCGCCCTGGCGGGCCTCTCGATGGGATCGCAGGCGGCGCTGAGCACGCTGTACACCTTCCCCGGCCAGTTCGCCTACATCGGGGCCATGTCGGCGTTCACCAATCCTCCCGCCAACGCGAATGTCGCGGCGATCAACGAGGGCACGAAGCTCCTGCGCATCTACTCGGGTGACATCCAGGACTTCACCTATCCGAACACGCTGAGCCTCATCAGCGCGCTGAACACCCGCGGGATCGACCACGAGTTCGCTCCGATCATCCCCGGCCCGCACAGCTGGGACGTGTGGCAGAAGGCGTTGATCGATCTGCTGCCGCGCCTGTTCAAGGGCTGATGCCCTAGGGGGCACCGCAGAGCGACACCGTCGTCGACATCGGCGACGGTGTCGCTCCGTCGTTCGAGGGGCCGGCCTCCCGGGCCGGCATCGCATCGCGATGGATGCCGCGGGCCGACGAGCCGGCGGAGGGCCGGGCGGTGCTAGTCGTCGTCGGTGCTCGTGAACCCGGTCGATTCGCGCTTGACGATCCGGAAGTCGGGCTTGAACGTCTCGGGGGGCCGACGCTCGCCCTTCTCGTTGATGCGCTCGATGAGCCGGTCGACCGCGATACGTGCGATCTCGTCCCGCCCCGTGTCGACCGTCGACATCGACGGGACGGAGTACTTGCTCTCGTCGATGTTGTCGAAGCCGATGACGGCGACGTCGTCGGGGACGCGGCGTCCCTCCTCGCGGAGCGCACGCAGCACGCCGAGGCCGAGCGTGTCGTTGAGGGCGAAGACCGCGTCGAACTCGACGCCCTCCTCGATCATGAGGTGGATCGCCGTCGCGCCGCCGGCGCGGTTCCACTGCGACATCGGCGTCGGCCGGACGAGCGACTCGTCGTGCTCGATTCCCGCCTCCTCGAGCGCCTTGAGATAGCCGTGCAGGCGCAGGTTCGCCGAGCTCGCCTCGTTCCTGATCCGGAAGTCCGCGCCGACGAGGGCGATGCGACGCCGGCCGATCTCGAGCAGGTGCTCGACGGCGGCCTGCGACGACGACGTGTTGTGCATCGTGACGTGGTCGGTCGGCCCGCCGAAGATGCGCTCGCCGAGCAGCACGAGAGGGCTGTCGATCGCGAGTGCGTCGGCATCCCCCTGACCGAGGCCGACGGGACTGAAGAGCATGCCGTCCAGGAAGCGGGGCCGGCTGCTCGAGACGGCGCGCAGCTCCGACTCGCGCTGACCGCTCGTCTGCTCGACCATGACGCCGAGGCCGCGCTTCTCGGCGGCGCGGATGACCGAGTCGGCGAGCTCGGCGAAGTAGTTCTCCCGCAGCGAGGGGACGGCGAGGCCGATCACGCCCGTGCGTCCGGAGCGCAGGCCGCGCGCGGAGAGATTGGGGCGGTAGTCCAGCTGCTCGATCGCCTCGTTGACCCGATCCCGAGTGCCGGGCCGCACGTGCGGGTAGTCGTTGATGACGTTGGACACCGTCTTGATGGACACGCCGGCCACGCGTGCGACGTCATGCATCGTCGGTCCCATCGATGCTCCCGCCTGCCGTATGGAATCTCTGTACTCTACTGCCGCCGCGCGGTCACCGCCGACGCGCCTCGCACAGCGCATCATCGGCAGTCCCCACCCGAAATGCAACGTTGTAAACTGGTGTATGGTGCCGGTGTGAGCGTCATCGAGGACCCGGAATGCTGAGCGCCGACGACTGGCCGATCGCGGCCGCGATGCTCCCGCTCGGCGATGCCCACCCCACGACCGCATCGGGCGCTCCGGAGGAGCGCTGGCTGACGGACCTCATCGAGGTGAGCGACGCAGGCTTCACCGATGTCGATCTCACCGACTCGTGGACCCGCTACGGCGACCTCGACCCGCGGCAGGTCCAGTCGCTCCGGGAGTGCCTCCGCTCGGCGGGTCTCACGGCTGCGTCGCTCTCCGCGATCCGGCGGAGCGTGATCGACGAGCAGCACGGCGAGGATCATCTCGCCTACGCGCACCGGACGATCGACTTCGCTGCCGAGCTCGGAATCCCGGTCGTCTCGGTCGGGCTGCACCGGGCGCTCACTCCGGCCCAGCGCGAGCAGCTGTGGTTCTGGACGGTCGAGGGCCACCGCGACCCGTTCGGCGACGACGGCGCCTGGTCGCTCGCGGTGGATCGACTGCGCGAGCTCGGCCGCCACGCGGGAGAGGTCGGTCTCCTGCTCTCGCTCGAAATGTACGAGCACACGTTCCTCGGAACCTCGGAGTCATCCGTCCGCCTCGTCGAGGACATCGGGCTGGATGTCGTGGGACTCAATCCCGACATCGGCAACCTCATCCGCCTCCACGAGCCCGTCGAAGACTGGCGGGCCATCGCCGAGGCGACGATGCCGTACGCCAACTTCTGGCACGTCAAGAGCTACACACGCGACGAGGATGCCGCGGCCGGCCTGTTCTCCACGGTGCCGACCTCTCTCGAGCTCGGCGTCATCGACTACCGAGAGGCCGTCAAGATCGCGCTCCGCAGCGGATTTCAGGGCGTCATCTGCGTCGAGCACTACGGGGGAGACGGCCTGAGCGTCAGCGCGACGAACCGCGACTACCTGCGCGGGCGCGTGCTTCCGCGACGCGCGTACTCACTCGGCGAGAGCAGGGTGCGGCAGCCGAAGAGATCGGAGGATGCGCGATGACGAAGATCTTCGGCGATCCGGACGCGTTCGTCACGGACGCCCTCCGCGGCTTCGCACGGGCGCACGGCGACGAGGTCGCGGTCGTCGACGGCGGAGTCGTCCGCGCCGACCCGCTCGAATCCGGCAGAGTCGCCGTGCTTATCGGAGGCGGCTCGGGGCACTATCCCGCCTTCGCCGGCTACGTCGGCCCGGGACTCGCGGCGGGCGCCGTCTGCGGCAACATCTTCACGTCGCCCTCCACGGCACAGGCGATGCGCGTCGCGCACGCGGCCGACGCGGGCGGCGGCATCCTCTTCGCCTTCGGACGATATGCGGGCGACGTCATCCACTTCGGCGAGGCCGAGCGCCGACTGCGCGCGGAAGGGATCGACGCGCGCACCGTCCTCATCACGGACGACGTCGCGAGCGCCCCGGTGGAATCGGCGGAGGAGCGACGCGGCATCGCGGGGATCGTCTGCGTGTGGCACGTCGCCGGCGCCGCCGCGGATCGCGGCGACTCGCTCGACGAGGTGGAGCGCCTCGCCGCCCACGCCAACAGCCGAACGAGGAGCCACGGAGTCGCGTTCGCCGGCTGCACCCTTCCCGGGGCGGACCACGCCCTGTTCGAGGTGCCGGCGGGCCAGATGTCGATCGGTCTCGGGATCCACGGCGAGCCCGGCGTTCGCGACGTGCCGATGCAGTCCGCCCCCGAGCTCGCGGTCACCCTTGCGGCGCCGCTGCTCGAGGAGCGTCCGGACGGATGCCGGCGCGCAGCCGTCCTCGTGAACGGACTGGGCTCCGTCAAGTACGAGGAGCTGTATGTGCTCTTCGACTGCGTCGTCGAGCACCTCGAGGCCCACGACATCGAGGTCGTCGAGCCGCTGTGCGGCGAGTTCGTCACGAGCCTCGACATGGCGGGCGTCTCGCTCACGGTGATGTGGCTCGACGACGAGCTCGAGGAGCTGTGGAAGGCTCCGGCGTGGTCGCCAGCTCTGCGCAAGGGCACGGTCACGACAAGCGGCGGGCCGGCGGGCCGGCGCCTCGCGGGTGAACCGCGCGACACGCTGTCGGGGACGGCAGGAGCGGCGCCGGCGACCCGGGCGGCCATCGACGCGGCCGCCGTCGCGCGCCGGCTGCTCCGCAGCGCGCGCGAGGCCGTCGGAGCGGAGGCGGAAGCGCTCGGCGAGCTGGACGCCGTCGCGGGCGACGGCGATCACGGGATCGGGATGATGCGGGGTCTCACGGCGGCGGTCGATGCGGTGGATGCCGCCGCGCCGTCGACGGGGGTGCGCGAGCTGCTGCAGCTCGCGGGCGACACCTGGTCCGAGACCGCCGGCGGCACGTCCGGTGCGCTGTGGGGCGCCGCGCTGGCACAGGTCGGCGAATCACTGGGTTCGCCCGAGGCCTTCACGCCGGCCGATCTCGCCGAATCTGTCGCCGCCGCGACGTCGAGGGTCGCCGAGCTCGGCGGCGCGGCGCCCGGCGACAAGACGATGCTCGATGCGATGGTGCCCTTCGAGCAGGCTCTCGGTCGAGCCGTCGCCGCGGGCGCCGATCTCCGCACCGCGCTCGTCGACGCCGCAGCGGCCGCCCGCAGCGGAGCCGACGCGACATCGGCCATGACTCCGCGCCGCGGTCGCGCTCGGCCCCTCGCAGAGCGGAGCATCGGGCACCCCGACCCCGGCGCCACCTCGTTCTGGATCATCGCCGACGACATCGCCCGGACTGTCGCGGCATCCGACGAAGGGGAGTGACCCATGGGATGGACGATCGTGATCGGAGCCGACGACGCGGGCTTCGAGTACAAGGAGGCCCTGCGAGACCTGCTCGACGCCGACCCGCGGGTGGAGCGGGTCGTCGATGTCGGCGTCACCGCCGGTGATGCCACGCCCTATCCCCGCGTCGCGGTGAAAGCCGCGACCATGGTGGCGCGAGGTGAGGCCGACCGTGCTCTCCTGATCTGCGGAACCGGTCTGGGCGTCGCGATCGCGGCCAACAAGGTGCGGGGCATCCGTGCTGTCACGGCCCACGACAGCTACTCCGTCGAGCGGTCGGTCAAGAGCAACAACGCCCAGGTCCTCACGCTCGGCGCGCGGGTCATCGGCCTCGAGCTGGCGAAGAAGCTCGTCCAGGAGTGGCTCGAGCACCGTTTCGACCCGGGTTCGGCATCCGCCGCGAAAGTCGGGTTGATCGATCACTATGAAGAGGAGTCCCGATGATCTCGAAGGCCGCCGTCGTCGGCTCCGGATACATGGGCGGTGGCATCGCCCAGGTGCTCGCCCTCGCCGGCAAGGAGGTCGTGCTCGCGGATGCGAGTGCTGCGCTCGCCGTCTCGAATCGCGAGCGGCTCATCCGCGAGGCGGGTGACTACGCGAAGCGGGGGATCTTCCCCCCGGCTGCCGCGGATCGGGTCGCAGACCGCATCTCGGCCGCCCCGTCGATCGAGGATGCCGTCGCCGACGTCGACTTCGTCGAGGAGGCCGTGCCCGAGATCCTGGAGCTCAAGCACGACACGCTGCGCCGCATCAGCGGATCGGCGCGCCCGGACGCCCTCATCGGGAGCAACACGTCGACGATCTCGATCGGAACCCTCGCGGAGGCGGTCGGCGGCGCCGAGCGCTTCCTCGGCGTGCACTTCAGCAATCCCGCCCCCTTCATCCCGGGCGTCGAGGTCATCCCGCACGCGACGACGGATCACGAGGCGGTGGACACCGTCGTGGGCCTCCTGCGCGAGTGCGGGAAGGTCGGGGTGCCGATCACCGACGTGACGGGCTTCGTGCTCAACCGGCTGCAGTACGCCCTCTTCGGCGAGGCGGCACGGCTGGTGGAAGAGGGCGTCGCAACCCCCGAGGCCGTCGACCTCATCGCTCGCACGACGTTCGGCTTCCGGCTGCCGTTCTTCGGGCCGTTCGCGATCGCCGACATCGCCGGTCTGGACGTGTACGACTTCTGCTACCGCTCGCTCCACGATGCGTACCCCGATCGGTTCACGGCGCCCGACGTGCTGCGCGAGCACGTGGAGCGCGGGGAGAAGGGCGTCAAGTCGGGCCGCGGCTTCCTGGCGACGCCCCCCGAGCGCGCGCCTGAGCTCACCGCGTACCGCGATGACGCCTATTCGGCGCTGTCGGCTCTGCTCCGCGAACTGGGTCCCGCTCCCGTCGATTACTGAGCCGCAAGTTTCGTCCGCGGGGGAGAAAATTCCTCTCCTCCCTTGACACGTGGTGAGCGCGGTGGGAAGGTAACTACAACGTTGCTCTACAACGTTGTAGACCCGAAGGAACACGAGCCGCTCCCGCGCGGCCCACGACACCCGGAACGGTCGCGCACCGACGAAGAAGTCCAGCAAACCGAAAGGAACTCCAGTGAAGACGAAGATTGTCCTTGCTGCGATCACGACGCTCGCTCTTGCGGGCGCCCTCGCCGCCTGCTCCGCCGGAGGAGACGGCGGTGCGAGCACGGGCGGCGGCGGAAACGCCGACGCCAACTGCTCGAACACCATCAAGAAGAAGGACGCCCCGATCGTCACGCTGTGGGCGTGGTACCCCAACTCGGAAGCCGTCGTCGACAACTTCAACGAGGAGCACGACGACGTCCAGGTCTGCTGGACGAATGCGGGCGCGGGCGGCGCCGAGTACGACAAGTTCCAGACGGCCATCTCGGCCGGCAGCGGCGCTCCGGACGTCGTCATGGTCGAGGCGGACCGCATCGCGCCCTTCCAGGTGCAGGACGCGCTCGTCGACCTCAAGGACCTCGGCTACGCCGACGTGAAGGACAACTTCAGCGAAGGCGCGTGGAAGGACGTCTCGGTCGGCGACGGCGTCTACGGCGCGCCGATCGACGGCGGCCCGATGGGCATGATCTACCGGAAGGACGTCTTCGACAAGTACGGCATCACTCCTCCCACCACGTGGCAGGAGTTCGAGGCCGCCGCGCAGAAGGTGAAGGACGCCGGGGGACCGAACTTCGCCAGCTTCGCCGCGAACCAGCCGGCCGAGGTCACCGCCCTGATGTACCAGAACGGCGCCGAGCCCTTCACCTACGACCCCTCGGACAAGGGAGAGATCGGCATCAACCTCAACAGCGACGAGGTCAAGGAGGTGCTCGACTACTGGGCCGGCCTCGTGAAGAAGGGCCTCGTCGGCACGGAGGACCAGTTCACTCCGGAGTACATCTCGGCCGTCATCGCCGGTGACTACGCGACGTACCTCTCGGCCGCGTGGGCGCCCGGCTACCTCCAGGGTGCCGGTGTCGGCGAGGGCGCAGACGCCGGCGTGTGGGCGACCGCCCCGATGCCGCAGTGGGATCCGGCCGACCCGGTCGCGATCAACTGGGGCGGCTCGGCGTTCTCTGTGACGAAGCAGGCGAAGGATCCCGAGCTCGCGGCGAAGGTCGCCTTCGGCGTCTACGCCGACAAGAAGTCGCTCGACGAGGGCTGGCAGAACCAGATCATCTTCCCGCTGAACCAGGACGTGCTGAAGTCCGAGGAGTTCCAGAACTACGAGGTGCCGTTCTTCGGCGGCCAGCAGGCCAACAAGGAGGTGTACGTGCCGGCGGCCAACGCCTACAAGGGCATGACGTACACGCCCATCGGCCAGTACTACTACTCGGCCCTCACCAAGCAGATCGCCGCCATCAACGACGGCAAGGTGACAGGCTCCGAGGCCGCTGACGCTCTGCAGAAGGACGTCGTGGCGTACGCGAAGGAGCAGGGGCTGACCGTCAAGGAGTGACCCGTGACCCGGGGGCCGGTCCGTCCTCGCGCGGACCGGCCCCCGGGCATCCCTTCACAGACCCGGAGAAATCATGACTGCCACCATCGACCGTCCGGTCACCTCGAAGCGTCGCAGCTCGACCGCCAGACGTCAGAATCTGACCGGCTGGGCTTTCGTCGCACCGTTCGGGATCATCTTCCTCGCGCTTCTCGTCGTCCCGATCGGCTACGCCTTCTATCTGAGCCTCTTCCAGAAGTCGCTCATCGGAGGGACGCGATTCGTCCTCTTCGGCAACTACGTCAAGGCGTTCAACGACCCCTCGTTCCTCAGCGGCGTGGGATTCGTGATCCGCTTCTCGCTGGTGCTCATCCCGCTGCAGATGGCCCTGTCGCTGGCGATCGCCCTGATGCTCGACATCATCATCACGCGCTTCGCCCGCTTCTCGCGCCTCATGATCTTCATGCCGTACGCGATCCCCACGGTCATCGGCGCCCTGATGTGGGGGTTCCTCTACAGCGACAACTTCGGTCCGCTTGCGGAGATCTTCGAAAGTTTCGGGCGCCAGGCGCCTGATTTCCTGAGCAGCAGCCTGATCTTCTACGGCTTGCTGAACATCGTGACGTGGCAGTGGGCGGGCTACTACATGATCATCATCTACGCCGCTCTGCAGGGCATCGATCCCACTCTCTACGAGGCGGCGCGCATCGACGGCGCCTCCCAATGGCAGATCATCTGGCGGATCAAGATCCCGCTGGTCGCTCCCGCACTCCTGCTGATCCTGGTGTTCGCCCTCATCGGAACCCTCCAGTTCTTCAACGAGCCCAAGATCCTGCAGCAGCTCGCCGCCGGGGCCATCCCCAACGACTTCACTCCGAACATGTACGCGTACCAGCAGGCCTTCTCGCTCGCGAACTCCAACTACGGCGCGGCGATCTCGTTCGCCCTCGGCGCCGTCGTCTTCGTCTGCGTGTACATCTTCCTGTTCGCGACCCGCAAGCGAGGGAGCTTCACGTCATGAGCGTCACCCCTGCCGAGCTCACGAGCACCCGCCGCAAGCCGCGGAGCCTCATCGAGCGACGGACCACTCCTCCCCAGCGCGGCCGCGTGCCGATGAACATCGTGCTCGCGCTGCTCGTGCTCTACTTCCTGATCCCGTTCTGGTGGCTCATCGTCAACAGCTCGAAGAGCTCGGCGGGCCTCTTCGGCGGCGGCAGCTCGCTCTGGTTCGCGGATGACATCAACTACCTCCAGAACCTGGTCGACCTGTTCACCTACAGCGGCGGCATCTACGCGCGCTGGCTCGCCAACTCGGCGCTGTACGCGATCGTCGGCGGAGTCGGTGCGACGGTGCTCGCCGTGCTGGCCGGCTACGGCTTCGCCAAGTACCAGTTCGCCGGTCGGCGATTCTCGTTCGCCATCCTGCTCGGCGCGGTCATGGTGCCCACGACGACGCTCGTCATCCCGACCTTCGTGCTGTTCGCGCAGGTGGGCTGGACGAACACGATCTGGGCTGTCATCTTCCCGACGCTGCTCAACCCGTTCGGCGTCTACCTCATGAACGTCTATGCGCGGGATGCCGTGCCCGACGAGCTGCTGGACGCGGCACGGGTCGACGGTGCGGGGGAGTTCCGCTCGTTCCTGGTGGTCGCGCTGCCCCTGCTGCGCCCCGCGATGGTGACCGTCCTGCTCCTTTCGGTCGTCGCCTCGTGGAACAACTACTTCCTCCCGCTCGTCATGCTCTCGGACAACCGGCTGTTCCCCGTGACCGTCGGAATCGGGCTGTGGCAGTCCACCGCCTCCACGTACGGCGCCGCAGGCGGCCAGAGCCTGTGGAGCATCATCATCCTCGGATCGCTCGTCTCGGTGATCCCGCTCATCATCGCGTTCCTCACGCTGCAGAAGTACTGGCGGGGCGGCCTCGCGATCGGAAGCCTCAAGTGACCTCATGACCCGACCCGCCCCTCGCCCCGTTCCGCACCGTCCCGAAAGAGAAGAATGATCCGAGCACACCTCACCATCGACCCGCACTTCACGGTCGGCCCGATCAACAGGCGCCTCTTCGGCTCCTTCGTCGAGCACCTGGGTCGCTGCGTCTACGACGGAATCTACGAGCCCTCGCATCCCACAGCCGACGCGGAGGGCTTCCGGACGGACGTCGTGGAGCTCGTGCGCGAGCTCGGCGTGTCGACCGTCCGCTACCCCGGAGGCAACTTCGTCTCGGGCTATCGCTGGGAGGACGGCGTCGGCCCGCGCGAAGAGCGACCCCGCCGGCTCGACCTGGCGTGGCACTCGACCGAGACCAACGAGATCGGCCTCGACGAGTTCGCGAGCTGGCTGAAGAAGGTCGACGGCGAGCTGATGTACGCCGTCAACCTCGGCACCCGGGGAGTCCTCGAGACTCTCGACGTCCTCGAGTACGCGAACCTGTCGTCCGGCACGCACTGGTCCGACAAGCGCATCGCCAACGGGCAGACCGAGCCCCACGACATCCGGATGTGGTGCCTGGGCAACGAGATGGACGGCCCGTGGCAGCTCGGTCACAGCACGGCGGAGGACTACGCGCAGCTCGCCGCGACGACCGCCGCCGCGATGCGGCAGATCGACCCCGAGCTCGAGCTCGTGGTGTGCGGCAGCTCGGGGGCGTCGATGCCCACGTTCGGCGAGTGGGAGCGCGTCGTGCTGGAGAAGACGTACGACAACGTCGACTTCATCTCGTGTCACGCCTACTACGAGCCGAAGGACGGCGACTACGCGAGCTTCCTCGCGTCGGGTGTGAACATGGACCGCTTCATCGAAGCCGTCGTCGCGACGGCCGATTCGGTGAAGGCGGTCGTCCGCAGCGACAAGACCATCAACATCTCGTTCGACGAATGGAACGTGTGGTACCAGTCGCGGTACAACGACGTCGACAAGATCACCGACGTCCAGTCCTGGCCCGTGGCACCCCGGCTGCTCGAGGACTCCTATTCGGTGGTGGATGCCGTCGTGTTCGGGAGCCTCATGATCTCGCTCATCCGGCACGCCGACCGCGTGACGTCCGCGAGCCTCGCGCAGCTCGTCAACGTCATCGCGCCGATCATGACCGAGCCGGGCGGCCCCGCATGGCGGCAGACGACCTTCTATCCGTTCTCCCTGACATCGCGACTCGCGCGGGGAACGGCGCTCGAGCTCAAGCTCGACAGCCCGACCTACGAGACGGCGGAGTACGGCGACGTGTCGCTCGTCGACGCCGTCGCGACCCACGATGACAACGGCACCACGATCTTCGCCGTGAACCGCAGCCTCACCGAGGAGGTCACGCTCGAGGTCGACACCCGCGCTCTCGCCGGCGTCTCCCGGGCCGAGGCGATCTCGCTCTTCGACGACGACATCCACGCCGCCAACACGCTCGACGACCAGGACCGGGTCTCGCCGAGGGAGAACGCGTCGGTGGAGATCGGCGAAGGGACCGTGAAGGTCACTCTGCCGCCGGTGTCGTGGACGGTGCTGACTCTCGCCTGAGGAGCGCACGGAGATGGCGCAGACCACGCGGGTGACACTCAAGGAGATCGCCGCTCAGACCGGCGTGTCGCTGACGACGATCTCGAAGGTGCTCAACGGCGCGGCCGACGTCTCCTCCTCGACGCGCGAGCTCGTCGAGGAGCACCTCCGCAAGAGCGGATACCGGCGCCGCACGAGCAAGCAGCGCCGGGAGTACATCGAGGTCGTGCTCCGGGAGCTCGACGGCGACTGGGCGCTGGCGATCATCGAGGGCGTGCGCGAGAGCGCCGCCGAGGTGGGGCTCGCGATCTCGCTGTCGGTCAGCGGCGACGAACGCGCGCCGGGACCCGAATGGCTGGATGCCGTCATCCGGCGAGGCCCGACGGGCATCATCCTCCTCTTCGCCGACATCCCACCGGACGGGAGGGCGACGCTCACGGCCCGCGGCATCCCGTTCGTCGTCATCGATCCCGCGGGCGATCCGGCTCCGGGAATCCCGTCCGTCGGATCGGCGAACTGGTCGGGCGGCGTCTCGGCGACGAGGCATCTCCTCGGGCTGGGTCACCGCCGCATCGCGGCGATCACGGGTCCCGAGCATGTGATGAGCGCGCTCGCCCGGCTCGACGGCTATCGCGCGGCGATGACGTCCGCCGGGCTCGAGGTCGATCCGCGGTGGGTCCGGTACGGCGATTTCCAGCGCGACGGCGGTGAGCGCCACGCGATGGAGCTCCTGCGCCTCCCCGATCCCCCGACGGCGATCTTCGCGGGCAACGACCTTCAGGCGCTCGGAGTCCTCCACGCGGCGTCAGCCCTCGGTGTCGCGGTGCCCGGCGATCTTTCGGTCGTCGGGTTCGACGATCTCGCGGCAGCCGGGCTGGCGAGCCCGCGTCTGACGACGATCCACCAGCCGCTGCGCGAGATGGCGGAGCAGGCGACGCGGCTCGTGCTGCGGATGCTGGACGGCTCCCCGCCCGAGGTGACGCGTGTCGAGCTTGCGACCTCGCTCGTCGTCCGCGATTCGACGGCCCCGCCGCGCGGGGCATGAAGAAGGCTGCCGGCGGGGGAGGAGAACCCCGCCGGCAGCCTCTTGTCGTCAGCGGCTGATCAGTCCAGCCAGTGGGTCAGGTTGGTGTTGATCTGCGTGGCGAGGGCCGTGAGCGTGGTCGCCTGGTCGGCGGTCACCTTGCCGTTCGCCGCGAAGGCCGCCACCTGGTCGGTGTAGCCCTGGAGCACCTCGAGCGCCTCCGCACTGTCGCCCTTCGCGATGAGCTTCAGCGTCTGGTCGAGCTTGACGGTGAGGGCGTTCTGGTTGCCCTTGTTCAGCCCGGTGGCCGCGACGCTGTTCTTCAGCTGCCCGATCTCGTCCTGGATGAACGCCTCGGGGTGCCAGAGGTAGTCGCGCGCCCACAGCGAGAACATCTCGTTCCAGGTGTTGAAGTCGTGCGCACCGGGGACGACGGCGTTCTCCGCGAACGAGAAGCGGTCGATATTGGCGACCGTGTTCGCGTTCGGAAGACCGAAGTCCCACGCCCCGCCCCCGAACAGGATGTACGGCGCCAGCAGATCGGCCGTGTTGACGTTCACGCTCGCTCCACCGCTCCAGGGTCCGTAGTACCCGAAGGCGTCGGCGTCGTAGTTGATGAGGTTCTGCGTGACGAAGCTGCCCGCGGACAGGCCCGCGAACGCCCGGTCGATCGGCTGCGTCGAGACGTTGTAGGTGGCCTCGACGAAGGGGATCACGACGTTGCGAAGGTTGGGGTAGCCCTGGTTCGCGGCACCGAGGTAGTTCGTGTTCGTCGTGATGACGACCGCGGGCTCCGTGGTGCCGTCGTCGAGCAGGTTGTCCATGATGACGGGGACGTTGCCCATGTTCATCCAGTCGGACTGGTCCTGGCCGCTGCCGTGCTGCATGTAGATCGTCTTGTACGGCTCCGCGCGGTTCGGGTCGTAGTCAGGCGGCAGGTAGACACCGATCGTGCGCGGGATGCCGTTCAGCGGCGCGAGCCCCGGGATCTGAACGTAGCTCCACGTGCCCTTCTCCGAGTCCGCGCGGGGCAGCTCGATCTGGCGGTCGGCGAGCGGCTGGTAGTTCTGCTTCGCGTCGTCGTACGGTACGAACACCTTGTTGAAGGCGCGACGGGCCGTTCCGGTGAGCCCGTCGGGGGCGAAGATCGGCGAGCTCGCCGGGTCAGCGACCCACAGATTGGTGTTGTTGTCGACGTAGAACCAGTACTGGTTCGCACCTGCGGCCAGCGGAACATCGACGACCCAGTAGCCGTTGCCGGCGTTCGTCATCTGCACGTCGAGCCCGCCGCCGCCTCGCATGAGGCCCGGCTTGTACTGCCCCGGCTGATAGACCGTGGTGTCGGTGCGGTCAGCCCAGTTGCGCAGCAGGACGTCGGCTGCGAACCGCACGCTCGTGGCGGTCGGGTTGTAGTACACGAAATGCCCCGTGTACCCCGTTGGCGAGTTCGGATCGGCCACGACGGTCGGTCCGGGCACCGGATCCGCGGCCTGAGCCGACAGCGGCACGGTGCCGAGCGCCATGATCGCCGCCAGTCCGAGGGCGGCGAGCGGCTTCACGAGCCGGCGGCTGCCATCGCCCGTGTCTTCTCCAGCGTGCCTTCTCCGTGGGAAAACGCTCATCTACTGTTCCTCCTTGAATAGCAGCCGAGCACCCCAGGCGGCCCGACATCGTCAGGCTAGCGACGGTTTACGACGTTGTAAAGAATTTCTTTACCACGTTGTAAAACACGCTGACCGAGACGCGCCGAGGGGATCCGCACGGTGCATGAGACAATGGATGCGGCGTGCCCGTGTTGTTCCCTTCGAATCGCGGCTCCTGTCTTCGACAGGCTCAGGAACCGATGTTCGCAAGGGCCGCCGGGCCTCTGGACAGCGTCCGCCGCTCGTTCGAAGGAGCATGAAACCCATGCAGAACACCGCGCCCGCACCGGAGGCCACGATGGCGGAGGCCCGCATCCAACAGCATCGCCGATACCTGATGTGCCGCCCCGAGCACTTCACGGTGAGCTACACGATCAACCCCTGGATGGAGCCCGCCAACCCGACCGACACGGCCCTCGCCGTCCGGCAGTGGCAGACGCTGTACGACACCTATCTCGCGCTCGGCCACGAGGTGCAGCTCATCGATCCGCTCGAGGGCCTGCCCGACATGGTCTACACGGCCAACGGCGGATTCGTCATCGACAACGTGGCGTACGGCGCGAAGTTCCGGTTCCAGGAGCGCGTGCCCGAAGGGCCGGCCTTCATGGACTGGTTCCGCGACAACGGCTTCGATGTCGTCGAGCCGCGCGAGGTCAACGAGGGCGAGGGCGACTTCCTGCTCGTCGGCGACACGATCCTCGCCGGCACGGGCTTCCGCTCGACGGGCGACAGCCACGCCGAGCTGCGCGACGTCTTCGGCAAGGAGGTCGTCTCGCTGACCCTCATCGACCCGCGGTTCTACCACCTCGACACGGCGATCGCCGTGCTCGACCCCGTGCAGGGCGAGGGCGGCGTCGAGCGCGCCAACATCGCCTATCTCGAGCACGCGTTCGACGAGCGCAGTCGGGGCATCCTCGCCGAGCGCTACCCCGACGCGATCCTCGTGTCCGACGCCGACGGCTCGGTGTTCGGCCTCAACTCCGCGAGCGACGGCCGCAACGTCATCATCTCGCCGCGCGCCAAGGGCTTCGAGGCGCAGCTGCGCGAGCGCGGCTACAACCCCGTGCTCGTCGACCTCTCCGAGCTTCTGCTCGGCGGCGGCGGCATCAAGTGCTGCACGCTCGAACTCCGACGCTGAAAGGCCGAGCCATGACCACCTCGCAGTCGCCGACGCTCGACACCTCGACGATCCGCGTCATCGGGTCGGAGGAGCAGCACGTCGCCCGCAACTACCACCCGCTTCCCGTCGTCATCGCGCGAGGGGAGGGCGCGTGGGTCACCGACGTCGAGGGCAAGCGCTACCTCGACCTGCTGTCGGCGTACTCCGCCCTCAACTTCGGCCACCGGCATCCCGCGCTCGTCGCCGCCGCCGAGGAGCAGCTCGGCCGGCTCACCCTCACGAGCCGCGCGTACCACAACGACCAGCTCGGCGGCTTCGCCGAGGCGCTCGCCCGACTCACCGGAAAAGACCTCGTGCTGCCCATGAACACGGGCGCCGAGGCCGTCGAGACGGGCCTGAAGGTGGCGCGCGCGTGGGCCTACCGGGTCAAGGGAGTGGCTCAGGATGCCGCGACCGTCGTCGTCGCGCACGGCAACTTCCACGGACGCACGACCACGATCGTCGGCTTCAGCGACGACCCGCAGTCGCGCGACGGGTTCGGCCCCTTCGCGCCCGGATTCGTGTCGGTGCCGTACGGCGACGCGGCCGCGATCGAGGCAGCGATCACGCCCGAGGCGGCGGCCGTGCTGATCGAGCCGATCCAGGGCGAGGCCGGCGTCGTCATCCCGCCTGCCGGCTACCTCGCCGCCGTGCGCGAGATCTGCACGAAGAACAACGTGCTCCTCATCGCCGACGAGATCCAGTCGGGGCTCGGCCGCGTGGGCGAGACGTTCGCGTGCGACCGGGAGGGCGTCGTGCCCGACCTCTATCTGCTCGGCAAGGCGCTGGGTGGCGGCATCCTGCCCCTCTCCGCCGTCGCGGCGAACGAGGACGTGCTGGGTGTCATCCGCCCGGGGGAGCACGGCTCGACCTTCGGCGGCAATCCGCTCGCGTCCGCCGTCGGGCGGCGCGTCGTCGAGCTGCTCGAGACCGGCGAGTTCCAGCGTCGGGCCAAGACGCTGGGCGAGCACCTCGAGGCGAAGCTCACCGAGCTCGTCGGGCACGGCGTGACGGGTGTGCGCGTCGCGGGCCTGTGGGCCGGCGTCGACATCGACCCCGCGCGGGGCACGGGACGCGAGGTCGCCGAGCGCCTGATCGGCCGCGGCGTGCTCGTCAAGGACACGCACGGCCAGACCATCCGCGTCGCGCCGCCGCTCGTCGTGCGCGCGACCGAGCTCGACTGGGCGATCGAGCAGCTCAAGGTCGTCCTCGAGGGCTGAGGCCGTCACGAGATCAGGACGAAGCGCCCAGATCAGGACCGGATCGGCCGATACGGCCTGATCAGAGGCGACCGTCCTGAACCGGTGACGGGGGCGTCAGGCGACGGTGACGTTGAGCTGCTGCCAGCCGGTCGCGCCGTCGGGCATGGGCCAGGCATCCTTCTCGGTCTGCGTCTCACCCATGGTGTTGGTCGCACGGCAGCGGATCGCGTGGTCGCCCTTCTCGGCCGTCCACGGGATCGACCACTGCACCCAGGTGTCGTCGGAGATCGCGGTCGCGAGCTGAGCCTCGCGCCACTCGCCGCCGTCGACCTGCACCTCGACCTTCGCGACGCCGACGTGCTGCTGCCACGCGACGCCGGCGATGACGGTGTCGCCCGGGCTCAGACCCTGATTGCGCTTGGGGACGTCGATGCGCGACTGCAGCTTGACGGGACCCTTCGGGGACCACCCCCGATCGGTCCAGTACGCCGACGCGTCGGCGAAGCGCGTCACCTCGAGCTCGGTGATCCACTTGGTCGCCGACACATAGCCGTAGAGGCCCGGCACGACCATCCGCACGGGGAACCCGTGCTCGGGCGGCAGCGGCTCGTCGTTCATGCCGACCGCGAGGATCGCGTTGCGCCCCGGCTCCATGAGCACCTCGAGCGGCGTCGACGCGGTGAAGCCGTCGATGGACACCGACAGCACCATGTCGGCGTCCGAGGCCGGACCCGCCCGCTTCAAGAGCTCCCGCACGGGGTAGCCGAGCCACTTCGCGTTGCCGATGAGGTCGCCGCCGACGGGGTTCGACACGCAGGTGAGCGTCGTCCAGCTCTCCTCGAGGGGGAGCGCCAGAAGCTCGTCCCAGGTGAGCACGACCTCTTCGTCGACGAGGCCATGGATGCGCAGGCTCCACGTCGCCGGGTCCACCTGCGGAACGATGAGGGCCGTGTCGATGCGGTAGAAGCTCGTGTTGGGCGTGACGACGGGCGAGATGCCGAGGACGTCGAGCTGCGCGCCGGCCGGCACGGGCGCCGCCGCGACCGCGGGCTTCGGCAGCTTGAGCGCCTTGCGCACGGCATCCACGGTGCTCGGCCCCGCCCGGAGGGCGGTCCCGACGACGACGGCGACGATGCCGACGGCGGCCGCCGACCCCGTCCAGACGAGGAACCGGCGCCGCGCAGCGTCGGCGGGCTCGGCGTCGCTCGCGAGCGCCGCTCGCCGCGCGAGCACGGTGAGGAACCGCACGGCCGCCGCGGCGACGGCGCCCGCCACGAGCGACGGCAGCCAGGAGAGCCCCGTCGCCTCGGCGCGCGTCATGGCGAGCACCGCGACGACGACCCCGATCGCGGCGAAGACCGTCGCGCCCCACCAGGGACGCCGAAGCTCCAGGATGCCGACCCCCGCCGACACGAGCAGCAGGACGATCGCGATCCCGACCAGGAGCGCGATCTTGTCGTTCGTGCCGAAGAGGGCGATGGCCGCGTCCTTGGCCCACGCGGGCGCCAGGTCGATGAGCACCCCGCCGACGACCGAGAAGGGGCTCGAGGGCGGCGCCAGAACGACCGCCAGCAGCTCGCCGACACCCTCGCCGAGGACGGCGGATGCCGCGCCCGCGGCCGCGCCCGCGAGTGCGGGAGCGCGCGATCCGGTGCGGGTCGCGGCATCCACCTCCTGCGTCATAGCGCGAGCCTAATCCCGGAAACACAGCGGCAACACGGCCCGGACTAGGCTCATCGGCATGGGTGATCTGTTCGACGGCTACGGCTCCACATTGGCCCCGCGCAAGACCCCTTCCGGGACGCCCGCGTTCGACGAGATGTTCGGCTCTCCCACCCACCCCGGGGCTCCCGTCGAGTCCCGTGACGCGTATCGCGAGCTGTACCAGGCGCTCGCGCAGATGACGCAGGAAGAGCTGCGCGGACGCACCGACTCGCTGGCCAGCTCGTACCTCGCGCAGGGCGTCACCTTCGACTTCGCGGGTGAGGAGCGGCCCTTCCCGCTCGACGCCGTGCCGCGCATCATCGAATACGACGAGTGGTCGCGCATCGAGGCGGGCGTCAAGCAGCGCGTGCGCGCGCTCGAGGCGTTCCTCGACGACGCCTACGGGCACCAGTACTGCGTGCGCGACGGCGTTCTGCCGGCCGGGCTCATCGCGTCGTCGCAGTACTTCTACCGCCAGGCAGCCGGCATCCACGCGGCGAACGGCGTGCGCATCCAGGTGTCCGGGATCGACCTCATCCGCGACGAGCACGGCGAGATGCGCGTGCTCGAAGACAACGTGCGCGTGCCGTCGGGCGTGAGCTACGTCATCTCCAACCGCCGCGTCATGGCGCAGACGCTCCCCGAGCTCTTCGTCTCGATGCGCGTGCGGCCCGTCGGCGACTACCCCAACAAGCTCCTCGCGGCGCTGCGCGCCTCGGCGCCCGCGGGCATCGACGACCCCAACGTCGTCGTGCTGACCCCAGGCGTCTACAACTCCGCCTACTTCGAGCACACGCTCCTCGCGCGGCTCATGGGCGTCGAGCTCGTCGAGGGCCGCGACCTCCTGTGCGTCGGCGGCAAGGTGTTCATGCGCACGACGCGCGGTCCCAAGCGGGTCGACGTCATCTACCGGCGCGTCGACGACGACTTCCTCGATCCGCTGCAGTTCCGCGCCGACTCGATGCTCGGCGCCCCCGGCCTCATGCTCGCCGCGCGGCTCGGCAACGTCACGATCGCCAATGCGGTCGGCAACGGCGTCGCCGACGACAAGCTGCTCTACACCTACGTGCCCGACCTCATCCGCTACTACCTCGCCGAGGAGCCGATCCTCAAGAACGTCGACACGTGGCGGCTCGAGGATCCGGGGGCGCTGGAAGAGGTGCTCGACCGGCTCGACGAGCTCGTCGTGAAACCCGTCGACGGGTCGGGCGGCAAGGGACTGGTCGTCGGACCGGATGCCTCACCCGCCGAGCTCGAGAAGCTCCGGCAGCGGCTGCTCGGCGACCCCCGCGGCTGGATCGCACAGCCCGTCGTCATGCTCTCCACCATCCCGACGCTCGTCGAGGACGGGATGCGCCCGCGGCACGCCGACCTGCGGCCCTTCGCGGTCAACGACGGCGAGGATATCTGGGTGCTCCCCGGCGGACTCACGCGCGTCGCGCTTCCCGAGGGCCAGCTCGTCGTCAACTCGAGCCAGGGCGGCGGGTCGAAGGACACGTGGATCGTCGGCGGCTCGGCCCCCGGGCACGTCGAGTACGGACAGGGCCAGGGCCTCCCTGGTCTCGTCGCCGATCAGGCGGCCACCATCACGGCGGCGATCCCCATCATCTACGACGGCCAGCCCGCGGTGGCGCACTCGCCGCAGGACCGCCCCCGCTCCCGCGTCGAGCAGCAGGAGCAGCAGCAGCAGCAGGGTCCGAGCGGTATGACCCAGACGATGGGCGGGATGACGCAGACGATGACGTTCGGGCGTTCGGTGTCCGACCCCTCGACAAGCTCGGGGACCGACGCGGAGGCTGGGCCGTGCTGAGCCGGATCGCTGAGTCGCTGTTCTGGATCGGGCGGTACATCGAGCGGTCCGACGGCACCGCACGCATCCTCGACGTGCACCTTCAGCTGCTGCTGGAGGACCCGTGGATCGATGAGGACACCGCCTGCCGCTCGCTCCTCGCCGTGATGGGGTCGTTCCCCTCGGCGCAGGTCGAGAAGGTCTCGCGCGACGACGTGCTCGCGCGCCTCGCTGTCGACCGCATGAACCCGTCGAGCATCGCCTACTCGCTCACCGCGGCGCGCGAGAACGCCCGCCGGGCGCGGGAGATCGTCAGCACCGAGCTGTGGGAGTGCCTCAACACAACGAACTCGCGCATGCCGCGGCGGCTGCAGACCGAGAAGGTGCACGAGTTCTTCCAGTGGGTGCGCGAGCGCGCCGCGCTCGCCGTGGGGATCGTCGACTCCTCGACGAGCCGCGACGAGGCGTGGCAGTTCTTCACGCTCGGACGCAGCATCGAGCGGGCCGACATGACGGCACGCCTCCTCGCGACGCGGTCGCTGACCGAGGCATCCGGACCCTCCTGGACGACCATCCTGCGATCGTGCGGCGCGTACGAGGCCTACCTCCGCACCTACCGCGGCATGCCGAGCGCCCGCAACGCGGCGGAGTTCCTGCTCCTCGACCGTCTCTTCCCGCGCTCGATCATCTACTCGATCCAGCGCGCGGAGGACTGCATGAGTGCGATCGACCCCCGCGCCGACCGGGTCGGGCACTCGAACACCGTCCTGCGCGCACTCGGGCAGATCCGCAACGACCTCGAGTACCGGCCCATCGGCGAGATCCTGGGCGAGCTGCCGCAGCACATGGACCGCGTGCAGAAGGTCACGCGCGAGGCATCCGAGGCCATCCGCTCGAGGTTCTTCCCGACGCAGGCCGAGCCCAGCTGGATCGGAGAGATCTCATGACGGTTCTTGCGGTTCCTGAGCTCGTCGAAGGGCACCGACCGGGCAGCGCCCCCCGCACGCGGGGAGGGCGCCCATGAAGCGTCTCCGCATCGAACACGCGACGGGCTTCTCGTATCAGGGCGACGTGTCGGCCTCGTACAACGAGGCGCGGATGCTGCCGGGCTCGACCGACAGCCAGTTCGTGCTGAGCTCGGCCCTCGAGATCGACCCGTCGACGTCGGTCAACCAATACGTCGACTACTTCGGCACGCGCGTCGCCGCGTTCGACGTGCTGTCGCCTCACGCCGAGCTGAAGATCACCGCCCGCTCGCTCGTCGAGGTGCGCCCCCGGCCCATCGAGCACATCGACCTCACGTGGGACCGTCTCGCGCGCGAGGTCGGACGCTCGCTCGAGACGGTCGAGCAGCTCGGCACGACCGCGCGCACGAGGCCGCACCCCGAGGTGGCCGACATCGCCCGCACGATCGCGGCGCAGCACGACCACCCCGGTCGCGCGGCGCACGCCATCTCGGCCGCGATCGGCGACGCCGTCGAGTACATGCACGGCATCACGGGGGTGCACTCCACCGCGAGCGAGGCGTGGGAGGCGCGCAAGGGCGTCTGCCAGGACATCGCGCACATCACGCTCGGCGCACTGCGCGAGGTCGGCATCCCGGCCCGCTACGTCTCGGGGTATCTGCACCCGAAGGCGAACGCGGAGGTCGGCCAGGCGGTCACGGGCGAGTCGCACGCGTGGGTGGAGTGGTTCGCCGGGGACTGGCAGGGCTTCGACCCGACGAACAACATCGAGATCGGCGACCGCCACGTGCTCGTCGGCCGCGGACGGGACTACAACGACGTCCCGCCGCTGCGCGGCGTGTACGCCGGCCCGTTCAAGAGCCACCTGCACGTGAAGGTGACGATCACGCGCGAGGCGTAAGCGCGCGAAGTTCGGAGAATCGCACCTAGTTCGGAGGATCGGAGACGGATGCTCCGACATCCGTGAGATTCTCCGAACCCTGTGACGGCTCGTCCTCGTCTCGGCGGCGGCCGCCGCCGAGCGACAGCGTCGCGGCGAGGCCCAGCACGAGGAAGCCCGCCGCGGCGAACGTCGCGTAGCGCGTGCCCTCCGAGAACGCGGCCTTGGCATCGTCGGCGAGCGCCTCGGTCTGCGGCGACTCCGCGAGCCCCGCGATCGCGCCGCCGGCGCTGTCGACGACCGCTGAGACGACCTGGTCGCGCTGCTCGGCGGGGAGGCCGCGGTCGTCGAGCTTCGCCGTGAGCACGGACGCGGTCGTCGAGAAGAGGATCGTGCCGAGGATCGCGATGCCGAGAGCCGCTCCGAGCTGGCGCGCCGTCGACTGCGTGCCCGAGGCCTGGCCGCCCTCGGTCACCGGCACGTCGACGAGCACGACACCGGTGAGCTGTGCCGTCGCGAGGCCCACGCCGAAGCCGTAGACGAAGAGCGCGGGGACGAGCGGCACCCACGAGGCATCCGGAGCGATCGCGAACCCGACCCCCACGATGCCGATGATCTCGGCGACGATGCCGGCGCGGACGATCCACACCGGTGCGACGCGACCGCTGAAGACCCCCGCGAATCCGCTCGCGACGAAGGAGCCGATCGCGAGGGAGAGGAGGATGAAGCCGGTCTGGAGTGCGTCGAAGCCGAGCACGAACTGCAGCCACAGGGGGAGCGCGAGGATGAGGCCGAACTCGCCGAGGGAGACGATCATCGCGGCGATGTTGCCGTTGCGGAACGAGGGGATGCGGAAAAGGCCGAACGCGATGATCGTCGAGCGGCCGATCCGGCGACGGTGCAGCCCCCACGCGATGAAGGCGACGACGCCGAGCGCGGCGATGGCGAAGGCGATGGGGATCGGTGAGAGCTCGAACGGCCATTCCCAGTCGCCGATCGTCAGCTTCTCATCGGTGAGCCACCACCCGTAGGTGCGGCCCTCGATGAGGGCGAACACGAGCGAAGCCATCGTCACGATCGAGAGCAGGCCGCCGACGGCGTCGACGCGCGCCGCCTCGCCGCGGGACTCGTCGACCGTCAGCAGGACGCCGACGATGATCAGGATGCCGAGCGGGACGTTGATGAGGAACGCCCAGTGCCACGAGAACGCCGTCGTCAGCCAGCCGCCGAGCAGCGGGCCGACGGCCGCCATGCCGCCGATCGTCGATCCCCACACGGCGAACGCGATGCCGCGCTCGCGGCCCCGGAAGGTCGCGTTCAGCAGCGAGAGCGTCGTCGGGAGGATCATCGCACCGCCGACGCCCTGCACGAAGCGCGCCGCGATCAGCGCTTCGCCGGACGGGGCCATCGCCGCGCCGACGGAGGCGAGCGTGAAGATCACGACGCCGATGAGCAGCATCCGTCGTCGTCCGACGCGATCCGCGATGCTGCCGAACACGAGCAGCAGCGACGCGAAGACGAGGGTGTACGCCTCCTGCACCCACTGCACCTCGGTCGAGGTGATTCCGAGGTCGTCGACGATCGAGGGGATCGCGACGTTGACGATCGTCGAGTCGACGATGATCAGCGCGACGGCGACGCTGATGAAGACGAGGCCCGCCCAGCGGCGACGGCTCGAGGAATCCGACATATCGCTAGCTTATCTAGCAATATGTCGCGCGCAACCCTTGGGCTCAGGCCGGGGGAGCGTCGGGGTCGAGCGTCTTGAGCGTGTCCTCCTCAGCGGGGTTGTCCGCTTCGAGCTGCTCCTCGGTCGTGCGGTCGCCGCCCGTCGGCGCCTCGCCGGTGGGTTCGTCGTCGACAGAGCCGCCGTCTCCGCTCGGGGAGTTGTCGGCCGCGAGCTGGTCGGTGCCGGTCGGCGGCTCTTCGACGGGGTCGTTGTTGGCGCGTGCGTCATCCATGGCCCGACCGTAGAGGGAGGGGCGGACATCGGTCACGGGATTGACAGGATGCCGGGCTCCTGCCCGCCGGGTCTCAGAGCCCGGCGACGATCGCGTTGTCGAGCTCGTCGGGATTCGCAGGGCTCTCGGCGGTGTTGGTGAGCAGGACCCACGCGACACCGGCCGTCGGATGCACCCAGAACTCCGTGCCCGACCACCCGGCATGCCCGAAGACGTCCCGGTCGATGAGGCTGGGAGCCCGGGTGCGGAGGTTCCAGGCGAAGCCCCAGTCCTGACCGGCCTCGGCGGGATAGGGGTCGAGGCGGGGGATGTCGCCCGTGAACGGGCGGAGCATCATCGCGAGCGTCATGGGCTGGACGACGGAGCCGTCGTTGCGCAGCAGCGCGCTGCCGAGGGCCAGGAGATCCGACGCGCGGCCGAGGAGGCCCGCGCCGGGGTTGCGGTTGGCGACGAAGGCGTCGATGTCGAGACCGGCCTCCGCCGCGTCGACGACGAGATGTGGATCGGATGCCTCGTCGAGCGTCAGTCCGTCGGCGCCGATGCCGTCCGCCCAGTCGGCGATGGCGGCATCCCATTCCCGTCCCGTCGCGTGCGTGACGAGCTCGGCGACGCCCTGGAAGGCGATGGTCGAGTAGCGCGAGACCGTGCCGGCGGCGAAGTCGCGGCCGTGCGCGCGGAGCAGTTCGGGCAGCCCCGGGGCATCCATCGGAGGCTCGGGGATGCCTGCCGTGTGGCTCACGAGGTGCCGAAGACGCACGACGTCCTCGCGGTCGCCGAACTCGGGCACGACCGATGCGAGCGGCGTCCCGATGCCGAGGAGCCCGCGCTCGACGGCGCGGGCCGCGGCGAGGCCGAGGAGCGGCTTCGTGATCGAGAAGAGGCGGTAGTGGTCGTCGGTCTTCGCGGGGCGGCCGTTCGTCGCGCCGAACGCGTCGAGCGCGACGACGCCGTCGGCGGTGGCGATGCCGAGGACGGCGGTCGGGAGCCGCCCCGCGTCGACATGCCGGCGGGCCCAGTCGAACGCGGCGGAGTAGGAGGAGGTCATCGCTTCGGATCGTACCGGCGCGGCGCGTGGGTGCGCGCGACCAGGTCGCGGAGCGCCTCGAGCGAGCCCGTGACGAGGCCCGCGGCGCGCGCCTGCACGAGCACGTTGCCGAGCGCGGTCGCCTCGACCGGACCGGCGAGCACGGGCAGCCCCGAGCGGTCGGCCGTGCGCTGGCAGAGCAGCTCATTGAGCGCGCCGCCGCCGACGATGTGGATCGTGCGCACGTCGACGCCGCCGATGCGACCAGCTTCGACGGATGCCTCGGCGAACGCCTGCGCGAGCGACTCGACGATCGATCGGGCGTACTCCGCGCGGGTGCGGGGGGCGGCGACGCCGTGCTCGGCGCACCACGCGTCGATGCGCGCCGGCATGTCGCCCGGCGGCAGGAAGCGCGCGTCGTTGACGTCGAAGACCGGCACCTCGGCGGTGACCTCCTCGGCGGAGTCGAGGAGGGTCGGCAGGTCGATGGGGTGACCCTGCCGCTCCCACGTGCGGACAGCCTCGCTCAGCACCCACAGGCCCATGACGTTGTGCAGCAGGCGCACGCGCCCGTCGACGCCGCCCTCGTTCGTGAAGTTCGCCGCGCGGGCCTCCGGCGTGAGGACGAGGCGCTCCACCTCGACGCCGACGAGGCCCCACGTGCCGCACGAGATGTACGCGGCGGCATCCGCCTGCATCGGCACCGCGACGACGGCCGACGCGGTGTCGTGCGAGCCGACCGCCGTGACCGACGTGCCCGGGCCGGCGCCGATCGAGGCGGCGACCTCTGGCAGCAGCGCGCCGAGGCGCTCGCCCGGGGCGATGAGCGGAGGCAGGATGCCGCGCGGCGGGCCGAGCGCCGCGATGAGGTCGTCGTTCCAGGCGCCCTCGCGGAAGAGCCCCGTCGTCGAGGCGTTCGTCTGCTCGGCACGTGCCTCGCCCGTGAGCCAGTACCCGACGAGGTCGGGGATGAGAAGGGCCGTGTCGGCGAACTCGAGCACGTCGCGGGGCTCCGCGGCGAACTGGTACAGCGTGTTGAAGGGGAGGAACTGCAGGCCGTTGCGCTCGTAGAGCGCGGAGTGCGGCATCCGCTCGTGCACTCTGTCGACGCCGAGAGCCGTGCGGGCGTCGCGGTAGTGGAACGGATCGCCGAGCAGGCGCCCGCCGCGCAGGAGGCCGTAGTCGACCGCCCAGGCGTCGACGCCGATGCTCGCGATGCCCGGCTCGGCGCGGAACGCCTCGCGGAGCCCCTTCACCGCTGCGCCGTAGAGCGACAGGATGTCCCAGTGCAGTCCGTCGGCGATCTGCACGGGGTCGTTGACGAACCGGGCGACCGGCGTCGCCTCGAGCGTGTCCGGGCCGACGTGGCCGACGATGACCCGGCCGCTCGTCGCGCCGAGGTCGATCGCCGCGACGGCGCCGGCGCTCATCGGAGACCCCGCTGGTTCAGTGTCCATAGCCCGTGCTCTCGCCGAGCGCCCACGCTGTGGACGGAAATGACGGGGGCTTTCGGTGAGAGCACGGGCTCTGGCCGATGGGCACCCATCATCGGAGGAAGGCGGCGGCGACGCCGGAGTCGACGGGGATGTGCAGGCCCGTGGTGCGGCTGAGCTCGGGGCCGGTCAGCACGAAGACGGCGTCGGCGACGTTCTCGGGCACGACCTCGCGCTTGAGGATCGTGCGGTTGGCGTAGAACTGGCCGAGGTCTTCTTCCTTCACGCCGTACGTCGCGGCGCGGTTGGCGCCCCAGCCGGAGGCGAAGATGCCGGAGCCGCGCACGACGCCGTCGGGGTTGATGCCGTTGACCCGCACGCCGTACTCGCCCAGCTCGACCGCGAGGAGGCGCACCTGGTGGGCCTGGTCGGCCTTCGTCGCCGAGTACGCGATGTTATTGGGGCCGGCGAAGACGGAGTTCTTCGACGAGATGTAGATGATGTCGCCGCCCAGGCCCTGCTCGATGAGCGCCTTCGCGGCCGCCTTCGAGACGAGGAACGAGCCCTTGGCCATGACGTCGTGCTGCAGGTCCCAGTCCTTCTCGGTCGTCTCCAGCAGCGGCTTGGAGAGGGACAGGCCGGCGTTGTTGACGACGAGGTCGATGCCGCCGAACGCGAGGAGCGTCGCGTCGATCGCGGCCTGGACGCCCTCGGCGTCGGCGACGTTAGCCGCGACGCCGATCGCGACATCGGTGCTGCCGAGGTCAGCGGCGGCGGCCTGCGCCTTCTCGAGGTCGAGGTCGGCGACGACGACGCACGCGCCCTCGGCGGCGAGGCGCGTCGCGATCGCCTTGCCGATGCCGGAGGCGGCGCCGGTGACGAACGCGATGCGGCCCTGGTGCGTCTTGGGCTTCGGCATCCGCTGCAGCTTGGCCTCTTCCAGCGCCCAGTACTCGATGCGGAACTTCTCCTCGTCGGAGATCGGCGTGTAGGTCGAGAGGGCCTCCGCGCCGCGCATGACGTTGATCGCGTTGATGTAGAACTCGCCCGCGACGCGCGCGGTCTGCTTGTTCGCACCGAACGAGAACTGGCCGACGCCCGGGACGAGGACGATCAGCGGGTCGGCGCCCCGGATCGCGGGGGACTGGTCGGTCGCGTACGCGTCGTAGTAGGCCTGGTAGTCGGCGCGATACTCCTCGTGCAGCTCCTTCAGCCGCGCGATCGACTCCTCGACGCTGGCGGTGGCGGGGAGGTCGAGCACGAGCGGCTTGACCTTCGTGCGCAGGAAGTGGTCGGGGCAGCTCGTGCCGAGTGCCGCGAGGGGGGCGAGCTTCTCGCGGGAGAGGAAGTCGAGCACGACGTCGGAGTCGGTGAAGTGACCGACCATGGGCTTGTCGTGCGACGCGATCCCGCGGATCGTCGGGGCGAGAGCGGCGGCCTTCGCGCGGCGCTCGGCCTCGGGCAGGGCCTCGAAGCCCGGGACGACGGCGCCGAACGGCTCCGCCTTGCCGTGCTCGGCGATGTACGCGGCGGCGGTGTCGATGATCCAGAGCGAGTTCTGCTCGGCCTCGTCGGAGGTGTCGCCCCACGCCGTGATGCCGTGTCCGCCGAGGATGCAGCCGATCGCGGCCGGGTTGGCGGCCTTGATCTCGGCGATGTCCAGGCCCAGCTGGAAGCCGGGGCGGCGCCACGGCACCCACACGACCTTGTCGCCGAAGATCGTCGACGTGAGCTCCTCTCCGTCGGCGGCCGTCGCGATCGCGATGCCCGAGTCGGGATGCAGGTGGTCGACGTGCGGCGCATCGACGAGGCCGTGCATCGCGGTGTCGATCGACGGGGCGGCGCCGCCCTTGCCGTGCAGGCAGTAGTCGAACGCGGCGACCATCTCGTCCTCGCGGTCGACGCCGGGGTAGACGCTCACGAGCGAGCGCAGGCGATCGAGGCGGAGCACCGCGAGGCCCGACTCCTTCAGCGTGCCGAGGTCTCCGCCCGAGCCCTTGACCCACAGCAGCTCGACGGGCTCGCCCGTCACGGGGTCGGTCTCGGTGCCCTTCGCGGACGTGTTGCCGCCCGCGTAGTTCGTGTTCTTCGGGTCGGCGCCCAGGCGATTGCTGCGCGCGATGAGGTCGGCGGCGGCGGGGTTCGTCATGTTCGTGGGTCCTAGCTCTGGAGTGGGTGTCGGCGAGTCGCCGGAGGAGGTGGCGACCGGGCGCCGGGTCGGGTCAGGAAGTGGCGACTCGGCTGGTCGGGAAGGCGGGTGAGTCGGTCGGGAGGGCGGCGAGGCGGGCTCGGATGCGGTCGATGGAGAGGGATGCCGCGGCCTCGGCCGGACGGTTCAGGTGGCCGTGCGTCGTCCCCCGCTCCGTGACCGCCTCGACGTCGCGGCCGGCCGCGGCCAGTGTCGCGGCGAAGAGCTCGCCCGAGACGCGCAGCTCGTCGACCTCGCCGTTGATCATGAGCGTCGGCGGGAACTCCGCGAGGTCGGCCGGGGTGGCGAGGCCGGGGATCGCCGCGAGCGGCGCTCCGGCGATTGGGCCTCCGAGGTAGTTCTCGTACATGCCGCGCACCGCCTCGGGGCCGAAGTGATCGGCCTCGGGGTCGGCGTCGAGCGCGGCGCGCAGCGCGGCGTCCGGGGCGGGCTGCTGCGCGAGCAGCGTCGGGTACGCCAGCACGAGGAGCGCGGGCCGCGCGGCGACGCCGGCGGACGGCATCCTGAGCACCGCTCCCGTCACGAGGTTCGCCCCCGCGCTCGCACCGCCGAGGGCGAGGCGCGTGGTGTCGATGCGCAGGCGGGCCGCGTTGTCGAGCGTCCACGACCACGCCGCGAGGATGTCGTCGGATCCCGCCGGGTAGTGGTGTCCGGGTCGTTCCGCGCCGTCCGGGCTCCACGAGGCGGGGAGGGGTGCGAGCCGGTAGTCGACCGACACGACAGTCGTGCCGCGGGTCGCGATCGAGCGGGCGACCCAGTCGGCCTCGGGCATGTCGAGGTCGCCGGCGGCGAACCCGCCGCCGTGGGCCCAGACGAGTCCCGAGCCGTCGGGCTCGCGCGCGGGATAGACGCGCACGAGCCCGTCGGCGGCGGAGTACGGATCGGCCATCGCGCTTACGCGCCCCAGCCCGCCTGGACGCCGCCCACGCGGTCGGCGGCGATCTGCTGCTGGTAGCCGGAGGCGGCGTAGGCGGCCATCGGGTCGGCGGCCAGGCCCCGCGACTCGCGCCACTCGGCGAGCGCCGGGCGCACGTCGGTGTAGAAGGCGTCCATGAACACGGCGTTCGCCGCGAGCACATCGTTGGCCTGCTGCGCCGCGGCGAGGGCCTCGCGGTCGACGAGGAGGGCGCGCGCCGTCATCTCCTGGACGTTGAGCACCGAGCGGATCTGGCCGGGGATCTTGTCCTCGATGTTGTGGCACTGGTCGAGCATGAAGGCCACGTCGGGGTTGTTGAGGCCCCCGCCGCGCACGACCTCGAAGATGATGCGGAACAGCTGGAACGGATCGGCCGAGCCCACGATGAGGTCGTCGTCGGCGTAGAAGCGCGAGTTGAAGTCGAACGAGCCGAGCTTCCCCAGACGCAGGAGCTGCATGACGATGAACTCGATGTTGGTGCCGGGCGCGTGGTGGCCGGTGTCGAGGCACACCATCGCCTTGTCGCCGAGGGCGGCGACCTGCGCGTAGGACGTTCCCCAGTCCGGGACGTCGGTGTGGTAGAACGCCGGCTCGAAGAACTTGTACTCGAGCACGAGGCGCTGCTCCTCGCCGAGGCGCGCGTAGATCGTCTGCAGCGAGTCCTGGAGGCGGTCCTGGCGTGCGCGCATGTCGCCCTGGCCGGGGTAGTTGGAGCCCTCGGCGAGCCAGATCTTGAGGTCGCGCGAGCCCGTGGCATCCATGATGTCGATGCACTCGAGGTGGTGGTCGATGGCCTTGCGGCGGATGCGGTCGTCGTGGTGCGTGAGGGCGCCGAACTTGTAGTCCTCGTCCTGGAACGTGTTGGAGTTGATCGTGCCGAGGGCGACGCCGAGGTCTTCCGCGTGGCGGCGCAGGTCGGCGTAGTCATCGACCTTGTCCCACGGGATGTGCAGGGCGACGCTCGGCGCGAGCCGGGTGAACTCGTTGACCTTCGCGGCATCCGCGATCTTCTCGTAGGGGTCGCGCGGCGTGCCGGCCGTGGCGAACACGCGGAAGCGCGTGCCGGAGTTGCCGAAGGCCCAGGACGGCAGCTCGATGCCCTGCAGCTCGAGTTCGGACAGGACTTCTGAGGAGAGGATGCTCACGATGCGTCGCTTTCTTCGTTGAGGGGGTGGGATGCCTCGCCGGCGCTGGCGAGCTGGTCGTGCAGGTTGAAGATCTCGGCGAGGGGTGTCGCGGCCTGATCGGGGCGGCCGTCCAGGCCGAGGAAGAAGCGGGCCATCTCGGCCTCCCAGCGGGCGGCGACGGGGGATGCAGCGAGGTAGGCCTGCGCGGCCGCGTCGTCGTCGGTCTCGTAGTAGCCGATCAGCCGGCCGCCCTCGCCGAGGAACAGGGAGTAGTTGCGCCGCCCGGAGGCGGCGATCTCGGCGAGCATCTCGGGCCATACAGGCGTGTGGCGAGCGACGTACTCGTCGAGGAGCTCGGGCCGGATCTGCAGCTGGAAGCAGACCCGGGTGGGGGCGGTGCTCGTCATCGAGGGTCGTCCTTCCGCGCGTCGGTCCCGTGAAGATTATGAATCGTTTCAACGATAAGGGATGCCGGGCTGGCGCGCAACCCGGAACGCGCTTGCCAGGACGTCCTCGACGAGACGCGCGCCCTCGATCGATAGCGTGGGGCGGACCGGTCCGATGCGAAGGAGCAGCCGTGCAGCACCAGGAGGACGCGCTCGCCGCGTACGTCGACGCCGTGCGAGCAGAGGACGGCGCGCTCGCGGTGATCCTCGTCGGGTCGGTCGCTCAGGGGCGGGAGCGGGAGGGGTCGGACGTCGACGTCTACTACGTCGTCGACGAGGAGCGCTTCGACGCCGAGACCGCGGCCGGACGCTTCGCGTGGGTCGATCGATGGGGCCTCGACTACCCCGGCTCGTACATCGACGTGAAGCTCGCGAGCCCCGCCTACCTCGCACGCGCCATCGAGAGCGCCGACGACCCGACGCGCGCGTCCTTCCTCGGCGCGCGCATCGCCTGGAGCGCCGTGCCCGGACTCGACGAGACCATTCGCCGCATCGTCGAGCTCCCCGCCGGCGCGTGGGACGAGCGGGTGCGGTCGCACGTCGCCCAGGCCAGGCTCTACGGCGGCTACTTCCTGCGCCAGGCCGTCGAGCGGGGCGACGAGTTCCTGCGCCGGCACGCCGGGCTGCATCTCGCGCTCGCGGCCGCGCGCGCCGCGCTCGCGGCATCCCATGTGCTGATGCCCGGCCCGAAGTACATCTCGGCCCTCGTGCGCACCGTCGACACGCCGCGCGGCTTCCTCGAGGCGTGGGACCGAGTGGTCTCCGACCCGCGCCTCGAGGACGCCGAGGTGCTGCTGCGGCTCCTCGAGGAGCTGCTCCCCGCACCGCTCGCCCCGGACGAAGCGCTGTCGACCTTCATCCGCGACAACGAGCTCGCATGGCTCCGCGGGACGGTGCCCGCGGAGTTCTGGTGACCGCTGCACGTCAGCCCTTGATGGCGCCGCTCGTCATGCCCGCGACGATCTGCCGGTTGAAGATGATGTACATGATCAGCGGGGGGATCGTGACGAGCAGCACGTACATGAACAGCAGGTTGAACTGGCTGACGGACTGGCTCTGGTAGTTGTAGAGACCGAGCTGGACGGTGGGCGTGTTGCTCCCCGGCAGGAAGTACAGCGGGTTCTGGAAGTTGTTGAACACGTTGACGGCCTGCACGACGATCACGGTGACGATCACGGGACGCAGCAGCGGCAGGACCACCCCGAAGAAGAGGCGGATGGGCCCCGCGCCGTCGATGATCGCGGCCTCGTCGAGCTCCTTCGGGATGGTCGCCACGAATGCCCGGAAGAGCAGGATGCAGAAGGCGAGGCCGAACGTCGCCTCGACGAGGATCAGGCCGGGGAGCGTCTTGAACAGTCCCACGCCCTGCAGCACCCAGATCGTCGGCACGACCGCCGGCGGCACGATGAGCGCGGCGAGCACGAAGAAGTTGATGACGCCGTTCCACTTGCTGGGCTTGCGCTGCAGCACGTAGCCGACCATCGCGGCGAAGACGACCATGATGGCGACGCTCACGGTCGTGAGGATCAGGCTGTTGAAGAACGCCCAGACGAGCCGGTAATCGTCGGCCGTCGCGACGGTGACGAAGTTCTGCCACAGCTGCCAGTCGGTGGGGAGGGTGAACTGGACGAGGCCGGCTTCCTTGGGGTTCTTCGCGGCCTCGAGGACCACGAAGGTGAAGGGCACGATGAAGACCACGATCGAGACGATGATCGCGATGATCCCGACGAGGTACTTGCGCGTCCAGCGGCGGAAGGTCATCGGCCGGCGGTCGGCCTTGCGGGCGCGGCGGACGCGCTCGTCGGCCGTGATGAGAGCTTCGGTGACGGTCACAGTTCCGCCTGCCTTCTGTTGAGGAACATGGAGACCGGCACCATGATGGCGGCCACCACGACGAACAGGATGACGTTGCCGGCGGTCGACAGGCCGAAGAAGCCCGCCTGGTACTGCTTGTAGATCACCGACGCGATGACGTCGCTCGTGAAGCCGGGGCCGCCCTTGGTCATGGCCCAGATGAGGTCGAACGATCGCAGGCCGCCGATGAGCGACAGGATGATGACGGTCGCCGTCGCGGGGCGCACGAGCGGCAGCGTGATGTTTCGGAAGACCGACCATGCGCCCGCGCCGTCCATGCGGGCGGCCTCGAAGTACTCCGCGGGGATGGCGACGATGCCGGCCATGAAGATCAGCGTCGCGATGCCGACGCCCTTCCAGACGTCGACGGCGGCGACCGTGAGAAGCGCGAGGTTCGGGTCGGTGTACCAGCCGGGCTGCGGCAGGTGCAGGAAGCCGAGGACGTTGTTCACGATGCCGTGGAACGGGTCGAGCAGCGCCTTGAACGTGAAGCCGATGCCGATCGTCGAGACCAGGACGGGGAAGAAGATCACGGCGCGCAGGTAGCCGCGTCCGAGGATCGGGCCCGTGAGCAGCAGGGCGAGGGCGAGGCCGAGGACGACCTTCGCGGCCGACGTAACGAAGCCGTAGATGAAGGTGTTGATGAAGGCCTGGACGAGCTGCGGCTCCTGGAAGAACTGCACGAAGTTGTCGAAGCCGATGAACTGGACGTTGAACAGCGTCCAGCGCGTCAGTGAGAAATAGAACGACGAGAACGTCGGGATCGCGAAGAAGATGAGGAAAAGCACCCCTGCGGGGATGTAGAACCAGCTTGGATACGGGCTCTTGATGCCCTTCCGCTTCTTGCCTGTCTTCGGCGTTCCGGCCGCGGGCGGTGCCGCTCCGGTCTGTGCGACGGCGGTCGTCATGATCACTCCTCTTCGAGCGGGGGCCGGCGGCGGTTCGCCGCCGGCCCCGATGATGGTGAGTTCAGCAGATCCGGCGCGGGCTCACCAGCCCGAGAGCCCGAGCTGCTGGGCCTGCTTCTTGACGTCGTCGTCGTACTGCTGGGCGCCGTCCTTCGGAGGAGTGATGCCGGAGCCCACCGCCACGGTGATGTTCTCGAGGTTCGGCCCCTTGATGGGGGAGAGGAACTCGAGCGCGGAGCCGGTCTTCTTGTCGTCGAAGTACTTCTGGATGTCGTTCACGAGGGCCGGGACGTCGCTGGGCAGCGTGCACTCGCTCGTCACGTACGGACCGGCGATCGAGCCGCCCTTGTTCTGGACGTCGCAGCCTTCCTTCGAGTTGGCGAAGGCGACGAACTTCTTGGCGGCGTCGAGCTTGTCGCCCTCCGTCGTCTTGGGGATGTAGATCGCGTTCGGCTGCCACATCGTGATCGAGGTGTCATCCGCGTTGGCGGCGGGCAGAGCGAACACGCCGATGTCGTTCACCTTGTCGGGGTTGTCCTGCTGCACCTGGGAGATGTTCGCCGACAGGATCGGGTACTGCGCACCCTTGCCGTTCGCGAGGGCGTCCATCGCCTGCGCGTTGGTCATCGAGGCGAAGTCCTCGTTCAGGAGGCCCTTCTCGAAGACCTCGGCGCCGTGCGCGAACCCTTCATACGCGGGCTCCTCGACGTACTTCGCCTTCGGGTCGTTGGCGGTGTACTCCTTGGCCCAGTCGGGGTTCTGGGCGGTCACGTTCGCGAAGTCGCCGAGGACGAAGAGCTGGCTCGTCCACGTGTCGCCGAACGACTGCAGGATCGGGGCGATGCCGCCGCCGTCGGACTTGATCTTCTCGCTGTTGGCGATGAACTCGTCCCACGTCGTCGGAACCTGGAGCCCGAGCTGCTCGTAGACCTTCTTGTTGTACAGGACGGCGCCGGCGAACGAGGTGCCCCACGGAGCGCCGTAGAGCCCGTTGTCGGTCGAGACGACCTGCTTGAAGTCGTCGGTCAGGCTCTTGACCCAGTCCTCATCGCTCAGGTTCACGAGCGTCTGGTCGGGGTTGAGCGCCTGCATGAGGGAGCCCGAGTTGTAGTGGAAGACGTCGTTCATCGAGTCCGTCGAGAGCTTCGTCTTCATGAGGTTGTCGCCCTCGGTGCCGCCGGGCTGCGTCTCGAGCTTGACCGAGATGTCGGGGTTGGCCTTCTCGAAGGCCGCGATGAGCGCCTTCGCCTGTGACGTGTTGGCGTCGTCGCTCTGCGTCAGATACGAGATCTCGGTCTTGCCGCCGGAGCTCGATCCACCGCCACCGCCGCTGCACGCGGCCAGTGGCACGGCGAGCACGATGGCTCCTGCCGTGATCGTGAGCAGTCTCCGGGAAGAAGAACTCATCATCCTTTACCTCCTTGTAAAGCCGAGCGGTCCATCCGCCCACGCTGCCGGAATCCCTTGCTGCGTTGAAGGTTTGAAACCATTCAACGTTCGTACGGTACGTCGCTTCCGTGCCGTTCGTCAACCGATCTACCAACTCGATGTGTCACAAATCGGTAACGCGGCGTGGAACGGTTGACACTGGACCCTGAATCGTTTCACGATTGACGTGCGCGGAGCGAGGACGCTCCGCTCGAAAGGACAGGCAACTCTCATGACGGCGCTTCCCTCCACCACGGCATCCGACTCCCGCACGCGGGTCGTCGGCCTGCGCACTCAGCACGGGCACGGCCTTCTGGGCGTCCCGCGCACCGGGCTGCGGCTGAGCTGGAGGGCGGAGAGCGACGATCCCGGCGCGAGCCCGATCGGCTACCAGTTCGCGACGGGACACGAGGATGCCTCCCTCGAAGAGCTCGACCCCGTCGCATCCGACCGGCTGACCGGTGTGCCGGCCGGCGTCGACCTCGCCTCGCGGGAGCGGCGGGTCTTCGCGGTCCGCGTCGCGACGCCCGCGGGATGGACCGGGTGGAGCGAGCCCCTCGTCGTCGAGGCCGGCGTCGAGGGCGCGGATCTCGAGGCGTCGGTCATCGGCATCCCGAGCGAGATCGACGGGCCCGCGCAGCTGCTGCGCCGGGAGTTCGAGCTGGTCGCACCGCCGGCATCCGCTCGCCTGCGACTCTCGGCGCTGGGACTCGTCGACGCCTGGATCAACGGCGTCCGCGCGACCGATGCGCACCTCACGCCGGGGTGGACGTCGTATCAGGGCCGCATCCTCGTCGACACGCTCGACGTCACTGCGCTCCTCCGCGCGGGGACGAACGTCGTCGTGCTCGCCGTCGCCGACGGCTGGTACCGGGGCAGCTTCGGCTTCGCGCGCCGTACCGAGATCTACGGCGACCGCTCCGGGGCTCTCGCTCAGCTCGAGGCGGACGGTGAGACGATCCTCGTGACGGATGCCTCGTGGCAGGGCGGCTTCGGCGCCATCCGCACCGCGAGCCTCTACGACGGCACCACGATCGACCTGACGCTCCACGACCTCGCCGTGCACGAGCCCGGCTTCGCGGGCGAGGGCTGGCGTGACGTCGACGTGATCGACGCCGACCTGTCGCTCTTCGCACCGCGCTCCGCTCCGCCCGTGCGGGTCGTCGCCGAGCTGCCGATGACGCCGTCGAGGCACGAGGGCCGGACGCAGCTGGATTCGGGCCAGAACATCTCGGGCTGGGTGCGCCTCGTCGTCCGCGGCCGCGCGGGCGACGTCGTCACCGTCCGGCACGCCGAGGTGCTCGAGCCCTCCGGCGACCTGCACGTCAAGGCGCTGCGCTCGGCGAAGGCGACCGACGCCTACACGCTGGACCGCGACGGCGAGCACACGCTCGAGCCCGCGTTCACGTTCCACGGGTTCCGCTACGCCGACGTGGAGGGCGCCGACGTCGTATCGGCGGTCGCGGTCGCCATCTCGAGCGACCTCCCTGTGCGCAGCACCTTCAGCTCCTCGCACGATGCGCTCGACCGCTTCCATTCGAACGTCTTCTGGTCGCAGCGGGACAACTTCGTCTCGGTGCCGACCGACTGCCCGCAGCGCGACGAGCGCCTCGGCTGGACGGGCGACGCGCAGGCCTTCGCCGCGACGGCGGCGACCCTGGTCGACTCGGAGGCCTTCTGGGTCTCGTGGCTGCGCGACCTCGAGATCGACCAGACCGACGAGGGCGGCGTCGCCTCCGTCGTGCCCGACATCATCCGCCGGCAGGACATGCTCATGGGCGGCGTCCCGACCGAGAACATGGGCCGGGCGGGATGGGCGGATGCCGCCACGATCGTGCCGCTCGCCGTGTACGAGTCGTACGGCTCGACCGAGGTGCTCGCGCGTCAGCTGGACAGCATGCGCCGCTGGGTCGAGCACCTGCGCCGCCGCGCGGGCGACGACGTCGTGCTGCCGACGGAGCCGTTCCAGTACGGCGATTGGCTCGACCCCGATGCGCCCGCCGACCGGCCGTGGGAGGCGAAGGTGTCGAGCGACTACGTCGCGAACGCCTTCTACGTGCGCTCCGCCCGCCTCCTCGCCGAGGCGGAGCGGATCGTCGGCGACCGGGCCCGGGCCGACGAGTACGACGCGCTCGCCGCCCGCGTCGCGGAGGCCACGTTCGCGCGCTGGGGCGAGGAGGCGATCACGACCCAGACCGGAGCCGCGCTCGCGCTCGAGTTCGGGCTCGCTCCCGAGGGCCGGCGGGAGGAGATCGCCGACGGCCTCGCGGCGAGCGTCCGGCAGGAGAACGGCCGCATCGCGACGGGCTTCCTCGGCACGCCGCTCGTGCTCTTCGCGCTGTCGAACTCGGGGCACCTCGACGAGGCCTACCTCATGGTGCTGCGCCGCGAGGCGCCGTCGTGGCTCTACCAGGTCGACCGCGGCGCGACGACGGTGTGGGAGCGCTGGGACGCGATCCTCCCCGACGGCAGCATCCACTCCGGTGCGATGGACGCACTGCCGAGCGAGGAAGCCGACCGCGAGGAGGGCAGCATGCTGTCCTTCAACCACTACGCCTACGGCGCGATGATCGACTGGGTCTACCGCACGGTCGCAGGTCTCGCGCCCGCCGCCCCCGGATACCGGCGCGTGCGCGTCGCGCCGCGGCCTGCGGCATCCCTCGACCATGCCGCCGCGTCGATCGACACGCCGCTCGGCCGGCTCGCGATCGACTGGCGCGTCGAGGGCGAGGAGTTCTCGGCCACCCTCGAGGTGCCGTTCGGCGCCGTCGCGGAGCTGGATCTTCCCGTCACGGATGCCTCGACCGTGACCGTCGACGGCGCGCCCGCGCCCGCCGAGCTCGGCCACGGCACCCACCGCCTCCTCGTCACGGCGCCCGCACTCGCCCAGCCGGAGACCGTCTCCGTCTGAGCCCACAGCCTCGTCACGAAACCACGATCAGCACAGAGGAGTGCCATGAGTCACCCGACGCCTCGCGTCGTCATCGAAGCCCCCTACCGCAGCGACGTCGTCCCGTCGCCCACCCCGGCGATCGGCTGGATCACCGAGACCGACGCCGCCGGCTGGATGCAGGCGCGCGCCGAGCTCTCGCTCGAACGGGCCGGCGGCACGGAGTCGCACACCGTCGAGGGCCGCACCTCGACCCAGGTCGCGTGGCCGTTCGCCGCGCTCTCGCCCCGCGAGGAGGTGACGCTGCGGGTCCGAGTCACGGGCGAGGACGGTCTCGCGGGCGAGTGGAGCGAGCCCCGGCGGATCGTCGCCGGCTTCCTCGGCGACGGGGAATGGCGGGCCGCGACGATCGGCCTCGCCGCCCCCGAGGCCGATGCCCAGCCCGGCTGCCTGCGCGCGGAGTTCGACGTGACCGGCGACGTGCGCCGGGCCACGCTCTACGCGACGGCCGTCGGCGTGTACCAGGCGGCGGTCAACGGCACCGACGTCGACGACCAGGTCATGAAGCCCGGCTGGACCCCGTACCTGCGCCGCACGATCCACGAGACGACCGACGTGACGGACCTGCTGGCGCCGGGCCGCAACGCGATCGGCGTGCGGCTCGCGGGCGCGTGGGGCACGGAGCGGTTCGGCTTCCGCGAGAACGCCGTCCGCATCTACGGCGATCAGCCCCGGTTCGCGGGGCAGCTGCTCGTCGAGTACGCCGACGGCTCGACGCAGCTCGTGGCGACGGACGCCTCGTGGCGGTCGTCGACCGGGCCGCTCGTCGAGAGCGGGCTGTACGCCGGCGAGAGCTACGACGCGCGCCTGGCGCTCGTCGACGGTTCGGGGCGCGGCTTCGCCGAGCCCGGCTTCGACGACGGGGACTGGCATCCGGTCGACGTCCGGGAACCGCTCGTCGAGCCCGAGGCCCGCGTCTCGCCCTTCGTGCGGCGCATCGAGGAGCTGCCGGTCGTCGAGGTCATCACGACGCCGGCGGGCAGGACGGTGCTCGACTTCGGTCAGAACCTCGTCGGACGCCTCCGCCTGCGCGTGAGCGGACCCGCGGGCACCGTCGTCACGCTCCGCCATGCCGAGGTGCTCGAGCACGGGGAACTCGGCACGCGTCCGCTCCGGCAGGCCGCGGCCACCGACCACTACACGCTCTCGGGTGCGGGCGTCGAGGAGTGGGAGCCCGAGTTCACCTTCCACGGCTTCCGCTACGCCGAGGTCTCCGGATGGCCCGGCGAGCTCGACCCCGCCGACATCACGGCGGTCGTCATCCATTCCGACATGGAGCGGACGGGCTGGTTCGAGACATCCGATCCTCTCGTCGACCGCCTGCACGAGAACGTCGTGTGGGGTCTGCGGGGCAACTTCCTGTCCGTGCCGACCGACTGCCCGCAGCGCGATGAGCGACTGGGCTGGACGGGCGACATCCAGGTGTTCGCGCCGACCGCGAGCTTCCTCTACGACGTGCGCGGGTTCCTCGACTCGTGGCTGCGCGACCTGGCGATCGAGCAGGAGGATGCCGACGGCGTCGTGCCGTTCGTCGTGCCGAGCGTCATCCCTGCCCGCCCGGCTGCCGCGTGGGGCGACGCCGCCACGATCGTGCCCTGGGTGCTCCACGAGCGCTACGGCGACACCGCGACGCTCGCCCGCCAATACGGCAGCATGAAGGCCTGGACCGACGTGCTGCTCGACATCGCCGGCCCGCGCCGGCTCTGGGAGGGGCGCTTCCAGTTCGGCGACTGGCTCGATCCCGACGCGCCGCCGGACTATCCGGCCAAGGCGAAGACGCACGCGGACATCGTCGCGAGCGCCTACCTGTACCGCTCGACCGACGCGGTCGCCCGCGCGGCGGCGCTCCTGGGTGACGACGCCGACGCGACGGAGTACGCCGCGCTCGCCGAGGAGGTACGCGCGGCGTTCCTCGCCGAGTACGTCACGCCCTCGGGCCGAATGGTGTCCGACGCCCAGACCGCGTACGCCATGGCGATCGTGTTCGACATCGCTCCCGCCGAGCAGCAGCCCGTGCTGGGCGACCGGCTGGCCGAGCTCACACGCCGATCGGGCTACCGCATCGGCACGGGCTTCGTCGGCACGCCGATCATCCAGGACGCCCTCACCCGGACGGGCCACCTCGAGACGGCGCGGCGCCTGCTCGTGCAGACCGAGAACCCGTCGTGGCTCTACCCCGTGACGATGGGTGCGACGACGATCTGGGAGCGCTGGGACTCGATGCTCCCCGACGGGACGATCAACCCCGGGCAGATGACGTCGTTCAACCACTACGCCCTGGGTGCGATCGCCGACTGGCTGCACCGGGTGGTCGCGGGTCTCGCGCCCGACGCGCCGGGGTACGAGCGCCTCCGCATCGAGCCCCGGCCGCTGGCGGGGTTCGACTCGGCGCGGGCGGAGCACCTCACGCCCTACGGCCGCGCCGCGGCGGGATGGACGCGCGCCGACGGCGTCTTGCGGGTGGAGGCCCTCGTGCCGCCGAACACGACTGCGACCGTCGTGCTGCCGGACGGGGCGACGCACGAGGTCAGCTCGGGCACGCACTCGTGGGAGGTGCCGGACCAGGCGACGCCGGCGACGCCGGCGCCGATCGGGCTCGACTCGAGCCTCGCGGACGTCATCGACGACCCCGAGGCGTACCGGGCGATCGTCGAGGTGCTCGAGGAGGGCAAGCCGGCCGCGGCGCTGGCCTTCCGCACGAAGACCGAGTGGATCCCGGGCCGCGAGCTCAGCGAGGCGATCTTCCACCAGACGGGCCCCGGCCTGCAGCGGGCGGTCGCCGACCGCCTGGCGGCGCTGAACGCCGAGCGGGCCGGTGCGCGTGCGTAGCAGCGAGACGGGGCACGGGACGCGCGAGCGCCCCGTGCCCTACACTCGCGATGATCGGCTGGGGGACGAGAGGATGAGGCGATGGTGAGCGTGCGCGATGTCGCCGCAGCGGCATCCGTGTCGGTGGGCACTGTCTCGAACGTGCTCAACCGCCCGGCGAAGGTCTCGCCGGCGACGGTGGAGCGCGTCATGCAGGCCATCGCAGAGCTCGGCTTCGTGCGCAACGACGCCGCACGTCAGCTGCGGGCCGGCCGCAGCCGCAGCATCGGGCTCGTCGTGCTCGACGTCGGCAACCCGTTCTTCGCCGAGGTGGCGCGCGGCGCCGAAGACCGGGCCGCGGAGGAGGGCATGAGCGTGCTCCTCGTCAACAGCGACGAGCGCGAGGAGCGGCAGAACGCCCACCTCGAGCTGTTCCGCGAGCAGCGGGTGAACGGCGTGCTCGTGACGCCGTCGTCCGACGACCTGGGGCCTCTCGAGCGGCTGCAGGGCGGCGGCATCCCGGTGATCCTGGTCGACCGCGAGGTGGCGGGCGACGCCTTCGCGTCCGTCGCGGTCGACGACGTCGAGGGCGGCTACCTCGCGACGGCGCACCTGCTCGCGATCGGCCGGCGGCGACTCGTCTTCGTCGGCGGGCCGCTGTCGATCCGCCAGGTCGCCGATCGGCTCGAGGGCGCTCGCCGCGCCGTCGCCGAGGTCGACGGCGCGACCCTCGAGGTCGTCGAGACGCCCGCGCTGACGGTGCTGAGCGGTCGCGCGGCGGGGGAGCGGCTGCGGGAGCGCCCGCTGGACGAGCGGCCCGACGCCGTCTTCGCGGCCAACGACCTGCTGGCGGTCGGCGTGCTGCAGGCGTTCAGCCTGCTGAGCGGCGTGCGGGTGCCCGAGGACATCGCGCTCGTCGGCTACGACGACATCGACTTCGCATCGGCGACCGTCGTGCCGCTGAGCTCCGTGCGCCAGCCAGCGCACCTCATCGGCTACTCCGCGGTCGATCTGCTCCTCAAGGAGCTTGACGACCCGGGCGGGCTGCACGACCGCGCCGTGCGGTTCCAGCCCGAGCTCGTCGTGCGGGAGTCCACCGCGGGCTGACACGCCGCGCGGACGGGAGCGCTGCGACGAGACGCGCTCCGTCCGCGGGCGATGTCAGGCGTCGACGCGGATGAGGCGCACGGCCATGTACTGGCGGCCCGGAAGCTCGACCCGCACCGTGCCCGAGCGGGTGCCGTCGAGGCGGTCGACGGTCATGTTCCACGTGTCGATGACGTCGACGGTCCAGTCCCCGTCGGGCAGCACGATGTTGCGGAAGCGCGGCCGGTTGAAGCCGAAGTAGCCGATGCGGTGGTCGTCGGTGCCGCCGAATGGCATGTCCCAGTCCGACACGAGCGGGTCCCACACGCCCTCGGGCGCCTCGGCCTGCAGCGCGCGCAGGAACCCGATGCGGTCGGGCGAGGTGCCCTGCAGGGCGCCGCCCTTCGACCACCACAGCACCTCATCGGCGCCGGGCTCGGGGAGGTACGTCTCGCCGTGGCCGACGTAGCCGCCGCGGACGGCGCCCTCCCAGAAGCGGCGGGTCATCTCCTCACCCGTGATGTTGCCCCAGCCCTGGTCGATGTCGCCCTCGTACGCGCACTCGTCGATCACGACGGGCTTGCCCCAGCGCTCGCGCCACTCGTCGGTGTTCTCCGCCGTGCGGTAGACGTCGACGCGCTGCACGCTGACGTGCGTGATCCACGGCTTCGAGTAGTCGTAGAACGGTCGGCAGTTGTGGATCGAGTTGAGGTGCCCGAAGGGGTCCTCCTCGCCGACGATCTCAGCGAGACGCTCCCAGTCCGCCGTGTCCTTCGCCCACAGCAGGTCGTACTCATTGGCCATCGACCACCAGACGTTCGAGAACGCCGCGAGCCGGCGGACGACGTAGCGGAGGTACCGCTCGTCGACGTCGGGACCGAGGTCGGCGAAGCCCCACCGGTCGTACGCGTGGAAGAGGATGAGGTCGGCCTGGATGCCGAGCGCGTTCAGCTGCGCGATGCGCTGCTCGAGCCGCCGGAAGTGCGCGGGGTCGAATCGCGTCAGGTCGAAGCCGTCCGCGAGCGACCCCTCGAAGACGAAGTCCTGGGGCTCGTTGGCGTTGAAGAGGTACGACTTGGGGAAGAGGCACATGCGGATCTTGGTGAACGGCGCCTCGGCGAGCGTCGCGAGGGTCTGCTCCTGCAACTCCTCGGGCTGGTGCGTCCACGCGTACGCCGTCGTCCCGAGCGGCGCGTGCCGCGTGCCGTCGGCGTGCCGGAAGTGGAAGCCGTCGACGCGGACGGGTCCATGCTCGCCGTCACGCACGGCGCCGACCGCGACGACGCCCTCGAGGCCGTCGAGCGAGCGCGCCGTCGAGCGGGTCGCGAACCTCCACTCGCCCTCCGCGTCGGCGAGCGCGCGCACCGCGTAGACGCCGTCGCCGTCGTAGAAGCCGCCCACGCGCACCTCGGTGCCGTCCGGCCTCACGAAGACGGCGTCGAGCTCGACGTCGACGAACGGGTTGCCGTGCGACGGACCCTCGAACCGCACCTCGAGCACGCCCCACTTCGTGACGGCGTCGGGGAGGACGATGGATGCCGACCCGCGCGGGACCTCGTCGCCCTCGTAGTCGGGGCTCGGTGCGATGGCCGGAGCGTACGGCGGACGATCCGTGTCGTCGCCGATCTCGGCGAGCTCCTCCCAAAGCCGCGCGCGCGCCGCCTCGTCCTCGAGCGCGGGGACGAGCGCGACGAGCGAGCCGAGCCGGCCGTCGCGGAACTGCGTGGCCATGGGCGACGCGGCGATGCCGGGCATCAGGCGCTCGAGGACGGCGCGCGCAGCGGGGTTGTCGAGGGCTTCACCGAAGGTGGAGCGGCGGTCGAACATCGGGGTCCTTTCGGGGGTCGTGGCTTCGGGGCTCGGCGCGGGCGGACGGCCGGCGCCGGAGGCGCCGGAGGCCGGGCGCTCAGGCCGAGGTGGCCTCGCGCACGGCGCGGTCCACCTCGGCGAGCACGGGCGGCGGAGTGAACATGAGCGCGGTCGCCAGCGAGCGTCCCGCACCCCATCGCGTCTCGGTGCGGACGGCTTCGGCCCGTTCCGGGTCGAACGCCGCGAGGGTGTCGAGGAGGGCGCGGTACGCACGCGGGTCGTCGACGACGTCGGCGAGCGAGGCCTGCAGGCCGGGGAGGGGGTGGCGCTCCGCGACCGTGGCGGCCGGGATGCGCCACTCGTGCGTCCCCGAGCCCACCTCGTGCCCGTTCCCCGAGCCCACCTCGTGCCCGGTCCCGGTCCCGGAGCCCACCTCGTGCCCGGTCCCCGAGCCTGTGGAGGGGTCGAGGTCCACGATCGCCGTCGTGTTCGGCGGGACGACCGCCGTCACGACGACCTCGTCGCCCTCGCGCCGCCACGAGACGGACGCCTCGCCGTAGGGCGTGAGGTGCCGGGCCGACGCGTGCGAGAGCGGCGGCAGCGGGCGCGGTGCGATGCGCAGGCGGCGGTAGCCGGGAGCATCGGGGGCCAGTCCCGCGACGGTCCGGTGCAGCCAGTCGGCGACCGCGCCGAGCGCATAGTGGTTGAACGACGTCATCTCGCCGGGATTGACCGACCCGTCCGGCAGGAGGCTGTCCCACCGCTCCCACACCGTCGTCGCACCCATCGTGACGGGGTAGAGCCAGGAGGGGCACTCTGTCTGCAGCAGGAGTCTCTCCGCCTCGGCGAGATGGCCGCCCTCGGTGAGCGCGTCGGTCACGAGCGGCGTGCCGACGAAGCCCGTCGCGATGCGGTAGCCGCCCTCGCGGACGAGCGCCGCGAGCCGGTCGGCCAGCCGCTGCCGGAGCTCCGGATCGACGACGAGATCGAACTCGAGCGCCAGCGCGTAGGCGGTGGGGGCGTCGCTCATCATGCGGCCCGCCGGCGTCACGTAGTGGGCCTCGAAGGCGGCTCGGCTGCGCTCGGCGAGCTCGCCGTACGTCGCCGCGTCGTCGTCGAAGCCCAGCAGGCGCGCCGCGTCGGCGACCTGGCGAAGCGACTGCGCGAGGTAGGCGCTCGCGACGATGTCGCCGTCGACCTTCGCCTGGCCCGGCTTGTCGGGTGGTGCGGCGGGGTCGAGCCAGTCGCCGAGCTGCATCCGGCCCTCCCACGGGCCGTGGTGTCCGGCATCCCGAAGCACGGCATCCGTCCACGCGCGCATGCTCTCGTACTGGGCTTCGAGCACGGCGAGATCACCGAACCGCGCGTGCAGCACGGTCGGCACGGCCGTGGCGGCATCGCCCCACGCGGCCGTCGGGCCGCCTCCCCCGAAGGCGGGCAGGGCGGCGGGGATGACGAGCGGCACCTCGCCGTCGTTGCGCGCCTGCTCGCGCGCGAGGTCGCGCAGCCACGACGTGAGGAAGGCGTCGCAGTCGTACAGGAAGCTCGCCGTCGGCGTGAACACCTGGATGTCGCCCGTCCAGCCCAGGCGCTCGTCGCGCTGCGGGCAGTCGGTCGGGATCGAGAGGAAGTTGCCGCGCATGCCCCAGACGACGTTGTCGTGCAGACGGGAGACGAGGGGATCGGATGCCTCGAACCAGCCGGTGCGCGTCATGTCGGTGTGCAGCACCACGGCCTCGACGGCCGAGGGGTCGAGGTCGATGCCCTCGATCTGGGCGTAGCGGAAGCCGTAGAAGCTGAAGCGCGACTCGAGCACCTCCTCACCCGTGCCCGCGAGGTCGAACGTCGCCGTCGCCGCAGCGTTGCGCAGCGGGCGGAGGGCGAGCTCGCCGTGCTCGAGCACTTCGGCGTGGCGGACCGTTACCCGCGTTCCCGCCGGGGCCGTCACCCGGAGACGGAGCCGGCCGACGAGGTTCTGGCCGAAGTCGAGGATCGTTCCTCCGGCCGGGGTCGCGAGCACGTCGGCGACGGGAAGCGTCTCGATGCGCCGCACCGCCGGCGCGATGCGCGCCTCCGGGACGGGCACGTTCTCGTAGCCGGGCTTCGCGGCTGCGCCCACCCGCACCGGAGCCCAGTCCACGGGTGCGCGCCGGAGGTCCTGGTGCTCACCGGGGTAGATGCCGCTCTCGACGACGGGGCCGTCGCCGCTCGCCTCCCACCCGGCGCCCGTGGGCGCGAGGGTCTCGACCGACCCGTCGGCGAAGGTGACCCGCAGCTGCGCGAGGAACGACGGCTGCGTGCCGTAGAGGCGGTCGGCGAAGGCGAAGAAGCCGTACTTCTCGGTGTACCAGGCGCCGGCGATCGTGGCGCCGAGCACGTTCTCGCCCTCGCGCACGAGCGCCGTGACGTCGACGGTCTCGTGGACGAGGCGGTCGCGGTACGCCGTCCAGCCGGGAGAGAGCACGTCGTCCGAGACGGACGTGCCGTTCACTTCGGGCTCGGCGACGCCCAGCGCCGTCCAGAACAGGAGGGCCCGGGACACGGGTCTATCCAGCGTGAAGGCCGTCCGCACGAGGGCGGGCTGCGCCTCGCGCTCCGGTGCGGCGAGCCCGACCGGCTCGGCGACCCACTCGCCGTCGGCGAGGAACCCGGCCTCGACCTGCAGCGGCTCGCTCCACGGGGTCCGCGTGCCGGAGGCGGCCGTCGAACGCACCGAGACCTCGCGGGAGTCGCCGGCCGTGAGCGGCCGGAACGGCCACGCCACGAGGGAGCTCTCGGTCCCTTCGATCGTCACGGTGTCGACGCCGTCGCTCAGCTCGACGGATGCCTGCACCCAATCGCGCTCGTCGGTCTCGACGGTCCAGGTGAGGCGCGGTGTCGCGGTCGCGACGAAGGCCGTGTCGTCTCGCAGCTCGGCGCGCAGCATCCCGATGCGTGTCATTCGTCGTCTCCTTCGGCGATCCAGCGCTGAAACGATACAACGCCATCGACAGCGTAGACGCCGATCACCCGGCCGGTGAAGGACTCGGTGACCTCCGACGAGAGGAAGCGCCCGTCGATCCGCGCGAGCTCGATGCGCTCGCCGTCGATCGTCACGGCGAGGTGGAACACGTCGCTCGTCGCGACGATCCCCGTCCCGCCCTCGGGCTTGCGCGAGGCGAGATGCAGGTCGAGGACGTCGCCGGCGGCCGGGTGCGTCCACTCCTGCAGCACGCCGCCGAGGTGCGCGCGGGCCGTGACGGCTCCCCGGCCGGCCTCGAGCTCGATGCGGAACTGCTCGTCGTAGCGCACGGCGAGGCCGCCGACGCCCTGCGAGACGTCGAGGCGCACGCTCACCTCGTTGGTGAGATGCTCCTGCCGGCGTCCGACGAAGGCGGGCCGCGCGTCGGCGAGCGTCGAGCCGTCGGCGGTGACGACGAGTCGCCCGCCCTCGACGCGCGCCACGTCGGCGGGGAAGCGCCGGACGCCGATCCACTCGAGGTCGAGCGGCGCGTCGAACGACACCTCGACGCGCGTGCCGGGGCGCGGCGCCAGCTCGACCGGTGCGATCGCAGGCCAGCCGTCGGCCCAGGTCACGGGCGTCACGAACGTCTCGCGGCCGAGCGCCGAGAAGGCACGCGTGCCGCTGCGGGGCCGCACGCCGAGGAGCACGCACAGCCACTCGCCGTCCGGGCCGACGACGAGGTCGCCGTGGCCGGTGTTCTGGATCGGGCGCGGCGTCGAGCGCGCGGACACGAGCGGGTTGCCCGGCGCCGAGGCGAAGGGCCCCTCGGGCGATGAGCCGCGTGCGATCGAGATCGCGTGGCCACGCTCCGTGCCGCCCTCCGCGATGAGGAGATACCACGCGCCGTCGATCTCGTAGACGTGCGGCGCCTCCGGGAACATCAGGCCCGTGCCCGACCACAGCGAGCGCGGCTCCTCGAGCGCGCGGTGCATGTCGAGGTCGACCTTCACCTGCTGGATGCCCAGGTGGGTCGGCGCGTTCGGATCGAGATCGCCGCTCAGCAGGAGCCCGGAGAACGTGACGTACGCCTGGCCCGCGGCATCCCACACGATGTCGGGGTCGATCCCCGAGAGGCTCTCGTCGGTGCCCTGCTGCAGGATGAGATCGCCGTCGCTCCACGGGCCGGCGGCGTCCGTCGCGGTGAAGTGCAGCATCCCGCGCCCCATCGCGTCGGTGATGACGAGGTGGAACTCGCCGTCGTGGTGTCGGATGGTCGGCGCCCACGCGCCGCCGCCCGTCGGCACCTCGTCGACGCCCAGCTGCCCGGGTCGGGTCGCGACGTGGCCGATGAGCTCCCACGTCTCGAAGTCGGTCGAGCGGTGGATCGGGATGCCGGGGAGGTACTCGAACGTGCTCGTCGAGAGGAACCACTCATCGCCCACCTTCACCACCGACGGGTCGGGGTGGAAGCCGTTGAGGAGGGGGTTGTGCAGCGTCGTCACGGTGGTCCTTTGCGTTCTTGGGTCGTGGCCGCGTGGGCGGTCAGGCGGACCCGGTCAGGTCGAGAGGATGCGGCCGAGGTCGGTCGCGAGGGCCAGCGCGCGAGGATCGGCGCCGCCCGGCCAGGGGCCGCGGGCGATCGTCCACGCGAAGGCGAGCCCCGTGTCGGGATCGACGCACGCGAGCGCGCCCATCGCGCCGTCGTGGCCGAAGGCGTTCGGTCCTCCGAAGGCGAGCGACGGCGTCGGCTTCTGGAAGACGATCGAGTGCGAGCGGTGCGGCTGGCCGAGCACTTCGTCGTAGCCGCGCACCTGCTGCTGACCGACGATCTCGACTGTGTCGGCCGAGAGGAAGGGGCTCGAGCCGTCGACGCCCGTGACACCCGCGGCGAAGAGCCTCGCGAGGCCGCGGGCGGCTCCCGTGCCGGAGACGGCGGGATGCCCGTAGCGCCAGCTCACCTCGTCGTTCGCGAGGTCGACGGGCGGGCCGGCGGGCGTGAAGACGAGCTGGGTGAGGAGGGACATGTCGCCCGGGGCGGCGCCCCCGGCGGGCGGGATCATCGGGAGCGTCGGCGCCTTGCGTGCGTCGAGCTCGGGCGGCAGGCCGAGGTAGAAGTCGATGCCGTGCGGTGCGCGGATCTCGTGCTCGTAGAACTCGTGCAGCGTCCGACCCGTCACGCGGTAGATCAGCTCCGACGCGAGGTTGCCGATCGTGATCCCGTGGTAGCCGAACGCGGTGCCCGGGTACCAGTACGGCGTCGTCGCGGCGAGCCGCTCGGCGGCGGCGTGCGGGTCGAGCAGCTCCGCGACCGTCAGCGCGGGACGCGACTGGACGAGCCCGGCCTGGTGCGAGAGCAGCTGCCGCACCGTGACGTGCGCCTTGCCCTTCTGGGCGAACTCGGGCCAGTGGTCGGCGACGCGCGCGTCGAGGTCGAGCTCGCCGCGCTCGACCAGGAGCGCGACGGAGAGGCCGATCGTGTTCTTCGTGACGGAGAACGGCACCGTGACGGACTCGCCGTCCAGGTGCGGGCCGCCCCACACATCGAGTACGGCATGCCCGTCATGGAAGGCGGCAGCCTGGAAGGACAGGTCGGGATCGAGCGCGAGGAATCCCTCGAGCCGGCCGACGATCTCGTCGAGGCGGGGGTCGGCGGTTCCGTGGAGCGCGCCGTCGAGCTGGGTGAGTCCGGTCATGCCTCAATCGTCCACTCGAATGCGAGCGGAAGGTCGACGACGGATGCCCCGGCCCGCAGCGTGTACGCGCCGGGCTCGACCACCCACTCGCCGGCCCAGTGGGCGAAGCGCCGGGCGGGGAGGGGGATGCGGGCGGTCACGGTCTCGCCGGGCGCCGCATGGACGGCGGCGAAGCCGACGAGCCAGCGCTCGGCCCGCTCGACCTCGGAGTCCGCGCGCTCGGCGTAGACCTGCACGACCTGCTTGCCTGCGCGCTCGCCGGTGTTCTGCAGAGTCACCTCGAGCGCGTCGCCGTCGCGCTGCGCGACACCCCACGCCCACGTCGTGTAGCCGAGGCCGTGCCCGAACGGGAAGGCCGGCTCGGCGGCATCCTTCAACCACGCGCGGTAGCCGATGTGGAGGCCCTCCGTGTAGCGGAGCACCCCCTCGTCGGGCGTCACATCGGTGACCGGCACGTCCGCGAGGGCCGCCGGCCAGGTCGTGGGCAGGCGGCCGCCCGGCTCCGCGGCGCCCGACAGCACGTCGGCGATCGCCGAGCCGAACTCCTGGCCGCCGAAGTAGCCCTGCACGACCGCCGAGACCTCGTCCGCCCACGGCAGCACGACGGGCGATCCGGCGTTGACGACGACGATCGTACGCGTGCCGGTCGCGGCGACGGCGCGGACGAGCTCGTCCTGCCGGCCCGGGAGGTCGAGGTCGACGCGGTCGTAGCCCTCCGACTCCACCTTCGAGTTCGTGCCGACGACGACGATCGCGACATCCGATGCCGCGGCCGTCGCGGCCGCGCGGGCGAGGAGACCGTCGGGATCGGAGTCGTCCGGCGCGATGCCGACCGTGACCGACAGGGCGCCTGCGAGCGCACCCTCCTGCGCGAGCGTGAGCTCGGTGCGCACGCGCCGCGCGACGCCCCCCTCGACGGGGAGCGCCGTCGTGAGCGACGGAGGGTTGAGGAAGGCCGCGCCGAGGTCGGTGCCCTCGATGACCGGGATGTCGTCGACGAGCAGCTCGTCGTCGACGAAGAGGCGACCGGGGTTGGCGCCCGCGAAGCCGAGCAGGACCTCGCCCGACTCCGTGGGGGTGTAGAGGCCGTCGATGACGACGCGGCGGCTCGTCGAGATGGGGGCGTCGCCACCGAACCACACGAGCGCCGTCGAGCGGCGGTCCTCCGCGAAGATCTCCGCGCCGTCGGCGTCGAAGAAGGTGACGCGGACGCCCGGCTCTCCTGTGACGGGGTTGGTCAGCTGTGCGATCGGGATCTCAGCGACGCCCTCCTGCACGACGGCGCCGAGCTCGTAGCGCACGTCGGCGTCGGGGAAGGCCCGGCGGATGCCGTCGAGCGGCGTCGTGATGCGCTCGGGCAGCACCGTCGCACTGCCGCCGCCCTGTGTGCGGGCGTCGCGGGCGTTGTGGCCGATGACCGCGATGGTGCTGAGGGCCTGCCGGTCGAGGGGGAGCACGCCGTCGTTCGCGAGGAGCACGGTGCCGGCGATGCCGGCCTCGCGCGTGAAGGCGACGCCGTCGACAGGGGCCGGGGTCTTCTGCTCCGATCCCTCGAGGGCGCCGACGCGCTCGGCGAGGAGGAGCATCCGGAGCACCTTGCGGTCGATGTCCGCCTCGGCGACGCGACCCTCGCGCACGGCCTCGACGAGGCCGGCGAAGGCGGGGGCGGGCCCCGGCATCGCGAGGTCCTGCGCGGCGGGGATCGCGTCGAGCGAGCGCACCGCCGTCCAGTCGCTGACGACGACGCCGTCGAAGCCCCACTCCGAGTTGAGCGGCGTCTCGAGCAGGTCGTTCTCGGTCATCGTGACGCCGTCGACGGAGTTGTAGGCGCTCATGATGGTCCAGGCGCCCGCCTCGACGGCCCGCTCGAACGGCGCGAGATACAGCTCGCGGAGGGCGCGCTCGTCGACCCGCACGTCGACCGTGAAGCGGTCAGTCTCGGAGTCGTTCGCCACGTAGTGCTTCGGCGTGGCGCCGACGCCGTTGTCCTGCAGGCCGCGGACGTACGCCGCAGCCAGCTCGGCCGACAGCTCTGGATCTTCGCTGAAGCACTCGAAGTGCCGGCCGCCGAGCGGCGAGCGGTGCAGGTTGATCGTCGGGCCGAGCACGACGTCCACACCCTTGCGACGGGCCTCGGATGCCGCGGCCGCGCCGTAGCGGTAGGCGAGGTCGACGTCCCACGAGGCGGCGAGGGCGGAACCCGAGGGGAGGTTGAGCGACGGCTCGCGCTCGTCCCAGCGCGGCCCTCGGACACCGGCGGGGCCGTCGGAGAGCGTCATGGCGCGCAGCCCGACCTCGGGGAGGGGAACGGTCGTCCAGAAGTCGGCGCCCTGGATGAGTGCGACCTTCTGCTCGAGCGTCAGCTTCTCGAGCAGAGGGACGAGGTGCTGGACGGTCTCGGGGCGGGTCGCGTCGTGCGGGGTCGCGTCGTGCGGGGTTCCGGACTGGGTCGCGGTCGCGGGGGTCGTCATGCGGCGGCTCCTTCGGTCGATGCGGCCGCGGCCTGCTCGGCGAGCAGGGCGCGACGGGCCGAGCGGCGCTCAGCCTGCTCGTCGGGGTTGGGCACGGGGGCGGCGAGGAAGAGCCGCTGCGTGTAGGGGTGCTCGGGTCGTGCGGTGACCTGGTCGCCCTCGCCGGTCTCGACGAGCTCGCCGTGGTACATCACCGCGACGCGGTGGCTGATGTGCCGGACGACGGCGAGGTCGTGCGAGATGAAGAGGTAGGCGACGCCGGTGCGCTCCTGGATCTCGATGAAGAGGTCCAGCACGCGCGCCTGCGTCGAGAGGTCGAGCGCCGAGACCGGCTCGTCGCACACGATGAGCTTGGGGTCGAGCGCGAGCGCCCGGGCGATCGCGACACGCTGCCGCTGGCCGCCGGAGAACTCGCGCGGGAGCCGGCCGGCCGCGTTCGCGGGCAGCCCGACGCGGTCGAGCAGGTCGCGCACGCGCGCCTTCGCCTCCTTGCCGGCGACCCCGCGCGCCGTGAGCGGCTCGGCGAGGATCTGCTCGATCGTGAGCGAGGGGTTGAGCGACGAGTACGGGTCCTGGAAGACGACCTGGATCTCGCTCGAGAGCTCGCGGCGCTGACGGCGCCCGAGCTTCGAGATGTCGCGGCCGCCGTAGGTGATCGTGCCGCCCGTGACGGGGGCGAGGCCCAGCACGGCGCGGCCGAGGGTCGTCTTCCCCGACCCCGACTCGCCGACGAGGCCGACGGTCTCGCCGGGGCGGATGTCGAGCGAGACGCCCTTGAGGGCCTGGAACGGCTTGGCGCGGAACCCCTTGCCGGGGTACTCGACCACGAGGTCCTTGACGTCGAGCAGCGTGCTCATCGCCGGGCTCCTTCCTTCGCGGCGCCCGACGTGGGCCCGGCGGTGACCAGCGGCGGCCGGGCGGGACCCTCGTCGAGGATCGCGTCGAGCAGCGACTGCGTGTAGGGGTGGCTGGGGTTTCCGAGGATCGTGCGGACGGGACCCTGCTCGACGAACAGGCCCTGCTGCATCACGGTGACCCGGTCGCAGAGGTCGGCGACGACACCGAAGTTGTGCGTCACGAGCAGCATCGCCATGCCGCGCTCGCGCTGCAGGTCGCGCAGCAGGTCGAGCACCTCGGCCTGCACCGTGACGTCGAGTGCCGTCGTCGGCTCGTCGGCGATGATGAGGTCGGGGTCGGTCGAGACGGCGCCCGCGATCAGGACGCGCTGCGCCATGCCGCCCGACACCTCGAACGGGTACGCGTCGAACGTGCGCTTCGGATTCGGGATGCCGACCCGGTCGAGCAGGGCGAGCGACTTCTCGGTCGCCGCCTTCCGGCTCAGGCCCAGGTTCTTCACGAGCGGCTCGACGAGCTGATACCCGATCTTGAACGACGGGTCGAGGTTGGACATCGGCTCCTGGGGGATGTAGCCGATGCGCTTGCCGCGGATGCCGGCGTAGACCTTCTCCGAGGCATCCGCGAGCTGCGTCCCCTCGTAGTCGATCGAGCCGGCCGAGACGTGCCCGCCGCGGGGGAGCAGGCCCAGCACGGCGAACGCGGTCTGGGTCTTGCCGGAGCCCGACTCGCCGATGAGGCCGTGGATCTCGCCCTTGCGGACGTCGAGCGAGACGCCGTGGACGACCTCGATGTCGGCGCCCTCGGGCTGCTGGTACGCGACGCGCAGGTCGCGGATGCGCAGCGCGGGCTGCTGCGGCTGCTGCGACGTGGTGACGTCGTCGGGGTGCACGATGGTCCCGGCGGAGACGACGGGCAGCTCGGTCGAGTCCTCGATGGGCGCGGCATCCGCCCCGCTCGTGGAGATCGAGGTCGTGACGGCCGCGATCGACGCGGTCGCGCTCGACACTGCCCGGCGGCGGCGACGCCGGACCGTCGTGGTGCGCTCCAGGATGTCGCGCATCGCGTTGCCGACGAGGGTCAGTGCGATACAGGTCGTCGCGATGGCGAGCGAGGGCCACAGCATGAGGGTGGGTGCGCGGTAGATGTTCGCGAAGCCGTCGTTGAGCATCGAGCCCCAGGTCGGCACGCTCATGTCGCCGAGCCCGAGGAACTCCAGCCCCGACTGGATCGCGATCGCGATGCCCGCGATGATCGCCGTCTGGATGATGATCGGCGCCCGGACGACCGAGAGGATGTGGCGGCCGATGATGCGGGTGTCGCTCAGGCCCGAGACGCGGGCCGCATCGACGTACAGCTCGCTGCGCACGCCCACGACGGCGGCGTAGACGAGGCGGAAGTACGCGGTCGAGAGGATGATGCCGAAGATGAGCATCGCCCACCACACGGAGGGTCCGAGCACCGTGCGGGCGGCGATCAGCACGACGATGGGCGGGAGCGCCACGACGAGCGAGGTCACCCACGACGAGACCGAGTCGAACCAGCCCTTGAAGTAGCCCGCGATGAGGCCGGCGACGACGCCGATCACGAGAGCCGTCAGCACCGCGAGGGCCGCGGCGGCGAGGGTCGTCGAGGTGGCCCAGAGCAGGCGTGAGAGCACGTCGCGGCCCGCGCTGTCGTTGCCGAGCGGGTGCGCGGCGCTCGGTGGGGCGAGCACGAGCTGGAGCGAGGCCTTGTTGGGGTCGTAGGGGGCGATGAACGGCCCGATCACGGCCATCAGCACGACGAACCCGAGGTAGAGGAGTGCGACGAGGCCGACGGGCTTGCGCACGAGGCGCCGGAAGAGCGAGGTCTTGACGTGCGGAGTGGGCACCGCGGGAGGCACTTCGATGGCGGTCATGACAGTCGCACCTTCGGGTTGAGCGCAGCCTGCGCGAGATCGATGACGAGATACGTGATGATGACGAGGATCGTGAAGACCACGACGAGGCCCATCACGACGGGGATGTCGCCCTGCGTGCCCGCCATGACCGTCAGCTGTCCCATCCCAGGGAGGGCGAAGATCTGCTCGACGATGACGGCGCCGCTGAGCAGGCCGATGAACTGCACGCCGAGGATCGCGAGCGCCGGGCCGCCGGCGTTGCGCAGCACGTGCTTGTAGACGACGCTGCGCGTGTCGAGGCCGCGGCTGCGGAGCGTGCGCACGTAGTCGCGCGACATCGCGTCGATCATGGATCCGCGGATCTGCTGGGTGACGGCGGCGATCGCGCCGACCGCGAGGGCGACGATCGGCAGGGTGATGGAGGAGAGCCACCCGGTGAAGGACGTGGTCGCCGGGATGTACCCGGTCGCCTTGAACCAGTGCAGGTTGATCGCGAAGATCAGCACGAGGTAGACGGCGATGAGGAAGCCCGGGATCGCGAACCCGAGCACCGAGACGAACTGCACCGTGCCGTCGACGGCGCCGCCACGGCGGGCGGCGAGGACGCCGAGGATGACGGAGACGATCGCCGTCACGATCGTGGTGCCGATGACGAGGGAGAGGGTCACGGCGAGGCGGCCGGAGAGGCTGACGACGACGAGCTGGCCGTTGAACCACGACCGGCCGAGGTCGCCGTGGAGGGCGTTGGTGAGCCAGTCCCAGTACTGCACGACCAGGGGCCGGTCCAGGCCCAGCTCGTGCGCCTTCTGCTGGACGAGCTCGGGAGAGGCGCTCTGGCCGAGGATACGGCGGGCGATGTTGGCGCTGTCGAGGTACAGCAGACCGAACGCGAGGGCCGAGATCACGAACAGGAGGACGATGCCGGCGCCGATGCGCCGGAGGATGAAGGTGAGCATGCTGCGCTCCAGGTCTCAGGGATGAGAGCGGGTTCCGGCCCGCCCGCTCAGGCGGCGGGCGGGCCGGAATGGCCGGCTACTGCTTCGGCTGGAAGTCGTAGATGGCCGGGTAGGCGTTGGTCGGGAGCATCTTGACGGTCGTGTTGGCGTCCGTCGCGAAGCTGCCCTGCACGCGGTAGAAGGGGGCGAACCAGGCCTGCTCGACGATGTACTTGTTGAGCTCCTTGGCGACGGACGCCTGCGTGGCGGCGTCTCCGAACTGGATCTGCTTGATGTACTCGTCGACCTGCGGGTCCTGGTAGTGGAACGGGTTGAACACGGCCTGCGGGGCGATCATGAAGTTGATCAGCTGCCAGTCCGGGTTCTGCTCGAGGGCCATGAATGACGCCGGGTACTTCGGCGCCAGGAGGTCGGCGATGAAGTTGTTCGGCGCGACCTCGGTGCCCTGCACCGTGATGCCCACGTCGGCGAGCTGCTGTGCGATGAGCGTGTAGGTCGCCGCGCCCAGGAGCGAGACCGTCGGCATCGAGATCGTGAGGCCGTTCGGGTAGCCGGCCTCCTTGAGCAGCTCCTTGGCCTTCTTGGGGTCGTACGTGTAGTAGTCGTCGAGCTCGGGGTCGTACGCGTCGCTCGTCTTCGGGAACACCTGGGTCGTGACGGTGCCCTTGTCGGCGGCGGCGGCCTTCAGCATGCCCTTGCGGTCGATCGCGTAGTTGATGGCCTGGCGCACCTTGACGTTGGCGAGCTCGGGCGACATCGTGCCGGCGCGGTCGAGCAGCAGGAGGCCCTGGAAGTCGAGCTCGTTGGCGTTGACGGTCCAGCCGGCGCCCTCGACCTCGGCGAGGTTGTCGTTGTTGACGAGCTTGACGCCGTTCGCCTCGCCCGCCTTGATGGCGTTGAGGGCGGCGGTCGGGTCGCTCAGGACGTTGATGACGAGCTTGTCGTAGTGCTGGACGTCGGGGTTCCAGTACTTGTCGTTCTTCGTGTAGACGTAGCTGGTGCCCGTGACCGTCGCCGAGGTGTCGAGTTTGTACGGGCCGGATCCGACCGGATTCGTCGCGACATCGGTGCTGTCGAGCGACGCCTCGCTGGCGACGATCCCCGCGTCACGCGTGAGGTAGTTGAGCAGAGCGGGGTCGGGAGCGCTCAGGGTGATGACGACGGTCTGGTCGTCGGGCGCCTCGATCGAGGCGACGTTGGTGAGGTAGCCGGCGTCCGGGCCGGTGCCGCTCTTGAAGTGCTCGAGGCTCTTGGCGACGGCCTCGCCGGTGAGCTTCGAGCCGTCGGTGAACGTGACGTCGTCGCGGAGCGTGAGGGTCAGGACCGTGTTGTCGTCGTTGTACGACCACTTGGTCGCGAGCCACGGCTCGATCGTGCCCTCGGGCGTCGCGAGGAGGAGGGTGTCGAACACCGACTGGTAGAAGGGGGAGCGATTGCCCCACTCCGCGCTGGCCGGGTCGAACGTCGTCGGCGCGGCGATCGCGCCGAGCGTGAGAGTGCCGCCGGCTCCGCCGGTGCTGCCGCCGGCGTCGCCCGCCGCGCAGCCCGTGAGGGCGAGGGCGGCCGCCGCGATGACGGCTGCTGTGGCCTTCCATCGGAACATCCTTGGTCCCACTTTCGTCGTGGCGATTCCCCTGTGGATCGCCCTGCCGGGAGACGCTAACACCAATCCCGAATGGGCGCTAGGTTTTTGGGATAAATTTCTAGCGATCATTCGGAATTCGTTGTAGAACGGTTTGGGAAGGGACGCTCGCACCACGCCGACGGGGGCCGGAGGCGAGCGGATACGGTGATGCCATGAGCGACACGAAGACCGCGACTGCGCCCAAGCGCAAACCGCGGGGCGAGTACGCCAAGAGCGAGGCGAAGAGACAGGCGATCCTGGATGCCGCCCTCGAGGTCTTCGCCGAGTCGGGGTACCGCGCGGGGTCGCTCCGCGAGGTCGCCCAGCGGGTCGGGATGAGCGAGGCGGGGCTGCTGCACCACTTCCGCAGCAAGAGCGCGCTGCTCATGGCGGTGCTTGATCACCGCGACGACCTCTCCCGGGCGGTCGTGGACTTCGACCAGCCCGACGGCGCCGCGGCGCTGCGCGGACTCGTGGCTCTCGCCGAGCGGAACGCTGCATCTCCGGGCGTCGTGGAGCTCTACTGCACGCTTTCGGCCGAGGCGACGTCGTCCGACCACCCCGCCCACGACTACTTCAAGCGCCGCTACGTCTTCGTGCGCGAGAGCATCTCGGACGCGTTCCGGCGCATCCATGACTCCGGCCGGCTCCTGGCAGGAGTCGACCCCTACCGCGCCGCGGTCGCGACGACCGCGCTCATGGACGGTCTGCAGGTGCAGTGGCTGCTCGATCCCGAGTCGACCGACATGGCCCAGGCGCTCGCCGAGTTCTTCCGCGGAATGGTATCGGGGTACGACCTCGAGTCGATCGAGCAGGCCCTCGACGCGCGAGCGGAGGGCGCCGAGTGATCCGCCTCCCGTTCGCCGACGGCTGGACCGTCGGCCCGAAGCTCGGCGCGTTCGAAGCGCTCGCCGCAGGCTCCGAGCCCACGCCCGTGACGCTGCCCCATGACGCCATCCGCGACCTGCCGCGATCGGCCGACTCGGTGCAGGGCGTCCACGCCGGCTACCACCCCGGCGGCGTCTTCGAGTACGCGAAGACCTTCGACGTGCCGATCGAGTGGCGCGACAAGAGCGTGCAGCTCGAGTTCGAGGGCGTGTACCGGGATGCCGCGGTCTACCTCAACGGCGAGTTCGTGGCCCATCGGCCGAACGGGTACACCGGATTCACAGTCCACCTCGACGCCTACCTGCGCTTCGGCGACGCCAACCGCGTGACCGTCGAGGCCCGCTCGCACAAGGACAGCCGGTGGTATTCCGGCGCGGGAATCTACCGCCCCGTGCACCTCGTCATCGGCCACCCCGTGCACATCCCGCTCGACGGCGTGCAGGTCACCACGCCCGACATCGACGCCGAACGGGCGATCGTCGTCGTCTCGACGACCGTCCGCAACACGACCCGTCACAGCCGCGAGACCCGCGTCACGTGGACGGTCTCAGCGCCCGGCGGCGAGCTCGTCGCGACGGCATCCGCTCCCGTCACGGTCCTCCCCGGCGAACCCGCCACGGCGCGTGTGCGACTCGCGGTCGAGGGCCCTCAGCTCTGGAGCAGCGACAGCCCGGCGCTGTACTCGGTGCGCTCCGCGCTCACCGGCACCGAGGGCGCGGACCTCGACGACGACACGACGGTGTTCGGCATCCGCACCCTCCAGCTGGACCCCCGCCACGGTCTGCGGATCAACGGCGAGACGGTGAAGCTCCGCGGCGCGTGCGTGCACCACGACAACGGACCCCTCGGCGCCGCGACGATAGGCGCCGCGGAAGACCGCCGCATCCGCCTGCTCAAGGCCGCCGGCTTCAACGCGATCCGCAGCGCCCACAATCCCGTGAGCCGCGCGATGCTCGACGCGTGCGACCGCCACGGCGTGCTCGTGATGGACGAGCTGACCGACGTCTGGACCGAGTCGAAGACGGCTTTCGACTACTCGCTCGCCTTCCCCGACTGGTGGCAGAGGGATGCCGCAGCCCTCGTGGCGAAGGACGTCAACCACCCGAGCGTCATCATGTACTCGATCGGGAATGAGATCCTCGAGCTCGCGACGCCGATCGGCTCGACGTGGGGACGACGGCTCGCCGAGGAGCTGCGCCGGCTCGATCCGACGCGATTCATCACGAACGGCATCAACGGCATCATCGCCAACCTCGACCGCATGGCCGAGGCGCAGGCGGAGCTCGCCGCGAAGGATCCGAACACGATGATGGCCGAGATGGGCGAGCAGATGGCGCTCATGAACGCGTCCGAGCTCGTCTCGCGGTCGATCGAGGAGTCGGCGTCGGTGCTCGACATCGTCGGGTTCAACTACGGCGACTCCCGCTACGAGCCTGACGCCGAGGCGTTCCCGCATCGCGTCATCGTCGGCTCCGAGACCTTCCCCGAGCGCATCGACGCCCTGTGGGCGCTGGTCGAGCGCCTGCCGCACGTCATCGGCGACTACACCTGGACCGGCTGGGACTACCTCGGCGAGGCCGGCATCGGCCGCATCGACTACACCGACGTCGAGGGCTACGTCGCCACCGGCACCACCGGCCCGTACCCCTACCTGCTCGCCGAATCCGGCGACATCGACATCACGGGCCACCGCCGCACCGTGTCGTACTGGCGCGAGATCGTGTTCGGCCTGCGCGCGGCGCCCTACATCGCGGTCCACCGCCCGCAGCACCACGGCCGTCCGACCGCTCGCACCCCGTGGTCGTGGGACGACGCGGTGTCGTCATGGACGTGGGATGCCGCGCCCGGCGCCTCCGTGACCGTCGACGTCTACGTGGCGGCCGACGAGGTCGAGCTGCTCCTCGACGGCGTCTCGGTCGGCGTCGCGCCGGCCGGTCGCGACCACCGCTTCCGCGCGCGCTTCGAGACGGAGTACCACCCCGGCGAGCTCGTCGCCGTCGCCCGCACGGGCGGCGTGGAGACGGGGCGACACATCCTCCGCACGGCGGGGGAGCTGTCGCTCGTGGCCCGGGCCGAGTCGCCGACGATGGGCGTCGACGCCGACGCGCTCGGCTTCGTCGCCGTGACGCTCGAGGATGCCGCGGGCGTCGTGCCGTGCGACGCCGACGTGCTCGTGACGGTCACAGTCGAGGGTCCCGGCGTCCTCGCGGGCCTCGGCACGGGCCGCGCGCGGACGGAGGAGGGCTTCGCCGGTCCGTCGGTCACGACCTACGACGGCCGCGCGCTCGCGATCGTGCGTCCGACCGGCCCAGGCGAGATCACCCTCAGAGCGACCGTCGACGGCCTGCCCCCGGCATCCGTCACCCTCACGGCCCGCTGACGGTCGCCCGACGCCACCGTTCCGCACCCCCTCCCGCCTGAACGCACCTGTCGTCGGAACCCACCCTGGCCGACTGCGGCAGAGGGTGGGTTCGCGACGACCGGTGGGTTCTGCGAGACGAGCCTCGGCGTAGCGGTGCGCGGCGCACCGCCTCCGATCACCTGTCCGCCGCCTCTTGTGCCGAAAGGCGAACGACGCTAGTTTTTGAAAACCTAGTGCTTGCTAGGTATTGAGATGGACCAAAGGAGTTCGCATGTCTCATTTCCCGATCCGATGGCGCAGGTCGGCCGCCGCGGCTTCGCTCGCCGCTGCGGTATCTGTGCTCGCCGCGCTGCTGGTGCCCGCGTCGGCATCCGCTGTCACCGCGACACCTGCCGCGTCGTGCGTGCGCACGCTCGCCCAGGGTGATTCGCGCGTGAGCGTCGCCTACGGCGGAGTCGACTATTCGGTGCTCGTGCACGTGCCCGCGGCGCCCACGAGCAAGAAGCTTCCCCTCGTGGTCGATCTGCACGGGTCCAACAGCAACGGAGTCGTCCAGGCATCCATCTCCGACCTGCGCACCCTCGCCGACCGCAAGGGCTTCATCGTCGTGGAGCCGACGGGGGCCATCGCCTTCCCTCAGACGCTCCCCGACGGCAACTGGGCGTGGAACGTGCCCGGTGTGCCGCTGACGTCGGGAACGTATCCGCCTGCCGACTCGCGCGATGACGTCGCGTTCCTGCGCACCGTCGTCTCGCAGATCGACGCGACCGGCTGTGTCGACGACCGCCGCGTGTACGCCACCGGATACTCCGGCGGCGGGCGGATGGCGTCAGCCCTCGCGTGCGAGGCGTCCGACGTCTTCGCGGCGATCGCACCGGTTGCCGGCCTGCGAGCGGGGCGAGCGGCGGCAGAAGACCTGACCACGCCGGTTCCCGCGACGTGCACCCCGGCCCAGCCGGTCGCCGTCGTGACCTTCCACGGCACGGACGACTTCGTGAACCCGTACGCGGGCAACAGCGACCCGCGTTGGGGATACAGCGTCAACACCGCGGCCACGCGCTGGGCAGAGATCAACGAATGCCGCGTCGGACCGACGATCGCGCAGTACTCGGCCTCCATCCGCACCTTGACCTGGAGCAAGTGCAGCCGCCAGGCGGACGTTGTGCTCTACGAGGTGACGGGAGGCGGCCACACCTGGCCGGGAACCTCGGTCGACCTCTCACCGCTCGGAGCGACCACTCAGGAGATCAGCGCCTCCGAAGCCATGTGGGAGTTCTTCTCGGCGCACCAGCGCAGAGGCTGATTCGGGGAGGGATGGACCCGTCTCGAGGCTCCATCCCTCCTCGTCTCCCGCGTCGCGCTCTTCCTCGCTCGTCGCGCGGCGTCAACGGTGCGCCGCACGTGCCGTCGCCTGCCGCGGCAGGGGGATCGGCGTCGTGCCGGCGACCTCGTCGCTGAACTCGGCGGGGGCGGGTGCGATGACCGCGACGGGCACGGTCTCGTCGATCGTGAGGCGGAACCGGCGCGACTCGTTGCGGTGGACGCGGCCGGAGGCCAGCATCCACGTGGCTCCGATCGCGAACGCGACGAGCGCCGCAGCCGCACCCAGCAGGATGGCGACGCGCGGTCCGTACGTCGCCGCGACCCATCCGACGATGGGGGCGCCGATCGGCGTGCCGCCCATGAGGATCGCCATATACAGCGCGAGGACGCGTCCGCGCAGAGCCGGGTCGGTCGTGGTCTGCACATAGCCGTTCGCGGTCGTCAGGGTCGTCACGACCGAGAATCCCGTGACCATGAGCGTCACCGCGTACAGCCAGTACGTCGGCATGAAGGCCGAGACGGCGGCCGCGAGGGCGAACAGGGCGGTGCCGACGATGACCAGGCGGATGCGGGCACGGTCGCGGCGGGCGGCGAGCAGCGCGCCCGTGAGCGAGCCGATCGCGAGGATCGAGCTGAGCAGTCCGTAGCCGTCGGCCTCCTGCCCGAACTCGAGCGCCATCGTCGACGCGAAGATCGGGAAATTCATGCCGAACGCGCCGAGCAGGAACACCATCGCGAACGCGACCATGAGGTCGGGCCGCTTGCCGACGTAGCGGAAGCCGTCGGCGAGCCGACCCGCACTGCCCGACTGCGCGCGCGGCACGAGCTCGTGCGGGCGGATGATGAGGAGCGCGACGAGCATCGCGATGAAGGTCGCGGCGTTGATGAAGAACACCCAGCCCGTGCCGACGGCGACGATCACGAGGCCGCCGACGGCGGGGCCGATCATGCGCGCGCCGTTGAACGATGCGGCGTTGAGCGCGACGGCGTTGGACGCGTACTCCCGCGACACGACGTCGGAGACGAAAGCCTGCCGGGCGGGGTTGTCGAACGCGGCGACGAGCCCGAGCGCGAACGCGAAGACGTACATGAGCGGCAGCGTCATGACGCCCATGAGCAGCAGCGTGCCGATCGCGATGCCGAGGACGAGCAGGAGGCTCTGGGTGATCATGAGCAGGTGCCGGCGCTCGAAGCGGTCGGCGACCCAGCCCGTGACGCCCACGAGGAGGAGCGGCGGCGCGAACTGCAGTGCCATGGTGATGCCCATGGCGGCGGCGTCGTTGTCGGTCAGCTCCGTCAGCACGACCCAGCTGAGCGCCGTGGCCTGCATCCACTGGCCGATGTTGGAGATGAGGGCGCCGAAGAACCAGACGCGGTAGTTGAAGACAGAGAAGGAGCGGAACATCGCGCTCACAGCGCCGCCACCTCCCGCATGATCTCGGCCGCCTCCATCAGCACGGCGCGCTTGGCCGGGGGCAGATCGGCGAGCGCGGCCTCGAGCCACGCGTCGCGGCGTCGCACGGTCTCCTCGACGACGTCGAGCCCCGTGTCGGTGAGGGCGATGTTGACCTTGCGACGGTCGTCGTCGTCGGGTGTGCGCGTGAGGTAGCCCGAATCCTGCAGGCAGTTGACCGTGCGGTTCATCGAGGGAGCGGAGACCCGCTCGCGGTCGGCGAGCTCGCCGAGCGTGTGCGGGCCGTGCACTTTGAGGGTCGCGAGCACGGCGAACTGGCCGTCGCTCATGGAGTCGACCGCGCGCTGCGCGCGCAGGCGTCGTGCGAGTCGGAAGGTGGCGATGCGCAGATCGGATGCCTCTGCGGCGAGGTCTTCCTGAGGCTCGAGCTGCTCGGACGGGGCTTCGGTGGGAAGGGAGGTCGCAGAGCTCATGAGATTGTTTAGCGTAGCTCATTAGCCTTGCTAAGTAAAGCGCCGTGCGCGTGTGGAGGAGGCCGGGATGCGGCATCCCGCCGCCCTAGACTCAGGCGCATGCCCGAGTTCACCGATGCACACGGCATCGCGATCGTCTACGACGTCCACCCCGCCAAGACCACCCCGCGCGCCGTGGTGCAGCTGCTGCACGGAGTGGGGGAGCACGCCGGCCGCTACGGGGCGCTCATCGACGCGCTGACCTCCGACGGCTACACCGTCTACGCCGACGACCACCGCGGCCACGGCCGTACGGGCATGAAGCAGCACGGCGACGACAAGACGAAGCTCGGGCGTCTGGGACCCGGCGGCTACCGCGCCGCCGTCGCGGCCGTGTGGCAGTTCACCGAGCTCATCCGCGCGGAGAATCCGGGCCTGCCGCTCATCCTGCTCGGGCACTCCTGGGGATCGTTCCTGTCGCAGAAGCTCTTCAACGACCACCCCGAGGCCTACGACGCGGTCGTGCTGTCGGGGTCGGCGCTGCGGTGGCCCGGGTCGCTCAACGCCGGCGACCTCAATGCGCCGTGGAAGTCGAAGGACGGCCATGGCCTCGAGTGGCTCGCGTCCGACCATTCCGTCGGCGCCACGTTCCTCGACGACCCGCTCACGACGTCCGATCCGATGCAGAAGCTGTTCGGGCTGGTCGAGACGGCCCGCGTGTTCGGGCGCCCCCGCCGCAACCTCGGCCACGATGCGCCGGTGCTGCTCCTCGTCGGACGCGACGACACCGTCGGCGGACCCGTCAGCGTGCACAAGCTGGCCGACGCGTACCGCTCGCGCTCAGGTCTCACCGACGTCACGACGCTCGTCTACCCCGGCGCGCGCCACGAGATCTTCAACGAGATCAACCAGGCCGATGTGCGCGCAGACCTCCTCGCGTGGCTCGACGCGCGATTCCCCGCTCGCGACTGACACTTGACCGGCGCCGCCCTGTGCGGGCATCCTGGCGTCAGTCGGTCGCGTGGGAGCGCTCCCACGACTCCACGGGCCGACGGCAGGACCGGTCGCGACGGTGCGGCCGGAGTCGACGACGACCCCCTGGAGTGACATGTCCTCATCCCGAACGAGACGCGGCCTCGCGGCCGGCGTCTCCGTCGCCGCGCTCGCCGCGGCATCCCTCCTCGCCCTCTCGCCCGCCCAGGCGTACGACCCGGGCGGGCTCGCCGGATCGAGCCTGTACGTCGATCCCTTCAGCACCACCCTCGAGGCGGCGCAGTCGCTGAGCGGCCAGGCCCGCGACGACGCGCAGCTGCTCGGCAGCATCGCCTCGGCGACGTGGTTCACAAAGGGGACGCCGGCCGAAGTGCAGGCCGGGGCGCGCACATATGTCGACGGTGCCGCGGCGGCGGGGAAGATGCCCGTGCTCGTTGCGTACAACCTGCCCTTCCGCGACTGCGCGCAGTATTCGGCGGGCGGCGCGGCCGACACCGCCGCCTACGAGGCGTGGATCGACGGCCTCGCGGCCGGCATCGGCGATCGTCCCGCGACGGTGATCCTCGAACCCGACGGCCTCGGCATCATCCCGTGGAACACCGACATCAACGGCAACGCCGAGTGGTGCCGACCCGCCGAGCTCGACCCGGCGACGGCCTCCGCGGACCGCTATGAGCAGCTCAACTACGCCATCGACGCGCTCGGCGCGCTTCCTGCGACGAGCGTCTACCTCGACGGCACGCACAGCGGGTGGCTCGGAGTGGGCGATATCTCCGACCGGCTCATCAAGGCGGGCGTCGAGCGGGCGACGGGCTTCTTCCTCAACGTGTCGAACTACGTCGAGACCCCGAAGCTGCAGAAGTACGGCACCTGGATCTCGGACTGCATCAACCTCTCGCAGAACTCCTGGTGGGAGCCCGCCTGGTGCGCGAGCCAGTACTACCCCGCGAACCCGGGCGACTTCTCGACGTGGGGGCTGACGGATGCCGCGTACGCGAAGGCGTACGCCGACACCGGCGTTGTGCGCGACCCTGCCTCGCAGGCGCACTTCGTGCTCGACACGAGCCGCAACGGCCAGGGACCGTGGGCGGGGCCCTCGGCTCCGTATCCGGGCGCGCCCGCCGGCGCAGACCCCGAGGTCTGGTGCAACCCGCCGGATCGCGGACTCGGCGCGCGGCCGACGACCGAGACGGGCGACCCGTTCATCGACGCCTACCTGTGGGTGAAGGTGCCGGGCGAGTCCGACGGCCAGTGCTTCCGGGGCACCGGTGGTCCGCTCGACCCCGAGCGGGGCATCCAGGACCCGGCGGCGGGACAGTGGTTCGTCGAACAGGCGCGTGAGCTCATCGAGCTCGCCCAGCCTCCGATCGCACCGCTGGACTGCCATGTGGCGTGGGATGCCTCGGGCTCGGGCAAGGCGTCATCGGCGAAGCTGCGTCTCGACGGCGCCGCGGCCGGCGCGCCGTGGACCGTGTCGTTCGTGCTCGCGGGAGACCAGAAGGTGACGAAGGCCACGCACGGCTCGGTGACCCAGAGCGGTCACGCGGTCTCGGTGTCGGGCACGGGCGCCAAGCCCGGCAACGCGCCCGACGTCGTGCTGAGCGTCAAGGGCGCGGCCGAGCAGCCGTGGATCTTCTGGCTCGACGGCGCCGCCTGCTACTCCGACTGATCCCGGCGCGGGGGAGCGGGCACAGTCCCCGCCCGCTTCCCCGCGTCTTTCCCGGAATGGATGCTGCGGCTCAGCCGCGCGCGCGGCGGCCCGGGGTGCGCGGCCCGCGGATCTCCGAGACGGTGCTGCCCGTCGTGAAGCGCTGCTTCGGCGCCTGCTGGCCCGTGCGAACGGAGCCCGAACCGCCCTGCTTCGTGGACTGCTGCGTCGCGCCGGAGGCGCGACCCGCACCGGCCGGCGCGCCGGAGCGCTTTCCGCCCGACTGCTGCTGACCCGAGCGTCCGGCGCCGGCGGGAGCGGCATCCTGAGCCCCGGCGCCGCGTCCACGACCGCCGCGGCGACGGCGCGAGCCGCCCGAACCCGGCTCGCCGGAACCCGAGCCCGAGCCCGAGGGGCGCGAGCCGGAGGATTCGCCGCGGCCCGAGCCGGAGCCGGCGGGACGCGACCCGCCGCGCTGGGCGGCGACGACGGGCGCCGGGGCGACACGCGGAGCGGGCTCGCCGACGAGGGCCGACACGGTGTCGTCGGACGCGGCGACCGGCTCGAGGGCGGCCTGCACCTTGGCCTTGCGGAGGAGGTCCTTGACCTCGCCGCGCTGCGCGTCGAGGGCGACCGTCACGACGACGCCCTCGGCGCCGGCGCGCGCCGTGCGGCCCGAGCGGTGCAGGTAGGCCTTGTGCTCGACGGGCGGGTCGACGTGTACGACGAGTTCGACCTCGTCGACGTGCACGCCGCGCGCCGCGACGTCGGTCGCGACGAGCACGCGCACGCCGCCCTCGCCGAAGGCGGCGAGGTTGCGCTCGCGCGCGTTCTGGCCGAGGTTGCCGTGCAGGTCGACGGCGGGGATGCCCGAGGCGGTCAGCTGCTTCGCGAGCTTCTTGGCCTGGTGCTTCGTGCGGGTGAAGAGGATGCGGCGGCCACGGCCCGAGGCGAGGTGACGGACGAGCGCCGTCTTCTCGTCGGTGCCGGCGACGACGAAGACGCGGTGCGTCATGACGCCCTGCGGCACGCTCGCCTCGTCGACCTCGTGGCGCACCTCGTCGCGGAGGAACTTCGCCACCAGCACGTCGACGCCGCGGTCGAGCGTCGCGCTGAACAGCATCCGCTGGCCGCCCTGCGGCGTCGCCGAGAGGATGCGCGTGACACCCGGGAGGAAGCCGAGGTCGGCCATGTGGTCGGCCTCGTCGAGCACCGAGATCTCGATCGCCGAGAGGTCGACGAGCTTCTGCTTCATGAGGTCCTCGAGGCGGCCGGGGCACGCCACGACGATGTCGACGCCGGCGCGGAGCGCCTGCTCCTGCGGCTTCTGGCTCACGCCGCCGAAGATCGTCGTGACGTTGAGGCCGACCGCAGAGGCGAGGGGCGCGATCGTCGCCGCGATCTGGGTCGCGAGCTCACGGGTCGGCGCGAGCACGAGTCCGCGGGGGCGGTTCGAGATGCGCCGCGCCGACGAGGCACCGGACAGGCGCGCGACGAGAGGGAGCGAGAACGCGATCGTCTTGCCGGAGCCCGTGCGGCCGCGGCCGAGCACGTCGCGGCCCGCGAGGGCGTCGGGGAGGGTGTCGCGCTGGATGGCGAAGGGCTCGGTCTTGCCGGAGGCGGCGAGGACGGAGGCGAGTGCCTCGGGCACGCCGAGGTCGAGGAAGGAGGGCATGGATGTGCTTTCAGGAGAGCGCACGCGAGCGCAGGTCTGCGCTGCGGTGCGGAGGAGGGGCGACGGCGCGGGTTCGCGCATCGGTTCGCCGATCGAAAGGACGTCGGGGCAGAAAGCCCGGAATCATGACGTCGACGCAGCGGCTCAGGGGCCGCGACACCAGGCTATCAGGCTCGGGATGCCGCATCCTGAATGCCTCCCGGCACCGCCCGCCGCCGAGGACGGGGCGGCTCTAGGCTGAGGGGATGCACGGCGAATACAAGGTGCCCGGCGGAAAGCTCGTCGTCGTAGACCTCGAGGTGAGGAACGGGCGCATCGCCGACTTCCACCTCGCGGGCGACTTCTTCCTCGAGCCCGACGACGCGCTGCTCGACATCGACGCCGCCGTCAACGGCCTCCCGCAGGAGGCGGACGTCGCGACGATCGCCGCCGCCGTCCGCGCCGCTCTCCCCGAGGGCGCGCAGCTGCTGGGCTTCACGCCCGAGTCGGTCGGCACGGCCGTGCGGCGCGCGCTTGTGACGGCACCGGGCTGGAGCGACTTCGAGTGGGAGATCGTGCACGACGCGCCCGTCTCGCCCCGGATGAACCTCGCGCTCGACGAGGTGCTCACGGGCCGCGTCGGCGACGGACGCCGCCGGCCCACGCTGCGGCTGTGGGAGTGGGACGAGTCAGCCGTCGTCATCGGCTCGTTCCAGTCGTTCCGCAACGAGGTCGACCCCGAGGGTGCCGCGAAGCACGGCTTCGACGTCGTCCGCCGCATCTCGGGCGGCGGCGCGATGATGATGGGCGCGAACTCGATCGTGACCTACTCGCTCTACGTGCCGGCATCCCTCGTCGCGGGGATGACCTTCGCCGACTCGTACGCGTTCCTCGACGACTGGGTGCTGCAGGCGCTGCGCTCGCTCGGGATCGAGGCGACGTATCAGCCGCTCAACGACATCGCGAGCCCGCAGGGCAAGATCGGCGGGGCGGCGCAGAAGCGCCTCGCGAACGGCGGCGTGCTGCACCACGCGACCCTCAGCTACGACATGGACGGCGAGGTCATGACCGAGGTGCTGCGCATCGGCCGCGAGAAGCTGAGCGACAAGGGCACGGCATCGGCGGCGAAGCGCGTCGACCCGCTCCGGCGCCAGACGGGCCTGCCGCGCGAGGCGATCATCGAGCGCTTCATCGAGACGTTCGCGCATCTCTACGGCGCGGTCCCGGGGCATATCACCGAAGAGGAATACGCCGAGGCGGAGGCTCTCGTCGCCTCGAAATTCGCGACGGACGCGTGGCTGCACCGCGTGCCGTGAGCGAGGCACCCGCCCCCGGCCGCGTCTGGATCCACGAGGGCGACAACCTCGAGGTCGTCCGCGGCTTCGCCGACGCATCCTTCACCCTGATCTACCTCGACCCGCCCTTCAACACCGGCCGCGTGCGCGAGCGCACCGTCGAGACCGCCCGGTCCGCCCACGGGACTGGCGGAATGGATGCCGTGGTGCGGCGCGGATTCCACGGGCGGGAGTACGAGCGGCTCCGCGGCGACCTCCGGGCGTACGACGACAGGTTCGACGACTACTGGGGCTTCCTGGAGCCTCGTCTCGTCGAGGCGTGGCGGCTGCTCGCCGAGGACGGGACGCTGTACCTGCATCTCGACTACCGCGAGGCCCACTACGCCAAGGTGCTGATGGATGCCCTGTTCGGCCGCGAGCGATTCCTCAACGAGATCGTCTGGGCGTACGACTACGGCGCCAAGAGCCGGCGCCGCTGGCCGACGAAGCACGACACGATCCTCGTCTACGTCAAGGATCCGGCGCGGTACTGGTTCGACTCGGAGGCCGTGGATCGGGAGCCCTACATGGCGCCCGGCCTCGTGACTCCCGAGAAGGCGGAGCGCGGCAAGCTCCCGACCGACGTGTGGTGGCACACGATCGTGCCGACGACCGGACGCGAGAAGACCGGGTATCCCACGCAGAAGCCCGAGGGGATCCTGCGGCGCATCGTGCAGGCATCCACCCGCCCCGGCGACCGGGTGCTGGACTTCTTCGCCGGGAGCGGCACGACGGGCGCCGTCGCCTCGGCGCTCGGCCGCGACGCCGTGCTCGTGGACGCGAATCCCGACGCGATCGCCGTCATGCGGGCGCGCATCCCGCACGGCATCGAGGCTCACACGCAGGCGGACTGAGTCTCACGCGGCCCGCGCACCCTACCTCCGGTCCCGCGAGATATCCAGGTCTTTCATCTGCTGCACAGGCACCGCTAACCTCGCGATCAGCCGTCTCCCCAAGCGGCGGCTCCATCGTGTTCCCACGATGGGTTCGTGTTCGTTCCGCATGCTCATCCCACAAGGAGTGCAATGACACACGCCCGCAGCCGTATCCCTCGCACCTCTCGAACATGGCTGACGGGCATCGCCGTCGCCGCTGTGCTCGTGGCCGGCGTCGCCGCCCCCGCGAGCGCGCGAGACGTCGGAGACCTGGCCCCCGACCCGTCCGCCACCATCACGCCCGACGGCGGTTCGGTGTCCGGCGCCAAGTCGGCGTCCGGAAAGCTCGCCACCGACGACGCGGAGCTGCTGGCCCGCTCCGACGCGGCGGTCACCCCGATCATGGTCAAGGTCGACGTGGACGCGGTCGCCTCGTACGCGGGAGGCATCAAGGGCTACCCCGCGACGAGCCCCAGCGTGACCGGCATCCCGCTCGCGAAGAACGGCGCGGCCGTCGCGAAGTACACGGCCTACGTCAAGGACAAGATCGCCGCCTCGCAGGCCGAGGTCGCCGCCCTCATCCCCGGCGCCACCGCGATCGACACGTACGTCACGGTCTACGGCGGCTACTCGGTCGAGATCCCCGCCAACCGCGCGAAGGACGTGGCGAAGCTTGGCAGCGTCGCCGCCGTCCAGGGCAACGAGCTGCACCAGGCCGCGCAGGACACCGCGACCCCGACGCCCGCCGCGACCGACGCGGCGACGCCGACGCCGAGCGCGACCGACGCCGCCACGCCCGCGCCGAGCGCGACCTCGACCCCGAGCGCGACGCCCGATGCCACGCCGGATGCGGCGAAGCCGGATGCGAAGCCCGACGCCGCGACGCCCGACGCTTCCACGCCGTCGGCCGCCCCCAGCGTGACCCTTCCCCCGACCACCCCCGCCCCCGACGAGGACGCGACGACGTTCATCGGCGCCGACGCCGTGTGGCCATCGCTCGGCGGTCGCGACAAGGCGGGGGCCGGCGTCATCGTCGGCGTCATCGACACCGGCATCTGGCCGGAGCACCCGATGCTCGAGGACAAGGGCCTCTCCGCCCCGGCCGGCGGCCCCTGGGCCTGCGAGTTCGGCGACGGGAGCGTCGGCCCGGCGTTCTCCTGCAACGACAAGCTCATCGGCGCCTACGCCTTCCTCGACACGTACCAGCGCAGCTCGACGCCCGCCGGCGCGGAGGACTACTGCTCCGGCCTGGTCTGCTCGGCGCGCGACTCCGAGGGCCACGGCACGCACACCGCGACGACCGCCGTCGGCGACTACGTCGCGTCGGCTCCCGTCCTGGGTGTGGACCGCGGTCCCGCCAGCGGTGTGGCGCCCGGCGCTTCGGTGATCGCGTACCGCGCCCTCGGCCCCGGCGGCGGCTTCACGGGCGACCTCGTGGCGTCGATCCAGCAGGCTGTGCTCGACGGCGTCGACGTCATCAACTACTCCGTCTCGGGCAGTGCCGACCCGTACAGCGCCGACGAGCTCGCCTTCCTCGACGCGTTCGCGGCGGGCATCTCGGTCAACGCCTCCGCCGGCAACTCGGGACCGGGCGCCTCGACGCTCGACCACGCAGGACCGTGGGTGACGACGGTCGGAGCCTCGACGTTCGACCGCGCGTACACCTCGGCCCTCGTGCTCACGGCGGGCGACGGCAGCACGTACGTCAAGGAGGGCGCGACCCTCACGCAGGGCGTCACCGACAAGCCCGTCGTCACGGCCAAGTCGCTCGGTGACGAGCTGTGCCAGAAGCCGCTCCCCTCGAGCGTCGCGGGCAAGGTCGTCGTCTGCGTGCGCGGCACGAACGGTCGAGTCGAGAAGGGCTACAACGTCGCGCAGGGCGGCGCCGCGGGAATAATCCTGATCAACCCCGTCGCGTCGGACGTCGAGACGGACAACCACTTCCTGCCGGCCATCCACCTCGAGGGTCCGAACGACGACTTCCTCGCGTTCCTCGCGGCGCACCCCGACGCGACGGCGACGTGGGCGCAGGGCCAGGCGACCGTCGCGAAGGGCGACGTCATGGCGGGCTTCTCGTCGCGCGGTCCCGTGACCGACTTCCTGAAGCCCGACATCACGGCTCCCGGCGTGCAGATCCTCGCCGGGCACACCCCCACGCCGACCGAGGTCGCGAGCGGGCCTACGGGCCAGCTGTACCAGGCCATCGCGGGCACGTCGATGTCGTCGCCGCACGCGGCGGGCGTCTCGGCGCTCGTCAAGGCCGCGCACCCCACGTGGACGCCGGGTCAGATCAAGTCGGCTCTCATGACGTCGTCGCTTCAGAGCGTCGTGAACGTCGACGGCTCGGCCGCGGGCGTCTTCGATCGGGGTGCGGGCTCCATCCGCGCCGACCGTGCGGTCGCTCCCGTCCTGACGATCAGCGACACGGCGAAGGACTTCTACGCCAGTGCCGCCGACCCGGACGGCCGGATCGACCTCAACATCCCGAGCCTGCAGGTCAACCCGCTTCCCGGAGCGGTGTCGACCAAGCGCACGGTGACGAACGTGACCGGCGCGTCGCAGACGTTCACGGTGAAGACGAAGGCCGACAGCGGCCTTCGGATCACGGTGCTGCCGTCGACGTTCACCCTCGCCGCGGGCAAGTCGAAGGATCTCACGATCATCCTCGACGGCATCAGCGCTCCGGACGGATGGCTGCAGGGCCAGATCACGATCACGCCGAAGAAGGCGGGGCTCAACCCCGTCGTGCTGCCGGTCGCGGCAGACGTCGGCGAGGCGAAGATCTCGCTGACGCAGTCGTGCGACCCGACGACGATCGCGAAGGGCAAGACGACGACGTGCACGGTCGCGGCGGCGAACTTCCTGCCCGTTCCCGTCGACGCGAAGATCAACGTCGCGTCGAACCCGCTGCTGCAGACGACGAGCGTCACGGCGCCCGCCAAGAAGCAGCCGCTCGGCGCCTCGTGGAGCGGCACGCTGTCGCCGGCCCTGCCGGCCGCGGTGCAGAGCGTCGCGGTGACGCCGGGAAGCTCGCCGGGCGGCGGATACCTCCCGCTGAGCGCCTTCGGGATCGCGCCGATCACGCCCCTGAGCGACGAGGGATACGTGAACTACACGATCCCCTCGTTCACCTTCGGCTCCGAGGTCTACAACTCCATCGGCATCACGTCGAACGGCTACCTCGTGGTCGGCGGCGCCTCCTCGGCCGACGTGCAGTTCGACCCGACGACGGGCCTCGGCACGCCGCCGCCGAACAACGTCATCGCCCCGCTGTGGACCGACCTCGATCAGAGCAAGGGCGGGAACATCCGCATCGGCAGCCTCACCGACGGCGTGAACAAGTGGATCGTCGTCGACTGGGAGAACGTCTCGACGTGGGGTGCCACGGCGACCAACACCTTCGAGGTGTGGATCGGCACGAACGGCACCGATGACGTGACGATGGCCTACGGCAAGGACGCGAAGGTGGATGCCGGCGTGCCGTGGTTCGTCGGCGCCGAGAACCGTGACGGCACGAGCTCGGCCAAGCTGAGCTCGCTGCCCAAGGCGAACGACGAGGTGCTCGTCACCATGGCGCCGCCGACGGCGGGCGGCTCGGTCTCGTTCGACTACACGCTGAAGGGTCTTGCGAAGGGCACGTGGACGACGGCGGTCACGCTCCGCTCCGACTCCCTCCGCACGGTCCCGATCGAGGAGACGAAGATCACGGTCAAGTAGCAGACGGACGAAAGGAGAGTGGATGCCGCGCCCGCGGCATCCACTCTCCTTTTCGTTTGCGCGGACTCGGCGCCGACCCCTCGGCAGGCTCGGGAACCGGACCCGTCAGAGGAGGGCGCGCGCGCTCGCGTAGCCGTCGGGGAGCACGTCGGGCTTGGAGGGGTCGCCGCCGAAGACCCGGGTCGTGCCGCCGTGCCACTCCGGCCAGCCCGGGTCGCCGTCGCGGATGAAAGCGGCCGCCGCACCGTGGACGGCGTCCGCGAGGCGCCGCGGGGGAGCGTCCCCCGCGATCGACGCGACGTTCGGATCGTCGAGGCAGTCGAACCAGAACGGCACGTCGAGGCAGTGGAGGGCCCAGCCTCGGGTGGGTGAGGCCCAGGAGAACCGGTACGCCCAGGTCGCGGCATCCCCTCGCGCATCCGCGAAGCGGACGATTCCGGTGCGAAAGACGTGGTCGGTCACGAAGCGGCCGAGGACGGCCGCCGTCCCCTTGCGGCGCTGAGGGCCGTTCGCGGACAGATAGGCGCGTCTCGTGTCGCGCGACAGGCCGACCTTGCCGAGCGCGAGCCCGACCGGCACGAACCGGAGCTTGCCCTTCGCGTCGTCGGTGACCATCGTGAACTCGTCGTCGGTCGTCCCGAGGACGAGCGGCTTGTCGGCGCCGACGCCCGAGCGGATGGACTCGAGCGTCGACCGCTCGAGCAGGTCGCCGTCGATCGCCGGCCCCCACGAGAGGCCGTCGTCGAGGAAGGCCTGCATGCCGGCGAGCGGGTCCTTCGACTCGGGCCGCACCGCGGCATCCTGAAGCTCTTTCAGCCGCTCCTCGGGAACCGAGCTGAAGCCCGCGCGGGTCGGGGCGACGCCGGCGAGGTTCGCGAGCTTGGCCGACAGCGTGCGGGAGCGCTCGGCGGTGATGCTCACGACGGCCGGCGAGAGGGCCCACACGGCGTGGAAGAGGTGCTGCGCGGCGGGGAGCCCGAGGAGCGTCAGCACGGCGCCGCCCCCTGCGGACTGCCCGGCGATCGTGACGCGGGAAGGGTCGCCGCCGAACGCCTCGATGTTGGCCTGCACCCACTCGAGGGCCGCGATCCAGTCGCGCACACCGCGGTTGGAGGGCGCGCCGGCGATGTGCCCGAAGCCGTCGAAGCCGAGGCGGTACGACACCGACACCGTGACGATGCCGTCGCGGTTGAAGGCGCGGCCGTCGTACCAGGGGCTCGCGGGGGAGCCGGCGACATAGCCGCCGCCGTGGATGTAGACGAGCACCGGCAGCTTCGCATCGCGTTCGCCGGGTCGCGGTGTGAAGACGTTGACGTTGAGGGTCGCCTCGCCCGGCACGGACGGCTCGGGGATGAGCGTGATCCCGGTGTCTCCGCGCTGCGCGGTGGGGCCGTACTCGGACGCATCGCGCACGCCGTCCCACGGCTCCGGCGGGACCGGTGCGGCGAACCTCAGGTCGCCCACGGGGGCCTGAGCGAACGGGATGCCGAGGAAGGCGGCGGATGCGCCGGGCGAACCGGGCTCGCCGCGCCACAGGCCGCGCACCTCTCCCGGGCCGATGCGGACGACGGGGGCGGGACTCTCAGACATCGGACGACGCCTTCCGGGTGCGGGGATCGAGGGCGTCGAAGAGCGCCGACACCGTTGCGGCCATGTCGAGCGACGGGTCCTGCATCCACTGCAGCTGCATGCCGTCTGACACGGCCTGGAAGATCCGGGCGAGCGTCTCGGCATCGACGGCGTCGGTGAGCTCACCGCGACGCTGCAGCTCGCCGAGCGCCTCGACGAACGTCACTCGCAGGTTGTCGCCGCGCTCCAGGAAGTACTTGTGCGCGGGATGCTGGGGATCGGCGGCGTCGACCGCCATGCGGGAGAAGAGCTGGACGAGCCCGGGCACTTCGGCGTTGTGGCGGATGATGCCGACGAACCCGGTGCGGAGCGTCTCGGGATCCGCGGTGGTCGGCATCGGGGCGAACTGACGCGAGTCGACCTCGTCGCGCTTGCGGAGGATCTCGGTGAAGAGCTCCTCCTTGCTGTCGAAGTAGTGGAGCAGCCCCGCCTGACTCAATCCGACGGCATCCGCCAGCTCTTTCACCGATGCGCCGCGGTAGCCCTCGCGGGCGATCACGTCGAGCGCACGCTCGAGGATCTCCTCGCGCTTGGCCACGCCCTTGGCGTAGGAACCTCGCTGTGCCATGAGACGAGTAAACCGAATGATGCTTGATTTCTCAAAACCAAATAACGTAAGGTTTTCGCGATGGCATCCACGGTGGATGCCGAGAGGAACACGCGACAATGACGTCCGAGCACCACGTCACCAGGGAACACGCGACCGAGCCGACCGCTCCCATGACGAAGAACACCTTCGTCGCCACCGCCGCAGGCAACGACGATCCCCCTGCGCCCGTCAAGGGGCTCCGCCGCCTGATGTGGTGGATCATCCCGGCCAACCTGGGCATCTTCCTCGTGTGGGGCGCGGTGCCCGGCATCCTGCTCCCGCAGCAGATCGCACTCCAGTTCGGCGACGAGAACAAGGTCGCGACGTTCACGATCGTCGCGACGATCGGCGCATTCGCCGCGATGCTCGCGCAGCCCATCGCGGGTCAGGTCTCCGACCGCACGCGCTCGCGGTTCGGCCGGCGCGCGCCGTGGATCCTCCTCGGCGCCCTCGCGGGCGGCCTCGCCCTCGTGGGCCTCGCCTTCGCGAGTTCGATCGTGGGTCTCGTCATCGCGTGGACGCTCGTGCAGATCTTCTTCAACTTCTCGCAGGGACCCCTCTCCGCGGTCATGCCCGACCGGGTTCCGCTCAAGCGACGCGGCACGTTCGCCGCGCTCTCCGGTGTCGGCCTCATGGTGGGAGCGCTCGGCGGTTCGATCGTCGCGTCGTTCTTCTTCCACAGCATCACGCTCGGCTACATCGTGTTCGCGGTCATCGCGATCGTGCTGCTGAGCCTGTTCGTCGTCTTCAACCCCGACTACTCCAGCACCGAGATGCCCAAGGAGCCCTTCAGCTTCGGCGACTTCCTGCGGACCTTCTGGGTCAACCCGGTCAAGCATCCCGACTTCTTCTGGGCGTTCACCGGTCGCCTGCTCCTGTACACGGGCTACTTCGCGGTGACGGGATTCCAGCTCTACCTCCTCACGGACTACTTCCATGTCGAGGCGCCCGAGACCGTGATCCCGCTGCTGGGCATCCTGAGCCTCGTCGGCATCATCGTCTCGACTGTGGTGTCCGGCCCGCTCTCCGACAGGATCGGCCGCCGCAAGCCCTTCGTCTTCGCGTCGGCGATCGTCGTCGCCCTCGGGTTCCTCCTGCCGTGGATGTGGCAGGACCTCACGGCGTGGATGATCATGACCTTCGTCGCCGGCTTCGGCTTCGGCATGTTCCAGGCGGTCGACACGGCGCTCATGAGCGAGGTGCTTCCCTCGGCGAAGTCGTTCGCGAAGGACCTCGGCATCGTCAACATCGCCGCGACCCTGCCGCAGACGCTCGCGCCCGGCGTCGCGGGCGCCATCGTCCTCGCCTTCGGCTACAAGGCCCTCTTCCCCATCGCGATCGTGCTCGGCATCCTGGGCGCCTTCGCCGTGTGGCCGATCAAGGCCACCCGCTGACCCCTGTCACGAAAGGAATCGACATGACAGACACCTTTTTGACGACGGATGCCGCGGCGGCCGTCGAAGGCCTCACCGTCGAGGAGAAGGCGGCGCTCACGAGCGGCGCGAGCTTCTGGCGCACGAAGGAGGTCGGCGGCATCCCGTCGGTCATGCTGACCGACGGTCCGCACGGCCTGCGCAAGCAGCGCGAGGGCGGCGACCACCTCGGGATCGGCGACTCGGTGCCGGCGACCTGCTTCCCGCCCGCCGTGGCGCTCGGCTCGTCGTGGGACGTCGAGCTCGCGGAGCGCGTCGGCACGGCGCTCGGCGTCGAGTCGTCCATCGAGGACGTCGCGGTGCTCCTCGGCCCCGGCATCAACATCAAGCGATCGCCCCTGTGCGGCCGCAACTTCGAGTACCTGTCGGAGGACCCGATCGTGTCGGGCGTGCTCGGCACGAGGCTCGTGCGCGGCATCCAGTCGCAGGGCGTCGGCGCATCGCTCAAGCACTTCGCGGCGAACAACCAGGAGCAGGACCGCATGCGGTCCTCGTCCGACGTCGACCCGCGTCCGCTGCGCGAGATCTACCTGCGCGGTTTCCAGCGGGTCGTCGAGGACGCCCAGCCCTACACGGTCATGTGCTCGTACAACCGCATCAACGGCGTCTTCGCGTCGGAGGATCCCTGGCTGCTCACGTCGGTGCTCCGCGACGAGTGGGGCTTCGAGGGCCTCGTCGTCTCGGACTGGGGAGCCGTCAACGAACGCGTCGCGGCGCTGAAGGCCGGGCTCGACCTCGAGATGCCCGGCAACGGCGGGCAGACCGACGAGAAGCTCGTCGCGGCCGTCGCCGCGGGAGAGCTCGACGAGTCGGTGCTGGATGCCTCGGCCGCGCGCATCGCGCACCTCGCGACCCGCTGGGCGGCGACGCCGCGGGTCGCGGGGCCGCTCGACGTCGACGCGCACCACGCCCTCGCCCGCGAGGCCGCGTCGCGCTCGATCGTGCTGCTGAAGAACTCCCCGGTCGGCCAGAACGGTGCGGTCCCCGACCGTGTCGAGGGGTCGAACGCGGAACCCGCCCGCGTCCTGCCGCTCGCCGCCGACGCGAGCATCGCGGTCATCGGCGCCTTCGCCGAGAAGCCGCGCTACCAGGGGGCCGGGTCGTCGATGATCCACCCGACGCGCCTCGACGACGCGCTGACCGCGATCCGCGCAGCGGCTCCGGATGCCTCGTACTCGGCCGGCTTCTCGCTGTCGGCCGACGCCGACCCCGCCGACACCGCGCGCCTGCGCGAGGAGGCCGTGGCCGCGGCATCCCGTGCCGACGTCGCCGTCGTTTTCGCAGGTCTCCCGGCGCGTCTCGAGTCGGAGGGGTACGACCGCGACGACATCGACCTGCCGGCCGACCAGCTCGCCGTCATCGACGCCGTCGTCGCGGCGAACCCGCGCACGGTCGTCGTGCTCTCGAACGGCTCGGTCGTCGCGCTGCCCTTCGCCGAGCGCGTTCCGGCGATCGTCGAGGCGTGGCTGCTCGGGCAGGCGGGCGGTGGTGCGACCGCCGACGTGCTGTTCGGCGTGGTCAACCCGTCGGGCAAGCTCGCCGAGACGATCCCGCACCGCCTCGAGGACACCCCCGCGTTCCTCAACTTCCCGGGCGAGGAGGGTCACGTCCGCTACGGCGAGGGCCTCTTCGTCGGCTACCGCTGGTACGACGCGCGCCGCATGGACGTCGCGTTCCCCTTCGGGCACGGCCTCTCGTACACGACCTTCGCGTACGGGGATGTCTCGGCCGAGGTCGATGCGGACGGCGACATCGAGGTGTCGCTCACGGTCACGAACACGGGCGACCGCGCCGGCCGCGAGATCGTGCAGGTCTACACGTCGCTGCCGGGTTCGGCGGTGCAGCGGGCGCCGCGTGAGCTCAAAGCCTTCGCGTCGGTCGAGCTCGAGGCGGGCGAGTCGCGCGAGGTCGTGCTCACGGTGCGCCGCGCCGACCTCTCGTACTGGCACGTCCGCGCCGACCGGTGGGTCGTCGAGGGCGGCGCGTACACGGTCGAGGTCGGGGCGTCGAGCCGCGACATCCGCTCGTCCGCCGTCGTGTCGGTCTCGGGCGACGCGGTGAACCTGCCGCTCACGCGTGAGTCGTCGCTCGGCGAGGTGTTCGCGCACCCCGTCGCAGGCCCCATGGTGCAGGCGGCGATGGCCGGCATGAACCAGATGATGGAGGGTGCGGCGTCGATCATGCCCGAGGGTGTCTCGATGGAGAAGATGATGGAGTCCTTCCCCATCGGCCGCATCGGCATGATGGCGGGCGGCGACGTCTCGCCCGAGATGATCGACGGCCTCCTCGCCGCGGCGAACGCCCCGCAGCAGCCGTAGCTCCCCGCCTCGGTCCCCGAGCTTGTCGAGGGGTCGAACCCCAGCGCCTCGCAACGCAGGTTCGACCCCTCGGCACTGCCGGGACCGCTGAGCTCAGCTCTTCACGAAGGCGAGGAGCGCCTCGTTGACCTCCGCGGCGTGGGTCCACAGCATCCCGTGCGGTGCTCCTTCGATCTCGACGTAGGTCGCGTCGGGCAGCAGCTTCGTGAAGCGGCGGCCCGTGGCGTCGATCGGGAGGATGTTGTCGGCGGTGCCGTGCACGATGAGCGCGGGCACGTCGATCTTCGGGATGTCGGCCCGGAAGTCCGTCGGCCACGTCAGCGGTGCCGCGGCGATCGCCGCATTGCCCATCTGGTTCGCGACCTGCACGCTCGCGTCGAGCGCCTCCTGCGAGATGCGCGAGCCGAGGTTCTCGTCGAGGTTGTAGAAGTCCTTGTAGAACCCGGTGAGGAAGGCGTACCGGTCGTCGGCGACGGACTTCGCGATGCCGTCGAAGAAGTCCTGCGGGCCGGCTCCGTCGGGGTTGTCGTCGGTGATGAGGAGATACGGCTCGAGCGAGCCGAGGAAGGCGACCTTCGACACGCGGTCGCTGCCGTACGCCGACACGTACCGGGCGACCTCGCCGGTGCCCATCGAGAAGCCGACGAGGATCGCGTCCTGCAGGTCGAGCTCGACCATGAGGGCGTTGAGGTCCGACGCGAAGGTGTCGTAGTCGTAGCCCGTGCCGGCCTTCGTCGACTGACCGAAGCCACGGCGGTCGTAGGCGATGACGCGGTGACCCGCCTCGAGCAGTGCGGCGGCCTGCTTGCCCCACGATTCGCCGTTGAGCGGGAAGCCGTGGATGAGCACGACGGGGTTCCCCGTCGCCGTGCCCGAGGCGGGCGCCTGGTCCGTATAGAAGAGCTTGATGTCGACCGAGTTCTCGGTCCCGACGGTGATGTACGCCACGATCCCTCTTTCCGGCCGGGAAGCGGGCGCCCCGACTCCGTCCGACGATAGGCCTCGCCCTGAGCGACCCGCCAGGCCTTGCGCGGCTTCGTCCACAGGACTACCCGCCGAGTGGCCGCACGCCGCGGGTCTGCTCCATACTGGCCGGATGTCGAACCCCCCTCCGCCGGTCGATCCGGGCGCCCCGGTGCCCGGCGCGCCGGAGCCCTCGTCGTCTCCCGAGGCGGCACCCGTGTCGGCGCCGCACGAGACGGAGCAGACGGTTCGGGATGCCGCGCCTGCCGCGACTGCGGCGGGAGAAGAGCACGTTCGACCCGCGGCCCCGGGACCGGTGCCGCCGGTGCCGCCGGTGCCTCCCGTTCCGCAGGCGCCTCCCGGGTATGCGGTGCCCGGATATCCCGGAGCGGCGCCGTATCCGTCCGGGCAGGAGCAGACCCTTCCGTATCCGGCGCCCGGCTACCCCCCGGGACAGCAGGGGTACGAGGTGCCCGGCTACTCGTCGGGTCCCGAGTATCCGACGGTGCCGGTGTACCCGGCCCAGCCGGGCTACGGCGAGCCGTCCGGCTATGCCGTGCCGGGCTACGGCGCTGCGACCGGCTACGCCGACCCCGCCGGGTATGCGGCGCCCGGCTACCCCGTCTACGGCCAGTCGACCGAGCCGCCTCGCTCGGGGCTCGCGACGGCGACCCTGGTGGTCGGCATCGTGTCGCTCGTCTTCTGCTGGCTGCCGCTCGTCGGCATCCTCGCGGGCATCGCCGCGGTCGTGCTCGGCAGTATCGCCCTCGGCCGCCGGCAGCGCCGGGGCTTCGCGATCACCGGCATCGTGACGGGAGGACTCGGCATCCTCACCGCGATCATCCTGTGGGTCGTGTTCTTCTTCTTCATCACGACGTTCCAGACGCTGTCGTCCGGCGCGGGGGAGCCGGCCCCCGCCCCGTCGGCGTCGTCGGCGCCGGTCGATCCCGGCACGGGCGACGACTCGGCTGATCTGTCGACCTTCGTGCCGATCGACGACGCGGCCTTCGCCGCCGTCGTCGCCGACCCCGGTGCGCACTTCGGCGAGGACTACATCCTCTACGGCGAGGTTCAGGAGTTCGACGACATCACGGGTGAGTGCCAGATCATGATCAACGTCGACGACAGCCTGCAGGACACGTGGGAGGGCTACAGCGAGTTCGCGATCGCCTTCGCCGCCTCGAGCCAGTCGCAGACCGAGGGATGCCCCGAGTTCGCGTCGATCGCGGAGCTCGACCACGTCAAGGTCTGGGCCCGCGTACTGGGCGTGACGACCGTCGAGTTCGACGATGGCACGGCCGACGACCTCCTGTCGCTCGAGATCCACCGGGTGGAGGAGCTCACGCCCCTCCCTTGAGCCCGTCTGCCTCCGGCCCGGGTTTGCCGAGGGGTCGTCACCCTCGGCAGACGCCCCGCCCCAGGGTCCCCGAGCTTGTCGAGGGGTCGTCAGCCTCAGCCGGCGCGGAGGGGGTCAGTTGTCGCGGCGTGCGCCCTCTAACGGTGTGACGGTGAAGATGTGCGGTGCGGCGTAGCCGGCGTCGGCGAAGGCCGCCGTGACGGCATCCCGAACCTGATCGACCGAGTCGTGCGACACGAGCGCGATCGCGGCGCCGCCGAATCCGCCGCCCGTCATGCGGGCGCCGATCGCACCGGCCGCGAGTGCGGCGTCGACCGCCGTGTCGAGCTCGGGCGCCGAGATCTCGAAGTCGTCGCGCATCGAGACGTGCGACGCGACGAGGAGGTCGCCGATCGCCTCGGGGCCCTTCTCGCGGAGCGTCCGGACCGTCTCGATCACCCTGGCGTTCTCGGTCACGATGTGTCGCACGCGGCGGTACGTCACGTCGTCGAGCAGCTCCTCCGCGCGCGGCAGGTCGTCGACCGACACGTCGCGCAGCGCCGCGACGCCCAGCGTCCGGGCGCCGAGCTCGCACGAGGCGCGGCGCTCGCCGTAGCCGCCGGTGGCGTGGGAGTGCTTGACGCCCGTGTCCATCACGAGCAGCTCGAGGCCGGCATCCGCGAATCCGAGATCGACGACGTCGGCTTCAAGCGAGCGGCAGTCGAGGAAGATTGCGGCGTCGGGGCGTCCGAGCATCGACGACATCTGGTCCATGATCCCGGTCGGCGCGCCGACGGCCTCGTTCTCGGCGGTGCGGCCGATCTTCGCGAGGGCGACGCGGTCGAGGCCGAGCCCCCACGTCTCGTCGAGCGCCGATGCGACGGCGCCCTCGATGGCGGCCGACGACGACAGCCCCGCGCCGACGGGCACGTCGGACGCGATCGCGAGGTCGACGCCGGTGGCGGCATCCGATCCCGTCGTCTTCGCGAGCGCCCACGCGACCCCGAGCGGGTACCGGGCCCACTCGGCGATCTCGTCGCGGCGGGCCGGGAAGAGGTCGTCGAGCTCGTCGAGGGCGACCTCGACGACCTCGGGGGTGAAGGTCGAGGCGACGCGGATGCGGCCGTCGGTGCGCGTGCCGAGCGCGACGTACGTGCGGTGCTCGATCGCGAACGGGAAGACGAAGCCGTCGTTGTAGTCGGTGTGCTCGCCGATGAGGTTGACCCGACCGGGAGACGACCAGACGCCCGTCGGCTCGCTGCCGACGAGGTCGACGAAGAGGGCACGCGCGTCGGCGGCGGGGGCGGTGGTCACAGGGTCACTCCTTCCACGGCGTCGCGCAGGCGAGCGGCCGCGGTCTCGGGCGGGACGTCTCCGATCCAGGCGCCCATGGCGGCCTCGGATCCCGCGAGGAACTTCAGCTTGTCGGCGGCCCGGCGGGGGCTCGTGAGCTCGAGGTGCAGGCGCACCGAGTCGCGGCCCACGTTGACGGGCGCCTGGTGCCACGCCGCGATGTAGGGCGTGGGGGAGTCGTAGAGCGCGTCGACGCCGCGCAGCAGCCGCAGGTAGAGCGGCGCGAGCTCGTCGCGCTCGGCATCCGTCGTGTCGGTGAAGTCGGCGACGTGGCGATGCGGGAGCAGGTGCACCTCGAGCGGCCAGCGCGCGGCGAACGGCACGAAGGCCGTCCAGTGCTCGCCTTCGAGGATCACACGCTCGGAGCCCCGCTCGAAGTCGAGGATGCGCGCGAAGAGGTCCGGTGCGGTGCGGTCGATCGAGTCGAGCAGCCGGGTCGTGCGCGGCGTGATGTACGGGTAGGCGTAGATCTGCCCGTGCGGGTGCGGCAGCGTGACGCCGATCGCCTCGCCGCGGTTCTCGAACGGGAACACCTGCTCGACGCCGGGGAGCGCGGAGAGCGCCGCGGTGCGGTCGGCCCACGCCTCGATGACGGTGCGGGCGCGCGTGACCGAGAGCGTGCCGAACGAGCCGGAGTGCTCGGGGCTGAAGCAGACGACCTCGCAGCGGCCGACGCTCGTGCGGGTGCGGCCGAGGCCCAGCGCCTGGAGGTCGTCGAGTCCGAGCGGGGGGTTCGAGCCCGCGGGGGCGTCGCCGTGGGCCTCCGCGAGGGCGGGCCCGAAGGAGGGCGACTTGTTCTCGAAGACGGCGACGTCGTAGAGCGACGGGATCTCGCTGGGGTTGGTCGCGGTCTGCGGCGCGAGCGGATCCAGCTCGGCGGGGGGCAGGAAGGCGCGGTTCTGGCGCGCGGCGGCGACCGAGATCCAGTCGCCGGTCAGGATGTCGAGACGCATCGTCGCCGTCTCGGGGCGCGGGTCGAGCGTGCGGGCGTCGACGTTGCGCTCGGCGCCGAGCGTCGTGTCCGGGTCGTCGAAGTAGATGAGCTCGCGCCCGTCGGCGAGACGGGTGGCGCGCTTGACGACGCCCGCGCCGAGGCGCTCGGGGGTGGTGTCGATCGTGTTCACGTCAACATGCTAACTCCGCCGTGTGTTATCGTCAACATGGAAGGCGAGGGGATCATGGAGCGTCGAGTGTCGATGGCCGATGTGGGTGCCCTCGCCGGCGTGTCCGGGCAGACGGTCTCGCGTGTCGTGAACGACAGTCCCCGCGTCGACCCCGCCACGCGCCTCCGCGTCGAGCAGGCCATGTCGCGCCTCGGCTACCGTCCGCACCGCGCCGCCCGCGCCCTCCGCACGGGTCGTACGCAGACGGTCGGCCTTGTCGCGTCGACGCTCGCGACGGTCGGCAATTCGCGCATGCTGCAGGCCGTCGCCGATGCCGCGGCCGCGCGCGGCTACTCGCTCGTCGTCGTGACGCTCGGCGCTGCGACCGCCACGCCGCGAGGCAAGAGCGCCGCCTCCGCCATCGCGGGGGCCTTCGAGCGCCTTCGCGACCAGGGCGTCGACGGAGCCATCGTCCTGAACGAGGCGACGGATCTGGTCCGGGATGCCTCGACCCCGGCCGATCTCGCGCTCGTCGTCGTCGATTCGCCCCGCGACGACCGGTTCGGCGTCGTCGTGACCGACCACGCGGGCGGCGCCCGCGCCGCGACGGAGCATCTCCTCGCGCTCGGGCATCGGACCGTCCACCACCTCGCCGGGCCGACCGGCTCGTTCGCGGCGGCGGAGCGCGAGCGCGGCTGGCGTGACGCGCTCGCTGCGGCCGGGGCCGAGGCATCCACCCCCCTTCGCGGCGATTGGAGTGCCGCCTCGGGTCACGCGGCCGGCGCGGAGCTGCCGCCCGACGCGAGTGCCGTGTTCGTCGCGAACGACCAGATGGCGCTCGGGATGCTGCGCGCGCTCGCCGGTGACGGCCGGTCTGTGCCGCGCGACGTGAGCGTCGTCGGGTTCGACGATGTCGCCGACGCGGCAGATTACCGCCCGCCGCTCACGACGGTGCGGCAGGACTTCGACCGGCTCGGGGAGCGGGCGATCGCGCTGCTCGTCGATCGCATCGAGGCGGGTCGATCGGCCGCTGGGGCCTACGAGACGATCGAGACGCAGCTCACCCTGCGGAACAGCACCGCCGCTCCGCGCGACTGACGCGGCTCAGCCGCGGAAGAACGCGTTCGCGCGCCGCGTGTAGAGCAGCAGGATGCCGATCACGGCGAGGGCCGCGCTGACGACCGCCCCGAGCACCACGAGCGGCCCGAAGTACGTGAACAGCGTGATGAGCGCGCTCACGAGGTCGAGGACGAAGACGATCGTCACGAGGACGCGTGCGGCGGAGTTCCCGCCGAACAGCCCGAAGCTCACGAGGACGGTCACGACGCCGATCGCGACGCCGATCCACCCCGACCAGTCGTCGCTCGTGGGCGGGTTGGCCACGGTCACGATGCCCCGGATGACCGCGACCGCGCCGCTGATCCACGCGATGAGCGCGACGAGGGTGACGCCGAACGGCCGACGATTCGTTGCCATGGCCCACAGGCTAGCGACGGGGTCGGGCGCCCCGCGTCACCCCAGAGGGATGAAATCAGCTGTGCGCGCGACGGGCCTCCCAGCCCGTGCGGACCATCTCGTCGACCGTGTAGCGGTTCGCCCAGTCGAGGTCGCGGGCGGCGAGCTCGCCGGTGGCGACGATGCGGTCGGGGTCGCCGGGGCGACGGGGGCCGATCTCGGGCGTGAAGTCGATGCCGGTCACGCGGGCCATGGCATCCATGATCTGCTTCACCGACAGCCCGTTCTGCGAGCCGAGGTTGTAGGCCGGTTCGATGGCCTGCCGGGCGGCGAGGCGCTGCGCCGCGACGACGTGCGCGGCGGCGATGTCGGCGACGTGCACGTAGTCGCGCACGTTCGTGCCGTCCTCGGTGTCGTAGTCGTCGCCGTTGATCCGCGGTGTGCGGCCCTCGATGAGCGCCTCGAAGACGAGCGGGAAGAGGTTGTGGGGGCTCGTGTCGTACACGACCGGGTCGCCCGAGCCGACGACGTTGAAGTAGCGCAGCGACGTGTGGCGGAGGGGATGCTCCGACTCGGCCGTCGCGGTCGCCTGATCGCGCAGCAGCCACTCGCCGATGAGCTTCGACTCGCCGTACGGGCTGGCCGGGCGCTTCGGGAGGTCCTCGGTGACGAGCGGCACATCGGGGGTGCCGTAGACGGCGGCCGACGACGAGAACACGATGTTCGCGACATCCGCCGCCTGCATCGCCTCGAGCACGACGCGGGTGCCCTCGACGTTCTGCGCGTACGTGTGCAGGGGCCGGCGCACCGAGACGCCGGCGTACTTGTAGCCCGCGACGTGGATCACGCCCTCGACGTCATGATCGCGGAGGGCCTTCTCGACGAGCGCCGCATCGAGGATCGTGCCGCGCACGAACGGCACGCCCTCGGGCACGAAGCCCTCGTGGCCGCTGGAGAGGTCGTCGATGACGACGGGAGCGAGGTCTGCTGCTGCGAGCGCACGCACGACGTGCGCGCCGATATAGCCGGCACCGCCGGTCACAAGCCAGGACATGGCACCCATTCTGCCGGTTCCGGTGAACGACTCCTGAAACCGACGGATGCCGCGGCCCGCTCCGGCTTCCCGTGCACAGCATCGATCGACCGCGACCCCGACGCTTCGGCTGCGGCGTTTCGCGGCGGATACGGGGAATCAGCGCCGCTGAACTCGTGGCGGCGCGCGACGGGTAACCGCTTGCCGAGAAGCGATAGGCTGTAAAACGTTTCACGGTCATGTGGGCGGGGGGTTCTGCGATGAAGCGGGTCGGCATCAGGGATGTCGCGCGCCGGGCCGGCGTGTCGATGAGCTCGGTGTCGAACGCGCTCAACCGGCCGGAGCGGGTGAGCGACGACATCGTCGTCCGCGTGCGCGAGGCCGTGGACGAGCTCGGCTACGTGCCGCTCCAGGCGGCGCAGCAGCTGCGCGTCGGACGCTCGGGCCTCCTCGGCATGACCGTCATCAACATCACGAACCCGTTCTTCAGCGATCTCGTCACGGGAGCGGAGGATGCCGCCGGCTCGGGCGGGCTGCGCGTGCTGGTCGGCAACAGCGACGACGACGAGGTCAAGGAGCGCGAGTACTTCGAGCTCTTCGGCCGCGTGCAGGTCGAGGGCGCGCTCGTCTCGCCGTTCGGCGAGCCGGGCGAGCGGCTCGCGCGGCGGCTGGCCCGCAGCATCCCGGTCGTCCTCGTCGATCGCGTCGATGACGACGGGGTGCTCGACTCCGTGTCGTTCGACGACGTCGCGGGCGGTCGGATGGCGGCCCAGCATCTTATCGACCTCGGCCGCACGCGCCTGGCCTTCCTCGGAGGTGAGGAGGGGGTGCGGCAGGTGCGCGAGCGCCTCGCAGGTGCGCGGCAGGCCGTCGCGGCGACCCCCGGCGCGCGGATCGACGCGACGTTCGCACCGCGGACGGGCCCGGGATGGGGCATCCAGCTCGGCGAGATGATCGCCGCGATGCCCGCGGACGAGCGCCCCGACGGCATCGTCACGACGAACGACCACCTCGCGTGCGGCGTCGTGCACGGCCTCCTGCGCGGGGGAGTGCGCGTGCCCGACGAGGTCGCGATCGTCGGCTACGACGACATCGACTTCGCCGCGGTCGCCGCCGTGCCGCTCACGTCGGTGCGGCAGCCCGCGCGCGAGATGGGCCGAGCCGCCGCCGAGCGGCTGCTGCAGCTCGTCTCGGGCGCCGCGGAACCGGCGGGCGTGGCGATCCGGTTCGAGCCGGAGCTGTCGGTGCGCGCCTCCACCGTCGGTTACCCCTGACAGCAGATTGGATGCCGCGCCCCGCGTTCGCGCACGCGTGCGGGGCGCGGTCCGCCCGCGACGGGGGAAACAGGCCGGTCAGGCCGTGAGCACTCCGTTGCGGCGGTGCGGGAGGTGCTCGAGCGAGGCATCCCGAAGCGGCTCCGGCAGCAGCGCCTCGGGGGCGTCCTGGAAGACGATCGGCCGCAGGAACCGGCGGATCGCCGTCGCCCCGACCGACGTGTGCAGCGACGTCGTCGCGGGCCACGGGCCGCCGTGGTGCTGCGACCACGTGACGGCGACGCCCGTCGGCCAGCCGGCGAAGAGGACGCGCCCTGCCTTGAGCTGCAGGAGGTCGAGCACATCGGCGACGTCGTCGCCCGGCTCGGAGTGGAGCGTCGCCGTGAGGCTGCCCGGCACGGCCTCGAGCGCGCGGCGCAGGTCGTCGGGCCCGTCGTAGCGGACGAGGAGCGTGACCGGGCCGAAGCACTCCTCGAGCAGCACGTCGGGACGCTCCGCGACCGCGGTCGCGTCCGTCGCGAGCACGACGGGCTGGGCTAAGTCGTCGCCGGCGGCCGAGCGGGCACCCGCCACGACCGACACCGACGGATCGGTGACAAGGCGGTCGACGCCCTCGGGGAACGCCGCCGTGATGCGGTCGGTCAGGAGCGGCCCGCCCGCCGCCGAGGTGGCGTGGGAGGCGACGAGCTCTTCGAATCCGGCATCCCGCGGCACGAAGACCACGCCGGGCTTCGTGCAGAACTGCCCGACGCCGAGCGTGAACGACCCGACGAGGCCCTGCGCGAGCGCGGCGCCGCGGGCGGCGACGGCGGTGGGCGTCACGACGACGGGATTGACGCTGCCGAGCTCCCCGTAGAACGGGATGGGGTCGGGGCGGCCGCTCGCGAGGTCGAAGAGGGCGCGCCCACCGGAGAGCGATCCGGTGAAGCCGGCGGCCTGGATCACGGGATGCTGCACGAGGGCGTTCCCGGCATCCCGTCCCTCGATCAGCGCGAGCGAACCGGCCGGCGCACCCGCCTCCTCCAGAGCCGCCGCGACGATCTCCGCCGTCCGGCGGGACAGTTCGGGATGCCCCGAGTGGGCCTTCACGACGACGGGCGCCCCGGCGGCGAGGGCCGACGCCGTGTCGCCGCCCGCGACCGAGAACGCGAAAGGGAAGTTCGACGCGGAGAAGACCGCGACCGGGCCGACCGGGACGAGCATGCGGCGCAGCTCGGGGCGCGGTGGCGTGGCCGAGGGGTCGGCGCCGTCGATCGTGAGCTCGAGGTACGAGCCCTCCTCGACGACGGTCGCGAAGAGGCGCAGCTGACCCGTCGTGCGGCCGACCTCGCCGCGCAGGCGCGCGGCGCCGAGGCGGGTCTCGCGGTCGGCGATCTCGACGAGCTCATCGGCGGCGGCGTCGACCGCGTCGGCGGCGGCCCGCAGCCATCCGGCCCGCTCGGCGGCGGAGGACGCGCGCCACACGGGCGCCGCCGCGGCGGCGGCCGCGACGATCTCGGCGAGCTCGGCGAGGGTGGTCCCTCGGACGGCGGTGCTGGTCATGCGGTGGGTCCTTTCGGTTCAGGAGGCGTCTCGCACGGGCGGGTCTCGCGCCGTGCGGCTGCCCGTCTGCGGAGTCTTGCCGGGGCGGGTTCAGCGGAAGCGGAGGCCGAGTCCGACGTGGGGCAGGTCGGTCAGGCGGCCGTCCGCGATGACCACGGGGGACGGGTCGGCGAGGGCGCCGAGTGCGCCGAAGCCGGCGTCCTCGACGTCCTCCGCGAGGGGCGGTGCGATGCCCGGCACCTCCGGCAGGGCGAGGGCGAGCTGCCCGGAGAGCTCGGGGAGGAGATGCGGATGCAGCGCCACCCGGTGGTCGGCAGCGAGGGCCGCGATGCGCAGGAAGGGCGTGATGCCGCCCACGCGCACGACATTGGGCTGGACGATCTGACCGGCGCCCGCGCGGAGGAAGTCGCCGAATCGGTGGATCGTGTGGAGGTTCTCGCCGAGGGCGATCGGCACCGCGATGCGGCGCGCGAGCTCGGTGTGCGCGGCGAGGTCGTCGGCGCGCAGCGGCTCCTCGATCCAGGCGAGGTCGAAGGCCGAGAGCGCCGCGATCGCCTCGGTCGCCTTCTCCAGGTGCCAGCGCTGGTTCGCGTCGATCATGAGCGCCCGGCGGGGTCCGAGCGTCTCGCGCACCGCGCGCACGCGCGCGACGTCCTCCGCGATGTCGGGCTTGCCGACCTTGATCTTGACGGCGTCGAAGCCCGCCTCGATCCACCGCTCCGCCTGCGCGACGAGCTCGTCGAGTGAGTAGTGCAGGTTGACGCCGCTGCCGTACGCGACGGCCGACGACCGCGCGCGGCCGAGGTGATCGGTGATCGAGAGCCCCGCGGCGCGGGCCGTGGCATCCCACACCGCCAGATCCAGACCCGCGAGGCCGATCGTCGTGACGCCCCCGCCGCCTGCTTCGTGGATGTGCGCCCACGTGGCGTCCCACAGTTCGGCGGGGTCGGCGTCGCGGCCCTGCGCGAACGGCGCGATGTCGTGGGCCAGGTGGGCGAGCACGGCCTCCGCGCCGATCTGCGGCGTCCACGAGAAGCCCCAGCCCTCGACGCCGTCCGAGAGCACGACGTGCGTCGCGATGACGCCCACCGTCGTCACGTCGCTCGCCCACGGCCGCGTGAGCGGCACGCGCACGAGCCGCGCGTCGAACGAGTCGATCGTGGTCATACCGCCGCGCTCTCCAGCAGTGCGCGCCCCGACGCGAGGATGCCGGCGAGCCGTTCCTCCTGCTCGGGCGTCGGGTCGACGAGTGGCGGGCGCACGCTTCCGACGGGCAGGCCGGCGAGGCGGAGCCCTGCCTTGATGAGCGAGACCCCGAATCCGGGCGTCTCGTCGCGCAGCCGCACGAGCGGGGCGTAGAAGCCGTCGACCAGCGCCAGGCGGCGCTCCTCGTCGCCGTCGACGTACGCGCGGTAGTAGGCGTTCGCGATGTCGGGCGCCATCGCGAACGCGGCCGACGAGTACAGCGGGATGCCGATGCCGCGGTACGCCGCCTGCGTCAGCTCCGCCGTCAGCAGGCCGTTGAAGAAGGCGACGTCGTCGCGGCCCTCCTCGGCCACCGCGCGCACGATGAGCTGCGCCGTGCCGATGTCGCCGACGCCGTCCTTGAATCCGACGACCTTGGGGTTCGCGACGAGCCGGCGCACGGTGTCGGGCGAGTAGACGGCGGTGCCGCGGTGGTACACGACGACGGGGAGAGGGGATGCCTCGGCGATGGCCTCGACATATGCCGCGAGGCCCGCCTGCGGGCCGCCGACGAGGTAGGGCGGCAGCACGAGGAGTCCGTCGGCGCCCGCGTCGGCGGCGGCGCGGGCGACCTCGAGGGCGTGGCCGAGGGGTCCGCCCGCGCCGGCGACGACGGGCACTCGGCCGGCGACGACGTCGACCGTCGTCCGCACGACCCCCGCAGCCTCGGAGGCGGAGAGGGCGTGGAACTCGCCTGTGCCGCACGCGGGGAAGACCCCGCCGGGGCTGTGGGTGAGCGACGTCTCGAGGTGCTGCTCGAGTACGGCGGTGTCGACGCGGCCGTGAACGTCGAAGGGGGTCACCGGGAAGAAGAGAATGCCGTCGAACTTCATGCCGCCGACTCCTTTCGTGCGTCGGTCCGCTCCAGTTCGGAGCGCCAGTCGAATCGTGGCCGCCATCCGAGCAGGCGGCGTGCCTTGGCGTTCGAGAATGCGGGCGAGGTGCCCGTGAGGACGGATGCCGCGGCCTCGGTGCCGGGGTGGAAGCGCGGGACCAGCTCGGCGAGCGGCTCTCTGGCGAGGGCGTCGTCGGCCCCGACGAAGAAGACCTCGCCGTTCGGGATCTCGGGGAGCGCGTCGAGCAGCGTGTCGGCGAAGGTCGCGACATCCCGCGCATCGATGTAGTTGAAGAGGGCCGGCGCCGAGAGCGCGGGGTCGTCGAGGCGCTCGCGCACGGTGTGACCCTGCTGCGTCGGAGCGCCGTCCCACTCCTCCGGCGCGATGACGTAGCAGGGGCGGAATGCCGCGAACCGCACGGCGTCGCCGGTCTGGCGCTGCAGCATCCCGAGCGTCTGCTCGATGAGGAGCTTCGACAGCGCGTACGCGTTCCAGGGCCGCGGCGGGGTGTCCTCGTCGAGCGGGAACCTGTCGGGCGACCAGCCGTGCGGCGAGCCGTAACCGAGCACCGTCGGGCTCGACGCGGCGACGATCTTCGGGATGCCGACCTTCACGGCCGCGCCGAGCACCGACACGGCGAGACCCGCGTTCGTGCGCATGATGACGTCTTCCGGCGCGCTGAACGGAACAGCGATCGCGGCGAGGTGGATGAGCGCGTCGGCGCGGGCGTCGGCGAGGGCCGCTGCGGCGGCATCCGCGTCGCTCAGATCGACCGTCACCTGCGTCACGCCCGCGAGCTCGGGCGCCGAGGAGACGGCGCGGTCGAGCGAGACGAGGTCGTGCCCCGCCGACGACAGTCCGGCGACGAGGCTGCGTCCGAGCCGGCCCGCCCCGCCGGTGACGGCGATGCGCGTCACGCCCGAACCCTCTCGAGGAGCGGGATGCCGAGCTCGGCGACCTCGACGGGAAGGCCCGTTGCCAGTGAGCGGTTGCCGGCGATGCCGACGGCGATGGACTGCACGCCGTCGCGCCAGTCGGCGGGGCGCGCGAGCGGGTCGTCGCCGGGGCCGACGAAGACGTCGGATAGGAGGAGGCGGTCGCCGCCGCCGTGGCCGTCGCCGGTGCTCTCGATGGGCACCTCGACGGCGGGCTCCCAGTGGCGCTGCACGAGGAGGCGCTCTCCCTCCGGGCGCAGCGAGCCGGACGATCCGGCGTCGACGGCGCTCGGATCGAGCACGGGGTGCAGGCCCTCATCGGCGAGCACGGCGCCGCGCTCGACGACCTCGAGCTCGGCGCGGCCGAGGGTGCCGTTGACCGCGACGCGGTACCCCTCCCACGGCGAGTGGGCGTTGAGCGAGTAGCTGAGCGTCGCACCGGAGGCGTAGTCCACGACGAGGGCGAGGTTGTCCTCGATCGTGATGCCCTCACCGAACACGTCGCGGTCGCGGCGGTAGCCGTCGTGCTGCTCCGCCTCGAAGTAGAGCGCCTTGAGGCGCGCGTCGTCTCGCAGGTCGAGCTCGAACGCATCGTGCGCGCCGTCGTGCGTGCCGCGGTCGGGTCGGTCGCCGAGACCGCGGGCGGCGGCATTGTCGGCGCCGTAGAAGCGCAGCCCGCCCGACGCGTAGACGCGGCGCGGGGTGGACCGGATCCACCAGTTCACGAGGTCGAAGTGGTGGCTCGCCTTGTGGACGAGCAGGCCGCCGGAGTGCTCCTTCTCGCGATGCCAGCGCCGGAAGTAGTCCGCGCCGTGCTTCGTGTCGAGCACCCACGAGAAGTCGACCGACAGCACGTCGCCGATCAGGCCGTCCTGGATGACCTGGCGCAGCGCGCTGTTGCGGGGGGAGTAGCGGTAGTTGAAGGTCAGGACGACCTCGCGGCCGGTGCGCTCGACCGCTGCCTCGATCGCGGCGGCGCTGGGCGCGTCGATGGTGAGGGGCTTCTCGACGACGACGTCGGCGCCGGCATCCAGCGCCCGCACGATGAGGGGAGCGTGCAGGTCGTCGCGCGCGCAGATCACGACGCGGTCGACGCGCTCAGTGCGGATCATGTCCTCCAGGGCATCGGGATGCCACACTGTCCGCGCCTCGAAGCCTCGGGCCGAGACGAGATCGGCGTAGTAGCCCGCCCGCACGGGATTCGGCTCGCAGATCGCGACGAGCACGGACCGGTCGGCGTACGTCTGCGTGATCGCGTCGACGTACATGCTCGCGCGGTGACCTGCTCCGACGACGGCGTACCGACGGTGACTCATGCTGCTCCTTCGAGTGCGGGGAAGCGTTTTCAGGAAACGTTTTCTCGACCCTAGCACCGCATAGCGTGTCGTGCCACCCGGGTTGACGTGTGGCGTCCACGCGGGGCGCGCGCCGTGCATGTTGCCCTCGCCGATGGCGCTGGCTCGTGCCCGGGCTGATCGGATAATCCGGAGCCCGTGCTGCCCTCGCCCTGGCTCCGGCTCACACCCGGCTTTCGGATCATCCGGAGCCCGTGCTGTTCTCGCCCTGGCGCCGGCTCATACCGGGCTTCTCGGATCATCCAGAGCCCGGGCTGTCGCCGAGCGCCCACGTCATGCACGTTCGCAGCGGGGGCTCTCGGCGAGAGCACGGGATGTGGACGCCCCGGGTCGGCCGGCTGCGCGGCTCAGCGCGCGGCGGGTCCGGTGCTGCCGCGAACGACGACGCGGGGCTCGAGGAGCACCGAGGCGGGTGCGTCCCCGCCCGCGAGCGACGCCTGCAGCGCCCGCCAGGCGAGTGCGCCGAGCTCCTCGGCGGGCACGGCTGCCGTCGTCAGCGGGGGATTCGTGTACCGCGCGAACGGGATGTCGTCGAACCCCGTGACGGACAGGTCGTCCGGCACCCGGATGCCGCGCTCGGCGACCGCCGAGAGCAGGCCCATCGCGACGAGGTCGTTGTACGCCAGCACGGCCGTCGCGCCGCTCGCGATGACGGCGTCGGCCGTGGCCGCCCCGCTGTCGAAGTCGACGCCGGAGGTGAGCTCGATGAGCTCGACGTCGCCGCGGGTGTCGCGGAAGTCGGCGAGCGCCGCGAGACGCGCCGCATTCGAGGCGCTGCGCGCGAGGCCGGCGAGGTAGGCGATCCGGCGATGCCCGAGGTCGTAGAGGTGCTCGGCGAGGCCGCGGACGGCGGTGCCGTAGTCGGCGGCGACGGCCGGGACCGCCGCATCCATCCCCCTGTTCACGAGCACGACGGGGCCGACGTCGGGCAGCAGGGCGTCGAGCTCCGCGTCCGCCATGCGAGGCGCGCACAGGATGAGCCCGTCGGTGCGTCGCCGCGTCTCGACGGCGAGGATCCGCTCCTCGGCGACCTGCTCGGCGGAGTCGGCGATGAGCACGTGGTAGCCGTCGGTGGCCGCCGCGCGGCTGAGTCCGCGCAGCACCGCCTGGAAGGTCGGGTTGCCGAGGTCGGGCACGACGACCGCGACGGTCTGCGTGCGGCCGAGCACGAGACTGCGCGCGAGCGGGCTCGCGGTGTATCCGAGCTCGGCGGCGACGCCTCGGACGCGCTCGGCGAGGGCGGGGTCGACGGTCGGATTGCCGTTCATGACGCGCGACACCGTCGAGAGCGAGACGCCGGCGTGCTTCGCGACGTCCGTGATCGTCGCCTTGGCGGTCGTGCGGGGCACGGGTCCTCCTGTCGTGGCCGCGACACCGCGCGGCGGTTGCCATACTAGCGAGAAAGCGTTTTATCGAAGGGAATGACGGATGCCTGGATCCGCAGCCGACCGCGCCGTCAAGCAGTCCCGGATTCGACGGGTGCTCGAGGAATCCGCCGCTGAGGCGCTCGTGCTCACATCGCACGAGGCGGTGTCGTGGTACCTCGAGGGCATCCGCTCGCACGTGTCGCTCGCGGGGCCGCCCGTCGCGGCGGTGCGCGTCGACGCCGAGGGCGACACGATCTTCGTCGCGGCCAATGAGGCCGACAGACTGATCGCGGAGGAGCTGCTGCCGGAGGATGCGGCGCTCGTGCGGCGCGTGCCGTGGATCACGCCGCCGGCCGAGGCGGCCGGCCCCGCTCTCGGTGAGGCATCTGTCGCGCCTGGGCTGCGCGCCGCGCGGGCGAGCCTCCTCCCCGCCGAGCGCGAGCGCTACCGTGCGCTCGGGCGCGACGCGGCGGAGGCGATGACCGACGTGGCGTCGTCGCTGACGCCGCCGAGCACCGAGCGGCAGGCGGCGGCGGCGCTGGCGGGCGCCCTCGTCGAGCGCGGGATCGACCCGCTCGTGATCCTCGCCGCCGGTACGTCGCGGCTCGGCCACCGGCATCCCCTCCCCACGGATGCTCCGCTCGGGCGACGCGCGATGCTCGTCGTCTGCGGGCGCCGGCACGGCCTGATCGCCAACCTCACGCGATGGGTCGGCGATGATGCCGACGACGCGATCCTCGACGTCGAAGCTACGTTCTTCGCGGCGTCGCGGCCCGGTGCGCGGCTCGACGAGGTGTTCGAGGCTGGGACGGCGGCCTACTCGACGGCCGGTTTCGACCCCGACGAGTGGCAGCGGCACCACCAGGGCGGCCCAACGGGATACGCCGGCCGCGATCCGCGTGCGACGCCCGCGACGACCGACCTCGTGCAGGAGCACCAGGCCTTCGCGTGGAACCCCAGCGCCCCCGGCGTCAAGGTCGAGGACACCGTGCTCGTCTCCTCCGCCGGGGTCGAGGTGCTGACCCTCGACCCGCGCTGGCCGACGACGGTGCGCGCGGGTCTGACTCGGCCGGCGGCGCGCCCCTACTGACGCGCCGCGGACGCCCCGCCCGGGGCGCCGGTCGGCCGCACCGCCCGCTACGCGGTCGGCCGTGCTGCCGGGTACGGCCGGTCGGCCGTGCAACAACTCCTCAATCCCGTCGTCGCGCGGGCGAGGGCGACGGCGTGTCGCGCCCAGCGCGGCGACGATTTGCGGAGCTCGTGCACGGGACCGGGGCCGCCGGACCCCGCCCGGCAGCCGGCGGCCGGCGGCGCGCCCGTACTGACGCGCCGGCCCGCTACGCGGTAGGGCACGCTGCCTGCTGCGCCGGTCGGCCGTGCAACAACTCCTCAATCCCGGCGTGGCTCGGGCGAGGCCGACGGCGTGTCGCGGCCGGCGCGGCGACGATTTGCGGAGTTCGTGCACGGGACCGGGGCCGCCGGACGTTGGTGGGCCGGGCATCAGGGCACGCAGATCGGCTGCGCGGCCCGCTACGCGGTTGGGTGGGCACCAGGGTGCGCCGGTCAGCCGTGCAACAACTCCTCAATTCCGGCGTGGCTCGGGCGAGGGTGGCGGCGTGTCGCGCGGGAGCGGCGACGATTTGCGGAGTTCGTGCACGGGAACCAGCCGGGATCCGCCGGCCGCCGGCCGGCAGCCGCGACGCGAAGTTCCCCGTGACGGCGCGACGCCCAGCCCGTACCATCGAAGGATGGCCGAGAAAGCGCTTACCCGCATTCCGCGACTCATCGACGGCGCGCACCCCACCCGGTCGGTCCTGCGGCTGCTGCTCCGGCGCCCGGGGCGCATGAGCATCGCCATCCTCGCCTTCGCGCTCAAGGAGATCCCGCTCTGGTTCCTCCCGGTCATCACGGCCGCGATCATCGACATCGTCGCCGACGGCGGGCAGGTGCAGAGCGTGCTCTGGTGGTTCGCGCTCGCCGTCGTGCTGCTCGTGCAGAACTACCCCAACCACCTGCTCTACACGCGCAGCTTCATGACGGTCGTCCGCGACACCGGCGCAGAGCTGCGCAACGCGCTCGCCGAGCGGCTGCAGACCCTGTCGATCGGCTATCACACGCGCATGAGCTCATCGATCGTGCAGAGCAAGGTCGTGCGCGACGTCGAGAACGTCGAGCTCATGCTGCAGCAGGTGACGCATCCCCTCCTCTCGTCGGTCATGGTGCTCATCGGGGCGATCTCGATGACCGCGATCGCCGTGCCCGCGTTCCTCCCCGTCTACGCGCTCGCCGTGCCGATCGCGATCGGACTGCGCGCGGGACTCCGCCGCCGCACCGAGGCGCGCAACGCCGAGCTGCGCCGCGAGATGGAGGGGCTCGCCGCCCGCGTCGGGGAGATGGCCTCGCTCATCCCCGTCACCCGCGCGCACGGCCTCGAGCAGACGGCCGTGACCCGCGTCGCGAGCGGCGCCGACGGCGTCCGTCGCGCGGGCCTGCACCTCGACATGCTGAACGGGCATGTGGCATCCATCTCGTGGGTCACGATGCAGCTGCTGGGGGTGGGATGCCTCGTCCTGGCCGCGATCTTCTCGCTGACCGGGTTCCTCCCGATCACCCCGGGTCAGGTCGTGCTGCTGTCGACGTACTTCGCCCTGCTCACGCAGGGGCTCACGCAGCTGCTCATGCTCATCCCGGTCGGAGCCCGCGGCATCGAGTCGGTGCGCTCGATCGCCGAGGTGATCCAGGAGCCCGACCTCGAGCAGAACGAGGGCAAGCGTCGCGTCGACGAGGTCGCCGGTCGCATCACCCTCGAGCGGATCACGGAGCGGTACCCCGGCGCCGACACCGACGCCCTGCACGACGTCGACCTGGATATCCGGGCGGGCGAGACCGTCGCGTTCGTCGGCTCGTCGGGGTCGGGCAAATCGACCCTCCTCAACCTCGTGCTCGGCTTCGTGCGGCCGTCGGGCGGACGCATCCTGCTCGACGGCTCCGACATGCAGCAGCTCGACCTCCGCACGGTGCGCCGCTTCGTGTCGGTCGTGCCGCAGGAGTCGGTGCTCTTCGAGGGGACGATCCGCGAGAACATCGCCTACGGCCTGCCGCACGCCTCGGACGCGAGCCTCCGCGACGCGCTCCGCGCCGCGAACGCCCTGGAGTTCGTCGATGCCCAGCCGCAGGGCTGGGACACCGTCGTGGGGGAGCGGGGTGCCCGCCTCTCGGGCGGTCAGCGCCAGCGCCTCGCCATCGCCCGCGCGCTCGTGCGCGACCCGCGCATCCTGCTCCTCGACGAGGCGACGAGCGCACTCGACCCGGAGTCGGAGGAGCTCGTCAAGGAGGCGCTCGGCCGGCTCATGCGGGGTCGCACAACCCTCGTGGTCGCGCACCGGCTCTCGACGATCCGTCAGGCCGACCGGATCGTCGTCCTCGAGCGCGGGCAGATCGTGGAGCAGGGCAGCCATGACGAGCTGCTCGCCCGGGACGGCCGCTACGCCCGCCTGCACCTGACTCAGGTCGGTCCGCGAAGCGAACTGGGATAGCGCTTTCCCAGAAAGCGCCGTACCATCGCAGTCATGCGATTCGACGACGAGGGCGGCCGCCTGCTGATCCGTGACGGCGAGGGCGACGACGCGCTCGTGCTGGTCGAGTACGTGTACGAGCCGACCGAGCCGCAGCTCGAGTCGCCCCGCCCGTACGCGCTCCTGCGCACGCCGGGCGGGCGCGAGGTCACGGCATATCGCCCCGACGATCACGTCTGGCACAAAGGCCTCTCGCTCGCGCTGCCGAACGTCGGCCCGCACAACTTCTGGGGCGGCCCCACCTACGTCCGCGACGAGGGCTATGTGCAGCTGCCCAACAACGGCCGCCAGGTCCATCGCGCCTTCGTCACCTGGCACACCCCCGGCCTCGCTCGCGTCGACGAGGACCTCGACTGGATCACCGAGCAGGGCGACACCCTCCTCACCGAGCGGCGCACGCTCACAGCCCGCCGCGTCGAGGATGACGCCTGGGCCCTCACGTGGCGGAGCGAGCTCACGAACGTGTCGATGGATGCCGTCCCCTTCGGCTCCCCGACGACGAAGGGCCGCGCGGATGCGGGCTACGCGGGCATCTTCTGGCGTGCGCCCGCCGAGTTCACCGGCGGTGCCATCCTCGGACCGGGGGGCGAGGTGGGGGAGTCCGCGCGCGGCGCCGAGTCGCCGTGGCTGGCCCTCGTCGCCCCCGACGAGTCGGCGGGCGTCCTCGTGCTCGACCCCGGGGGCAGCCCGTGGTTCGTCCGCAGCGCCGACTACGCCGGCGCCGGTCCCGCGCCGTTCTTCCATGACGAGACCGTGCTCGGGTCAGGCGAGAGCCTCGTGCTCGCCGCGGCCCTGATCGTCGGCGGCCCCGGCGTCGCCGCGCTGGCCGACAGGGTCGGCGCGGCCCTCGTCGCCGAGCTGCGATCCGTTCCCCAGGGGGTCTCCGCATGACCGCGCATCCGTCCGTACCCCGCCATCCCGACTCCTCCGCCGGCCGGCTCCGCGTCGCGATCGTCGGCACGGGCGCCGTTTCCCGTCTGCACGCTCAGGCTGTCGCGGCGCATCCGCGCGCCGACCTCGTCGCCGTGACTGACCGCACGCGCGAGCGCGCCGATGAGTTCGCCGTCACCTGGTCGGTCCCGTCCGTCTACGACTCGCTCGACGAGCTGCTCGAGGCGCAGCATCCCGATGTCGTGCTGATCTGCACCCCGCCGGGCGTGCACCGCGAGCAGACCCTCGCCGCCTTCGCGGCGGGCGCCCACGTCGTGGTCGAGAAGCCGCCGGCGCCGTCGCTCGACGAGCTCGACGAGATGCTCGCCGCGGCCGCGAAGGCGGATCGGCGGCTCGCCGTCGTCTTCCAGCAGCGCACCGGCACGGCGGCCGCGCACGTGCGGCGCCTGCTGCAGGACGGCGCCCTCGGCCGCCCGCTCCTCGCGACGTGCGAGACCCTCTGGTACCGCGACGCGGCGTACTACGCCGTCGACTGGCGCGGCAGGTGGAGCACGGAGGGCGGCGGCACGACGCTGGGTCACGGCATCCATCAACTCGATCTGCTCGCGTTCCTGCTCGGCGACTGGGCGAGCGTGCAGGGGCGGCTCTGGCGCCTGGATCGAGAGACCGAGACGGAGGATGCCTCGACCGCCACCGTCACGTTCGCGAGCGGCGTCGTGGCGCAGGTCGTCACGAGCGCGGTGTCTCCGCGTGAGGTCAGCGCCATCCGTATCGACACGCAGCGGGCGACCGTTTCCGTCGAGCACCTCTACGGTCACGGGCACGAGAACTGGTCGATCACGCCGGCGCCCGGCACGGAGTCCGACCCGGCGTGGGCGCTGCCCGCCGATGAGGAGCGCAGCGATCACGGCCCGCTCCTGCGCGACGTGTTCGACGCGCTGCTCGACGGAACGCCCCTGCCCGACACGGCGACCGATCCGGGGCGCTCGTTCAGTCTCGTCGCGGCCATCTACGCGTCCGCCGCGGCCGATGGCGCCGCCGTGACGGCGGAGGACCTCCGGTCTCATCCGACGCACCGGTCGGGATTCGCGAGCCCCGTCATCGATCAGCGTCGTGTCTGACGGGCTCTACCGCGACCCGATCTACGACGGTGCGACCGACCCCGCCGTCGTGCGCGGCCCCGACGCGTGGGTCATGTTCTACACGCAGAGGCGGGCGACGCATCCCGATCCGGGCCCGGGGGTCGCGTGGGTGCACGGCAGCAGGATCGGGGTTGCGACGTCGCCCGACGGCCTCGCCTGGACGTATGCGGGCACGCTCGAGCCGACCGAGGCCGGGCTCGCGCTCGAACCGGGCCCCCCGCCCCGGATCGTCGACGATACGCACTGGGCGCCCGATGTCATCCACGATGGGGTGCGCTGGCGGATGTACCTCACCGAGATCGCCGGCGTCCCCGACCGGTGGGACGGCCACCCGCGGCACATCGTCGAGTACGTCTCCGACGACCTCGTCCGCTGGCGCCGCGCGGGGACGATCCCGCTGTCGAGCGATCGCGTCATCGACGCGGCCGTCGCGCGCTGTCCTGACGGACTCTGGCGGCTCTGGTTCAAGGACGAGGCCGCCGATTCGGTCACGAAGGTCGCGGCATCCGCCGATCTCGCATCGTGGCACGTGGAGGGCACCGCGATCGGCGGACGTCCGCACGAAGGTCCCTTCGTCTTCGAGCTCGGCGCCTGGTGGTGGATGATCACCGACGAGTGGCGCGGCCTCGCCGTGCACCGCTCGAGCGACGCGGTCGAGTGGCATCGGCAGGGCCTGATCCTCGCCGAACGGGACGGCGCGGGAGTCGAGATCGGGCGCCACGGTTCGGTCGTCGTCGACGGCCCGACGTCGGCGCGGCTCTTCTTCTTCACGCACCCGTGGTGGGATGGATCGGAGATCGCGGATGCAGCCGGCAGGGATGCCCGTCGGAGCGTCGTGCACGTCGCGGCGCTCTCCGTGTTCGGCGACGAGCTGATCTGCGATCGCTGAGCCACGCTCGGTGTGTGAATCGTCTCAATTTGGCAACCCGCCCTTGTGAAACGTTTTTCGCCGTGATAGCTTTCTGGGCAAGCGCTTTCCCGGCACCAGGGGAAGAGGCATCACACGGACGATGAGCGTCGGGTGGACCGAACACGGACGTTCAAGAGAGGACAAAGATGTTCAGCAAGAAGCGGGCATTCGCCGCCGTCGCGATCGCGGCCGGCGCAGCCCTGGCGCTGGCCGGCTGCGCAGGCGGGGAAGCGGCCTCCGGCGGCGGGACGCCGACGTTCAACCCCGACGAGAAGGTCACGCTCAACCTTTCCTTCTGGGGCAACGACGTCCGCGCCGACCTGTACAACCAGGTCATCGCGGAGTTCGAGAAGCAGTACCCCAACATCACCGTCAACTCGTCGTTCCTGGCCTTCCCGGAGTACTGGGAGAAGCGCCAGACCGAGGCGGCCGGCGGCGGACTCCCCGACGTCATGCAGTTCGACTACTCGTACCTGCGCCAGTACTCGGAGAACGGCCTGCTGCTCGACCTCGGCCCGTACCTCGGCAACATCATCGACACGAAGCCCCTCGCCGAGAACATCCTCAGCATCGGCGTCGTCGACGACGTGACGACCGGCATCCCGACCTCGACCAACGCGTGGGGCATGTACACCAACCCCAAGCTGCTCGAGCAGGCCGGCGTCGACGACTTCGCTGGCGGCTCGTGGGACGACTACAGCGACTGGATGAAGGAAGTGACGGATGCCGCGGGCGGCGCCTTCTACGGCGGCACCGACTACACCGGCCGCATCCAGAACTTCGAGCTGCAGCTGCGCGCGGAGGGCAAGGACCTCTTCACCGAGGACGGCGAGCCCGGCTTCGACAAGGCGCGCCTCAAGAAGTTCTGGGAGTCGGGCGCCGCGAACCGTGAGGACGGCGTGGTCGTCCCGCAGCAGACCCTCGAGGAGCTCGCGCCCAAGAGCGGCTTCGACGCAGCGAAGACGACGAGCGAGCTGACCTGGGACAACTTCGGGTCGGGCTACCTGGGCAACCTCGGCGCGGACTACACCGAACTCGGCCTCGTCGCCCCGCCGGTCACGAAGGAGGGCGCGAAGGACCTCTACCTGAAGCCGTCGATGCTGCACTCGATCTCCGCGAAGACGAAGCACCCGGAGGCCGCGGCGACGCTCGTGAACTTCCTCGTCAACTCGCCCGAGTCCGGCAAGATCTTCGGCACGAACCGCGGCCTGCCGGCCTCGGAGACGGCGCTCGCCGCGGCCGAGCTCGACCCGCTGAGCCAGCAGATCGCCGACTACGAGGCATCCATCAAGGACCGCCTCGGCGACGCCCCGCCCGTGCCGATCGTCGGCTACGGCACGCTCGAGGAGAAGTTCCGCCAGCTCGGCACGGAACTCGGATTCGGAACGACCTCGGTCGATGACGCTGTAGACCAGTTCTTCAGCGAGATGGACGTCGTCCTCAACCAGTAGCAGGCTTCCAGGGGCCCGGGCGCGATCGCTCGGGCCCCCGGACACCACCCCTCCACACCATTCGGGAGATCGACGTGAGCACGACTGCGACGAGAGTCATCGTGACGGACAGGAAGGCGCCTTCGGGTCGCAGCCTGTTCCGCAAGGGGAGTCCGGAGCTGGGCACGCGGCCTGGTATCCGTGCCCGGCAGCGGCGGGAGAGCCTGGCGGGGTATGGGTTCCTGACGCCGTGGCTGATCGGGTTCTTCGGGTTGACGATCATCCCGATGGGCTGGTCGCTGTATCTGTCGTTCACGAAGTACAACATCTTCACCCCGCCGAAGTGGATCGGTCTGGACAATTACGTCCGCCTGTTCACGAACGACCCGAGCTTCATGCAGGCCGCGCAGATCACGCTGATCTACGTGCTGGTCGGCACGCCGATCACGCTGGCCGCGGCGCTGGCGGTGGCGATGCTCCTGAACTACCGGGATCGCGGGTCGGGGTTCTTCCGCTCCTCGTTCTACGCGCCGTCGCTGATCGGCGGAAGCGTGTCGGTGGCGATCGTGTGGCGGGCTATGTTCGCCAACGACGGCCCGGTGGACCAGTCGCTGTCGTTCTTCGGCATCGATCTGGGTGGCTGGATCGGCAACCCTGCGCTGGTGCTGCCGGCGATGATCCTGCTGCATGTGTGGCAGTTCGGGGCGACGATGGTGATCTTCCTGGCCGGTCTGAAGCAGATCCCGAAGGAGCTGTACGAGGCGGCCGAGATGGACGGTGCGGGCCCGTGGCACCGGTTCCGGGCGGTGACGATCCCGATGCTGTCGCCGGTGATCTTCTTCAACCTGCTGCTGGGTCTGATCGGCGCGTTCCAGGTGTTCGCGTCGGCGTACATCATCTCCAACGGCACCGGCGGTCCTGCCGGGATGACGAACTTCATCACCCTGTACCTGTACAAGCGCGGGTTCAGCGACGGGCAGATGGGCTACGCGGCGGCGATCGCGTGGGTGCTGCTGATCGTCGTGGCGATCATCGCCTTCATCCTGTTCCGCACCCAGAAGTCGTGGGTGCACTACTCCGGAGACAACCGATGAGCACGACATTCGGCCAGCCGGCCATCGAGACCCTCGCGCACAACCTCGACGCGCGCCCCGACGCGCCCCGCCCCCGCCGCCGCCGGATCAAGCGGCGCACGTGGCAGACGGTGATCTGGGCGATCGTGCTGATCGCCCTGACCGCGCTCGTGCTGTACCCGCTGGTGTGGCTGGTGTTCTCCACCTTCAAGCCCAATGCGGAGTTCGGCCAGTCCATCGCGATCCTGCCCCGCAACCCTACGCTGGACAACTACGCCACCGTCGCGCAGGGCATCGCGGGCGTGCCGATGTGGAAGTTCTTCCTCAACTCCCTCATCATCGCCGGCGGCTCCGTCATCGGCACCGTGTTCAGCGCGTCACTGGCCGCGTACGCGTTCGCGCGCATCCAGTTCAAGGGGCTCGGCATCCTGTTCGCCGCGATGATCGGCACGCTCCTGCTGCCGTTCCACGTCGTGATCATCCCGCAGTACATCATCTTCAACAAGCTCGGCCTCATCGACACCTTCGTGCCGATCCTGCTGCCGAAGTTCCTCGCCACCGAAGCGTTCTTCGTGTTCCTGCTGGTGCAGTTCATCCGCCAGATGCCCCGCGACATGGACGAAGCGGCCCGCATCGACGGCGCCGGCCACTGGCGCATCTTCTGGTCGATCATCCTGCCGCTGATCAAGCCCGCCCTGATCACCTGCGCGATCTTCGCGTTCATCTGGAGCTGGAACGACTTCCTCGGACCCCTGCTCTACCTCACCAGCCCCGACAACTACCCGCTGCCCATCGCGCTGCGCCTCTACAACGACGCCTCCTCCGGCGGCGCCGACTACGGCGCCACCGTCACCGCCAGCTTCGTCGCCCTCCTCCCCGTCCTCCTCTTCTTCCTCGTCTTCCAACGCTTCCTCGTCGACGGCGTCGCCACCCAAGGCCTGAAGGGCTGACAGCCGTGAACCGCGCAGAGCTGAGGGCCGCCCGCCGGGACGACGTCTCGGGGGCCGGCCCGACCCTCGAGGACCGCCCGAGGTCGCGCTTCCCGGGCAAGGCGGGAGCGTTCGCCTTCTTCGGCGAGGTGCTCACCACGGGGCTGCTGATCGTGGCCGCCGGCATCCTCGTCGTGACGCTGCCGGCGGCGCTGGCAGCGGGCGTCCGGCACCTCCGCCGCTACCTCGCGGCCGAGGGGTCGCCCGTGCGGCTGTTCTGGCGCGACTTCATCGCGGCCCTCCGCGGCGGCCTGGTCGTCGGGTTGGCCGTGGTCCTGCTCTCCGCGGTGCTCGCCCTCGATGTCGCCCTCGCCGGCTCCGGCGCCCTGCCGGGCGGCGTCGTGATCGGCGCCGTCGGCTGGGCCGGCCTCGTTGCGACGGCGACCGCGCTGCTCTTCGCCGCCGCCGCGTGGACGCCCGAGCGCGGCTGGCGCGGCGCGGTGCGCAGCATCCCCTCCGCCGCCGCGGCCGACCCCATCGGCGCGCTCTATCTCGCCGCCACCGCGTTCTTCGTGGGCCTCTCGGCGTGGATGCTCGTGCCGCTCATCATCCCCGCGCTCGGCTGCGCGGCGCTCGCGGTCATCGCGATCCCCGCACGCCGCACGACCTGACCCGACTCGAGGAGGCCGCAGGTGCTCTACGGCGCCGACTACAACCCCGACCAGTGGCCCGAGGAGGTGTGGGACGACGACGTGCGTCTCATGCGCGAGGCGGGCGTCAACATCGTGAGCCTGGGCATCTTCGCGTGGTCGCGCATCCAGCCGTCCGAGGAGGTGTGGGACTTCGCGTGGCTCGACCGCGTCATCGACAAGCTGCACGCGGGCGGGATCGGGGTGAACCTCGCGACGGCGACCGCGTCGCCGCCTCCGTGGGTGAGCGCGCGCTATCCCGAGACGCTGCCCGCGGATGAGAGCGGCGCCTCGTACTGGCCGGGCAGTCGTCAGCACTTCGCCCCCTCGTCGCCGACCTATCGGCGTCTCGCGGGGGAGCTCGTGCGGCGGATCGCGGAGCGGTACGTCGATCATCCCGCCGTCGTCATGTGGCACGTGGGCAACGAGTTCGGCTGCCATCTCTGGTACGACTACTCCGACGCCGCGCGCGATGCCTACCGGTCATGGCTGCGTGCCCGGTACGGCTCGATCGCCGAGCTCAACGACGCGTGGGGCACGAGCTTCTGGTCCCAGCGGTACGGCGGCTTCGACGAGATCTTCCCGCCGCGCCTGGCCCCGTACAGTCACAACCCGTCGTCGATGCTCGACTTCCGCCGGTTCACGTCCGACATGCTGCTCGAGTGCTACCTGATGGAGCGCGAGATCCTGCTCGCCGCCGGCGCGACCCAGCCCATCTCGACGAACTTCATGGGGCCCTTCAAGCCGGCCGACTACGCGAAGTGGGCGCCCTTCATGGACGTGATCGCGGACGACTGCTACCCCGATCCCACCAATCCGCATCGGGTCCGGGATGCCGCCTTCCAGCGCGACCTCGTCCGCTCGCTGAAGCCCGGTGTGCCGTGGCTGCTGTGGGAGCAGGCGACGGATGCCGTCAACTGGCGACCCGCAAACCCCGGCAAGCGCGCCGGCGTGCTCGCCGCCGAGACCGCGCAGTCGATCGCGCGCGGCGCCGACGGGATCATGTTCTTCCAGTGGCGGCAGTCCCGCGCGGGGAGCGAGAAGTTCCACTCCGCGATGCTTCCGCACGCCGGCACCGGCACGCGCGTGTGGCGGGAGGTCACCGAGCTCGGCGCGCGCCTCGCCGCCCTGCCGGAGCTGCCCCCGCCGGGCCGCGACGCGCGGGTCGCGCTCGTCTTCGACTGGGAGAACTGGTGGTCGGTCGAGGAGCGCGACCACCCGGTGCAGATCGACTACCTGGCCCTCGTGCTCGAGTGGTACGGCGCGCTGCACGCCCGGGGGCTCATGGTCGACGTCGTCGCGCCCGAGCGCGTCGGCGGCGAGTACGACCTCGTCGTCGCGCCCGTGCTCTCGCTGCTGCGCGATGAGGGCGCCGCTGCCCTCACCCGCTTCGTCGAGGGGGGCGGCACGCTCCTGACGGGGCCGTTCACCGACGTCGTCGACGCGCACGACCAGTTCCGCGCCGGCGGATTCCTGACGCAGCTCGGGCCCGTGCTCGGTCTGCGCTTCGAGGACTTCGGCGCGCTCGGCGGCCCATCGACCGGCGGCACGGGCGTCGGGGCCCAGGGCTCGCCCGGCCGCGCGGGAGATGGCGAGACCGTCGAGGTCGTCCTCGACACTGATTCCTTCCGGGGGCGGCTCGTGGCCGAGGTCGTGCATCCCGTCGGCGCCGCCGTCGTCGCGACCTTCGCCGACGGACGCTCGGCGGGGGCGCCCGCGCTGACGCGGCATGCGTTCGGATCCGGCGAAGCCTGGTACGTCGCAACCATGCCCGACGCCGCGGGGCTCGAGCGCGTGGTCGCTCTCGTCGCCGAGGCATCCGGAGTCCGTCCCGTGGTGGAGAATCTGCCGCCGGGAGTCGAGGCCGCCCGCCGCGGCGACCTCGTGACGCTCGTCAACCACGGCGACCACGAAGTCGAGGTCGTCGTGGAGGGGAGGGATGCCGAGACCGGCGCGGTCGTCGGCCGCCGCCTCCTCGCGCCGCATCAGGTGCTGTTCGCCCTCGCGCCGGCGGACACCGTGCGCCGCGTCGGCGCGGCCGGCCGACCCGCGCACGCGGCCGGCGAGGCATCCCTCGTCGTCCGATGATCGGCACGGAGGCGTCGCTGCTCACGGCGCGACATCGGGGAGTGGATGCCGCCCCTCGGCGCCCCCGCATGGCCAACGAGGAGGAGCACCGGGCCGGACTCGAGCTCACGAGCCGCTCGCTCCTGCGTGACGGGCGGCCCTGGATCCCGGTGTCCGGCGAGCTGCACTACAGCCGCGTCCCGCGGGCGCGGTGGGCGCGTCGGCTCGCGCAGCTGCGCGCGGGCGGCGTGACGGTCGTCTCGACGTACGTGCCATGGATCCACCACGAGCCCGAGCGCGGCAGGCGGCGCTTCGACGGTGACCTGGACCTCGCCGCCTTCGTCGACGCCGTGCGGGCGCAGGGTCTCGAGTTCGTGCTGCGGATCGGCCCGTGGATCCACGGCGAGGTGCGCAACGGCGGCTTCCCCGACTGGGTTCAGGCGGCGCCCGTGCGGCACCGCACCGACGATCCCGCCTACCTGGCACTGGTCGCCGACTGGTGGGGCGCGGTGGCATCGGTCCTCGACGGGCGGTGCCGGCCCGAGAACGTGCTGGCGATCCAGCTCGACAATGAGCTCTACGATCAGCCCGCGCACCTCATGACGCTCAAGCGCCTCGCGCGGGAGGCGGGCCTTGCGGCACCGCTGTGGACCGCGACGGCGTGGGGTGGCGCACAGCTTCCCGATCCCGAGGTGCTGCCGCTGTGGGGCGGGTACGGCGACGGGTTCTGGGTCGACTCCGGAGAGCCCTGGGACCCGACGTTCCGCGCACACTTCTTCTTCTCCGACGACTGGGACGATCCGGGCATCGGCGCGGACGTGCGCGGCGAGGGGGCATCCGCTCTCTCGAGGCTGTCGCCGTGGTTCCCGCCCGCGACGTGCGAGCTGGGCGGCGGCATGGCGACGGCGTACCACCGGCGTCCGCGTCCTGACGCGCTCGACATCGCGGCGGTGGCCCACGCGAAGCTCGGCAGCGGGTCGGCCTGGCAGGGCTACTACATGTACGCCGGGGGGACGAACCCCGGGCCGGGCCTCGAGGAGACGCAGGCCACGGGATATCCGAACGACCTGACGCCGCTGTCCTACGACTTCCACGCACCCGTCGGCGAAGCCGGCCGACTCGCACCCTCGCACGCGGTGCTCCGGCGCCAGCACGCCTTCATCGAGGCGTTCGGCGACCGGCTTGCGGACATGCCCGCGACGCTGCCCGACGAGCGGCCCGCGGGCGTCGAGGACTCCTCGACCCTGCGTTGGGCCCTGCGATCCGACGGCCGGGAGGGCTTCCTCTTCATCGGCTGGCATCAGCCGCACGTCCCGCTGCCGGTGTACCGCGGCGCGCACTTCGCTCTGGCCGGACTCAACGGCGAGGTGCGGCTGCCGTCGCGTCCCGTCGACATCCCGCCCGGCACGCTCGCGCGATGGCCCTTCGGCCTCGTCGTGGGGGGAGTGCGCATCGCATGGGCCACCGCCTCGGTGCTCACGCTGCTCCCCGGCGCGGTGCCGACGCTCGTGCTCCTCGAGGACGCCGGCGTCCCGGTCGAGGTCTCGACCGGGGACGAGGTGCGTGTCGTCGTCCCGGGTGCGGCGCCCCTGCGACTCGCGACGGCGGACGGCGCGCTCGACCTGCTCGTGCTGCCGGCCGACGCCGATGTGTGGGTCGCGTCGACTCCCGCGGGGCGGCGACTGCTCCTGAGCCCCGACGAGCTTATGTGGGATGCCGCGACCGGTCGCCTCTCGGTGCACACGGTGTCGCGGACGCCGGACGTGCGTGAGTACGACCCGTCGGCGCGCGCGTTCGCCCCCGTCGTGCTCGAGCATGCGGGCGGGCGCGCGGGCGCGGCATCCCTCCCCACCCGTCTCGTGCGTGAGGGACGCCTGCCGAGCGGCGACTACGGCTCGCGCGACGGGCGGCATACGGCCCCCGGCGACGACGTGATCGATCGGGATGCCGCGGTGTGGCAGATCCACGTGCCGGCGGCCGCCGAAGCGACCCTCCGCATCAGGTGGGCCGGCGACGTCGCGCAGCTCCGGGTCGACGGGCGCACCGTCCGCGACCGGTTCTGGGACGGCTCCGACTTCCTCGTCGACGTGGAGGATTGCGGCATCGGTCCGCATTCCCTGGTCGAGCTGCGGGTGCTGGGCCTTCCGGGCGGGACCGAAATGTCTTTGCCGGCGGGTGCGGCGGGACGTGCCGCGGGCGGTCTGCTGGGCCTCGACGGCGTCCAGCTGGAGGAGCGTGCGCTCTGGCGGGAGACCACGTAATGGGAAAGCGCTTGCGCGCGCGTTTCCCGCATGCCACACTATTGGAAAGCGCTTACCCGATCTCGTGGAAGAGACGGGATGCCTGGAACGGCCTCACAGAAAGCAGGACACCGTGACCGACACGCTCATCGCTCCCGCGACCGCCCGCCCGCAGGTGCGGGAGATCGGCATCATCATGAACGGCGTCTCGGGCCGCATGGGATACCGCCAGCACCTCGTGCGCTCCATCCTCGCGATCCGCGAGCAGGGCGGCGTGGAGCTGCCCGACGGGTCGCGCGTCACGGTGCGGCCGATCCTCGTGGGCCGCAGCGAGCTGAAGCTCGCCGAGCTCGCCGCCAAGCACGACATCGAGGACTACACGACCGACCTCGACGCGGCCCTCGCCGACCCGCGGTGGGAGATCTACGCCGACTTCCTCGTGACGAAGGCCCGCGCGTCCGCCCTCCGCAAGGCGATCGCCGCCGGCAAGGCCATCTACACCGAGAAGCCGACCGCCGAGACGGTGGAGGAGGCGCTCGAGCTCGCGCGCCTCGCCGCGTCGGCCGGCGTCAAGACGGGCGTCGTGCACGACAAGCTCTACCTGCCGGGGCTGCAGAAGCTCAAGCGGCTGATCGACTCGGGCTTCTTCGGCCGCATCCTCTCGGTGCGCGGCGAGTTCGGCTACTGGGTGTTCGAGGGCGACTGGCAGCCGGCGCAGCGCCCGTCGTGGAACTATCGCGCCGAGGACGGCGGCGGCATCATCGTCGACATGTTCCCGCACTGGAACTACGTGCTGGAGAACCTGTTCGGCGAGGTGAAGACCGTGTACGCACAGGCATCCACCCACATCCCCACCCGCTGGGACGAGAACGGCGAGCCGTACACCGCGACCGCGGAGGATGCCGCCTACGGGATCTTCGAGCTCGAGGGCGATGTCATCGCCCAGATCAACTCCTCGTGGACGGTGCGCGTCAACCGCGACGAGCTCGTGGAGTTCCACGTCGACGGAACGCACGGCTCCGCCGTCGTGGGCCTCTTCGGCGCCAAGATCCAGCACCGCAACGCCACTCCGAAGCCGGTGTGGAACCCCGACCTCGCCGACAGCCACGACTACGACGCGGACTGGGCCGAGGTACCGGTGAACGACGTCTTCCAGAACGGCTTCAAGCAGCAGTGGGAGGAGTTCCTCACCTCGTATGTGCTCGGAACGGAATACGAGTTCGACCTCCTCTCCGGCGCGCGCGGCGTGCTGCTCGCGGAGGCCGGCCTGCAGTCGAGCCGCGAAGGCCGCAAGGTCGAGCTGCCGGCTCTGACGCTGGAGTGATCGGGATGCCGACGACCACCGCCACCGCCACCGCCACCTTCACGCTCCTCCGCGCCGACGGCACGGTCGCGGCCGCCGAGCTCAACGAGGCGCCCGCCTTCACGAAGCCGGCCGGACCGCTGCGCAGTCGCGTGGCATACGCCGCCGCGCACGTCGTGCCCGTCACCTGGGCGGACAACACACCCGGCCGACCCGCGCAGGTCGACTGGGATGCGACCCTCGACTTCCGTCGCCACGTCTACTCGTGGGGGCTCGGGGTCGCCGACGCGATGGACACGGCTCAACGCAACATGGGCCTCGACGCCGCCGCGACGCGTGAGCTGATCGCGCGCTCGGCGCAGGTCGCGCGCGAAGAGGGCGGCTCGGTCGTCGTCGGCGTCAACACCGACCACGTCGATACCGAGTCGATCTCGATCCCGGAGATCATCGACGCCTACACGGAGCAGCTGCACTTCACCGAGGATCAGGGTGCCGGCCCCGTGCTCATGGCGTCCCGTCACCTCGCCCGAGCCGCCACGTCGCGCACCGACTACCTGCGGGTCTACGGCGCGGTGCTGCAGGCGGCATCCACTCCCGTCGTCCTGCACTGGCTCGGCACCGCGTTCGACCCGGCCCTCGAGGGGTACTTCGGCTCGGCCGACTGGGAATCGGCGTCGGACGTGCTCCTGCGCATCATCGCCGAGAACCCCGGCAAGGTCGCGGGGGTGAAGATGAGCCTCCTGGATGCCTCGGCCGAGGTGTCGGTGCGCGAGCGCCTGCCCGAGGGCGTGCGGATGTTCACGGGCGACGACTTCAACTACGTCGGCCTCATCGGCGGCTCCGCCCCGGTCCCCGAGCTTGTCGAGGGGTCGAACGCCGACGCTCAGAGGGGAGCGGGTAAGGGCTACTCCGACGCACTTCTCGGCGCGTTCGCCGCGATCACGCCCGTCGCCTCCGCCGCGATCCAGGCGCTCGACGCGTCCGACCCCGCCGCCTACGAGTCCATCCTCGGCCCGACCGAGGAGCTCAGCCGTCAGGTCTTCGCCGCCCCGACGTTCTACTACAAGACGGGCGTCGCCTTCCTCTCCTGGCTCAACGGCCACCAGGCTGCGTTCCAGATGGTCGGCGGCCTGCACTCCGCGCGGAGCCTCCCGCACCTGTCGCGCATCGTGGAGCTGGCGAACGCGTCCGGGGCGCTCGAGCGGCCCGAGCTGGCCGCCGAGCGCTGGCATGGCCTCCTCCGCCTGAACGGACTCGACGCATGACCCCCGCCCCCCGCATCCATGTCCCCATTTCCCGCCTTCGTGTCCCGATTTCCATCGCCAACGGCCCCGGGAACGACCGAAAGTGGGACATGAACCACCAGGAGCGCGCATGATCGCCGTCGACCCCCGCCTGTCGATCAACCAGGCGACCCTGAAGTACGCGAGCCTCGCCGAGGCTCTTCGCGCGACCGCCGACAACGGCGTCCAGGCGATTGGCCTGTGGCGCGAGCCGGTCAACGAGGTGGGCCTCGCGACGGCGGCGTCGATGCTCGCCGACTCGGGCCTGCGCTTCTCGACGCACTGCCGCGGCGGGTTCTTCACGATCCCCGAGGGACCCGCGCGCCGGGCCGCGCTCGACGACAACCGCCGCGCGATCGAGGAGACCGCGACGCTCGCGGCCGCCGGCGCGCCCGGCTCGCGCGCCGTGCTCGTGCTCGTCGTAGGCGGACTGCCCGACGGATCGCGCGACCTCGTGGGGGCGCGCTCCCGCGTGCACGACGCCCTCGCCGAATTGGCACCGGATGCCGCGGCCGCCGGTGTGACGCTCGCGATCGAGCCGCTGCATCCCATGTACGTCTCCGACCGCGCCGTCGTCTCGACGCTCGGTCAGGCGCTCGATCTCGCCGCCGACTTCGATCCCGCCGTCGTGGGGGTCACCGTCGACACGTTCCACGTGTTCTGGGACCCGCAGGTGCTCGACCAGATCGCGCGCGCGGGTCGCGAGGGCCGCATCGCGACGTATCAGGTGTGCGACTGGAAGACGCCGCTCGCCGCCGACGTGCTGCTGTCGCGGCACTATCCGGGCGACGGCGTCATCGACTTCGCGTCGCTCACGCAGGCCGTCGTCGACACGGGCTACGCCGGCGACATCGAGGTGGAGATCTTCGACGAGGAGGTGTGGGCGACGGCGCCCGATGAGGTCGTGCGGCGCACCGCGGCGGGCTTCGGCGCGGCCGTCTCGCCGTCGCTGCGGGCGACCGTAGACTCTGCTCGATGAGCGACACCACCGTCGACCCGCTCCCCGTCCGTTCGCGCACGTCCGCGGCGACGCTGCACGACGTCGCGGCGGCTGCCGGGGTGTCGCTCGCGACGGCGTCTCGCGTGCTCAACGGCTCGTCCCGGAAGGTGGCCGAGTCGTATCGCGACCGCGTCGTCGCGGCCGCCGAGGAGCTCGGCTACACCGCCAATCTGTCGGCGCAGGCGACGGCGAAGGGCACGTCGGCGATCATCGCCCTGCTCGTCGCCGACATCGCCGACCCGTACTTCGGACAGCTGGCCTCGGGCGTCGCGCGCGGTGCTGATGAGGCCGGTCTCGTCGTGACCATCGCGATCACGGAACGGGATGCCGCGCGCGAGCTGCGTCTCGTGCGCGCGCTGCGGGGCCAGCGGCCTCGGGGCCTGATCCTCGCTGCGTCGCGAAGCACCGAGTCGTCGGTCCCCGAGCTTCAGCAGGAGCTGGACGCCCTCGCGGCCGCCGGGGGGCGCGTCGTCGCCCTCGGCCCTGGCGCGGGCGAGGTGCGCGCCGTCCTGATCGACAACGAGAGTGGAGCGCGCACCCTCGGCGCAGCTCTCGCCGACCGGGGCTACCGCTCGGCGATCGTGCTCGGCGCGCAGGAAGGCGTCCGCACGTCCGACGACCGCATCGCCGGGTTCACGGCGGGCTTCACGTCCGGCGGCGGAACGATCGATCGCGTGTATCGCGGTGCGTTCACGCGCGAGGCGGGGGAGCGGGTCATGCGCGAGGCGCTCGCCGACGGCATCCCGTCCGGCACTCTCGTCTTCGCGATCAGCGATGTCGTCGCGATCGGCGCTCTCACGGCTCTGCGTGAGGCGGGCCGGGTCGCCGGCGCCGACGTCGCGCTGGCGGGCTTCGACGACATCCCGGCGGCGCGGGACGTGGCTCCGGCCCTGACGACGGTGCGCGTGCCGCTCGACGTCGTCGGGTACGAGGCGCTGCGCGCCGCCGTCGACGAGTCGTGGCAGCAGGATCCCGCCGGCATCCCGCTCGAGGTCGTCCTTCGAGACAGCACTCCCGGCCTCTGATGCCGCCGTCGGATCCGCCTTCGGTGGTGTTCGCCCCCGACAGCTTCAAGGGTTCGATCGGCGCCGCCGCGGCGGCTGCGGCACTGGCCGAGGGCTGGGCCTCGGTTCGCCCCGACGATCGGGCGGTGCTGCGTCCCGTCGCCGACGGGGGAGAGGGCACGCTCGACGCCTTCGCCGCCGCCGTTCCGGGCGCGCACCGCATGCCCGTCGTCGTGACCGGCCCCGACGGCGAGCCCGCCGAGGCATCCTGGCTGCTGCTGCCCCCGACGGGGGATGCTCCCGAGGGGATCGGGGTCGTCGAGCTGGCGTCGACGTCGGGGATCGAGTTCCTCGGCGAGCGCAGGCTGCCGTGGGATGCCGGCACTCGCGGCTTCGGCGAGGCGATCGCGGCTGCGCTCGATCACCGTGTGTCTCGACTCGTCCTCGGCATCGGCTCGAGTGCGTCGACCGATGGCGGTGCCGGGATGCTGACGGCGCTCGGCGCCGTGCTGACCGACTCGTCGTGCCGCCTGATCGAGCCGGGGGCGCGGGGTCTGCTGCATGTCGCGCACGCGGTGCTCGACGACCTCCGGCCGCTGCCCGCCGGTGGTGCGGTCGTGCTCACGGATGTGACGAACCCGCTTCTCGGCCCGTCGGGCGCTGCCGCCGTGTTCGGTCCGCAGAAGGGCCTCGCACCCGACGAGATCCCTGCCGTCGACGACGGTCTCTCGCGCCTCGCCGGGCTCCTTCCCGCCGACGCGCGAGCAGCGGGTGCCGGCGCCGCGGGCGGGACGGGCTTCGCGCTTCTGTCGTGGGGCGCGCGACTCGTGCCCGGTGCCGCTGAGGTGGCCGAGCTGGTCGGTCTGCCGGAGGCTCTCGCCGGCGCGTCGGTCGTGGTGACGGGCGAGGGGTCGTTCGACGGCCAGTCCGCCGCGGGCAAGGCTCCGGCTCACGTCGCAGCGCTCGCGGCGGCGGCGGCCGTTCCGGTCGCTCTCGCGGCGGGCCGCATCGCTCGGGATGCCGACACGTCGGCGTTCGCCGCGACCGCGTCGCTCACCGATCTGGCCGGGTCGTCGGCTGCGGCTCTCGCGGGCCCCGCGACCTGGCTGCGTGCGGCCGGCGCCGCGCTCGCCCGCTCGCTCTGACCCCGTCGGACGTCGACCTCGACCCCTCGACAAGCTCGGGGACCCGAACCCGACCGCCCGGGCGCGAACGCGGCGCCATCCGGTGGCCGGGGCGTCGAGGCTGCGCTCGCGGAGACCGTCAAGACGGCCGCCCAGTCCACCCCGATCGCCGAGCTCATCGAGGCGTCGAACCTGCACTCGCGGCGGGCCGTGATGCCGTCGTCCAGTGCACCCGGTCATTCCTCGCCGAGTTCACCCCGGTCGCCGAGCTTGTCGAGGCGTCGAGCCTGCACCGGCGGCCATCTCTCGCCTCCATTCCGGTCGCCGAGCTTGTCGAGGCGTCGAGCCCGCACCCGCGGGGAAGTGACCACCGTTGCTTAGTGGACCCCGCCATCGTTTCGCCAGGTCCACCCCGGTCGCCGAGCTTGTCGAGGCGCCGAGCCTGCACCCGTCGCCATCTCTCGCCGAGTTCACCCCGGTCGCCGAGCTTGTCGAGGCGTCGAGCGCGACCCCGCGGGGTCTTGACCACCGCCGCTTAGTGGACGCCGCCATCTTTTCGCCAGGTCCATTCCGGTCGCCGAGCTTGTCGAGGCGTCGAGCGTGAGCCTGCGTAGGACTTCGAGCGCGTCGTCCAGTGGACTCGGCCGGTCCACCTCGGTCGCCGAGCTTGTCGAGCGTCGAGCCTGCGCTCGCGGAGGCCGTCAAGCCCGTCGCTCGATCGACGCCGTCATCGCGCAGCGGGTCCCCACCGGTCGGCCGGCTCGGCGGCCTCGATCCGGTTCGCAACCCCGGTCGCCGAGCTTGTCGAGGCGTCGACTCCATGCCGCCGACGGGCTTCGGGATCGGCACCTCCACCCCCCGACTGCCCTCGGTCGTCGGTGAGGCTCAGGCCCCGCCGAGCGCCTCCGACACGACCGCGCGCGCCTCCTCCTGCACCGCGGCGAGATGCTCCGGGCCGCGGAGGGACTCGGCGTAGAGCTTGTACACGTCTTCCGTGCCGGACGGACGCGCGGCGAACCAGGCGTGCTCGGTCTGCACCTTGAGGCCACCGATCGCGGCGCCGTTGCCGGGCGCGTGCGAGAGCTTCGCCGTGATCGGCTCGCCCGCGAGCTCGGTCGCCGTGACCGCCTCGGGTGCGAGCTTCGACAGCGCGGCCTTCTGCGCCGGCGACGCGGGAGCGTCCACACGCTGGTACGCCGACGACCCGAACTCGGCCTCGAGCTCCGCGTACCGCTGCGAAGGCGTCTTGCCCGTCACCGCGAGGATCTCCGATGCCAGCAGGCACAGCAGGATGCCGTCCTTGTCGGTCGTCCACACCGTGCCGTCCTTGCGGAGGAACGACGCACCCGCCGACTCCTCGCCGCCGAAAGCGACCGATCCGTCGAGCAGCCCCGGCACGAACCACTTGAAGCCCACCGGAACCTCGAGCAGCTCGCGTCCGAGCGAGGCCGCGACGCGGTCGATGATCATCGACGACACGAGGGTCTTGCCGACGGCGGCGCCCGAGGGCCACTGCGGCCGGTGCGAGTACAGGTAGTCGATCGCGACCGCGAGGTAGTGGTTCGGGTTCATGAGCCCCGCGTCGGGCGTCACGATGCCGTGGCGGTCCGCGTCGGCGTCGTTGCCCGTGAGAAGGTCGTACTCCTCGCGGCGGCCGATCAGCCCGGCCATGGCCGACGGCGATGAGGGATCCATGCGGATCTTCTCGTCCCAGTCGAGCGTCATGAAGCGCCAGGTCGGGTCGACGTCGGGGTTCACGACGGTCAGGTCGAGACCGTAGACCTCGGCGATCAGCGCCCAGTACTCGACCGATGCGCCGCCGAGCGGGTCCGCGCCGATCCGCACGCCCGCGTTGCGGATCGCCTCGACATCGATGATGTTCTCGAGGTCGCGCACGTATGCGTCGCGGAAGTCGTACTGGCCCAGCGTGTCGGCATCCAGATCCGCGTAGCGCGTCCGCTTGACGCCGTCGAGCGATTCTCCGATGTAGTAGTTGGCCTTGTCGGCGATCCAGCCCGTCGCGTCGGTGTCGGCCGGTCCGCCGTTCGGCGGGTTGTACTTGAAGCCGCCGTCGCGCGGCGGGTTGTGCGAGGGGGTCACCACGATGCCGTCCGCACGACCGGGGTCGTCGAGGGCCCGCCCCCGGTTGTACGCGAGGATCGCGTGGCTGAGGGCCGGTGTCGGCACCCACGAGTCGCGCGAGTCCACGCGCACGTCGATGCCGTTCGCAACGAGCACTTCGATGGCCGTCCGCTCGGCCGGAAGCGAGAGGCCGTGGGTGTCGCGGCCCAGGAAGAGCGGGCCGGCGATCCCCTGCGCGTTGCGGTAGTCGACGATCGCTTGCGTCGTCGCGAGGATGTGATCCTCGTTGAAGCTCGTGCTCAACGACGATCCCCGGTGGCCGCTGGTCCCGAAGGCGACCCGCTGCTCGGGCACCGAGGCATCCGGTTTGCGGTCGTAGTAGGCGGCGATCAGTTCGTCGATGTCGATGAGGTCGGATGCTTCGGCGGGCTGTCCTGCGCGGCTCATGCCCCCCAGTCTGCCCGGTCGCGGGACGGATGTCGCGACCGGATCGAAACGCGAAGCCACGCTGAAGCGGCCCGGATAGGCTTCTCCCGTGACTTCCGAGCCCGAGGACGCCGACCGCCGCACCTACAGCTACCTCGGACCCGCCGGAACCTTCACCGAAGCCGCCCTCGCGCAGGTGCCCGAGGCTCGCGGCCAGCAGTGGCGGCCCGTCCGCAACGTCGGCGAAGCCCTCGCCGACGTCGTCGAAGGCCGCTCGAACGGCGCGGTCATCGCGATCGAGAACTCCGTCGACGGCGGAGTCTCCACAGCGCAGGATGCACTCGCCACGATCCCCGGTATCCGCATCGTGGGGGAGTATCTCGTCCCCGTCGACTTCGTGCTCGTCGCGCGCCCGGGGACGAAGCTCGAGGATGTCTCGCTCGTCGCCGCCCACCCCGTCGCGTACGCGCAGTGCCTGCAGTGGCTCACGACCAACCTTCCCGCGCACGCGCACATCCCCGCCGCGAGCAATGTCGCGAGCGCTGTCGGGCTGCTCGACGGCACGAGTGACGCGGACGCCGCCATCGCCCCGCCCGGCATCCTGGACCATCACCAGGTCGAGCTGCTGGCAGAGAAGATCGGCGACAACGCCAACGCCGTGACACGGTTCGTCCAGGTATCGCGACCCGTCACCCCGCCTCCGCCGACGGGTGCCGACAAGACGTCGCTCATCGTCGAGCTGCCCGACGACCACCCTGGCGCGCTGCTCGAGATGCTCGAGCAGTTCGCGACGCGCGGCATCAACCTCTCTCTTCTCGCGTCGCGCCCGATCGGCGACGAGCTCGGCCGCTACCGGTTCGTCATCGACGCCGACGGACACATCGAAGACGAGCGCATGGCGGACGCCCTCCTGGGCCTGCGCCGCTCCAGCCCGAAGGTGATCTTCCTGGGCTCGTATCCTCGCGCCGATCGCGCGATCGTGCGCTATCCGGATCGCTATTCCGACGATGTCTTCATCGAGGCGCGAGATTGGCTTCGCGGCCTCATCAGCGGAGAGCCCGAGTCCTGACCGATGACTGAGGTGCTGCGCTATGCGGCGTTCGTCGACAGCGCCGCCCCCGGCTCGTTCGACCGTGGGAACCCGGCGGGTGTGGTTCCGGATGCCTCCACTTTGACCGACGCCGAGATGCAGGCGATCGCCGCGGAGGTCGGGTACTCCGAGACGGCCTTCCTCACGGGGCCGACGACCGACGGAGCGCGCAGCATCCGGTACTTCTCGCCTCTCGCCGAAGTGCCGTTCTGCGGTCACGCCACGATCGCCACCGCCGTCGTGCTCGCCGAGCGCGAGGGGCCGGGACGATTCCGCTTCGCAACCGCGGTCGGCGACGTGGTCATCGAGACCCGTCGCCGCGAGGCGGGCGAGATCGAGGCATCCTTCACGAGCGTCGAGCCGGCCGGCGAAGAGATCGCCCCGCAGACGCTCGTCGCGCTGCTCGACCTGCTCGGGCTCGCCCCCGCAGACCTCGCGGCGGAGTTCCCGCCCCGCATCTCGTTCGCCGGCAACCGTCATCCCGTTCTCGTCGTCGATCGAGCCGACGTGTTCGACGCGTTCTCGTTCGACCCGGTCGCATTGCGCGACCTCATGGATGCCGAGGGCTGGGCAGGCACGGTGACCGTCATGCATCGCCTCTCGGACACCGAATGGGAGGGTCGCAACCCCTTCCCCGTCGGCGAGATCATCGAGGACCCCGCCACCGGCTCGGCGGCCGCGGCCTTCGGCGCGTACCTCCGAGAGCTGAAACGCGTTCCCGCCGACGGCCGCGTCGTCATCCATCAAGGCCGTCATGTGGGGCGCCCCAGCGTCCTGCGTGTCGACATTCCGGCGGCAGGCGGCATCACCGTCTCGGGTGGCGCAGCCCCGATCCCCTGACCGAGCGTCGCAGGCCTGAGTGCCTCGTGCGGCTCGGCCCCGCTCCCTTGCGTTGAATTAGATCGGATCGTCGTGTCCGGCGGGTCACCCGTCATCGGATGGTCGCTCGCGAGCGGAGCGAACCGCAGGAGGCTTCGCGATCGGAGCAGCCGGGGCGGCGCATCGGGGCGTCGAAGCCAGTATCCGGTTTCGTCGCGAATGACGCGCCACCCCAGATTGTGCAGGCGCATGTGACAGTTGCGGCAGAGCAGCACTCCGTCGGCCAGATCCGTTCGGCCGTGATGCTCGTGCCAGTGGTCGAGATGGTGCGCTTCGCATCGTGACGGCTCGGCGCCGCAGGCGAGGCATCCACCGTCTCGAACCGCCATCGCGATGCGCTGGCGACGCGTGAACAGCCGCCGCTCGCGACCCACGTCGAGCGGGGAGCCCTCATGATCGAGGACGACGGGAAGCGCACCCGCGCTGCAGAGGTAGGTCTGCACGACGCCGTCGGGCACCGCCTGGCCGGTCTCCTCGTACCAGCCCACCGCGTCGTCCCGCGGAAGATCGTCGCGGGTCACGATGATGCGGACACCCGGCTGTCGATCGCCGAAAGCCTGTGCCGGGTCGGCCTGCGCCCCCGTCTTGAGCACGGCGAAGACGGTGTCGTACTGCAGCTGCTCGTTCGTGCGGGTGTCGTCGCCGCGCTCCGCGCCACCCGCCGCATCCACGAATCGCGGTCCGCGTCGAGGTCGGAGGGCCGCCCCGAGCAGCGTGCGCACCCAGGCCGCCGCGTCGTCGTCGAAACGGATGCGCGCGCACTGCTGCCCGTTCTCGTCGACCCACATCGTGAACGAGCGTCGCTCGAACCGCTCCTCGAAGCGAAGTCGCGTGCCGATCGGGTCGAGGGTGTCGCGTGCGAGGCGCGCCGCGGCGCGGAGGTCTTCGACGACGCGATCGGACGCCTCCTCGATCAGCATCGACGCAGCCTCGCGCCACATCGCTCGCAGTCGGTCTGCATCGGGATAGCGACCGACGGGCGGCTCGCCGAGCCCGCGGCGGATCGCGTCGTACTGTTCACGCGACAGGCGTCCGGTCGTCAGCGACCCGGTGAGCACTGCGAACCACGGTTCCTGCAACGGAGCATCGTCGGGCGGCGCCGGATCATCGCCGGGCGGCGCGGGCGAAGCCGCCGCGAGGTCGTGACCCGCCTCCGTTGCGCGGCGAACTTCCGTCGCGGACTGGCCGGTCACGCTCTGAATCAGGGTCGTCGCCGTACGATGCCCAGTCCGCTGCGCCAAACCGGAGTAGCCGAGCTCCCGACGCGACCGCCGATCGATCTCCGATGACAGCGCGGCGCCGACGACATCCAGTGCGCGTCTCGCATCGGCCACCGCGCTCAGCGCGGCGATCAGCTCATCGTCGCAGACAGCCGTCGCCGCGGCCGAGATCTCTCGGTCGCCGACCACGGTCGCGATGCAGGCCGTCGCCTCGCCAAGTCGCTGGATGATCGTCGCCAACGCGCGCGCCTTCCCCGGGAATCGGGAGAGTGGGCACGTCTCTCAATCGGTGATCCGACTCTACGCGGGACCTCCGACATCGAGATCCGCCCCGCGAGCCGGCACATCGTCGGGCCGCATCGCGAAGCGGATCAGCTTCAGTAGCCGACCTGAGCGAGGGCGTAGTTCGCCTGGTCGGGCGTGAACTGCGAGCCGTACGAGCTTGTGAGCTGCTCGTAGAGTCCGTCGCGGCTGAACGCCATCGTGTCGAGGTAGTTCTTCGCCGCCTCGGCGGCTTCCGCGTTCCAGTCCGCGCCCACGGTGTCCGCAGCCCAGGTGGCCACGTCAACGGGGAAACCCGAACCGTACTCGCTGGACAGCTGATCGATGAGCCCCTGGCGCGAGAACGCCATGATGTCGATGTAGTTGGATGCTGCCTTCAGCGCATTCTGCTGCTCGAGCGTGTAGACCGGCTTCGGCGCCTCCGCCGTCACGGTGAACTCCGAGCCCGGCTCGGCCTTGCCCCCGAGCGCGGGGGATTGCGACGTGACGAGCCAGTCGTCGCCGGCCTCACCCGTGGCGAACGCGAACCCAGCTGCCTCGGCAGCGGCGCGCGCCTGGGCCACCGTCATCCCGACGGTGTCCGGAGCGCTCACGCGCGTCTCGGCCGGCGCCTTCGCGGCCGGTGCCGCCTCCGCCGGCGCCACTGCTGCAGGCTTGTCGAGGGCGGGCGCATCCGCGTCGCTCCCGTTCGCTCCCGAGGCGATTCCGCCGATCATGCTCGCGAGGAAGATGACCCCGGTGACGATCCAGGCGATGAGCTTGGTGCCCTTGTAGCCCTCGAGCGATCGGCCCTGCTTGTCGCGCATGGCGCCCGTCAGGATGAGCACGAGGTCGACGAGCCACCAGACGCCGAGGCCGCCGAAGGTGAAGAGCTTGAGCAGCCCCGTACCCGTCTTGCCCAGGTAGAAGCGGTCGACGCCGAAGACTCCGAGGAAGAGCGAGAGCAGCCATGTCGCCGTGAACGACTTGCCCTCACCGACCCCGAGCGGCGCGGCTCCGGCGACGGTCTGCGCCTCACCGGAGAAGCCACCAGGAGGAGCGGGCGGGGCCGGGGGCATGGGCATTGTCGCGGTGGGCGCGCCACTGTACGGTCCGGGCGGGGGCGGAGGAACGGCGGGTCCCGCCGTGACGGGCGAGGGGTTCTGGTCCGACATGGTGTCTCTCGTCTCTCTCTGATGCTCCGACCCCCGGACGGATCCGGACGGCGAAGGAGGCCGCCGTACGCGGGCGCGCCGACGGAGGGCGTGGCGAAGCCGCGCCGCGACTGCATGCGGCGATAGGCGGGACCGGTCTCCCGGCCCCGCCCTCGGGCCACCGTGCAGTTCCCACCTCGCCGCAACCCGGCAAAGCGGGAGAACACTGAGCGAGGTGCCGTTCCCAAGCCGGCAGTGAACTGCCGGAGGCCTGGCCGCGTCCGCACGATGGCGACCGGCGCAGGTCGCGGACGGCGAACCGCCGAGACCCACTCCGTCCGCACTTATGGCGACCGAGGCGTGCTGAGGGAGAGGAAGAACAGGCCTCCCCAAGGAGTCTGTTGCTTGTATCTCTATCCGTGCTCTATAAAGAGAGTATCGGAGGCCTGACCACATCGACATGGTTCCCAGGCCGCACCCGCCATACGTTCGGCGAGCACTCAGCCATGCGGGCCGGATCAGCCTCGATCGTGCAGCGTGATCGCGTAGCCGTCCGGGTCGGCGAAGGTGAATGTCCGGCCGAAAGGCCCGTCGATCGGGTCGGAGAGGATGGTGCAGCCGTCGGAGAGCAGTGCGTCATGGATGCCTTGCACATCCGTCGCGTGGAACCACGGCGCGATGCCGAGACCTGGCCGCGCGTCACCGTCGAGTTCGGTGCCGGGGAGGAGATCGCGGAGGGCGAAGGCGATCGGCGCCGTGTCGAAGACGACGGCATGCGGAGGTCCGGCAGGTGAGCGGACGAGACCGAGGTACTTCTCATAGAAGGTCTGGGAAACGTCGAGGTCGCGTACCTGGAGCGAGATGAAGTCGGGGCCGGTGGCGGGCATGGCGATGATCCTTTCAATGTGTCAGTTTTCTGACACGCTGACGTCAGTGTATGTCAGACTTCTGACATGCCGCACGATCACGCCCGAATCGAGCTCGAGACCTCGCTCGGCTACTCGCTCAAAGAGGCATCGAGCGCGCTCCGCATCGCGATGGAGGCGGTGCTGCGACCGCTCGGGATGACGGTGACGCACTACTCCTGCCTCGAGCTCCTCGCCCAGCGACCGGGTCTCTCGAACTCCGAACTCGCACGCGGCGCGTTCGTGACGCGCCAGTCGATGAACGTGCTGCTTCAGTCCCTCGAGCGGGACGGCTACGTGACGCGGCCGCCGGAGGCGCCCGTCGGCAAAGTCCTTCCCGCCGAGCTCACGCCGCTCGGCCGGCGACGTCTCGCCGAAGCGAGCGCGGCCGTCCGCGGCGTGGAGGAGCGGATGCTGGCCGGCATGACGGCCGCCGAGCAGGACGCCGCATTCCGCGCGCTCCGGAGCATGGTGCGTTCCCTGCGCGGCGACGAATAGCGCGCGCGACGGCTCGGTCCCGCGCTGCAGCCCTACCGCGCCAGCAGCTCGAGCGTCTGCACGCGGCCCGGCGAGGCATCCATCTCCTCGCCGTCGAACGATCCCGCGATCGGCGAGATCATCACCTCGTCGACCTCCCAGCGCGCGGCGAACGAGGCGATGTCGGCCCTGACGGAATCACCCGTCCCGACGAACCACTTCGCCCGCGCGCCGGCCATGATCTGCTCGCCGAGCGCATCGAAATCGGATGCGGCGGCCCGCGCCTGCTCGACCGTCTCGAGCGGCACGAGGGGACGGTTCTGCCGCAGCCGCGCCATCATCCGCAGCTGGGGGAGCGCGCGCGCCTCCGCTTCGTCGGCGGTCGGTGCCGCGATCACGTTCGCGGTCAGAAAGGTGCGAGGCGACGGCTGTGCCTCCGACGGCTGGAACTGCGAGCGATACAGCCCCAGCGCGCGCTCGAGCCCCTCCCCGGAGAAGTGGTTCGCGAAGACATAGGGGAGACCCAGGGATGCCGCGAGCTGCGCCGAATAGTCGCTCGAGCCGAGCAGCCAGACCTCCGGAGCGCCCGTCGCCGCGGGCGTCGCGTGCACCTCATAGGTGCCGCCCGAAGCGAACTGCACTGTCGCGCCCTCGGCCCCGACGAGCCGCGTGATGTCGCGCACGTGCTCGGGGAACCGCTCGACGTCGCTCGTCGTGCCCGACATGCGCAGCAGCTGCGTGATGACGGGGTCGCTCCCCGGCGCGCGACCGATGCCGAGATCGATGCGCCCGGGCGCGAGCGCCTCGAGCGCCGCGAACTGCTCCGCGACGACGAGCGGGGAGTGGTTCGGCAGCATGACGCCGCCCGACCCCACTCGGATGCGCTCGGTGCGAGACGCCGCGGCGGCGATCAGCACGGGCGGCGTCGTGGACGCCACGGCGGGCATGTTGTGGTGCTCGGCGAACCAGTAGCGCCGGTAGCCCAGCTCGTCCGCGCGCTTCACGAGCGAGAGGGATGCCGCGACCGCCTGTGCGCTCGTCTGGCCGGCCCGCACGGGCACGAGGTCGAGGACGGAAAGGGCCGGGGCGGAGGTGGCATCAGACATCGCCTGATCCAACCCCCGCCCCGGCCGATCCATTCCGGGGTGCGGGAAGGGCCCGACCGCCAGTGAGGTGGCGGCCGGGACTCGCACTACCCCGCGGCGCGCAGCTGCGCGAGCGTCGTCGTGGTGACGTCGCTCATGTTGCCCAGGCTGTCCGTCCCGCGGAACGACACGACCGAGGCGGCATCCGTCTTGATCGGCCCTGTGTACGCCGTCCAGCCGACCGTCGTGCGGCCGTTCTTCGTGATGGAGTAGTCGACACGCGCCACCGCGGAGCGGGCGTCCGTCGCCGACAGCACGACCTGCTGGCGCTGATCGATCGCGGCAGTGACGACCGGTCCGACCCAGTCCTCCTGCAGCCCGTTCTTGCGGAAGTGCGCGGAGTGCATGCCGAACGAGTCGATGAGGTGCGGCATCCAGCACGCGTCGTTGTGGTTGCCCGTCGGGTACACCGTCCACGTGTGCGGGATGCCCTTCGACGTCAGCGTCGCGTCCATCGTGCGGGCGGCGTTGTCGAAGCGGTACTCGTCGAACTCGCACGCGTCGAAGTAGTAGTCGAACGTCGACAGCTCCGCCGGCGTCATGGCGGCGGCCTGCGCGAGCGGGGTCTTGAGGCCCGCACTCGAGAAGCTCAGAGCGCCGATGTGCGAGGCGATCGACGAGAAGAGCTCGGGGTGCGAGAGGCCGATCGACCAGGCACCGAAGCCGCCCATCGAGATGCCCGTGAGGCCGCGGAACTCGGGCTGCGCAAGCGTGCGGTACTCGGCATCCACAAGGGGCATCATCTCGTTCAGGAACATGCTGCGCCACGGCGTGCCGCCGGGCTGGTCGGCGTACCAGAGCGACTCGCCGTCGGGCATGATGACGATCGACTCGGCGAGCCCCTGCGCCCAGAGGCCGTCGAGCACATCGTCGATGTTGCGCGGCTCCCATTCGCGGCTGCCGCCGTTGATGCCGTGCAGCAGATAGACGACGGGGTATTTGCGGTTCGGCTCGGAGAGGTACGACGGCGGCAGGTAGGTCACGAACTCGCGCGGCTGGCCCTCGAGCTTCGAGTCGACCGTCTCGCGGAAGAACCGCGAGTGGTCGCCCGTCTCGCGCAGGGTCGTCGAGGAGAAGTGCAGGAACTCCTGCGCCGCCGGCTGCCACACGTACGGCTGACCGTTGCGAGTGCCTGTGATCGAGCGGTTGGTGTCGACGATGAGCGATCCGTCGGCGCCCTGCACGACCTCGACCTCTCCGTCGTTGAGCGTCAGCGTGCCGCCGGACTCGGCGAGCCAGCCGCGCACCTCCCGCTCGCGGCGCTCCTTCGACCGCCCGTCGTGGAAGTAGGTCGCGTCGAGTGTCGCGAGATACGCGTCGGCGTCACCTGCGGCCAGCGCCGCCTTCTGCGTCGCCAGTACGGCCTTCACCGCAGCCGTCTGGGATGCCGAAGCGAGGGGGCCGTCGATTCCGTAGACGTTCTGCCGCACGGCATCCTTCGAGAAGATCCCGACGGGCCCCTGGTACCAGCCGCCTCCGCCGTTCATGTCGTACAGGCGCACGGCGAGGGTGTTCTCGCCGCCGAAGACCGGCGCGCCGGCCGGAACGGGGTAGAGCCGCTTCTCGAACCACTGGCTGCTCGCGTTCGGCGGCATCGATCCCGAGCCGCCGATCTTCACACCGTTGAGATACGCCTCGTCGACGTCGTCGAGGAAGCCGAGCGACGCGACGAGGTTCGCGCCCTGCGCCTCGGCGGGGAGCGTGAAGTCGAGGCGGTACCAGCCGAATCCGTCGTAGTTCGCGAACGGGGTGCCGTCGCCCGGCACCTGGATGTCCGACCACCCCGAGTCGTCGAACGACGGGTCGGCGTAGGCCGCGCTGTCTCCCTTGGTGAACTTCCACGTGCCTTCGAGATCGATCGACACCGTCTGCGGGGACGGCTCGGCGGCGACGGCGGGCGCGGCGGTGAGGATGGATGCCGCGACCAGCGCGACCGTTCCTGCGGCGACGGCGGCGAGCCGGCGTCTGATGGTGGCTTCTTCCACGTGCTCCTACTTCGTTGTGGGCTGCATGTCGGGGCCGGCGAGTGCCGCGACGGTGTGTGCACGTTCACAGAATCGATCAGAGGTTTCTGTGAACGTACACAGAGTGTCAGGGGTGTCTTCGCCTGTCAATCAGCTCTGCCCGAAGGCGTCCGATCAGGCAGAGCCGCGCCAGACGACGGGGCACTCGAGCACCCGTCCCCCGGCCTGGGGATCCTCGCCCCGCAGCTGCGCCAGCACCGACAGCGCGGCGGCCCGGCCGAGCTGATCGGCCGGCTGGTGCACGGTCGAGAGGGGAGGGTCGCACCGCAGCGCCCACGAGCTGTCGTCGAAACCGACGACCCCGACGTCGTCGGGAACGACGCGCCCGGCATCCTTGAGAACATCCATGGCTCCGGCGGCGACGGCGTCGCTCGAGGCGAAGACGCCGTCGATATCGGGATGCCGCTCCAGCAGCTCGCGCATGCCGGTCTGTCCGTCGGAGTACGAGTAGAACGGCACCCGCTGCACGAGCTGCGGGTCGAAGCGATTGCCCAGGGCATCGACGAATCCGGCGAGGCGGTCCGAGCCGGAGTCGCGGTCGAGCGCCGCCGCGATCATGCCGATCCGCTGTCGTCCCGTGGCGGCCAGGCGGGTCGTGATCTCGCGCGCGCCGCCTCGGTTGTCGATCGCGACGTAGGCGGCATCGCCGATATCCCGGGGATGTCCGACGAAGGCGGCAGGCAGTCCGAGGTCGGCGACCGCCCGTGTGATCGGGTCGCCGACGCGCGCCGAGACGATGATCACGCCGTCGATGAGGCCGCCGCTGAGGTAGCGCGCAAGCCGCTCGATGTCGCGGGGGCTGTCGGCGATGAGGAACGACAGCTGGTAGTCGGCGTCGGAGAGCGCGGCGTTCGCGCCGAGCAGGATCGATCCGATGTTGGGGTCTTCGACGAAGAGCGAGTGCGGCTCGTGCACGATGAGGCCGATCGCCTGCGAGCTCTGCATGACGAGGCTCCGTGCGGCGCGGTTCGGCACGAACCCCACCTTCGCGATGGCCGCGTCGATCGCGGCGCGCGCTTCGTCCGAGACGTACGGCTGTCCATTGAGGACACGGCTCACCGTGCCTCGCGATACCCCCGCCTCGGTCGCGACGTCCTTGACTGTCGCACGCTTGCGACGGCCGCTGCTCTCCACGCGACTCATCGTATGTGCACGCACACATGTCGGATCGATGTTTGACAGCGGATCGACGCTGTGTCTACTCTGTACACGTTCACAGAACCTCAGCGCAGAGGAACACCGCGCGGATCTGTGCACGTTCACAGATCCGAGGAGAGCATGACCCGCCCCGCCCGCCCCTTCGAGCACGACGGCATCGCGTTCGGCTGCGACTACAACCCGGAGCAGTGGGCGCCCGACGTGTGGGACGAGGACATCGCCCTGATGCAGCAGGCGGGCGTCGATCTCGTCGCGATCAACATCTTCGGCTGGTCGCACCTCGAGCCCCGCGAGGGGGAGTTCGACTTCAGCGGGCTCGACGACATCATCGGCCGTCTGCACGCCGCCGGCATCCGGGTCAATCTCGGCACGGGCACGTCCTCGCCGCCGGCGTGGCTCACCCGAGCCCACCCGGAAGTCCTGCCCATGGTGGAGGACGGCACCCGCCGCTACCCCGGCGGTCGCCAGGCGTGGTGTCCGAGCTCGCCGGTGTTCCGCGCGGCCGCGCTGCGGCTCGTCGAGGCGGTGGCCGGCCGGTACGGCGAGCATCCCGCCGTCTCGCTCTGGCATGTGTCCAACGAACTGGGATGCCACAACGCGCTGTGCCACTGCGACGTGAGCGCCGCCGCGTTCCGCGGGTGGCTGCGCGCCAAGTACGGCACGATCGACGGCCTCAACCGGGCGTGGGGCACGGCCTTCTGGAGCCAGACCTACCGCGAGTGGGACGAGATCGGCACGCCGCGCGCGACGCTCTCGAGCCGCAATCCCGGGCAGATGCTCGACTTCCACCGCTTCAGCTCGGATGAGCTGCTCTCGTACTACCGCGCCGAGGCCGACGTCATCCGCCGGCTGAGCTCTGCGCCCATCACGACGAACTTCATGGTCACGGCCCACATCGAGAACCTCGACTACTGGTCGTGGGCCGGTGACATGGACGTCGTCGCGAACGACCACTACCTCGACCACCGCCTCGACGATCCGAACGCGGAGCTGTCCTTCGCCGCGGACCTCTCCCGCGGTCTCGGCGGCGGGGCGCCGTGGATCCTCATGGAGCACTCGACGGGGGCCGTCAACTGGCAGCCACTCAACAAGGCGAAGAGCGCGGGCGAGATCCTCCGCAACTCGCTGACGCACGTCGCGCGCGGCGCCGACGGGGTCTGCTTCTTCCAATGGCGCGCATCGCTGCAGGGCAGCGAGAAGTTCCACTCGGCGATGCTCCCGCACGCCGGCACCGACTCGGCCGTCTGGCGCGAGGTCGTCGCGCTCGGCGGCATCGTCGACCGGATCGGCGAGGTCGCGGGCTCCCGCGTCGAGGCCTCGGCCGCGCTGGTCTTCTCCTGGGAGTCCTGGTGGGCGACTCAGAACGAATCGCGGCCGAGCAAGGCGCTCGGCTACCTCGACCAGGTGCACGCCGCGTATGCCGCGCTCCACGCGCAGGGCCTCACGGTCGACATCGTCGCGCCGGGCGCCGACCTCTCCGCCTACCGTCTGGTCGTCGTGCCGGGCCTGCACCTCGTCCGCGCCGCCGAGGCGGCCGTCATCACCGACTGGATCGCCGCGGGCGGCACGGCGCTCGTCACCTTCTACTCGGGCACCGTCGACGAGGAGGACCGCGTCTGGGCGGGGGGCTACACCGGCCCCTTCCGCGACGCGCTCGGCCTCCGCATCGAGGAGTTCGCCCCCGTCGAGCCGGGGACGCCTCTGCACCTCAGCGACGGAGGCACGGCGCACCTGTGGTCGGAGCGCTCGCACGTCACGACGGCGCGGGTCGAGGCATCCTTCTCCGACGGTCCTTCCGAAGGTCACCCCGCCGTCACGCGCAACACCTGGGGGAGCGGCGCCGCGTGGTACCTCGCGACCCTCCCGTCCGCCGCCGATTACCGCGCGCTCATCGCTCGCCTCGCCGACGAGGCCGGTGTGCCTCCGGCGGCGCGCGTCTGCGGGGCGACCGACGCCGTGGAGATCGTCCGGCGCCGGGGAGTGGATGCCTCGTTCCTGTTCATCGTGAACCACGGCTCGGCGCCGATCGTGGTCGAGGCCACCGGCCGAGAGCTCGTCTGCGGCACGGAGGTCTCGGGGCACGTCGACGTGCCCGGCGGCGCCGTGCGCATCATCCGAGAGGAGGCGGCCGCATGACCGCCACGGAAGTCCTCGTGACCGCGGGTCGCCGCAGCGCGCCCACGTCCAGGCCGAAGCGGCGCAGGACGCCGCACAAGGGTGCGATCGCGATCTTCACCGGTCCGTTCAGCATCCTGTTCCTGCTCTTCTACCTGATCCCCATCGGCTATGCGGTGTGGCAGTCGCTGCTCGTGGTCGAGCGCGAAGGGCTGTACGGAAAGCCCACCGAGGTGTTCGGCGGGCTCACCCAGTACGGCCTCGTGTTCCAGAGCGGCCCGTTCTGGGAGTCGGTCGGGCGCGTGCTGCTCTTCGGCATCGTGCAGGTGCCGGTCATGCTCGGGCTCGCGCTGCTCTTCGCGCTGCTGCTCGACTCGCCCGCGCTCAAGGGCAAGAAGTTCTTCCGGCTCGCATTCTTCGCGCCGTACGCCGTGCCCGGCGTCATCGCGGCGATCATGTGGGGCTTCCTGTACTCGCCCAACCTGTCGCCCTTCACGAACGTGACGCAGGCCGTCGACTTCCTCTCGCCGCAGCTCGTGCTGTGGTCGATCGCGAACGTCGTGACCTGGGTGTTCATCGGCTACAACATGCTGATCATCTACTCGGCGCTGCTCGCCATCCCGTCGGAGGTGTACGAGGCGGCCCGCCTCGACGGCGCCGGCCAGATCCGCATCGCGTGGTCGATCAAAATCCCGATCGTCGCGCCGGCACTCATCCTGACGGCCGTGTTCTCGATCATCGGCACGCTGCAGCTGCTCGCCGAGCCGCAGGTCTTCCGGTCATTCAGCGCCGCCGTCTCGTCGACCTACACGCCGAACATGACGATCTACGCGACGAGCTCCATCCCCAACCCGAACCTCGCGGCGGCGTTCTCCGTCGTCCTCGCGGCTGCGACCTTCGTGCTGTCGTTCGCGTTCCTCAAGATCACCCAGCGGAAGGCCGAGCAATGAGCCTCCTCACTCGTACCGCGGGTGCGACCGCCGACGACCTGAAGCCCGCGCGCGGTCCGCGCGAGAGCATCCTGTCCCGCGGAGCGGCGTTCCTCATCATGGGCGTCTTCACGCTCTACTTCCTCGTGCCGATCTGGTGGCTCTTCATCGCCTCCACGAAGGACCGCGGCGACCTGCTGACGACCAACCCGCTGTGGTTCGCCGACTGGAATCTCTTCGCCAACATCGGCGACCTCCTGGCGTACAACAACGGCATCTACCTGCGCTGGATCGGCAACAGCATCGCCTACGCGGGTCTCGGCGCCCTGCTCGCGACGATCTTCTCCGGCATGTGCGGCTACGCCCTCGCGAAGTACCGCTTCCGCGGGCGGGAGGCGTACTTCAACACCGTGCTGGGCGGTGTGCTCGTGCCCGCGACGGCGCTCGCCCTTCCCCTGTTCCTGCTGTTCAGCCAGGTGAACCTCACGAACACGTTCTGGGCGGTGCTCCTTCCCAGCATCGTCAGCCCGTTCGGCGTCTACCTCAGCCGCATCTACGCGACGGCGTCGGTGCCCGATGAACTCATCGAGGCGGGCCGCATCGACGGCGCGAGCGAGGTGCGCACGTTCTTCCAGGTGTCCGTGCGGCTCATGACGCCGGCGCTCATCACGGTGTTCCTCTTCCAGTTCGTGGCGATCTGGAACAACTTCTTCCTGCCGCTCATCATGCTGCGCAGCCAGGAGCTCTTCCCCGTCACGTACGGCCTCTACACGTGGAACACGCAGCTCAACCAGATCCCCGAGCTGCGCACCTACGTCCTCGTCGGGTCGTTCCTCTCGATCGTCCCGCTCATCGTCGCCTTCCTCCTCCTTCAGCGCTTCTGGCGCAACGGCCTGGGCACCGGGTCCGTGAAGTGAGCTCCCGCCGGCGGGCGAGCCCCCGGCATCCCCTGTAAATCCCGATCACCAACCCATCGAGTAAGGAAGATCATGCAGCACACCAAGAGGGCAGTCGTCACCGGCGTCGCACTGCTCAGCGCACTCGCGCTCGCCGGATGCTCCGGCACGTCGAGCAGCGATGACAGCGGCGCGGATGCCGCGACCTGCGCACCGTCCGACGGCGACGTCACGCTCGACTTCACGTCGTGGATCCCCGGCATCGAGGACGTCGTCGCGATGTGGAACGAGGAGAACCCGAACATCCAGGTGAAGGTGCAGACGGGCCCCAACGGCAACGGTGGCACCTACAAGAGCTACTTCAGCCAGCTCGAGGCGGGCAACGCCCCCGACCTCGGCCAGATCGAGTACGACGCGCTGTCGAGCTTCCGGGTGCAGGACGGACTCGAGGACCTCTCCGCGTGCGAGGACGTCGTGAAGGCCGAGAGCGAGTTCATCCCGTGGACGTGGGGGCAGGTGACGCTCGGCGGCGACGGCGTGTACGGCATCCCGCAGGACTCGGGCCCCATGGCGCTGTTCTATCGCTCGGATCTGTTCGAGCAGAACGGCATCGCCGTCCCGACCACGTGGGACGAGTACAAGGAGGCCGCGAAGAAGATCCGCGCGGCCGGCGGCTACATCACCAACTTCTCGACCGCCGACATCAACCAGTTCGCGGGCTTCGTGTGGCAGGCCGAGGGCAAGTGGTTCGCCAACGACGGCAAGGAGTGGACGGTCGACCTGACCGGCGAGGAATCGCAGAAGGTCGCCGAGTACTGGCAGGAGCTCCTCGACGAGGACCTCGTCTCGACCTACCCCGCCTGGACCGAGGAGTGGAACAACGCCTACAACTCGGGCGAGGTCTGGACGTGGAACTCCGCCGTCTGGGGCGCCAACTCGATCTCGTCGGGCGCGCCCGACACGGCCGGCAAGTGGTCGGTCGCCCCGTCCCCGCAGTGGGAGGCCGGCGGCACGAGCGCGGGCAACTGGGGCGGCTCGTCGATCGCCGTCTTCAAGGGGTCGAAGCACCTCTACGAGGCGGCCAAGTTCGCCCTGTGGCTCAACACGTCGGATGAGGCGCTGACCGCCCTCAACAAGTCGGCGAACATCTACCCCGCGACGACGGCCGGCCTGAAGCTGCCCTCGCTGCAGGAGGGCGTCGAGTTCTACGGCGGCCAGAAGATCTACGACGTCTTCGCCGAGGCGGCCTCGCAGGTGAACCCCGACTTCGTGTGGGGCCCGACGATGACGCAGACCTACGCCAACGTGTCGGACGGCTTCCAGAAGGCCGTGACGGGTCAGGGCACGCTGCTCGACGCGCTGAAGTCTGCGCAGGAGTCGACGATCTCGACGCTCAAGGCGCAGTCGATCCCGGTCGCCGGGTAACACCGCACAGCCCGCGCCGCGGGAGCAGGTCTCGCGCCTCGCTCTCGCGGCGCGGTCGTTTCGGCTACGGATTCGGGATGCTGCCGGAAAACGTTTCCGGGAACGGCCCCCGAGTCCCTTCCGGCGTGTGAGCATGGCGGAATGGATTACGTACAGCTCGGGCGAACCGGCACCTCTGTCTCGCGCATCGTCCTCGGTACGATGAACTTCGGCGACCGCACCTCGGAGGAGGATGCCTTCGCGATCATGGACCGGGCGCTGGAGCTCGGCGTCAACTTCTTCGACACGGCGAACGGCTACGGCGGGTCCGCCGGCCGTGGTACGACCGAAGAGATCATCGGCCGCTGGCTCGCCGCCCGTCCGGGTGTGCGCGACGACCTCGTGCTCGCGACCAAGGTGCACTCGCCGATGGTCGACCCGACACCGGACGGCGACGTCGTCAACGCCCGCGGCGCGGGCGCGTGGCAGGTGCGCCGCGAGGCGATCGGCTCGCTCCGGCGCCTGCAGACCGACCGCATCGACCTCTACCAGTTCCACCACATCGATCGGCATATCTCCTGGCCCGAGCTGTGGCAGGCCATGGAGGTGCTGGTCGCGAAGGGCGAGGTCGTCTACACGGGCAGCTCGAACTTCGCCGCGTGGAACATCGCACAGGCGAACGAGATCGCGAAGAGCCGCAACTTCCTCGGCCTCGTGAGCGAGCAGTCGCTCTACAACCTCGTGCAGCGCTCGATCGAGCTGGAGGTCATCCCGGCGGCCCAGCACTACGGGCTCGGCATCCTGCCGTGGTCGCCGCTCGCGGGCGGTCTGCTGAGCGGGGGGTCCTCCGACCCCAATGCACGGTCGGCGGCCGGCCGCATCTCGTCGCAGCGCGAGGAGCGCCGCGACCAGCTCGACGCCTACGAGCGCTTCGCGCAGGAGCGCGGATGGACGCCGTCGGCCCTCGGCCTGGCGTGGCTGCTGCACCAGCCCGGCGTCACCGGCCCCATCGTCGGACCGCGCACCGTCGAGCAGCTCGAGTCGGCCGTGTCGGCGCTCGACATCCACCTGAGCGCCGAGGATCTCGCGGCGCTCGACGAGCTCTTCCCCGGCCCCGGCGGCCAGGCTCCGGAGGCCTACGCCTGGTAGCCCCGTCGCCGGGCGACCGACGCCGGTGTGCACGAACTCCTCAATTTCGGCCCGCATCGGCGCCGACACGCGGCGAACCGGGCTGGAATGCGCCGGGATTGAGGAGTTCGTGCCGGCGGCCGACGGCGACTCAGCCGCGCGCGGCGCGCTTGACGTGCTCGTACGCGTCGAGGGCGGCCTTGCGCGACGCGGCGAGGTCGACGATCGGCTCGGGCGGCTCGTCGCCGCCGTACTCGGGCGCCCAGCGCCGGATGTAGAGCCCCTGCGGATCGAACTTCTTCGCCTGCAGCTCGGGATTGAAGATGCGGAAGTAGGGCGCGGCATCCGCTCCCGAGCCGGCGACCCACTGCCAGTTGAAGGGATTGTTGGCGCCGTCGGCGTCGACGAGCGTGTCCCAGAACCATTCCTCGCCGCGCCGCCAGTCGATCAGCAGGTTCTTGATGAGGAAGGATGCCGCGACCATCCGGACGCGGTTGTGCATGTAGCCCGTGTGCCACAGCTCGCGCATGCCGGCGTCGACGAGGGCGATTCCGGTGCGCCCCCGCTGCCAGGCCTCGAGCTGCGACGGTCGCAGCCGCGGCCAGGGGAAGGCGTCGAACTCGCGGCGCAGGTTGACGGTCGCGAGGTCGGGCGCGTGGAAGAGCGTGTGCCAGGCGAACTCGCGCCACCCGAGCTCCGACAGGAAGCGCCCCGCCTCGCCGCCCGCCGCCGTCGCCTCGTGCCACACCTGGAAGGGGCTGAGCTCGCCCCAGCGCAGTCGCGGTGACAGGAGCGACGTCGAGTCTGCGGCGGGCTCGTCGCGCGCCGTGCGGTAGCCGGGGAGGTCGTCGGCGAGGAACTCGCGCAGGCGTCGTCGCGCCGCGGGCTCGCCCGGCTCCCAGCGCTCGCGCAGGCCTTCCGCCCAGTCGGGATGCTGCGGAAGCAGCGCCCAGTCGTCGAGGTCGTCCGTGTCGAGCCCAGATGCCGGGCCGTCGATCGATCTCGGTTCGGGGAGCGGCGCGCGCGGCGACGGGAGGGCGAGGCACGCCCGCCAGAACGGCGAGAAGACGGAGAAGTGAGTGCCGGCGCCGGTGCGGACGGTCCACGGCTCGAAGAGGAGGGATGCCGCGAACGACTCGACCGTCACCCCCTCGTCGCGGAGCGACGTCTTCAGCGCCGTGTCGATCTCGCGCTCCGGCAGGCCGTAGCGCCGGTTCCAGAAGACCGCGCCGGCCGAGGCATCCCGAACCGTCTCCGTGACGACGCGCTCGGCCGGGCCGCGCCGCAGCACGAGAGAGCCGCCGCGCTCGGCGAGGCGGTCGCGCAGCGACGCGAGCGACCCATGCAGCCACCAGCGCGCGGCGCCGCCCAGGGGGCGGATGCCCGGTGACTCCTCGTCGAGCACATACAGCCCGATCACGGGCTCGCCGCGGTTGATCGCCGTGCGGAGGGCCGGGTTGTCGGCGAGGCGCAGGTCATCGCGGAACCACACGAGCGAGGGGGACGACATGCTCGGATGCTAATTGCGCAGAAGCGGCGGGCCGAGGTCTTGACAACGCCACGACCGTGCTTGCGGGCGCTTGCGCAAGGACGCAAGTTCTTGCGTACACTGAGCGCATGTCCAAGCGGCTAGCGGAAGTGGCGCGCAAGGTCGGTGTGAGCGAGGCGACCGTCAGTCGCGTGCTCAACGACAAGCCCGGGGTGTCGGATGCCACGCGCCAGGCCGTGCTCACCGCGCTCGACGTGCTCGGGTACGAGCGTCCCACGAAGCTCCGCGGCGAGCGGGCACGTCTGGTCGGCCTCGTGCTGCCGGAGCTCACCAACCCGATCTTCCCTGCGCTCGCCGAGATCATCGGCGGAGGGCTCAGCCAGAACGGCTACACCCCGCTCCTTTGCACGCAGAACGCGGGCGGCATCACGGAGTCCGACTACGTCGACCTCCTCCTGCAGCAGCAGGTGTCCGGTGTCATCTTCCTGGGCGGCAACTACAGCCAGGCGGATGCCGAGCACGGCCATTACGAGCGCATCCGCCAGGTGAACCTGCCGACGGTGCTCGTCAACGCGCGCATCGACGGACTCGACTTCGCGACGGTCTCGACCGACGACGCCGCCGCCGCCGAGCAGGCGGTGCTGCACCTGCATCAGCTCGGGCATCGCCGGATCGGGATGCTGATGGGCCCACTCGATCACATCCCGTCGCAGCGCAAGCTCGAGGCCGGTCGCCGGCTGCTCGAGCGCCTCGGCGCGGAGGCCGACGACCGGCTCGTCGTGCGCGGTCTCTACTCGCTCGAGTCGGGTCAGGCCGGGGCCACGCGCCTCTTCGCGCAGGGTGCGACGGCGATCGTGTGCGCGAGCGACCCGCTCGCCCTGGGCGCTGTGCGCGCGGCGCGCCGCGCGGGTTTGCGCGTGCCGGAGGACGTCTCGGTCGTCGGTTTCGACGACTCGGCGCTCATGAGCTGCACGGAGCCACCGCTCACGACGGTGCGCCAGCCGATCGAGTCCATGGGCCGCACCGTGATCGACCTCCTCCTGTCGCAGATCGCCGGAACCACCGAGCCCGGCGACGAGCTGCTCTTCGAGCCGGAGCTCGTTCTGCGCTCCTCGACCGGCCCCGCTGCGTAGCCCCGCCCGGCGAGTTTCGCCGCCACGTCGTCGGAGATCGGCATCCCGTCGGATCATCCGTGCCCGATCCCTCCGACGGTGTGGCGATCCCCGACGCTCCGGGTGACTCGCAACTCCCGACCGAGTCGCCGTCGGTGACCGAGCTTGCCGCGGGGTCGACATCGCGCTCCTCGCGACCGGGGCTCGACGCCTCGACACGCTCGGCGACCCGAACGGCCTCGATCAATATAGTTCTTGCGTAAATCCGTAGAGGACTTGCATCTCAAAGTAGCTAGAGCTACATTCAACGCACCGAGACTTCCCATCCCCAGGAGCCCGACTTGGACACCGACGTCCTGCCCCGCACGCGCATCGCCCCGCCCGACACCGACCCGCTCTGGTGGCGCTCGGCCGTGATCTACCAGGTCTACGTCCGGAGCTTCGCCGACGGGAACGGCGACGGCACCGGCGATCTGGCGGGAGTCCGCGAGCATCTCGGCTATCTCAAGACCCTCGGTGTCGACGCGATCTGGTTCAACCCGTGGTACCCGAGCCCCCTGGCGGACGGCGGCTACGACGTCGAGGACTATCGCGACATCCACCCCGAGTTCGGCACCCTCGCCGAAGCGGAGCTGCTCATCCAGGAGGCGCTGGCCCTCGGCATCCGGACCATCATCGACGTCGTCCCCAACCACATCAGCGATCGGCACGAGTGGTTCCGGGCGGCGCTCGCCGCGGGACCCGGCAGCCCCGAGCGCGAGCGCTTCTGGTTCCACCCGGGCAAGGGCGAGAACGGCGACGAGATCCCGACGCACTGGGTGTCGAGCTTCCAGGGGTCGACCTGGACTCGCACGACCAATCCCGACGGCACACCGGGGGAGTGGTATCTGCACATGTTCACGCCGGAGCAGCCCGACCTCAACTGGAACCACCCCGACGTGCGGCGCGAGCACGAGGACATCCTGCGGTTCTGGTTCGACCGCGGCGTCGCCGGAGTGCGCATCGACTCGGCGGCGCTGCTCATCAAGGACCCCGACCTGCCCGAGGTCGGCGAGAAGCTCGACCACCCCACCGAGGATCGCGACGAGCTGCACGACGTGTACCGCTCCTGGCGGGCGATCGCCGACTCGTACCCCGGCACGCGCGTGCTCGTCGGCGAGATCTGGGTGCCCGACATCGTGCGGTTCACCAACTACCTGCGTCCCGACGAGATGCACACCGCCTTCAACTTCGACTTCCTGGCGCGGCCCTGGGGCGCGGCATCCTTCCGCCGCTCGATCGAGCAGACCCTCGCGGCGCATGCCCCCGTCGGTGCTCCGTCGACGTGGGTGCTGAGCAACCACGACGTGACGCGTCCCGTCACGCGGTACGGCCGAGAAGATACGGCGTTCGCGTTCCTCAAGAAGCGCTTCGGGGTGCCGACCGACCCGCAGCTCGGCCTCCACCGCGCGCGTGCCGCCGCCGTGCTCGTCGCCGCGCTCCCGGGCAGCCTGTACATCTACCAGGGCGACGAGCTCGGCCTCCCCGAGGTCGAGGACCTTCCGCGCGAGCTCATCCAGGATCCGATGCACTACCGGTCGGGCGGCATCGATCCGGGGAGGGATGGATGCCGCGTCCCGCTGCCGTGGGCGGGCGCCGAGCCGCCGTTCGGCTTCAGTCCGGTCGGTACGCCCACGTGGCTGCCGCAGCCCGGCGACTGGTCCGACCTCACCGTCGCGGCGCAGGAGCAGGACCCGGGGTCGACCCTCAGCCTGTACCGCGAGGCGCTCCGCCTCCGGCGCGACATCGACGGGCCGCTCGAGTGGCTCGACCTGGGCGACGAGGACGCCCTCGCCTTCCGTCGCGGCGACTCGTTCGTCTGCGTCGTCAACACGGGCGACCTGCCCCTCGCCCTCCCCGCGCACGAGGAGCTCCTGCTCACGAGCACCCCCCTCGACGGCGCCGCCCTCCCGGGCAACGCCGCCGCCTGGATCCGCATCACCCCCTGATCCCCCCGAGGGCCACGCGTCGAGAAGAGGCCGGCGCGGCATCCCTCACCACGAAAGGAAATACGATGAAGTCACCAGCACGTGTCCTGCTCGCCGGTGTCGCGGCCCTCGCGACCATCGGCGCTCTCGCCGGGTGCTCCGCCGCCGGCGGCGACAGCAGCAGCGGAAAGACGGAGCTGCGCGTCGCGACGTTCCCGCCCGGTGCCGACGCGGCGGCCTACGAGGCGTTCGCCGCGCAGGAGAAGCAGTTCGAGAAGGCCAACCCCGACATCGACATCATCGGCGTGGAGTACGAGTGGGAGGGCCCGACCTTCGCCGTCCAGCTCGCCGGCGGCAGCCTCCCGGACGTCTTCACGGTGCCGTTCACCGACTCCAAGACGCTCATGGAGAACGGTCAGCTCATGGACGTGACCGACGAGGTGAAGGCGCTCGGCTACGAGGACAGCTTCAACCCGATCATCCTCGACGGCGTCAAGGACGAGAAGGGCCACATCTTCGGCTTCCCGCGCCAGGCGTACGCGATGGGCCTGCACTACAACCGCGACCTGTTCGAGCAGGCCGGCCTCGACCCCGATCAGCCCCCGACCACGTGGGACGAGGTGCGCGAGTACGCCAAGAAGATCTCGGATGCCACGGGCAAGGCGGGCTACGCAGAGATGGCCATCAACAACACCGGCGGCTGGCAGCTGACGGCGCAGACGGTCGCACGCGGCGGACGCACGCAGACCGACAACGCCGACGGATCCGCCGAGTCGACGATCGACAACGACGCGACGAAGTCGGCGCTGCAGTTCCTGCACGACCTCAAGTGGGAGGACGACTCCTTCGGCTCGAAGGTCGACCTCGACTGGGGCACCATCAACCAGGAGTTCGCCGCCGGCAACATCGGCATGTACACGTCGGGGTCCGACGTCTATACGGCGCTCGTCCGCGACTTCGGCATGGACCCGTCGATCTACGGCCTCGCCGTCGTGCCGACCGAGGGCGACGACCCGGGCACTCTCGGCGGCGGCGACATCGCCGTCATCAGCCCGACCGTCGACGACACCACGAAGGCCGCCGCGGTGAAGTGGATCGACTGGTACTACATGCAGAAGCTGCTGAACGAGGATGCCGCGGTCCAGGACGCGAAGACGCTCAACGAGTCCGACCAGGCCGTCGGCACCCCCGTGCTGCCGGTGCTGAGCCGCGACCTGTACGAGAAGTCCCTCGAGTGGATCGAGCCGTACATCAACGTGCCGCGCGACCAGATGACGCCCTTCACCGACGCCATCTGGGACCAGACGCCGGTCGGCGAGCCCAAGAAGAAGACGCAGGAGATCTACGCGCTGCTGGACTCGGTGGTGCAGTCGGTCCTCACCGACCAGAACGCCGACATCGACGCGCTGCTGAAGCAGGCGCAGTCCGACGCGCAGGCGAAGCTCGACGAGTAGCCGGCGGTCCCCGAGCCTGTCGAGGGGTGGTCCCCGAGCCTGCCGAGGGGTGGTCCCCGAGCCTGTCGAGGGGTCGCCCACGACGCCTCGACAGGCTCGGGGACGGGAAGACGGCCGGAGATCAGCCGGAGAAGACAACCGGAGACGAAATGACCATGACGACGAAGGAGCGGCCGGCCGCGGCATCCATCCCGCCCGCCGACGCTCCACCCGCGCGGCGACGACGCCGGCGCACACCCGTGACCTGGTATCGCGGCGGCGGCCTGTGGAACCTGCTCTTCGTCGCGCCGATGGTGTTCGTGTTCTTCTTCTTCTCGTGGCGGCCGATCGTGCAGTCGGTCGTCATGAGCTTCGAGAAGACCAACCTCATCGTGTCGACGTTCGTCGGGCTCGACAATTACGTCGCGGTGCTGACCGATCCCGAGCTCGGCCGCGCCGTCGTCAACACGATCTACTTCGCGGTCCTCGCTCTGCTGTTCGGCTTCCCGCTCCCGCTGTTCGTGGCCGTGCTCATGAGTGAGGTCCGCCGCGCGAAGGGCCTCTACTCGGCCCTCGGGTACCTTCCCGTCGTGATCCCGCCCGTCGTCGCGGTGCTGCTGTGGCGCTTCTTCTACAGCGCCGATCCGAACGGCGTCTTCAACACGGTGCTCGGCTGGTTCGGCATCCCGCCCCAGCCGTGGATCCAGTCCGCCGTGCAGGCGATGCCGTCGCTCGTGCTCGAGGCGACGTGGGCCGCGGCCGGTGGGTCGATCATCATCTACCTTGCGGCGCTCCTGTCGGTGCCGCCCGAGCTGTACGACGCGGCCGAGGTCGACGGTGCGGGCATCTGGCGCAAGGTCTGGCACGTCACGATCCCGCAGCTGCGTGGCATCCTCTTCATCATGCTGATCCTGCAGGTCATCGCGACCGCGCAGGTGTTCCTCGAGCCGTACCTCTTCACGGGCGGCGGTCCGGCGGGCGCGACGAAGACGATCCTCCTCTACATCTACGACAAGGCCTTCCGGAACAGCCTCGGCGGCGACCTCGGCGAAGCGACGGCCGTCTCGGTGCTGCTCGCGATCGTGCTCGCCGTCCTGTCCTGGGTGTACTTCAGGCTGACCGACCGCTGGAGCACGCAATGAGCTCGATCATCAAGGGTGCGGACGCTCCTCGGTCCCTGAGCCTGTCGAAGGGTCGCGGACTCGTCTCGCGACGGCGCCGACGTCGGTCGAGCGTCGACGACGACACCGTGCGCACCGTCATCTCCGACTCCGAGCGCCGTCGTCCCGGCACGCGCCTCGGCATGGGCCTGACGCATGTCTTCCTCTTCGTGACGCTCGTGATCGCGGGCCTCGGGCCGATCCTGTGGCTCGCGAAATCCGCCGTCACGCCGACGCAGGACACCCTGACGCAGCCCTTCGCCCTGTGGCCCAACGGCATCGACTGGGCGAATCTGTCCACGGCGTGGAACGACATCCACATCGACCAGTACTTCTTCAACACCGTCGTGATCGCCGCGGGCGCGTGGGGGTCGCAGCTGTTCATCGCGACGACCGCGGGCTATGCCCTCTCCGTGCTGCGGCCGAAGTACGCGCCGATTCTCAACGCGCTCGTGCTCGCGACGCTGTTCATCCCGGGGATCGTGCTGCTCGTGCCGCTCTACCTGACGATCGTGCACCCGCCGCTCATCGGCGGCTCGCTGCTCAACAACTACCTCGCCGTGTGGCTGCCGATGTCGGCGAACGCGTTCAACATCCTGCTGGTGAAGCGGTTCTTCGACAATCTGCCGCGCGAGGTGTTCGAGGCAGCGAAGACCGACGGCGCCGGCCCCTTCCGGCTCTTCTGGTCGGTCGTGCTGCCGATGTCGAAGCCTATCCTCGGCGTCGTCTCGGTCTTCGCGATCATCGCCGCGTGGAAGGACTACCTCTGGCCCATGCTCGTGCTGCCCGACCCCGCCGTACAGCCGCTCTCGGTGCGCCTTCCCGCCGTGCAGAGCCAGACCGAGCTCGACGTCTTCCTCGCCGCCCTCGCGATCGCGACGCTCATCCCGATCGCGATGTTCCTGGTCTTCCAGTCCGTCTTCCTGCGGTCGGCGGGTCTCGGGGGCGCCGTCAAGGGGTGATGGATGCCGCGGCAGCGGCTCCGGCCGTGCACGAACTCCTCAACCGACGGATGCCTCGGCAGCGGCTCCGGCCGCGCACGAACTCCTCAAATGACGGATGCGTCGCCCCAGCTCCCGCCGTGCACGAACTCCTCAAGAACTGTCGTCTCGGCGGGCGACACGCCGCACAGCGGCCCCGCCCGCACGGTTCTTGAGGAGTTCGTGCACGCGGGTCGCCGGTTCCGGCAGGAAGACCGGCCCTAGATGCCGTCGATGTCGTGACCGGAGGGCACCGCGATCGCGAGCCCCTCGTGGACGACGCGGGCGCGGATGCTCACCGCCTCGCCGAACTCGTCGCCGTCGAGCTGCACGAACTGCGCGTCCGACGTGCCGACCTCCAGCTCGGCGCCCCGCGCATAGCGCACGGCGTTGTCCCTCGTGCGCAGCGCGAGCACCTGCCGGCCCGCACGGAACTTGCGCAGGAAGCTGTTGTCCCACGCGACGCGGCGCCAGACGAAGAGCCACCCGAAGAGTCCTTTGGGCTGGAAGATCACGACGTCCATGGTGCCGTCGGTGACGGATGCCTCGGGGATGAGCTCGAGCCCAGCCGGGAGCGACCCGCAGTTGGCGAAGAGCACGCTCTGCACGCGGGCGGAATGAAGCCGGTGACCCGTGATCTGGTACATGATGCGGAACGGCTTGGCTCCGGGGAGCGAGCGGGCGGCGCCGTCGACGTACGCGACCCAGCCCACCGACTTCTTGAGCTTCGAGTTGGTGTTGGCGATCATCGCCGCGTCCAGCCCCATGCCGCCCATGACGACGAAGGCCCGCTCCTCGGTCTTGCCGTCCGGCCGGCGCAGCGCCGCGAAGCCGATGTCGACGCCGACGGTGTGGCCGTCGAAGGTCGCGCGGATCATCGCCTCGGGATCGTCGAGGGGAAGCCGCAGGTTGCGGGCGAGCAGGTTGCCCGTGCCGCTCGGCACGATCGTGAGCGGCACACCGCTCGACGCCATCGCCTCCGACACGGCTCGCACGGTGCCGTCGCCACCCGCGACGAGCACGGCGTCCACGCCCACCTCCAGCGCCTGGCGGGTGACGTCGTCGCCGAGGTCGTCGACCGTCGTCTCGTAGAAGAGCGGTTCGGACCAGCCGGCCTCGGCGGAGAGCCGCTCGACCGACGCACGCAGGGTCTCGGCATCCACCTTGATGGGGTTGTAGACGAGCGCCGCCTTGGGGTTCGGGCGCTCCTCACCGCCGCCCATCGCCTTCGTGTCGCCCTCGGTGCCCACGCGGCGCGCTTCGCCCGACTCGTCGTCGGACGTGTCGGACGAGATGTCTTCCGGCTCGTGGATGACGCTGTCGGGCTCGGCCGCCTCCACGGGGTCGGGCTTGTCGCCCGACGTGGCGGGCTTCTCGTTCGCCTCGGCCGGCTTGTCGCTCGCTTCGCCCTGCTCGGGCTTGTCGCCCGTCTCGCCGTGCTCCGAGTCGTCGTCCGCCTCGCCCTTGTCGGCCTTGTCGCTCTCCTCGTCGGCGGAGTCCGACGGCTGAGGCGGGATCTGGTCGCCCTCCTCGGCGGCCAGCTTCTCGGCCTGCGCGCGGATCGCCTCCTCGGAGATGGCGATCTCGCGCGTATCGGGACCGTCGGCGTAGATCTTGTCCGAGGGGTGGGGCGGGTCCTCCGCCGGTCGAGCCGTGTCGTCGTCTGGCCCGGTGCCCGCTGTCATGCGTACAACCATAGAGCCGCGGCATCCCTCTCCCGCTAGGGCTTGCGGTCGCGTCGTTCGGCCGTCCACGACCTGAAACCGCGGCGGGCGGCATCCACTCGGCCCGACCCTAAACTTGACGGATGATCGATCCCGTTCTTCTCCGCGAGAATCCCGAGCTGGTCAAGCGCTCGCAGGAGGCACGGGGGGAGTCGCCCGACACGGTCGACGACGCTCTCGCCGCCGACCGGTCGCGCCGCGCGGCGATCACGACGTTCGAAGAGCTCCGCGCCGCGCAGAACGCGCACGGCAAGAAGGTCGCGCAGGCTCCCAAGGAGGAGAAGGCCGCCCTCGTCGCCGAGGCGAAGGAGTTGAGCGACCGGGTGAAAGACGCGCAGCGTGCGGTCACCGAGGCCGAGGAGGCGTCGGACGCCGCGTTCGCGAAGCTCGAGAACATCATCATCGACGGGGTTCCCGCCGGAGGCGAGGCCGACTTCGTCACGCTCCGCACGCGCGGCGAGCCCGCGCAGTTCGACTTCGAGCCCCGCGACCACCTCGAGATCGGCGAGATCCTCGGCGCGATCGACATGGAGCGCGGCACGAAGGTCTCGGGCAGCCGCTTCTACTTCCTCACGGGCATCGGCGCGCGCCTCGAGCTGGCGCTCATGACGCTCGCCCTCGACCGCGCGCTGCAGGCGGGCTTCACGCCGATCATCCCGCCGACGCTCGTGCGGCCCGAGGTCATGCGCGGCACGGGGTTCCTCGGCCAGCACGCCGACGAGATCTACCACCTGGAAGAGGACGACCTCTACCTCGTCGGCACGAGCGAGGTGCCTCTCGCCGGGTACCACATGGACGAGATCCTCGACTTCGCGCGCGGCCCGAAGCGCTACGCCGGCTGGTCGACCTGCTACCGCCGCGAGGCGGGCTCGTACGGCAAGGACACCCGCGGCATCATCCGCGTGCACCAGTTCAACAAGCTCGAGATGTTCATCTACACGACACCGGATGACGCCGAGGCCGAGCATGATCGCCTCGTGGCGATGCAGGAGGGGATGCTCCAGGACCTCGGTCTCGCGTACCGGGTGATCGACGTCGCCGCCGGAGATCTCGGTTCGAGCGCCGCGCGCAAGTTCGACGTCGAGGCGTGGGTCCCGACGCAGGGCGCCTACCGCGAGCTGACCTCGACGAGCAACTGCACCACGTATCAGGCTCGGCGGCTCGACATCCGCTTCCGCCCCGACGGAGGAAAGACGCAGCACGTCGCGACGCTCAACGGCACGCTCGCGACCACGCGCTGGATCGTCGCGATCCTCGAGACGCACCAGCGTGCCGACGGCTCGGTCACCGTGCCCCAGGTGCTGCGTCCGTACCTGGGCGGTCTCGAGGTTCTGGAGCCCATCGCGTGACCGAGGCGCATCTCCCGCCGACGGGCAGCATCAAGGTCGTAAAGCCGAAGAAGGCGGCCAAGCTCGTCGAGGAGATCGCGCGCGACACCGAGGACCCGGCCCTCGCCACCGACCGCCTGCTCATCGTGCTCGATATCGACGGCACGATCATCCTCGAGGACGAGTCGCTGTCGCCCGGAGTCGTCGAGGCCGTCGAGCACGCGCACCGCGCGGGCCACGAGGTGATGCTCGCGACGGGGCGCTCGTGGGAGGGCACTCGCGGCATCCTCCGCGCTCTGAGGATCGCGCCCGAGTTCGTGGTCTGCTCGAACGGCGCCGTCGTCCTGCGTCGCGTCGACGGTGACGAGGTCGACTACGAGCGGTTCCACGTCGAGACGTTCGACGCGACCGAGGTGCTGACGCTGCTGCGCGAGCACCTCCCCGACGCGCGCTACATGGTCGAGCTGCCCGACGGCCGCCGCCTCTACACGGAGTGGCTCGACGACTGGAACCTGATCAACGCCGCCCGTGTGCCGTTCGAGGAGCTCACCGCCCAGCCCGTCTGCCGCGTCGTCGTCGTGTCGCCCGGGCAGAGCGAGCAGGACTTCGTCGACCTCGTCTCCCGCATCGGTTTGAACCAGGTGTCGTACGCCGTCGGCTGGACGGCGTGGCTCGACATCGCGCCGAAGGGCGTGGACAAGTCGACGGGCCTCGAGCACGTGCGGCAGTGGCTCGGCGTCGACCCCGCGCACGTGCTCGTGATCGGGGACGGCCGCAACGACGTCGGAATGTTCGAGTGGGCGCGCAAGCACGGGGGACGGGCCGTCGCGATGGCCCAGGGCCCTCAAGAGGTTCGGGATGCCGCCTCCGAGGTGACCGCGTCGGTCGAGGCCGGCGGCGTCGCCGAGGTGCTCCGCAAGCTCTGACGCGCGTCGCCGTCGGATAGACTCGCGTGCGGTCGACGGATGCCGTTGCATCCGCCCGGGAGGGTTGTCCGAGCGGCCGATGGACCTGGTCTTGAAAACCAGTGGGCAGCAATGTCCCGTGGGTTCGAATCCCACACCCTCCGCTTATTCGTCGGCGATGGCAAGCCCCCTCCCGGAAGTCGGAGCGGGGGTCAGGCTGAGCGCATGACGGGACGAGAAGACGCCACGCAGCCCCTCGATCACCTGCCGCCGCGCGACGAACGCGACGACGAGGTGGATGCCGAGCAGCCCACCTATCCTGATGTGGGCAGGCCCGCAGACAGACCGGATGCCTCGCCGCGGACGGCCGCGGAGCCCGACAAGCCGAACCGGCACGGGGTGGACAAGCTGCCTCCCACCGGTCGCTGAGCTGCCGGGCGCGAGACGCGGGAAGACGCCTACGGCCGAGCCGACCCCTGCCGCTCGTTGCCCCGCTTGTAGTGTCCGGTGACCCGCGCCATCACGAGCTGAGGGTCGTCGCGCTCGACGGCGTCGAGGAACTTCGCGGCGGCCGACTTCCGCAGCGTCGCGGCCGGGCGTCCGTTGTGGCGGATCTCCACGGAATCGCCGCGGACGGTGAAATCGAAGCCGCTGGGTTCGGGAGCCATGAGTCCGAGCATGCCGCACGTCTGCGGTTAGCGTGTAAGCGTGCGAGCACTGACCCCTGACGGAATCGAGTTCACCCGCGAGCGCCACCTCGCGACGCTGTCGACCCTCGCACCGTGGGGCGGAATCCACACGGTGCCCGTCGGATTCACGCTGCACGACGGCATCCTGCGCATCATCACGTCGGGCGGCTCCCAGAAGGTGCGCAACATCCGCCGGGACGGGACGGCCACGATCAGCCAGCTTCAGGGACCGGACTGGATCACCTTCCAAGGAACGGCGACCGTCCACGACGACCCGGACGCCGTGGCGGAGGCGGTCGCCCTCTACGCCCAGCGCTACCGACAGCCGCGCGAGAACCCGCTGCGGGTTGCGATCCACATCACGCCGCATCGGCTGATGGGCAGCTCCCGCATGGTCGAGAGTTAGATCGCCCGCACAGCGCGAGACCGTCGCACAGCGCGAGATCAGCCGCGCAGCGCGAGCGCGAAGGGGAGCACCCTCGTCGCACCGGCTCGGCGGAGTTCGCGTGCGGCCACTGTGAGCGTCCACCGGCTGTCGACGAGGTCGTCGACGAGCAGGACCGGACCCGCCGGCACCTCGAGGCCTGCCGCCGAGAACCGGTCCCACACTCCGGCCAGCCGGAAGGCGCTGTTGCCGCCGGGGCCGCCGCTCGGCCCGCCCGCGACGAGATCGAGGGTGCCGAGCAGGGGGAGGCGTCCGACGTCGGCGATGCCGCGTGCGAGCGAGTCGAGCAGCTGCGGCTTCGACCGCGACGGCATCGCGATCACGCCGACGGGTCGCTCCGCCCAGCCCCAGTCGGCCAGCACGCGGACGCACGCGCCGAGCACGGTCGGCGGGACGGGGGCGTCGGCGGCGCTCGCGCCGAAGAGCTCACGCAGCGTTCCTCCCCAGCCGAGGTCGGTCAGCCGCGCGAGTGCCCGGCCCTCATCGGCCTGCTCATCGGCGGCGATGCGTCCTCGCAGCGGAACACCGAGGCGGTCGGCGCCCGTCGGCCACTGCCGGCGGGGTTCGATCGGCACGCCGACGCGATCGAGAGCCGCGGCGGCGGCATCCGTCGCCTCTTTGCCGATGGATGCCGGAAACCAGGCGCCCGCGCAGTTGTCGCATCGGCCGCACGGCGTGGCCGTGTCGTCGTCGAGCGAGCGCTGGAGGAACTCCATGCGGCACGCGTCGGTCTCTTCGTACTCGATCATGTGCTGCTGCTCGGCCAGCCGCTCCGCGGCGATGCGGGTGTAGCGCTCCTCGTCGTACGACCACGGCTGCCCGGTCGCGATCCAGCCGCCCTGCACCCGGGCGACCGCGCCATCGACGTCGAGCACCTTCAGCAGCAGCTCGAGCGGAGTGCGCCGGATGTCGACCATCGCCTCGAGGGCCGGGGTCGACAGGGGAGCGGTGGCCCCGGCGAGCGCCGACAGCACGCGCTCGGCGCGCTCGCGGTCGGGCATCGACGCCGTCGCGAAGTAATGCCAGATGTCGCGGTCCTCCGCGCCGGGAAGGAGCAGGACGTCGGCGGATGCGGTGGCACGACCGGCGCGGCCCACCTGCTGGTAATACGACACCGGCGACGAGGGGGCGCCGAGGTGGACGACGAAGCCGAGGTCGGGCTTGTCGAAGCCCATGCCCAGGGCGCTCGTCGCGATGAGCGCCTTGACCCTGTTGTCCTTCAGGAGCGCCTCGGATTCCTCGCGCTCGTCGGGATCGGTCTGCCCCGTGTACGCGCGCACCTCGTACCCCCGGTCGCGGAGCGCCCGAGCCGTGTCGTTCGCCGCCGCGACGGTGAGCGTGTAGATGATCCCGGAGCCGGGGAGATCGTCGAGGTGGCTGATCAGCCACGCCAGCCGGCTCGGCGCGTCGCGCAGACGCAGCACGCCGAGTCGCAGCGACGTGCGGGCGAGGGGCCCTCTGATGACGAGCACCTCGGGCGAGCCGCCGCTCTCATCGAGCGCGCCGAGCTGCTCGGCGACATCCGCCACGACGCGGCTGTTCGCCGTCGCCGTCGTCGCCAGCACGGGCACGCCCGCCGGGATGCGGGCGATGAGGTCGCGCAGGCGGCGGTAGTCGGGCCGGAAGTCGTGACCCCAGTCGCTGATGCAGTGCGCCTCGTCGACCACAAGCATCCCGATCCGGGGGATCAGCTGCGGGAGCTGCTCGTCGCGGAACGACGGATTGTTCAGCCGCTCGGGCGACACCAGCAGCACGTCGACCTCGTCGCGATCGAGTTGCGCGAGCACGTCGCCCCACTCGTGCGCGTTCGTGGAGTTGATCGCCACGGCCCGCACGCCGGCCCGCTGCGCGGCGGCGATCTGATCCCGCATGAGCGCGAGGAGGGGCGAGACCAGCACGGTCGGGCCCGCACCTCGAGCGCGCAGCAGCAGCGTCGCGACGAAGTACACGCCCGACTTGCCCCATCCGGTGCGCTGCACGACGAGCGCGCGGCGATGATCGTCGACGAGGGCCTCGATCGCCTCGAACTGGCCGTCGTGGAACCCGGCGTCGTCCCGGCCGACGAGGGAGCGCAGCGCGCCGAGCGCATCGGCCAGGGTGGGCGACGTCGAGATCATGCCACCACTCTTCCGCACGCCACCGACAGCAGCCCGTCCCCGCGGCGCGAGCGCATCACCCTCCGTCGCGCGCGAGGTCGGCGGCCCGCTTCACGAAGTCGAGATAGCTGCGCTCGGAGGCGTCGGCCGTGATGACCCGGAGCACGACCTCGTCGACGCTCGTCAGGTACTCGCCGAGCCGCCCGGACACGTCGTCGTCCGGACCGATGGCGGCATCGAGGGCCGAGATGCCGAGCGCGGCGAAGTTCTTCGCGTACGACGGGATGCTTCCGTAGAGCGCCGCCTGCTGCGCGAGCGCCTCGCGCGCATCGGGCTCGATCGCGGTGCGGAGGTAGAGGATCGCGCGCCCGTCCCGGCCGGCGTCCCCGGCCGCACGGTGGATCTCGTCCGCCGTCTCGGCCGCGATCGGCGCGGTGAGCCAGTTGAGCAGGACGCCGTCGGATCCCGTCGCCCCGAGCCGGCGCATCCGCGGTCCGAGCGCCCCGATGACGATGCCGGCCTCGAGAGCCGACTGAAGCGCGTCGGCCGCCTCTGCGACAGCGGCGAGCGGGCGCGCCAGGCCGCCCGAGCCGATCCCGACGACGAGTCGCCCCTCCGGCAGGTCGAGGTCGCGCACGTCGCCGATGATCTGGGCGGCGCTCCGCCGGTCGATCGGGATGACGCCGCTCGCCAGCCGGATGCGACGCGTCGAGTCCGCCGCGGCGCGCAGCCCCGCCAGTGAATCGCCCCTGGGGGTGTCGTTGAGCCAGAAGCTCGCGAACCCGAGCTCCTCCGCGAGCGCCGCGACGCGCTCGACGGTGGCCGCGGGGGTCTCTCCGGGAAGGCCGATTCCGAGGTCACCGCGCGTCGCATCGCTCACGAGGGGCAGGCTATCGCGCACCCGCGGGACGCGGGCCGGGCCGGGAGCGCAGCATCCCGAATCTCGTGAGTCGCACGGCCCGGGGTGCGGCATCCCGAATCTCGTGAGTCGCACGGCCCGCGGCGCGGCATCCCGAATCTCATGAAACGCACACGAGCCGGGGGTGCGGCATCCCGGAACGCATGACACCGCCGCCCCCGGAGACGAGGGCGGCGGTGCTGGGGGTGCTGTGATTCAGAGGGTGGGAACGAGCACTCGGTCGATCGTGTGGATGACGCCGTTCGAGGCCTGGATGTTGAGCTTCCACGGAATGAGGTGCGGGTCGGGGAGAGCGGCCGTCTCATCGCGCAGGGTGATGCCGCGCGGCCAGACCTTGCCGCCGTTGGCCATCGTGAGGGTGCCGGCCGTCAGCACGCCGACGGGGCCGAGCTTCTTGCCCGCGACCACGTGGTAGAGCAGCACGTTCTTGATCTGGTCGAGCGTGTAGGTGGTCGTGATCGTGGCCAGCGCGTCGGCCTCCGAAGCCGGCGCGACGCCCGTGATGTCCTGCACCGTGCGCATGAACGCGCGGTCGTTCGGCGCGAACACGGTGAAGGTGGAGTTGGGGTCGGACAGCACGGGCGCGAGACCCGTCGCGAGCACGGCCTGCACGAGGATGTCGTAGTCCGAGTGGTTGCTGTCGGGGGTGCCTCCGCCCGACGCCGCGACGGCGACGTCGACGATGTTGCCCGAGGGGGCGCCTCCGCCGGTGGCGTGAGCGGGAGCTGCGGCGAAGGCGAGGGCCGCCGCAGCGAGTACTGCGATCGAAGTGCGGGTGATCTTGTTCATCGTGCATCTCCTTCGATGGAAGGCGCTCCGGTCGGTGCGCTGAACAGTTCTTCCGGCGGGATGCGGGGTTCGGATGCACTTGTTCTGAAATTGCTGTGCCTGCATCCGAATCGGCGTCTCGCGGGGAAGAAGATGTCAGAGAGGCGCCCTGTCGGCGCCTGCCGATAGCGTGGTCGCTGTCGCGAGACCCGACCGAAGCGAGGAGCCCGTGGAGCCGAATGCCGCACCCGACGCCGAGCCCGATGCGGCCGGCGCGGCCGAGGCGCTGCTCAACGCCCGATTCGTCGCGGGCGACGAGCGGGCGCTCGCCGAGGTGTACCGGCGCTGGTCGCCCGTCGTCTTCACGCTCGCTCTCCGGTCGCTGGGCGATCGCGGCGACGCCGAGGATGTGACGCAGCGCACCTTCGTGTCGGCGTGGACGTCGCGGGCGTCGTACGACTCCCGCAAGGCTCGGCTGTCGACCTGGCTCGTCGCGATCGCGCGTCGCCGCATCGCCGACATGCACGAGTCGAGGGCCAAGGTGCGGGCGCTCCAAGCCGAGATGGAGCGGTTCACGAGCCCCGACGACCTCGTGCGCGAGCCGCCCGACCTGTCCGAGACGCTCCTGGTCGCCAGCGAGCTGCAGCAGCTCGAGCCCGACGCGCAGACCGTCATGCGTCTCGCGTTCTTCGACGATCTGACCCACGAGGAGATCTCGCGGAGGCTCGGGATGCCGCTCGGCACCGTCAAGAGCCACATCCGCCGAAGTCTCACCCGAATGCGCAACCGATTGGAGGTGACCCGTGTCACACCTTGATCCCGAACAGCTCGCCCTGATCGCCTTGGGCGAGCCCGTCGCCTCCGACGAGGAGCGCGAGCACCTCGCCACCTGCGCCGACTGCCGCGCGGAAGTCTCCGAGCTCACGCACGCCGTCGTGGTCGCCCGAGCCACGGTGGACGAGACGGTCCTGGATGCCCCGCCCGCCCGCGTGTGGGACGGCATCGTCGCTGAGCTCGGCCTGACCGGCGTCGGCGCGGCCGCCGAGGCTCCGGCATCCCGCGATCCTGAGCCCGATGCCGATGCCCCGGCATCCCTTCCTCCCGAGGCCCCGGCCGAAGCGGCCCGCCCCCGTCGCAGATCCCGCTGGATCTGGGCGCTCGCGGCGTCGCTCGCGCTCGTCCTCGCGATCGGGGCAGGAGTCTGGGTCGGGATCGGGATGCTGCGTCCCGAGGCGATCGCGACCGCGGCGCTCGCTGCGTTCCCCGACCACCCGCACGCCGAGGGCACGGCCGTCGTCGACGAGTCGCGCAGCGGCGAACGCACCCTCACCGTGACGCTCGAGGGCGATGCGCAGTCGAGCGAGTACCGCGAGGTCTGGCTCATCCGCAACGACGGCGGAGCGCTCATCAGTCTCGGCGTGCTGGAGGGCCGGTCCGGGTCGTTCGCGATCCCCGACGGCGTCGACCTGTCGCAGTACGACCTCGTCGACATCTCGTTCGAGCCCGTGGACGGCAACCCCGCCCACTCGGGCGACTCGATCGTGCGGGGGCGCCTGACGTTCGCGTAGCCCAGGTCCTATTCAGCGGCGGCACAGACGCACATGAGAGCATTGTGCGGTTGCCCTTTCCCCCGCCGAGAGGACTCGAGTGAGCGAGCCGATCAAGCCCGGTGCGCGCGGCCGTCGCACGGTTGCGCGTCACGGAGCGCTGACGTCTCCGCATCCGCTCACCCAGATTCTGAAGGTCGTCGGCGTCATGCTCGCGGTCGTGCTCGTCGCCGGCGCCGGCATCGCCTCGTACGCGGCGTACGACCTCACCTCCAACTTCACGAAGGATGCGGTCGCGCTCGAGGGCCAGGACTCCGTTCCGCCCGACATCGGCGCCATCGAAGGCGGCGTCAACCTCTTCCTCGCGGGGACGGATGCCTGCGAGAAGGCCTATGCGGCGCTCTTCGGCGACCGCTGCGAGGGCCCCGACGCCGGTGGCGAGCTCAACGACGTCAACATGCTCGTGCACATCTCGGACAATCCGCGTCGCGTCACCGTCATCTCGTTCCCGCGCGACCTCATGATCCCGATCCCCTCCTGCACCAAGGAGGACGGCACGACCACGTCGGCCATGAGCAAGCAGATGCTCAACACCTCGTACTCGTACGGCGGTCTCGGGTGCGTTGTGAAGACGGTGTCGCAGCTCACCGGTCTCGACATCCAGTACGCGGCCAAGATCACCTGGGGCGGCGTGATCGAGATCACCAACGCCATCGGCGGCGTCGAGGTTTGTCTCGCGAACGGCATCAAGGACCCCTACACGGGCATCAACTGGCCCGCCGGCAATCGCACGATCCAGGGGATGGATGCCCTCCAGTTCCTCCGCACGCGCCACGGCGTCGGCAACGGAGGAGACCTCGGTCGCATCTCCAACCAGCAGCAGTACATGTCGCGCCTGGCGCGCAAGCTCGTGAGCGAAGAGGTGCTCTCCAACCCGGGCACGCTGTACAAGCTCGCGACGACGGCCGTCGACAACATCACGCCGTCGCAGAGCCTCACGAACCCGCTGACGCTCGTGCAGATCGCGCTCGCCGTCAAGAACGTGCCGTTCGACGAGATCGTCTTCGTGCAGTACCCCGTCATCGACGACCCGGCCGACCCCAACCGCGTCGTGCCGAACAAGTCCGCCGCCGACGCTCTGCTCGCCGCGCTCGCCGCAAACCAGCCGCTGCAGCTCACGGGCGACCTGAGCCAGGGCAACGGCGTCGTCGCCGAGGATTCCGGCTCGACGCCGGCGGAGACGCCCGCGGCCGAGCCGACTCCCGCTGCGACCGACGCCGCGACGCCCGCGCCGACCCAGACGGCCGCCGAGCTGCCCTCGTCCATCGCGGGCCAGACCGCGGCGCAGAACACCTGCTCCAACGGCAACGTCAAGGGCTGAGGCTTGGCCCGCACACCCGACCCGGCGGAACGCCGGGCCGCCGAACCGCTCGCCCGGCACGGAAAGTTGCCGTCGCGGCATCCCTTCACCCAGATGATCGCCCTCGTGGGTGTCGTGGCCGCGGTCCTGACGCTCGCCGTCGCCGGGGTGGCGTCGTTCACGCTGTGGGACACCACGTCGGCCATCACCGGCAACGCCGTCGTGCTCGAGGGCGACGACGAGATCCCTCCGTCGCTCGGGGCGATCGAGGGCGGCGTCAACCTGCTCATGGTGGGCACCGACTCCTGCGAGGGCCAGGACGTCGCGCTCTTCCCGCGCTGCGGAAACGACGACTCGCCGGGTGAGCGCAACGACGTCACGATGCTCGTGCACATCAGCGATGCACCGCGCCGCGTCACCGTCGTGTCGATCCCGCGTGACATGCTCGTCGACCTTCCCGCGTGCACCGGCCCCGACGGCACCCACTACCCGGCGGGTCGTTCGCAGATGCTCAACTCGTCGTACACGCACGGCGGTCTCGCCTGCACGGCCGCGACCGTCGAGAAGCTGACGGGGGAGCCGATCCAGTTCGCGGCGGCCATCCGCTGGACGGGCGTCATCCACATGTCCGACGCGATCGGCGGTGTCGACGTGTGCGTCGCGGGCGACATCAGCGACGGACACACGGGCCTCACCCTCACCGCCGGCACGCACACGCTGCAGGGCGTCGAGGCGCTGCAGTTCCTGCGCATCCGCCACGGCATCGGCGACGGCTCCGACCTCGGCCGCATCTCGAATCAGCAGCAGTTCATGTCGTCGATGGTGCGCAAGCTGCAGTCGGGCGATGTGCTCGGCAACCCGCAGGTGCTCCTGAGCCTCGCGACGACCGCGCTGTCGCAGGTGACGCAGGGCCAGCTGGTGCTGAGCTCCGGTCTCACCAACCCGACGCTGATGGTGCAGATCGCGATGGCCGTGAAGGGCGTCGCCTACGACGACATCGTCTTCGTGCAGTACCCGACGTCCTATCGCCCGGGCAATGGACGCAGCGATGTCGTGCCGGTGACCTCGGCGGCGACGGTGCTCTTCGAGGCGCTGCGCGAGAACCGGCCGCTCACCCTCACCGGCGAGGCGAGCCAGGGCTACGGCGTCGAGGTGACGGGAGAGGCGCCGGCCGCCGACTCGGCCTCTCCGGCTTCCGCGCCTGAGACGCCGGCGTCCGAGTCGCCGGTTCAGGATGCCGCGCCCTCGCCGGCGGCGACGGACGCGGCATCCCCCGCTCCGTCATCCACCGACGAGGCGCGCGTCGATCTGCCGTCGCAGATCTCGGGTCAGACGGCCGCGCAGCTCACCTGCACGCAGCCGGAGCGCTGATCGTCCGGGACCGGGGTCAGGCGGCTTCGAGGCCGGCTCGGTCGACGCGGCGGTGGTAGCGCATGCCGGCCGCACCGCCGAGGATGGCGCCCGCGAGCGTCACGATCGCGGCGCCGACAGCGGTCAGGATGCCGGTGAGCGTCAGGGTGTCGCTCGACACCGGGATGCGCGGGAACGTGTTGAGCGTGCCGAGGAGGTCCCACTGCGTGCCGGCGATCGCCGTGATGATCGCGAGGAGGATCGCGACGACGACGGCCCAGATCCAGACGGCGAGGCCCTGCCGCACCCCGTTGAACCGCGCCATGCGTCCGGCGACGTAGCCGCCGGCGAAGTACGAGACGAACAGCACGATCGCGATGACGACGGCGCCGACGATCGTCGCGGTGCCGAGGTTCTGGCTGGCGGCGTCTGCGGCATCCTGCGCGGTCTGAGGCGACGTCATGCCGATCGCTCCGCCGATCGCCGCGACGAGGGCGGTCAGCAGCACGGCGAGTCCCATGGCCGTCAGCCAGCCGAAGAAGGCCGAGCCGAACTTCATGCCGCCGTAGCGCTCCTGCTCCCGCGCGAGCATGTCCTCCCGGAGGGCGCGCACGTCGTCGTCGCGAACGGCGCCCACGCCGTCCGCCGGCACGGGCCGCCGCACGTCGCCGTCGCGGACGATCCGCCCGTCGGCGTCGCGCACCAGTCGACCGTCGTCGGTGCGGCGCACGTCGTCGGCGGGAAGGATGCGGGTGTCGGCGGTGTCGGCCTGCGTGACGGGTCGCGTCGCGTCGGTCTGGGTGACGGGGCGCGTCGCGTCGGCATTGGTGACGGGTCGCGTCGCGTCGGCGTCGTACGCGGCGTCTCGTCGAGGGGGGATGTCTGCACTCATGGGTGAAGCTTTCCGCGCCCGCCGCGTCCGAACACCGGGCTTGTGGCGCGTCGCTTCTCGTCGTACCCTGCCGGGCCTGCCCGCGTTCGGAAGCGCGACATCGTCAGGGTATGATTGCCAGGCGCATCCGCCACGTCTCGGCGTTCGGATGTCTGGAGACGTCGCATAGTCAGGCCTAGTGCACCACCCTGCTAAGGTGGAGTCCTCGCAAGGGGACCGAGGGTTCAAATCCCTCCGTCTCCGCCAAAGAATTACCTCCGGATCAGGGATTTTAGCTGTCCCGATTGCAGCGGATGGCGGATTTGCGGTCTCGAAGGAGCGTCGTGGTGAACTGTCTTCAGCTGGTCTCGCGGATCACGAGGTGCGCGTCGGTTTCGGGTCCAGCGGCCGGGGGAGCGGAGCCGGTGGCGGCGCTCAGTGCGAGGTCTGCGAGGTAGCGGCCGAGGCCTGCGGTGTCGAGGCGCACGCTCGAGAGCGCCGGCACGAGGAGTCGCGCGATGGGAGTGTCGTCGTGCCCGATGATCGCGAGGCTGCCGGGGATTGAGATGTCGGCGCGCAAGGCGGCGCCCAGGACGAGAGCTGCGATGTCGTCGTTGTAGGCGACGACGCCGTCGATGTCTGCGGCCATCCACTGCGCGACGGTCTCGCCGGCGTTGGATTCGGTGATGGCGGCTTCGCGGAGGAAGCTGGATCCCGCGCGTTCCTCGAGCGTCTTCGCTGCTCGTGCTCGCCGCTGCGCGACCAGGTCCGCGACCCGAGGGTCGGGGGATGTCGCGAGTGCCAGTCGCCGGCGCCCGCGCTGAAGCAGGTGCTCCACTTGAAGCATCGGTCCTTCGGCGTAACCGAGGTCGTCGTAGGAGCCGGCCTCGCCTGCGGGGGTGGGTGGGATGATGTGCTGCACCCCGCTGTTGCGGATCTCCTTCAGGCGGTCGGCCTCGAACGGGGCCATCCCGATCACCACGTCGGGTCGGAGCGTCTCCCACAGGGGCTGCGCCTGGCCCCCCGGGTGGGGAGTCATCGTCACGAGGGAGTAGCCGGCCCGGTCGAGGGCCAGGGAGGCCTCGTCCAGGTTGCTGCGCATGCTGTAGTCCAGTGGCCAGTCGGGCAGCACGAGCAGGATGATCCTGCTCCGCCCGCTCGCCAGGGCCCGCGCGGCGGCGTTGGTCCGATATCCGAGGCGCTTCGCCTCGGCCAGCACGCGAGCGCGGGTGGTTTCTGGGATCGTCTGGCCCGGAGTCTCGTTGAGGACGAACCCGACGGTGGCCCGGGACAGGCCCAGCGAGCGGGCCACGTCGGCGGCGGTCACTCGCTTGACGGTCGTCTCCGGCATCGATCCTCCTCAGGCACTTGCGCGTGCTAGCGATCGTACCGTAGCATCCTGATCATCACTAGCGCGTGCTAGCTATCCCAGACGATGGAGTCCTGATGACGACCCCCAGCAAAGACGACCCGCTCGTCACCCCGCTTCCGCTCACAGTCCCGCCGCCGGCCTTCGATGCCGTCGCCGTCGAGGAGATCACCGAAGCGCCGCCGAGCGATCTGCCCAAGGTGGGCCCTCGCTACATCTGGTTCATGGTGCTGGCGAACTTCGGCGTGTTCATGGCGTTCATCACACCGCTGGCCATTTCGCTCACGATCCGCGTGAACTCGCTCGCTCCGGGCCACCCCGAGTACCTCGGCTTCATCACCGGCGCGGGTGCGCTGTTCGTGATGCTCACCTCCCCTTTCATGGGTATCTGGAGCGACCGCACTCGGACGCGGATCGGGCGCCGACGTCCGTTCATGATCGGCGGCATGATCGTCGGCGTCCTGTCTCTCCTGGTGATGGCGCTCGCGCCCAACGCCCTGGTCTTGGGGCTGGGGTGGGTTCTCGCCCAGTGGGGCTGGGGGACGACGCTGTCGAACCTGAGCATCTCCCAGGCGGACCGCCTTCCGGAATCCCAGCGTGGAAAGGTCGCCGGTCTGACCAGCTTCGCCACGCAGATCGCGCCCGTCTTCGGCGTCATCCTGGCGCAGTTCTTCACCGGCGACCCGATCCTGCTGTTCCTTGTGCCCGGCGCCGTCGGCGTGCTCTTCGTCGTGTTGTTCGTCACTCTCGTGCACGAGGATGACGCGCGCACCCTGCCGAAGGACCCCATCACAGTGCGACAGGTGCTGGCCAAGTACCTGTTCAACCCCCGGAAGCACCCGGATTTCGCGTGGAACTGGCTCGGCCGCTTCTTCTTCTACTCCGGCATCACCCTGAACAGCACCTACACGGCGTTCTTCTTCGCCGAGCGGCTGGGCATCACGGTGGAGGCAGTCACCGGCATCATCGCCTCGGTGAGCCTGGGCGGCATCCTCGCGGTCACTCTGGGAGCCATCGGCGGTGGATTCCTGTCGGACCGGCTCAAGCGCCGCCGGATCTTCGTCCTCCTCGGAGGCCTGATCATGGCAGCCGGGATGCTGACCCAGGCGTTCTCGGGCGACGTGGTCACGCTCGTCGCCGGATCCCTCATGGCCTCCGTCGGGCTGGGCCTGTTCGCCGCCGTCGACCAGGCACTGCTGCTGGACGTCCTCCCCGAGCGTGAAACCGACGCCGGCCGCTTCATGGGAATCACCGGCTTCGCCACCTCGATCCCGCAGTCGATCGCGCCGCTCGTCGCCTCTGGAATCCTGCTGATCGGCGTCACCGGCGAGGAGCGCAACTACACGCTCCTGTTCATCATCGCCGCCGCACTGACCGTGATCGCGGGGACGGTCGTGCTCCGCATCCGTTCCGTCCGCTGAGACCACCCCGAATTCCCCAGACTCGAGAGGGACCCACATCAATGACGACCGCGACACACGGCATGTTCATCGCCTCGCAGGCCGCGACCGGACAGGAGGGTGATCCGGCGACGTACCTGCGCCGCGCGTTCACCGTCGACGAAGAACCCGTGCGCGCCACGCTCCGGATCACCGCTCTGGGCGTGGTGGAGGCGCGCATCAACGGTGCCGTCGTCGGCGACGAGGTTCTCGCACCGGGATGGACGTCGTACACACATCGTCTCGTCGAGTCGGAGCATGATGTGACCGACGCGATCGTCGTCGGCAGCAACGTGCTCGGCGCCATCGTGGGGGATGGGTGGGCGCTGGGTCGACTGGGCTGGGAGAACAAGCGCAACCATTACGCGAACCGCCCAGCGCTGTACGCCGAGCTCGAGCTGGAATACCCCGACCGGACCGACGTCATCGGCAGCGATCTCGACTTCCGCGCGGGCACGGGCGGAGTCAGGGAGAACAGCATCTACGACGGTGAGACGTTCGACGCTCGTCTGGAACCCCAGGGCTGGGACCGAGCCGGCTTCGACGATTCCGGATGGACCGGAGTGGAGGTCGTCGACTGGCCGCTGGAGACGCTGACGCTTTCCTCCGCGGAGCCCATCCGTCGCGTCGAGGAGCTCGAGCCCGTAGCCGTCATCACGACGCCGTCCGGGAAGACCGTGGTCGATTTCGGTCAGAACCTCTCCGGCCGGGTTCGCATCACCGTCACCGCAGACGAAGGCACGGTCATCACGCTGCGCCACGCGGAAGTCATGATCGATGGGGAGATCGACATGGAGACCGTCCGCACCGCGAAGAGCACCGACAGGTACATCTCCGCCGGCGGAACGGACACCTGGGAGCCCCGCTTCACGTTCCACGGCTTCCGCTACGTCGAGATCGAGGGATGGCCCGGAACGGTCGACCCCGCGAATGTGCGCGCCGTCGTCACGCACTCCGACATGACCCGCATCGGCTGGCTCGAGACGTCGAACCCGCTGCTTGATCAGCTCCACTCCAATGCGGTGTGGTCGATGCGGGACAACTTCGTGGGGGTGCCCACGGACTGCCCGCAGCGCGACGAACGTCTGGGATGGACGGGCGACATCAACGCGTTCGGCCCGTCAGCCGCTTTCCTCTACGACGTGCGAGGCGTGCTCGGCTCGTGGCTGAAGGATCTCGCAGCCGAGCAGAAGGCCACCGGCACGGTGCCGTGGGTCGTGCCCGACGTGCTCTCCAACGCGTCGCCCGCCACAGCCTTGTGGAGCGATGTCGCGGTCAGTCTGCCGTGGACGCTGTACCGCGAGTACGGCGATGAAAGCATCCTTGCCGACGCGTACGAATCCATGACCGCGTTCACGCGCCAGGTCGCTGATGTCCTCGACGAGGACGGCCTCTGGAGCACGGGCTTCCAGTACGGTGACTGGCTGGATCCGGACGCCCCCATGGACAACCCCGCCGGCGGCAAGACCGACCGCTACCTGGTCGCTTCGGCCTATTACTGCAAGACCACGCGACAGATGGCCGACACCGCCCGCATACTCGGTCATGTCCAGGATGCCGCCGAGTTCGAGGCCCTCGCAGAGCGTGTGCGATCGGCATTCCTTCGCGAGTACGTCACACCCAGCGGGCGGGTCGCGGGTGAGACCTCCACGGCGTACGCGCTCGCCATCGCGTTCGACATCCTCGACGGCGAGCAGCGCCGGCACGCCGGCGACCTCCTGGCGGCCTTGGTCGCCAAGGCCGGGTTCCGCATCTCGACCGGGTTCGCGGGGACACCGCTCGTCACCGACGCGCTCTCCAGCACCGGACACCTCGACGCGGCGTACCTTCTCCTGCTGGAGACCGGATGCCCCTCGTTCCTGTACCCGGTCACCATGGGCGCGACCACGATCTGGGAACGCTGGGACTCCATCCGCCCCGACGGGACGATCAATCCGTCCGGGATGACGTCACTGAACCACTACGCCCTGGGGGCGGTCGTGGACTGGATGCACCGCACCATCGGCGGTCTCACCGCGGTCGAGCCGGGGTACACGCGGATGCGGATCGCACCGCTTCCGGGCGGCAAGCTCACCTCCGCTCACCTGCGCCACGTCATCCCGGCCGGCACCGTCGACGTCTCCTGGGATCTCACCGGCCAGACCATGGCCGTCGCGGTCACCATCCCGCAGGGCACCAGCGCCGAGGTGGCCCTGCCGTTCCACCCGGACGACGCCGTCATCGAGATCGGCGGTGGGGAGCACTCCTGGACGTACCAGGTGCCCGCGTCCGTCGAGTCACGTTCCTACTCGCTGGACTCGACGCTCAAGGAGATCGCCGACGACCCGGCGGCATGGCGAGCGTTCACTGCAGCGTTCGCTGTCCACTTCCCGGGCATCCCGCTCGACGGGAATGCCGCTGAAGCGGCGGGCATGTCCGTCAACGCGATGCTCGACTACATTCCCGGCGCACCCGAGGAGCTCCGCTCCGACCTCCGCACCGCACTCGCCACCATCTGACAGGGAGCCACCGCCATGACCGACGACCTTTCGCTCCTCAGCATCGAACACAAGGCATCGCTGCTCTCCGGCCGGGACTGGGGCTCCACCAAGCCCATCGAAGAGGCCGGCATCCGCTCGGTCACGATGGCTGACGGCCCGCACGGCATCCGTTACCAGGAAGCAGACTCCGACCACCTGGGAATCGGGCACAGCAGCCCATCCACGTGCTTTCCTCCCGCTGTCGCGGTGGGTTCCAGCTGGGATCCGGAGCTTGCCGCCGCCGTGGGAACGGGGGTCGCGGAGGAAGCCGTGAGCTTCGGTGTGGACATCGTGCTCGGGCCCGGTGTGAACATCAAGCGCTCCCCGCTGTGCGGCCGGAACTTCGAGTACTACTCGGAAGATCCCCTGATCTCGGGCGTGCTCGGTGCGGCGTACGTCACGGCGCTCCAGCACGTCGGACCCGGCGCCTCCGTGAAGCACTTCGCGGCCAACAATCAGGAGACCGAGCGCATGCGGGTCAGCGCTGACGTGGACGACCGAACTCTCCGCGAGATCTACCTCCCGGCGTTCGAGCGCGTCGTGACAGAGGCTCGCCCCGCCACGGTCATGTGCTCCTACAACCGGATCAACGGCGTCCCGGCCTCGCACAACCGTCGGCTCCTCACCGAGGTCCTCCGAGGCGACTGGGGCTACAGAGGTGCCGTGATCTCGGACTGGGGAGCTGTCAGCGATCGCGTCGAGGGCGTGCGCGCCGGCATGGACCTGGAGATGCCGAGCAGCAACGGCGCCACCGATGCACAGATCGTCGACGCCGTCGCGTCGGGCTCGTTGGACGAGACGCTGGTAGACGCATCCGTCCGCCGGGTTCTCGCCCTCACTGAGCGCCCCCGGCAGTCCGGCTCGGAGATCCCCGTCGACACGCACCATCGTGTCGCGCGTGAGGTCGCGGCCGGCTCGGTCGTTCTGCTCAAGAACGACACCGCGCTCCCACTGACACCCCGCACCACGGTCGCTGTCATCGGCGAATTCGCCACCGAGCCCCGCTATCAGGGCGGGGGGAGTTCGCACCTCAATGCCACCCGCACCGACATCCCCCTCGAAGAGATCCGGAACCTCGCGGGGGCGCGAAACGTCCAGGTCGTCCACGCCCGAGGGTTCTCGCTCAGCCCGGACGCTGACGCCGCGGAGGCGGAGAAGCTCCGCCAGGACGCCGTCGCGACCGCAACGAGCGCGGACGTCGCCGTCGTCTTCGCAGGCCTCAGCGAGCGCGAGGAGTCGGAAGGATACGACCGCACCACCATCCAGCTTCCCGAGTCGCAGGTCCAGCTCATCCGTGAGGTCGCGGCGACGAGCACGAAAACGGTCGTCGTCCTCTCCAACGGCGGCATCGTTTCGCTCGAAGGCTGGCACGACGATGTCGACGCCATCGTCGAGGGCTTCCTCCTCGGTCAGGCCGGCGGAGGTGCCGTCGCTGACATCCTGTTCGGCGTGGTCAACCCTTCGGGCCACCTCGCCGAGACGATCCCGCTGCGACTGCAAGACAACCCCAGCTGGCTGAACTTCCCCGGCGAGCAGGGGCACGTCCACTACGGCGAGGGCATCTTCGTCGGCTACCGCTACTACACCACTGCGGGCGTGCCCGTGCGCTACCCGTTCGGGCACGGGCTGTCATACACCACCTTCGAGACCACCGGTCTCGAGGTTGCGGTCACGGGTCCCGACTCTGCATCCGCCCAGGTCACCGTCCGCAACACCGGGCCGGTCGCAGGAAAGCATGTGGTCCAGCTGTACGTCGCGACGACGGCCGGGCCCGTCCGCCGCCCGCTGCGGGAACTGCGATCCTTCGCGAAGGTCGAGTTGCAGCCGGGGGAGTCCCGCACGGCGAACCTCGACCTCGATCGGCGAGCGTTCGCGTACTGGGACATCGAGCGCGACGACTGGGTGGTCGCCTCGGGGGATTACACCGTGCAGGTATGCGCCGACGCGGAGACGGTTCTCCGCGAACAGGTCGTCCCGCTCACCGGCGACAGTATCGTCCGCGAGCTCAGCATGGAGTCCTCCGTCGGCGACTGGATCGCGCACCCGGTGGTCGGTCCGGCCCTCATGGCGGGAATGGCGTCATCCATGACCCCCGAGCAGAAGCAGCAAGCCGAGCAGAACCCGGACGGGCTGCGGATGGTGGAGTCGATGCCCATGCAGCAATTCCTCGCCTTCACCAACGGCGCCATCCCGCCCGAGGCGCTCGATCAGCTCATCGGATTGAGCAGGATGCCCGCGCCGGTGGTGTGAACGCCGTGTGCACCGACACCGTCCAGGGGTGCCACGGTCACATCCCCGTCACTCGCCCAGAAGGCCCCGCTCCATCGCCCGCGCCACGGCCTGGCTGCGGGTCCTGGCGCCGAGCTTGCGGTAGATCGAGGTGGTCTGCGAGCTCACCGTGCTGCGCGAGAGGAAGAGGCGCTCGCCGATCTCTGCGATCGTGAGATGGGTCTGCAGGTAGGGCAGCACTCGGAGCTCGGCGGGAGTGAGGGGCACCGACGACACGCGTCCGGGATTGCCGGTCACCTGTGCGCGGAAGGCCTCGATCTCATCGACGAGCGTGCCGACACGCGGCCGAAGCCGCAGCAGGTCATCGATCTCGCCCAGCAGCTGCAGGGCGGCGGCGTTGTCGCTCAACTCCGCGTAGCAGAGCGCGAGCTGCAGCCGCGTCCGCATCGCGAAGAACGGCAGCACGTGGGTCGTCCCCACGCGCGTGCGCATGGCGCGCGCGAGCAGGCGGGGCGCCGCATCCCTTTCGCCGTTCCTGATCGCGATGCGCGCGCTGACGGCGAGCCCCAGGGCTGTGGTGCCGTAGCCCTCGAGGTGATTGTCGTCGATCGCCCTGCGGCTCGCGGCGGCATGCCGATCGGCGGTCGCCCAGTCGCCCCGGCCGATGGCCAGGATCGCGAGCTCGGCCTCGCTCAGCACGACCGAGTCCGGATCGCCGACGAGCGGGGCGCAGCGGATCGCCTCGCGGAAGGCCGCGGCGGCGTCCTCCTCGGCACCGCCTACGAGGCGGATCGCCGAACCGAGCAGGTGCAGCGCCTGGGGGCGCCACGGGCTCCACTCGGGCTCGTGCTGCACGGCGTACTGCGCGTCGGCGAGCGCTCTCTCGGGACCGTCGACGCACATCGCGGCCCGGATCATCGACCGGTCGGAGTCGATGCCGCCACGCTCGACGGTCGGCGGATCGTGCACGTCGAGCCGCTCGAGTGTCGCGGCCCAGCGCTCGGAGGCTGGTGAGATGCCGAGCAGGATCGAGACCCACGCCGCGATCACGACGAGCGGCGGGAACGCCTCGACTGTCGCGTCGCCGAGGTCCGCCAGCCAACGGGCGACGACGGCGACCTCGCCGCGCTGATACGTGGGAAGCGCGAGTTCGCCGACGAGGAGGGGCGACCGCGTGCGATCGCCGGCGGTGAGCAGATGCTCCAGGGCCCGCTGAGGCGCGCCCTGCCCCTCGAACCAGTCGGCGGCTCGCAGATGACCGCGCGCGACGGCGGGGGGATCGCGATGCTCGAGCTCGGCGAGCAGGAATTCGCGGAAGAGGGCGTGGTAGCGGAACCACCGGCGCCTCCGGTCGAGCGGCACGAGGAAGAGGTTGAGGTCATCGAGCATGCGGAGCATCTCGTGCGAATCTCCTGCGTCGCGCACGGCGTCGCACAGCGGCCCGGACAGCTGGTCGAGGATCGCGGTCTCGCGCAGGAACTGCTGCAACCCGGGTTCGAGGCCGGCGAGACACTCCCGGTAGAGGTAGTCGGCGACGAGCCGGTCGTCGCCGACGATGTCGAGGTCGGCGCCGTCGGCCGCGGCCAGTGCGCAGAGGAAGATGCCCGTCGGCCACCCCTCGCACCGCTCGACGGCCGACGCGACGTCCTCCTCGGCGGCATCCACGTCGGCGGCCGCGAAGATCGTGCGCGCGCCGGTCGCATCGATCCGCAGGTGCTCCTCGGTGACGTCGAAAACGCGTCCCTCGGCGCGCAGCCGTGCCAGGAAGTCATGACCACGGCGGCTCCCGATCACGACCTGGCTGCCCTCCGGCACACCGGACAGCACGATCTCGAGCGCATCCCTGCAGTCCGTCGAAGCGGCGAGATGGAGATCGTCGATGAAAAGCACGAACGGCTCCGCTGCGCCGGACCAGGAGTGGGCGAGCATGGGTGCCGAGCGCCCGAGCATCGACGTGCCGACCCCGCGCATCTCGGCGATGACGCGGTCGCCGTCGGCGCCGAGGTCGGCCGTGGCCGTCGCGAGAAGCGACAGGAGTGCCGCCGGGTCGTCATCCAGGCGATCGATCGACGCCCACGCGAGGGGGCGGTCCTCGAGGGTGGTCCACTCGGCGAGCATCGTCGACTTCCCGTACCCTGCGGGTGCCGTGACCGCCACGATGCGGCATCCGCTCTCGCGCGCGCGTTCGATCAGGTCGCGGCGGCTCACGGCGTCGCGGCGGGGAGCGGGGAGCGTCGTCTTGCCGTCGAGGAGCGCCTGGTTCAGGTCCGGGGGCGCAGTTGTCCACAGCCCTGTCGCATCACCCATCTGTGCATGCTAGGGCTTCGCCGGTGGGCCCTCAAACGAGAGCCGGCGTCCGATGTCAGGCTGAGCGCATGGCCTCCCGTCGCGAAGTGACTCCGAGCTTGCGGTAGATGTGGCTCTGGTGCGTCTTCACCGTGTTGTGCGACAGGCCGAGACGGGAGGCGATCTCGGTCGTCGTCAGGTGGGTGCGCAGGTAGCCCAGAACCTCCTGCTCCCGTCGCGAGAGACCCCTCGCCGCGGCCTCCTCCGGCTGGGCGCCGAGGCATCCGCGGAGGAACTCGACGTGGAGTCCGCCGCGGTCGAGGTGCCGCTCCATGAGTTCGCGCAGGCGGGGCTCCGCCGTCGTGAACGGGAGGCTCATCCGTTCGGGAGCGGCGACGGCGAGCGCCCGGTCGAGCAGCGCGTGCGCGGCATCCGCGCGCTCCTGCCGAAGCTCGCGGACGGCCATCGTGAGCCGCGTCTCGACCCGAACGGCGGCGACGTCGGGGCCCGTGGTCGATGCGAGCGCACCCAGCGCCTCGTCGAGGCGGCCGGTGCGGCGGAGCACCCCGGCGACCGCGACCGCGGCGATCGGCGTCAAGGGTGCTTCCGTGCCGGCCTGAGCCAGCGGCACCGCGCGTGCGAACTCGCCCGCCGCGAGCTCCATGCTGCCCAGCATCGCCTGCCGCAGGGCCGGCCACGCGATGCCCTGCACCTCGACGCGCGGCACGAACCGCAGGTGCAGGGCTGCTCGACGGCACTGGCGGAGGTCGCCCGAGGCGGCGGCCGTCGCGACCAGCAGGACGCGCGCGAGGTTCGTGAAGGGGGCCCGGTTCGGTCCCGCACTGATGGCACGGCGGAACGCGCGTCGGGCCGCAGGCAGATCGCCGCTCAGGTGCGCGACGAGGCCTTCGGCGACGTCGCGCGTGGGCCCGACATAGCGCTCCCACGATCCGGATGCCTCCGCGCTGAGCGACGCGAGCTGCACGCGCGCTTCCGTCAGCCGCCCGGCCCAGGCGAGCGCGTAGACGCGCAGCTCATGCGCCATGCGCGGAATCTCCTCGTCGCCGACGACTTCGGCCTTGCGCTCGGCGACGGCGAGCGCCGTCAGAAGGGCGTCGATACTCGCTCCGACCCGCGCCTCGGTCCAGGCGATGAGCAGAGCGATGGCCGCCTGCTCCCGCGGACTGCGTCGATCGTCGTGAAGCTGCATGCGAGCGGGTGCGGCCGCCTCCGCGAGTTCCTCACGCCCGTCCACGAGGAGCAGCAGCGCGAGTTCGCGCTGGCGTCGATACGAGGGGTCGGTGGATGCCGCCGCCTCCGCCGTCTCGAACAGCTCCCGCGCTGCGCGCCGCTCACCCATGACCTCCCGGGCGCACGCCCGGATCAGCTGCAGAGCGGGTCCGCTCGCGACAGACGTCGGCAGCGCCACGCCGAGGCGTTCGACAGCGTCCGCGGAGCCGGTCAGCAGCAGCCAGAGCCACGAGTCCTGGATCACGCGCGCGGCCGCCTCGGCGTCCCCGACTGCCAGGAAGTGCGCCGCGGCCTCGAGCGGGCGGGACTCCCTGAGCGCGGTGGCCGCGCGCCGTCGGAGCACCGCCGAGCGACCGGGCCTCTGCTCGGCAAGCACCTCGCGGCACTGTCGTGCGATCAGCGGACGCCACCGGTAGACGGGGGTCCCGGCGCCTGCGTCGACCCGCTCTGCCAGGCCCAGTCGACGGCACCGCTCGAGCTGGGTCGCCGCATGCACCTGCTCCGTCACCACTCCGGCGAGGCGGGGAGTGACCTCGTCGCAGATGGTCGCGTCGAGCACGAAGGCGGCCAGATCCCGATCGAGGTCGGCGAGCACGACATCGCGCACGTACTCGTGCATGAGCTCGTTCGTCCGCCGGGCGCGGGCATCCTGCCGGTTCGCTTCGGCCGAGAGCAGCAGCCGCACGGCGACGGGCCAGCCGCCCGTCTCGTGGTGGAGCGCCTTCGCGTCGACCGCGCTCCCCACACCCGACGCGAGCGCCTCGATCTCCTCGACCGCGAACGCGAGCCGGCCGGCGTCCACGTCCGGAGTCAGTCCGGCCGTGAGCTCGAGAGCCGCCGTGCCCGCGAACACGAGGTGAAGCCCCGGCAGCGGCTGCGCGAGAAGGCCGGCGAGGAGGCCGGAGCGGATGCTCGCCTCGGCGTGCTGCGCGTCGTCGAGGACGATGACGAGGGGAGAGGTGCGCTGCGCCAGCGCGAGCTCGATACGGTCGCGCGTCGCCGGCCCGGACCGAAGGCTTGACTGCTCGACGGCCGAGACGAGCGCGAGGTCGACGGACTCCTCGTCGAGTGGCGCCACGGTGAGCCAGGCGACCTCGAGGGGGCTCAGCGTCGCCCATTCGACAAGGGCCACCGTCTTGCCCCACCCGGAGGGCGCCGCAACGACGGTGACCGGCTCACGCGAGATGATCCGCTCGAGCTCCGCGACGAGCGTGGGACGCTCGATCAGGTGGGAGGCGCGAGTCGGAGGACCTTCCGCGGCCCTCGACCACCTCGCTGTATCGACCGCTGCCACTGTCATGCACCCTCCCCCTGATCGGCATCCCTCTCGGATGACCAGGAGAATTCGGCCCGCCCCCGCGGTGCCGGTCACCGTCGAGAACACGCCGTTCGTGAAACTACCGACGACGCGGGAGGAGGGCATCACGCGAATCGTACGAAAAGGCGTGGCGCTCACCCCCGGTCCGGCTCGCGTGAACCGTGCCGACGCGCTCTGCCCTCGCCTGTCGAAGGTGACATTCGCAGGATTCCCGGCATCCCCTGCGCGCCCGGGGCCCGCAGCCGTTACCGTGACGCCGTGACGGATACGACTGCGCCTCGCCCGCGACCCCGCTCGGGTGGGCTCGGCAGGCCCACGGGCCGCGACGTCCTCTCGGGCTTCGTCACCGGGCTCTTCTCGATCCCGGAGGGCATGGCCTACGCGAGCATCGGCAACTTTGCCGCGCCGCTCGGGCTCTGGTCCGGGATCGTTCCGACGATCGTCGGATCGCTCTTCGCGCGCACCGTGCTCATGGTCACGACGCTCACGAGCGCGATCGCCCTCACGTCGAAGAGCGTGCTGAGCGGCGCGGGCCTGGACCCCGGCGATCTGGGCGCCGTCGCGACACTGACCGTGCTCGTCGGCGTCGTCATGCTGATCCTGGGGCTGCTCAAGCTCGGCTCCGTCATGTCGTACGTGTCCACCGCCGTGATGACGGGCTTCACGACCGGAATCGCGCTGCAGATCGTGGCGGGCGTCATCCACGACGCGACCGGGTACTCCCCGCAGAGCTCCAACACGCTCGGCAAGGTCGTGAACGCGCTCGTCAACATCGATCAGTGGCAGCCGGCGTCGGTCCTCGTATCGACGAGCACCGTGGTCGTCTGGTTCCTCGTCCGCTTCATCAAGCCGCTGAAGTCGCTCGCGACGCTCGTGGCGCTCGTCGTCGTCACCGTGCCCGTCGCCATCGTCGGGGTCGACGTCGAGTACGTCTCCGACATCGCGACGATCCCCCGGTCGCTGCCACCCCTGAGCATGCCCGACATCGCGGCGATCCCCGCCCTTGCGACGGGCGCCGTCGCGGTCGCCCTCGTCGCCCTGGCGCAGGCTGCGGGAATCAGCGCCGCGGTCTCCAATCCGGACGGGTCGCGGTCCGACGCCTCGAGGGACTTCACCGCGCAGGGTCTCGCGAACATCGCCGGCGGCTTCTTCTCGGCGCTCCCCACCGGCGGCTCCATGTCGCGCACGGGCGTCGCCACGAGCGCCGGCGCGGGAACGCGCTGGTCGGGCATCTTCGCCGGGATCTGGCTGGCCCTCATCGTGCTGCTGGTCGGCCCTTACGCGGGCTACATCCCGATGCCCGTCATCGGCGGCCTGATGATCGTCATCGGCGCTGAGCTCATCGTCGGACGATGGCCCGACATCGTCCTGGTCTTCCGCACGTCGGCGCTGTCCGCGGCGGCCCTGATCGTGACCTTCGCCGCGACGACGGAGCTCCCGCTGCAGCAGGCGATCTTCATCGGCGCCGGAATCTCCATCATCCTGAGCGTCGTCGCCCTGTCGCGCACAGGCCGCATGATCCACGTCGTCCGGGACGGCGACGGCTGGATCGTGGAGGACCTGCCCGCGCGGCTCCCGAGTCACCGCACGACCGTGCTGCATTACACGGGAGGCAGCATCTTCGCCGAGGTCAATCGGCTCGAGGAGGACTGGCCGCTCGTGAAGGGGACGACGGATGCCGCGATCGTGCTGTCGATGCGGGGCTCGCCGATGGTGCCGTCCGCGACGTTCCTCAAGGCTCTCGACCGGATCGTCGCCGACCTGCGCCGAGAGGGGGTCTTCCTCGTGCTGAGCGGCGTCCCGCCGCGCTTCGCGGCCCTCCTGACGAGGACCGGTCGGCTCGAGCACCTCGGCGCGGAGAATGTGATCGTCGAGACGCCGCGGCTGTCCGAGTCGATCGAGACCGCCTACGAGCGAGCGGAGGCGCTCCGCCGCAACGCCCGGGAAGAGGCATCCCGGGATCCGCAGACGCCCTGAGCGCACTCTCACACTCAGCGGGTGACGTTCCGGATCTCGCCCCCTCGGGGCAGGGCTCCTTCGCTAGGAAGAGAACGCAGGCCTGTTCACCGGGGGCGTGGTCTCGCGCCGGCCTCTCGAGACGAGGAGAGATGATGACGGACGAAACGACATCGGTGATCGGGGAGCCGCTGCCTCCAGCACGAACGCTGCCCTTCCCGCCCAAGCCGTCCGGCAGCTATGCGGGGCGCACGCTGGGCGAGTCCACCTACTCGCCGCTGCCACCCGCGCAGCGCCTGAACGACAGTGCGCCGAACGTGCTCATCGTCCTCATCGACGATGCCGGTCCTGCGCTGCCGGCGCCGCTCGGCGGCAAGGTGAACACCCCGACGCTCGACCGCATCCGTCAGGGCGGCATCGGGTACAACCGCTTCCACACCACATCCATGTGCTCGCCCACCCGCGCCGCGCTGCTCACGGGGCGCAACCACCACCGCGTCGGCGCGGGCCAGATCGCCGAGCTCGCGAACGACTGGGACGGGTACTCCGGGCACATCCCCAAGAGCAGCGCGACGATGGCCGAGGTGCTCCGCAACTACGGCTACTCGACGGCCGCCTGGGGGAAGTGGCACAACACGCCGGCCGAGGAGACGACGAAGGCCGGGCCCTACGACAACTGGCCCACCGGCAACGGCTTCGAGTACTTCTACGGCTTCCTCGCGGGAGAGGCCTCGCAGTACGAGCCCAATCTCGTGCGCAACACCACGAGCGTCCTCCCGCCGAAGTCCCCCGAGGACGGCTACCACCTGAGCGAGGACATCGCCGACGACGCGATCGCCTGGCTGCGCGATCACAAGGCGCTGTCACCCGACAAGCCCTTCTTCATGTACTGGGCGACCGGCGCGATCCATGGCCCGCACCACATCATGAAGGAGTGGTCGGACAAGTACGCGGGGGCCTTCGACGACGGCTGGGACGTCTACCGCGAGGAGGCGCTCGCCGGCGCGAAGGCCGCGGGGTGGGTTCCGGAGGATGCGGAGCTCACGCCTCGCCCCGAGTCCCTGCAGGGCTGGGACGACATCCCCGACCACCAGAAGCCGTTCCAGGCGCGCCTCATGGAGGTGTGCGCCGGATTCGGCGAGCACGCCGACGTGCAGGCCGGTCGACTCGTCGACGAGCTCGAGCGGCTCGGCTACACCGACAACACCATCGTCATCTACATCTGGGGCGACAACGGCTCGTCGGGTGAGGGGCAGAACGGCACGATCAGCGAGCTGCTGGCGCAGAACATGATCCCGACGACGATCGACCAGCATCTCGCGGCACTCGAGGAGCTCGGCGGGCTCGACGCCCTCGGCACGCCCGCGACGGACAACCAGTACCACGCCGCGTGGGCGTGGGCGGGCTCGACGCCGTACCAGGGCATGAAGCTCATGGCCTCGCACCTGGGCGGAACGCGCAACCCCATGTTCATCCAGTGGCCGGGGCACATCGAGCACGATCCCGTGCCGCGCACGCAGTTCCACCACGTCATCGACGTCGCGCCCACGCTCTACGAGATCCTCGGCATCACAGCTCCCGAGACCGTCAACGGCATCCATCAGGATCCGATCGACGGCACCAGCTTCGCCTACTCCATCGACGACAAGACGGCGGCGGGTCGTCACCGCGTGCAGTACTTCGAGGTCATGGCGAGCCGCTCGATCTACGAGGACGGCTGGATGGCGTCGACGCCGGGTCCCCGGCTGCCGTGGGTGCCGGGACTCCCGCCGGGCATCACGACGTGGACTCCCGACGAGGACCGGTGGGAGCTCTACAACCTCGATGAGGACTGGAGCCAGGCCCGTGACCTCGCCGACCAGCATCCCGAGAAGCTCGCCGCGCTCAAGGAGCTGTTCGCGATCGAGGCGGCGAAGAACAAGGTGCTGCCCATCGGGGGCGGTCTCTGGATCGCGCCGCTGCACCCCGAGCTCCGACTCTCGCCCCCGTACACGGAATGGGAGATGTCGGGCGACACGACCCGCGTGCCGGAGTTCTGCGCACCGGCGCTCGGGAACAAGCCCAACACCGTCACCATCACGGCGACCGTGGGCGAGACGGCGAACGGCGTCCTGTACAAGCTCGGCGGCGCGGGCGGAGGGCTCACGGCGTACGTCGTCGACGGCATCCTCACGTACGAGTACAACCTGTTCCTCGTGCAGCGGACGATCGTGACGGCCGCCGAGCCCCTGCCTGCCGGCACCGTGACGATCGAGATCGAGACCAGCTACGTCGAGCCGAAGCCGGGCGGACCTCTTCAGGTCGTCCTCCGCGTCGACGGGTCGGAGGTGGGCTCGGGGGTCGTGCCGGTGAGTGCGCCGCTCCTCTTCTCGGCGAACGACTGCCTCGACATCGGGCGCGCATACGGCGGCGCCGTCTCACGGGCGTACGCGGACCGGATGCCGTTCGCCTTCGACGGGCAGATCGACCGCGTGCACATCGCCTACACCGCGCCGGCGCGCGCATCCTGAGACCCGACCCCCGCTCCGAGGTTCTGCCCCTCCCTCGTCCGGGACCTCGGCGCGGGGGTCGTCTTCACCATGGGCGTCGCGCCTCACGCGCATGACTGAGAGGCTTGACCTGTGAGGAATGCCGCTGGGCCGATGGTCCTGCTCGAGGGCGGGTCGTTCACGATGGGAAGCGATGACTTCTACCCGGACGAGCGGCCCGCCCACGCGCGCGTCGTCGAGCCGTTCTGGATCGACCGCCACCAGGTGACGAACGCCGACTTCGCGCGTTTCGTCGCCGACACCGGGTATCTGACGGTCGCGGAGAGGGCGCTCGCGGCATCCGACTATCCCGATCTCCCCGCCGAGGATCTCGTCCCCGGCTCGCTCGTCTTCACAGCCACCGCCGGGCCGGTGGATCTGCGCGAGTGGCGCCAGTGGTGGCGGTGGGAGCCCGGCGCGCAGTGGCGGCATCCCGAGGGCCCGGACTCGTCGATCGACGACCGGATGGCGCATCCGGTCGTACAGGTCGCCTTCGAGGATGCCGAGGCGTACGCCCGGTGGGCCGGCAAGCGGCTGCCCTCGGAGACGGAGTTCGAGTACGCCGCACGCGGGGGCGGGCCGGACGCGCCGTTCGCCTGGGGCGACGAGCCCTTCCCCGGCGGCGAGGCGCGCGCCAACACCTGGATCGGCCGATTCCCCTACGACAATCAAGGTCGGTTCGGAGCCTCCACGGCGCCCGTCGGCTCGTACCCGGCGAACGGGTACGGGCTCTTCGACACGATCGGCAACGTCTGGGAGCGGACGAGCGACTACTACTCGCCGCGCCATGTCGTGCCGGGCGGCCGACCCGTCGAGCGCGGCGCTCGCTCCGAGCTGCTCCCCGCCGCGAGCGCCGAGCCCGGCTCGCGCGTGCCGCGGCGCGTGCTCAAGGGCGGGTCGTACCTGTGCTCCCCGGACTACTGCCTGCGGTTCCGGCCGGCCGCTCGCTCGCCGCAGGCCGACGACACCTCGACGACGCACATCGGCTTCCGCTGCGCACGCGACGCGTGATACGTCACCCCTACGAAGTCCCGCCGTCCTCCTCAGGCGATCCCTCCCCAGCTCCGCCGGCGTTGCCGGCGGAGCGATTACGCTTCTTCTCGGGTTCCGGCGCCTCGGAACTGGTATTACAAATCTGCACTCCTATTGAGATTCCGTAACTTCTGTTACATCATGGATGCGGCGCTCACCGTCGAGCGCCCACGAGAAAGGTCCACGATGCAACACGTCACCCCCCGCCTTCGCCGCGCGGGCCTCGCAGCGGCCGCCCTCGCCGCGACCGGCATCCTCGTCGCCGGGTGCGCCTCGGCCGCCGGAACCGAAACCCCCTCCAACGACAGCGCTGTCGACGGCGTCGAGATCGTGGGCGTCACCGTCGACGTCGATGAGGACGCACAAGCGCTGCTTCCCGACGACATCGCCTCAGCCGGCGCGGTCAAGGTCGCGACCGATGCTCCGTACGCGCCGTTCGAGATGTTCGTCGAGGAGGGTTCGGACGAGCTCACCGGTGTCGACGTCCTGCTCGGTCAGGCGATCGGCGCCAAGCTCGGCATCGACTTCGACTTCGCCCAGCAGGGCTTCGACGGGATCATCCCCGCCCTGCAGGCCGGGAACTTCGACGTCACGATGTCGGCCATGACCTCGAGCGTGGAGCGCATGGACGTGCTGACCTTCGTGGACTACTCAGCGTCGGGCACCGGCATCCTGACCCGCGCCGGCAACCCCGACGAGATCGAGACGTACCTCGACCTCTGCGGCAAGGACGTCGCCGTGCAGACGGCGACGAGCCAGGTCGACCTCGTGAACGACACCTGGCAGGCCGAGTGCAAGGCGGAGGGCCTCGAGCCCATCGCGCTCGCCGAGTTCCCCTCCGACTCCGACGCTCAGCTGGCGATCACGGCGGGGAAGGCCGTCGCCTCGCTGCTCACGAAGCCGAGCGCGGGCTACGTCGCCAAGACGACGAACGACGGCAAGACCTTCGAGGTCGTCGAAGACCCCGAGGCGCCCACCGGATACAACGCCACGCTCAACGGCATCGGCGTCCTGAAGGACAACGCGGCTCTGGCCGAGGCGATCCAGGCGGCGCTGCAGTCGCTCATGGACGACGGCACGTACAAGAAGATCCTCGCCGAGTTCGGCGTCGAGGGGATCGGCATCGACGAGGCGACGATCAACGGCGCCAAGTCCTGACCCTCGGCGACCCGGTGCCGACTACCCCCTGGCCGGCATCGGGTCGCCCCCGCCAATCCACCACCGGGCATCTGCCCGAAACGATCGAGGAGCATCATGGCATCGTCGCCACAGCTCGCAACCGGCACCGCTGCCGATGCGACCGACCAGCGCCGGCCGGCACCCATCCAGGCCGTCCCCCTGCGCCACCCCTGGCGGTGGGTCTCGGGCATCATCGTCGGCCTCGTCGCCGCGACCCTCATCCTGGCGTTCGCGCAGAACCCCAACATCGACTGGCCGACGGTCGGCGAGTACCTCTTCGCCCCGCTGACGCTGCAGGGCCTCGCGACGACCATCTACCTCACGATCGCCGCCATGGCGATCGGCCTCGCCGGCGGTGTCGTCGTGGCCATCATGCGGCTCTCGCCGAACCCCGTGCTGCGGGTCGTGAGCGGGCTCTTCGTCTGGATCTTCCGGGGTACGCCCGTGCTCCTCCAGCTCATCTTCTGGGGATTCATCGGCGCCTTCCTCCCGAAGATCGTGATCGGCATCCCGTTCACCGACGTCGAGTTCTGGTCGATCGGCACGAGCGACCTCATCCCGGCGACCGTCGCCGCGCTCCTCGCACTCGGTCTCAACGAGATGGCGTACGCCTCCGAGATCGTCCGTGCCGGCATCGCATCGGTCGATCACGGTCAGACCGAAGCCGCCCATTCCCTCGGGATGACGCCCGGGCGCACGATGCGGCGCATCGTCCTTCCCCAGGCCATGCGGGTCATCGTTCCTCCGATGGGCAACGAGGTCATCACGATGCTGAAGACGACGGCGCTCGTCTCGGTCATCGCCGGTCGCGACCTGATGTCCAACCTGCAGGCCGCCTACGCCCAGAACTTCAAGATCATCCCGCTCCTCATCGTCGCCGCCATCTGGTACCTCGTGCTCACGAGCATCCTCGCCGTGCCGCAGGCCTGGCTCGAGCGTCGCTTCGGACGCGGTGTCGCGGGTGCCCGCGAGAACGGCGCGCTGAGACTCCTGCGTCGCTGGAAGGACGGAAAGAAGTGACGATCATGCTCCCCACCGAACCCGCAGCGACCGCCGCAGGGGCATCCACCACGACCAGCGCGATCATCGACGCGCGTGACGTCTACAAGCGCTTCGGATCGCTCGAGGTGCTCAAGGGCATCACCCTCCAGGTCGAGCGCGGTCAGGTCGCGTGCCTCCTCGGACCCTCGGGCTCCGGCAAGTCGACGTTTCTCCGCTGCATCAACCACCTCGAGAAGATCGACGCGGGCATGATCCGCGTCGCGGGCCGCACGGTCGGCTACGAGGAGCGCAACGGCAAGCTCTACGAGCTCCGGGAGAAGGATGTCGCACGCCAGCGCCGCGGCGTCGGCATGGTGTTCCAGCGGTTCAACCTCTTCCCCCATATGACGGCGCTCGAGAACATCACGGAGTCGCCCGTCCAGGTCCTCGGGACGCCGCGGGCCGCGGCCCGCGAGCGCGCCATGCAGCTGCTCGACCGCGTCGGCCTTGCGGACAAGGCCTCGGCGTACCCCAGCGCGCTCTCGGGCGGCCAGCAGCAGCGGATCGCGATCGCACGAGCCCTCGCGATGGATCCCGAGGTCATGCTCTTCGACGAGCCGACCTCGGCCCTCGACCCGGAGCTCGTCGGCGACGTCCTCGACGTCATGCGCGACCTCGCGGCGTCGGGCATGACGATGATCGTCGTGACCCACGAGATCGGCTTCGCCCGCGAGGTCGGCGATGTCGCGGTCTTCATGGACGGCGGCGTCGTCGTCGAGCAGGGGCATCCTTCGCACGTCCTCGTCAACCCGCGGGAGGCCCGCACGCAGGCGTTCCTCGCCAAGGTGCTGTAATGCCGCCCGTTCCGGGCGCCGTCCTCGCACCGACGGCGCCGATCCTGCGCGCGCGGGCCGAGGCGCTCGTTCCGGCGTTCCGCCGCGACCTCGCCGCGCTGGTCCGCATCGATTCCGGCTCTCATTCCGCCGCGGGCGTCGACCGGGCGGGGGAGTGGTGCGCGGAGCGCCTCGCCGAGATCGGACTCGAGGTCGAGCGCGTGCCGACACCCCTCTCGGACGGCACCGCGTTCGGCGGCGTCGTGGTCGGGCGCATGCGCGGCACCGGCAGCAGCCGTATTCTCCTGTTCGCCCACCTGGACACCGTCTTCGCCGACGGCACGGCCGCCGCCCGGCCCTACCGCGAAGATGCGGGTCGGGCCTACGGGCCCGGTGTGTGCGACGACAAGAGCGGGGTCCTCGCCGGCCTCTATGCGGCGAGGCTGCTCGCCGAGAGCGGCTGGACCGACTTCGCGGAGGTCGTCATCGCCCTGACGCCCGATGAGGAGGTCGGATCGCCGGCTTCCGGGGCGATCCTCGCGGAGCTCGCGAGGGGGATGGATGCCGCGCTCTGCCTCGAGTGCGCGCGCGAGAACGGCGACCTCGTGACCGCCCGGAAGGGCGTCGCCGATGTGCGCATCGACATCCGTGGCCGAGCGGCTCACTCCGGCGTCGAGCCGCACCGCGGTCGCAACGCCGCCGTCGAGGCCGCGCATCTCCTGCTCGACGTGCAGTCCCTGAGCGGCGCTCGCCCCGATCTGACGGTCAACATCGGCGTCGTGAGCGCGGGGGAGCGCACCAATGTCGTCCCGGCCTCCGCCCGTCTGCTCGGCGAGGTGAGGGCCGCACGGCTCGCGGACCTCGAGTGGGCGCTCGCCGCCATCGAGGCGCGCGCGGCGGCCACCGTGATCGACGGCGTCTCGGCCGAGGTAGAGCGCATGGCGGTCTGTCCGCCGCTCGAGCCGGACGCGACAGCCGACCTCTTCGCCGCCGCCGCGGCGGTCGGGGCCGAGCTCGGCATCGCGGTCGCCGGCGCCGCGACGGGAGGAGTCTCCGACGCCAACTTCGTCGCGGCCACGGGGACCCCGGTGCTCGACGGCCTGGGGCCCATCGGTGGAGACGACCACGCCGAGAGCGAATGGCTCGACCTCGGCAGCGTCGCAGATCGCGTCGCGCTCCTCGCCGGCCTCGTCGTGCGCATCGCGGCGGAGTGAGCGCGCTACTGTCGAGGTCGGAGGTGCTCGAGATGGCCGAGGCCGGCATCGCGGAGTCGATCCGCCGCGGCATGGGCGACTGCTCGCCCGCCGAGCGGAAGGTCGCCCGCGTGCTGCTGTCGGCCTACCCTTCGGCGGGATTCGAGACGGTCGCGCGCCTGGCCGATCGCGCCGGAGTGAGCGGGCCGACCGTCCTGCGCTTCGTGCAGCGGCTGGGGTACCGCGGCTTCCCGGACTTCCAAGAGGCTCTGCGGCGCGACCTCGACGAGCGCTCCGCCTCGCCCCTGCGCATCCATCAGAGCCGTCCTCCGCGCGAGGACGCCTCGGCGTCGCTGCGCGAGCGCGCCGCGGCCATCTCGGTCGCCACGCTTCAGCGCACCTTCGACGAGCTCAGCACGCATGATCTCGACCGCAGTGTCGATCTCATCTCGTCGGCGCCCGGCGCCGTGCTGATCGCCGGCGGCCGTTACAGCGGCCTGCTCGGGCAGGTGCTCGCGCTGCATCTCGAGCAGCTCCGTCCCCGCGTGCGTGTCCTCCCGGACGACGCACCGGCGCGGGCCGCTCTCGTCGAAGACATGGGGCGGCGCGATGTGCTCGTGCTGTTCGACTACCGCCGCTACGAGGATCACACGCAGCGTCTGGCGCGTGCGGCCCGCGCCCGGCACGCCTCGATCGTGCTCTTCACGGACAGCTGGCTCTCGCCGATCGCGTCGGACGCCGACGTCGTCCTGTCGAGCGAGACCGGCGCTCCCTCGCCCTTCGACGCCCTGACTCCCGTTCTCGCCCTTATCGAGGCCGTCGTCGCGGGCTGCTTCGATCGGCTCGGCGATGCCGCGGTCGACCGCATGGCGCGCGCCGACAAGGTCGCGAGCGACCTGGGACTCTACTGACGGGCACTCCTCCCGTCTGCGGTCCTGCCCGAGACGCGAAACGCCCGACCCCCGCAGGGGCCGGGCGCGCGTGCGGGATGCTTCAGTCGACCGTCGCGATGTCCATGCGCAGCCCGGCGAACGAGACGGCGCCGGCGCGGGTCGTCCACGCGGCCGTGGCACCGTCACGCGTCAGGGTCGTGGCGAACCGGGGTCCGGTCTCGAAGCTGACGCCCTGGCCCGTGCGGGATGCGGACCCCACGACCTCGCGTGCGAGGTCGCGCAGGGTGTAGGCGCCGCCCACTCCGTCGAGCGAGTCCCACATATCGGTGCGGGGCTCCGCGGCGGATCCGCGTGCCTTCAGGGGTGAGGCATCCTTGCCCTTCACGACGCCGGCCGTATCGCCGAGCCGGATGCCGTCGCCCGCGCTCGCATAGCTCCAGCGGACTCCCGCCACACCGCTCTCCGTCGTGACGGCCTGCGTCAGGTCGAGGACCGATGTTCCGTGCTCGCCGATGACGGCCCCCTTGCCCGTGGTGCGGTCGAGGACGACGGCGGTCGTCTCGTCGATGCCGAGCACGTACGGGTGGCCGGTTTCGAGCGCAAGCTTGACCGCGCGGCCCTCGCGGCCCCACGTCGTGAAGTGGCTGTCGATGAGGACGCCGTCGACGAATCCGAAGCCGCCGTACGGCAGGTAGCCGAGCGCACGCTCATCGTCGAGGTAGCCCGCGGCCGCGCCGTCGCGCCAGGCCTCGTACGATTCGCCGCCGGTGATCATGTCGGCGCCCTGCTGGATCGTCAGGCCGGCGCTCACGCCCGACACGACGCCGCGCGCCGCCACCTGGCGGATCGCCGTCATCGCAGCGGTGTCTGTGCAGTCGGTGTAGGCCTCGAGCTCTGCGTCATCGCACGAGAAGAGCGTGCGCACATACCGCATCTGGTCGCCGCCGCCGAAGAAGAGACCGGTGGATGCCGCGATCTCGGCCGCCACTGCGGGGTCTGAGGCGTTCGCGGGCGTGTAGGTGTCACCCGGGAAGTCGACACCGGTGTCGATCGGCACAGCGTAGGTCTCGGCGCCGTAGCTCTGGAACAGCGCGGAGTAGTACAGCCCGTTGGCGGCGGCGTTGTTCTTCGAGTCGTCGGCGGCGTCGCCGGCGGTGCGGGCAGCGGGGGCCGCGGCCGTGACAATGGCGATCCGAGCCTTGCGCGGACCGGCACCGTCAGGGTCGGCGAGATCGACGATCGTCTGCAGGATCTCGGCGTTCTCCTTGAGGTTTCCCCCGATGAGCACGGCATGGGGGTGTTGGTTGGCGGCGCTCGGTGCGGCCGACGCGACAGCGGCCGGGGCTAGCACGAGGGCCGCGGCGACGGCGATCGCACCGATGTGAAGGGCTGGGGGACGCATGACTTCTCCTTTGAAACAGCGAGTACAAAGTATGTACGACGTGGCATGAATCTAATGGATGTTACAGAACTTCGGAAGAGGATCGATGAGGATCTCAGCCACAGGACTCCCGCAGGACACGGTGGAACTCACGGAGGTGCACGGCATGGCGGCATCCGCGATGCACGCCGTCACTCCCGAGGCCGCGGGGAATCCGCCGCGGATGTCAGGCGGGTCTCACCGGTCGATGGTGCGCCGCCGGAAGGCTCCACTCAGACTGCGGAGCAGCAGCAGCATCCCGCCGAGACCGAGCACGCTTCCGAGGAACGAGAATGCCCGCACGTCGTCGGTCAGCGCGGGGCCGACATCCGACACGGCGAGGAAGAAGCCCGTGGCCACGAGTGCGACGCCGACGATGGTCGCCGTGACCTCCCCGACGATCGAGTCCACCCACCGACGGTCCTCGGGGCTCTCCAGGGCTCGGATCCGCACCGAGAAGGTGCCGTCCTGCAGCGACTGGGTGATCCCCTCGATGCGGCGGGGCATTCGCCGGAGCTGTTCGGCGACGATCGCCGATTGAGCCTGGAGGTCGAGCGCGAGTCGTCGGGGAGACGAGAGCTGGAGCGCGATCTGCGGAGCCTGCGACAGCCCTCGGCCGACCATGTCGTAACCGGGCACCAGCCTGCGCAGCGTGCCCTCGAGCGACGTCAGCGTGCGGAAGACGAGGAGCAGCGACGGCGGCATCGCCAGCCGATACTTGCGGAGCACATCGACGAGCGCACTGAAGACGTTCTCGTCGCTTCGCGCATATGCCACGCGCGTCAGGATCGCGCCGATGTCGTGCTGGAGCGCGGTCTGCTCGACGCTCCCGCCGGACATCGGCGCACACAGCAGCAGCACGAGGTCTGTGGCCGCCACGTCGTCTTCGTTGGCGATCGCCACCAGCAGCGGCGCAAGAAGCCTGCGCACGCTGCGCTCGAGCACGCCGACGGCGCCGAAGTCGATCAGCGTGATGGTCCGGTCCTCCGCCAGGATCACGTTGCCCGCGTGAAGGTCTGCGTGGAAGACGCCGCGCACCGCGATCTGCTCGAACACCGAGTCCACGACGTGATCGACGATCGCGCGAGCGGCCTCCGGCTCCAGGGCATCCGGCGTCAGCCGGCTGAACGGGATGCCGTCCGCGCGCTCGAGCACGAGCATCCGCGACGTGGAGAGCTCGGAGTGCACCTTCGGGACGTTCAGTGCCGCCGACCGGGACTTCGCGATCGCCTCGCGGAGCATCTCGGTGTTCGCGGCCTCGACGCGGTAGTCCAGTTCTTCGCGAAGGGCGCGCGCGAATTCCGCCGCCAGCGCGCGCGCTCCGAGTTCCCGGGCCCACTCCGTGCGTCGCTCGGCGTCCGCCGCGAGTCGCTCGAGGATGTCCAGGTCGGTCGTCACCTGCGCCCGCGCGCGCGGGCGCTGGATCTTGATGACGACGCGGGCACCGTCCAGCAGCGTCGCCGCGTGCACCTGGGCGACGGATGCCGCTGCCAGAGGGGTCTCATCGATCGAGCGGAACACCTCCTCCAACGGGCGCTTCAGCTCCGCCCGGATCGCCGCGGCCGCCTCCGCCCACGGGATGGGCGTCGAGTCCATCTGCAGCGTCGAAAGGGCCCTGATGAACTCGGGCGGCAGCACGTCCTCGCGAGAGGAGAGCACCTGGCCGAGCTTGACGAAGGTGACCCCGGCCTCGTTCAGGGCGGAGACGAGCGCCTCAGGAAGCTCTTCGCTGTAGCCCCGCGCGCGGTTCTGGTAGAGCCCCAGCCCGTGCCGCGAGGCGATCACGACGATCTGCGCGTAGCGCCTGGCCCGATCGCGCCGCTTGATGGCCTGACGGATGAGGACGATCGGATTGCGCAGCGGACGGGTGGGCACCAGGAACTCGCTGATGACGATGACGACCACCACGATGGCGAACACCCACCCGATGATCAGGGCGAAGAAGGTCGCGGCGACCGGCCAGCCGACCAGGAGCTTCCCGTCGGCGTAGATGTGGGACTGCTCCAGCATCCACAGCACCAGCGGGATGCTGAGCGAGAAGACGGCCAACGAGATGACGACGGACCGGACCCACCCCACCTGGGTCTCGAGCAGGCGGCGCGAGACCCAGGTCGCCAGCGCGGCGAAGGCGAGTGCTACCAGCGAGAACAGGAGCCAGGTCGGCATGCCTCGATTCTGTCAGCGCTCGCCGGATGCCGCGCCCCGACCCTCACGCCGCGTAGCTGCGGGCCAGGCGATCGAGTCCCTCATCGATCGAGACCGTCGGCGACCAATCCAGGGCGCGGCGCGTCTCACGCTGGTCGAACCAGTGCGCCGTCGACAGCTGCTGTGCGAGGAAACGCGTCATCGGGGGCTCGTCCCGCGTGGGGAGAACCGCCCACACCTTCTCGATGGCGGTGCCGGCCGTGAGCGCCACCCCCGCGGGTACGCTCCAGCGCGGCGGATGCACGCCGGCAGCGCGGCAGATGCCCGCCATGAGCTCCCCGACCGGCCGCGGCTCGCCGTTCGTGAGGACGTAGGCGTTCCCGTGCGCGCGCGGGAGACGGTCGAGTGCGGCGACGATGCCTGTCGCCGCGTTGTCGATGTAGGTCGTGTCGATGAGGGCCGTGCCGCCGTTGAGCAGGGGGAGTCGTCCGCGGCGGGCGCGCTCGACGATCCGCTCGATGAGCTGCGTGTCGCCGGGGCCCCAGATCAGGTGCGGGCGGATCGCCACGACCTGCAACCCGGTCGAGTCGCGAGCAAGCGCGAGCAGCTCCGCCTCCGCCTTGGTCCGCGCGTAGTGGCCCTGCGCGTGGCGCGGCGACGCCGGCTCTGCTCCGACCCCGGCCAGGGCCGCTCCCACATGTGCCACGGACGGGGAGGAGACGTAGACGAACCCGGTGACACCGGCGCGCTCGGCGGCATCGATCAGCGACCGGGTCCCCTCGACGTTGACGGCGCGGAAATCCTGCAGCGTCCCGGTCAGGGAGACCTTGGCGGCGAGGTGCACCACCGAGGTCGCACCGTCGACCGCGCGTGCGATCAGCGCCGGATCGGCGACCGAGCCGCGGACGTCGGTGACGCCGTCCACCTGGGAGGGTCGACGCTGCAGGGAGCGGACGGTGTGGCCGCGGGCGACGAGCTCGGCCGCGACGGCGCGGCCGAGGAATCCCGATGCTCCTGTGACGAGCACCGTCATGGGGCGGTCGGTCTTCCGCCGGCGAGGACGCCCTCAGCCCAGTGCGAGAGTCGCGTGCGATCGATCTTGGAGTTGTGCCGGATGTCCGTGGGGAGCCGGGGGACGGCGAGCACGGCGACCAGCGCGAGGTCCGTGCTCGAGCGCACGGCTCGCGTCACATCCGGGTCCGCGAGTCCGGGTCGACGCGTCGGCGGGACGGTCTCCACGACCGCGACGGCCTGTCGAAGGCCTTCGGGTCCGATGCCGACGACGGCGGCGCGGCGCACGGCGGAGACCCTCTCGACCTGCTGCTCAGGTCCCACTGGAGCGATCGGCCCCGCCTGCGTGACCAGCACGTGCGGCAGGCGGCCTTCGACCCAGAGGCGCCCGTGCGCGTCGAGGTGCCCGACATCGCCGGTGCGATGCCACCGGGCCGGCGCAGCATCCGGGTCGTGGGGGATGTCCCGTTCCGCGGCGCGGTCGGTGAGCCAGAGCCGATCGTAGTGATCTTTCAGATGAGGAGCCGAGACGACGATCTCACCCAGAACCCCGGGCTCGGAGCTCAGTGGTCCCGTCGCCGCCCCTTCGGCATCCAATGCGCTGATGGCGACCCGGTTCGTGCCGATCGGCCGACCGACGCACACCCCGGCATCGGCTTCCTCAGCCGCGGAGTGGATGCCGTCGAGGGTCGTATCCGTCACGAGAAGGCACTCGGTCATGCCGTACGGCGTATGGGGCGTCGCGTGGGGCATGAGGGCGGCGGCCGACGCGAGGAGCTTCGCGCCGATCGGGGCTCCCGTCGAGAGGAAGGTGTGGACGCGCGCCAGGGCCTCGCGATCCTGCGGGGTCAGCTCTCCGGCCGTTGCGACGACATTGAGAATCGCCGCCGGGGAGAGGAACACGATGCCCGCGTCCGATTCTCGGACGGCTGCCGCGACGGCGCTCGCCGTGAGGGTGCGCGGGGAGGAGACATCCATCTCCGGTGTCACCGAGAGCGTGCCGAGGGCCGGGCCCAGCAGTGCGAAGGGAGCGAAGCCGGTCACCAGCCCGGTGTCTCGCGTGACCTCGAAGTGACTCGCGAGCACATCGCGGAGCGCGGAGAGCTGGGCGTGGGTGTAGACGACGCCCTTCGCGGGACCGGTGGACCCGGAGGTGAACAGGATCGCGGCCTCGTCGTCGGCATCGGGCGGATCGGGGAGGGCGAGGTCGTCGCCGAGCGCGACGAGGTCGCCGAGGCTGTGCGATACGCCGAGCGCCAGCGCGGTGGGGGTCGGCAGCCGCGCGGTCGATATGCGCACGCCCGGCCAGCCGAGGACGCGTGCCGCGGCGAGCCCCGGCGTCTCGCCGATGACGAAGTCGGGCCACGCGCCGCGCACTGCCCGGGTCAGGCCCTTGACGCCCAGGCCCGCGTCGGCGACCACGACGACCGCCCCGATCCGCAGGCACGCGTAGAGCACGGCCGTCAGGGTCGGCCCGGGTTTCACCAGCAGCGATACCCGGTGTCCCTTCCGCACCCCGATCCGGCTGAGCCCCGAAGCGATGCGGCGCACCCTGTCGTCCAGCTGACGCCAGCTCACCCGACGGGGTCCGCCGCGCGTCGACATGTCGATGACGGCGATCGCGTCGTCGCTCCGCCGCTCGTCGAGTCCGTGCCACAACGGCACGAATCGAGGAGGTTCCGGCTCTGCCACAGCGGGCACGGCGGATCGGCGCGGCCCGGCTTCGCCGAAATCCTCATCGTGGGCGAAGTTGTCGCCGAGCCATGCCAGGACCGCATCCGCGAAGGGACGCTCTTCGGCGATGAGGTGGCCCGCACCCTCGAACCGGTGCACGTCGGCGTGCGGCATCCGGTCGACGAGATCATCGAGGTAGCGGTCGCTGAAGATCGGATCTTCGGGACCCCACAGCAGCAGCGCCGGCACCTGCAGACTCCGGACCGCGGTCGCGATCCGCTCCAGCTCGGGGAAGCTCTCGTGCGCCGGGTCGGCGGGGATGTCGGCCACGAATGCGCCGATGCCACGGCGTCGCGCCGCCGAGCGGTACGGGGCGCGGTAGGCATCCTTCACCGCCGGATCCAGTGCCGGCGAGGCGAGCGAGAGCGTGGTCGAGAGGAACGCCGTGGAGTGGACGGTAGATGCGTCCAGCAGGCCGCGTGCACGGGCGATCCGGAGCGGGGCGGGAATCGGCGTCCCGACCGGCTGGGAGATCGCGGTGTTGAGCAGCATCACGCCGGCGATGGTCGACGGATGGTCGACCGCCCAGCCCAGTGACACGACGCCTCCCCAGTCGTGACCGAGCGTGACGACGGGGCCGTCGAGTGCGAGCGCGTCGGTGAACGCTCCGAGGTCGGCGACGCGCTGGGCGAGTGGGCGGTGGATGCCGGTGCGCTCGGAGAACCCCATCTCGAGCTGATCGACCGCCACGACCCGCCACGCGGGGCCGCCTTCCGCGGCGCTCCGCGCGGATTCGGCGACGAGGTTCCGCCAGAGGTACGACCACGTGGGGTTGCCGTGAACCGCCACGATCGTCCCCGCGATCGGCACCCCCAGATCGGCAAGCGCCTCTCCGTTGTCGAGATAGTGCCAGGTGCGACTCAGTCCCGCATCCATCCCCCGGCCAGGCACCGCCGCGACGCGGCTGAAGCGGGCGTCGAGTCCGGGGAGGTGTGGGGGCGGAGTCGCCGCTTCCCGCGTCACGATGCCGATGCCATCACCACGCGAGCTCCATCATCGCCGTGTTGAGGCCGGAGCCCACCCCCATCAGCAGCACGCGATCCCCCCGGCGGAGCGTCGCCTGTTGCTCGACGAGCGTGATCGGGATCGACGCGGGTCCGACGTTGCCGAGCCTGGGGAACGTCGTCGGCACACGACTGCGGTCGAGCTTCGCGGCCTTGATGATGGCGTTCGTGTGCACCGAGGAGACCTGATGCGTGATGTAGCGATCCATCGACGACCAGTTCCACCGGGGTCCCGCCTCCTTCCATGCCGAGACGACGAGATCGAGGCCGCCCTTGAGCAGCGCCTTCGCGTCCGTGAACATCCCGTCCACGCTGCCGACGCACAGGTCATGGAATTGCGTCGCGGCGCGCGTGACCCCGCCCACGATGCGGTGCCCCTCCGGATGCTCGTCCGCGCGGCCGAGCACGGCTGCAGCCGCCCCCGAGCCGAGCGTGAGCGTCGCGAACTCGCTCATGAAGGCCGCTCGGTCGACATTCGGCTGCAGCAGCCGCTCGATCGTGTTGATCTGGATCTCGTCCGCGTCTTCGCCGTTCACGACGATCGCGTACCGGATCTGACCCGAGTCGATCATGCCGGCCGCGAGACTCATGCCGCTCACGAAGCCCAGGCAGGCGTTGGCGACATCGAAGTTGATGGCGGAGCTGGGCATGCCCAGGCCGTGATGGATCCGCACGGCGACGGAGGGCTCGAGGTGCTTGCGGGTCACCGACGTGTTGATCAGGAGGCCGACACTGGCGGGCTCGACCCCCGCCTGAGCCAGCGCGCGCGTGCCGGCCGCGATGGTGGCGGTGTCGGCGGACTCGCCGGGCGCCCAGTTGCGGCGCTCTCGGACGCCCGCGACGCGCTGCAGAAGTCCGCTGGGGAGCTTGAGCCGAGTGAGCGCAGCCCCGAGGCGAGACTCGATGTCGTCTGATGTGGTCACCCGACCGGGCAGGGTGCTCGCAACCGAGAGCAGGGATACGTTTTCGAATCGGGTCGTTGCATTTCCGGCCACAGAACCTCCGTCGAACGCGCCGGTGAGGCTCGCTTCTCCAAGGGCAGTCACTCTACGCCCGAAATCCGTGGAGCCACTCACGGGGGGTGAGGGCGAGGGTGACAGCGACATGTGCCGGGCAGCGGACAGCGGCGAGGGCCACCGTGGATCACATCCGGCGGATCGATGCAACCGGTTCGGGCGCGGCATCCATCCGCCCTACGGTCGAACGAGGACGGCCGGATCAGCGAGGGAGCACGATGTCACGAAACGTCAGAGAGCTGCGGTGCTCGGTCGAGGATGTCTTCCGGGTGCTGGGCGACGGATGGCTGTACCCGTCCTGGGTCGTAGGAGCGTCGCGCATGCGCGAGGTCGGGAAGGACTGGCCGCGTGAGGGCTCGGCGCTTCACCATTCATTCGGGGTCTGGCCGGCGCTCATCGACGACGCCACCGTCGTGGAGGAGTGGAGTCCGCCCCGCCGGATGGTCATGCGAGCGCGGGGGTGGCCCATCGGCGAAGCCCGTGTGACGCTCGACGTCAAGGACCGGGGAAAGGGCTGCGTGGTGCGCATCCAGGAGGAGGCGGTGTCGGGGCCGGGGCGCTTCATTCCGGCGCCTCTGCTCGACATCCTGCTGCAGTGGCGCAATGCCGAGACCCTGCACCGCCTGGCGTATCTCGCGGAGGGGAAGTCGGCCCGCCCGGTCGGCGCGACGACGGCCGACCGCGAGCTCGCGGCTTCCGGCGAGGACGGACCGGCCGACGAGTGACCGGCGCGTCGTGAGCCGCCGCATCGAGCTGGACGTCGTCGTCGTCGGCGCCGGACCCAACGGCCTGGCCGCCGCGGTCACGATGGCTCGTGCGGGCCTTGCGGTGCGCGTCTACGAGCGCGCGGACCAGGCGGGCGGCGGAGCCGCCACGCGCGAGCTCACGCTGCCCGGCTTCCTGCACGACGTGTGCTCCGCGGTGCATCCGCTCGCCTTCGAGTCGCGGTTCTTCCGGGAGTTCGGTCTGGCGCAGCGGATCTCCTTCGCGACTCCCGACGTCTCGTTCGCTCAGCCGCTCGATGGAGGGAGGGCCGCACTGGCGTACCGCGACCTCGCTCGCACACGGGACGAGCTCGGCGTTGACGGCCGCGCCTACGAGCAGCTGATGAAGCCCCTCGTGGAACGAGCGGGAGAGGTCGCCGAGTTCACCGGATCGTCGCTGCTGCGCGTGCCGCGCTCCATCGGGGCACCGGTCGCCCTCGGACTCCGCGCGATCGAGCAAGGCAGCGTGGCATGGAACGCGAGGTTCCGCGAGGAGGCTGCGCCCGCGCTTCTCACGGGGGTCGCCGCTCACACGATCCTGCCGCAGCCGAGCATCGCCGCGGCCGCGGCGGGTCTCGCCCTCGGCACGTACGCGCATGCGCGCGGTTGGCCCATCCCGATCGGCGGAAGTCAGGCCATCATCGACGCGATGGTCGACGACCTGCGATCGCACGGCGGCGAGCTCGTGCTGGGGCAGGAGATCCGGAGCCTCGACGAGCTGCCGTCCGCACGGGCGACGCTCCTCGACGTCACTCCGCGAGCCCTTCTGACCATGGCGGCCGGACATCTGCCCTCTCATTACCGCCGGACGCTGGAGTCGTTCCGGTACGGCGGAGCCGTGGCGAAGGTGGACTTCGCGCTGAGCGAGCCCGTGCCCTGGACCCACCCAGAGGTCCGGCGCGCGGGCACCGTCCACGTCGGGGGAACCCGCGACGAGGTGGCGCACTCGGAGAACGAGGTCAATGCGGGGCGCCTCCCGGACCGGCCCTACGTGCTCGTGTCGCAGCCGACGCTCTTCGACGCGAGCCGCGCGCCGGCCGGACAGCACACGCTGTGGACGTACACGCACGTCCCGGCCGGGAGCACGGCCGACCGGCAGGAGGCCGTGATCCGCCAGATCGAGCGCTTCGCCCCGGGCTTCCGCGACACGATCATCAGCACCCACTCCCGCACCGCCGTCGATGTCGAGCGGCACAATCCGAACTATCCGGGCGGAGACATCGCCGCCGGTGCGCCGTCGCTCTGGCAGCTGATCCGCCGACCCGTCATCAGCACCGACCCGTGGAGGACGCCGATACCCGGCGTCTACCTCGCCTCGGCATCCGTGGCCCCCGGCCCGGGCGTGCACGGACTCGCCGGCTGGTTCGCGGCACGGAGCGCCCTGCAGCACGAGTTCGGCACGCGTGCGCTGCCGAACCTGTCACCGGACCGCCCGCCGACCGGCACGGTCCGGTGACCCGCGGTCACGACCGCCCGGGAAGGTTCAGATCGTCGGGATCGACCTCGATGTCGCCCGCGTCGTCGGGGCCGCCGGTACCCGGGGTGACGATGATCTGGTCGGTGTCGATGTCGTCGTCGAGCGTGTCGGGGAGGGGATCGTCCTGCTTCGCCTCGGTCTCGGTCTCGCTCGCCGGGCTGTACGTCTCGTCCTTGCGAACGGCATCGCTCTCCGAGAGCCCGGAGCCGGCGGGCGGCGATGCCGGGTCGTCGTGATGGGCCAGGATGCGGTTCTTCTCTTCGTCGCTCATACGGGGACGCTAGGCACTGCCCGCCGCGGGGACGATCCCCTTGACGCCGGGCGGCGCGGGCCTATCGTCAGGGCGGAGCTCTCCATCCCGCGTCAGAGGTCATCGTCATCCGCGTCGCGGACGTCGGCGGCGCGCGCGATGAGGACCGGCTCCTCCTCGAGGCACAGGTCGATGACCCCGCGGAGCAGGCCCCCGAGCGTGGTCGACTTCAGCAGCCGGAAACGGTCGTACTCGCTCAGGGGAGCGATCGCGGCGAGCTGCCAGGACGACTCCACCGGATCGTCGGAGATCGGGGTGGCGGGATCCCAGCGCGCCTCGTCGAGCACGGAGGCGATACTCGCGAGGCGGCGCACCACCCGCTCGGCCTCACGGTGCAGCGGCGCGAGCGCGTCGTCCCAGATGAGCGGCTCCATCCTCGTCACGTCGGCGACCGGGTGCGGATCGTCCTCACGCCAGCGGTCGACGACTATCCGCTCTCCGCCCACCGCGACCACGTACAGGTCCGCCGAGCCGGCCTCGACCTGCACGATGCGCGCCATCGTGCCGAGGGATGAGCGCTCGTCGCCTCCACCGGACTCGAGTCCCCGCTCGATCAGCACGACGCCGAACTCAGGATCGTCCACGTCGAGCAGGCGCCCCATCATCGTGAGGTAACGCGGCTCGAAGACCCGCAGCACGAGAGGCGTGTACGGCAGGAGGACGCTCCCCAAGGGGAACATCGCGACGGCGCCCATACGCACCAGTCAATCATCGGAATGCGGGGCCGGGGTCGCGCCGGGGGCCTGGAACCGCTGCCCTGATGCTCGGTGGATCTGGACATTATCTGCAGTTACTGCAGATAATCACGGTGTGGATCTCACCTTCGTCGCAAACGACACACGCGGGGGCGTCGAGCCCTACCTCGCCCTCGCCGTCGAGGCGGTGTCGCGGGGTCATGTCGTGCGCGCCGCGGCGCCCGAGGATTACGCAGTCGACTTCCGGCGAGCAGGAATCCGGTTCGGGGCGCTGCGCGGCATCGACCGGACGTCCATCGCCGCACGATCCGACCAGGCGTCGCTTCGGGAGATGAGCCGCCACGTGGTGGAGCTCACGCGCACCTGGGCACCGGAGGTCCGCGATCTCGCGGCGGGCACCGACCTCGTCGTGAGCGGCATCGGCGGCATGGCGCTCGCCCGTCCGGTGGCGGATGCCCTGGGCGCACCCCTTCTGCGCGCGCACCTGCAGCCGCTCGAGGCGCCGAGCACGGAATATCCCGGTGCGCTCGGCGCCGAGCTCGGCAGGTTCGGACCGGTTGGGCGTCGCCTGTCCCACGTAGCCACACGCGCGGGGACGGGGATGCTGACGCGAGCGCCCGAGCGGGCCGCCCGCACGGCGCTCGGGGTGACGAGCGGGTCGTCGTCGACACTGCCTTCGATCGTCTACGGCTTCAGTCCCGTCGTCGTCCCCGTGCGATCCGACGACCGGACGGCGCGCGTCGCCACGGGCTACTGGTCGCTTCCGGCCACGGAGGACGCCGTCCCGTCGGGTCTGCGCGAGTTCATGGCTGCGTCTGGCCCTGTTGTCAGCATCGGCTTCGGCAGCATGATCCCCGGCGATCCCGAGAGACTCTTCGAGGTCGTCCTCGATGCCGTGACCCGGGTGGGTGTTCGCGCGGTCCTCCTCACGGGTTGGGGCGGCCTCGTGGGCGCCGTCTCCGACGAGAACATGCGAGTCGAGGCATCCGTCCCCTACTCCTGGCTCTTCCCGCGAGTGGCCGCAACGGTCCACCATGGCGGCGCCGGGACGACGGGGGCTGCCCTCGCCGCCGGGGTCCCGACGTTCGTCGTGCCCTTCGGCGCCGACCAGCTCTTCTGGGGCGGGCGTGCAGAAGCACTCGGTGTCGCACCGAGGGCGGTGACAAGTCGGCGGCTGACGGTCGATCGCCTCAGCAGCGCCATCGATCGCATGCTCGGCGAGGACGGGATGCGGAGACGTGCAGCGGCACTCGGAGAGGAACTTCGCGCTGAGGACGGCGCGCGGCGTGCGATCGATCACATCGAGTCGGCGCTGATGGTGGCATCGTGAGGCGCGGCGCCAACGCACGAGGTCGTCGGACCATCGCCGCCATCGAGCGAGCGGCGCTCGACGCGGCCGAGGCGCTGCCCTGGGAGCGCGTGACCGTCGCTGAGATCTGCCGGCGGGCGGGTGTGTCGGAGCGCGTCTTCTTCAACCACTTCCCGACCCGAGAGGATGCCTTCCTCGGTGTCGATCAGCCCACGGTCGACGAGGAGGAGGCGGAGCGATACGTCGCGGATGCGGACATCCCGCTGCTCACCGGCGCGGCGCGCCTCGTGCGGCTGCCTCAGGTCGACGAGGAGATGCGACGACGCCGGTCCGCGCTGACGGCCGCGCACGGGGAGCTCCTCGCGAGAGCCTACGGCGCCCTCGTCCCGGTGCGAGAACGGTGCCGCGCGATCGTCGCCGATGCCATCGGCACCCGCGATCCCGCCTTCCGCCCCGAGGAGCGTCGCATCCTCGCCGCCGTCATCGTCGGAGCGGCATCCGAACTGCTCGACCCTGCCGCGAATATCGCCACCGCACGCGTCGCTCTGCTACGACTGCGGAACCAGCTGCATTGAAGGGCGCCGGAGTCTGCGGGCCGGCCTCTACCAGGGGAGGGGTGCGCCGTCTCGCGTGAGCACACCGGGGGCCGCGTGGCCGTCGAGCGGAGCCAGGATGCTTCGCGCGCCGTCGGGCACGGGACGAGCGCCGAATTCCTCCATCCCGGGACTCGTCGCCGTGAGCCCGGGATCGGCGACATGAACCTGAATGCCGTCACCGGCCACCTCGCTGGACAGCTTGTGCAGCAGCGCGTGCAGCGCCGCCTTCGACACGGCATAGCTCGCTGCTCCGCCGTTCGCGAGGCCGAACCGCGGGTCGCCGTGGGACCCGGCCCCGCTCCCCACCCCGATGATGGTGCCCCGGGCGCGGCGAAGCGCGGGAAGCGCCGCCTGGACGACGGCCCACGAGCCGAACAGGTTCGTCTCGACGACGGCGCGAGCCTGGCTCAGATCGGCGCTCCCGACGGTCTCGTCCCACGGCGCGAATCGAGCGGCGTTGAGAACGAGAAGTGAAAGAGCACGGTCGCCCAGAAGCCCCTCCACCCGGTGCGGGACGTCGGGTGCCTCGATATCGAGCAGCCCGACCTCGAGGGCGGGGGAGTCGATCTCGTCCTCGAGAGCAGCGAGCTGCTCGGCGGCTCGCGCCGTCGCGATGACGCGATACTCCCGGGCGAGGAGCTCGTCGACGACCGCCCGCCCGATTCCCCGCGCGGCCCCCGTCACCAACGCCAGGCGACTCATCGCGACTCCTCTCCCTCGTCGCCGCTCGTCGATTCCCCGGACGTGTCCCGCCCGTGGAGCGGCCCTCTACGGAGGCTCGTCCGTTTCGGTCGGTGGCGCAAGCGTTCCGGCGCATCCGGGTCGGAGTGGCACCGGCGTGTCCGGCGCCGCTTCCCCGGTCGTACACTCCTGCTGTGGATCGAGCAGACGCTGAAGCGTCGCCCGGCGCGGGCGGCGGCCGCATCCCGGTCCCCGGTCGGAAGCCGGGAGGGCACCCGGTTCGCGTGACGACCTTCGAGCTGTTCTTCGATCTCGTCTACGTCTTCGCGTTCACGCAGGTGTCGCGCCTCATGGCCGAGACGCACAGCGCGCTCGGCGTCGTGCAGGCCCTTGTCGTGCTGTCGCTCCTGTGGTGGACATGGGTCGGCTTCAGCTGGATCTCGAACCAGGCATCCGTGGATCAGCCCCCGCTGTGGATCGGGATGACGGTCACGATGATCGCCGTGTTCGTCGCCGCCCTCACGATTCCCGAGGCCTACGAGGATCTCGAGGGTGGCTGGTACGGGCCGCTCGTCTTCGCGTGCGCGTACGCGATCGTTCGGCTCGCGCACCTCACGATCTATGCGATCGTCTCCCGCGCAGACCCCGCACTTCGTCGCCAGCTCCTCATCTTCGTCGGTGCGCTCGTCCCCGCGGTCGCACTCATTCTCTTCGGTGCGCTCATCGGCGGGCAGACCCAGCTCTGGCTGTGGATCGTGGCGATGGCCTACGACCTGGTCGCTACTCGCGTCGGCTCAGCCCTGGGGCGCGGCTGGCGGATACCCTCCGTCGAGCACTGGGCCGAACGATACGGGCTCGTGGTGATCCTCGCGCTCGGCGAATCGATCGTCGCCATCGGTGTCGGGGTGGCGGCCGAGCCCATCGACCTGCCCATCATCCTCGGCTCCGCGGCTGCGATCGTCGTGTCCGTGCTCCTCTGGTGGTCCTACTTCGCACGGCTCGCGGGTCAGGGTGAGCGCCGGCTCGCGGAGCGGGACGAGCATGCACGAGCCATCCTCGCGGCGGACGCCTACTCGTACACGCATCTGCTGATCATCGCGGGCATCATCGTTGTGGCCCTCGGTATCGAAGAGGCGATGAAGCACGTGAGCGAATGGGACCATCTGGGCTGGTTCGGCGCCATCGCCCTGGGCGTCGGGATCGCGGCATTCGCGGCCGGCACGGCGCTCTTCGCCCGGCTGATCGGCGATGGCGTGCCGGCCTTCCGGATCGGCGAGGCCGCTGTCATCCTCGTATCGATTCCGCTGCTCGCAGCGGTTCCCGCTCTGGTGGCACTGGTGATCGCGGCGGCCGTGCTCGGGCTCATGGCGCTGGCCGAGCGGACGGTCGAGCGTCGCCGAGTCGCGCCGTCGTAGCAAAGCGGCAATGGCCGCTACGCACGACATACAGCCGTCAAGGGCTGACCCGCCCTCAGACGGCCTTCGCCGACGACCGCACGATCAATTCCGGATCGAAGACTTCGTGCACGGCCTCGGTGCGTCCGTCGAGGCGCTCCAGGAGCAGTCCGATCGAGCGCACGCCCATCTCGACGCCGGGCTGGTGCACCGTGGTCAGCCCGATGCCGGGGTAGGAGGCGATCGGCACGTCGTCGTAGCCGACGACGGACACGGTGCGCCCGGCCTCCGTGATGGCGCGGAGCGCACCGATGGCGAGCTCGTCGTGCGCGGCGAAGATCGCCGTGGAGCGCAGCCCGTCGGAGAGGGCCTGTGCCGTCGCCCGGTACGCGGCATCCTGCCCCTCGTCCGACGTGATGATGACGGCTCGGTCGGCGAGCCCTCGCTCCGCCATCGTCGAGAGGTACGTCGTGCGGCGGAGTCCGTGGGGAGACGAGAGGTCGACGTCGGCTTCGGGCAGCGTGAGGTGGGCGATGTCGGTGTGCCCGAGCCCGAGCAGGTGCTCCATCGCGAGCACGGCTCCGGCGACGTCGTCGCCCGCGACCGTGTCGTAGTCGTCGGAGGTGTCGTGGCGACCGAACATCACGAGTGGCGTGTGCGCGGCGATCCGCTCCAGCGACTCCGGCGTCGCCCGCGGCGCGACCGCGACGACGCCGTCGACCTGCCGGTCGACGAGAGCCTCGATCGCCCGAAGGCCGTAGCGCGATCCGCGCTCGGCGGGCGCGATGACAACCTGGTACCGCGTCTCTTCGAGTGCCTGCAGAGCCCCCGTGAGCATGCGGGTGAAGAACTGGTTGCTGAAGTCGGGCAACTCGATGCCGAACGTGAAGGTGCGGCCGCGCATGGCTCGCGCCGCCACGCGCGGACGGTAGTTGAGCTCGGTCATGGCGGCGGTGACCCGCTCGCGCATGGAATCGCTCACGCCGTACGCGTCGCGCAGCACCTTGGAGACGGCCGCGCGGGACACCCCCGCGGCGACGGCGACGTCGTTGATCGTCGCCGCTCGTCCACCCAGTCCATTCATGAGTTTCTCCTATGTCAAGTTTCAGGCCGTGAGGGGGAGGCTGGAGGGAATGTGGGCGGGTCGTTGGTCGGCGTGAAGGGCGTGGAACACGATGCGGCAGAGGCGGCGTTTCAGGCAGCGGAGGGCTTCGACGGTGGAGTCGCCGTGGTCGAGGCGTTTGCGGTAGTACGCGCGGCCGAGGCCGTCGAGGCGGATCTGGGTGACTGCGATGCGGTGAAGGGCTGCGTTGAGTTGTCGATTGCCGGTGCGGCTCATCCGGACTCTGCCGCGGGTGTTCCCTGACCAGACCGGGAGCGGTGCGACGCCTGCGTTCATCGCGAAGCATGCTTCGGACCGGAACCGGTTGACGTTCGCGGTCTCCCCGGCGATCTTCGCGGCGGTGAGGGGCCCGCAGCCGGGGATCGCGAGAAGGTGCCGGTAGCGGTCCTGCACCAGCGCGGTGATCCTCTTCTCGAGATCGTCGATCCGGATGCTGCCCTGCCCGATATCGGCGAGGATGTCACGCGCCAGCTCAGCGACCAGGCCGGTGCGGCCGTCCAGCCAGTCAGCGACCCGTCGCCGTTGCTTGCCGATCGCGAACCCCTTCACCGGAACATCGAACTCAGGATCCAGTTCGTGCAGATGCCAGCGGAGCCGGTTGATCTGACGGGTCCTTTCGCTGACCAGGTCTTCTCTGCGGTCGACCAGCAGCTTCAGTTCGCGGGTCGACTCGTCGTGCGACGCGACCGGGAGACCGGGCTCACGCAGCACCGCGCGGGCCACGGCCATCGCGTCGATCGGGTCGGACTTGCCCCGCTCCCGGCTGGATGCGCGGGACTGGGCCATCAGCTTCGGCGGCACCCGCACCACGTCCTGCCCCGCCGCGAGCAGGTCACGCTCGAGCCGCGCCGACAGGTGACGGCAGTCCTCGATACCCCACCGCAACTCGCCGGGAAGCTCGCGCCTGGCCCACCGCAACGCCGCCTCGTGGCCGCCAGTCGTGGCTCTCACGGTCTTCTCGCCGAGTCTGCGGCCGACTTCGTCGACCGCAACGAAGGTGTGTGTGGCCTTGTGGACATCCGCGCCGATGACGATCACCATGGGAATCGTCTCCTTCCTGAATCCGAATGGGACAGGTTGGGCCGGTCGGCGGACAAACCTCAGTCGGGGGGCGATGCCACGCTCCTATCAAGTCACGCCGGCCGGTCCATCACACCAGACGCCGGCAAAACGCATGCACGCCAACCCGAAGGCGGCAGCGAGGCTAAGAGCCAGACGCCAGGTGATCAGGATCCAACCACCGCAACGCGGCACTGTCACCCTGACACTGAGGATGAGGCTACCCGGCCCACAGGGCACGACACTGCAGCGATGACGGCGGTGTGCGCGACCTGTAGATCGGTTGACGCACGCCAGACTCCTCTCTAGAGTGAGCGACGTTCCGGGGCCTCTCGTTCGCCCTCGCGACTCGAGGACCGAATGACCCGCATCCCGCGCACCGCGCAGCAGATCCGCCACTGGGTGGCCGAGCGGTCGCCTCAGCCCTTCGCCGAGTCGGAGGTGCGGGCGCCCGACGCCTCCCACATCTGGCTCTACGGCCCGGATCAGTATCAGCTCGCCCTCCTCGCGCGGCTCGTGGCTGAGGGCTTCGCCGCCAACCGCCACGTGCACTACTCCGACAACCACGCCCGCACGTCCACCCTCGTCGTCTTCCGCACCGTCGTGGAAGGGGGAGGGATGCTGCGCCTCCGCGCCTCAGGGTCGGTGTCGGCGAGGGTCGACGGCGAGGCCGTGCCGGTCGAGATCGACCCGAGCGGCGAGTTCACCCTCCGACTCGCGGCCGCTTGCATCGTGGAGCTGCGCGTCACCGGCGACGAGATCATCACGCCGGCCATCCGACTGAGCCCCGACGACCATGCGCGGTCGGAGTGGTCGGTCCACCTCGGGAACGGCGACTGGGTGCCGGCAGAGCCGCGGATTGGCGGCATCCATCCCCCTCATCTCAGCCCTCCCGGAACCGTGACCCTGCGACCCCGCGGCAGGGACGACGACCTCCTCGATGTCGGCGCTCCCGTGCTCGGCCGGCCGATCTTCACGGCCGGTCCGCGCCCGTTCGTGGCGAGCGGCGAGAGCACGCGCGAGGCGTGGTCCGATCCCGAAGCCCACGAGACGAGGCACGACCTCGTCGAGCTGCCCGACGGGCGGTGGACGACGCGGCACCGCCTCGGCTTCCGCTACCTGCGCACCGACCGGCCCGCCGCCGAGGTCGAGGTCGAGGCCTCGGTCGCCCCCGCGCCCCGCGCCGGGGCCTTCGCGTGCTCGGACGACCGGCTCACCCGCATCTGGGCCGCCGCGCAGTACACCCTGCGCACGTGCGCGCAGGGGCTGCTCGTCGACGGCATCAAGCGGGACAGGATGCCGTGGGCCGGCGACCAGGCGCTGAGCACGCTCGCGAACGCCTTCGCGCTGGGAGCCGGAGACGTCGTCGCCGACGGGCTCGTCGCGCTCGGGCGGCCCCTGCACGGGTACGTCAACGGCATCTCCGACTATTCGCTCTGGTGGCTCATCAACACCGACCTCTACCTGCTCTGCTTCGGCGATCCCGAGTTCGCACAGCGACGCGCGGCGCACGTGCACGCGTTCGTCGCGGACCTCGCCGAACATGCGGGGAGAGATGCCGTCTTCCGGCCGGCGACCCAGCCAGGCGGCTTCGTCGACGCGGGCCCCGGCTCGGTGTTCATCGACTGGGGTGTGCGGGTCGAGCCCGGGCGTGACTCGGTCGCGCTGCAGATGCTCTGGTACGGAGCGCTGCGCAGCGCGCAGCGCGTCTTGAGCCGGGCGGGGCATGACGGCGCTGTGCGGTGGGGCGAGCTCGCCGATCGGCTGTGCGACACCCTCGAATCCCGGGCGTGGTCGGACGAGCAGGGACGCTGGACGGAGTACCTCGATGACGGCCGAGGTCAGGGCGATGCGACCTACGCGAACTTCCTGGCGCTGCTCGTCGGCATCCATCCCCGTCGTCCACCGGGAGTCGTCGAGGCCGCCCGTCGCGGCAGCACCGGCACGCCGTTCATGACGGCGCTCCGGCTCAGGTCGCTTGTGGCCGACGGTGTCGCCGGGGAGGTGCTCGCCGAGATCGACCGGGTGTGGGGCGACATGCTCGACCGCGGCCCCGGCACGTTCTGGGAGGAGGCGTCGTCCGACGGCGATCGCCTCGAGATGTACGGCCGGCCCTTCGGGCGGAGCCTCTGCCACGCGTGGTCGGCGGGGCCCGCCGCCGTCATTCCGGAAGCCGTGCTGGGCGCGCGCCCGGTCGGCGACGGATGGTCGACCTTCGCCGTCGAACCGCGCCTCGGAGATCTCGAGTGGGCTGCGCTCGTCGTGCCGGCGCCGGCGGGCGACATCGTGGTCGTCGCGGACCGCGAGCGGACGGTGATCGAGGTGCCGGGCGGAGCCACGCTCGTGAGCCGTGGCACGCGCTGGAGCGGCCCCGCCACCGTCGTCCTGCCTGCGGTTTTCGGCTGAGCGCATCGCATTCGGTCCGCGCAGGGGCATTTCTCAGCGAACTCTTGACATCCCGCTCTCGATGCGAAACCGTAGACCGGTCTACAGGTTTGTAGACGGATCTACGGAACCTTCAGGGAAGAGGGACATCGACGATGACGACATCCGACAAGATCCCCGAGGTGCGGGCCACCCGCACCCGGAGGACGATCGCACTGCTCCTCGGGGCGGCGATCATCGCGACCGGGGCGACCATCGCCTCGGCCTCGCCGGCGACGGCCGAGGACTGCAGCACCTACCCGTGGATGGACACTTCCACGTCCGCCGACGACCGGGCCCACGCGCTCCTCGACGCGAGCTCGCAGCACCAGAAGTACCGCTGGCTCGTGGAGCAGCCGGCCACGCTGCCGACCCGGACCGACTGGCCGGCCGGACTCGCGGGGGAGGCGCCGGTCGTCTACCCGGTGCAGCTGCCCTGCACGCCGACCATCACCTACACCGATGGTCCCGAAGCGGTCCGCGCGGCCGGCGTCACCGACTTCCCGTCGCAGATCTCGCTCGCCTCGACGTGGAACCTCGACCTCGCATACCAGAAGGGCGTCGCGCAGGGCGACGAGGCCTACGCCAAGGGCAAGAACGTGCTCCTCGCGCCGGGCATCGGCAACACGCGCACACCGCTCGCGGGCCGCACGCCGGAGTACTTCGGTGAGGACCCGCTCATCAACGGGCTCATGGCCGCATCCGATGTGCAGGGCATCGAGTCCACCGGCAAGGTCGCCGGCCAGCTCAAGCACTTCGTCGCGAACGAGCAGGAGCTCGATCGCCAGACCAGCTCGTCGAACCTCGACGAGCGCACGCTCCGCGAGCTGTACACGCTGCCGTACGACATCGCCATCAAGCGGGGCTCGCCCGAGACCGTCATGTGCGCCTTCAACCAGGTCAACGGCGTCTACATCTGCGAGAGCCCGCTCATGCAGAAGGTGCTGAAGGACGACGCGGGCTTCGACGGCTTCATCATGTCGGACTTCGGCTCGGTGCACTCCACCGCGGCCTCGCTCAACGCGGGCCTCGACCAGGAGCTCAACCGTCCGATCTGGTTCACTCCGGCGAAGCTGGATGCCGCGCTCGCCGCGGGCCAGATCACGCAGGCCCGCATCGACGAGACCGCGTTCCGCGTCGTGCGCTCGTACATCCGCGGCGGACTGTTCGACAACCCGCTCCCGGCGCAGGCCGCGCTCGACGCATCCACCGCCGCCCACAAGGCCGTCGCGAAGCAGATCTCGGAGCAGGGCAGCGTCCTGCTGAAGAACGACGGCACTCTGCCGCTCGCGCCGAAGGCCGGGCAGAAGATCGCCCTCTTCGGTCCGACCGCCTCGAGCACCGTGACGACGATCGGCAACGCTCCGACGAGCGCGATCTCGGTGTGCAGCCTGACGCTGCGCTTCAACGCGAATGCCGCTCCGCGCAACACCCTGCCCTGCGAGGATGTCGTCTCGGCTGAGACCGCCATCACGCAGCGGGCCGCGCAGGTCGGTGCGAGCGTGACGTGGAACAACGGACAGGATGTCGCGGCCGCCGCCGCACAGGCTGCCGCAGCCGATGTCGCCATCGTGTTCGGCTACCAGCGCATGGGTGAATTCAACGACCTCACCGACCTGAAGCTCCAGGGCAACGGCGATGCGCTGATCTCCGCGATCGAGAAGGCCAACCCCAAGACGGTCGTCGTGCTGCAGACGGGAAGCGCGGTGGAGATGCCGTGGCTCAGCGGAGTGCAGGGTGTGCTCGAGAACTGGTACGGCGGTGAGCAGCAGGGCCCGGCGATCGCCTCCCTCCTGTTCGGCGACGTGGCGCCCACGGGCAAGCTGCCGATGACGTTCCCGAAGTCGCTTGCCGACACTCCGACGAACACGCCCGCGCAGTACCCGGGCATCTTCTCGAACGGCTCGACGACGCGTCCGGCCGGCACGAACGAGATCCGTCAGGTCTCGTACAGCGAGGGTCTCGCGGTCGGCTACAAGTGGTACCAGTCGCAGAACATCGAGCCGCTGTTCCCCTTCGGCTACGGCCTGACGTACACGTCATTCGCGTACGACAAGGTGAAGGTCACGCCGCAGACGACCGACGGCGCGAAGGAGATCCGGGTGAGCTTCAAGATCACCAACACGGGAACGCGCGCGGGCTCCGAGACGGCGCAGGCGTACCTCACGCTCCCGTCGTCGACGGGCACGCCCGGCTCGCGCCTCATCGGCTGGAAGTCGGTCACGCTCGCCCCCGGTGAGCACGCCAACGTGACGATCACGCTGTCGCCGCAGGACCTCGCCGACCTGCACCTGCTGCAGTACTGGGATGTCGCGGCCAAGGGCTGGCAGACCGCGAAGGGCACCTACGGCGTCGCCGTCGGCGGCTCGTCCCAGGCTCCGGTCGCGACGCAGTTCACCATCCACTAGAACCCGACGAGAAGGCAGCGGGGGCGGCGCGGACGCGCCGCCCCCGTTCGCGTTCTCACTCCGCGGCACTGACCGCATCTCGGAGCGTCCCCGCCGGAAGGCCAAGGGCCCAGTCCGTGATGTCGGCGACCGCGTGCCGCTGCGCGGGGTTGACGACCTCGGCCGCACTGTTGACCGATGAGCCTGCCCCGTCGACCGCGATGAGGATGCGGATGCCGGCGGCCTCGGCATCCTCAATCGCGAAGACGCCCGCGGCGATGCCGTCCTCGATGATCCCCGTGAGGCGGGCGCGGTCGAGGGCGTCCTGCTCCTGCAGCGCCTCGTCGAGCGCGGGGCTGAAGCGGGAGAGGTGGCGGGCGTTCAGCCAGAGGCGGGCGAGCGGCATCGACGCGCCCGTCTCGATGTGCCGGATGAAGTGCGCGACGCGCGCGAGCGGGTCGCCCGACGTCGGGAAGAACTCCTCGCGCTCGAGCACCGCCGCGCGCGAGAACGCCTCGACGACGAGGTCCTCCGCCGCGGGGAAGTAGTGCGTGATCAGGCCCGGGCGCACGCCGAGCCGCTCGGCGACGGCGCGGAGGGTGATGCGCTCGAGGCCCTCGTCGACGGCGATCGCCGCCGCGTGCGACAGGATCTCCTCCCGCCGCTCCTCGGGGCGTTTGCGAACGCGGACCGAACCCGGGGTTGACGACACGGCTCCCATGCTATTGAATGTGTGACCAATAGTCCATTGGGCATGTGACCAATAGCAAGGACGCTTTCCCGAGAGGAACCCCCGTGACCCAGACCACGCCACAGCTCGACGACGAGTTCGTCGACAGCGCCACCCGCGCCGAGACACGGGGCATCGAGCTCGTCAGCGACGCCGAGCGGCACGGCCGAGCCCGCGACCTCTTCTTCATCTGGGCCGCTCCGAATGTCAGCATCCTGAATCTGACGATCGGGGCGACGCTCATCCTGCTCGGGCTCGAGATCTGGCAGGCGATCGTCGTCATCGTCGCCGCCTCGCTGCTCTGGGTGTTCCCCGGTCTCATCGCGGGGAGCGGGCCCGCGTCGGGCACCTCGGGCTCCGTCGTGACGCGCGCCATGTACGGCATCCTCGGCAACAAGCTGTTCGTCGCATTCGTCGGCTGGTTCATCGGCGCGGTGTTCCTGTCGCTCACGTGGCTCGCGTCCTCGTTCATGGGTGCCGACCTGCTGCGTCGCATGGGCCTTGCAGATCCGGTATGGGTGCCGATCGGCGTGACGGTCGTCGTCGCGACGATCACGATCCTCGTCGCGATCTTCGGCCACGGCCTCATCGTCCGCGCCTACTCCTTCATGGCGGCCGCGCTCTTCGTGATCTTCCTGCTCGTCACCGCCTTCATCCTCCCGACGGTGGACTGGCAGTACGCGGCCCCGCAGCCCCTCAGCGGCGTCGGCCTCTGGTCGGCGATGGCGATCGGCTTCACGATCCTCGCCTCGACCCCGCTGTCGTTCATCAACAGCCCCGACCTCGCCCGGTACCTCCCGCGCTCGACCAGGAAGTCGCACATCGCCCTCGCGACGGGCCTCGGCGGCGCCATCCCGTTCCTCGTCTTCACGGTCGTCGGCGTGCTCCTCGCGACGGGGCTCAGCGGGGCGGCGTTCGACGCCGGGATCGATGTCGCGCTGTTCGACCTGCTTCCCGTGTGGCTCGCGCCCCTCCTCGTGGTGGGCGTCGTCATCAACACGATCGCGCTCAACGCCATGACGACCTACTCGTCGAGCATGGCGCTGCAGGCGATCGGCTTCCGGCTGCGCCGCATCCCCGCCGCGATCATCGTGGGCGTCATCGGAACGGCCCTCACGATCTACCTCGTGCTTTCGTCGAGCCTCCTCGAGGCGGCGAACCTCATGCTCCAGTTCCTCGTCATCGTGTCGGGGCCCGCTATGGCGATCTTCGTCGTCGACGTCGCGCTGCGTCGCTACGCGTACGACGGAGTCGAGCTCTTCGACGACCACGCCGGCGGGCGCTTCTGGTACTCGGCGGGGTGGAGCATCCCGGGCATCGTGGCGCTCGTCGCCGGCGGCGTGGCGACGGCGCTGTGCCTCGCGACCAACGTCTGGGCGGGGCCGATCGCGCAGGCCATCGGCTATATCGACCTCTCGGTTCCGGTCGGCATGCTCGTCGCCGCCGCACTCTACGCAGGACTTCTGTGCACTCCGCTCGGAAAGAAGGGCCGTCCATGATCACCCGCTACGTCAACGGCCGCATCTTCACCGCCGACCTCGAGAGGGAGTGGGCCGAGGCCTTCGCCGTCGACGGCGACGAGATCGTCTTCGTCGGCGCGACGGACGATGCTCCGGATGCCGAGACCACCGTCGACCTCGAGGGCCGGCTCGTGCTCCCCGGCTTCACCGACGCGCACACCCACCTCCTCATGATGGGCGCGGCGCTCGGACAGGTTCCGCTCACCGACGCGCGCTCGCTCGGCGAGATCCAGGCGCGGCTGCGCAAGGCCCGCGGCGCCGACCCCGACGCGAGGGTGCTGCGGGGCCGCGGCTGGCTCTTCGACTCCCTCGACGGTGCACCGACCGCCGCCATGATCGACGCCGCGGTCGCCGACATCCCGGTCTACCTCGACGCGAACGACTATCACTCGTGCTGGGTCAACAGCGCGGCGCTCGTCGAGCTCGGCATCACGCGCGACACTCCGGATCCGATCGGCGGCGAGATCGCCCGGGATGCCTCCGGCGAGCCGACCGGCCTCCTCCTCGAGACCGCCGCCGTCCAGTACGCGTGGGCGCAGCGGGACGCCGCGGCGACGGACGAGGATCGGGATGCCGACGCGCAGCGTGCGATGGACGCCTACCTCGAGACCGGGGTCACGGGTGTCGTCGACATGGCGTTCGACGAGTTCGGCCTCGCGGCGTTCGAGCGCGCGCGGGAGCGACACGGCGGCGAGCTGCCGCTGCGCGTCGCGGCGCACTGGATCATCACGAACACCGGCGACGACGAGGCCAACCTCGCGCAGGTCGCTCGCGCGGCGCAGCTCGCGGCGCACCCGTCGTCGCCGTGGCTGCGGGTCGTCGGCATCAAGCTCATCCTCGACGGAGTCATCGACGCGTGCACCGCCGCGCTGCGGCATCCGTATGCCGACGGCTCGAACGCCGCACCGATCTGGCCGCTCGAACGGCTCAAGCCCGTCGTGGCAGCGGCCGACGCGGCAGGTCTCCAGGTCGCGCAGCACGCGATCGGCGACTACGCGAGCGAGATCGCCCTTGATGCGATCGAGCACGCCGTGGCCGAGAACAGCGAGCGTGAGCGACGGCACCGCGTCGAGCACCTCGAATACGCGGCGCCCGGCACGGCGGAGCGGATGGCGCGGCTCGGCGTGACGGCATCCATGCAGCCCGTCCACTCCGACCCCGCGATCTTCGCGAACTGGGCCGAGATGCTCGGGGACGAGCGTGTCGACCGGGCGTTCCCGTGGCCGGAGTACGAGGACGCCGGAGCGCTCCTCGCCTTCTCGACCGACGCCCCGACGGCACCGCACAGCGCCCTCGCCAACATGTACGTCGCGTCGACGCGGGCTTCTGCGCTCGACACCTCGGTGCCCGCGACGCATCCTCAGTACGCGCTTCCGCTCGAGCGTGCGCTCGGGCACGCGACCCGGGACGCCGCCGCCTCCGTGGGAGACGGCGCCTGGCGGGGCCGGATCGCCCCGGGCTTCGCGGCCGACGTCGTCGTGCTCGACTCCGACCCCTTCGCCGAGGGCCTGCCGTCGCTGCTCGACGCGCGCGTCGTCGAGACGATCGTGGCGGGGCGGTCGCGGTTCCGGGCGTAGGGCTCCCACCTGCGGGGGCGCATCTCCGGTGAGATCCGCCCCGCCTGGGCTCCGAGGCGGGAAGGGGCATCAGGGTCACCCCTGATGCCCCGGAGCCCCGTATGTGCCACCATCAGCCCATGGCACGCACAGTGCTGATCGTCGACGACCACGCGGACTTTCGTGCGGCGGCCCGCGCCATGCTCGAGCTCGGCGGATTCTCCGTCGTGGGAGAAGCCGCCGACGGGGTGGCCGCCGTGGCCGAGTGCGCACGCGTCCACCCCGACATCGTGCTCCTCGACGTGATGCTGCCGGGCGAGGACGGCTTCGCCGTCGCGCGGCGGCTGTCGCTCGGCGGGCGCGGACCGGCCGTGGTGCTGACGTCCACGCGGAGCGCGGCGGGCTTCGGCCGGCGGCTCGCTGCCGCGCCCGCGCGGGGGTTCGTCCCGAAGCACGAGCTGTCGGCGGCCGCGGTGTCCCGCATCCTCGATGACCGACCGGTGCCGTCGTGACACGCGCGGCGATCGCCTACGTGGCGGCGGCGATCGGCGCGGTCGTCGCCGTCTGGTGGCTCACCACCTCGGGCGAGGTGTGGAGTACGGCCGTCGATGCCGTGCCGGGGACCGCGCTCGCGATCCTCGCCATCGCCGCCGCGGTGACGCCCGGATATCGCCCGGTCGCGATACCGGCGTCGGTCGCCACGGTGCTCTGGTTCGCGGGCCTCTCGGCGCCTCTGCAGTGGGTGCATCAGGGCGCACTGGCGTGGCTCGTGCTGGCGTATCCAGCCGCCCGGCTGCGCTCTGGGTGGCGGGTCGCGGTCGTCGTCTTCGCCGCCGTGGCCGGGACGGCAGCGGCGCTTCTGCCGCAGGCCGCCCTTCTCGCCGCTTCCGCGCTGGCCGTCTGCACCGCGGCGGCGCTGCGACTGAGAGGCGTCCCCCGCGCAGCGCGGCCCGCCGCCACGACCGCACTGGCGGCCGCGATCGTGCTGACCGTCACGTGGATCGCCCCGCTCGCGCTGCGCACCGGGGACGCCTCGCGCGACGTCGCCCTCGCGGTGTACCTCGTCGGCACCACGTCGGTCGCGGTGCTGCTCCTCATCGACGTGACTCTGGTGCGATCGTCGGCTTCGGCGCTCGCCGATGTGGTCATCGACCTTCGCGGGGTGACGGATGCGGGGTCACTTCGCGATCGGCTCGCGCGCGTCATCGGCGACCCCGACCTCTGGCTCGGCTACCGGCTCGCCGACGGTCGGTACGTCGACGAGGCGGGTCTCGAGGTGCGATGGCACGAGCCCACACGCAGCAGGGTGATCACGCCGATCGATGACGACGGCCGGCGGCTCGCCGTGCTGCTGCACGACCGAGCCGTCCACGTCGACCCCGCGCTCCTCCCGCAGATCGCGGCCGCCCTGTCGCTCGCGCTGCGAAACGTCCAGCTGCACGCCGATGTGCGCGCGCGCGTCGCCGAGGTGGAGGACTCCCGAGATCGTCTGCTGGAGGCGGAGGATGCCGCGCTGCGCGGTTTCGCGGCCGCACTGGAGGCAGGACCGGCGCGCCGCCTCACCCATGTCGCAGACCTCCTCGCGGGGATCGACGACACCGCACTCCTCGCCGTTCAGCGGGCGCAGGCCGTGCTGACCCGTTTCGCTCGAGGACTGCATCCCGCAGCCTTCGCGGACGACGATCTCGTGGCCTCGCTGCGGACCCTCGCCGAAGGACTCCCCGCCGACGTCCGCGTGCACGCCGACGTCGCACGGCTCGATCCGGATGTGCGGGCCGCCGTCTGGTACATCTGCGCGGAGGCGCTCACCAATGCGGCGAAGCACGCCGATCCCTCGCGGGTGACGGTGTCGGTCGACAGCGACTCCGACGGGACGGTGCGCGTCACGGTGGAGGACGACGGCCGCGGGGGAGCGTCGATGGATGCCGGCACCGGGCTGCGCGGCATCCGCGACCGGGCCGAGGCGCTGGGCGGCGCGCTCGAGGTGGAGAGCCCAACCGGGGGCGGGACCATCATCCAGGCTCGCGTGCCCGCCGCGCTGCCCGTCGAGGTGGGCGCATCATGACCGCGCCCACCGCCGGGCTTGGCCCGAGGGAGGGGCGCATCCGAGCCCTGCATGTCGCCGCCGCCATCGCCGCCGTCGCCGCGTGCGGGGTGGCCGTGCTCGTCGTCCGCGACGGCGCAGCCTTCGCCCGCGGACACGGCAGCACCGGCGTGGCGCTGGATCTCGCCGCCGATGTCGCCCTGCTTGTGGCGGGAATCATCGCGCTCATCCGCCGGCGGCCCTTTGCGCTCATCGTGCTAGCCAGCGGCTGCTCGTGGGCGATCGCCGAGTGGCTCAATCCGGCCGCACCGGGTGGGCTCGTCTTCACCGCCGGCCTGCTGCTCGGCGCGGCCTGGATCCCGCTCGTGGGCTGGCTCGCCCTCGCCTTTCCGGGTGCGCGCCCCGGGCGGCGTCGAGAACGAGCATCCATCGCGGTCGGATTCTTCGCGACCCTCGCGCCCGCCTTCGTCTACGCCACGGCATTCGACCCCTCCCGTTCCGGGTGCGATGCCTGTCCGCGCAATCTGCTGCTGATCGTCGGGGACGCCGCCGTCGCCGGCTCTGTGGCTCGTGGCGCCCAGCTGCTCGGCATCCTCGCATGTGCGCTCTTCATCTGGATGGCGATCGCGCGACTGCATGCCGCGAGCCCTGCCCAGCGCATCCTGATCGCACCGGTGGCGGCCGCGTCGGTCGTCGCTCTCACGGCCGCCGCACTGGGCAGTGCGGCAGCGGTCTTCGCCGGAATTCCCGGCATCGCCTTCGCTCAGACCGCCACGACCATCGTGTCGGCGGGGCTCGTCGCGCTGGCGATCGCGGTCTCGTGGGAGATCGTGCGCATCGCGACCGCGCGGCGGCGCTCGGCGCAGCTCGCGGCCGATCTCGCGACCGCCGCCGACCCGGGCGCCCTCCGCCGTGAACTTGCCGCCATCACCCGGGACGACTCGCTCGAACTCCTCTTCCCGGTGGGGGATCGGATGGTGGATGCCGCGGGCCGCGCGACGTCGGACCCTCGGCTCACGGGTGACGGCATGCGGCGTGTCACGCCCGCCGTCGGCCGCGACGGCGCAGAACTCGCGGTGCTGGCGCATCGGCCGGGGCTCCTCGACGACCTCGACTTCCGCGACGCGGTGACCCGTGCCGCGGGCCTCGCCCTCGAGCACGAGCGGCTCCAGGCCGAGCTCGCGCTGCGCGTCGCCGACCTCCGGGAGTCGCGCGCCCTCCTCGTCGAGTCCTTCGATCGGGAGCGCCGACGACTCGAGCGAGACCTGCACGACGGCGCTCAGCAGCAGATGGTCGCGCTGCTCCTCGTGCTTCGGCTCGCCGCGGCCCAGCATCCGCATCCCCGGCTCGACGAGGCGATCGGCGATGTCGACGCGGCGCTGGAAGAACTTCGAACGCTCGCTCACGGCATCTTTCCCGCCGCACTCGCGGAGGAGGGCCTCGGTGCGGCGCTGGGTCAGCTGCGGGAAGCTGCGACGATCCCGATCCGCCTGCACTCCGTCCCGGACGGAAGATGGCCCGATTCGGTCGAGACCACCGCCTACCTCGTGATCGCCGAGACGCTCCGAAGCGGCGGGATGCAGGCAGCGGTCGTCGACGTCGCCGACGACGTCGGAGCCCTCCGCATCTCGGTGAGCGGAGCCCGCGGCTCCGGGAACGCTCCGGATGCCTTCGCGGACGAGGTCGCGGGTCTCATCGACCGCGTGGGCGCGGTGGGCGGAGACATGCGCATCGAGGATGACCTCGGCGTGCTGACCGTGCAGGCGGTGCTGCCGTGCGGGTCGTGATCGCCGATGACGAGGTGCTGCTGCGAGAGGGCATGGCACGCCTTCTCGGCGATGCCGGATTCGACGTGCTCGGCACCGCGGGCGATCGGCTCTCGCTCGAGAGGCTCACCGACGAGCACGATCCGGATGTCGCGATCGTCGACATCCGGATGCCTCCCACCTTCACCGACGAAGGGTTGATCGCCGCCCGGCGGATCCGCGCGATGCACCCGCGGACGGGGGTGCTGGTGCTGTCGCACTACGTCGACTCGCGATACGCGGTCGAGCTGCTGCGCTCCTTCCCCGGCGGGGCGGGGTACCTCCTGAAGGACCGGGTGTCGGATGTCGCCCTGCTCGCCGACGCCGTGCGCCGCCTCGGCGCGGGCGAGTGCGTCGTCGACCCGACCATCGTCGCGCAACTGATGAACCGCCCCGCCCAGGAGCCTCTTCCCCTCAGCGCCCGAGAGCGCGAGGTGCTGGCGCTCATCGCCGAGGGCAGGTCCAACGCCGCGATCGGCGCGCGCCTGTTCCTGAGCCCGAAGACCGTCGAAGCTCATGTGACCCACGTCTTCACCAAGCTCGGGCTGGAGGATTCGCCCGACGACCACCGCCGCGTGCTCGCCGCCCTCGTTCACCTGAGGGCCGACCGATGAGGGCTGGCCCGCAGGTGAGGGTCGACGAGTCGAGGGCTCGGCCCGATGCCGGCATGCCCGGCCCCTTCGTACCGTGGGGATCGATCCGGATTCGCACCCGGCGACCGGCATCTTCTCGGAGGTTCCCCATGTCCCCTGCTCACCACGGCACGCGATTCGCTGCAGCGGCAGCGATGGCGGGCCTCATCATCGCGGGCTGTGCAGCCTGCACCGTCGACGCCACCGCGGCCGATCGCGCCGGCGGCACCCCTTCACCTGCTCCCACGACTCTTCGCATCGCCGGCGCGGGGTGGGAGGTCCACGAGTATGCGGACCAGCTCTTCGAGGCCTCTGGCGGGCGGCTGCAGCTCGACCCCATGGACTGGAGCGAGACGGACAGCGCCTTCGGGTGGGAGGCGAAGTATCTGATCGAGGCTGTGAAGAGCGGCAAGGTTGCGCTCGCTGCGGTGCCCGCGGCAAGCCTCGGCGACCTCGCGGTCGCATCACTCGATCCGCTGCTCGCTCCCTTCGTCGTCGACTCGCTGGCGATGGAGGCGAAGCTTCTGGAGGACGACGACATCACGTCCGCGCTGCTCCAAGACGTGCCGAAGCTTGGCGTCGAGGCGATCGGGATCCTTCCCGGCTCACTCGCTCACCCGTTCGGCACGAGCGGGCCGCTGCTGTCTGCATCCGACTTCGCGGGGGCGCCGATCTCCACGAGTCGCGGGCAGATCGTCGACCGCACGTTCGCGCTGCTGGGCACGAAGTTCGTCGAATGGGAGAAGAACGGCGCGCGGTTCGACAACATCCACGGCTCGCTCCTCCCGGTGATGGCGATCCCCGACAACGACTTCCACAAGGCGGGCCGCTCCGTCACGGCAGATGTCACGTTCTGGCCGCGCCCTGTCGTCATCATCGGCAACACCGCGGCACTGGCCGCACTCAACCAGGGAGAGCGCCGAACCCTGAGCGATGTGACGCGCTCCTCCGCGCGCTCCATCGTGGGCGGCCACGCCGAGGACGACCGGGTGGGAACGGCGTGGTCGTGCGGAGTCGGCATGACGTTCCCGCTCGCCGGCAAGGCCGCCATTGACGGGCTTCGTGCCGAAGTCCGCCCGCTCATCGACGAGATCGCCGCGACCGACGTCGGCGCCAAGGTGTTCGCGCGCATCGCTGAGCTGCGCCCGACCACGCCCCCGGAGACGCCGCTGCATTGCATCCCGACACCGGCGAACTGGCCCACGAAGACCTCCGACCGGCTCGACGGCACGTACATCGCAGACGTCACCCGTGCCGACCGTCTCGCCCAGGGCTACCCCGAGTACAACATCGCGGACGAGGACTGGGGGCACTACACACTCGTCGTCAAGGACGGTCGCTTCGCCATCACGCAGCAGAACGACGCCTCGTGCACGTGGAAATACGGTGCGTGGCGAATGAACGAGCACCTCGTGCGCGAGACGATGGAGGACGGCGGCGGCATCGCCCCGAACTGGGTCCTCGACAAGCCCGGCATGGACTTCGCCCTCCACTGGACGGATTTCAACGGCACGCTGCTGCTTTCTCCCGCTGTCGAGGCCGGACCTTGGGAGACCGCCTTCACACGAGTGAGCCGAGTGGCGAACCTCAACGCCTTCCCGGACGAGTGCACGCCCCCGCTCCAGGACGCGTTCGGCCACTGACCGCCCGATAGCGTGGGTCGTGTCCGCCACGGCGCACGCCGCGCCGCCTCGAAGGAGCCCACCATGTCGACGCCCGCCCACGGGGTCATGCTTCCCCGCGATCTCCCCGCCGCGCGGGTCGTCGAGTTCGCCCGGAGCGCGGAGCGACTCGGATTCGACGAGCTCTGGGTGGTGGAGGACCTGCAGTTCCGCGGCGGGATCGCGCAGGCGGGCGTCGTGCTCGCCGCGACGGAGCGCATCCGCGTCGGCATCGGCATCCTTCCCGCCGCCGTCCGCAACGTCGCCTTCGCCGCGATGGAGATCGCGACGCTCGCGCAGCTCTTTCCGGGACGAGTGGATGCCGGAATCGGCCACGGCATGCCGGGCTTCCTGAAGCAGGTCGGCGCGTGGCCGGAGCGCCCCCTCGCCTACCTGCAGTCGTACGTCACGGCACTGCGCGGACTGCTGCGCGGCGAGACGGTCCACAGCGACGGCCCCGTCGTGCTGGGCGGACTCGAGCTCGACCCGTCGGCGCTTCCGGAGGTCGTGCCCGACCTGCTGCTGGGCGTCCGCGGCCCGCGGTCGCTCGCGGCGTCGGGGCGCGTCGCCGACGGCACGATCCTCGCCGAGCCGACGACGCCCGAGTACGCCCGTGCCGCGCTCGACCGCATCGCCGCCGCCGACCGGGCGCACCGACTCGTGGCGTACAACGTCGCGGTCGTGGCCGATGACGACGCGACGGCGCTCGCCGCCGTGCGGGCGGGACTGGAATGGATCGGCGAGCCCGACTGGGCCCCGCACATCGAGCCCCTCGACTTCGCGGGCGAGTTCGCCGCGCTGCGCGCGTCGTGCGGCAGCCGACACGAATTCGTCGAGCGTATGCCGGACGCATGGGTCGCGCGGCTCGCCCTCGCCGGCACCGCGGAGACGGTGCGGGCGCGCACCGACGAGCTGTTCGCCGCCGGGGTCACCTCATCCGTCATGATCCCGACGGGCGCCGATGCGCTCCAGGCGCTGCAGTCGCTCTCCTGCGCGCTGCCGACCCGCTGAGAATCAGCGGGCCGCGAGCGCGGGCTGCCTCCGCAGCATCAGTGCGGTCGTCACCGCCAGCACGACGATGCCGATCGCCTCGATCACGACTGTCTGCGGCACGAGCGTGAAGTCCCACGTCTCGTGGATGCCGAACAGGCCGACAGTGAGGGCGAGCAGCAGCGCGCCGAGCGTCGCGATCAGGAACAGCAGGCTCAGCACAGTGGCCACCTGCAGCAGCCGGCCGCGGAGGGCGACCATCGCGATCGCCAGCACGACGCCGGCGATGCCGTTGAGGATGAACATCACCCCCAGGATGCCGCCGACCCCATTGAATGCGAGATAAAGGTGGATCCCGCCTGTCGTGAGAAGGAAGAGGGCGCTGAGGATCCGCAGGATCCACAGCGCCCGATGGCTGGTCTCGGCCATTGGATTCACCGGCTTCCGATCGGTGGCCCGCCTTCTAGGCCCTGCAGATGACACGGGCCAGCGAGCCGCCGGGTTCACTCCGGCCGAGGGACAAGGCTCATGCGGCGGTCGGAACGAGCTCCTCTGCCGGAGCCTTCTCTTCCATCCAGTCCCGGAGATCGACCGTGAGCCCTGCGGTGGAGTTGGCCATGTGCGTGAATTCCTGCAGCACGGACGGCTGCAGCTCGTCGGGAGTCGAGCGGGTGAAGACGAAGCGCAGGGGAATGGCCTCCTGCAGCCAGAGGGCGGACCGGCCGTGCGATTCGCCGAGATCGTGCCGCCACGTCAGGGTGAAGCTCTCGCGTCGGCGCAGCTTGGTGGTGATGACGACTTTCAGGTGGGCGAGCAGCAGGTCGGGCACCTCGATGCCGTCGCGGCTGTCGCCGTAATACAGGTAGCCCACGGGGACTCCCTTCGCTGTGTGGGAGGACGAGGGACGCCCGATGCGTCGACTCCCGCTGTTCGAGCATAATGCAAAACTTCACTGATTTAAATAGATAGCTGAAATATCAACTGAGTGAAAAGACGCGCTACACTCAACCTGAGCGAGGCTCCGGAAGGGGACTGTGATGAGCGATGCACTCAACATGCCGGGCCTTCGCCACGCGCTGATGGAGTACGGCCGGGCACGATCTGCGGCCATCGGCGCCGCTCGCCGCGAACTGGGCATCGGAGAAGGCGACGCGACCGCGCTCCTGCACATCGCCGACAATCCCGGCATAAGGCCGACCCAGCTGCGAGAGCATCTCGGCATCACGGCCGCCGGCATCACGGCGCTCATCGACCGGCTGGTCGACCGCGGCGCCGTGCGCCGCGATGTGGATCCGAGCGATCGCCGGGTCAACCGCATCTCGTTGACGATCGATCTCGGGCAAGAGCCGTGGGTGGCCCTCACCCGGTTCGACGACGACTTCGACGAGGCCGTGCTCACCGCCGACGAGGGCGAGGTGCTGAGGTTCGCCGAGCTCCTCGGTTCGCTGACGTCCGTCGTCGTGGATCGCGCCGCGCGCTGAGCCGAGGGCGGCGACGCTAGGGCGCGTCGGTGCCGATGAAGGCTGCGGACTTCGCCTCGAGGAAGCGGCACAGCGCGGCGACCATCGCGAGTTCGTCGGCCAGCTGGTCCACTCCGTCCGCGTCGAGCACGACGAGATCCGGTCGCGGCTCCAGCGTCACGACCCACTTCGCGGAGTACGGCGCCTCCGGCTGGATGTAGACGACAGTCGACGCGTAGGCGAGGCGCACGCTGACGAGGCCGGTGTTCGCGCCGTCCTCGCCGTCTTGCTGAATCACCTTGAGCGCACCGGGGGCGCCATGCCCCTCGCGGCGGAACTCGTCAAGCCACACCTCGAGAGTCCGCTGACTGCGAAACGGCATCCCCATCACCCTTCCACGGCGGTCCTGGTCCCGCGCTGCAAATCTACGCGGCCACGCCGACATTGCGTACGTCGCGCCCTCTGGCACCATCTATCCATGCACTACCGCATCCTGTCCACGGCTCGCCGGCCATGACCGTCGATCAGCCCCAGACCACAGCGCCCGTCCGGGTCGACCAGCGTCGCTGGATCGTGCTCATCGTCGGCATCGTCGCGACGATCCTCTTCGCCGTGCTGCGGCTCTTCGTCGCCCTGGGCGGGCACGACCCTCTGCCCGGCGACGTCTGGTGGCACACGCTGATGGTCGCGACTGAGACGGACGCGGGGATCTTCATCGCCTGGATCCCCGCGACGGTCGGCGGCACGATCGGCATGATCGTCATCGGGATCGTGCTCGTCTCGGCCTTCGCGCTGAGACGCAGATACTGGGATGCCGCCAACATGGCGGCCGCGATCATCATCGTCGTCGCGATCGGGGCACCGATGGCCGCCATCATCGCGCGCGCAAGACCGACCGACTCGCTGGCCGAGAAGGTGGCGACGTCGTTCCCCTCCGGCCACACCGCGGTCGCGACGACCGTCTTCCTCACCCTCGCCCTGATCCTCCGGCGCTGGTGGATCTGGGTGAGCGGGGTCGTCTGGGTCGGGCTCATGATGTGGAGCCGCACCTACCTCCACGCCCACTGGCTCAGCGACGTGGTCGCGGGCCTGCTGGAGGGCATCGCGGTCGGGTGCCTCGTGTGGTGCGCGGTCGAGGCCATCCGCGACCGGCGCGCCCTCCGCAAGCGAGAGGCGCCGCCGGCGGGCGACTGACGCATCCGGGCTCGCTCGTCAAGGCGTTTCCGCGCGCGGACAGCGTCGCTACTGTTCGGCTATGAGTACACCGAAGGTCGCTGCCCGAGCGGCTCAAGATTCGACGGCCTTCCGCGTCGCGGCGCGGATCGGCTACGTCGTCCTCGGGATCGTCCACCTCGTCATCGGCTTCATCGCCATCTCCGTCGCGACCGGAGGGGGAGGTGAGGCCGATCAGGGCGGCGCCATGGAGCAGATCCAGAAAGCTCCTGCCGGTGTGGTGCTGCTGTGGGTCATCGCTCTCGGACTCGCCGCGCTCGCGCTCTGGCAGATCGCGGAGGCCGTGCTGGAGCGCGACCCCGACACCAAGAAGAAGTGGGGGTACCGCGCGAAGTACGTGGGCACGGCTCTCGCCTACCTCGCGATCGGCTTCACCGCGCTCATCTATGCGCTGGGAGGCCAGTCCGACTCGTCGCAGTCGACCCAGAGCTTCAGTGCGAAGCTGATGGGGGCCCCGGGCGGGATCTTCCTCGTCGTGCTCGTGGGGCTCATCGTCGCCGGCATCGGCGTCGCCTTCATCGTGCGCGGAGCCACCCGGGCCTTCAAGAAGCACCTGGCGCTTCCGCCCAACATCGCCCGCCCCGGCATCGTGACGTTCGGGGTCGTGGGCTACATCGCGAAGGGCATCGCCGTCGCCGTCACCGGCATCCTGTTCGTCGTCGCCGCCATCGTGCACGATCCGCAGGCCGCGGGAGGACTGGATGCCGCGCTGCACAGCCTGGCCGCACTGCCGTTCGGAGCGGTCATCCTCTGGGTCGTTGGGGCAGGCCTCATCGTCTACGGCGTCTTCTGCTTCGCGCGCGCACGATACGCCAGACTCTGACGCGAGTGCACAGAGTACCCGATCGGCATCCATCTGTACATATCTCACAGCGAAAAGACCGCTGATTCCCGGAAATTGCTACGTTGATGCGACCCGAACGCCGGTGCCTGATCGCCCGGCTCACATACGGAGAAAGGGAAGATCATGCTCTGGACCATCATCGGACTCATCATCATCGGCCTCATCGCGGGCCTCATCGCACGCGCGGTCATTCCGGGGAAGCAGAACATCGGCATCCTCATGACGATCGTGCTCGGCATCGTCGGCTCGTTCGTCGGGGGATTCCTCGGCTTCGTGATCTTCGGCGCCGACCCCAACGGCGGCTTCCTGCAGCCGTCCGGCATCATCGGCTCGATCATCGGGGCGATCATCGTCCTCGGCATCTACGTCGCCGTCACGCGTCGTCGCCACGTCACGCGCTGATCCAGTACCTCATCCGTTCCACCGATGCAAGGGCGTGCCTCGCAGGGACGTCGTGCCTAGCGTGGAAGACGTCCAATGAAGACGCGATCGAACCAAGGAGGCGCCATGGGACTCGACGACAAGATCAAGAACGCTGCTCAGGAAGCCGGAGGCAAGGCGAAGGAAGCCGTCGGCGACGCCACGGACAACGAGCGACTCGAGGCCGAGGGCCAGGCCGACCAGGCCAAGGCAAACCTCAAGCAGGCCGGCGAGAACGTGAAGGACGCCTTCAAGTAAGCCGCCCGTCCCGATGGTCGCCCCGCGCCTCACGGCGCGGGGCGACCTCGTTTAGGCTGGACGCATGCCCGCCCCCGAGGATCGTCCCCGCGTCAGTGCGACGCGCATCGGAATCTGGGTCCTCGTGAGCGCGGTCGGGCTGTACATGATCGTCTCCGGCCTCATCGGAGCGCTGAACGGCGGCAGCTGAGCCGTCGTCACGCGCGCGGCGCGCGCGGGGGAGTGTCGGAGAGCGCCAGGAGAAAGCGTGCGATGCCCTCGGCGGTGCCGCGCAGCTCCGGCCCACTGCCGAACTGCCAATCGGCGTCGATCGCCTTCACCGTGTGCCCGGATATGACGGCGCGCCGGTCGAACGGAGCCGTCCCCGAGGCGTAGAGGGCCACGGCGCCGAGCGTGAGCGAGGGCAGGCCAGCCGACTCTCCGCATTCGTCCGCGAGCTCCAGCACGGCGCGCACAGCGCGCGCGAGCTCGGAGACCTTGCGCTTCCGTCCGGTGCGCACCTCGTCGGCGATCGCCGACAGATCGAGCGGATCGGTGGATGCTGCGCCCGCCGCCGCAAGGCCTGCCTCCGCGACGAAGCGACGCGCGGCGTCCGGACGCTCCGCATCCATTTCTGAGAGCAACTCGCGGGCGCGGTCGACGGTGGAAGCGATCTCGGCTCTGCGATCGCTCGTCACTGCCGACTCGTCGTCGTCGCTGCGCCGCTGGCTCAGCGGGAGATACTTCGAGAAGTCCACTGGTCCGATCCTAGAGATGTGACGAAGATGTGACAGCTGTGCGCGACGGGGCAATCGTTCTTCGCGTTCCATGTGACTGTCACACGCACGGGAGAGGCGTTCTCGCGCTGAAGCGGCGAGTTTATGACAGTCTGTATGTGACCGTACACATTCCTCCATCGGAAATGACATGAGCGAAGACGCTGCAGCTCGCCGGCCGAGCATCCGTGATGTCGCGCGCCTCGCGGATGTCTCGTACCAGACGGTGTCGCGGGTGTTGAACAACCACCCCAGTGTGCGCCCTGAGACGCGCGAGCGCGTGACGCAGGTCATGTCCGATCTGAACTACCGCCCCAATCAGGCCGCTCGGGCGCTCGTGACGAGCCGGTCGCACACGATCGGAATCCTCGCCGCCTCGAGCACGATGTACGGGCCGGCGTCGAGCATCGCGGCGATCGAGGAGGCGGCGCGCACGCGCGGCTACTGGGTCAGCACGGCGAACATCGACGCCTCCGATCCGCAGTCGATCCCCGAGGGGCTCGCGCATCTGCTCGCCCAGTCGATCGAGGGTCTCGTCGTCATCGCCCCGCAGCTGCGGGTGCTCCGCGCCCTGGCCTCGCAGCCCCTCGAGGTGCCGTACGTGACGCTGCAGTCGACCGACCTCGACGTCGATCACATGCTGTCCGTCGACCAGGTGGCGGGAGCCCGCCTCGCAACGAAACACCTGATCAGCCTGGGACATCGTGGGATCTACCACATCGCCGGTCCGCAGGACTGGATCGAGGCGGAGGCCCGCATGAAGGGGTTCCTCGCGGAGATGAGCGCGAGCGACGTGCCGACCACGGCCCCCATCCTGGGGGACTGGACGGCCGAGTTCGGCTACTACGCGGGTCGGGAGCTGCTGCGGGTGCGCGACTTCACTGCCGTCTTCTCGTCCAACGACCAGATGGCGCTCGGGTTCATGCACGCCGTGCGCGACGAGGGTCTGGATGTGCCCGGCGACATCAGCATCGTCGGCTTCGACGACATCCCCGAGAGCGCGCACTTCTGGCCTCCGCTCACCACCGTCCGGCAGGATTTCGCCGAGCTGGGGCGCCGGTGCGTCGAGGCCCTGCTGGGGCCGACGGACGAGGGCGCGGAGCCGGGTCCGGCCACGATCGTCCCCGAGCTGCTCGTGCGCCGCTCGACCGCCGCCGTGCGCTGAGCTCCGGGGCCTCGTTATCAAGACGAGATGATCTGCGGTTGACAGCCCCGTTCGACCCCTGGCTATAGTGTCTCGATGTGAACGGTCACACGACCGTCACGTCGAGTTCCGCATCCAACGAAGGAGCCAGCCGGTGGCGCAGGGCAGAGACGCCGAGCTTCGCGAGAAGTACGTGAGCGGCGTCAAGACGGAGGTCGCGATCGCACGTGCGCGCGCCGATGTCGCGGCCGTCCACGCCGATCTCGTGCGCGACGGCCTGGCTCTTGCTGCGGGCGGCTCGGTCTCGGGCAAGGTCCCGGGCGCCGACCTGTTCGTCATCACGCCGGCGGGCACCGCGTTCGCCGATGTCGCCCCCGAGAACCTCGTGCTGTGCGGGCTCGACGGCGCGTCGATCGCCGGCACACCGGGCAGCGAGGCCGCGCCGAGCGCGGCATCCCTCTCCCACGCGTACGTCTACCGGCACATGACCGACGTCGGCGGGATCGTCCACGCCCTCTCGCCCTACGCGTCGGCCTGGGCCGCGCGCGGCCAGGAGATCCCCTGCGTGCTCGCGATCATCGCCGAGGAGTTCGGCGGCCCCGTGCCCACCGGCCCGCTCACCCTCGCCGATGACGATTCGCTCGGGCGGGGCGTCGTCGACGCGCTCGCGGGCCGGCGCCCCCGCGCCGTGCTGCTCCAGAACCTCGGGCCCGTCGTGCTCGGCTCGACCGTGAAGGACGCGGCCAACCGCGCCGCACTGGTCGAGGGCGTCGCGCGGATCGTGCAGCTGGCCCGCGACGGAGGCCTTCCGAGCCCCCTCCCGCAGAGCGACGTCGACCGCCTGTACGAGGCGCGCGCCGCTCTCCAGACTCCGCCGGCCGGCCGGGCCGCGGCATCCACTCGCTCAGGACGACAACTGAATATCGCTACCAAGACGAAGACGTCACGTTGAAAGGAAACACAGTGAAGGCAAAGAAGTTCGTGTTCGCCGCGATCGCGGCGGGCGCGCTCATGCTGTCGGCATGCTCGGGCACCTCCGGTTCGGGGGACAGCGGCAATGGCGGCGGCGACGGCGGCCTCGTCGGCGTCGCGATGCCCACCAAGAGCTCGGAGCGCTGGATCGCCGACGGCAACTCGGTGAAGGAGGCCCTCGAGAAGCAGGGCTACAAGGTCGACCTGCAGTACGCAGAGGACGACATCCCCACGCAGGTCTCGCAGATCGAGAACATGATCACGAAGGGCGCCGAGGCGCTGATCATCGCGTCGATCGACGGCACCACGCTCAGTGAGGTGCTGCAGGATGCCGCGGACGCGGACATCCCCGTCATCGCCTACGACCGCCTCATCCGCGACACCGAGAACGTGGACTACTACGCGTCGTTCGACAACTACAAGGTCGGCGTGCAGCAGGCCAACTCGGTGCTCAACGGCCTGGGCCTGGTCGAGCTGGACGGCACGAAGAAGGCGGACGCCCCCGCGGGTCCGTTCAACATCGAGCTGTTCGCCGGTTCGCCCGACGACAACAACGCGACGTTCTTCTTCAACGGCGCGATGGACACCCTGCAGCCCTACATCGACTCCGGTGTGCTGGAGGTGAAGTCGGGCCAGACCGACTTCCAGCAGGTCGCGACGCTGCGCTGGGACGGGGAGACCGCCCAGAGCCGCATGGAGGACATCCTCACGGCCAACTACTCGGACGGCTCGAAGGTCAACGCAGTGCTCTCGCCCTACGACGGCATCTCGCGCGGCATCATCTCGGCCCTGACCGACGCCGGCTACACGACCGGCGCCGAGTGGCCGATCATCTCGGGTCAGGACTCCGAGCTCGACTCGGTCAAGGCGATCAACCGCGGTGAGCAGTACGCGTCGATCTTCAAGGACACGCGCAAGCTCGCCGACGTCGCCGTGGCGATGGCCGTCGACCTGCTCAGCGGCAAGGACCCCGAGGTCAACAACACCAAGGACTACGACAACGGCAAGAAGGTCGTGCCGTCGTACCTCCTCGAGTCGCAGATCGTCGTCAAGGACAACATCAACGAGGTCCTCGTCGACAGCGGCTACTACACCGCCGACCAGATCAACGGCTGAACAGCCTGACGTCTGGGCTCGCCGGCGAGGACACCACCGCGGTGTCCTCGCCGGCGGGGCCGGTCCATCGGCAAGGAGCAGGAACAGGGATGACTGAACACATTCTCCAGATGCGCGGCATCACCAAGACATTCCCCGGCGTCAAGGCGCTCTCGAACGTCAACTTCGAGGTGGAGCGCGGAGAGATCCACGCGATCTGCGGCGAGAACGGCGCAGGGAAGTCCACCCTCATGAAGGTGCTGTCGGGCGTCTATCCGCATGGCACGTATGACGGCCAGATCATCTACGCGGGCGAAGAGGTCGAGTTCAAGAACCTCAACGACAGCGAGGCCAAGGGCATCGTCATCATCCACCAGGAGCTGGCTCTCAGCCCCTACCTCTCGATCGCCGAGAACATCTTCCTCAACAACGAGCGCAAGTCCGGCGGCCTCATCGACTGGAACAAGACGAACTACGAGGCGGGCGAGCTGCTCAAGCGCGTCGGCCTGCGCGACAACCCGACCACCAAGATCAACCAGATCGGCGTCGGCAAGCAGCAGCTCGTCGAGATCGCGAAGGCGCTGTCGAAGGAGGTCAAGCTCCTCATCCTCGACGAGCCGACCGCGGCGCTCAACGACGAGGACTCCGACCACCTGCTCGAGCTGATCATGAGCCTCCGCGAGGAGGGCATCACGTCGATCATCATCAGCCACAAGCTCAACGAGATCAAAAAGGTCGCCGACACGGTGACGGTCATCCGTGACGGCAAGACGATCGAGACGATCGCCAAGTCCGACGTGACGGAAGACCGCATCATCAAGGACATGGTCGGCCGCGATCTCGAGCACCGCTATCCCGACCACGAGCCGCAGATCGGCGAAGAGCTGCTGCGCGTCGAGGACTGGACGGCCCACCACCCGCAGGACCCGACCCGCGTCGTCGTCGACAACGTCTCGATCACGGTCCGCGCCGGCGAGATCGTCGGCATCGCGGGCCTCATGGGCGCGGGCCGAACGGAATTCGCGATGAGCCTCTTCGGTCACTCGTACGGCACCCGCATCTCGGGCAAGGTCTTCATGCGCGGCACCGAGATCAAGACGCGCACGGTCGCGGAGGCGATCCAGAACGGCATCGCGTACGCGACCGAGGACCGCAAGACCTACGGCCTCAACCTCATCGAGGACATCAAGCGGAACATCTCCATGGCGTCGCTCGGGCGGCTCGCGAAGAGTGGGCTCGTCGACGACAACGAGGAGTTCAAGGTCGCCAACGACTTCCGCAAGAGCATGAACATCAAGGCGCCGAGCGTCCTGGTCAAGACCGGCAAGCTGTCCGGCGGCAACCAGCAGAAGGTCGTGCTGTCGAAGTGGATCTACTCCGATCCCGACGTCCTGATCCTCGACGAGCCGACCCGCGGCATCGACGTCGGCGCCAAGTACGAGATCTACACGATCATCAACCAGCTCGCGGCATCCGGTAAGGGGATCATCGTGATCTCGTCCGAGCTGCCCGAGCTGCTCGGCATCTCCGACCGCGTGTACGCCCTCTCCGAGGGGCGCATCACGGGCGAGCTGCCCATCGAAGAGGCGACCCCCGAATCCGTCCTCAAGCTCATGACCATGGAGAAGCCGCGCTGACCGCGCGCAGGAGTGATTGACATGACACAGACATCCAGCGACACCGCCGTCGGTTCGAACATCAACCCGCCCGACAACAAGTTCACCAACTGGCTCAGCCACGTGCTGAGCGACCTCGGCAAGAACGGCATCTTCATCGCCCTCATCGCCGTCGTCGCGCTGTTCGCGTTCCTGACGAACGGCATCATCCTGCGCCCGCAGAACATCTCGAACCTCGTCGTGCAGAACGGGTACATCCTCGTCCTCGCGATCGGCATGGTGATGGTCATCATCGCCGGCCACATCGACCTCTCGGTAGGCTCCGTCGCGGCCTTCGTCGGCGCCTGCTCGGGCGTGTTCGCCGTCAATTGGGGGCTGCCCTGGTGGCTCTCGGTGATCCTCTCGCTCGCCATCGGCGCCGCGGTCGGCGCCTGGCAGGGCTTCTGGGTCGCGTTCGCCGGCATCCCGGCCTTCATCGTCACGCTCGCGGGCATGCTGATCTTCCGCGGCCTCGCGCTCGTCGTGCTCGGCAACGCGAACATCGGCTCGTTCCCCACGGAGTACCGCGCGCTCGGCAACGGCTTCCTCTCGAGCCTCTTCGGCGAGAGCGACCCCGACCTGTTCACGCTCGCGATCGGCGCCGTCGCGATCGTCGCGATCATCGTGCAGCAGGTTCGCACCCGCGCCGGCCGCTCGAAGTACGGCCAGGAGGTCGAGCCGCTGACGTGGTTCATCATCAAGCTCGTGCTCATCTCGGCGGTCATCGCCTGGTTCACGTGGGCGCTCGCCTCGTACAAGGGCATCCCCGTGACGCTGATCATCCTCGCGGTCCTGATCCTCGTGTACAGCCTCGTCATGAACCGCACGGTGTTCGGCCGCCACATCTACGCGATCGGCGGCAACCGTCACGCCGCGGAGCTCTCCGGCATCAAGACGCGCCGGGTCGACTTCTGGCTCTTCGTCAACATGGGCTTCCTCGCCGCTCTCGCGGGCCTCATCTTCACGGCGCGCCTCAACCTCGCGGGGCCCAAGGCCGGTGACGGCTTCGAGCTCGAGGCGATCTCGGCCGCCTTCATCGGCGGCGCGGCGGTGCAGGGCGGCGTCGGCACGATCGGCGGAGCCATCATCGGTGGTCTGATCATCGGCGTCCTGAACAACGGCATGTCGATCATGGGCATCGGCATCGAGTGGCAGCAGGCCGTGAAGGGCCTCGTGCTGCTGCTGGCGGTGGCCTTCGACGTCTACAACAAGCGCCGCTCGGGGTCCTGACCCTTCTCGCGCAGAGGCCCGTCGCATCCGGATGGATGCGGCGGGCCTTCGCCGTCTCCGCGCGAGCGCTGCACTTTCCTGCGAGCGCCGCGTCGCGCGGACCCAGCGCTCGCAGGAAAGTGCAGCGCTCGACGGGTCGGGCCCCCGTAGCCCATCGGCTCGCCCCGCGCCACCCCCGGGCGACCACGCGCCGAGGCCGCCTACCGTGAACCGCGGCGGGGGGATCCGGATCGGCGCCCCCGTTGCACGCGAAGGGTTCTGAGCGGATTCTTAGCGCGGGGGAGTCACGGTCGAGGAGTGGACGTGATGGTGACGAGCACGGCGGCGTCCGTCGGCGCGAACGACCGCACGGTCGAGGCGATCCGGACGGGGGTCGCCTCGGCCGTCCGGCTGCGGCGGGCCGCCGTGGTCGTCGGTGCGATCGGCATGATGGTGTCGCTGATCGGCTCGTGGATCCCGTCGCTCTGGGGCGACGAGGCGGCGAGCGTCCTGTCGGCGCAGCGGCCGGTCTCATCGCTCATGGCGATGCTCCTCCACGTCGACGCCGTCCACGGCGCGTACTACCTCGGCCTGCACGCGTGGGTCGAGGTGTTCGGGGCGAGCCCGTTCTCGGTGCGCTTCCCGTCCGCCGTCGCGGCGGGGGTCACCGCCGCGGCAGTCGCCTGGCTCTGCGGACGTTTCGGCTCAGTGCGGTTCGCCGTGCTCAGCGGGCTGCTCGCGGCGATCCTGCCGCGCATGACCTATGCCGGGGCCGAGGCTCGTGCCTACGCCTTCGACGCCGCGATCGCCGCGATCCTGTGCGTCCTCACGATCGAGATCCTGAGACGGGATTCCCCGTCCCGGCGCTGGTGGGTGGCGTACGGCGCCCTCCTCGCCCTCGGCGTCTACACCTTCCTCTATCTCGGGCTCATGGCGATCGTCGTCGGCATCGCGCTGGTCGCCGATCTGCGCGGACGGCGGCAGCTGCGCCGCTGGGCGATCGCCTCCGCGGCGGCCGCCGTCGCGGCAGCCCCCGTCATCGTCCTCGCGCTCGCGGAGCGCAAGCAGATCGCCTTCCTGGCGGAGCGCGGCCGGCTCAACGCCAACGCCGTGCTGGTGAACATGTGGTTCGGCGCCTGGCCCTTCGCCGTGCTCGCCTGGGCGCTCATCCTGATCGCGATCGTCGCGTACGTGCGGCGTGGCCGGCGCGCGGCGCCGCCGCATCTGGAGCCGCTCGCCCTCGCGTGGCTTGTCCTCCCGATCGGCATCCTGCTCGCCGTCAGCACCGTCGACGCCGTGTACACGCCGCGCTACGGCACGCTGGCCGCGCCGGCCGCCGCCGTGCTGATGGCGCTCGGGCTGCGCGCGATCGCGCGCAGCCGCCGGCTCTCGCGAGGGCGAGGCCGTCTGCCGGGTCGCGCCGTCGCCGTCGTCGTGCTCGCGGCCGTCGTGGTCGCCGCCGTGCCGGTCTGGACGGGTCAGCGCACCGAGTGGGCGAAGAACCAGTCCGACTGGAACGACATCGCCGCGACGATCCAGGCGCGGGCCGTCCCGGGCGACGCCATCGTGTTCGACAAGGAGGTGCGCCCCTCGCGGAGGCCGCGCCTGGCTCTCGACACGAACCCCGCGCCGTTCGCCGCGGTGAGCGACGTGACGCTGAAGACGCCGTACGCCGACCGCTCGACGTGGCACTCGAGCCAGTACACCGTCGCGGAGGCGGGAGCGCTGGGCCGCTTTGCCGGTGTCGACCGGGTGTGGGTCGTCGAGTACGTCTCGGGCGGCGAGCCGGACTCGTGGGGCGTCGCCGACCTCGAGGCGCTCGGCTTCCATCCCGTCAGCGAGATCCGGCTGCATCGCAGCGTCGTGACGCTCTTCAGTCGCTGACCGGCCTGCCCGACGCTTTCGCACGCGGAAGGCGCATCGCGATGGTCGTGCCGCGATCCGAGGTGTCGACGACCGACGCCTCGCCGCCGTAGCGCGTGAGGGCGTCCTGCACGAGGAAGAGCCCGATGCCGTAGCCCGTGCGCGAGGAGCCCCCGCCGTCGACCGCCTCCGACGAGCGCGCGAACCGGTCGAACACGCGATCGGGGGAGATCCCGCGGATGCCGGACCCCTCGTCGCTCACCGCGATGCGCACCTGTGTGCGCGTCGCGGATGGCTCGACGATCACGCTGCCGCCCTCGGACGAGTGCTTGACGGCGTTGTCGATGAGCGCGACGAGGGCGCGGTGCAGGGTGGCCTCGGGCATCGCGACCGCGACATCGGCTGCGACAGGCCGGCCGACGAGCCGGACGCCGCGGTCGGCGGCGAGCATCTGCATCGCGTCGACGGCGACACGCACCGCCTCCGCCACCGAGATCGGGCCCGCGTCCCGATCGGCCGGCGACTGCACGGAATCGAGGAGGTCGTCGACGACCGCGATGAGCCCCGCCGAGTCGCGGCGCAGCGCGCCGACGACCTCGCGGTGCTCGTCATCGGCGCGCAGCGAGCGCTCCAGCACCTGCAGGCGGGTGTCGAGCACGGTGAGGGGAGTGCGCAGCTCGTGCGAGGCATCCGCCACGAAACGGCGCTGCCGTCGGAGCGCATCGACGAGCGGGGCGACCGCCTGTCTCGTGGCCACGAGTGCCAGGGTGCCGACGACGAGGACGCACAGGGTGCCGATCGCGAGCACCGCGAGCAGCACGTCGCGGCTGCCGACGTGGACCGGGTCGTCCCGCTCGCCGGTGTCGAAGATGTCGCTCAGCGAGACCTGCGACGACACGATCCAGAACGCGGCTGCCAGCACGACGACCACCAGCACGGCCGCCGCGATCGTGATCCACAGACCGACGCGAAGCGACGTCCGGCGCACGAGCAGCTCGTCGGCGTCGACGCGCTCGCGCCGCGGACTCACGACACGATCCCGAGCCGGTACCCGCGGCCGCGCACCGTCGTGACGATGTCGGGGTCGAGCTTCCGGCGGAGGTAGTGCACGTACGTGTCGACGGATCCGGGCGTCTCCGTCGCGTCGAAGACGGCGGTCAGGATCTCCTCGCGGCTGAAGGTCCGGTGGGGATTCGTCGCGAACAGCTGCAGGAGCGACGTCTCGCGCTCGGTCAGGATGACCCGCCCGTCGTAGGGGGAGTAGACGGCCCGCGACTCCGGATAGAACTCCCATGCCCCGATGCGGACGAAGGGACCCTCGCCGCCGCTCGTGCGCCGGATCGCCCGGAGGCGTGCGAAGAGCTCCTCGAAGTCGAAGGGCTTCACGAGGTAGTCGTTGGCCCCGGCATCCAGCCCGCGCACCTTGTCGTGCACGCTCCCGAGGGCCGTGAGGATCAGGGCGGGGGTGTCGTTCCCGCTCCGCCGCAGGATCTCGACGATCGACACTCCGTCGAGCGTGGGAAGGCGCCGGTCGATGACGAGGGCGTCGTACAGCCCCTCCTGGGCGGCCTCGAGCGCCTGGCCGCCGTCGGGCACGAGGGTCACCTCGTACACCTCGTCGAGCACGCTCACCATGAGCGGTCCGAGCTGCGGGTCGTCTTCGGCGAGCAGCAGTCGTGGTCGATCGTCGGGCATCCTGACCACCCCCTCCACTGCGATCCAGCCACGATAGCTCTGAGAGTCCGCTAAGAATCGAAAGGGTCAGCCGTTTCTTAGCGCCCGCTTCGGATGCTCTGCGCATGGCCTCCCGCTTCGCGCCAGCCCGCGTCTCCGATCCGTCCGTCGGCTCCGCGCCCGTCCGCGTCCCGGATCCGTCCCGCCGCTTCTGGCTCACGAAGGCGGCCTCGACGGCCCTGGGCGAAGCCGTCTCGGACTTCTCGATCCACGTCCTGCCGCCCGTCGTCGCCGTGCTGCTCGGCTTCGGCGCGTTCGTCGCGGCGCTCGTCTTCCAGCTGACGCGGCGCCGCTATGTGCCCGGCGTGTACTGGCTCGCCGTTGCGATGGTCGGCGTGTTCGGAACGATGGCGGCGGATGTCGCGCACGTCGCGCTCGGGCTGCCGTACGCCGTTTCGGCGACCGCGTACGGCGTCGCGCTCGCCGCGGTGTTCCTCGCGTGGTGGCGCGTCGAGGGGACCCTGTCGGTGCACGCGATCACGTCGACCCGCCGTGAGCTCTTCTACTGGGCCGCCGTCGTCGGCACCTTCGCGCTCGGGACGGCGCTCGGCGACCTCGTCGCCGTGGGGCTCGGGCTCGGCTACGTCGCCTCGGTCGTGCTCTTCGCCGTCCTCATCGCGATTCCCGCGCTCGGGTACCGCTTCCTGCGCTTCGGACCCGTCTTCGCGTTCTGGTTCGCCTACGTGCTGACGCGGCCGCTCGGCGCCTCGGTGGCGGACTGGCTCGGCAAGCCGGCCGCGGAGGGCGGTGTGGGGCTCGGCGCCGGCTGGGTCGCCGCCGGGTTCGCGCTCCTCATGATCGCGCTCGTCGTGACGGAGCGTCCCGTGCGCACGCGCAAGCGCACGCACACCCTCGCGCGGGGGCGCTGACTCCCGCCCTGACAGCGCGCCGCGGGCCGCATCCCTCGGCGGATGCGGCCTTCGTGCTGCCCCGAAGAATTTCAGTGTTCGGTGTTGCTAAGTACTGGTACTCAGCGTTACTATCTAGCACTAGTCAGTAACACCGAGTAGTGGAAAGGGGGATGCCGTGGGCAAGCAGGAGACCGAGATGCTCAAGGGGATCCTTGAGGGCGTCGTGCTCGGCGTCCTGTCCACGCGCGCCGCCTACGGGTACGAGATCACGGCGTGGCTGCGGGATCAGGGCTTCTCCGACATCGCGGAAGGCACGGTCTACGCGCTCCTCGTGCGCGTCGAGCAGCGAGGGCTGGTCGACGTCGAGAAGGTCCCCTCCGAGAAGGGACCGCCGCGCAAGGTCTACACCCTCAACGCGCAGGGACACGAATACCTCACCGAGTTCTGGAGGACATGGAGCTTCCTCACGGACCGCCTCGAGAAGCTCCGCACCGCACAGACCGACGCCGCGGAAGACGGCGTCGAAGAAGGAGAGAAGTGACCATGGCCGCAAAGTGGATCGAAGCGCTCACCGGATCGCTCGAGCAGAAGAAGCAGTACAAGGGGTTCCGCGCCCGCCTCGACGCGCTCCCCGAGCCCTATCGAGAGGTCGCGAACGCGATGCACCGGTACTTCATGTACTACGGCGGCGTCACCGACGGCGACACCCTCGTGACGATGATGGGCGACCTCGTCGAGCTGTGGGAGCGTGCCGCCGCCGACGGCACGCCGGTCCGCGACATCGTCGGATCCGATCCCGTCGACTTCGCCGAGACGTTCGCCCTCGCCTACGGCGGCACGCAGTGGATCGACAAGGAGCGCAGCCGCCTGACGAAGGCGGTCGACGACGCGGAACGGAGTCAGGGATCATGACCGCCGCAGTCCGGGTGCAGGGGGTGGAGAAGGCCTACAAAGACCTGCAGGTGCTCAAGGGCGTCGACCTCGAGGTCGAGCGGGGCTCGATCTTCGCCCTCCTCGGCTCGAACGGCGCCGGCAAGACGACGCTCGTGAAGATCCTCTCCACGCTGCTGAAGGCCGACGCCGGTGTGGCGACGGTGAACGACTTCGACGTCGCGACAGAGGCCGACGACGTGCGTGAGTCGATCAGTCTCACGGGGCAGTTCGCCGCCGTCGACGAGGTGCTCAGCGGACGCGAGAACCTCGTCCTCGTTGCGAAGCTCCGGCATCTCAAGAACCCCGGGGCGATCGCCGACGGACTGCTGGAGCGCTTCTCGCTGATGGATGCCGCCTCCCGCAAGGTCTCCACCTACTCCGGAGGCATGCGGCGCCGGCTCGACATCGCGATGAGCCTCATCGGCGATCCGGCGGTCATCTTCCTCGACGAGCCCACGACGGGTCTGGATCCGCAGGCGCGCAACGAGGTGTGGGATGCCGTGCGCGAGCTCGCGGCGAACGGCACGACCGTGCTCCTCACGACCCAGTATCTCGACGAGGCGGAGCAGCTGGCCGACCGGATCGCCATCCTCCACGAGGGTCGCATCATCGTCGACGGCACCCTGGGCGACCTCAAGAAGCTCATGCCGCCGGCGAAGGTCGAGTACGTCGAGAAGCAGCCGACGCTCGAAGAGGTCTTCCTCGCGATCGTCGGGAAGAGCGGCGTCGCAGGCGGCGCCGACACGAAGAGCGGCGCCGCCGGCGGCGCCACCGAGAAGGAGGTGGCGAAATGACCACGCACGTCATCGGCGACACGGCCGTCCTCACCGGGAGGTCGCTGCGCCACATCACCCGCAGCATGGACACGATCATCACGACCGCGATCACACCCGTCGCGATCATGCTGCTGTTCGTGTTCGTGTTCGGCGGAGCGATCGACACGGGCTCGGTGCCCTACGTCAGCTACCTGCTGCCCGGCATCCTGCTCATCACCGTCGCCTCCGGCGTCGCGTACACGTCTGCGCGGCTGTTCACCGACCTGCAGGGCGGCATCTTCGAGCGGTTCCAGTCGATGCCGATCGCCCGCTCGTCCGTTCTCTGGTCCCACGTGCTGACCTCGGTCGTGGCCAACCTGACGTCGGTGGTCGTCGTCATCGCCGTCGCGCTCCTGATGGGGTTCCGGTCCGGTGCCGACGTGCTGCAGTGGCTCGCGGTCGCCGGCATCCTGGCCCTTTTCACCCTGGCACTCACGTGGCTCGCCGTCATCGCGGGCCTCTCGGCCAAGACGATGGACGGCGCCGGCGCCTTCGCCTATCCGCTCATCTTCCTGCCGTTCATCAGCTCGGCCTTCGTGCCGACCGAGAGCATGCCGGGCCCGGTGCGGTTCTTCGCGGAGTACCAGCCGGTGACGTCGATCGTCGACGCGCTGCGCAACCTCCTCGCGGGGGAGCCCGTGGGCGGCGACATCTGGGTGGCACTCGCCTGGTGCGTCGGCATCCTCGTGATCGGCTATGTCGTCGCGATGCTCGTCTACCGGCGCAAGTTCCGCTGAGCGGGCACCAGAATCGGAGCATGAGCCTCCTCGACGACTCCTCCACCAGTGCGACCTCCTTGTCCGGGGAGGTCGCACTGGTCTCCGGCGCCTCCCGCGGTCTCGGCCGGCACATCGCCGTCGCGCTCGCCGCAGCGGGCGCCCGCGTCGCGATCAACTACGCGTCGTCGCGGGAGGGTGCCGAGGAGTCGCTGCGCGCCGTCGAGGCCGCGGGCGGAGAGGCCGAGGTCTTCCGCGGCGACGTCACCGACGCGGACGACGTCCACGCGATGGTCGGCGCCGTCGAGGAACGGTTCGGGGCGGGGGTGGGCATCCTCGTCAACAATGCGACGGGTCCGCAGCCCGAGATCCCCATCGAGCAGAGCACGTGGGACGACTATCTGCTGCAGCTCGAGTTCTTCGTCAAGGCGCCGCTGCTCCTGCTGCAGGCCGTCCTGCCCGGCATGCGGGCGCGGGGCGCGGGGAGCGTCGTCAACATCGGCAGCGAGGTCGTCGAGGTCGGCAACCCCTCGTTCGCGACGTACGTCTCGGCGAAGGCCGCCATGGTGGGGCTCACGCGCTCGTGGGCGCGTGAACTGGGGCCGGACGGCATCCGCGTCAACCTCGTCGCACCGGGGTGGATCCCCGTCGAGCGCCACGAGGGCCTCGACACGACGGGCTACGCGGACCGTGTGCCGCTCGGCCGCACGGGCACGCCCGCCGAGATCGCCGAGGCCGTCGTCTTCCTCGCCTCGCCCGCGTCGCGCTTCATCACCGGGCAGTCCCTCTCGGTGAACGGGGGCAACACCTTCGGGTGAGGGATGCCGCGGCAAGGCCTCCTCCGAGCCCACGCATGCGTGACGACTCGCCGTCAACCCCGGATGACTTTCCGGCCGAGGAGGCGCATCCTGTCTGTCGTGAGCGTGACGAATCCGTCGGACGAGTGGGAGGCCCTCCTCCACATCGTCGCGCGCATCTGCGCCCGCTTCCCGGGTGCCGATGAGGATGCCGTGCGCGAGCTCGTGGCCGAGGAGCTGGTCGAGTTCGACGGCGTATGGATGCGCGACTACATCCCCACCCTCATCGAAGGGCGCGTGCGGCGGCGCCTGCGCGCGAGCGTGCCGCGGGCCGCGGCATCCTGAATCCTCTTCGTCACCACCCGCTGCGCGTGGGTGTGTGACCCTCGCGGGCGTCGTCGGGCATCGCCATCTCGAGGCGCACGCCGAGCAGCCGGAGGGGACGGTCCGGCTCGATGCCGCGCACGAGCTCCATCGTCTTGGCGAGCGCCACGTCGCGGTCGAACGTCTCCGTCACCTTGCGGGTGAACGTCTTCGTGAGGAACGGCGCATAGCGCACCTTGAGGCCCACCCCAACGATGGGCCGGCCCTCGGCCGTGACGTCGGCGAGCACCTGCTCGAACAGCTCGAGGGCCGCCCGCTCGATGTCGGCGGGATCGACGATGTTCTGCTGGAAGGTCGTCTCGCGGCCGTGCCCGCGCGGCACCCAGGGGGTGTCGTCGACGACGTTCGAGCCGTCGCCGCGGCCGAGCTGCCGATACCAGACGCCCATATTGGGCCCGAACTCCGCGACGAGCGGTGCCTCATCGGCATGCGCGAGCTCGGTGACGGTGCGGATGCCGAGCGTCTCGAGCCGCTTCGACACCTTGGCCCCGACGCCCCACAGCTCGCGGGTGGGCCGTGCGCCCATGACCTCGAGCCAGTTGTCGGCCGTCAGCCGGAAGACGCCCTGCGGCTTGCCGAACCCCGTCGCGACTTTCGCGCGGACGAGCGTGTCGCCGATGCCCACGCTGCAGTGCAGGCTCGTGCCGTCGAGGACGGCGTGCTGCACGCGCCGCGCGAACGCCTCGGGGTCGGCGGCGTCGACGCCGAGGAACGCCTCGTCCCAGCCGAGCACCTGGACGACGACGCCCGGCTGCGCGCGGAGGATCGCCATCACCTCGTGCGAGGCGGCCGTGTAGGCCTCGGCGTCGACGGGGAGGATAACGGCGTCCGGCACCTTCCGTGCCGCGACGCGCAGCGGCATCCCGGAACCGACACCGAACTCCCGCGCCTCGTAGGAGGCCGTCGAGACGACCGCGCGCTCGGTCGGATCGCCGCGACCGCCCACGATGACGGGCTTGCCCTTCAGCTCGGGCCGCCGGAGGATCTCGACGGCGGCGATGAACTGATCGAGGTCGACGTGAAGCACCCACCGTCGGCTGTCGTTCATCTCGCCCCCGCATTTCCAGTGTATCGAGGGGGTGGGGGCTTGCGGCAAGGGCCCCGTCAGGGGGCAGAATCGATCCCCGCCTCCCTCTCCCGCCGCCTTTCCGGCCGCCCACCGCCGTTCCGCCGTTCCAGGAGCACGCTGCATGAACTCCGTCTCGACCAGCCCCTTCGACCTGCCCGACAACCTCGCCGCGAAAGCGGCTCCGGCGCTCATCGCGGCGGACGAGACGCACTTCGCCGCGATCGGCGAGAGCCTGGAGCGCTCGATCGCGGAGCTCTCCGCACGGCTCGACGAGGTGCGGCTTGCGCCCGTCGGCGAGGGGCAGGCCGCGCTCGACCGCGACCTGGAGGTGCACCGCCTCGGCGCTCGACTGCGCGCGCTGCGTCGGTTCGGTCTCGACCTCGTGCTTGGCCGCATCGTCCCGGACGACGGGTCGGATCCGGTCTACATCGGCCGGTTCGGGCTCGTCGACAGCGACGGGCGGCGCCTCCTCGTCGACTGGCGGGCCCCGGCCGCCGAGCCGTTCTTCGCCGCGACGCACGCGCAGCCCGAGGGCCTGCTCAGCCGCCGCCGCTATCGCTGGTCGGGCGGACGCGTGCGCGACTACTGGGACGAGGTCTTCACTGCGGAAGGGCTGGAGCACAACGCCGCGCTCGACGATCAGTCGGCCTTCATCGCGAGTCTCGGCACGAGCAGGTCGCCGCGCATGCGCGACGTGCTCGGCACGATCCAGGCGGATCAGGATGCCATCATCCGCGCGCGGTCCCGCGGCGCCCTCGTCGTCGACGGCGGCCCCGGCACGGGCAAGACCGTCGTCGCGCTGCACCGCGCCGCGTACCTCATCTACTCCGATCCGCGGCTCGGCGAGGGGAGCGGCGGGGTGCTCTTCGTGGGCCCGCACGCGCAGTACCTCGCGTACGTATCCGACGTGCTGCCGAGCCTCGGCGAGGAGAGCGTCCAGGTCTGCACACTGCGCGATCTCGTGTCGGAGGGACCCGGCGCTCGCGTCGAGGCCGATCCCGCGGTCGCGCGGCTCAAGGCGTCGGCCCGGATGGTGGAGGCGATCGAGCCCGCCGTGCGCCTGTACGAGGAGCCGCCGACCCGGCACCTCGTCGTCGAGACACCCTGGGCGGACCTGCTGCTGACGCCCGAGGACTGGGCCGAGGCGTTCGAGTCGCCCGAGCCCGGCGCGCCGCACAACGACGCGCGCGACCAGGTGTGGGAGACGCTCCTCGACATCCTCGTCGACCAGGTGGACGACGACGACGTGCCGCGGCAGAGCCTGCGCCGCGCGGTGGGTCAGCACGCCGCGCTGCGGCGGGCCGTCGCGCGGGCGTGGCCGCTGATCGAGGCATCCGTCCTCGTCGCCGACCTGTGGTCGGTGCCCGCATACCTCCGCCGCTGCGCCCCGTGGCTGTCGGCGTCGGAGGTGGACTCGCTGCAGAGGGAGGATGCCGCGGCCTGGACGGTCTCGGATCTGCCGCTCCTCGACGCCGCGCGGCAGCGCCTCGGCGACCCGGGCGCCTCCAAGCGCCGACGCGAGCGCGAGGCGACGCGCGAGGTCGAGCTGGCCGAGCGCGAGCGCGTCGCCGAGGAGCTCATCGCCGCCGACGACTCCGAGATGCTCGTCATGACGATGCTGCGGAGCGAGGACTTCGTGAACTCGCTCGACGACGACGCCGCGGTGCCGCTCGCCGACCCCGACCTCCTGGCGGGTCCGTTCGCGCACATCATCGTCGACGAGGCGCAGGAGCTGACAGACGCCGAATGGCGGATGCTGCTGCGCCGCTGCCCGTCGCGCAGCTTCACGATTGTCGGCGACCGGGCGCAGGCGCGGCACGGCTTCACCGAGACCTGGCAGGAGCGGCTCGAGCGGATCGGGCTGCGCGACAGCCGGCTCGCATCGCTGACGATCAACTACCGCACGCCCGAGGAGGTCATGGCCGAGGCGGAGCCCGTCATCCGCGCGGCGATCCCCGATGCGAACGTGCCGACGTCGATCCGTGCGACCGGCGTGCCGGTGATGTTCGGCCCCGCATCGTCGCGCGACGCGATCCTGGAGGAGTGGCTGGCGGACCACGGTGAGGGCGTCGTGTGCGTCATCGGCGACGAGTCGTTCGCGGGCGGTCCGCGCGTCAGGTCGCTCGGCCCCGAGTCGGTGAAGGGGCTCGAGTTCGACCTCGTCGTGCTCGTCGATCCCGACCGCTTCGGCGGCGGGATCGAGGGCGCCGTCGACCGCTACGTCTCGATGACGCGGGCCACTCAGCAGCTCGTCGTGCTGACGTCGGCGTAGCGGTCTCGCCGCGCCGCCTCGCGGCGCCGGGCCGCGAGCAAGTACGGTCGGAGTGTGCCGGGGAGCGAACGAGACGACGAGGTCGATCTGCTGATCGACGCGTGGTCGCAGCGTCTGCCGGGTGTCGACCTCACGCCGCTCGACGTCATGTCGCGGCTGCGCCGCGTCGCGGCGCGGCTCTCCCGCCTGCGGGCCGGCGCCTTCCGCGTCGCGCGGCTCGCCGCGTGGGAGTTCGACGTGCTCGCGGCGCTCCGCCGCGCCGATCCGCCGCACCAGCTGAGTCCGGCGCAGCTCATCGAGGCGACGATGACCTCGAGCGCCGGCATGTCGGCGCGGCTCGCGAGTCTCATGGAGCGCGGGCTCATCGAGCGCGAGCGCAATCCGCGCGACGGCCGCAGCGTCCTCGTGCGCCTGACCGATGAGGGCGCCGCCCGCGTCGACTCGGCGATGCGCGAGCTGGCGCGCCGGGAGGAGGAGGCGCTCGCCCCGCTCGGCGATCGCGAGCGCGCGGCGCTCGTGCACCTCCTGCGGCTGCTCATGACCGACGGTCCCGACGCCCGTTCCTGACCCGCCGCGGTCGGCCGCTCCCGCGCGGCCTCCGTCGCGCGCTCCCGGCCGCGCCGCCGTCGCGCGCTCCGGCGTGGACGCCGGACCGAACGCTGCACTTTCCTGCGAGCGCGGCCGTCGCGCGACGCAGCGGTCGCAGGAAACTGCCGCGTTCGTGAGGCGACGAGCCGATTTCCGCCGCGCTGAGGGCGGATTTCGGCGGATCGCGTCATGGAAAGCCCGGTCGGAGGTCTCTTCTTATGGACCTCGAGACCGAAAGCACCACCGACGTGAGCACACCCGACCAGCCCCGGCCCCATCGCGAGGAGCGCGAGGGGCTCAACGCCGGACGCGGCATCCTGTACGGACTCCTCTTCTCGCTCGTCGGCGTCGGCATCATCACCGCGATCGTCATCGTCGTGCTCAACGTCCTCGGGTAGCTTCCGCGTCGAAGTGTTGCGCTCCGCGGCGCCCACCCCTCCTCTCGCGTGTCAGGGTCGAACGATCGCAATCCGGCAAGAGGAGCACACATGGCGGAGTACTTCGACCGCGAACAGGACCGCACCTACAACCGCGTCTACAAGAGCGAGACCCCCGACATCCTGAAGTCCTTCCTGCAGTTCGACCAGGCGGTCTTCGCGCAGGAGGGCCGCGAGATCCCGCTGAAGTTCCGCGAGCTCATCGCGGTCGCGGTCGGCATCACGACCCAATGCGTCTACTGCATCGACGGTCACACCGAGCGTGCGCTGCGCGCCGGTGCGACGCAGGCCGAGCTCGCCGAGGCGGCGTGGGTCGCGACGGCGATCCGCGCGGGCGGCGGCTACGCGCACGGCCGTCTCGCGTTCAAGTTCGCCGACCAGGCCGTCGCGCACCAGCACTGACCGCTCCCTCTACCGCCGCCGACCAGCCTCGCCGGTCGGCGGCGTTCGGCGTGCCCGCAAGCTCCGTGTGACCCCTCGTGACGAGTCATGACCGGTCGTGACATCCGGCCGGCTGACGCCCCTTCCGCGCCTGAGAGCGTGTCGGTCGGGCCCGATCCCACGGGCCTGCGACACGGAGGGGAAGTGGATGCTGCGCTACCTGAGCAGGCGACTGCTGCAGGCGGTGGGCGTGCTGTGGGCCGCCTATACCGTCTCGTTCCTCGTGCTGTACGCCCTGCCGGCCGACCCCGTTCGGCTGCTCGCGGGCGGCGACGCGAGCGACGTCACCGCTGATCAGCTCGCCGAGCTGCGCGAGCAGTACGGGCTCGATCAGCCCCTCATCGTGCAGTACTTCCGGCAGCTGGCGGACGTGCTGCACGGTGACCTCGGCACCTCGATCGTGACGGGACGGCCCGTCACGGAGATCCTGGCCGAGGCCATCCCGCCCACCGCCCAGATCGCGGTCGTCGGCTTCGTCCTCGCCGTCGTCTTCGGCGGCGGGATCGCCTTCTTCGCCACGTACACGCGCAATCGCGCGCTCTCGGACTTCCTCGTCGGGCTGCCCCCGCTCGGCGTCGCCGTGCCGTCGTTCTGGTTCGGCCTGCTGCTCATCCAGTGGTTCTCGTTCACGATCCCGCTCTTCCCCGCCGTGGGCGACGGCGGGCCGCTCTCGGTCGTGCTGCCCGCCATCACCCTCGCGGTGCCGACGGGGGCCGTGATCGCCCAGCTCCTCACGAAGAGCCTCGACACGACGCTGCGCGAGCCCTACATCGACACGGCGTGGGCGAAGGGCGCCCGCCGGCCGCGCGTGCACTTGCGCCACGCGCTGCGCAATGCGGCCCTTCCCGCCCTCACGATGACGGGCCTCATCATCGGCCAGCTCCTCGCCGGCACCGTCGTGACCGAGACGGTCTTCTCGCGCCCCGGGATCGGCCGGGTCACGGCATCCGCCGTGCAGCAGCAGGACATCCCGGTCGTCCAGGGCGTCGTGCTCTTCGCCGCCACCGTGTTCGTCCTGGCGAACCTCGCCGTCGACCTCGTCTATCCCCTGCTCGACCCCCGCATCGAGCTGAAGCCGCGCCGCGCCCCGAAGGCCGCCGTCGTCCCCGCAGGGAGCCCCGCATGAGCGACACGACCGCTCTTCTTCCCGACATCGCCGAGCGCACCGACGACACGTTCGCGCAGACAGCACCCGACCGCTTCGAGGACGCCGTCTCGGCGCACACGCGCCGCCCTCGCGTCTCTCGCCTCGTCGGGCTCCTGCGCCGCCCGCTCGTCGTGCTCTCCGCGGCGTGGCTGCTGCTCGTGCTCGTCGCGGCGGTCTGGCCGAACCTGCTCGCGCCCGGCGACCCGTACCTCGGCATCCCCGCCGACAAGCTGCAGCCGCCGTCACTCGAGCACTGGTTCGGCACCGACCAGATCGGACGCGACCTCTACACCCGCGTCGTGCACGGCACATCGCTCACCCTCGGGGCGGCCGCGATCGCGGTCAGCGTCGGCATCCTCGTGGGCGCCCTCTTCGGCCTCATCGCCGGCTTCGCGGGAGGCCGCATCGACGACCTCGTCATGCGGGGCGCCGACGTGCTGCTCGCCATCCCGGGCCTGCTCCTCTCGCTCGCGATCATCACGGCGCTCGGCTTCGGCACCGTGAACGTCGCGATCGCGGTCGGCGCCGCGAGCATCGCGTCGGTCGCCCGCATCATGCGCTCGGAGGTTCTGCGCGTGAGATCCGCCGGTTACATCGAGGCCGCGTACACATCGGGCAACACGTGGGTTCGGGTGCTCGGGCGCCATGTGCTCCCCAATGCCATCGGACCCGTGCTCGTGCTCGCGGTGCTCGAACTGGGTGGGGCGATCCTCGCGGTGTCGGCCCTGAGCTTCCTCGGCTACGGCGCACAGCCGCCGCTCGCCGAGTGGGGCTCGCTCGTCGCCGCCGGCCGCGACTACCTGCGCTACGCGTGGTGGCTCACGACCTTCCCCGGCCTCGTCATCGCCCTCACGGTGCTCGCGGCCAACCGCCTGTCGCGCGCCCTCGACACCGATCGGAGCGTCCGATGACCGCCACTCCCGCCACCCCCGTCCTCTCCGTCCAGTCGCTCTCGGTCTCGTACGCGACCTCCCGCGGCGAGGTCGCGGCCGTGCAGGACGTGTCGTTCGACGTCGCCGCCGGTGAGACCGTCGCGATCGTGGGCGAGTCCGGCTCGGGCAAGTCGACCACGGCGCACGCGATCGTGCGGCTGCTGCCCGCCACCGCCCGCATCCCGTCGGGACGGGCCCTGCTGGGCGACGTCGACCTCGTCACGGCCTCGAGTGCCGAGCTCAGCGGCATCCGGGGCCGCCGCATCGGCCTCGTGCCGCAGGACCCGACCGTGAGCCTCAACCCCGTGACACGCATCGGCGCCCAGGTCGCCGAGGTGCTGCGCATCCACGGCCTGGCCGACCGCCGCGCCGCCGCGGAGCGAGCCGTCGAGGCGCTCGCCGAGGCGGGCCTTCCCGACCCGGCGCTCCGTGCGACGCAGTATCCGCACGAGCTGTCCGGCGGGATGCGCCAGCGCGTGCTCATCGCGGCGGCGCTCATCGGCCGCCCCGACCTCATCGTCGCCGACGAGCCGACGAGCGCGCTCGACGTCACGGTGCAGCGCCAGATCCTCGACCAGCTCGACGCGCTGCGGCACGAGCGGGGGACCGGCATCCTGCTCATCACCCACGACCTCGGTGTGGCGGCGGATCGCGCCGACCGCATCCTTGTCATGCACCGCGGACGCCTCGTCGAGTCCGGCACTCCGGACGAGGTGCTGGGCGCGCCGAGCGACCCGTACACGCAGCGGCTCATCGCGGCCGCGCCGAGCATCAGCGCGCGCCGGGGCGGGGCATCCCTCCTCCACGCCGCGCCGCCCACCGGGGCGCCCGCGCTCGCCTGGAGTGCGGGCGACCCCTTCGCCGGGGGAGCGGATGCCGCGCACGCCGCCGCCGCGCCCGCCGCCACGGCACCTGCCGCCGCGGCACGCGCCGCCGCCGCGCCCGCGGCGGACGACCGTCCGGTGCTCGAGGTGCGCGACCTGGTGAAGGAGTTCCGCCTGCCGCGCGGCTCGCGCACCGATGTGCAGCGCGCGGTCGACGGCGTCTCGTTCGCGATCCCGCGGGCCACGACCCTCGCGCTCGTGGGGGAGTCGGGCTCGGGCAAGACCACGACCGCGCGTCTCGCGCTGCGCCTCCTGGACGCGACGGCGGGAGAGGTGCTCCTCGACGGGGACGACGTCACCCGGGTGCGCGGCGCGCGGCTGCGCGGGCTGAGGCGCCGCATCCAGCTCGTGCAGCAGAACCCGTACGCGACGCTCAATCCGCGCCTGTCCGTGGAGCAGGTCATCACCGACCCGCTGCGCGCCTTCGGCCTCGGCGACCGCCGCGCGCGCACGCAGCGCGCCGCCGAGCTGCTCGACGTCGTCGCGCTCCCCGTCTCGGCGCTGCACCGGCGGCCTGTCGAGCTGTCAGGCGGTCAGCGTCAGCGCGTCGCGATCGCCCGCGCGCTGGCGATCTCGCCCGAGCTGCTCGTGCTCGACGAGCCGGTGTCGGCGCTCGACGTGTCGATCCAGCACCAGATCCTGAGCCTCCTCGTGCACCTGCAGCGCGAGTTCGGTCTCACGTACCTGTTCATCTCGCACGACCTCGCCGTCGTGCGGCAGATCGCGCACGAGGTGGCCGTCATGCGCACGGGCCGCCTCGTCGAGACGGGCCCGGTCGGAGCGGTGTTCGACGCGCCCGCCGACACGTACACGCAGGCCCTCATCGACGCGATCCCCGGCGGGCGCCGGGAAGCGGCATCCCGAACCACCCAGTCCTGAAACAGCACGGAATCACCAGCAAGGAGCATCATGAGAATCCGCACCACTCTGGGCGTCGCGGCGGCGCTCAGCGCCGTCCTCGTCCTCTCGGCCTGCGCGAGCGGCGGCACGACGAACCCGGCGAGCACCCCCGACGCGTCGGCGAAGCCCGTCGACGGCGGCGACCTCACGTTCGCCGTCGCGAACGACCCCATCTCGCTCAACCCGTCGGGCACGGGCTCGGGCAACGACACGCTGTACGTCACGCGTCAGCTCGTCGACTCGCTGCTCTACCAGAATCCCGACACCAACACGCTCGAGCCGTGGCTCGCGACCTCGTACACCGTGAACGATGACGCGACGGTCTTCACATTCGAACTCCGCGACGACGTCACGTTCTCCGACGGCACGTCGCTCACGGCCGAGTCCGTCAAGGCCACGTTCGACGACATCGTCGCGGCAGGCGCCCTGAGCCAGTCGATCTCCGCGTTCGTCGGCTACCAGGAGACGGTCGCGGTGGACGACCACACCGTCGAGGTGCACTTCGCCAAGCCCAACGCGGCCTTCCCGCAGGCGACCTCGTCGGTCGGGCTCGGCATCGTCGGCGCCTCGACCCTCGCCGTGCCCTACGCGCAGCGCGCGGACGGCAAGGCCCTCGTCGGCACCGGCCCCTTCACCCTGGCCTCGTACACGAAGGACGTCTCGACGGTCCTCGACAAGCGCGACGATTACGCGTGGGGTCCGGCATCCCTCGGCAATGACGGAGCCGCGCACCTCGACAGCGTGACGTTCCAGATCGTGCCCGAGGCGAGCGTGCGCACCGGCGGCCTGGAGTCCGACCAGTTCGACGTCATCGGCGGCGTGCAGCCGACCGACGTGCCCGTGGTGCAGGCCGCGAACCTGCCGCTCGTCCACCGCGCGAACCCGGGCATCAGCTTCGGCCTGACCTTCAACGAGGCGCGCCCGATCGTTTCGGACATCGTCGTGCGCGAGGCGATCGCGTCGGCGGTCAACGCCGAAGAGGTGCGCGACACGTCGCTCAACGAGCTCTTCAACGTCGGCACGAGCGCCCTCGCGAAGAACACGCCCTCGTACGCCGACCAGAGCTCGAACTTCGAGTACGACCCCGACCACGCCGCCAAGCTGCTGAAGGACGACGGCTGGACGAAGGGCTCCGACGGCATCCTGGAGAAGGACGGCCAGCGGCTCGCGCTCGACCTCATCTGGATCACGAACTTCGGTCCCAACCAGACGAGCCTCGAGCTCATCCAGCAGCAGCTCAAGAAGGTCGGCATCGAGCTGAACCTCTCGGGCAGCGTCGTGCCCGACTTCATCGCGAAGCAGGATGCCGGCGACTTCGACATCACGTGGGGCAACCTGTCCCGCGCCGACGGCGACGTGCTGCGCACGCAGTTCTCGAAGGCGACCACCAAGACCCGCATCGACGATCCCGAGCTGGAGGCGCTGCTGCAGGCGCAGCTCGCCGAGCCCGACCCCACGAAGCGCGACGCGATCCTCGCCGACGCCCAGGCCCGCATCGCGAGCCAGTACTACCAGATCCCCGTGCACGAGCTCACGTCGATCCTCGGCACCCAGGACGACGTGCACGACGTCTCGCTCGGCGCGGACTCGCGCCTCGACTCCCTCGTCGCGGCGTGGAAGGACGCGTCGTGACGGGCCGCATTCCGGCAGCGGGGTTCATTCTCGCCGGCAACCACCCCGAGGGCGACCCGCGCACGGGCCTCGAGGAGACGCTGCGGCTCTTCGCCCTCGGCGAGGACCTCGGGTTCGACGTCGCGGGCATCCGCCAGCGGCACCTCGAGCGGGGCATCTCGTCGGCGCTGCCGTTCCTCGCGGCGGCGAGCCAGCGGACGCGGTCCATCCGCCTCGAGACCGACGTCGTGCCGCTCGGCTACGAGACGCCGTTCCGCCTCGCCGAGGACTACGGGACGGTCGACGCGCTGTCCGGCGGGCGCGTCAACGTCGGCATCAGCACGTCGTCGCCGCACGGCGACCTGCTGGCCTCCCTCGGCCGATCCGACGACTCGCTCGACCCGTACACCCTCATCGGGCGCTTCCTCGAGGCGCTCGAGGGCGATGTGCTCGCCGACGAGGCGCTGCACACGCCGTACGGACCGCAGGTGCCGCGCATCGAACCGCACGTCGAGGGCCTCCGCGACCGGGTGTGGCTCGGCGGCGGGTCCGAGCGCTCGGTGCGCTGGGCCGCGGAGCACGGCCTGAAGCTCCTGCTCGGCAATCTCAGCGACGCGGGCGGCCACGACCGCTTCGAGCCGGCGCAGCGCCACCACCTCGACCTCTACCACTCCCTCTTCCGGGGGACTGGAGAGGCGATCGTCGGCGTCGAGCGGGTCATCGTGCCCACGACGACGGCGACGGCCGAGCAGCGTGCCCACTACCTCGCCTACGCCGAGTCGCGGAACGCCCGCACGGCCGAGCCCGCGCAGTTGGGCGGCCGGCGCGTCGTGTTCCAGCGCGATCTCATCGGCACGGCCGAGGAGATCGTCGACCGCCTCGCCGACGACCCCTCATTCGACGGCCGCACCGAGCTGCGCGTCGCGCTGCCATACGGGTTCGGCGAGGACGAGTACCGCCAGATCCTCTTCGACATCCGGCACGCCGTCCTCCCCGAACTGGGCTGGGCGCCGGGCTCGGAGCATTCCCGCGACGCGCCGGAGACGGCATCCATTACGGCACATGAAGTCGCGTGACCACCTTTGACATCGCGGGCCGGCATCCCCTCCGGAAGAAGCGATGCTGGCCCCTGACGCACACGGCCCGCGAGTCGTCGCCGGAGAACAGGAGAACCGATGACCACCACTGAGAAGCTCCGTCTGGGGATCGCCCTGGAGGGCGCCGGATGGCACCCCGCGGCGTGGCGCGAGCCGTCGTCGCGTCCGCAGGAGCTGTTCACCCCGGCCTACTGGACCGACGTCGTGCGCATCGCCGACCAGGGCGGCGTCGACTTCGCCACCATCGAGGACTCGTTCGGCCTGCAGTCGAGCCGGCCGTTCGCCCCCGACAGCCGCACCGACGAGGTGCGCGGACGCCTGGACGCGCTGCTGCTCGCCGCGCGCCTCGCACCCGTGACCGACCGCATCGGACTCATCCCCACCGTAACGACGACGCACACCGAGCCGTTCCACGTCTCGAAGGCCGTCGCGACCCTCGACTACGCGAGCCTCGGCCGGGCGGGCTGGCAGCCCAAGGTCTCGGGCCGGGCCGACGAGGCGCGCCACGTCGGCCGCCGGGACATTCCCGAGATCGTCGATTACAACAACGACCCGGCGGTGCAGGCCGTCGTCGCAGACCTCTTCGCGGAGGCCGCCGACGTCGTCGAGGTCGTGCGCCGGCTCTGGGACAGCTGGGAGGACGACGCCGAGATCCGCGACGTCGAGACCGACCGCTTCCTCGACGCCGACAAGCTCCACACCGTCGACTTCTCGTCCGACCGGTTCAGCGTCCGCGGCCCCTCGATCACGCCGCGCCCGCCGCAGGGCCAGCCCGTCGTGGCCTCGCTCGGCCACGCCACGCTGCCGTACCGCTTCGCCGCGGCATCCAGCGATCTCCTCTTCGTGACCCCGGTCGACCTCGCGTCGGCCGCCGCGATCCTCGCGGAGGTGCGGGATGCCGAGGCCTTCGTCGGGCGCGAGGGCGAGGCGCTGCGGGTCTACGCCGACATCCTCGCCTTCCTCGACGGCGACGAGAAGGCGGCCGATCGCCTCGCGCGCCTCGACGCGCTCGGACGCGAGCTGACCTCCGACACGCGCATCTTCACGGGCTCGGCCGCCGAGCTCGCCGACGAGATCGCGGGGCTCGGCGCGCTCGGCTACGCCGGCGTGCGCCTGCGCCCGGGCGTCGTCACCGACGACCTGCCCCGCATCGCCCAGGACCTCGTCCCCGAGCTGCGCCGCAGGGACCTCGTCGCGATCGAGGACGAGCCGGTGTCGCTGCGCGCCCGCCTCGGCCTTCCGACGTTCGTTCCCAACCGCTACGCGACAGCGCCCACCACCGACGCGACAGTGCTCGCCTGATCGCGGCATCCCGAGGAGCCATCATGACCACCACACCGCGCAAGCAGATCATCCTGGCCGCCTACGTCGGCGGCGTCAACGAGCACACCCTGTGGGAGCATCCCGACGCGGGCAGCCAGATCGACTTCGCGTCGTTCCGGCACGTCGCGCAGACCGCTGAGCGCGGGCGCTTCGACTACTTCTTCCTCGCGGAGGGTCTCGCGCTGCGCGAGCGCTCGGGCAAGGTCTTCGACCACGACGTCGCCGGCCGCCCGGACACGCTTCCCGTCCTCGCGGCGCTCGCCGGCGTCACGGAGCACATCGGCCTGGTCGGCACACTCAACGCGACCTTCAACGAGCCGTACGAGCTCGCCCGCCAGCTGCTGAGCCTCGACCACCTGTCCGGCGGCCGCGCCGGGTGGAACGTCGTGACGAGCTGGGACGCCTTCACGGGCCAGAACTTCCGCCGCGGCGGCTTCCTCACCCGCGAGGAGCGATACACCCGCGCCGAGGAGTTCGTCCGCACTGTGCGGGAGCTCTGGGACTCGTGGGCGGAGGACGCGATCGTCGCCGACAAGGGGACGGGCGAGTTCCTCGGGGATGCCTCGGCCGGCGCGTTCTCGCACCGGGGCTCGCAGTTCGACATCGAGGGCCGCTTCACCGTGCCGCGCAGCCCCCAGGGTCACCCGATCATCGTGCAGGCGGGCGTCTCGCCGCAGGGGCGGGACTTCGCCGCCGCGAACTCCGACCTCATCTTCTCGCCGTACTCCCGCCTCCCGGAGGCCGCCGAGTTCTACCAGGACATCAAGTCGCGCGCCCGTGCCCACGGCCGCAACCCCGACGACCTGAAGATCATCCCCGGCGCCGGCTTCGTCATCGGGGACTCGATCGCCGACGCCGAGGAGAAGGCGCGCGAGGTGCTGGCGCAGCAGCTCACCGACAAGACCGTGCAGGTCACGTTCGAGCAGGTGTGGAACCGCGACTTCTCGTCGTACGACCTCGACGGCCCGCTGCCCGACGTCGACCCGGATCCCGAGGCCGCGCCCATCATCCAGGGCCGCGCGTTCATCTACCAGGACCGCTTCGAGACAGTCCGGAAGTGGCGCGAGCTCGCCGAGGCCAAGGGCCTCTCGATCCGCGGGCTCGCGGCGGAGATCTCGCCGCGCGCGCAGTTCATCGGCACGCCCTCGCAGGTGGCCGAGGGGCTCGACGACTTCATCCAGAACGACGGTGCCGACGGCGTCGTGCTCGGCGGGCACGTCACGCCGACGGGCCTCGACGAGTTCGTCGAGAAGGTGGTCCCGCTGCTGCAGGAGCGCGGCTCGCTGCGCACCGACTACGAGGGCTCGACCCTGCGCGAGAACCTCGGCCTGCCCATCCCCGAGCGTCGCGGCGAGCTCGCCGCGACGGCGTGAAAGGAGATCGTTCGATGACTTCGCCGCAGATCACCGACCGCGCCCGCTTCGGCCGCGACTGGGAGGACTGGCACCGCGCGCACGAGGCGCGGCGCGCCGACCCGCACGGCTTCCTCGCCGTGACCGGGCTGTACTGGCTGACCGACGAGGCGACGGCGTTCGACGGCATCCCGGGACTCTGGTCGACGGGGTCCGCCGGGCCCGTGGTCGAGCTCGCAGAGGGCGAGTCGATCGATGTCGCGGGCGCGCCGGTGACCGTGCGGTACGGGTTCGGCCCGATCGCCGAGCGCGGCGGCGTCACCGTCGGCTTCGACGGCGGCGTGATCGAGGTCGCGAAGCGCGGCGGTCACGACATCCTGCGCCCGCGCCGGGCCGACCACCCGTTCCTCGCCGCCTACAGCGGCACGCCGACGTACGTGCCTAATCCGCGCTGGCGGGTCGCTGCGCGCTTCATCCCGTACGACGCCCCGCGTCCCACCGAGGTCGGGGCGGCAGTGGATGGGCTGACGCACGTGTACGACGCTCCGGGAGAGCTGGAGTTCACGCTCGCCGGCGAGGAGTTCCGCCTCGTGGCCTTCCCGGGCCACGGCGCCGGTGAGCTGCTCGTGCTCTTCACCGACGCGACGAGCGGCATCACGACGTACGCGGCGAACCGCAGTCTTTTCGTGCCCGCGCCGGACGGGGACGGCTGGACGGTGCTCGACTTCAACCGGGCCGTCAACCTGCCCTGCGCGTACACGGACTTCGCGACGTGCCCGCTGCCGCCCGCCGGGAACAACCTGCCGATCGGCGTGGAGGCGGGGGAGAAGACTCCGCTGTCGCGCTGGCGGGCGGATGCTCGCCTGGCCTCGGCGGGAGCGTCCGCATGAGGTTCCAGCTCCTGGACATCATCCCCTACCGCGCCGATCCCCTCACGGGGCGGCAGGTCTCGCCGTCGGAGCGGCTCGAGCAGACGCTCGTCGCCGCCGTGCGAGCCGAGGAGCTGGGCTTCGACGCGGTCGCCGTGGGCGAGCGGCACGCGGGGCCGTTCCTGTCGTCGTCGCCGACCGTCCTCCTGGGCGCCATCGCGGCGCGGACCAGCCGGGTCAGGCTGAACTCCGGCGTCACCGTCATCCCCGTGCTCGACCCCGTGCGGGTCGCGGAGGACTACGCGACCATCGACCAGCTCTCGGAGGGCCGGCTCGAGCTCACGATCGGCAAGGGCAACGAGGTCGCCCAGTTCCCGCTCTTCGGGTACGAGATCGACGACCAGTGGGAGCTTCTCGCCGAGAAGTACGCGCTGCTGCGCGCGCTGTGGGAGGGGGAGCACGTCGACTGGCCGGGCGGCGAGTTCACGCGCCCGCTCACCGATGTCACGACGCAGCCGCGACCGTACGACGGCGCGCCGCGCGTATGGCACGGGTCGGCGACGACGCTGTTCTCGGCGGCGCTCGCCGCGCGCTGGGGCGACCCGCTGTTCAGCGCGAACGCGCTCCAGCCGCTCGAGAACTACGCCGTGCTGGTCGACCACTACCGCTCGGAGTACGTGCGCCACGGTCACGAGCCGGGCCGCGACTACGTCGCCGCGGGCGCAGGCGCGCTCTTCATCGCCGACACCGCGGAGGAGGCGATCCGCCAGTACGGACCCGTCTACGACGCCATCGTCGCGGCGACGAACGTGCCGGGCAACAACACGCCGTACCGTGACATCCACCATGCGGTCGCGGAGGGTCCAGTGCTCGTGGGCACCGCTGAGCAGGTCGTCGAAAAGATCCGCGGCTTCCATGACCGGCTGGGGCATTCGCTGCAGTCGATCTCGCTGCCGACCACCGTGCCGTTCGCGCAGCAGCTCGAGATCCTCGAGCGGTTCGCACTCGAGGTCGCGCCGGTGCTGCGGCGCGAGCTGCCGACGACGCTCTGGACCGAACAGGACGCCGACACCCGCCTCGCCGACGCCGTCCTGGCGTGACGCGCCTCGCCGACCCCGCGGTCCGACCGGCCGCGGGGTCGCCCCCGTCCTCGGCGGCGCTCTGGTCGTGCCTCGGCGCGGGCTTCGCGACGCTCTTCGATGCGACGACGGTCGCCTACACGGCCCCGTCGCTCGCGAGCAGCATGGATGCCTCGACCGCCGCGCTGCAGTGGTTCCTCGCGTCGTTCTCCCTGACGTTCGGCCTCGGCCTCGTGCCCGCCGGACGCCTCGGCGACGCCTTCGGCCGCCGTCGCCTCTTCGTCGCGGGCCTGACGGTCTTCCTCCTCGGCGGCCTGCTGTCGGCGGGCGGGCCCGTCATGGGCGTCGTCGTCGCCGGCCGGTTCGTCCAGGGCCTCGGCGCGGGGTTCGTCAGCGCCCAGGTGCTCGGCGTCATCCAGGATCTGTACCACGGCGCCGCGCGCATCCGCGCGTTCGTCGCATACACGGCGGCGGGCGCCGTGGCGGGGCTGCTCGGCCCGATCGTGGCGGGCCTCGTGCTGACGCTCGCGCCCCCCGACGCGGCGTGGCGGCTCATCCTCCTCGCCCCGCTGCCGCTCACGGTGCTCGCGATCGTGCTCGCCCTCCGCGGCCTGCCGTGCACCGACGTCTCGACGCCCCGCATGACGCTCGACCTGCCCGGCATCGCGCTGCTCGGCGGACTCGTCGTGCTGCTGATGCTGCCCGTCATCGAGCCGGGTGTACGCGGACCCGTGCAGTTCGCCGTGTTCGGGGCATCCGCTCTCCTGCTCGTGGGGCTGATCGGGTGGGAGCGCGTCTACACGAGGCGGGGCAGGCTCGCGCTCTTCACGCCCGTGCTCGTGCGCTCGCGCGGGTTCGTCGCGGGCAACCTCGTGGCGCTCCTCTGGTTCGGTGCTCTGCTCGCGCAGGGAAGCGTGCTGACGCTGTACCTGCTGCAGGTCTCGGGCGCGCCGGCGATCCTCATCGCGGGTGTCTTCATCCCGGGGGCCCTCGGCCGGCTCGCCGTCTCGCTCGTCAGCCGGCGCCTCTTCGCGCGCTTCGGCATCGCCGTGCTCATCGTCGGCCTCGCTGTCGAAACGGTGCTCACGGCGGGCATGGCCCTCTCGATCGGCGCGGTGGACACAGCGACGCTCCTCGTCGTGACAGCCGCCGTCAACTTCGGGCTCGGGATCGCGGGCGGACTGATCGAGCCGCCGCTGCGCACCGTGACCCTCTCGCACGCCACCCCGGCGCTGCACGGTGTCGCGGCATCCTTCCTCCAGCTGACGCAGCGGCTCTCGGCGACCTACATCGTCGCCGTGGCGACGGGCATCCTCCTCGGAGCCTCGGGTCTCGCCTCCGCGGCCTCCCTGCAGGCGGCGCTAGCGGTCTGCGCCGCGGCCGTCGGGCTCTCCGCCCTCATCGCGTTCGACCCGTCGCTGCGCCGCGCCGCCGCGACGTTACGAGGTGTTGCCGACCCGTCCGGCGCGGGGGCGCGTGAAGGCGAGAATGGCGTCATGCCTGAGACGACCGCGCTGTGGACCCTCGAGACCGTGCCGTGGGACGACGACCGCGCGGCGGGCCTGCGCGAGGCGATGGATGCCGAGCTCTCGCCCCGCTACGCCGACAGGCTCGACGACATCCCGGCAGAGCAGGCGGAGCGCATCGGTGCCGCGCTCGGGATCGACCCCGGCACGATCGTCGCGACCGTGATCGCGACGGATGCCGAGGGTCGGCCCGTCGGGCACGCGGCGCTTCGCGACCTCGGCGACGACTTCCGCGGGTCGCTCGAGGTCAAGCGCGTCTACGTCGAGCCGTCGTCGCGGGGGAGCGGGCTCAGCCGCGCGCTCATGGCCGAGCTGGAGAGTGTCGCTCGCGACGCCGGTGTCGGCCGCCTCATCCTGCAGACGGGTGACCGCCAGCCCGACGCCGTCGCGCTGTACGAGAAGATCGGCTACACGCGCATCCCGATCTATCCGCCGTACCTCGACATCTCGTTCTCGAACTGCTTCGAGAAGCACGTCGCGCCGTGACGACGGGTTCCGCCGCGCACGACGCCCAGATCGTCGTCATCGGCGGCGGGGTCATGGGCGCCGCAACGGCGTGGCAGCTCGCCGGACGCGGCCTGGACGTCGTCCTCGTCGAGCAGTTCGAGGCGGGGCACACGCACGGCGCCTCGCATGGAGCCTCGCGCAACTTCAACGTCAGCTACGCCGATCCCGTGCTGCTCGGGTGGCTGCACGAGGCCGAGCGCCTCTGGCGCGAGCTCGAGGCCGAGACAGGCACTTCTGTGCTGGCGCGGACCGGCATCGTCAATCACGGGCCGGGCCGCGACTTCGCGTGGCTCGCGGACGTGCTCGTCGCCGGTGGCTTCGAGGCATCTCTGCTCTCGGCGGCCGACGCATCGGAGCGGTGGCCGGGCTTCCGCTTCGCGGGGCCGGTGCTGCACACGCCGGACGCGGGGCGGATCAACGCCGACCGGGCGGTCGCGGGATTCGCGGATGCCGCCGCCGCGCGGGGCGCCCGCGTGCTGCGATCGACCGCCGTGATCGGCGGATCCGTGTCGGACGACCGCGTGACGGTGAGGCTGCGGTCCGCCGCTTCGTCGGGCGAGGAGGTGCTGCGCGCCGAGCGCGCCGTCGTGACGGCCGGCGCCTGGACCGTCGACCTGCTCGCCGCACTGGGCGCCTCGTTCGAGCTGCCTCCGCTGCGGGTGACGCAGGAGCAGCCGGCGTTCTTCGCGCCGCTCACCGGGGCTCCCGATGAGTGGCCGGGCTTCAATCACGCGTCTTCATCAGACGACCCCGACACGGCGTGGTTCCCGAGCGGCGTCTACGGCATGGGCTCGCCGGGCGAGGGCGTCAAGGCGGGCTGGCACGGCGTCGGACCCGAGACGCACCCCGACCGTCGCACGTACGTCCCCGACCCCGGCCTGTCCGCGCTGATCAGGCGCTACGCCCGCGAGTGGCTTCCCGGAGTGGATGCCTCGACCGCCGACGAGATCACGTGCACGTACACGTCGACCCCGGACTCGTCCTTCTTCCTCGAGCGCGTCGGACCGGTGACCGTCGGGGCGGGCTTCTCGGGGCAGGGCTTCAAGTTCGCCCCGACGATCGGTCGGGTGCTGGCAGACCTCGCGACGCGCTGACCCGGGCCCGTCGTGACCCGCGTGCCCCGAGCCGGCGATCGGGCGGGCCGGACGCCGGCCGCGTGAGCCTGCCGGGCGTGAACCGAGCTGACCAAAGCGCAGGAATGCGACGCTGACGTCATCCCCCGAGGACATCGACGGTGACGGCCGGGCTTCGCGCGTGGTTGACTGCGCAAGTGGCCGACACCGCAGACGCCGACGTCGAGGTGCCGTCGCGCGCCGTGTCGCCCTGGCGCCCCTCGGCCGGGCGATCGCTGGCCGTCATCGGCATCACCGCCGCGCTGATGCTGGTCGCGGACGCCGTCGTCTCACAACTCGTCGTCTTCGCCATGTTCCTGGGGGTGACGCCGCTCGTCGGCATCCCATTCGTCGCCGTCCTGCTCATCGTGGCCATCGCGCTCGTCGGGAAGAAGCTGACCGGCAAGGCGCCCGTCGCCGGAGCCATCGTGGTGACGATGCTGCTCTCCGCGCTCGGCGCCTACGGATTCCTCAACGGCATCCTGGCTCCCATCACTCTCGGCGGAAGTCCCGTCCACTTCCTGACCGTCGCGCTCAGCGCCGTCGCACTCGGGCTCTTCCTCGGTCCGCTCATGCTTCGACTGCTCGGAGCGGCAGCCGCCGTCAGCGCCGTCGTGCTTCCGGCGGTGCAGCCGACGAGTGCCGACCGGGCGCGGGCCCAATCGGAAGCGGCCGCCGCCGAGCGTGATGCCGAGAACCTGCACTACTTCCTCACCGAAGGCACCTTCCCGGTCGTGACCGACCTCGACGGGTGGCGCAATGCGCGCGTGCGCGCCACCGGTGCGGCGGCCGACACGTGGCTCGTGAGTGACGCCGGCGCGGTCGCGACCGTTTACGCCTCTGGACCCGTCGACGGGTCCGCGATCGGCACCGCGGCCTGTGGATTCCTCATCAGACCAGGAGAGGCGGACTCGCCGACCCCGGATGCCTACCCGGACTGGTGCGTGCAGACCGACGAAGGGTGGTCGCGTTCGGACGGGACCGCCGTCGCCTACGTCATCGATGACGACTTCGTCGTGCTGGACATCGCCGATGACGTCGAGGTCGGTGAGCTCGACGGAACACGGCCCGCGTCAGCGGCGGACATCGAGCACCTGGCGGGCACCCTGCGGCCGATGACGCGCGCCGAAGTGGACGAATACCTCGTCGACGTCTATCGCGCCGGCGATACCCCGGCCGTCGACACGCCGGGGCTCTGAGATCGAGGAGGAGCGGCATCCATGTCTTTCTGGATCTGTGCGACCTGCGCGGTCGAGCACGCGGAGCGGGTCGAGGTGTGCGCGATCTGCGCGGACGATCGGCAATGGGTTCCGGCCGATGGGCAGCACTGGACGACGCTCGCCGAGCTGAGGGATGCCGGCTGCCGCACGGAGCTCGTCGAGGCGGAGCCAGACCTGTGGCTGATCGGCAGCGCCCCGGGAGTCGGGATCGGGCAGCGGTCGAAGCTCATCCGCACCCACGCCGGATGCCTGCTCTTCGACCCGATCGGCTACGTCGACGATGCGGCCGTCGAGGCGGTGCGCGCGCTCGGGCCGGTCGTGGCGATCGTCGCGAGCCACCCGCACATGTACGGCGTGCAGGTCGAGTGGAGCCGAGCGCTCGGAGGTGCGCCCGTGCTCGTCGCCGAGAAGGACCGGGAATGGGTGGCGCGACCCGACCCGGTCATCGAGACGTGGTCGTCGAACATCGAGATCCTCCCCGGAGTGACTCTCACCCAGCCCGGCGGACACTTCCCCGGCAGCGCGGTCGTGCACTGGGCCGGCGGGGCGGACGGCAGAGGCGTGCTGCTGTCGAGCGACACGATCTTCGCCAACCCCGACAGGACATCGGTAAGCTTCATGCGGAGCTACCCGAATCGCCTCCCTCTCTCGGCCGGCGTCGTCGACCGGGTCGCCTCGCACGTCGAACGGTTCGCCTTCGACCGCCTGTACGGCAACTTCGACAACGTGATCCCCGAGCGGGCGCGCGAGATCGTGCGGTGGTCGGCCGACCGACACATCGCCTGGGTGCGCGGAGACCACGACGACCTGACCTGACCTACCCGAACGCCCACCTCCGAGCCCACCTCCGCTGTCCATGCGGGTCAGAACGGCGGCGGATCGGCCGCGCACCGCAGCCCGGTCGGGCTGACCCACCACGTGACATTCGACTCCGGGCATCGGTCGGAGCGCCACCGTGTGCCGTGCTTGACCATGTGGTGGTGCGTGCACGCGGGGTCGAGGTTCGTGCCGTTCGTCGCTCCGCCGTACTGCCAGTCGAGCCGATGGTCGAGGTCGCACTCGCGGGCGAGGCGGCAGCATCCCGGGAAGACGCACGTCGACTGCGTCGCCCGAACCCACCGCTGCAGGTCGGCGGGCACCCGATGGGTGCGCCGGTCGACATCGAGGACCGTTCCGGTCACGGGGTGGGTCAGGACGCGGATCCACGAGGTCGCGGACCCCGCGAGCCGTCGCGCCGTGTGGATGTCGATCGGGCCGTATCCGTCGAGGGTCGCGGGCTCGTCGGACGCGCCGAGCAGCGTCAGGACGGGAACGGTGACGGCCACCGTCGCGCGGAGAGCCGGGCCTGCGGCATCCAGCTGTCCCCGCGTCAACAGGTCGATCGTGACGGCGGCGCGCAGCTGTGCCAGGGTGCGATCTTCGCCGTCCTGCGCGGCGAGGTGCCGCGCGATCGCGTCGACGCGCGACACGGCCTCGTGCACGCGCTCGGCCGAGGCGAAGACGTCGATCCGCGCCATGCCGTCGAGCTCGGGGGAGGACCACACGGCGCGATCCTCGGCGGCTCGCCGGTGCCGGTCTTCCGGGGTCTCGAGATGCACGCGCTCCCGCGCAGCACGCGCGGCGACGCGGAACTTCGCGGGCGTGAGCAGCTCGGCCCGGTCGACGACTGCGGCGTCGAAATCAGCCCACGTCTCGGGCGCCTCGGCGGGGAGGGATGCGGCGAGCCCGGCGGCCGTCACGGCGTTCTGCTCACCGACGAGCCCGCCGAGGAATCGCGACCAGAGCCGCGGCATCCGTTCACGGAGCGTCTCAGCGTGGATCGCTCGCGTTCGGACGGTCGTCTCCGACATCCGCAGGCGAACGGCGATGTCGGCTGCCGCAGCGCGGACCGCGAGATCGCGTCGCTCGCGGCGCACAGCGGCGATGGTGCGGCCTCGCGGATCCTGCCAGAGGGGATCGCGGGTCGGATCCGGGCCCGTCCAGTACTCCGGGTCGAGCTCGGCCGCGCGGAGGATCTGCGCCGTGAGGCGGTACTCCTCGGCGATCGCCATGCGGCGCCGGTGCGCGAACGCCTCCAGCTCATCCGCCGCCACCTCGTGGAGCTCGCGGTCAGCTCGCGCGGCGGTATCGGGTGGGCCGTGCAGATCGCGGTCCCAGAGATCGAATTCGTCTCGGACATCTCTGTCATCGATCAAGGCACCGATATCGTTCATAAGTACGACAGTACTGAGAGGCTCTGACATTGAACAGCGCCCGATATCGAACGCAACTACGATCAACCCAGGACCCGGCGGAAACGACCCCCATATGGTTGGCTGACCCCATGGCCGACTTCTTCCCGCCCGACGTCGAGCAACCCGAGCCGGATTGGGAGGAGTATGTGCAGCCGCCGTGGTTCACCCCGCCCGTCGACGAGGTCCCCGTGCCGTTCAGCGCGTCGCAGCTGCTGGCCGCGACGGAGCACGTGGCGATCGCCCTCGCCGGCGGTGACGTCTACCGCGACGGGGTGGAGTTCCGCATCGAACGACGTCTTCGTCGGCGGGGGCTCCCGACAGCCGAGTGGGAGGACCTCTCCGCGGACTTCATGGACCATTGGCCCGGCGGTCACCGCGGCCGCGCCGGCCGCCGCCGCTACGGCCTCGTCCTGGGCGACGGTGAGCGGGTGCTGGATGATCTCCCCGGCCTCGGCGACCGCGACGCGCGCCCCGAGGGACACACCCTCATGCGCACCGGTGGCGGCGGCGGAGGAGGCATGAACTCGTACTCGTCGACGGACGGCCTCTGGCTCTGGCCGGCCCCTCCGCCGGGAACGATCGAGCTCGTCCTGCAGTGGCCCGCGTTCGGCATCGGCGAGCAGCGCGCCTCGATCGACGCCGGCGAGCTCCTCGTCCTCGCGTCGGGCGTGCAGCGGTTCTGGGACGAGCAGGCCTGACCCGCGGTCACGGCCGCGAGCGGGGCCGGGGCATCCCTCCGCCGAGCGGAGAAGAACCGACGACGGGAGGGCCGAGGCGCGGCATCCATCCTCCCCGAGCCGGAGGCGCTCCCTTCCTGGCGACGAGCAGAGGAGAGGATGCTGCAAGGCCCGCGGTCCGGCCCGACCGTCAGGCCTTGGCCGCCACCGGCACGTCCAGCCCGAAGGTCAGCAGCTCGATCCACCGCCCCGGCTCGACCTCGATCGACTTCTCGCGCTCGGGGAGGCGGCGGAAGCCGATCTTGGCGTAGAGCGCGTGGGCGCCGAGCATCTGCGGCCCGCTGTTCATGATGACGCGATGCGAGCCGCGCTCGGCGGCGAGGGTGATGACATGGCGCGTGAGGGCTTCGCCGACGCCTCGACCGCGAGCCGCCGGCGCGACGGCGAGCTGGCGGAAGTCGGTCTCGCCCGGCTCGGCGACGGGGGAGAGGGGGCGCCCCTCGGGCGCGACCCAGACCGTGCCGAGGATGTCGCCCGCCTCGTCGACGGCGACCCAGACATCGCCGTCGACGATGCGGCCCGCGACGTCGCGCAGCGACGCGAGGTAGTTGTCGTGCAGGTCGGCGTAGCTCGCGGCATACGCCTCGGCCGTCACGCGGCCGGCCTCTTCGTACTCCTCGGGCTCGACGAGCCTGATCGAGAGCCCCGCGCTCACGCGACGCCGGCCGACTCGAGCTCGCGCTCGACCTCGAGCCCGGAGAGCTCCGGGGCCCACGCGTCGAGTCCCCACACCTCGGCGAGCAGCTCGTACGAGCGCTCGCGGTCTGCGGAGTCGTGGGTGATCGACGTGACGAGCAGCTCGTCGGCGCCCGTGACGCGCTGCAGGGTCTCGAGGCGCTCGGCGACGGTCGCGGGACTGCCGGAGAACTGCGTCGCGACGCGATCGCTCACGATGGCGAGGGCGTCGTCGTCGAGCGGGTTCGCGATCGCCTCCTCGGGCGTCGGGTACGGGATGGCGCCATCGCCGGCCCGGATGCTGTGCACCCAGTGCGGGAAGCCCGCGGCCAGCCGCCGCGCCTCGTCGTCGGAGTCGGCGACGAGGGCGTCGACCGACACGATGACGCGCGGCTCCGGCAGCACGCCGGGGCGGAACGCCCTGCGGTAGGCCTCGACCGCCTCGAGCACGAAGGAGGGTGCGACGTGGTAGTTCGCCCCGAAGGGGAGTCCGAGCCGTCCGGCGAGCTCGGCGCTCGGGCCGGCGGTGCTGCCGTGCAGCCACACCTGGATGTCCTGGCCCTCCGCGGGCGTCGCGCGGATCGGCACGCCCTCGGGTGCGACGTAGGTGCCGGCGATGAGATCGAGGATGTCGAGCACGTCCTGCTCGAAGCGGTCGGCGTCGCCGGCTGTGCGCTTGAGCAGCCGGAACTGCGCGATGAAGCGCTCCGACCCGGGGTTGAAGGGGCGCGGCGCGGGGAGGAGCAAGCCGTCGACGACGCGGTCCTGCCGGTCGGTCACCGCGGGCGGCGTCTGGGCCGAGCTCGTCGAGCCCGAGCGCCCGATGCCGAGGTCGAAGCGGCCGGGATGCAGCGCCGAGACGAGGCCCGCGGCTTCGGCGACCTGCAGCGGCGAGTAGTTGCCGATGATCGTCGCGGCCGTGCCGATGCGGATGCGCGACGTCTGGTCGGCGATCGACGCGAGCAGGACGTGGGGAGCGGCGCCCGCGACGCCGGGGTTGAGGTGGTGCTCGGCGAGCCAGAAGCGGGAGTAGCCGAGTCGCTCGGCGTGCTTGGCGAGCGAGATCGTCGCGCGGAGCCCGTCGGCGGGAGTCTGGCCGGTCCCGAACGGCGACAGATCGAGGATGGAAAGGGGGGTCGTCGTCATCGGAGTCTCGTCTTCGCAGAGAGCTCGCAGGCCGCGAGCGGGGTGGAACGGGGAAAGGCCGGCGAGCGGCAGAACGGGAAAGCGCGTGGCGAGGCCGGCTGACCGGCCCCGCCACGCGGATGCTCACGAGCGGGGGAGTCCAGGCGGGTTGATCTCCGACTTCTCGACGCCCTCGGACTCGAGACCCCAGAAGGTCAGGAGATCATCGTAGGTGCCGTCCTCGATGAGCTTGTTGATCACGATGTTGACGGCCTCGATGAGTCCGTTGCCCTTCTTCGTGCCCGCCGCGATCTGGGCCGTGTCGGGCCAGCCGCCGGGGACGATGCCGACGAGCTTCGTGTCGCCGGTCTCGCGCGCCGACCACGCGGCTGTCGCGTTGGGGCCGAACGTCGCGTCGACGCGGCCGGACTGGAGTGCCAGCACCGCCGCGGCGGTGTCGTCGTAGTACTGCAGCTCGGCGGGCGCCTTGCCGGCATCCTCGAGCTCCTTGTTCCAGGCGAGCAGCACCTGCTCCTGGTTGGTGCCCGAGCCGACGACGATCTTGAGGCCCGAGATGTCGTCCGCCTCCTTGATCGAGTCGATCTTGCTGTCCTTCTTGACGTAGAAGCCGAGGAGGTCCTCGCGGTAGCTCGCGAAGTCGTAGAGGTCCTTGCGCTCCTCGGTCACCGTCACGTTGGACGTGATCAGGTCGTACTTCCCGGACTGGATGCCCAGCGGCCAGTCGGCCCACGCGACGACCTGCGGGTTGTACTTCAGGCCCAGACCCTCCGCGATGAGCGAGCCGAAGTTCGGCTCGGTGCCGGCCACGTCGGTGGCCGCCGACGTGCCCTCGGGCTGATAGCTCAGCGGAGGCACGAACGCGCCGATCGCGACGGTCAGCTCGCCGGCCTTGACGGGCGAGAACCCGCTGTCCTTGAGGGCCGCGACGGCCTCGGGCACCGGGTCGGTGTGGAACCAGGTGATCTGGTCGGTCGCCGTGTTCGTCTCGGTGGGTGAGGGCGCGGCTGCCTCATCCGCGGCCGCGGGTCCGTTGAGATTGACGGCGGCGAAGATCCCGCCGACGATCGCAGCCACCGCGACGACGCCGACGCCGATCGCGATGCCCTGCTTCTTGCTGATGGCCATTGCTGTGTTTCTCTCTTCTCGGGTGGATGCCTCGTGCCTGATGTCTCAGGCCAGGACTTTGGCGAGGAACTCCCGCGTGCGCGGGTGCTCCGGGTCGACGAGGACCCTCTCGGGCGGGCCCTCCTCGAGGATTCGGCCGCCGTCGATGAACACGATCCGGTCGGCCACCTCGCGGGCGAATCCGATCTCGTGGGTGACGATGACGAGGGTCGTGCCGCTTCGGGCGAGGTCTCGGATGACGTCGAGCACTTCGCCGACGAGCTCCGGGTCGAGCGCGCTCGTGGGCTCGTCGAACAGCAGCACCTTGGGGCTGAGGGCGAGTGCGCGGGCGATCGCAACGCGCTGCTGCTGCCCGCCGGACAGCTGACGCGGATAGTGGTCGGCCTTCTCGCCGAGCCCGACGCGCTCGAGCAGTGTGAGCGCGAGCGTGCGCGCGGCATCCTTCTCGAGAAGTCCCGTCGCGACGGGAGCCTCGGTGACGTTCTCGACCGCGGTGAGGTGCGGGAACAGATTGAAGTTCTGGAAGACGATGCCGATCTGAGTCCGGCGCTTGAGGATCTCCTTCTCGCGCAGCTCGTAGAGCTTGTCGCCCCGGCGCTCATAGCCGATCAGCTGGCCGTCGACGGTGACCGATCCGCGGTCGACCGACTCGAGGTGGTTGATCGTGCGCAGAAGCGTCGACTTGCCCGAGCCGCTCGGGCCGAGGATCGCGACGACCTCGCCGGGCTGCACCGTGAGGTCGATGCCCGACAGCACCTCGATTCCGCCGTAGCTCTTGTGGACGTTGTGGATCTCGACGAGGCCGCTGGTGCGGCTGACGGTCGCGGTGGTCATCGGGTCTCCTCGGAGGCGTGGATGCGTGCATCCGGCAGTGCGGACTGCGCGGGGGGTGCGGGCGAGTCGCCCAGGCGTGCCCACTGCACCGAGACCCAGCGCCGGAAGCTCTGCAGGGGCGTCGGGGGCAGCACGCGCACCGAGCCGCGGGCGTAGTGGCGCTCGATGTAGTACTGCCCGATGCTCAGGATCGTCGTGATGAGCGTGTACCAGACGACCGCGACCAGCAGCAGCGGGATGACGCGGCTGTTGCGGTTGTAGATCACCTGGACGGCGTAGAAGACCTCGGGGATCGCGATGACGAAGACGACCGAGGCGCCCTTGACGAGGCCGATGATCTCGTTGGTCGCGTTGGGCACGATCGATCGCATGGCCTGCGGGAGCACGATGCGGAAGAGACGCTTGCGGGCCGGGATGCCGAGCGCCGCGGCCGCCTCGGTCTGCCCCTGGTCGACCGACAGCAGGCCGCCGCGGATGATCTCGGCGGAGTACGCGGCCTGGTGGAGGCCGAGCCCGAGGATCGCTGCGGCGAAGGCGCTGATGAGGTTGACGGTCGGGAACTCGACGATCCAGAAGTCCGTCGTGAAGGGCGTGCCGAGGCCGAGCGACGGATAGAGGTAGCCGAGGTTGTACCAGACGATGATCTGCACGACGAGCGGCACCGAGCGGAAGAACCAGATGTAGCTCCAGGATGCTGCGCGCAGCAGGGCCGACTTGGAGAGCCGGCCGAGTGCCAGCACCGTGCCGAGCGTGAAGCCGATGACGGCGGCGATCGCGGTGAGCGAGAGGGTGTATCCGACGCCGATGAGGACCGGCTCGGCGAAGAAGTAGTGCGCGAAGACGTCCCACTCGTAGTTGGGGTTGGTGAAGACCGACCATACGAACTGCGCCACGAGGAAGATGACGATGGCGCCGATCGTCCACCGGAACCAGTGACGCGTGTGGACGACGCGGAACGAGCCGAAGTCGACGCGCTCGGCGGCCGGGCCGTCGACGGGCGTCGCGGCGGAGACGTGCTCGGGAGTCCGCACGGCGGTGCGCGTGCGGTCGTCGGCTGTTGTCGTCATGGCGGTTCCTCGTGGGGGATGTGGCGGCCGGATCGGCCGGGGTGGAGATCACGCTAGGGAGGGCGCGTGCCGCTCGCCCGTCGCGTCATCACATGCCGTAAGAAGGCGTCTCGCGGGGTAACACAGGGGTCACGCGGTGCGGAGGATGCGCTCGGTCGCGCGCGCCGAGAACTCCAGCGCCGACACGGGAACGCGCTCGTCGGCGGCGTGGAACTGCCCGAAGACGTCGAAGTCGTCGGGCACGCGAAGCGGCACGAAGCCGTATCCCGCGATGCCGAGCCGCGCGAAGTGCTTGTTGTCGGTGCTCGCCGGCAGCAGGTACGGGACGACGAGCGCACCCGGGTCTTCCGCATCGATCGCCGACTGCAGGATGCCGAGGAGCGGCGCGTCGACGTGGGCCTCGGTCGCCGACCACCATCGTCCCCACCGCACGTCGATGTCGTCGCCGACGACGCGGCGGAGCTCGTCGCGCAGCCGGTCATCCTGACCGGGGAGGACGCGGATGTCGAGCCGGGCGCTCGCCTCGGCGGGGATGATGTTGGTCTTGCCGCCCGCGAAGAGCACCGTCGGCGTCGCCGTGTTGCGCAGGCTCGCGCCGACGAGGGAGGAGACGAAGCCGAGCTGCTCCACGTCGGCTTCGAGGGTCGCGTCGTCGAAGGCGAGACCGCGCGCCGCGCCGAAGGCGAGCAGGAAGGCCTGCACGGCCTCGGTGCGGACGAGGGGGAAGCGGTGCGCGCCGAGCGCCGCGACCGCCTGCGACAGCCGCACGACCGGGTTGTCGGTGGTCGGCCGGGAGCCGTGCCCGGCGCGGCCGCGCGCCGTCAGGGTCGCCCACGCGACGCCCTTCTCGCCCGTCGCGGCGAGGTACGCGCGGCGCCCGTCGCCGAGCGGCACCGAGAAGCCGCCCACCTCGCTCAGCGCCTCGGTCGCTCCTTCGAACAGGTCGGGGCGGTTCTCGACGAGCCAGCCGGCACCCCATACTCCGCCCGCCTCCTCGTCGGCGAGGAACGCGAGGATCAGGTCGCGCTCCGGCACGATGCCCTCGCGCGCGAAGTGCCGTGCGACCGCGAGGATCGTGCCGGCGAAGTTCTTCATGTCGACGGCGCCGCGGCCGTACAGCCAGCCGTCCCGCACCTCCGCGCCGAACGGGTCGTGCTCCCACTCCTGGCCCTCCACCGGCACGACGTCGAGGTGCGCGTGGACGACGAGCGCGCCACGGCCCGGGTCGGAGCCGCGCAGCCTCGCCACGACCGAGGCGCGACCGGGCCGAGGTTCGACGAGCTCCGACTCGATCCCGACCTCGGCCAGCCGCTCCCGCACGAACAGGGCGGCGCGGGTCTCGCCGTCGCCGATCGTCTCGGCGACGCCCGTGTTGACGGAGTCGATGCGGATGAGCTCGCGCGTGAGGGCGACCGCCTCCTCTTCCAGGGTCGAGAGGGTCGGCAGGTCGATGGGCCTCGCGCTCGTCATCCCGTGACGCTAGACGCGACGCGGGGAGCGGCATCCCTTCCGCCGTCACACGGGGCAATCTGTCGAATCGTTGTGAGTCGTTTGTTTTCCTTGCGTTGCCGCATGTTTCGGCGTTCCGCGCCGATCGGTGCCGTGGGCGACGACACTCCTGCTATGCCTCATCTGATCGGACCGCGCGCACTCCAGGCCGAGCTGGCCTCCGGCCGGCCGATCCGTCTGCTCGACGTGCGCTGGCGGCTCGATCTGCCGGAGGGGCGTCCGGCCTACGTGTCGGCCCATCTGCCGAACGCCGTGTACGTCGACCTCGAGCGCGAGCTCGCGAAGCCCGGCTACCCCGAGGAGGGGCGCTACCCCCTGCCCGATCTCGCGGAGCTCGAGCAGGCCGTGCGCCGGTGGGGTGTGGACGACGGCGACCTCGTCGTCGCCTACGACGACAACGACGCGGTCGCGGCGGCGCGCGCCTGGTGGCTGCTGCGCACGCGGGGCGTCGACATCCGGGTGCTCGACGGAGGCCTGCGGGGCTGGGTCGCGGAGGGCCTGCCGCTCGAGCGCGGCGACCGGGCGCCCCGCGTCGGGTCGGCCACGCTCCTCGACGTCGACCCCGGCACCGCGACGATCGACGACGCGGCCCGCGCACCCATCACGGGGCACCTCGTCGACACGCGCGCCCCTGAGCAGTACCGCGGCATCGCCACCGGCTTCGATCCCGTCGCGGGGCACATTCCCGGCGCCGTCAACGTGCCCGCGATCACGCACATCTCGCGTGACGGGACCCTCAAGTCGCCGGCCGAGATCCGCGCCGCCTTCGAGGCGTTCGACGTCGACCTCGACCTCCCGATCACGCTCTACTGCGGCGCCGGCATCGGCTCGGCGCACACGGCGCTCGCGCTGGCGCACGCGGGCGTCGAATCCCGGGTGTTCCCCGGCTCATGGAGCCAGTGGTCGCGGTCGCCCAGCCGGCCGGTCGCCGTCGGCCGCACCCCCGCGGGAGTGCTCCAGGCCTGGTGAGCCCGCGTTTCGGCGCCTGAAACGGCAGGCGGCATCCGGACGATTCCCAGGTGAAGTGCGCCCATGGTAGGTCGTGCTCCCCCGAGAGGTAAACCCCCCAGCACCCTGAGTTCCCTCGACCTAGTGTCGGTGGTTCGTCACGTTCCAGCGCGTGGCGAGCACCCCGAATAACCGGACACGTCCGGCGCCTTGGCGCGCCGTGCGACAAGACCGACACAGGAACTCCGCTTCATGCCGACCCGACCGTACGGGAGTTCCCTCGCCATCCCCCACGACCTGACCGACACCGGCTCGGTCGTCCCCCGCGACCTGACCGACGCCGCCTCAGCCGTCCTCCACCGGATGGCGGACGCCATCCAGAACATCGCAGCCGTCATCGACTGGACGGCGATAGGCCAGTTCTTCGCCTCGATCGCGCCGTACTTCCCGGTCGCGATCGCGGGAACGATCGTGTGGGGGCTCTGGCTCTACCGCTTCGTCCTGTCGCGCCTCGCGAAGCCCATCCGCAACGACTTCCGCACCACGACCTCGGTCGTCGTGCCGTCGTACCACGAGGATCCCGACATCCTGCTCCGCTGTCTCGAGTCGTGGCGCTCGCAGGATCCCGACGAGATCATCATCGTGCTCGACGTCGCCGACCTCGAGGCGTACGACCGCATCGTCGCGCTCGGCGACCCGCGTGTGCGGCCGATCCTGTTCCACCACGTGGGCAAGCGCTCGGCGCTCGGCGTCGGCATCCGCGAAGCGCGCTTCGACGTGCTCGTGCTGGCCGACTCCGACACATCCTGGGAGCCGGGCCTGCTGGAAAGCGTTCAGATGCCGTTCGTCGATCCGCAGGTGGGCGGTGTGGGCACGCACCAGAACGTCTACCGCCGCGCGACGAGCATCTGGCGACGCGTCGCCGACTGGCTCGTGAATCTGCGCTACTACGACTACGTGCCCGCGCAGGGCAGGGCCGGAGCCGTGCCCTGCCTGTCGGGACGCACGGCGGCGTACCGCCGGTCGGCGGTCCTCCCCGTGGTCGAGCATCTCGAGAACGAGTTCTTCCTCGGCCGCCGCTGTGTCGCCGGCGACGACGGACGCCTCACCTGGCTCGTGCTCGCCTCCGGGTATCGCACGGTGCACCAGTCCGACGCGCGAGCGCTCTCGATGTTCCCCGGCACTCTGCGGGCCTTCATGAAGCAGCGCCTGCGCTGGAGCCGCAACTCCTACCGCTGCTACCTCACCGCGATCGCGAAGGGATGGCTCTGGCAGGTGCCGTTCGTCACGAAGGTGACGGTCCTGCAGATCCTCCTGACCCCCGTCACGATGGGCCTGACCCTTTTCTACCTCGTCTTCGCGCGGCTCGAGCTGACGCCCATCGGCATCACGGCGACGATCGCCTGGCTGCTGCTCGGCCGCGCCGTCCGCGGGTTCTCGCATCTCGTGCGCAACCCGCGCGACGTCGTGATCCTGCCCGTCGTCGCCCTCACGGTGATCTTCGTCGCGCTGCCGATCAAGCTCCTGGCCTTCGTCACGATGAACCGGCAGGGCTGGCTCACCCGCAGGGCGAGCCAGATCGGAGGCGACGGCCAGGACGCGCGATCGCTGGGCGCCCCGGCACGGCGGGAGACGGTGGATGCCGCGCCCCGGACCACCCAGGGGGTGGCGGCGTGAGCGCCCTCCAGAGATTCCTCGGGACCTGCCTGCTCGTCGTCGTCGTGATCGCCGCCGCGACCCTCGCCGCGGTGGCCCTGCACAATGTGCGCTTCGCGGGCTTCGGCGCCGCCGACGGCACCTCGTCGGGGGTGCGCGCCACGGGCCGCGCGTACCCCGGCGACCCCGACCGCGAGGCGGCGCTCGTCGCGGCCGAGAGGGGGCGCCTCGCCGTCGTCAAGGAGCTGAGCGCCGCCGCGCCCTGGCGACTCGACTCGGCGCAGGGTCCGTTCGTCGTGCCCACGACCCCCGCACCGACGCTCGTCCTCCCCCCGCGCGCTCAGCCCTACGGGCTCGCCGATGTGCGCAGGCTCACGGCGAACGGCGTGCAGCCGCAGCCGGACGGATCGCTGCTGCTCGCCGAGAATCTCGTCGTCATGCCGGGCGCGGTCCTCCAGATCGCGGATGCCGGCACGACGGTCAAGCTGCTGAGCACCCCCACCGCGTTCGTCTCCATCGTGACCCTCGGCGGCTCACTCGCCGCGGGCGGCGCGGCCGGGGCGCCCGTCACCTTCACGAGCTTCGACCCGTCGACGGGCGCCGCCGACACCGACACCCGCGACGGGCGCGCCTACGTCCGCATCGGCGGCGGAGCGGTCGACCTGCACGACCTGCGCTTCGCCGACCTCGGCTTCTGGAGCGGCGACACGGGCGGACTCGCGCTCACGGGCGATGAGGCGGCGCCGCAGCCCGCGCTCGCGCCCGCGGCGCGCCAGAAGGGGGCCGCACCCACGCTGACCCCCGACCAGGTCGCGACGGTGGTCTCCGGATCGCAGGCCGCCGCCGGACCCATCTCGGGCGTCGTGCGCAACGTCGAGTCGACGGGCAATGCCTTCGGCATCTTCGTGTCGGGCGCGAAGGGTCTCGCCATCCAGGGCGCGAGCGTGACGGGCAGCCTCGTCGACGGCATCTCACTCCACCGCGCCGTCACCGACACGACGATCGACGGCACGACCGTGACCGGCAGCGCCGTGGACGGCGTCTCGATCGGCCGGACGTGCGGCTCGGTGCGGATGACCGGGGTGACGCTCACCGGCAGCGGCCGCGACGGACTGTCGGTCGATGCGCGTCCGCTCGCGGACGGGCCCAGCGCGACGGGACAGGCGATCGGCGGGACGGGCCACATCGACCTCGCGAAGAGCGTCGTCGCCGACAACGGCGGCTACGGCATCTCGCTCCGGGGCGGCCAGGACCTCGCCGTCACGGGGACGCAGGTGCGGGGAAGCGTCGTCGGCATCGTCGTCTCGCAGGACGCGACCGGCGTCGACATCGACGGCAACACCTTCCAGCAGCAGGAGCGCCAGGCGATCGCACTGCGCGACGGCGTCGCCGACACGACGATCCACGCCAACCGCATGGCATCCATCGACACGGGCGTGTACCTCCGCGGCGCCGCGGCCTCGGTGAGCGGCAACAGCTTCCGCGACATCTCGAACCACGCCGTGACCATGACCGGCTCCGTCATCGGCACCCGCGTCACGGGGAACACGATCTCGGGTCACGGCTCGACACCCGTCTACGACGACGCACTCGGCGGCCACGTCGCGTCGAACGACCTCGACGGCTGGAAGCGCCCGGTCACCCCGGGGAGCATCGTCCACGCCGTCGCCCAGCCGCTGACACTCGTGTGGGTCTCGCTCGGGGTGCTCCTGATCCTCACCGCCATCCTGCATCGACGCCGCTCGGGAGTGCGGCATCCCTTCGCAGAGCAGGTGCCGCTGACCCAGCTCAGCCGCGGCATCGTCTCGCCCGAGAGCCTTCGAGGAGGCGATCATGCACGTCACGCACCATGAGCACGCACGAACCGGACAGCACCGGATGCCGCCGGGATGGGTGTGGGCCGTCGCCGCGGTCGCCGTCGTGGCGGCGATCGGAGTCGGCGTGACCCTCGCGATGGGGGTGCTCGCATCCCGCAGCGGGGGATCGGCGCATCCGGCGCCCGTGCCGTCTACGACCCCGAGCGCCGGCACACCGGCGCCCGCGCAGCCCTGCCCCGCCTCGGGGACGAAGGTGTCGACGGCGGGCGAGCTGAAGAACGCCCTCCGCTCGGCCCAGCCGGGTGACGTCATCCTGCTCGCACCCGGGCGCTACGAGGGGAAGTTCGTCGCGAAGGCGAGCGGCACCGCCGACTCTCCCATCACGCTGTGCGGCACAGCCGAGGCCGTCCTCGACGGAGGGAGCGTGACGGGCGGCTACGTCTTCCACCTCGACGGAGCGACGCACTGGGCGCTGCAGGGCTTCACGGTGCGCAACGGACAGAAGGGCGTCATGGCCGACGGGACCACCGGCACGGTCATCCGCGGCCTGACCGTCACCGGCATCGGCGACGAGGGCATCCACCTGCGCGCCGGCAGCACCGCCAACCAGGTGCTCGACAACACCGTCAGCCGCACGGGCCTGCGCAAGCCGAAGTTCGGGGAGGGCATCTACATCGGAACTGCGCAGAGCAACTGGTGCGACGTGAGCGACTGCAAGCCCGACGCGAGCGACCGCAACCTCGTCCAGGGCAACCGCATCTCGGCGACCACCGCCGAGAGCGTCGACATCAAGGAGGGCACGACAGCCGGGATCCTGCGTGACAACACCTTCGACGGGTCGGGATTCGTCGACGCCGACTCGTGGGTCGACGTCAAGGGCAACGACTGGCTCATCGAGGGCAACACCGGCACGGCGTCCCCGGCGGACGGATTCCAGACCCACCAGATCCTCGACGGCTGGGGGACGGGCAACGTCTTCCTCGGCAACAGCGCCCAGCTCGACGGCAAGGGCGTCGCCTTCGCCATGAAGTCCAAGGGCGACAACCTGGTCCACTGCGACAACACCGTCACGGGCTCCGGCGCCGAGCTCAGCAACGTGGAGTGCCGCGACTAGCGCGGGCTCCGGCATCCATCACTCATCTCGGGGAGAGAAGAATGACCGATTCACGCACGCCCTTCTCCGCGCAGCTGCGCATCGGGGTCTCGGGCCTCGGCTACCTCGGCGCGACCCACGCCGTCTGCATGGCGACCCTCGGCTACCGCGTCGTCGGGTACGACGTCGACGAGGGCAAGGTGCAGGCGCTGAGCCGCGGCATCCTGCCGTTCTACGAGCCGGGACTCCCGGAGCTCCTGCGCGAGATGCAGGCGACCGGCCGGCTCTCGTTCACGAGCGATCTCGACGACGTCGCGGAGTTCGCCGACGTGCACTTCGTGTGCGTCGGCACGCCGCAGGCGCGGGACTCGGATGCCGCCGACCTGACCTACGTCGACGCGGCGTTCACGGCGCTCGCGCAGCGCATCAGCCGCCGCGCGCTCCTCGTGGGCAAATCGACCGTGCCCGTCGGAACGGCGGAGCGGCTCACGGCCCTCGTCGCCGAGCACGCGCTCGCGCCCGCCGAGGTCGAGCTCGCGTGGAACCCGGAGTTCCTGCGCGAGGGATTCGCCGTCGAGGACACCCTGAACCCCGACCGCCTCGTCTTCGGCGTCGCGTCGGAGTGGGCCGAGCGTCAGCTTCGCGGCGTCTACGCGCCGATGCTCGAGCGCGGCACGCCCCTCGTCGTCGCCGACCTCGCCACGGCCGAGCTCGTGAAGGTCGCGGCGAACGCGTTCCTCGCGACGAAGATCTCGTTCGTCAACGCGATGGCGGAGGTGTGCGAGGCGGCCGCGGCCGACGTCGGGCTCCTCGCCCGTGCCCTCTCGTACGACGAGCGCATCGGCGGGCGGTTCCTGAAGCCGGGGCTCGGCTTCGGCGGCGGGTGTCTGCCGAAGGACATCCGCGCCTTCTCGCACCGTGCGGAGGAGCTCGGCGTCGGGAAGGCGGTCGGGTTCCTGCGCGAGGTCGACGAGATCAACCTCCGCCGGCGCGCGCGGATGGTCGACCTCATCCGCGAGGCGGCGGGCGGCGACCTGCGCGGCGTGCGCGTCGCGGGGCTGGGCGCGGCCTTCAAGCCCGACTCGGACGACGTGCGCGACGCCCCGGCGCTCGACGTCGCCCGCATGCTCTACCTCGAGGGCGCCGACGTGCGCATCTACGACCCGCAGGCGAACGAGAACGCGCACCGCGTCTATCCCGACCTCGAGTACGTCTCGTCGCTCGCGGAGGCAGCGGCCGGGGCGGACGTCGTCGCGCTCCTCACGGAGTGGCGGGAGTTCGTGGATGCCGATCCCGGCGAGCTCGGAGACCTCGTCGCGCAGCGGCGCATCGTCGACGGCCGACGCGTGCTCGATGCCGGTCGCTACCGCGCGGCGGGGTGGGAGTACTCGTCGCTCGGCGGCGCGGTCACGACCCGCGTCGCGGCCGACGTGCGGCGGGCGGGCTGACCGGTCCGAGGCCGGCCGCGTTCAGGACGTCGAGCGCCGCACGATGAGGTCGGTCGGCAGCTCGATGTGCTGTGACTCGAGCGGCTCGCCGCGGCGCAGGAGGTCGACGAGCTCGACCGCTCGGGCCGCCATGTCGCGGATGGGCTGACGGATCGTCGTGAGCGGGATGCCGCGGCCCCGCGCCGTCGGATCGTCGTCGAACCCGACGACGCCGATGTCTCGCGGCACGGCGCGCCCGGCATCCCGCACCGCGTTCGCGACCGTGCGCGCGATGCCGTCGTTGACGGCGAAGACGCCGACGCGCCGATCGGCCGCGAGCGCGACGAGGCGGTCGACCGAGCCCTGGCTGACCTCGCCGGTCCAATCCGACTCGACGATCTCGATCTCGGCGTCGGGCAGGGCTTCCGCGATCCCGTCGCGGAAGCCGCGCTCGCGCTCGCGACCGTAGCGATACCGCAGGCGGCTCGTCGCGAGCGCGAACGACTCGTACCCCTGCGCGACGAGGTGACGCGCTGCCTCGGCGCCGCCCGCCCGGTTCGTCGCGCCGACCGTCACGAGGCCCGGATCGGTCTCGGCGCGCGGGTCCAGCAGCACCGTCGGCACGGCGAAGCCGGCGAAGAGGTCGAGCTGTCGCCGCGTCGGCGTGATGAGCGCGAGCACGACGCCCGACGAGCGTCGCGCGGCGATGCGCCGCGGCCAGTCGTCGGCCGGATCGTCGCGCTCCCGCGTGAGGACGAGGTCGTAGCCGAGCTCGAACGCCCGCTCGTGCGCGCCGCCCACGACCTGATCGGTCCAGCCGCTGCCGAGCGCGCCGACGACCAGCTCGATGAGCCGCGGATCCGGGTGCGGGCGCCGGCCACGCGTCGTCGAGGAGCGGTCGTAGCCGAGTCGCGCCGCCGCCTCCAGCACGGCGGCCCGGGTCGCGGGGGAGAAGTCGCCCGTGCGCGCCAGGACGCGGGAGGCCGTGGCGGCGGACACGCCCGCGGCCGCGGCGACATCGCGCAGCGACGCGCGGCGCGGCATCCCTTCCACCATGCGTGCAATTTTTGCGCACTATGTGCGAACGGGATGCCGCGACCTGGCATCGTCGTCGCAGGAGGTGGTGCGCGATGACGACACCGAAGAGAAGCGCCCTCGTCGTGCGCGGCGGCTGGGAGGGGCACAGCCCCGTCGAGGCGACCGAGCGATTCATCCCCTTCCTGGAGCGCGAGGGCTTCGCCGTCCGCGTCGAGGAGTCGACGGCGGTCTACGCCGACGCCGAGACCATGGCCGCGACCGACCTCGTCGTCCAGTGCGTCACGATGTCGCAGATCGAACGGGAGGAGCTGGCGGGCCTTCAGGCGGCCGTCGTGGCGGGCACCGGCCTGACCGGCTGGCATGGCGGCATCGCGGACTCGTTCCGGGCGTCGTCGGACTACCTGCAGCTCGTCGGCGGGCAGTTCGCGACCCATCCCGCGGTCGGTCCAGGCGAGCAGCGCCTCGAGGGCGAGGAGAACTTCCGCGACTACACCGTGCGGTTCACCGACGCCGGGAGGCGGCATCCAATCACCCGGGGGCTCGAGGATTTCGACCTGCACACCGAGCAGTACTGGGTGCTCTACGACGACCTGAACGACGTGCTCGCGTCGACGACCCACCCCGCCGAGGACTGGCAGCCCTGGCACCGCCCGCACACGTCGCCCGCCGTCTGGACGCGCGAGTGGGGGGCGGGCCGCATCGCCGTCACCACCCCCGGGCACAGCCTCGACGTGCTCGATCACCCGTCCGTCCGCACCATCATCGAAAGGGGCATGCTGTGGGCCGCCCGCACCGCATCGGCATCGTAGGCCTCGGCTTCATCTCGACCGTCTACCTCGAGACCCTGTCGAAGGCTCCGGACGCCGTCATCACGGCCGTCGCCGACCTCGACGCCGCACGCGCGGCGGCCGTCGCGCAGACGCTGCCGTCGGCGCGCGCCCTGAGCGTGGCGGAGCTCCTCGCTCAGGACGACGTCGACGTCGTGCTCAACCTCACGATCCCGGCGGCGCACGCCGAGATCGCACTCGCGGCGATCTCGCACGGGAAGGACGTCTACGGCGAGAAGCCGCTCGCGGCGTCGTTCGACGACGCGTCGCGCATCATCGCCGAGGCGTCCGCCGCCGGCGTCCGAGTGGGCTGCGCGCCCGACACCGTGCTCGGCACGGGGGTGCAGACGGCCCGCGCCGTCATGGACGCGGGCGAGATCGGGCGGCCCCTCGCCGCGACGGCGGTCATGGTGACGCCGGGGCACGAGCGGTGGCATCCCAACCCCGACTTCTACTACCAGCCGGGCGGCGGACCCCTCCTCGACATGGGGCCGTACTACGTCACGGCACTCGTGCAGCTGCTCGGCCCGGTCGTCTCGGTCATCGGCGCCGCGAGCCGGCTGCGGCCGGAGCGCGTGATCGGCTCGGGCCCGCGCGCGGGTCAGCGCTTCGCCGTCGCGGTGGACTCGCACGTCACGGGCGTCCTGGAGCACGCCTCGGGCGCGCTGTCGACCCTGACGACGAGCTTCGACGGCGTCGCGACGAAGGCGCCGAACATCGAGGTGCACGGCGAGGCGGCATCCCTCATCGTGCCCGACCCCAACCTCTTCGACGGAGACGTGCTGCAGCATCCCCTCGATGGAGAGGGATGGGATGCCGTCCCCCCGCGAGCCGGAATCGTCGGCGCTGCGCGCGGCGTCGGGCTGCTCGACATGATGCGCGAGGACGCGCCGCGGGCATCCGGGGACATGGGCCTGCACGTGCTCGAGATCATGACGGGGCTGCTCGAGTCGGCGCGGTCGGGCGCCCGGGTCGCCCTGTCGACGACGGTGGAGCGCCCTGCGCTCGTGCCGCTCGGCTGAGCGCGACCCCGGTCGCCGGCGCCCGACCCCGTCGTGGAGCTTGTCGAGACGTCGAGCCTGAACCTGCCGGGGACCGATCTGCGAACGGGGTCGCACGGCGATGCGCTGGCGCCTTGGAGCGGGGCCGTATCGGAACCGCTTGTTCGTCCCGGTGGCGTCTATCCGTTCAAAGTTACGTGTATATACTCGTAACTATGGACTCAGAGTGCTACTGCACCAGTTTGCGAGTCGCGATGCGACGTATGACGGCCGTCTACGACCGGGCCCTTCACCCTGCTGGCATCAACGTTGCGCAGTGGTCGTTGATGCGACGCATTCCATCACCTGGAGAGGCGCCCATCACGATCCACGAGCTGGCCGCGCGCGCCGAACTCGAGCGATCGACCGTTGCGCGCAACCTCCGCGTGCTGGAGAAGGCGGGTTTGGTCGAGGTGAGCACGTCCGTCGCGGATCGGCGGGCGAGCGCGATCGTGCTGACCGCTGAGGCCGAGAGGGTGGCGGTGCTGGCCCTTCCCTTATGGCAGGGCGCGCAGGCGGAGGTCGAGCGGATGCTGACGGTTGAGGGCGCTGGTCAACTCCGTTCTCTCGCGCTGTCGGTGGGCACCGAGGAGTCATGATGAGCGCCACCCGCATCGTCGACGGTCCCGGGCTGCCGGCAGGCCTCCCGTTCAGTCTTGCGGCCGGAACCGATGACTTCTGCTTCATCAGCGGGATGCCCGCTTTGGACGCGCTCGGCCGCTATCAGCCCGGCACGTTCGAGGAGGAAGCCGACCTTGCTTGGCGCAACGTGATGCGGATCGCCGATACCGCCGGCTTCGCCCAGCACGAGATCGTCTACGTGCAATGCGTCATCGCTGACATTGGCGACTATTCTTCGCTGAACGACTGGTGGCGCCGGCAATTCACCGACATCCCGAGCGCGCCTGCGCGCTTCACCTTCCAGGCAGCCGCGCTTCCCTTCGGTTGCAAGGTCGAGATGCAGGCTGTCGCGGCCCGTCGGCCACGCACCGACCGAGTCCCGTCGTGACCCGCGTCGCACCGAACACAGACGGTCTCCCCGCCCCTCGCCGGTCGCGAGGCATCCACCCAGCATGGTGGGTCGCGGCTGTCGCCTTCGTCGCCCTGCTCGCCGCGGCCGGCTTCCGTGCCGCTCCGGGAGCGCTCATGGTGCCGCTCAACGAGGAGTTCGGCTGGTCGACCAGCGTCATGTCGTTGGCGGTGAGCGTCAACCTCCTTCTCTATGGGCTCACCGCGCCCTTCGCGGCCGCACTCATGGACCGGTTCGGTGTGCGTCAGGTTGTCGCCACCGCCCTCACGCTCGTCGCGCTTGGAGCGGGCGGCAGCGTACTGATGACCGCCTCGTGGCATCTGTTGATCTTCTGGGGACTGCTCATCGGCCTCGGCACCGGATCCATGGCGCTCGTGTTCGCCGCCACGATCGCCAACCGCTGGTTCGTACGCCGTCGCGGGCTCGTAATGGGCATCCTGACCGCGGGATCTGCTACCGGGCAGCTCATCTTCCTGCCGCCGGTCGCGATCCTCGCCGAGACGGTGGGCTGGCGGTATGCGTCTCTCGTCGTCGCGGCCGCCGAGCTGCTCGCCGTACCGCTGGTCTGGTTCGTGATGCGCGACTACCCAGCCGATCGCGGCGTGCTCCCGTACGGCGCCGACCCCGAAACGTACGAGCCGCCGGCACCTGCTACCGGCGGCGCCGCACGACGGGCGTTCGAGGGCCTCGCCTTCGCGGCGAAGACGCGGGCGTTCTGGGCGCTGGCGATCGCCTTCGCCATCTGCGGCGCCACGACGAACGGCCTGATCGGCATTCACTTCATCCCATCGGCTCACGACCACGGCATGGCAACCGCGACCGCCGCGGGGCTGCTCGCCGTTGTCGGCGTCTTCGACATCGTCGGCACCGTGGCCTCCGGCTGGCTCACCGACAAATTCGACCCACGCAAGCTGCTCATCATCTACTACGCCTTCCGCGGCGTAGGCCTCCTGCTGCTGCCCTGGCTGCTGGCCGACACGATCCACCCGAGCATGGTTCTGTTCGTCGTGATCTACGGACTCGACTGGGTCTCCACAGTCCCACCCACCGCGGCGCTGTGCCGCGAGATCTTCGGCGATCAAGGAACGATCGTCTTCGGATGGGTCTTCGCCGCCCACCAGATCGGCGCCGCGATCGCTGCGCTCGGCGCGGGCATCATCCGCGACACCTTCGGCGAATACACCTACGCCTGGTGGGGAGGAGCGGCACTCTGCGCCATCGCAGCCATCCTCTCCCTCGCCATCAAACGAGCTCGCACAGACGCGCGGAAGGACAACTCGGACGACAGCCTCCGCGATTCACTCCCGTGACATGGCACCGCCTCCTCTTCACTGCGATGCAGGAGCGGAACGCCAGAGACTCGAGCAGACCCTACGACAACACGGCCGCCACGTCGCCTCGTGCCGGACGGCAAGCCACCCTCGATTGACCGAGCCTCACTTACCGTTGGATCTGTGCGCGGGCGTCGAGGTACCAAAGTGGGGGCGTCGAAGACGATTCCGGCCGATCCCCGCGTTCCGCCGCTCTCTGAATGGCCTGTGGAGGGCATCGTCGGAGAGATTGGCAAGGGCCCCGCGCAGGGCGACTATGTTCTCGTCGATCCGGTCTGGGAGCGCCGCGCCGGCAGTGGCCCGATCGTCGGCTACGTTCTCGAGCTACCTCACCGACAGCTCTTCGACACGGACGGCAATCACCTCCTCGACGACGGGGCGTACGACGACGTTCGACCCGCGGGTGAAGGTGGGTTCATCGATCTCCTCACCACCGCGCTCGACGTTGAATGGACCGTTGATGCCGCCGCGGTGAATCATGCGTGGTCACGGCGCGCTTAGCCAACCCCAAGTGATCCGGTGGATTCTGACTTAGTCGTCGGCTGGCGGTAGAACGTCAGGCCACGTCAGGCGAAGTGAGTGCGCCCACCGTGCCGGGCTCGAGCCACGCCGGGCGATGCTCATCCCGGATGACCGGCGCGATGAAGCTCACTCGGCCCGGAGCCCATCCAGGCGTGACCACGCTGCCGATGAGCGCCTAGCTCTGCAGGTCGAGCAGACGCAGCGCCTTCGTGGTGCCGGCGGGGCAGACCACCACCGGCTGCTCACCCGCATCCACATCCGTGCCGAGCACCTGGCGCTCGATGGTTCCCGCATCCGTGGCGAGCAGGTACTCGACCGGGCCACCCTCGATGAGCACATGGATGTCGTCGGAGGCCAGTCGGTGCCAGTAGTTGACCGGACGCTCCGCGTCGAGCAGGTAGTAGATCGAGTTGTGGGCGGCCAGCGTGTCCTCGCCCTCCGTCACAGCGACGTTGGAGCGGGAGCGCGGCGCCCACCATCCCGACTCCACCGGCAATGGCTCGAGCTGCAGAGCACGTCGCCAGAATGCCGCGCGGTCGGAAGGGTCGGGGGTCATCCTTCGAGGATGGCAGATGTCTGGCCGGATCATCTGGGCACCCGGTCTTCGTATCGCTAGGGTGAGCCCATGAGCGCGGCTCCTCCGATCCCGCCTAGTGGCGATGTGGGATCGGACACTCCACACACGCCCGCCATCACGCCGCCATTCGATGAGGGCCAACGGGCCCGACGGACGGTGCGCAATCGCTCGATCACCGCCCTGGCGCTCGCCCTCGGAAGCGTCCTTCTGTATGTGATCGTCGGCTGGGTGTCCGTGCTTGTCGGAATCCAAATTCTCGGAAGCTATGACTATCAGCGAGGGCCGATCCTCGCTGTCGTCATCGCGTTGATTCCCGCAGGCGTGGCCGCTGCGATAGCGATACGCGCGCTAGTCACAGCAGCGCACTTACCTCGTGGCACTCGCGCCGGATCGCTCGCCTGGAGCATTGTTGCGACAGCCTTCAGTGGTGGGCTGCTGCTGGCCGCGGTGCTGATCGCGATGACGGTTCCGGGAAGCCCGTTGAATCCCCGATACAACCGGGAGGCGCCGGTTGATCTTTCAGCTTTCGAGGAGGTCGACTGGGATCGATATGTCGACCTCACGGTCTACGACGACAAGTACGAAGGAGAGCACTTCATCGCATACGGCACGCTCCAGGGTGCGAGTGGGTCTTGTCCGTCGGTCGCCTTCGTCGACAATGTCGAGCACATCGACGCGGACGATTACCGCGAATGGAAGTGCCTGCTCCCTGCGGCGGGAGATGTCAGCGATCCCGATCCTCCGAACCTGTCCGCATTCGAAACCGGGACCCATGTGAAGATGTGGGTCACGGTGGTGACCGAGAAGATGCGGGGCGACGAGCGCTTCCCGGTCGACCTCAATAGCTTCGCCGTTCACCATCTCGAAGAGATCCCCGATCGCTGAACGACCCCGGTGGTCCGCTCGCGCGAGCGCCACGCGGCGGAAACATACGTTTCGTGAGAGACGGTGGAAGCGGGCCAGGAGTCGCGGGGACGCAGCTCGCGGGGAGCTCTACCAAACGCCGTTGTCGCCAGTCGCCCGCCGAGACGTCAGGTGAGGATACGGATCCGGACCCGGGCGTATCAGTGCGCACGCTTTGAGACTCATCACGACTCGGACGGCACCCGCCTGCTGATAGGGCGCGCTGACCGCGCGTTATTCAAGCTGGCAATGCTTGGGCGCGTGTAGGAGCCCGCTCGTCGACCGTCATCCGCGCCGCAGTGATGCCACGCATCCCGACCCGAGTGTCTGATCCGCCACTGCTAAAGCGGTCGAGGCACTCATGTTCACACGTCTGCACACTCGACCTTCTATTGAAGATGGGGCTTCGATGTTGCTCTCGATGCCTATTGTCCGGGAGGAGCCCGCGGCTCCATACTTAGCGCCAGACGCGCAATGTCGCGCGCCGCGTGGTGCTGGTTGGGGATCGGTCATGCGTGCACTTGGGGTCTGTTGTCGTGCGCACTGTGGTTGCCAGCAAACCTCGCTAGTCGATCTTCGTGGTCCCCAGTCCCGGAAGGAAGGCCATGAAGATCAAGTCACTGGGCGCGCTCGCACTCGCGGCGTGCTTGATCATTGCTCCACTCGCGCTAGGTACCGCCGCGTACGCGGCGGTTCCAACGAACGACGATGTCGCGAATGCTCTCGAGTTGCCGTCACTGCCGTTCAGCGGGGATTTCGACACGGCCGATGCCACCTGGTCCCCAAGTGATCCGGACGCATGCCCGAACTCCAGTTCGGTCTGGTTCGCCTTCACCCCAGATCGAGACATGACCGTCAAGCTGTCCGGCGCCGGCTCCAGCTATGAGCCGTCGTTCACGGTCCTCACCGGGCCCATCGATTCCATGTCGGTAGTGGCGTGCAGGTACCAAGGAGCCCAACAACCGCTGCTCTTCCCGGCAACCAGCGGAACGACCTACCGGATCATGGTCGCCACGTGCTGCTCGTACCAGGGTTCCAGCCTGGGCGGCGCCCTGCACTTGTCGATCTCTGAAGTAGTGCCACCGCCGAACGACGACATCGCCAACGCCGCGGTGGTCGGACCGCTCCCGTACTCTCCAGCGCCTGTCGATACCACGGCGGCCACGACGGAAGAGAGCGACCCGACCAGTTGCAGCGCCTTCCAGTCGGTCTGGTACGAATACCAGCCCAGCAAGGATGTCGGCATCACCGTCGAGACGACCGGGTATCAGACGAGTGTTTCGGTCTGGACCGGCGCCCCTGATGCGCTGACGTCGGTCGGGTGCGGAAGCGGGTTCAGTGGTGCTCGATTCCAGCTGACTGGCGGGCAGCACTACTGGATCATGATCGCGTCGACGTACCCGCCGCCGGGGGGCGGCTTGCTCGGCGTGACAATTCGCGAGACCAACGAGATCGTCGGCGTGGCTATCAACTCGACCGCTACCGTGACGGCGGAGGGCACTGCAACAGTCTCTGGGACGGTGACTTGCTCGTCGAGCGGGCCGATCGACGTTGTGGTGCAGCTTTCGGAGACGTTCAAGCGTCCTCCTGGAACCGTGTGGGGGCAGGGCTCGACTACAGTTCAGTGCCACCAGAGCGCGACCTGGTCGGTACAGATCACACCCGTCGGAGTCGGGTTCGCGAAGGGTGATGCCAGCGCTCGCGCCCAGGCGATCTCGGTGGACACGTTCAACTACCTTCTTACGACGAAGGACCTCAAACTTAAGAAGTCATAGCGCACCCTTGGGACTCGGGGAGGCTTCCTCGGGACCGACTAGGGGCTGCTGACTCGGCGCGGACTGACCCGCCCCTGCCTACAGGTGAAGCACGCAAGTCACCAGACAAAGCAGGGGCGAGGTCAGTCCGAGTTGGGCCTTCCTTGGGCGCTGCGCAGATGAACGGGCGCGACTTCGACGAGGACAGGCGTGAGTCCACCTCGGCGCTTCAGCCGGCAGGAACTTCTGGGAAATGGCGCCCTCGGCAGGAGCGCGGCTTGCGAACGGTGGCGTTTGGCGCCCGCCACTAGTGTCGAAGAGTGGCTGGCAGAGACAGAGGGGCGGTGCTTGGTTGGGCAGCTGCGTCGCTGGTCGCCGTCGCAGGTGCGGGCATTCACAGACAGGTTTCCGAGCGCGCTTCCCCTATGGCTGCGATGCAGTCACGCGCGCCGTTCAATACAGTCGTCCATCGCCCAGTGCGCGAAGCGGACCCCGGCTCTTGCGCCGCCCGTAAGACGACCCATCCGCGCGCGGCGGGCGAGAGTCAGACGTCGCAAACGGGTATCCCAACAGCGAGCTGACGTACCGTAGATCGGCGATTCCGCGATCGCACTCAGAAGGGACTCTCATGAGCCAACCAGCACCCAACGACGCGGTGCGAATCAGGTTCAGTCCGGGGTTCGACGCGGAGGTCGAAGAGCACGGCTACGCGGTCTACTACTTTCCGGACCGTGATGAGGTAGCCGTCGGGACCGAGCCCGGTGGCGAGTACCAGCTCCGCGTGACGCGGCGTGATGGCGACCTCGAGGTCAGGCCCGTCGAGCGCGGCCAGCGCGGTGACGTGCTGCTTCGCGCTGACGAGATCGGTGACGTCGAGCGCTTCATCACCACCAGGGTGAAAGCCGCCCGCTACCGCTGACAGGGTCCGTCCGACGGGATCGCGGTCAGCTGTTGAGCTGGTCAGCCTCCGCCACCGCGCCAAGGCGGTCGACCAGCGTGTCGCCGGCGGACGCCATCATGCTGAACGCCGAGAAGGTGATCAGCGCCGCGATGATCCCGAGCGCGACGACGGCTGGCCAGGCGTAGCGACGCCTCACCGTAAGAACGAATGCCGTGACTGCACTGATGATGGCGACCGTCTGTCCGGCGACGGTGGCGAAAGCCATCTGGATCGCTCCGTCGACCGTCAGCGGGCCGTAGTTGTTGAAGGCGAGGGCCAGAGCCCAGGGAATCAGGACGACGCCCACGATGAGCACGGTGCCCCGACCGATTCGACCGCGCCGCCGAACGAGGGGGCTCTGCTCAGCAGCAGCCGCGTGCGTGGTCATGGTGCGACCCTATCGACAGGGCGCGCCCGGTATCACGCCATGGGCGATGACGTATGCCAATCGAGCGTGCCCGAGGCCGCCGGGGAGCACCCTTGAACGACCGGCTTCCGCTCAGTGGCCGAACCGTGTTTGGACTTGGGGGACGAGGGGTCGCACGGGGACCGCTGGCTATGGCAGGGGACGCAGGCAGAGCGGACGAGTCCGTCGATGTCCACCCATTCAAGGACCGATGGGTCGGGGCGTCCGCCTGGACTCCTGACCCGGAGCTCGGCGTCGGGCGCCTCTGTCTGGACAGGCTCGGGGAGCACAGCTCAACAAGCTCGGGGACCACCTCTCGCGGCAATGTCGGGGGCCCCGGCTACGCTGGGATCATCAGTTGAGAGACGTGCCCCCTCTCCTTCTTGGAACAGGTGCGCACGATGTCCAAGCTTCCCCAGCAGCGACTCATCGAGTCGGTGCGGGGCGTGTGCGGGCGACTGGGCGAAACCGACCCGGCTCTCGTCGTCGGTGGATTGGATGACGAGAGTCTGCTGTCGACGCTGGAGTCGATATCCGACGCGCAACGAGCCCTTGAGGTGCTCGGAGCGGTGGTGTCTTCCGAGGTAGCCGCGCGCTCCGACCGTGAGCTCGGCTACCGCGGGTTGGCCCAGCGCAAGGGTTATAGGACCAGCGTCGACCTCGTCCAATCGGTCACGGGCCAAACGCGCGCCGATTTGCGGCGGGCTACTGCCGCGGGGCGCGACCTGCGAGCGGCCGGTGACTGTCCGCCGGCCTGCGCAGAGGAGGGGATGGATGCGGCAGAGCCGGCTCCCTGGTACGCATCGCTCCCCGCGGCTCTCAGCGCAGGCGAGTTGTCTCGCGCGCAGTACGAGACTGTCCGCAGAGGTCTCGGTGATCCTCCTCTCGACGGGCGCTCCGCTGACGAACGCGACTTCCTGATCGGCGCATGGCGGCAGGCGACGACGGTGGTGCTCGCCGAGGCGGCCGACCGAAGCGTAGAAGATCTCGGCTCAGCGGCTCGGCTCGCTCGCGACACTCTCGATCCGGTCGGCTTGCAGCTCCGATTCGAAGAGCGGTTCGCTCGGCGCTCGTTTCGGGCATGGATCGATCAGGACGGTCAGCATCACGCGCGCATCGTCTTCGATGACGAGGCGGCGGTCTGGGTGCACACCATCATGCGAGCAGCTCTCCGGCCGCGGCGCGGGCCGCGGTTCGCGGATCCCTCGGCGGCTTCCGATCAGGACGAGTCGGCAGTCGATGACCCGCGCACGAACGAGCAACTGCAGTACGACACCCTCATCGGGGTTCTCCGTACGGGAGCCGCCGCAGACCCCGCACAGGCCTTCGGCGACCGCCAGCCCGGCATCCGCATCGTCGTGCCCGAGCGCTCCCTCGCCGACCGTGACGAGAAGGGACGCCCAGTCGGCGCCGCCTACGCCGAGGAGACGGGGCAGGCGCTTCCCGCGACGATCGCCGAGCGGTATCAGTGTGATGCCGGCACCAAGATCATGCTGGTCGCTGGGGAGGGGAAGCCGCTCGACGTCGGACGGGACCAGCGGCTGTTCACGGTCCGACAGCGCGAGGCGCTGGCGCTCCGCGATGGCGGCTGCTTTGGTGTGGTGCCGAACCGTCGCGCTGCGAAGCGCACCACCTTCGACATTGGCAGGCGCACGGCGGACGCACCGACCTCGCGGACGGCGTGCTGCTGTGCCGCAACTGCCATATGCGGCTCCACAACCAGGGCTGGCTCATCACCCGCACGGATACGACGTACTACCTCCATCCGCCGGGCGGCGGAGAACCGCGAGTACTTCGCGCGCGCTCGCTGCTGAGATTTCAGAAGGAGTGATGAGCGGCTCAGCCGCCGCCGCGCCAGTCGTCGTGTGCCAGAGCGCTTGTGTCTCGGCGCACGCGTCGTGGACGCCGGTGCCCGGTCCGGTGGAGGTACCGTCTTGCATCCCACGGAGCGCGGGCAGCAAGTCGAGTCGAGATATGCGGCCCGCTCGGCGGGAGGGGATGCCGCGCACCCGCGCCGCTCCGGAACAATGGAGCGGACGGAAGAGGTGCGGGTGGAGCGGACGGACGACGACACGGGCCCCTCGCGACCGCACTGGGTGGCGGATGCCCGGCACGCCGTCGCCAGCCTCTTCACGCTGAATCCCGCTCCCGGACCGCGCTGGCCCCTCGCGCTGCAGGCGAGCCTCGCGATCGCCCTTCCGATCGCGATCCTGACTCTCGCCGGTCAGCCCTCGCTCGGATACCAGGCCGCCACGGGTGCTTTCACCGCCCTCTACGCGTCGCACCTGCGGGTCGTCGAGCGCGTTCGTGTGCTGCCGCTCGTCGGCGCGGCGCTCTTCGCGGCCGCGGCCGTCGGCGTGCTCGCCGGACCCTCGCAGGTCGCGACGCTCATCGGACTCGTGGTCGTGACGATCGCGGGGTCGGCGGCGGCGTTCGGGTTCTCACTCGGCCCGCCCGGACCGCTCTTCCTCGTCCTCGTCTACGGGCTCTCGGCGCACGTCACGGCGGCGGGCGCCGACGGCGGCGTCTTCGTCGCGGCCCTCGCCGGCGGCATCGTGCTCGCCTGGCTGCTCGCGGCGAGCCCGCTCGTGCTGCGGCGGGTGCGAACCATGCCGCGTCGTCCGTTCCGCGAGACACTCCCGGGTCCGGCCTGGCCGCTCGACGCGCGCCTCCTGCTGCTGCGCGCCGTCATCGTCGCGGTGCTCGGCACGGCCGTCGGCGTCGTGCTCGACCCCGACCGCGCGTACTGGATCGTCGGGGCGGCGATCGCCGTGATCGGCACCGCCCCGGACCGGCGCGCGGCGTTCAGTCGCGGACTCCACCGCATGATCGGGACGCTCGCAGGCGTTGCGCTCTTCCTGCTGCTCGTGCCGATCGGCATCACGGGCCTGTGGCTCGCGCTCGTGCTCGGCATCCTGCAGTTCGTCATCGAGATCGTCGTCGTGCGCAACTACGCGCTCGCGCTCACCTTCATCACGCCGCTCGTGCTGCTGCTCACGGGAGCAGCGACGGGGGATGCCGGTTCCATGGCCGTCGCGACGGAGCGCGTCGTCGACACCCTCGCCGGGGCCGTGCTGGGCGCCGCGTCGGGCGTGCTCCACGCGCGACGGCCGGATTGACGCCGTCCGTCGGCTGAGGCTTCGACGCTTCGACAAGCTCAGCGACCGGATCGGAGTGCGCCTCGGTTCCGGTCCCGAGCCTCAGTTCCGGTCCCCGAGCCTGTCGAGGGGTCGTTCGTCGATCGGGCCGCCGAGCACGGGAACCTCGGCACGCCGGTGCTCCCGCACGAGCCACAGCACGTCGCGCCCGAACGACTCCAGCAGCAGGGCCAGCGCGAGCGCCGTCGCGGCCGCAGAGAACCACAGCGCGAAGAGCCCCGAGGCCGCCGCGACGAGCGCGATGCCGGCGACGGCGGTCACGACCTTGCGCCAGTAGCGGGGCGGCAGGGTCGCGTTCATCCAGGGCAGCATCCATCCCGCCACGACGAAGAGGTACCGCAGCGCCCCGATCGCCACGACCCACCATCCGAGGTCCTGCGCGACGTACACGCTGAGCACCAGCAGCAGGAAGGCGTCGACCTCCATGTCGAACCGCGCGCCGAGGTCGCTCTGGGTTCCCGTGCGCCGCGCGAGCCACCCGTCGACGGCGTCGAGGGCGAGTGCTGGCGCGGCGATCCCCGCGATCAGGAGCGGGGGGACGGATGCCTCGAACGACGTCACGACGAGCGCTGTCACGAGCCCGACCAGCGTCGAGCGGGCCGCCGTCGCGGTGTTCGCGGGACCGAAGCGCACCATCCCGGCTCTGCGCAACCCCCTCGCGATCAGGGCATTCGATAGGAGAAGGTAGGCACACCCTGCGATCCACCCGAGGAGGGAGACGTGGCCGACGGCAGCAATCACCGCAAGGCCGGCGACACCGGTCGCGAGCGACGTGAGGGGCGCGAGCTGAACCTTCACCACCGTGCCCTCCGTGTTCCTCTCGTGGGTACCACTCCTGAAGACACGGGGGCGACGCGGCCGATGGTTCATCTCGAGAGGCTACGCGGATGACCCGGGCGACGGCGTTCTGGGTTGACAGACCGGGAAGCGGCACCCTGCGCGACGAGGCGGTGCCCGACCCCGGACCCGCGGACGTGCTCGTCCGCACACAGTGGACGGGGATCAGCCGGGGGACCGAGACGCTCGTCTTCCGCGGCGCCGTGCCGGCGTCCGAGCGCGAGCGCATGCGGGCGCCCTTCCAGGAGGGCGACTTCCCCGCGCCCGTGAAGTACGGGTACCTGAACGTCGGCGTCGTCGAGCGCGGGGGCGACGGGCTCGAGGGTCGCACGGTGTTCGCGCTCTACCCGCACCAGTCGGCGTACGTCGTGCCCGCGGCATCCATCGCCCTCGTCCCCGACGGGGTGCCCGCTCGCCGAGCCGTCCTCGCCGGCGCGGTCGAGACGGCCGTGAACGTGCTGTGGGATGCCGCGCCCCTCGTCGGCGACCGCATCGCCGTCGTCGGGGCCGGCATGATCGGATGCGCGGTCGCACGCCTGGCGGCCGGCTTCCCGGGAGCGGATGTCGTCGTCGTCGACGTCGACCCCGCCAAAGCCGCCGTCTGCACGGAGCTCGGCGTCGCCTTCGCCGCTCCCGCCGACGCGCCGAAGGACCGGGATCTCGTCATCGACGCGAGCGCGAGCGAGCAGGGCCTGCAGCTCGCGATCGACTCCGCCGCGACCGAGGGGGAGGTCGTCGTCGCGAGCTGGTTCGGCGACCGGCCGGTGCGGCTCGACCTCGGCGGCGCGTTCCACTCGCGGCGTCTTACGATCCGCTCGAGCCAGGTCGGCATGGTCGCCCCGCGTCGCCGCGCCACGCGGGCGTTCGGGGACCGCCTCGCCCTCGCGCTCGACCTGCTGCGCGACGACGCGTTCGACGCGCTGCTGACGGGCTCATCGTCGTGGCGGGAGCTGCCCGACGTCATGGCCGCGGTCGCCTCCGGCGATCAGCCGGCGCTGTGCCACACGATCGACTGGAGGCATGCGTGATGACCTATTCGCTGACGGTGCGCGATCACATGATGATCGCCCACAGCTTCACGGGCGAGGCGTTCGGGCCCGCCCAGAACCTCCACGGCGCCACGTTCGTCGTCGATGCGACCTTCCGGGCCGCCGAGCTGCACGCAGACGGCGTCGTCGTCGACATCGGCCGTGCGTCGGAGGCGCTGCGCGAGATCCTCTCGTCGCTGTCGTACCGCAATCTCGACGATGAACCGGCGTTCCAGGGCGTCAACACGACGACCGAGCGGCTGTGCTCGTTCGTCGCCGAGCGGCTCGTCGACGCCGCCCGGGACGGAGGCCTCGGCGGCGCCGATCTCACCGGCATCGCCGTCACCCTGCACGAGTCGCACATCGCGTGGGCGTCGTACGAGGTGTCGCTGTGAGCACCCGCGTCGTGCACTTCGTCGTCCCCGAGGGGGTCGACGATCCCGCACGGGTGAGCGGTGGCAACGTGTGCGACCTGCGGGTGCGCGACGGCCTCCAGACGCTCGGGTGGGCCGTGCGGCTCACGCCGGCGGATCCGGATGCCGCGTCCGACGTCTTCGCCCGGCTCCCCGCCGGCGGGCTCGTCCTCATCGACGGCCTGGTCGCGGGCCGGTCGCCGGGCGCGGTGGAGGCGCTCGCGCGTCGGGCGCGCGTCGTCGTGCTGGCGCACATGGTGTCGGCGGCCTTCGCCGACGCCGACCTCGACACCGTCGACGGAGAGCATCGCGCGCTGCGCGCCGCGCACGCGGTCGTGACCACGAGTGCGTGGACGCGCGACGAGCTCGTGCGGCGCGGGCTCGTCGCGCCCGACCGCGTCTTCGTCGCCACCCCCGGTGCCGACCGAGCCACCCCCGCCGTCGGAACGCCGCACGGCATGGCGCTCCTCTGCGTGGGCGTCGTCGCGGCGCACAAGGGCCAGGACGTGCTCGTCGAGGCGCTCGCGGGGCTGCGGGGCGAGCCGTCGTGGACGTGCACGATCGCCGGGTCGCTCGACGCCGACCCCGCGTACGCCGACCTCGTGGGCGAACTCGCGCACGCCGCCGGGCTCGCCGAGCGGGTGCGGATGCCGGGCGCCCTCGCCCGCGACGGGCTCGAGGGCGCGTACCGCGACGCCGACCTGCTCGTCGCGCCGTCGCTCGTGGAGAGCTACGGCATGGCGATCGCCGACGCGCTCGGCCGCGGCATCCCGGTCATCGCGAGCGACGTGGGGGGCATCCCGGAGGCCGTCGCGCCCAGCGGTGCGGCCGTGCTCGTGCCGCCCGGCGACCCCGCCGCGCTCCGGGATGCGCTCGCGCGCTGGATCCACGACCCCGCCCTCCGCGACCGGCTCACGGGCGAGGCGCGCCGCTCCCGCGGGGTGCGGACGAGCTGGACCGACACGGCGGCGCGCGTCGCCGAAGCTCTGGAGGCTGTGCGATGACCGATGTGATCCTCGTCTCGGCGGAGTGGCTCACGCTCCGCGAAGCCGCCGACGCCCGGTCGCGCTCGCGCCGGCTCGCCCGCGCGGCGGCCCGGTTCGTGAGTGAGCCCGTCGTGGTGCACGACCTCGGCAGCGGCACGGGGTCGATGATGCGGTGGCTCGCGCCCTACCTGCCCGGACCGCAGACCTGGGTGCTGCACGACTGGAATCCCGACCTCCTCGAGCGCGCGGCGGCCGAGTCGGCGATGGATGCCGCTGGCGAGCCGGTCTCCGTCGAGACGAGCGTCGAGCACGTCGAGCATCTGAGCTCCGACGACATCGGGGGCGCATCGCTCGTGACCGCGTCGGCCCTGCTCGACGTGCTCACGCGCGACGAGGTGCAGGCGATCGTCGAGGCGTGCGTCGCCGCCGGCGCGCCCGCCCTCCTGAGCCTCAGCGTCATCGGGCGCGTGCGGCTCGAACCCGCCGACCCCGGCGACCGGGTGTTCCAGGAGGCCTTCAACGACCACCAGCGCCGTACCGCGGAGGACCGCGCGCTGCTCGGCCCCGACGCCGTGACGTTCGCCGCCGACGCCTTCCGCCGCGCGGGATGGGTCGTGCGCGTCGCCGGGACCGCCTGGCGCCTCGGATCGTCGGACGCGGCGCTCACCGCGGAGTGGCTCGAGGGCTGGGTGTCGGCCGCCGTCGAGCAGCGGCCCGCGCTGCTCGAGTGGGGCCACGAGTACTTCCACACCCGCATGCGCCAGCTCGCGCGCGGCGAGCTGCGCGTCGTGGTGCACCACGCCGACCTCTTCGCGAGACCCCGATGAGCAGGGCCACGGCCCTCCGCGTTGGTCTCTCCTCGCCGCGCTTCCGCGCGATCGCCAAGGCCGCGCTGGGCCTCGGCATCCTGGTCGCGATCGCGGTGCAGGCGGGGGCGGAGCCGTTCCTCCGCGGTCTCGGCGCCGTCTCGGCGCCCGCCGTCGCGGCGGCGCTCGCGCTCGCCGCCCTCGCCACCTCGGCCGCCGCGTGGCGCTGGCGACTCATCGCGCGCGGGCTCGACGTGCCGATCGGGCAGGGCGAAGCGGTCGCCGCCTACTATCGCTCGCAGTTCCTCAACACCGTGCTGCCGGGCGGCGTCGTCGGTGACGTGCACCGCGCCGTCGCCCACGGGCGCAGCGCCGGCCACGTCGCCAACGCGTCGCGAGCCGTCGCGACCGAACGGGTCGCCGGCCAGGTGGTGCAGCTCGTCCTCGCCGCGGGGGTACTGGCGGTGCTCGGCCTCGCGGCCTACGCTCCCGCTGTGGGCGTCGTGCTGCTCGCCGTCGTCGTCGCCTGCGTCGCGCTCTCGGTCGCCGCGGCGGCGAGCCTTCGCGCGCGCTCCGCGCTGCGGCGGGAGCTCGCGCTCCTGCGCGGAGCGCTGTCATCGGGCCGGGTCGTCGCGGGCGTCGTCGCGGCATCCATCGTCGTCGTCGCGTGCCATGTCGCGACGTTCGTCGTGGCCTGCATCGCCGTCGGGCTGGAGGTCTCGCCTCGCACGGCGGCCCTCGGCGTCGTCACTGTGCTCGCCGCCGCGATCCCGCTCAACGCGGGTGGGTGGGGTCCGCGCGAAGGAGCCGCGGGCTGGGCGGCCGCCGCCGTCGGTATCGGATCGGCGACGGGGGTCGCAGCATCCACCGCGTACGGCGTCCTCGCGATGATCGCCGTCGCACCCGGTGCCGTCGTCGTGGCCGCCGCCGCTCTGAGCCGGCGGGCCCCGGCGGGTGCCGGCCGCCGGGCGGCGCCGTGCGCCCGCGCCGTCTCGCCCGCCGCCGCCCTCGATCCCGGCCGACCGCCGGCCGCGGCATCCGCTCCCCTCCGTCACGCCGTGGCGGATCCTCGTCCCCTCGCCCTTCCCGGCAAGGAGTCGTCGCCATGACCAGGCCCTACGTCACCCTCAGCTGCGCGATGTCGCTCGACGGATACCTCGACAGCGCCGCGCCCTGCAGGCTCGCGATGTCGAACGCCGCCGACTTCGACCGCGTCGACCAGCTGCGTGCCGAGAGCGACGCGATCATGGTGGGCGCCTCGACGGTGCGTCGCGACGACCCGCGTCTGCTCGTGCGCAGCGAGGAGCGCCGCCTGCTGCGTCGGGCCGAGGGCAAGCCGCCGTCGCCCGCCAAGGTCACGATCACCGAGACGGGTGAGCTCTCACCCGAATCCTCCTTCTTCACGGCAGGGGATGCGGAGAAGCTCGTGTACTGCCCCGCGCCCAGGGCCGCCCGCATCTCGCGCGTGCTGGGCGGACTCGCGACGATCGTCGGCATCGGTCCCCGCGTCACGATGGGCGCCGTGCTCGACGACCTCGAGCAGCGCGGCATCGGCCGGCTCATGGTCGAGGGCGGGGGACACCTGCACACGCAGTTCCTCCGGGAGGAGCTCGCCGACGAGCTGCAGCTCGTCGTCGCGCCGTTCTTCGTCGGCGAGTCGCGCGCGCCGCGGTTCGTCGAGCCCGGCGCCTTCCCCTGGACGTCGAACCACCGCGCCCGCCTCGCCGACACGCGGCAGATCGGCGACGTCGTGCTGCTGCGCTACGCCTTGTCCGACCGGTGCCCTGACACGGGCCGCGAGAGTGGGGCGGATGCGACGGCCGGCGCTGACGCCGACTCCGGGGCCCGCGCGGGCGCTGGCGTCGCGACGGGCGCCGACGTCGCGACGGCCGCCGAGGCCGCGACGGGCGCGGGCGCCGCGGCGAGCGCGGACGCGTCGGGGCGTCTGCCCGCGCACTCCTAGCGGAGCCGGCGGTGATCGACGACGAGCCTCGGCCTCCAGGTTCGCGGCTCGCGACGGTCGCCGCGCTCGCGACGCTCGCCGTGGCGCCCCTCGTGCCCGGTGCGCTGTCGGCGGGTTCGCCCGCGGCGGTGGCAGGGCTCCCCGTCGAGGCGATCGCCGTCGTGCTGCTCCTCCTCGCGATCCCCGCGCGCCGGGCGCGCATCGCCGTCGCCGCCGTCTTCGGCGCCCTCGTCGTCGCAGCGATCGTGCTCGGGGCACTCGACCTCGCGTTCCGCACGACGGTCGACCGACCCTTCAGCGCCGCGGACGACGCGCCGCAGCTCGTCGCTGCCGTCGGGGTGGTCGCCGACGCGATCACCCCCGCCGGAGCCGTCGCCGTCGTGCTCGCGCTCGCCGCGCTGCTCATCGCGCTCGGGACGGGGATCGCCGCCGCCGCGCTGCGCGTCGGCCGGGCGGCGCGCGACTCCGGCCGCCGCGGACGGGTCGCGGTAGCGACGATCGCGACGGCCTGGATCGTCGCGGCCGTCCTGGGCGTGCACGCGGTTCCCGGCGTTCCGCTCGCCTCGGCGGACGCCGCGGGCGCGATCGCCGCGACGTCATCGCGGGCGGTCGAGAGCGTGCAGGCGCAACGCGCGTTCCAGCGCGCGCTGCGGACCGATGCTGCGGCATCCCTCCCGCCCTCGTCCCTCCTGACGGCGTTGCAGGGGAAGACCGTCGTCTTCGCGTTCCTCGAAAGCTACGGACGCTCGGCCATCGAGGGGTCGTCGTTCTCGCCGGGTGTCGACCGCGCGCTCGCCGACGGGCAGGCCGCGCTCGACCGTGCCGGGTTCACGGCCGAGAGCGCCTACCTCCGCTCGCCGACGTTCGGCGGGGTCAGCTGGCTCGCGCACTCCACCCTCCAGAGCGGCGTGTGGATCGACTCCCAGCAGAAGTACGACCAGCTCACGACGACCGACCGGCTCACCCTCGCGCGAGCGTTCGGCGACGCCGGCTGGCGCACGGTCGACGTCGTCCCCTCCAACAAGGAGCCGTGGGCCGTCGGCACATCCTTCTACCGCTACGACGAGGTGCTCGACTCGCGGAACCTCGGGTACCGCGGGCCGGCCTTCAGCTACGCCCGCGTGCCCGATCAGTTCACGTGGCAGGCGTTCCACGACCGCGAGCTCACGCCCGGGCACGCGCCGCTCATGGCCGAGATCGACTTCGTCTCGTCGCACACCCCATGGACGCCGCTGCCGAGCCTCGTGCCGTGGAGCGACCTCGGCGACGGATCGCTGTTCGCCGCCCAGGCCGCCGCGGGCGAGCCGCCCGTCGTCGCCTGGCAGGATCCCGCGCGCGTGCGGCAGCTCTACGGCCAGTCGGTGCGGTACACGCTGGGCGCCCTGTTCTCGTTCCTCGAGACGTGCGGCACCGACGACCTCGTGCTCGTGGTGCTCGGCGACCACCAGGCGGCGCGCGTCGTGAGCGGCGCCCGCGCGAACCACGACGTGCCCGTCACGGTCATCGCGAAGGATCCCGGCGTCTTCGCGCGCATCGCCGGATGGGGATGGGATGCCGGGGTGCGGCCTTCGTCGGACGCTCCCGTCTGGCCGATGGATGCCTTCCGTGACCGCTTCCTCGCGGCGTTCAGCCCGGAAGCCGGACTCGCGCTCCGGTGACGCCGGCTCAGCCCGCGCGGCGGGTGGGCGCTCGTCCGGCGGGACTCAGCGGCGCAGCGTGTCGGACGGGCGCTCGCCGTACTCTTCGGCGTACAGGCGGGCGAAGCGTCCGGCGTGGACGAACCCCCAGCGCTGCGCGATCTCGCGCACCGACGACTTCGGCCCGAAGCCCTCGCGCAGCTCGGCGTGCACGGCGCGAAGCCGCAGCCGCCGCAGATAGTGCGACGGCGTCGTCTCGAACTGGCGCTGGAACGCCGACTGGAGCGCGCGCGTCGAGACGCCCGCGGCGACGGCGACGTCGGCCATCGTGATGGGCTCGCGCGCGTGTTCCTCCATGAAGGCGATCGCGCGCCGCACCGCTCGAGGTGTGGTGTCGCTGCGCGGCGTGCTCATCGGGAGGATCGGGTATGCCGTGAGGATCGCGATGATCGTCTGGTGCACGATCTGCGCCCGCACGAGCGGCGTGTCGCGGAGCGCGGGGTTGCCCACCAGCGTCGCCTCGACGTAGCGGAGCGCCTCCGCCACGAGGGAGTGATGACGGGCGTCGGTGTTCACGCCGTCGAGCCGGAACGCCCCCGCCTCCACGCCGGTCACGGAGTGCGCGACGTGGCGCAGCAGCGCGGGGTCGATGCCGACGGTGCGGATGTGCGAGCTGCTGAACTCGACGCGCATCTCCCGGTCGGGCGGCACGATGAACGGCACCGAACCCTGGCCCGACTCGTTTCCGACGCGCCAGCGGTGACGCCCCGAGGGCGCGTGGGCGACCATCACATCCGGGAAGGAGTTGGTGCCCGACCGGCAGGCAGCGCCGAAGCGCAGCGCCGCAGCGGCGAAGCCGCCCTCGGACGCGAGCGCCATCTCGAACCGGAAGTCCCGGGTCGGATCGGCGGTGAGAGCCATCGGCGTGCGATAGACGTCGCCCATGGAGCGTCGCGCTTCCTCGATGTCGGTTGTGCGCTCCATGCGCCGCGAATAGGGGCTGTCCATCATCCTCGCCTTGTCGGGCAGACCGGTGAATGCGAGGGGTCCTTGATATTTTACGAGGCCGTGCGCGGGGTCGGGTTCAGATGTCAGGGGTCGCGTTCCCGTTCTCCGGGGGCTCCGGGACGATGTACAGGCCGCTCGGCGAGTTGGCGGTGTGCATGAGCGCGTCGAGCCAGGTGCGGTTGAGCCGGGGAGTGCGACTGCCGTGGAACTTGAAGACGAGCGCCGCGCGCGAGTGCAGCCAGACCGACGTGCGGCCGCCACCGAGGTCGAGGCTCTCCCGCCACGTGAAGTAGAACGACTCGCTGCGGCGGAGCTTCATGCCGATGACCGTCTGCAGATGGGCCAGCAGCCGGTCGTCGAAGTCCACCCGCACCGTGTCCTCGTACTGGAACTTGCCCATGTCACTCCCGCTCCGACCCCTCAGCCACCGGGGTCCACCAGCAGGTTCATCTAACCGGCGCAACGCACCGGCGACGCTGTCCCGTACGCGAATGCGGCATCCCGTGTGCGCAGAGCGCGGGCGGTGGTCAGCGGCGCAGCAGCCGACGTGCCGCGAGCACTCCGACGACCCCCGTGAGCACCCACGGACCGGCGACGAGCAGCGGATCGATCCACATGTGCTTCAGGTCTGCCCGGCCGCGCCCGAACCGTGACGAGAGCGGTCGGTGCCCGCGTTCACCGAGGATGCCGGTCTCCGTGAGGGGGTTGTCCGGTCGCAGCGACGCGACGGAGCGCACGTGCGCGCCGATCGCCTCGACGCGGTCGCCGACGATCAGCAGCATCCAGTGCAGCGTCGTGCCCTCGCTGTACCGCTCGTAGGCGAGGCGGCGGATGAGCCCCGACACGCCGTGCAGCGGCTGAGCGGTGCCGAAAACGGGCGTGAGAGACGTGTGCTCGATGGACCGCTCGCGGCGGCCGGGATCGGGCTGGCGCTCGGGGAAGTCCCAATGCGCGCCGGTCTCGTCGGGGGCGAAGCGCTCCTTCGGGTACGAGGGGCGATCGGCGGGGTCGAGATCGGCGCCCCACCCCGGGATGCGGGCGCGCAGCTGCTCGGTCGTCTCGGGAAGCGGGGGCTTGTCGGCCGTGTAGGGCATGGCTCTTCCTCTCGGTTCAGGCCGCCGGCGGTCGCACGACGACCTTGATGCAGTCGTCGAGCTTCGCGGAGAACACGTGATAGCCCTCGGCGATCTCGTCGAGGGGGATGCGGTGCGTGATGAGGTCGCGCGGGCTCAGGTATCCCGCCTGGATGTGCTCGAAGAGGCGGGGCCACTGGCGCTTCACGGGAGCCTGGTTGGTGCGGATCGTCAGCCCCTTGTTCATGGCATCGCCGAACTTCACGGCGCTGAAGAGCGGACCGTACGCCCCCATGACCGAGATGTTGCCGCCTTTGCGCACCGAGTCGATCGCCCAGTTGAGAGCGACGGGCGAGCCGCCCTGCAGCTTGAGCTTGGCCGCGGTGATGTGCTGGAACACCGCGCCGTCGGCTTCCGCGCCCACGGCGTCGATCGCGACGTCGGCGCCGAGCCCGCCCGTGATCCGCTTGAGCAGCAGCACGACGTCGGGGTTCTCGGTGAAGCTGTGGGTTTCGGCGAAGGCGAACTCCTTCGCCTTCTCGAGGCGGTAGTCGAGATGGTCGATCACGATGACCCTCCCCGCGCCCATGAGCCATGCCGATCGAGCCGCCGCCAGTCCCACCGGACCCGCGCCGAAGACCACGACGGTGTCTCCCTCCGCGATGTCGCCGAGCTGCGCCCCGAAGTAGCCGGTCGAGAAGGCGTCGGTGAGCAAGAGGGCGTCCTCGTCGTCCATCCACGGCGGGATGACGGTGGGGCCCACGTCGGCGAACGGCACGCGCACGAACTCGGCCTGGCCGCCGTCGTAGCCGCCGGTCGAGTGCGAGTAGCCGTAGATGCCGCCGATCGCCGTGGCGTTCGGATTGACGTTGTGGCAGTTGCTGTACAGGCCCCGGGCGCAGAAGAAGCACGAGCCGCAGTAGATGTTGAAGGGCACCATCACCCGGTCGCCGCGCGTGAGCGATCGGACGGACGAGCCCACCTCGACCACGCGGCCGATGAACTCGTGCCCGAACGTGTGGCCGATCCGCAGGTCGGGCATCATGCCGTGGTACAGGTGCAGGTCGGAGCCGCAGATCGCGGCGAGCTCGACCCGCACGATCGCGTCGTTGGGGTGGAGGATGCGGGGCTCCGGCTTCTCCTCCACACGCACCTTGTAGGGACCTCGGTACACCATCGCCTTCATGCGGCACCTCCTCCGGTGATGCCAGCCTGCGCGCCACTCGGGAACCGGCCGGAGGGGGTTGCGTGGGGAGTGGTGCGCGCGATATGGCGGCCTCGCCCTCATCTCCGGCCGAGGGAGGATGCCTCGTCAGCCGAGCGCGCCGCTGCGTCGTGGATCCGCTACGCGAGTCGTCTGATCCCGGCATGCCGAAGGGCGCGGAACCCGAGGTTCCGCGCCCTTCGCGCCCGCGTCAGGCGAGCCAGTGGCTGCGCTGCACGAGCGGCGTCGCCCGCCACGCTGCGCCGAGTCCCCACGTGTCGCCCGCTGCGAGCGCGGCGACGACGATGAGGGCGAGGGCGTAGACGACGTGGTAGTCGACGAGGGGGTTGGTGGATCCTGCGCCGGCCGCGAACGGCCACTCCGCGAGGTACATGAGGAGCATCATCGCGCTGCCCGAGACGGCGGCGATGCGCAGGCCCACGCCGAGCATGACGGCGACGCCGATGCCCAGCATCCCGGCCATGAAGAGCCAGTCGACGAGCGGGCCGGCGATGCCCTGGAAGAAGGGCTGGAGCGGGCCGGTGACGCCTTCGCTCAGGAGGAAGCCCTGGGCGGGGGCTCCGCCGTTGATCCAGGCGCGCTCGAGCGGCGTGGAGAAGCCCAGGCCGAAGGTCTTGTCGAGGAAGGCCCAGAGGAAGATGAAGCCGGTCGCGAGGCGGAGCAGCGCGAGGGAGCGCCGTCCGGTGACCGAGGTGACGATGGTCTCCTGGCGGGGGAGTGCTGTGGCGGGTGACGTGCGAAGCGCGGTCGCCGGAGCGGGAGCGGCGCTGTGCACCGCATGAGTGGTCATGATGTCCTCCTTGTGCGGGCGGGATGTCCGCCGGTTCGATGTGGTCTGACCACACTCAAGATACGCTCAGGGAGCGATCGCTGCGGAGGGATTCCCGCTAGCTGGGAATTCACATGGTCATGCGGGGCGGGGGAACGTCGGCCGTCGCCTCGTGGCTGACCCCGACGGGAAAGAGCTCGTCGACGAGTGTCCGGACCCGCGCGCGGATCTCGTCGCGGATCGGGCGCACGTCCTCGAGCGGCTGTCCGGCAGGGTCGTCCAGCTCCCAGTCTTCGTAGCGCTTGCCAGGGAAGATCGGACACGCGTCGCCGCAGCCCATCGTGATGACGACATCCGACGCGCGCACGTCCTCGGTGGTCAGGATCTGCGGGGTGTTCCCGGTGATGTCGATGCCGATCTCCGCCATCGCGGCGACCGCGATGGGATTGATGGCGTCCTTCGGCTCGGACCCCGCTGACAGCACCGTCACCCGATGACCGGCGAGGGCGCGCAGGAAGCCCGCGGCCATCTGCGAGCGGCCCGCGTTGTGCACGCAGACGAACAGGACTGTCGGCTTGTCGGTCATGTGCTCCACTCTCGCATCCTCGTCATCAGTCGATTCCGTTCGCGGCGCTCCGCCGTTCCAGCAGCACGGTGTCGTTCCACTGCCCCGCGTGGGGGCCGTTCGCCGATCGCGCGATGCGCTCGCGCCGACCGACGATGCGGAAGCCCAGGCTCTCGTGCAGGCGGATGCTGGCCGCGTTCTCGGGGAAGATCGCGGACTGGATGGTCCAGTACCCCGCGGCGTCCGCCGCCTCGACGAAGGACGTGAGCAGCAGGCGGCCGACGCCACGCCCCTGCGCGGCGCGATCGACGTAGATCGAGTGCTCGATGACGCCGCGGTAGACCTCTCGACGAGAGACGAGGGATGCCGCCGCCCAGCCGAGCACGCCGGCGTCGGCATCGACCGCGACGAGGCGCGGCGCCGCAACCTTGCCGGCGTCGAACTCGTCCCACGTGGGAGGCGAGGTCTCGAAGGTGGCTTCACCGTCCTCGATGCCCTGCCGGTAGATCTCCGCGACGGCCGGCCAATCCGCCGCCGTCAGCTCGCGCACCGGGATCACACGCAGCATCCTCCCGCATCCGTCGAGCACACGCCCGTCGCGGGCAGGACGAGCTCGATGGATGCCGCGGACTCGGCATCGCCGGCGAGCCAGGCCACGACGGAGCGCACCTGTTCGTACCCCGTGGCGAGGAGGAAGGTGGGCGCGCGGCCGTAGGACTTCATCCCGACGATGAAGAACCCGGACTCCGGATGCATCAGCTCGCGGTAGCCGTGCGGCTCGACAGTCCCGCACGAGTGCACATTCGGGTCGATGAGCGGCGCGAGGCGCCGCGGGGCCTCGACGACGTCGTCCAGTTCGAGGCGGAGCTCGCGCAGCATCGACAGATCGGGACGGAAGCCGGTGGCGTTCACGACGACATCGGTCGAGTGGATCGCCGGTTCGCCGTCACGCCGGCCGATGAGCTCGATCCCCGCCGCGGCGCGCCGGGCGCGCGCGATCTCGAAGCGGTCGACGAGCGTCACGTCGCCGCGTGCGACCGCCGCGTCGACCCGTGAGCCGAGGCGCGCGCGATCGGCGAGCTCATCGTCCGCCGACGAGGACACGCGCACGGCGCCCCGGTTGCGGATGAGCCAC